>CAVYKK010000015.1:0-129896 GCA_963769045.1 uncultured Methanocellaceae archaeon
GATATCGCCTGCGTAAAAGTCCTTCATGCCGGACATGACCGGGCAGGGCGAAACCTTGCCATCTGTCTGCACGTTGCTCTCAGCCACCGGCACCGCAGCGCAGCAAGGTCTTTTCGCCCTTGAGCAGCGACTGCATGACGTCCACGAGGGGGTACATCATGAGCACTCTACCCTCTTCGCGCATGGTCTGTACCCACAGGCAGACAAGGCGGCTGATGCCAGGGTTATAGCTTTCCGGGCCCATTGTCAGAAGTGCCTGCGGCTGCGGTCATTGCGCCAGAAAAGCGCGTTGGCCTGCCAGTGCACGCTGTCGAAAGGAAAGTCCAGGTTGTCAAGCAGGTAAGTGACCTGCCTGTAGATGTCCGTGTCCTCCGTGACAGTCATACGGGCTATAATCTCCCCGTCGAACCCGTTCTTCCGCGCTTTGCGGGCGTTGGCAGTTATCCTGTCGTAGACGCCTTCGCCCCGGTAATAGTCGGTAGTCTCGCGGTCGCCGTCGATGGAGAGGGAAATAGTGTGCAGCGCTGCCAGGTATTCCAGGGGCACCCGATCCAGCAATGGTGCCGTTCGTATGGAGCAAAAACCGCTTCGAGGGGAGCGAATCCATCAGCTCCTGCATCTTGCGCATCTCCAGCAGCGGCTCGCCGCCGTAAAAAATGACCGTGGCATCGGCGTCCCGGACGAGGAACGCTTTTAGCGTCTCCGTGCGGTACTCGATGACCCGGGGCAGGAAATAGTCGTATGAGAAGCCGTCGTCATAGCTGTCGAAGTCGTCGCAGCACTCGCCGTAGCAGTACCTGCACTCCAGATCGCAGGCCGTGGTCAGGGTGATGAAAAAGTTCATGCCGTTGCCCCGTTTTCGGGATTTTCATTGGCGCAGCCGGTATTTAAGGATATCGTATCAAGCCCGTATCCGGGCATCGATCTCGCTCTCTGCCCACCTGATGTAGTCACGCTCGCCGGCCGTGCGCAAACGGACGGCTTCTGCGCATACCTCATGGACCATGCGCCGCCCGTCTGCCCTGCTGAAACGCGCCATCAGCATACGAGCCGTATTGCCCCGGAGAAGATAGCTGGCGTCGCCGTCCCAGATGTCGGCGACCAGCGCGGGATTACGGGCGAACAGGAAGAGATCGCACGACCGCTCACCCGACGGGTAAGTGACGCTGCCGTGGAAATGCCCGGGGTCCTGCATGAAGTGGACCAACTCATGGCCGATCACATAGACGCTGCTCCCGCTGTTCACCCGGACAGTGCCGCTGCGAAAGTCATAGTAAGCGTTGCGCGACGCCCGGCCGAACCGGGCTTCGTCGATCTCCGGGAAAAAGCCGTTGACCGTCTGCTCGATGCGGGGCTTCAGCGCCGGGCGCTTTGCCATCAGCTTCTGCAGCTCTGAGGAATAGTGGATAGCAGCCATGGCTTATTTCCGTTTCCCGCTCAACTGCTTGAACGCCTTCGCACCCGCGGGCCGCCGGAATACGCTCAGGAACAGATAGGTAACGCCGGTAAAAATGGCCAGGAGCACTATGATCAGGGCAATCGCGATGAGAATGATGTATAACGGCTCCATGTCAGCTCAAAGAATAATGGGGGCAGACCCGTATATAAGCCTGCCCGTCGCCGCTATTTCCGGGCCAGCCGGACACCCGCCCATGCCGCACCGATAAGGGTCAGCGGGAGCAATAGCGCCCCCGGACAAAGCCCTCCGGGGCCCTGGCTGGCCCGGCCCCCCGGATGGCGCAGGCGTGCTGGTGAGCGTGGGCGATCCAGGGTAGTCAAGGTGAATGGTCTGCTGGCTGAATCCCATAACGATGACCAGGTCGGTTAACCGTCGATCCTTCGGTATATTGATCTCGATAGGCCGGTATGCTGAGGTCTTACCAGGCTGTATCGGCTCAAGGGTACCTTCGTCTCGACCCTCGTACACCTGGCCCTGGTCGTCGATGAACTTGACATGAAGGTGTCCGGACTCCGGGACACTGCCGACATTCTGGTAATTATACCATAGTATAGGAAAGATGACCTTGCTCGGGTCCTCTGCGTAAGAGCCGCCTTCGGTGATGTCTGATATCGTGATCTGGAGAAGGTTCGCTTTCAGATTGGAACTGATCTGGATGGACTCGTTCAGCGGGATGGTAACGAGGTCTTTCGCAGACGCCTGGCCGGCAACGATAGCGACGATGATCGGAGCGACCAGCAGGAATGCAATGATAAAGGCAATCGGCTTTCGCATGGTGGAAAGAACATTGTGCTAATATTTAGGGTTATTCACACGATCTGTCAACACAGCATGGTACTGTTGCCCTAAAAAATATTTTCAGAAGAGCCGTTTCTTTGCTATGTACCAGCCTACGAGCCCTACGACGACCAGGATGATCGGGATTATCAGCAGGTTACGCAGGCTGTCGTCCACGACAAGCATCTGGGGCGCCGGAGTCGGGGTCGGCGATAGCGACGAGCCGGGATAAACAATAGGTATCACGGTCTGGTTCTTAGTCCACTCGTCTATGACGACCACTTTAGTAAGAACCCGGCCTTTCGGCATGGCAATTTCCATGGTCTGCGGGGGAGACTTCTGGTTCGGGTAAATGGGCCCTCCCACGTAGACGTCCGATTTGTCATACACGCTGCTCGCGTTGTCGATGAACTGCACCTGGAGACGGCCGGCGACCTGCTGAGTGCCATAGTTCTCGTACTGGAACATGAGAATCGGCCAGATCGAGTTGACAGGGTCCGGGGAATATGCCCCACCATAAGTCACGTTGGATATGGTGACCTGCATGAGATGGATCGTCAGGTTCGTGCTGAGGTTTACGTTTCTATCCAGAGGAATGGTGAACTCGTCACGCTCAATGGCACCGATTGCTGGCTCCGCAGCCAGGATGACGGCAAATAGTACTACCGCTATTAAAGCGAGCGGTTTTTGCATAAAGAAAAATAGTACGAGGTATTATTTAGGTTTATTCCTATGCATTGGACACTAAGGGCACTAAGGGCACAGAGGGCACGAAGGATACAAGCCGGCAGCAATATGGCACCTATGCCCACTTAGTGCCCTTTGTGCCCTCCGTGCCCTTAGTGTCCAATGCTTATTTTAACTCGGTGCGTAGTTTGCCCATGGTGGTTGACAGCTCAGCGAACGCGTTGTGCTGATGGATGCTTTCCTCGTTGATCTGCTTGATCTTGATGATCGCATCGTCGGGAAGTGCCGTGAACTCCGTGACTACGCGCTTCGCCATGTCCCGGACGCAGTCCTCTACGAACTTGGGATTCTTGTGCGCATTCAAGACCACCTTATGCTCGTCGCCGCGCTTCAGCAGCTCGTAGCTCATGGTGCTCATGGAATGCTCGATGATGTCGATGATCGTGTTCAGCGATACGTTGTTTTTGCCTGCCGTCTCTACCGACACGATGCCCCGGCCGCGCTGGTTGTGCGTCGCCATGGGTATCTTGTTCAGGAACGCCTCGATCTTTTCCGGGGGAACTTCCAGCCTGCGCAGCTCTTCATCTGCCGACGCACGCATTATCTCCTGTGCGCACGGGCAGGCGGTTATCCCGATGACCTCTGCGCCGATGACTTTGCGGACGTCGATTTCCGCCCCTCTCATGGCCACGGCTTTGGCAAAGACCTTGACGACCTTCTGGGACGACAGCTCAGTCTCCGGGGTCTTCCGCCGGACGATCAGCTCGCTGTCCATGTGTACCTCGGAGCGCGTCGCGTACTCGTGCCGGTTCAGCAGGCGACGGGCGACCTCGCCGCACAGGTCCTCGATCTCGTAGACCGGGGACTTGACCATCTCTTCGAGGACTTCGTCGATGACCTCGAAGTTCCGGGAGAGATTGGCCCCCCTGCGATCGGAGGGCAGATCGACGTACATGTTGAACGTCGAGATGAGGATGATGGGCCTCTTGTTGGGCCGGGCTACTTTTATAGCTTCTTCACGTTGGTGACGCCGACGCGGGAGAGGTTAATGGCGACCTCCGAACGCGTGGCCTGCACATCGGGTAAAATCATCATGATCGACCTGGGTTACACTCGAATGTTACTCTATCAGATGACAGTCCTTTACTTTAATAGTTTCGGGTATCACGAAGGCACGAAGGGGACGAAGGCACAACGTAAGTGATAAGGGGTTAGCCGAACTTGTCTTTGTGCCTTCGTCCCCTTCGTGCCTTCGTGCTCCGAAAAATTAAAAGCCAAGGTCTGCTATTACATCTTGGTGATATCTTTGATAAGCGTTAACGAACTTGCTTATTATATCGTCGAGGACATGCTCGACATGGCAGAGGACTACAAGGTCGAGCCCCAGACCCTTGCCAACGACTCTGTCGTCATAGACTGCGGCGTAAAGGCGAAGGCCGGTTACGAGGCGGGACTGCTCCTGACCCAGATCTGCATGGGCGGTCTGGCAAGCACGAACATCACGCACAAGAAGCTGAAGCACGAGGTCACATACCCGTTCATCGAGGTCTCTACGGACTACCCGTCCATCGCCTGTCTGGCGGCCCAGAAGGCTGGCTGGAGGATTGCGCAGGACGGCTATTTCGCCATGGGCTCCGGCCCCGCAAGGGCGCTTGCGCTCAAGCCGAAGCACACCTACGAGGTCATCGAGTACGAGGACGACTATGACTTTGCCGTCATCGTCTTAGAGACGGACAAGCTCCCCAACGAGAAGGTCATGGACTACATCGCCAGCGAGTGCGGCGTGGACGCATCGAGCGTAGTCGCGCTCGTCGCCCCGACCAACAGTCCCGTGGGCTCCATCCAGATCGCGGGCCGCGTCGTCGAGATGGCCATCTACAAGCTGGCAGAGCTCGGCTTCGACACCAGGCACATCGTCAGCGCCTTCGGCAGCGCCCCCATCCCGCCGGTCAAGAAAGACCCGGCAATGGCAATGGGCACGACCAACGACGCCTCGATCTACCACGGCAGTGTCACGCTCAACGTCAACGGCGGCGGCATCAAGGACTACGTCGCTAAGATCCCGTCGTCCACTTCCAAGGACTACGGCAGGCCGTTCTACACTGTGTTCAAAGAGGCCAAGTTCGACTTCTACAAGCTGGACCCCTCGATCTTCGCGCCTGCGGAAATCGTCGTCAACGACATCGCTGCCGGAGAGACATACGTCGCAGGCAAGATCAATGCCGACGTATGCATGGAATCCTTCGGGTTCAAGAAATTGTAAGCCGATATAAAGCAGGGAACCCGACAGGGTTCCTTTATTCATTTTTTCCGGCCATCATTCATCGGCTTATACAATCGGATTTTATAGTCGTTCCTGAAAGGTTTCGGCCTATCATCGGTAGCGGGCAGCCTCGCGCGCGCACGCGGAAATGGCCGGGCTTGCCACGTGTTATGACCGATCCTTGCATTCCGGCATTTAAAACCTTTCAAGACAGACGATAATCCGGCGACAGAAAAATTATCAATTGGTGAGAGAATCTATATTTAAGCTCCTGCCGATGGCATGACGGGTGATTCGATGGAGAAAGACAGATTGTTCATGACAGTGATGATTGCGCTCCTCATCTTTCTCGGAGTAGTCTTACTGTTCGGGGTTACAGGAAACCGCCCCGCTTCCGGCGAGCAGTGGTCGTTCTCTGCGAACGACAGCCTCCGGGAGAACAACATGTTTGTCGACGACGACGGCACGTTTTACACGACGGCGGGCCATACGATCTATGCATTATCGGCAGATGGCAACACGAGATGGAGCCTGGACCCGGGTTTCGCAAGCTGGTATGATTATAACTATAAGAATCTCAGGATACAGGCTGCTGCCTTTGATAACGGCTACTCTTTCATGATGGTGATCCCCTCAGACCGAAAGAACACGCTGGCGGCAGACGGGAAGCTGCTGGCCATATCGCCCGAAGGCAGTGTCGTCTGGAGCAGGGACGCCGAGTTCCTGAAAGGAGGAAGCCTGGCCACAGTGGACGGCTTGCTGGTCGCGTTCCATAATTACAACATGTCGGTGTTCGACACAAGTAATGGCACTCTGCGCTGGAGCATCGGCAACGTGGATAGTCCGGTCGCGGATCAGGACGGCGGCATTTACCTCATCAAAGACCCCGGGGACAACAGGCTGGTCACCGGACCGCTGGAAGTCGTAGCCTTCGGCCCGGACGGCACCAGGAGATGGAGCCATTTGCTGTCGGAATACGGAATCGACAGGCTGGCCTACGGGTCTTCGCTCATGTTCCTGAACGAAACGTTATACCTGCCCTATTACAATGGTATCATAGCCCTGGATGACAGCGGGAACTTCAAGTGGAAGACGGACGTCGGCGAGTGGAACGGCGTATATGCCGCGGACTCTGACGGCCGCATATATTTCTGCATCAGGTACGGTGAGGTGCCACCGAATTCCTGGATCAGCCCGTATATTGTCGTACTGGGCCCGGACGGCAATAAGACGATGGTCGGAGGCCCGGAGCTCGCCGAGCGTCTGGGCACATTGCTTGCGATATCGAACGGGACGGCCTACTATTTCATGGTCGAGCCACATCCCGGAAACAGGACTCTGCAGGATATCGATACATACGTGATATCGAGCTACGATCTGGTCACGGGAAAAGTATTGTGGCAGGCCAGAGATGGGTTCGATCCAGGACCGTGACGGTGGACAGATCGAACATCGGGTAGATCCTGAACAATTCCAACCCGGGAATGGCACCGTTTTTCGGCCGCAACGACAGCATAGGCGACCAGTTCGTCGTGGACTGGTACGACTACGATTACACCTTCGGGAAAGAGCGGAGCATCCAGTCGGCGATGGTCGATACGAATGACCAGACGCCCCGAATCATCAATCGTTCGTCTATCTGGATAACGGCGGGCAAGGGTATCGTGCTGGCCAATACCTGGGCATACAACTTCGAGTACCCGGGTATCTACAATAAGTCAATATGTGCATACGCCGGCGGCATATATGCCTTCAATGCCAGTGACGGCAGGACACTCTGGAGCCGCCAGACTGACACCTATGTCACATCGATGACCGAGAAGAACGGCACGGTCTTCTACCGGACCGGGGACGGTAAGTTTTCTTCGGCATCCGCGGGTCTTGCCGCCGGCTTCGCGGCCGCAGCCGTTTATCTCTTTTTCCGCTTCTTCCTGCTCGGCGCCGTCTCCCGGGCCCGGTCCCGGCTGGATAAGAACGAGAACAGGAACGCAATTATCGATTTCATTGCCGCGAACCCCGGGGCTACTCTGTACGAGATCGCTAAAGAGCTGAAGATAAATTTAGGTACGGTCAGGTACCACCTGCTCGTCCTTTCCGTCAACCACAAGGTCATATCGGATAAGCACGGGCCGAAGTCCGTGGGATACTTCGTCAACGGCAGACGCTATTCGGCCGAAGAGAGACTAATTATGTCGCTGGTGAGGCGCGAGCAGATCAGGAAGCTGCTGGCCATCCTCTCCGGGCGGCCGGGGCTGGCCAACACGGACATTGCGACAGAAATGCGACTCCCGGAGAGTTCTGTCAGCCGGTACCTGGCCGAGCTGTGCGGGAAGGGCATCGTCATAAAGCGAAAGTCGGACAGCGGGAAGCTGAACTATTTTATCGTGGAAAGGTATATGCCGATAGTGACAGGCACATGTTCCTTAACCTATGGGGAAGGCTGCAGTACTTATAATCATACGTATATTACCGCATCCGCAGGCAGCAAATAAGGACCGGTAAACTTAACAGTTTCTGAGAGAACCTATATTTAATCTCCGACGATCGGTCATTATGGTGGCGTAATGGAGAGAAGCGACCTGTTCATGGGAGTCATGATCGCGATCATGATATTCCTCTCGGTGACGCTGTACATGGCGATTGCGGGTAGCGGCGGCACAGAATCGTCTGATCTCTGGACGTTTTCGGTAAACGACAGCGCGCCGTGGTCCGGCATGTACGTCGGCGACGACGGGACGCTCTACACGACGTCGGGCAACACTATCGAAGCAATCGCCACCGACGGGACGATCCGGTGGCAACTGGCGGTAAACTACATGCCGGTGATCACGTACGGCGATTCGAATGGATGCGATCGCGTCTTCCTGTCCGTCTCCCGCCGTGACGGCGGTAATACATGGGGAACGGAATTGTTGGCCTTACGTACCGACGGCAGCGTCATCTGGAGACTGCCACTGGAAGACATGGGATCGATGGACTTCACCGTTGCCGGAGATCGCCTGTACCGGTACGCCAACAGCTACGTCACCGCATACGATTGCGACAACGGGAGCGTGCTCTGGAAAGAAAAGACGCGATACTGGCACGCCATTGACGCGAAGGGCAACGTTTACATCGGGCATGAAGAGTACCGGGATGGCCAGTTCTACGAAGACCTCAGGTCATATGACCATGACGGCACACTGCGCTGGGTTCACCCGTTCTCCGATTACGGGATCAATTACTGGGATTCTTCATGGGGCCGCTTCTGGGTGACCGATGGTACCCTCCTCATAACAGACGGAAACGCCCTGACAGTCATTGACTCCGACGGCAGGCCTTTACAGCACCGGAACGTGAGCAAAGGCATGGAGTGGTCTGGCAGCGACATAGCCGGCCGTACCTATTTCATCTCCTGGAACCGGTCCGACACAGTCAATAGAAATAGTTATCCGGACATCGAGATTATAAGCCCGGACGGCAGCGAGAAGAAGCTTGATGGCTGGACACTGGTAGCTGCCATGGGCGAATATCGTGCTCTTTCGGGCGGAGTCGCATACTTCGCGAAAGCGGATCCGGTAAAGCCGGACCGGACGCAGGATGACCTGGTCACATACGAGTTGTACGCCTACGATCTCTTCGACGAGCGAGTGCTCTGGACAAACAGGATCAAAATTGATCCGATGACCGCCATAATGAACGCATCGGGCTTCGATGGCATCATGTCCGATTTCATGGACCAATACTGGGTCAGCAAGGACAATAACGTAACTCTGGTCTACAACTACGGCCGGTTCGACCCGGAGACGCCGGGCCTGAAGAACCGATCGACTATCCGGGTACTGGCCTGCGGCAATGTCGTATACGTTAGCTACTGGGCGTACAACTATGTATACCCCGCGCGGTTCGACCAGACGACGTACACATACGGGGGCGGCATATGCGCGCTGGATGGCCGTGGCAACCTGATATGGAGCAGGCCGACGGACTCCTACGTATCTTCCATGACAGTGAAGAACGGCACCGTCTACTACAGGACGATCAACGGCCGGTTCTCCGCCGCCAGCATGGACGTGGCGGCAGGCTTCGTGCTGGCCGCAGCATACCTGTTCTTCCGGTTCTTCCTGCTAGGAGCGGTTTCGCGGGCCAGGACACGGCTGGACAAGAATGCCAACCGGATGTCAGTACTGGACTTTATCCTTCGCAATCCCGGTTCCACGTTGTATGACATCGCAAAGGGTCGGGGGATGAACATCGGGACCGTCAGGTATCACCTGCTGATCCTGTCGGTTAATCATCGCATCAAGGCCTGTGAAGATCGCGGGAAACATGTGAGATACTTCGTCAACAGGGGCGAATATTCCGATGAGGATATGCTCATCCTGTCCCTGTTACGAAGAGAGCACATGAGTAAACTGCTATATATTCTGGCGTCGAGCCCGGGGGTACAGAATGTCGACATTTCACGGGCGACCGGCATGCACGACAGCGCTGTAAGCCGATACATGCGAGAGCTGGCCGACAGGGGCGTTGTGGACAAGAAACGAACCGATAACGGCAGGCTGAGCTACGTGCTGGATGACCGGTACCGAGAAGCGATCGCGAACGTCGGCATGCCGGGAGACATCAGCGGTACCATCAAGCCCGCATCGTCATGCAGAACGGCCGCTTTTGCCGCGGGGCCCGACGATTGAGCCAATGAAACGATGAACAAAAAATATACAGATACAGACAGAACCTATATTTAACCGTCTGCTGATGAAACGATCGGTGGCACGGTGCAGAGAGACAAAATATTCATGGGCCTGATGGTCGCAATGCTGATATTTCTCTCTGTCATGCTGTACCTCGGGATTACGGGCAAAGAGCAGGTACCGCAAGGCAACTGGTCAATATCACTGGGGAATGGCAGTGCGAATTTCCACAACGGCATATACGTCGCTCCCGATAGGACTGTCTATACAGTCTCGGGAACCGGCATCCATGCTATTGGCGTCGATGGTAAGACCAAGTGGGTGCTTTCGGTCCGCAACGACTGGTTCGGCAATCTATCCGATCTCTTTCTTTATAAAGCGGACTGCCGGGGCAATACGCTATATGCGGTCGTCGGGCCTATGCCGGCGGTTAGCGACATCGAAAGAAACCTGCTTCTGGCTGTAACGGATAGCGGCGAATTGCTGTGGGAAACGCCGGTTGACGGGATCACGAACATGCAGATGGCGTTAGCGGGAGAGCGCATTTACCTGTACTATTACTCCATACCTGCATGGGTAAAAGATACGTGGAACGATACATGGGACTACAATAGAACAATATCGGCATATGACCTGCGAGGCACGTTGCTGTGGCAAAGGGAAGACGTGTATGACCAGTTCGCAACAGATTCGGACGGCATGCTATACCTGGTAGACGAAAGCAGCGTGTATGGAGATGACCAGTCACGGACGTTATCATCAATGGCGCTTTACGCGTACTATCCAGACGGATCGTTGCGCTGGAGCCATAGCTTCGAGGAGATGGGCATCGACCGCACCAGGTTTTCGTCAGACTCTCCCTTCGTCCGGCAGATCGTCTGCCACGACGACGCCGTTTATGTCTTCGGGGTCAGCGATCTGATCGTCGTCGGTGAGAATGGCAGCCTCCTCTGGAATATTGCTATCCCGCCGTGGACCGGCCTGACCGGTTTCGACAGCGACGAGCGAATGTACCTGTGCTACAGCGATTATCAGAATAACCTGGAAAAATCGGCAGTGATAACGTCGGACGGCAAAGAATCGATCTCGACGCTCAAAGGCATTACGCCTGCCAATTACAGCCTGCGGGCATTCGTAGATGGTATCGGCTATTACGTCACCGAGTATTGGCCGTGGCAAAAAAACAACGTGGCAAAGCCGGACAATTTCACCATAAAGGCGAGTAATCTGGCGACTGGCAACCTGCTCTGGAGCTATACGATAACGCCTTTTGTTGTCCACAACACGATCCTTAACAGCTCGAATGTCCGTGATATCCTCCTTGCCCGGGACGCGTCGGAGGTCGAGCACACCAACTGGATCGCGCCCTGGGTATGGTATGAATCGAAAGGACTCCCCTACGGCTCACATAGCCCGAAGGACCAGCTATCTACGGATCTGGCGATCAGCGGCTCCACGACCTATTTCGGCTACTGGGCCTACTGCTATGAAAATCCCGGGTTCTATGGCATGTCGAACTGCACCTACTGGGGCGGCCTCTATGCCATCGACGGGAATGGAAAGCTGCTATGGTATAAGGATACGGACTCGTATATTACGTCCATGACCGCAAGGAACGGAACGGTTTACTACCAGGTCAATGGCGGCAGTTTCGGAGCGACGGGCGCCGATATCGCTGCGGGCTTCACCGCGGCCGCCATATACATGTTCTTCCGGTTCTTCCTGATCGGCGCCGTCTCCCGCGCCCGGTCCCGGCTGGATAAGAACGCGAACCGGAATACAGTGCTGACGTTCGTGGCCGAAAACCCGGGCGCTTCCCTGTACGAGATCACGAGGGCGCTCGGGATGAATGTCGGGACTGTCAGGTACCATCTGCTTATCCTTTCGATCAACCACAGGATATCCCTGGCCGGGAACGGCCGGAAATCCGCGGGATACTTCGCATGCAGCCGGCTGTACTCCGAGGAGGAAAAGCTGCTGATGCCTCTGATGCGGAAAGGGCAGATCAGAGAGCTGTTAAACATCCTTTCGTTGCAGCCGGGACTGTCAAATGCCGAAATCGCCGCTGAAACGGGGCTGGCAGAGAGCGCGGTCAGCCGGTACATGATCGAGCTTAACCGCAAGGGCATAGTGGCCAAAAAGAGATCGGAAAACGGAAAGCATGCCTATTGTATCGAAGAAAGGTTCAATCCGGCCATATCCGGCTTTTTATCCGGCAGCAGCATCGACTATTCCGGCAGGCAGCCCGTGCAGGAAATGCCCCTGGCGGAAGCTTCGAGATAGCCGATATCGCATATCTCTGCACGACTTCCGGCCAACCGGATTATCCGATCCTGACAGAACCTATATTTAAGCGCCCGCAGCAATTTCGACTGGTATAATTATGGAAAAAGGGAACGTGTTCATGGTCCTGCTGGTCGCGCTGCTGATCTTTTTCGCCGTTGTGCTGACGACGGCTGTCATCGGTAATAGCGGCACGTCCATGAGGGGCAACTGGACACTGACCTTGAATGCGCTATCCGGCGGCACCTCGTACGCACAACAGTTCGTAACCGACGACAACTACCTGTATGCGGCCGGAGGAAAGACGATCTACTGCCTCGGCCCGCAGGGCATCATGTGGAGCGTTACTCCGCATGATCCGTCGACCATCATGTCCTCGTTCGACCGGTGGAATGTGGCGGGAGGTGCTTCGGACAGCGGCCGGAGCTACCTGCTCGTCGCCCCGGGGTCCGCAGACATATCGGGTTTCCAGTTTGAGCTGATGGCAATATCGGACAATGGCGAGCTGCTCTGGACCAGGTCGCTCGTTAGCTTTCCGCGTTCGACAGTCATGGCCGGCGGCGGGAACGTTTACATCTACAACGCCGGCAACGTAACGGCGCTCGATAAAGAAGGCGACGTCCTGTGGAAACTTGAGGACATCGGCTACATACCGAGCGTCGACAGCGCGGGCAGGCTCTATGTCCTCAGGGGTGGCATAACGGGCTCGCCCCTGGAGGCGTATTTCCCGAACGGCACGTTGATCTGGCGGCTCGATCTGCCTGACTCCGTGGATGGCTCGCCGATGAACGATCTCGCAAAGGACCCGTTCTATCAGAACGGAACACTGTACCTGTGGCTTAACTACGGGCTGGCCGCACTGGATGCAAACGGGACACTAAAATGGGCTAAGCACTACGACGACCAGTCCGTGAGCGCTGCCAGTGGCTATGTGCCGGACGCATATGGTAATATCTATATCGACCACTTCAATTACAATACCGATAACAGCGACGACTACATCCGGGAGATAGACGGCAGCTACCACTACATCCACAATAGCAGTAAAGATACCCTGAACAATTACGTGACGGCGATTGGGCCCGATGGCAGCGAGAATATCGTACTCGAAGGCCCGGGCCTCCGCAGCCTGCCATCCGGTATCGTCGACGGCGTCACCTATGAGATCAAAGGCAATGCAGAGACAGGCGGGACATCGCCCGACACGTTCCCCCCGGCATCGATTGCCGCGCGGGACCTGCGAACGCAGCAGCTGATCTGGAACTTCACATTACCGGCCAGCGGAGCCCGTACGGCCATCCTGAACGAGTCGAACGTCTGGAACCTAATGCCGAATAATGCCACGTACGCCATGGAGGTAAACAAGCTGACGCCTGCGGCATGGTACACGAAACAAGGCCTGCAGGAGGGCACGACAGATATCCAAGGCCTGTCATGGATTACCATGTATCATGGCAAGGACGTCCTGTATGTGTACTACTGGGCGTATAACTGCGAGTTCCCGCCATTCTTCGACAGGGCGAACATCACCTATACGGGTGGCCTGTTTGTCCTGGACAAAGACGGGCGTCTCCTCTGGAGCAGGCAGACCGACTCGTATATCACCGGGCTCGCCGAAAAGAACGGGACGGTTATCTACATGACGCATGACGGCAAGTTTTCAGCCGTCGGGGCTGACGTCGCCGCAGGCCTCATTGCAGCAGTGGCGTACCTGCTCATCCGCGTCTTCGCGCTTGGCACGGTGTCCAGGGCGAGGTCTCAACTGGAGACGAATGAGAACCGGAACAGGATACTGGAACTGATCGCCGGGCGGCCGGGCTCTACGCTGCATGAGATAGCACGGGACACAAGCCTTAACATTGGCACCGTGCGCTACCATATGCTCATCCTTTCGATGAACCATAAGATCACAGTGCACCACGACAGCACCAAGTTCGTGCGCTATTTCCGGAACGCACATGCATATTCGGATGACGAGAAGCGAGTCATCGGGCTCATGCGCAGGGAGCCCGTGAGGAAGCTGCTGTCGGCAATGGCCGGACATGAGGCAATGACCAACCAGGAGATATCGGCGGCATCAGGCATGCAGGAAAGCTCGGTCAGCAAGTACCTGCGGGAGTTGATTTCCGGCGGCATTATCGCAAGGTCTCCGGCATACAATGAAAAGCCGGTATATTCTGTCGATAGCAGGTACCGGCAGACTATCCGAGATTTGTCTGAAAGCATCTCTTTTGCCGGGGGTAAAATACCTGATGAGCCGGCCCTTGCCGCTATTGACTGCGACATGCCAGTCGAGCCAACTTTTCAGCGTAACCAATAATAAAGATGGGGTCATCGACCCCCGGCTCTATTTAAGACCAACAGTTGAGAAACGGAACCGCTGATCCGAAGCCGCCGATGCCATACGGGCCGGGTCCCTGGAGCATAAGCTGCGGAAATATAGTGCCGAAGTAACCGAGGCCGTAGCCATTGAGGGCAGGACCGTCACCCGCGCCCCAGAACATGCCCATCAACGGACCATACCCTGGCGTGGCCTGTGCAAACGCCGGGGAGACGATTACTGTAACGGCCATGACTATAGCGATGGCAATAACCAATATCTTACGCATGACTGCACAATCCTCCTACGATAAAATAGAAATCGAGCCATTAAGTTTAAAATGATCGACTAATCCGGCGAAAAATAGATAACAATAAGCAATTTTTAAACGACGACTGAAAAAATGGCTTGTTTTGTAAAAATAACCGATATTCGGGGAATAAAAAGAAGGGGCAAAGCCCGGCTTTCAGCCTAGAAGCATCCGCCGAACGGTAACCCGAAGCCGCCGAAACCCAGCCCCAGACAGCCGAATGCTGAGCTGAGCACCGAGCTCATCATGGCCAGGCCAAGGCCAACGATGTTGCCGAAGGGTAGCCCGAAACCTAATCCGCCGAGGCCGAATCCCACCGGGCCGCATCCTGCCGCGCCCAGGCCGAAGCCGCCGAGGGGAGCACCGAAGCCGAGGCCGCCGGGTATGCCGCAGGGAACCTGGGCGAGAGCGGGTGTAATGAATACCAGCACGGCTGCGATAGCGCCAGCTGTAATAATTAGTTGTTTACGCATGACCAATTCATCCTCCTACAATGAAGAGTAAACAAACCGACGAATTTAAGATGATTACCGGAATCGGCGAAATATCCTGAAAGAGAAGCTATTTTTATGCAATAACGGCCGATATACCCCAAATCATATAAAATAGCGGCCTTTATGCCCAAATAGTAAAACATTATGCAAAAACAGGTCGGTTTTGCCGGCCAATTGATAAACCTTCAGCTTAGCGCGCGGCCGCGGATGACGCTGCGCTCTTTGCCCGCTTCGCTGATCAGCACGCCGTGGTTGTTGGGCTCGGCAATCCAGCTCTGGTTCTCGATGTCCATGTCGCTCAGGTAATCGCAGACTGCCTTCTGGATCTGTTCTGCCTTGCGGTCGGAGTCCGTGAGCCCGAAGACTGTTGGCCCGAAAGAGCTCATGCCGCTGCCGTAGGAGCCGTTGCTGTTCATGATGGCCAGCATGTTGGGCACGAGCGGCGCCTTGAGCTGGATTTCGACGTTCTTGAAGCCCAGCGTCTGGATGCTGTTGATGGCCGTACCGAAGGTGGCGATGTCCTTCTCCAGGATGCCGGGGAGCATCTGCATCAGCACGATGCGGCAGATGCGGTCGACCTCCGTGGCGTTGACCGGGAAGTTCGACTGGAAGATATCGACCTCGGACTTGCCGTGAGAGCCCTCGTAGTTGAGCGGCGTCACCAGCACGAAGCGCCAGTGCTCCGGCACGTCGCACCGCATTACCTGTGGAGAAAGCTTTGCCTTCGAGGCAGATGACGGCAGGCAGGAGTCCTTATCCTTCCCTTCGCCGAAGCTGTGGCCGCAGTCGAGGATGAAGCCGCCGCGGTCGAACGCGCGGACGCCGATGCCCGACGTGCCGCCGCGGCTGACCAGCCGGGCCAGCTCATCGATGCTGGCGTAGGTAATGCCATACTCCCTGCAGATAGCATAAGCGAGCGAGAGGCTGATCTGTGTCTTGGAGCCGAAACCGGCGTGGTTGCAGATCTCCTCCTCTACAGTGATCTCAAGATCTGGCAGGGGCTTTCCGAGCTTATCGCAAATTTTGCTGGCGATGTCTTTAATGAGCGCGGGGTTCGGCCCGTTCACCCGGAAAGTATCCGAACTGCAGGCGGATAGCACGTTGCGCGGGCTCGAGATGGCGACGCCGGCACCGCCGTCAATGCGGCCCAGCCCGCCGTTAAAATCAATCAGCCCGAAGTGCAGACGCGAAGGCGTGGATATCTTGACTTTCATGGGGTCTCTCAGTCCTGCATGTAAGTGGCTAGGTTTTGTCGTTTATTGCTTATATAACTAATTATACCTGGCCTGGCGCCAGGCCGGCAACCTCCCGTTGTAAAAAACAATCCAAGGAGCTGTCGACTGATTCCGTTATCGACTATCCGTCCACACGCCCTTCACGTCCTCCTGACGTTGCCAGACGTATAAACAGTAGGTATAATACACTGATTGGTATTAGTATTTTCGGCGATTAAACGCCGATAATAGTACAATATCCGGCATTATAACCGCCTGATCAGCATAGTACCATTTTTCTGCCTGTGAGAGATAAATTGTATATAACCTTCGATCGGTAAAACAGGATTGAAAATGCTTTTTTGTAATTATCATCGGGACTCACAATGGAAAAGAAAATGTGATAAATGGCACATGCAGAAATATTTTGTTCCATAACTAGAAAAGGATGTCATTATTAATGCTTTATTCCGTGAAACTTGTCAAAATCAGTTACTGTTTTGAAAACAAGGGCTAATTAGGAAAGATATATATATACAGAGGCTTATTAGAATTATTTGGCAAAAACGGGTTGGATTTGACCTTCGGTTACAATCCAAACCAGTGCCCTTTTGGAATAGAAAGGCCCCTGAAAACCCACAGCAAAACAGCATGCCGATCCAATCGCTTGCTGTGCTGGCGGCGACATGCCTGTCGCATGTCACACAAGGGTGCAGGAAGCCGATCTACCGGAAAGGGCATAAGGGATTTGAACAAAAATCCCGATGAAACAGAAAAACATCGGTCGCAAAACCTGCGACTGTAAAATTTCAATGGTGGAAATAATATGGCAAGCTTTAAGAACAATGAAGAAGGCGTATCGGCTGTCATCGGTGTTATCCTGATGGTAGCGATCACGGTAATTCTCGCGGCAGTCATTGCTGCGTTCGTATTCCAGCTCGGTAACCAGTTACCGCAGAGCAGTCACACGGTCGGCGCGAATGTCGTCAGGACCAGCACCACGCCGGATATTATTGAAGTCAAGACGATGAGCGGTGACATCAATATGCTCAAGGCTGGCCTCAGTGCCACCGGCATGCGGACGCGACGTATAAAGTTGTATTAACCGATGGCACCACTGCAATGCCCTGTACATCAGCTGGTACAACGGTGCAACGTGCTTGTGCAAATGAGATTGGTACGGCAATGTACTTCTGGTTACGCCAAACACGGATGTCACCGTGATTGCCAATTACACTGACGGCACTACGTCCAACGTGTTCTCGGGCAAGATATAAGTAAGCTGAAATGATAAAAGATCAAACGTGGGCCGCAGGAACTTTCTGCGGCCAATCCTTTATTTTATTATCATAAAACATGCGACGGCAGAGTATCTTCTGCTGCGCTAGAAAAACCAGCTCTATGAAGCTGGAAAAACTGCATGTAAAACGTAATTGCGGGGGGAATGAGCAAGGATGGATAGGATATGGCCCGAACCAGCAACCGCAATGACGAAGGCACATCGGCTAGTCATCGGCATCATTCTAATTGTCGTGATTACCGTCGTACTCTCGGCAGTCGTAGCCGAGTTCGCATTCCAGCTGAACACTGATATTACCCCGCAGCACATCGTCGGCGTAAAGGTCACCAGGGTAAATTCCGATGTAATCAGGGTCACCACTATGGGCGACGTTATGGGGCTACTCACATCCGGCGGCGCAGGCCATTCCGATGCGACCCAGGCGACTTATACGTGTACAAATGATATTTCTGGATCACCGGTGAACTCCTTGTAAAGAAGATGGCTCGCCCGCTACCACTTATGATGCCAGCGTTATTGGCAGCAACATGTACTTCCCGGTCAGCCCTGGCGGGGAGATCACAGTCGTCGCCCATTTCACGGATGGTACTACTACCTTTGTCTATTCAGGCAAGATACTCTGAGCCATGATAATTTTCGATCCTTTTTACACGGATACTGACAGTGCCCCATCAGTCTCTTGTCCAGAGCAGCAACGCCGTCGTCATACGAATCGGCACCTTACAAATTAATAATTAGAAATTAAATAGAGAATGTTCATATTGGCATGCGACATATCATCTTTCAAGGAATGGTGCCATCAACTGCATTCCTGGTAAGTGGAAATATACGCTACCTGCCTTAACCTGTATCTGGTCAATACGGGTTAAGGCGGCGGCTCAATACATTTTTAATGACATTTACGTCTTTGCGCGTGTCTCTTTTGCCCGTTCCAGGTACATGATATAGAAGATGAAAGACGTGATGTAAAAATTGATGGTCTCCCCGGTCAGCCCGATGCTTTTGATATAGGTGCGGATGCGCTCGAGGTCTGATCGGCTCATGGTGAGGTTCTGGACTCTGTTCAGTACCACGCCCGTACAGGCGATGATGCCCTGCAGCCGATGTTCGGGGAACCGGTATTGATTCTGTAAAAAACGGTAAAAGCCGGTGAGGTTGATATGCTTCGCGTTGTCCTTCTCAGTTTTTAACATGATACTTACTATACCGGTGCGTATTAATACCACACTAAAAGAAAATGCGACCTTACCAGGGGCGTTTCGGGATGCGTGACATCGTCCGGGACGGAAGACCCGGGCAGGCACGAGGGTTAACGGTTATACTGGCCGGACGGCGAAAGGAGGACGATCAGGGCAATTTTCCGCGGATTTCACCGGCACGGCCGTTCCCGGGGCCTTTCAGGACCAGGTCTGCGATGCCGACCATGAAAAACAGCGTGAACAGCAGGTACGCGATCATGTCGCCCCTGATCCCGAATATCCATAGCGTCGAGCCGGTCAGCGCGCCGGTCATGTTGGACGTCGGCCGCGAAGATGCCGACGATCGACGCGCCGATGCACGTCAGCTTGCACAGGTTGTCCAGCCTCGGCACGCTTTCGGGCAATGTAATATAGCATGATTGCGGCAATGCAGGTGAGCATGAGCTTGAAGACGATGACGGCCTCGATGCTGCCCAGATCATACAGGACGTTCGTCAGCAGGCCCAGCTCGTACTCGAACGTGCCGATCTGCCAGTAGACGAAGAGCGTCGATACTGCGTCCAGGACGCCGAAGCACAGTACCATCAGCAGAGGCCAGAATTTACGCACGTGCGCACTCCCATAAAATAATGCAGGGACTATGCCCTGTTGCGACCTATTGTTATTCGGCGCATGATTATAAAACCATTTGTGTATAGTCATTCCTGAATCTTTTTATACATGCTGAGCCGGCACCTGACACTACGTATAGTCGTTGGTGAAATGCTGATTATGTGAGAAGGTATTCAACACAGAGTTCACAGAGTCCACAGGGTACACAGAGTACGTTTAAAGAACAGGCTGTCGCAGCTACTTTCTGAAAAGACTTCGTGTATAGTCATTCCTGGAATGTTGTATACAATGAGAAGGCATCAGACACAAAGGCCACAATGGCCACAAAGGCCACGAAGTCCTTTTTATAAAGGGGCTTCCATGAACCTTTTTAAACGTACGTTGTGGCCATTGTGGCCTTCGTGGCCTTTGTGTCAGGTGCCGGCTATCATGTACAAAAAGATATGCAAATAACTATACTCTGTGAACTCTGTGAACTCTGTGTCAGATACCTTATCGGTATACAAAAGTTACTCGAATGATATTTTTGTAGTCCCGTAGCGGCATATATTTCAAATTACACATCCGCTATACTTATGTACATTACATGCATAGGATATGCTGTTTAACTAACCCGTAATCGCTTGCACGGGAGGTTTTCGTCTGTCACGCATAGATCGAGTCATGAAGACGGCGGCCATCGTCGTCGCCATATTGCTGGTATCGCTAACGTCCGTACAGTGTGCAGTCGCGCAGCATGAGGGCGGCAATGCCGCATTATCGGGGCCGGACGTCAGGGTCATCATGAAAGCGACGGGCGACTTGGTCGGCGGGGCAAAAGTGTATATCGACAACCTGCCTGCGGTCACTACGGACTCGAAGGGCAACCTGACACTCAAGGAAGCGCCTGCGGCGGGCAATCATACGGTGACGGTCGTAAAGAACGGGCTGCAGAACGCGACCATCACGACCGACTTCGCGACGAAGCCTGCCCTGGTGAGCATGACCCCCGCGAAGGGCAAGAACCTCACCATCCACATCACCGATAAAAGCTCTAAAGCAGGCATTGCAAACGCAGAGGTATTTAACAACAAATACCTGATGGGCAGCACCGATGCCGATGGAAACCTGAATATCGGCGATTTCCCGCAGGGCTTATACCTCATCAAGCTCAGCAAGGACGGATACAAGACGTCCACGACACTGCTCATCGTCTTCTCCAACAGGACGCAGAGCTACACGATGACGCCAGCATAAACCAGCGTCATCGGGCGGGTTATATGCCTGCCCGTCTTCAACTTTTTTAGTGCATTCACCTGAATGTTGTATACGCTCAGCCGGCACCTAACACAACGTACACAACGGTACACGACGTACACGACGTTTTAATAGTAAGGCTACGCGTGGCCATTACTTTAAAAACGTTGTGTACGTCGTGTCCGTCGTGTCCGTTGTGTTTGGTGCCTGCCAGCCTGTGCAAAAAGTTTCACGTATAACTATACTCATGTTGTTTCGTGTCGTGTGCACGTTCTCAGTGTACACAGCTTTTCTAGATGGCTTCGTGAATGAAAAACTTATTATTTCATCGCCGTCATACCATGCAGCTATCATGGTCGAGGTACTGGCGGACGTAGGCGGCAGCCCGGGTAAGGACTGCCGGGGCTTTTGTAAGTATTGCTATTTCAGGCTGGCAAAGGACGTCCCTGCGTTCGGGTGCAAGTATTGCATGCCGTACCAGAAGGGGTGTGACTATTGCTCGAAGAGCGTCAAAGAGCAGTATCCCGGCTTCAAGCCGCTGATGATGGTCGCCTCCGAGGTCCAGCAGTCGCTGATGTTCAACCGCGGCGTCGACAAGATCACGGTCAGCGGCGGCGGAGACGTGAGCTGTTATCCGCAATTGAAGGAGCTGGTACAGTTCCTGGGGCAGTTCGGCATCCCCATCCACCTTGGCTATACGAGCGGCAAGGGCTTTGAAGGCGCCGACGATGCGGACTTTTACATCGAGAACGGCGTCACCGAAGTCACGTTCACCGTCTTCTCCGCAGACCCGAAGAAGCGGAAAGAGTACATGAACGATAAGCACCCGGAAGAGTCGCTGGAAGCGCTCCGGCGTTTCTGCAAGCACTGCGATGTCTATGCGGCGTCTGTGCTCATTCCCGGCGTGAACGATGGCGATGACCTGAAAAAGACCTGCGACCTCCTGCAAAAATGGGGCGCGAAAGGTGTTATCCTGATGCGGTTCGCGAACTCGGTGGAGCAGGGCCTGATCCTGTCCAACGCGCCGCTCATCAAGGGCGTCAAGCCCCATACGGTGCAGGAATTCGAGGCTATCGTGCATGACGTCGCCTCGCGTTACAAGTTCCGGGTGACGGGCACGCCGCTGGGCGACCCGAAGACCGGTTCCCCGTTCGCCATCCGCCATCACCCGAAGCTGCTTAAGAAGCTCCCGGCGGTCACTAAGGAAGCCACGCTCATCACGGGCAGCGTCGCGGCTCCTATGCTGGCGGAGATATTTAAAAAGCTGGGCGGCACCGTGAATGTGGTGCCGGTGAAAAAGGAGATCGCGTGCCTGATGACCATTGACGATGTCCGGGCTCTCGACCTCAAGGATGTCAAAGACACGGTGCTGTTCCCTGGCCGTGCTTTCGTCTGGGACCGGGAGATGGAAGAAACGCTCACCATCGATGGCGTCGACCGTCTTGTGCGCCGCGGCCCGGACCGTCTGACGGCAGACGGCGAGATGACTATCGGCATGAAGAAGGAAGAGATACTGGAGTTCGAGGTCGAAGCGTTTACCGAGCTGATCAATATGATCAACGCTTACGGCCTGCCGCCGGGCCACAAAGGCACGAAGGTAAAATAAGACATAGTCATTCTCATAACTTTTTAGACTTTAAAGCCCGGTACACCGCATCACTATCTGTTTGTCCTGGCGCTCTTGGCGCTCGTCTTGGCGCTCTTGGCGAGAAATCCGTACTGCGTGCGCCTTAACAGAGTAAAGATACCGGCTCGGTCAAGGCGATGCGTACCAGAACTAAAGAACCGTTTTATTCTCGCCAAGAACGCCAAGACGAGCGCCAAGAGCGCCAGGACTGATGCCATAAAGGCAAAAATGTGCATAAAAAGTTTCAAGAATGACTGACACAAAGAAGGCGCGGGATAGCCCGTCCGGGAAAAAGTACCCCTATCGTTTTTATTTTTGCCTGTCCGACGTTTGAACGATGCAGGTTTCTCAGTTACTCTTCGAGATCAAAAACAGGGACGGCTATGTCAAATGCGAGTTCTATAACGGCGGCTCTAACAAAGGCGTCATCTACATGCATGGCGTCGGGGGCGGCACACACGGGCCTGCGAACATCTACCACCCGCTGGCCGAGGACCTGGTGAGGTCCGGCATATCGTCACTTTTAATCAACTGCCGTTACGACTCCGATCTCGACGAATGCATATCCGACGTGCTCGCCTGCATCGACTACCTGGACCGGCAATATGGGATTACCATTATCGGGCTGATCGGGTGGTCGTTTGGCGGAGCAGTGGTCATCTCAGCCGCTGTCCATGACAAGCGCGTGAGAACGGTGGTCACTGTCGCCAGCCAGTCCTACGGCACCGATGGCGTCAGGAAGATCACGCCGAGGCCTATCCTGCTTATCCACGGCACCGGTGATAAGACGCTTTCCTGTGAATGCTCGGTCGATATCGCAAAGCGGGCCGGTGAGCCGAAGAAGCTGGTTTTGTTCGAAGGTGCCGATCACTGCCTCAGCCAGGACGGGGACGAGCTGTTCAAGCTGGTCAGGGACTGGTTCGTCAAATACCTATAGGATCAGAAATGCCGTAGCGTCGCACCTATATTTTTAACAAAAATTTTATGAATCGACGACTGAAAAGACTGCCTTTTTTATGAGAGCCCTCGTCCGGGTCACACGTGCGCGCGCGAGCGCCCGTGCGGCCTGCAACGAATTGCCGGACAGGTTTTTCATCACCTATGCCTGACCGGGTTCCCGGTTATCAGCCGACCCCTGGCTTATTGATATTAGTCAGTCTTGCCGTTCTTGTGGTTATGGTTCTCCACGACCACGCACCCGTCGCAATCCGCTTTTTTATCGTCGTCATCCGGGATGCCGTCGCGGTCCTCCTCGAAGACACGCATGGCCTGTGCCAGTGCAGCGGTGTTCGATAATGCGCTGGCCAGCAGGATGGCCTCGAAGACTTCGTCCTTGGATATGCCTTTCCTGTGCGCGACGCGCAGGTGCATGCGCAGGCAGTGATCGCACTTCAGCGCCGTGGCCACGCCGATCGTGATCAGCTCGACGGTCTTCTCGTCGAGGTGCTCGGGGTTCCGCAGCACGGCGTCGTCGTAGATGATCTTCGGCAGGAGCACGTTGGGCCGGTCGCTCATCGACTTCAGGACGAATGGCACTTCGCCATAGTCGTCCTCGATGTTCTTCAGCAGCTCCTGTACCGCTGCGTCGGGCTCTTTTCCGAAGAGGTTTTTCAAGGTGTTTTCGAACTTCAACTTATATCACGCCTGTCCTACCTGCCGGTTCACTTATTTATCCGCCTGCGAGTATTTATATGTATCCGGCTGTTGGCAGGAGAACGCTTTTGCCATGGACGCCGGTTATATGGCTGCATGCGAAACATTCCCATATGGCAGGGCATGCCGGCACAATCAATAAGCTGGCCACCTGAGCGAACGGGGATACACCTGCTGCAGTCAATTTTCTGCCGTTCATGCAGGTTGCCACACTGATCACCATGTCGATCGCGGCATCGCCCGGGCTTTTATTATAATTCTAAACTGTTGTTCAGACTCAAAAGGTTTAAATCGTAAGATCAGAATGATCAGTCTATGTTCGGTCGAACGGCCATCCTCTTATTTACTGGAGCGCTATTCCTCGCGTTAGCCGTGCCGGCCGCATATGCCGACCAGTACATCCCTCTCGACGAGAAGTTCACGATGAACGGGAAGAATATCGATGTCTATCTGCTCGGGCTGAACATCGGCAGTGAGGAAAGGAGCAACATTCATTATAACGTCGACCCCCAGTCCGTTTACTGGGTCCGCCTGGACTACCAGTACGACAATTTCGGGGACAATCGGGACGAAGCTTTTGTCACGCCTGTGCTTATCGACAGTAACGGCAACCAGTACCGGTACAATACCAACGAGCCGACGACGCAATGGGTAAACCCGCATTTGAGGACAGGCACGTTCTGGCTGGAAATCCCTGTGCCTAAGAACGCGACACTGACCGAGATCGTCTTCAAGGACGGCACGATCGACCATTCGTTCTTACTCTCCAAACCTACGGTGACCCCTGCCGCCGGCACGCCAACCCCTATTGGCCCGTCACCGACGCCCGGAGGCGCAAGCTGGCATGACTGTATCCCGCTGATACCTTTTGGCATGGCGGGCGGCCTCGCCGCAGTTGGCATGGTCATCAACCGCACCGGCATTAAGAAACGCTGATGATGCCAGAGGCCGGGAAGAGTCGACAGGTCGCCATTTTGTGACTCTTGGAAAAAAATTTCAGGAAAGACGTCTGTTAAGCCCATCTGCCTGCGCATGCGCGCGCGAGCGCCCGTCAGGTCTGCAACGAATTGCCCTGCCCGTTTTTCATCCATTTTGCCTGACCGGGGCTCCGGTCGTCAGCCCGCTCCGGGCATCTTAGATCACGAAGCCGGTTTCGGACTTGGGCAGTATGCGGAGTATAATGTAGTCCTTCATGCGGGACGGGTACAGCTTCGCCACCTCGCGCATGTAGATGCCTTCGTCGAACCGGACGTTCAGTATGCGGTCCTTGTATTCCTCGTAGGGCACCTTGATCCTCAACCCGTTCAGCTGCAGCGTGATCGGCGTCGGTGCCAGCGATTCGGGGATGTCGGGGATCTGCTTTTCGATCTCTTTCGCGACGCGGGGCGGGCTGACCGACAGCGGGTCTTTATCCAGCTCGGCACGCTTCTCGTCGAGCACTTTGCCCGTGGCGTCGACCAGCCTGTCGAGGATTGCCAGCTCGTCCTTCTGCCTGGTACGGTGCATGATACGGCCCAGGCCGCCGATGTAGTCGACGCAGCCAACGACCTCTGCTTTATCCATCTGCGGGCCGCCGGTGACGATGATCGGGACCTGTATGTCCGTGAATAGTTTAGTCTTCTCTATGATGCACTCGCGGAAGTTGCCGTATGTAAATATGGCCGCGTCGTGCTCGTTGATGAGATCAATCTCATGGGCCTTCATCTGGGCGATCCTTTTGCCTACGCCCCGGGCCAGCCCGATCATGTTGGTCTTGGCGCCGGCCCTGCGGAGATACTCGGCGATGTCACAGGCCAGATGCGGTAAATGCTGGTAGGCCAGCGTGGGGGTCACGACGGCGATCTCGGCGCCGGCGAGGGGGGCTTTGGTCAGCTTGCCCAGCAGCTCCTTCGCTTTGGCCTCGACCAGGGGCAGGTCGGCGTTCGGGACCAGCATGACGGCAATGACATCCAGCTGAAGCAGGTTCTTCTGGAGGACATAGCCGCCCAGGTCTTCTACCAGCTCGATCATCTCTTCGTGCTTGTAGACGCCACCCTGGAAAATCACGGGTTCCATATCAGTCGACCTCCTCTTTGCCGATCTTATCCCGGAGATTCCGGCAGATGTCCATCCACTCGGGCTTGATCGGGTCTTCAGAGGCAATAAACGCGAGCATATGCTCGGAGATATAGTGTTTCCGGATGCGGAAGCCTTCCGGCGTAATCCTGATCAACGCGTCGATGACCGCCTTTTTCAGCTCGTCTTTGGGGTCGTAGACGACGATGGAAGATATGTCGTCGTGCTGCTTCGCGAAATCACCGAAGGGCGGCACTATGACGGCTGTCCGGTCCGTCGGGATGAGCTTGTCCCGGCCGTACTTCAGGTACAGCTTGCCCACGGCCGTGGCCGCGTATTCCTCGTCGCGTACCGAGACCATGAGGCCTTCGTTCACGCTGGAGATATCCGCTACGTCACCCAGCGTCAGCGTGGGCAGCCCGCGGCGGAACAGCCCGACGGCGATGAACACCGGCTGCTTCGGGTCGATATAGACGTGCAGTCTACCGATGGCCCGGACCAGGTTCAGGTCGCTCAGCACGTCACGGATGACGCCGTCGTACTTCTTTGCGCCCTCCAGGTCGGTGCTCTCCACCGTGAAACGCTCGGGCGCCTCGATCTCACTGTCCATTGGCTTCGCTGCCTCCCCGCAGCCCGGAGACCAGCAGGGCCGCGCCCACCGCGCCGATGTACTGGGAGTACGGCGGCACGACGATCTCCATCTTCAGCAGGTCGCCCATCGCCTTTACCAGGCCGATGTTCAGCGAAGAGCCGCCGACCATGATCACTGGCTTCTTGACCTCGATCTCCTGGAGCTGTTGCTCGAAGACCTGCTCTGCGACGCTGTAGCAGGCCGCGGACGCTACGTCTTCCCTCGCTTTGCCCTGCGACAGCGAGTTGATCAGGCTCTGGGTGCCGAACACGATGCAGTAGCTGTTCATGGTGACGTTGTTGTGATCGCCCTTGACGGCGAGCGCGCCCAGGTCGCCGATGTCCACGCCGAGACGGTTCGCCGACTGTTCGAGGAACCGGCCCGACGCGCCGGCGCAGATGCCGCCCATGGTGAAGCTGCCCGGGATGCCGTCCTGTACCGAGATGGCCTTGTTATCCATGCCGCCGATATCGATGACAGTGGCAGGGCCTTTCTGCATATCCGCCAGGTAGACTGCGCCCTTGGAGTTCACCGTGAGCTCTTCCTGTATCAGGTCGGCATTATAGTGCTTGCCGATCAGGAATCGGCCGTAGCCGGTGGTGCCGATGCCCTGCAGCTCTTCGCGCTTTACGCCTGCCATGGCCAGCGCGCGGCTGAAGGCGTCCTCGGCGCTCTTGATGACGTCCGTCGACTTCACCCAGCCGGTGCCGATGATCTTGTTGTCCCTCATGATCACGGCCTTGGTGGTGCTGGAGCCGGAGTCGATGCCCGCCGTCAGCCCGGTCTGCTCTTCCCGTGCCAGCAGGCCTCTGCGCAGGGCCGTCGTCGACAGCGCTTCCATACGGGTCAGCAACGTCTCGTGGCTGGTACGCTCAGTGAACGAGTAGCTGATTACCGGGAGGCCCGACTTCTGGTGGATATAGTCCCTGATCGCGTTCCGGACGATGGCGGCTTCGGCGCAGCGGAAGCACGTCGTAATGAACACGGCATCGGCCTTGGTGTCGCCGTTCACGATGCTCTTCGCTCTTGCGATCATGAGCCGCAGGTCCGGGCTGGCCACCTGCAGGCCGAAGGCCTCGGCGTTCTCCTTTACGTTGCCGATCTCTACCTCGGGGAACACGATCTGGGCGTTGACCTGGCGGGCGGCCTCTTCGATCTCACCCTGTACGCCGCTGTGTTCCGAGCCGCAGGATAAGGTGAGCGATCCGTATCTTTCTCATTTCTCGGCCTCCACGGGAGCGGATTTGACCTTCGAGCTTCTCCAGGAACTCTTTGATGAATAACACGAAGTTCTTCGCCTCGTTCTCGCTCTTCGGGTACTGTAGCTCCAGCACGGGTATACCCTTCTTGCGTATGACGTACTTGAGCAGTTCGTTGGTCCGGGCGCACCCCATGCACCCGAACAGGTATTCGGCGTCGTGGACGATGATAGCCGCCTCTGCCTGCTCGATCATCGGGTCCATCAGCGCCATCCGGCCGCGGACCCCCGACGGGACTTCGATGGCCGCATACTTCAGCCCCTTCTTGGGGTCGTCCGGCGTCATGTTCATGGGCGGTGAGTCCAGGCTGGCATTGGTCACCTTCTTCCTCACCTCAGTCATGAGCGCCAGCGGCTCGTGGCCGAACCGCTCGACCAGGTCGGCCAGTATCAGGCTGTTAGGGGGATAGATGAATACTTTCATTGCTTTTCTCCGTCCTCTGTCTTTGTCATTTGATCGATGATTTGCTTGAAACGATTAACGTCAATGTTCTTTGCCCTCGGCTGCACGACGGCTTTGCTGCCGCGCTCTACGAGCACAAGGCCTTTCGATATGTCGGGAAGCAGGTCGAGCTCGTACTTGAGCTGGTGGAAGCCCGGTCTCGGCCCTCCGCCCCGGTCAGCCCGGCATCGCCTCGGGTCGCCCGGCGGATAGCCGCGCTCCTTGACGAATATTTTGTTAGGGCTCGATCCTCCGAAGCTCCCGGACCAGATGGTCGACGGCGCTCCGCTTTCCGGTGACCATCAGCCCGTAGCAGGTCTCCTTGATCGTGACGTCTGCCGTTATCTTATATGCCTCGATGGCCAGCTCCGCCGGCAGTAACGAGTCCGACAGGACCACCATTTTTGTGACCGTCTCGTCAGCGTTACAGCGCCATTATCGCGCCTCCGTGAAATACACGCGATCTTTCTCTTTCGCCTTGCGCAGCTTCTCCACGTCGACCACCCGGCCGATGATATTGGTAGCCAGGTACTTCTCGCCTGTGGGCCCGAACTTGTCGCTCTCGCCGAACCGGACGCCGATCATGCCGGCATGCTTCGCCGCCATGTTGGTCAGCCCGATCTCGCCGGTCGCTATGGTCGCCCCTTCCTGCGGGCTTATTCTCGGGGATCAGCTCGACGACATGCACGGCTTTGCCCTTGAACAGCATGGTGTCCTCGTACTTGAAGAATACGTCCAGCGCGCCGACGGTCTGCATTTTGAGGCCGGTGGCCCGGCTGAAGTACTCGACTGACCGGGGCGCATCCTTACGGTACAGCTCGATCTCTACCAGGCTCTGCCTGGGTATGCTGGTGATCTTTACCTGCCCGCCCGAGACGATCTCCATCGTCGTCTCCGGCTGCTGCTCGACCACGACAGCGCCGTCGCCCTGGTATCCGGCTTTCTCGTATTTGACGCCGCGTTCGGTCAGGAATGCCTCCGCGTCCTCCAGGCTCATGCCGAGGACGCTGAGCCGCCGGGGCACGGACATTACGGCGATACGCTGTCCCGGCGACGCCATTCTGGCCAGCTCCAGCCCTTTCGTGACACGGCCGATGATGGAATGATAGATATTGGACGTCATGTCCGACTTGGAAATGTAAATGCGGCCTCTTCCGGCCCCGTCGGTCCTGATGCTGACGGTGCCCTCGCTGCGGGCGGCCAGGTTCTCATAAGGACATAGCTCGCCCAGCATGATGTCGCTGGAGACGAACGTGCTGGCGGCGAAGTCCACCGGGAACGTGCCATTCATGACAGCCGCATAGAAGTGCTCCGCCCCGTCCTTGGCCTTCGGCGGTAAGCTCGACCTCCAGCTCCGTGTGCAACTCCATGCCGTACTCGACAGGCAGCGATTCGTCGGTCGTGACCAGTTTGTTGGCGAACTTCTCCAGCATGATCACCGGCTCGATAGACCTGATGGTGTCATCCGAGCCCAGCGTGGCGATCACGCTCTTGCCTGAGACGACCCTCGCGAACGGCCTGCCGCGGGCGCCGTAATCGGAGGAATGGTTCGATTTGGATATGATCAGATAAGAATTTTTAGCGTCATAGCCCCCGGTGCCCAGGCTCACGTCCCATGCCCGGTACTCCGCCTCGCCCTTTCCCGGCTGTACATCCGAGGCGAACGGCCCGAATGCTACGGCCTGCCCGTTAGCCCATTTCAGCTTGGCGTTGATCAGCCGGTCATAGCTCTTGAGCCAGGTGTCCTTGCGATCGCCTGACAGCTCGATCCGGAACTCACCCTTGCTGGTGATCACCCGGAACTCGGTGGCGACCTCCTTCCGTGCCTCTTCCCGGCCGCTGACGATGCCGATGATCGTGCCAGGCACCCGGCGGGCGCCGGCGGCGGCGAGCGCGTCCGCAATGCGGGAACCGGCAGGGACGGACAGCTTCTTCCCGTTAACCTCGACGACGATATTTTCGCTCACTTGATCCTCTTCTCCATTAAGTCGATTTTCTAAATCATATACTTTCTATCAGGTGAAAATAACAGCCCGAGTACAGGGACCTGCCAGAAAAATGTTCGGGTCACGTGCCGTGCGCCATGATCTGGCGCTCCTGCTCCGTGACCTTGTCCAGTACGGAATCCACGCTGCCGATGTCCACGATCTTGCCCGCGCGCATGAGCATGACGCGGTCGCAGACCATGCGGACGAACTCCATGTCGTGGGACACGATGACGAACGTCTCGCCGATTTCCTCCCGGGACGACAGGATCGAGTTGGCCACATCCCGCTTGGTGAACGGGTCCATGGTGCCTGTCGGCTCGTCCAGTACGACCACCCGCGGCTCGCGGATGAGTACCTGCGCCAGCGCGACACGGTGACGCTCGCCTTCGGACAGCTCGCCCGGGTACTTGGCCAGCACTTCCTGGGCTTTGTCCTCGGTGAAGCCCGCGATCATCAGCGTGTGGACGGCCTTGCGCTCGGCCAGCTCGGCCGGAAAGTCCAGGCCGATGGCGTCAGTGAGGTTATCGACGACCGTCCGGTGCGGGTACAGGTCGTACTCCTGGTGCAGGAGGCCGACGTACATCTTAGCCCGGCCCCGGGCGTAGTAGCCCGGCTCGAGCATGTTGACCCAGTCGTCGCCGATGCGGACTTCGACCATGCCGTGGGCGTCTTCCATGTTGCCCGTGATCGTGTTGGACAGCGACGTCTTGCCGGCGCCGCTTACGCCTACGATGCCGAAGATCTCGCCCTCCTTCACGTCGAAGGAGATGTGGTTGATCGCCTTGATCACGCCGCGGTCGATGGACAGGTAGACCTTCTCCAGGTCTTCGGCACGAACGATAGGCAGGCCTGTGGCCAGGTACTCTTTCTTCTCCACGACCTTCTGGGACTTCATGAACTCGTGAATGACATCCTCGGGCTTGCCGTCCATCTTGATCTCGCCGTTGTCCAGCAGAAGGGCTCTCGTCGCCATGTCCTGGATGGTGTCCTGGAAGTGCGAGGTGATCAGCACGGTCATGTTGTAGTCCTTTGCCGCCTGGATGATGCCCTGGTGCACGATCTTCGCCGTCTTGGGGTCAAGCGTGCCTGTGGGCTCGTCGGCCAGCAAAAGCATAGGCTCCTTGGCCAGCTGCCGCGCAAGGACGACGCGCTGCTTCTCTCCGCCCGACAGGTCACGGGCGATGTGCATCATGCGGTGAGACAGCTTGACCTGATCAATAAGGTCGGCTGCCCGCTGCACGAGCTGTGACTGATTGTGGGTCCTGGAGTATTCAACGTCCTCCAGCGCCCTCATGACGTTCTCGATGACGCGGTCATCGCCGTACAGCGCGAAGGTCCGCTGGATCATGATAGCAATACGCCGGGAAATAGCTCTTCGGTCCTGGTCGCTCAGGTTAATGTCCAGGATGTCTACGTCCCACTGGCTCATTTTAGCGCCACAGACGGGGCAGGCCTTGCCCACCCACGACGGCGGGTTGACATAGCCGCAGGCCTCGCAGTGGGCCGTATGGAAGACGACCGAGCCCTGGGCGGGAATGTCCTCGTCGAGGCCCCGGATGACGTGCAGCAGGATAGTCTTGCCGGCACCGCTCCTCCCGATGATGCCGAGCACATCGCCCTCGTTGATGGTGAGGTTGATGTTATTCAACACGGTCTGTTTGCCGTACTTCACGTATAGATTCCTGACGTCGATGAAGGCAGTCACTCCAGGTCCCTCCGGGCAATGATTGTAACGGTTGTCACTGTCATGTTCGCTCTCTTGATTCTATGTATTTGTGCTGTCTATATTATGTAAACTTTTCTTTATGACGCCCTCGACGTCCCTGATATCGGAGACGACGGCGTCGGCGGAGTCATACAGCGCCTGCGGGCGCGGATCTTCCTGCTGCACCGTCAGGATGCCGATATCTGCGGCCTCTATCGCCAGCCGGTCGTTGATACCGTCTCCGACCATGACCACACGGTCGTATCGCTCCTTGAGCGACAGCACGAGGTCTCGTTTGCCTGCCGGTGACAGCGCATCAAACACCTGCGTATCAGGGATGCCAAGATCGGCGGCAAGGGCAGAGAGCGACCTGCGATTGTCCCCCGAAGCGATGAACACGTCGGCGTCCGACGTGCTGAGCCGACTTATCATCGGTTTCACGCCTGAGAAAATTCTGCCGCCAGTCGCAAGCACAAACGGTATCGTGGCGTGCGGCACGTCCACGATAAAGCCCATATTGACATAATATATATCTTTGCACTTAAGCTTAACCGCGGCAATCGCATCCTGCATATCGCCTATGGTGGCGTTGGTATCTCCCAGCGTCGCGGTGGCAATCCGCTCGGTAGTGCAGTGGCTCCTGCAGATGACGTCCATCCCGACCTTTGCCTGCCCGATATAGGCGGACAGCGCCAGCCCGGGGCTCAGGCCATCGAGGAAGTCGAAGGTGTCCATCTTCAGCGCCACGAGAGCACAGCCCTGCCTCATCGTAACGATATTGGTCGATGCCACGTTCTCGACGATGGTGCCTTTGCGTACGTCCTTCGCCACCCGGTAGACGTTCAGCAGCGTCCCGGCGCTATCGAATACCACAGCCGTTTTCATGGTAGATGCTCTGTCTTGAACTTTTTGTCACTTGATCAGGGTATTCAGGGAAATATGCCCTGATACATGTCCGCTCCGGAACCGCATATTAACGCCGTTAATCTGTGGTTCGCGGCGACATACTCCACTATTATATGCGTTACCGGGCAATTATACTTTCCGTGCATTGGACACCAAGGGCACTAAGGCCACAAAGGGCACAAAGGGGCATATGCGACGTATTGCTACCGGCTTGTATCCTTAGTGCCCTTTGTGGCCTTCGTGCCCTTTGTGTCCAATGCCTGTGCCACGTCCCACATAGTGTTGAAATTGCTCTGCATGAACGATGAAATTTCCCGGTTCGGCGTCCATATGGCGACGATATTCTCAGGGTCCGGCACATCCTCTACGACTTTGGAAAAGACGATGAGGATTTCGTGTCCGTCCACCACGACGAATTTGATGAACGGCGTGTTCAGAAGCTTCATGTCCGGCACAATGGGCGACAATAGCTCTACCAGGTCGATGTGCCCCTGTTTCAGGATGATTTTCGGCCGGGTGATGATCCTGACGCTGATACCCCTCTTTCTCGCGGATACGATGTACTTCCTGATGTGATCGATCTCTTCCTCCGAGTAAAGGGCTCCGAGCAGTGCGATGTCGCTTTTTGCCCGGGACATCATGTCCTGGATCTTCGGATATGATGTTGCCCATGCCACGCAGGATCCAGACCTTGGGTGCATCTTCGTCCACCTGCCGGTCGTAGATCGAAGTCAACTCCGAAGACGCGTATTCTGCATCTGCATACAAAAGCAGCTTACGCTCTTCGATGGCCTCTTTGGGGTAACGGGGCTTATACATGAGCGGCCGCCCGCGCTCGATCTTTACCCAGCCTTCCTCGTTGAGCCTCTTGAGCACATCATATATCTTCGACCGGGGCACTTCCGCCTCTTTCGCCACCATTTCTGCGGTGGACGGCCCCATGGCCACCAGGGCGGCATAGGATTTGGCACCATAGCTGGTGAGCCCGATCTTTTGCAGGGCATTGAGCACTTTTTCGTCGAGTTGCATAACGATCTCCCCGGTAGCCGGACCTCTTCAGCCACCATGATCTGAACAGATGTGCGACTTACAGCCTTTTCGATATTTTTTATTTTATACCTTCAAAGTGACAATATGTATATCTATCCGCTTCTTAATATTATTATTGTGAGGTAACTATGGCAGAGAAATGCTATTGCGGACTAAACCTCGGAGACGCATCGAGAGGCACACCGTACCGTGATCCCGGCTTCCGCAAGGTCATCTGCGCGAAGTGCGGGAAGGTGTTCTACACGGACATCAAGGACAAGACAATGTGCTTTGAATGTGAAAAGTAGAGACAGTCCGGTTTACAGGAGAGTAATCGTATGAAGGCGGCACAGGTAAAGGATTTCGAGAGCGAGAAGAATCCGCATAACGTGGATTCGCGTATCGTTTACAGCACGGACAAGGCAATGGTCGTCCACATCATGCTGAAGCCCGGAGAATCCCTCCGGAGACATATCACCCCGGTGGACGTCGCCTTTTACGTCCTGGAAGGCAAGGGCACCGTGGAGATTGGTGAGGAAAGGGCCGAGGCAGGGTCGGATACGATCATCGAGAGCCCGGCGCGGATACCCCATCGGTGGGTCAACAATGGCCCGGGTATCCTGCGGGTGCTCGTGATGAAGCTCCCGCGGCCTACGGAAAATACCATTGTGCTTTAAAGGCTATGCCGGTCCGGCGGCCGCTCGCGCGCGCACGCGTATGCCTCGGCATCCTGCAAGGTACGCATTTTTCAAACGGGACTTCGCAAGAGCCAGACATTACCGTGGCAGCGCCTCGTCGAACCGGCCGCTGAATTCCAGCGCCTCGTCGAACCGGCCGCTGAACTCGCCGAGGTCAAAGACCTTTATCAGTGAGCCGTTCTGCAGCATGATGACATAGCCCCGGGTCCGGAGCACTTCGAGGCTTTCCTTCAGGCTGACGTCGTCCATGCCCAGGGACTTTTTAAGCTCCGGCCGTTTCACGTACAACGCGCCCGATGCCTGCATCAGGCGGCGTATCTCGACGTACACGCTAATGTCCCGCCGGGACAGGGAACTGTCGAAACTGCTAACGTTCAGCGTACGATTCTTTTTCCCGACCTTTATGCCCTTGATATCGACGCCGTCGAAGGCACCGCGTAGATCGGCGTACGCATCTACCTGTGACGACCAGTAGTCCTCGTACAGGTCCTCTGCCGCCTTACGCTGCGTTTCGAGAAGCTTTGAAGCATCGCCCAGGAAACGATAGATCGCGTTATTCTGCACCAGGCGCATACGGGCGAACGATTCGGCGATCTTGACTTCTGCGAGCGGCGTCATGTTCAGGTCGATCGACAGCCGCTCCATGCGCTTGCGTGCCTTCTTGATCGAGCTTTCGATGGGCTTGATGTCCTGCCTGCGGAGATGCGGCTGGCAGATTAGCGCCGTCAGCTGGTAGGAGACCACATCGGATGATAACGGCTGCCGGTAGTGATAACGTGATTGCAGGTGGATGAGAGGCATGTGGATCTTGAGCGACGTCCCGGGGTCGGTCATCAGGCTGACCTCCCGGACCTTTTTCATGAGTGAAGCCACCGCGCTCTCGCCCTTCGGGGTGACGACCTTATAGATGTAAGTCGGGTTGACTTCCCGGAAGCCGGAGGGGATTTCGTCCATCACGCCTGCCTTGAACTGTCGCACGATCTGCCGCTCTTCCTGCGACTCGAAGCCGCCGCCGTCCCGCTCCAGGAACGACTGTCGCCTGATCGTAAGGCCTCCCTTGCCTGTCTCGTTAGTCGGGCAGCTGACCATCTGCAGCGGCAGCACGAGGTCCAGGTTGTCCTGGCTTGCGTTGTCGAAATTAATCGTCGTAAGCTGCCGGAACTCGTCGATGTACAGGCGGGGCCGGGGCAGGATATCGATCAGCTTGCTGTCAGGGATGTTATTGATCGACCCTGCGTTGTATGAAATGAATTTGTATTGCAGCCTGCCCCCGGGAAGAATCCCGGCCTGGATCTCGCTATTGGGCATGCCTTTCGTCTCGACCTGGATAAACTGCCCCTCAGAGGGCGGATTTTCGTAACCTTCAGGTAAAACATAGTATGTCGGGATACCCATCTCGCCCAGGAACGGGCTTTTAGAGAGCGTAAAAACGCGGTTACCGCCGCCCTCCGGCCATCGGCACCATCCCCAGTGCTGCTTGTCCTGGTCAAAGAGCAGCGCCCGCTCGAAGTCGACGTACTCGCTGCCCATCCAGTCCCGTTTCAAGGCGGCCATCGTATGATAATGCGACCATCTGGAATATTAAAATTGTGTTGTGAACAATGCTCAGGCTCATGACCCTTTCGACACGAAGGCCACAAAGGCCACAATGTACACGAAGTCTTCAATGGAAAGAAGCAATAGCAGCCTCTTATGAATGTGTACGTCGTGTACTTCGTGGCCTTCGTGGCCTTTGTGTCGAAAGGGTCACAAGCATACATAACATTTTACAAATGACTATACTCTGTGAACTCTGTTTTAATTGCCGGCTAAGCCTATGCCAAATCATATTTGTCATAAAAGGGTGTTACTTCGGCCGGAGCCGTAGCATGACCAGCAGGATGCCAACGCAGATCAGCCCCATTACGCCCAGCGTTACGCCGTAGCTCGTTATCAGGTACGACGGTGTCACCGGTGGCGGAGTAGGTGTCGGGGGCCGGGGGGTGACAGTTGTCATGCCACCGGTCGTGTTGCCGGAGGGCGTGACAGTAGGTGTTGCGTTCGCCGGGGCCGGGGTATGCGTGGGGGTTACGACGTGCGCATCGACCAATAAGGCCAGGGTCACCGTCGTGCGGTTCACGTCCAGCACGAGAGGAGCATCGGCCGTCTGACCGGCATAGACCGCCTGTATATCGTACTTGCCGTACCACACGTCATCGAAGTTGAAGCTGCCGTCGGCAGACGTAACGTTCTTCGCCATGCGGGACAGGGCCGAACCGTAGACACGGAGCAGCGAGACTTCCGCACCGGCCACTGTATTGCCCTTGTTATCCTTGACCCAGCCGTGGATGCTGCCGCGGCTCATGGGCAGGGTGATGTCGAGGACATATTTTCCCCTGGCCACAGTCACAGTCCCCGATTTCGAGAAGGTGGACTCGCTGGCGGTCACCTGGTAGGTGCCGGCGGGCATGATAGCGAACCGGTAGACGCCATTCGCGTCGCAGTTGCCGCTGCCGTCAGTACGGTTGCCGATCTCGGTGCTGTTGTAGCCGTTGAACTTGCTCACGCCGTCCCAGCGGGACAGGAAGACCTTAGCGAAGGGCACCGGCCGGCCGGTCGCATCGTAGACCGTACCCTCGATCGCGTTGGGATTCACCAGGTTGAAGGTCAGGTTCAGTGCCCGGGTATCGGACGACTCTACGCACTCGGCGTCCAGGCGTACGCCCCGCGACAGCGTGTCACCGGGGACGATGCCATAGATGATCGGTATAAGGCCGCCTTGCGTCGCCAGTGTGAGAGTAGTGCCGTTCGCTCCCCCGGAGAAGAACCGGCCAGGAGTGGGATAAAAGGAGCTCTGGGTGAACTTCACATGTACGCCATCGGGCACTGGCTTGCCGTTCACGTCGAACAGCGCAACGGTCAGGTTGACAAAGGAGTTGCCATCGGCATTGAGGACCGGACTGCCGCTGACGAAGTTGAAGCTCCCGATGTGCGGGTACACCCGCACCGCCACGATCGTAGTCGAGTTCGAGACGACAGAGAACTGCTGGGTGACACTCTGGCCCCAGACGCCGTCCTTAATGATGAGCCGGTACCCCCAGGTGTCATCGTTAGGCTCGACATTAGTGAATATAAAATTGCCGTCGGCATCCGTCGTCGTTCTGGCGAACAATATGTCGCTATGGTACAGCAGCTGTACCTCGCAGCCGGCAATGCCCGATGAGTCGTCTGGCATCGTCGCCCGGCCCATGATCATACCCGGCGGCGTGCTGGCTTGCGCTACGCCGGTAACGCCCCACAGGACGCAGCACAGGATTATAATTACAATAATGAAATAAAATGATCGCATAGATATTTTCATGTTTAGATGTAGTACAACCGGCTATATCATAAATTTTTTCCTGTTTCAGGGGTTGCTGGTTGAATGGCCGCAGAAACGGCTAAATTGATGCTAAAAAAGCCATAGATTGAGGCCAGAGCCTCAACCCTCTCACTGGACGATCGATCCGACTGCGAAATTGCGCTTCACTGTCTGTACTTCGATCTTAACCTCATCCCCGACCTTGGTGCCCGGGACGAATATGATGAATCCCTGGATGCGGGCGATTCCGTCACCCTGCTTGGCGATATCCTCAATCTTGACGTCATACTGCTGTCCGGCAGAGACCGGCGCAGCCCTATCGTTGCTTCTAAACATAACGTAAACCTCGCTGACACAGGGAACCGCGTACATGTTACAAGGTGCCCCATGTATCTTTGACCTCAATGGCGCTACACACGTATATAAGTTATGCAGCACGGAAGGCACGAAGTAAACGATGTTTATGTCGGACAGATACCGGAAAGGCCTGCATCGCGTTTATTAGCATTAAATCGGACAAGTCCCAACCCGGTTTACAATCATGCATTTTAGTAGCTGCAAATCATCGACCGGGGCATCACATCGCCCGGCTATGGCTTGCGTAGACGCGCGCGAAGGCGGGCCACACATAGCCTTCGCCAAAGGTGACGAATGACTATGTAGCCATTCCCCTGGCGTCTCATCGGGTACGACAGCCGGGTCCCGACGAGGACTCCTGGCCCCGGATGTACAGGCCTATATCCGCCTCGGTCGTCACGGTCACGAGACCGGAGAACAGCCCGTCGTAGCCAAAGCGGGCGCGGCCCATGCCGATGGCCTCTCCGTACTTGTTGGCGATGATCACCCGCTCGTTCTGGGCGATGGACTCGTCCGCCCATGTGATCGACGTCCCGAACACGTCCCGGCCGTAGAGCACCAGCGACTCCGCCTGCCCGGTCACCTTCACCTTTTTCCGGTCCGAAGCCCGGGCGATCAGGAAAGCGCCCTCCAGGGTGATGTTGAACTGCTTCTTACCGACGTCGCCGATATGGAGACCGGCCATGTCCGGCTCCGGCTCCCGGCCGATGGCGAAGTACTTGACTTCAGGCGTCGCGACGTAGACTGCGGGTGGCTCGCCCTGCCTGACGATCATTTCCAGCTCTTTGCTAAGCTCGAACGCTCCCCAGTAGTCGAACCCACGGCGGACAAGTGTCAGCTCGTTCTTTTTCATGCCCCTAAACATATCGCAACCTCGCCACAAAGAAACCCGTCGTCCCGTGGACGTGCGGGAACATTCGCCTTGCATTTGCCACTTCGGGACGGAACTTCAGCTTCCCGAACGAAGTCAGCGCCGGCAACCCGTAAGGGATTGGCTCTACCTTCATCCCGTGCTTCCTCACCGCATAGTCCACGACTGCCTCGTCCTCCTCCGGGGCGAAGGAGCAGGTGGAATAGACCAGCGTGCCGCCCGGCTTGAGCACGGTGCAGGCGGCGTCGATCAGCTCGTGCTGCAGGCCCGCGCAAAAAGCGATATCCCCTGTGCCACGGCTGGTCTTCCGGGAGCGGTCCCGGGCGATCACGCCCTCGCCGGTACAGGGCGCGTCCAGCATTATCTTATCGGCCTTCGTCCCGATCCGGCTGACATCCAGCGCGTCCATATTGAACAGCGTAACGTTCCTGATGCCGCACCGGCCGAGGTTGGACCACAGGCCCGGCATTCGGGCTGGCTCCTTCTCTATAGCGACGATCAGCCCCTCGTTGTTCATGAGCTGGGCCAGGTGCGTGGTCTTGCCGCCAGGAGAGGCGGCCATGTCGATCACGGTGTCGCCCGGGCCGGGCGCCAGCGCCAGCGGCGGCACCATAGACGACTTGTCCTGGATATAGAAATAACCCAGCAGGTGCTCCGCAGAAGCCCCGATGGAATAAGGCTCCGCGGTCACTTCAAGACAGTCCGGCAGGTCGCCCGGGCGCAGGGAAAATCCCTTGTCGGTCAGCCGCTTGATAAGCGCGTTCTGCGCTATCTTGATCGTGTTCACCCGTATGAAGACAGGCGGAAGCTGTTCCATGCTGACCAGGAACTTTTCAAGGTCCGGCACGAACTGCGCGAACCTGGACACCATGTACTCGTCGTACCGGTATTTCTTCGCCAGAGCCTTTACTTCCGGCGTGGCCGGGAACTCCTGTATTACAATACCTTCCACGTTAAAACAATCCCCTCGTCCATCGGCTCGTACTTGATCAACTTCAGTTCCACGGCCTCAGAGCGATCCGTAATTCCGGGCCCGTCCATGAGCGTGGGCGCGTCTTTGCCGCCAATGATCAGGTTGCCCACGAAGACTGACAATTCGTCGACCAGCCGGTTGCTCATCATGCCGTAGTTCAGCGTCGCGCCGCCTTCGACCATCAGGCGGTTGACGCCCCGCTTCTTCAATTCAGCAGCCATCTGCCGCAGGTCGACTACACTGTCGCCTGCCACGATGATCTCTGCTTTCTCCGCGAGAGCCCTCACGCGCTCTTGCGGTGCGGCCTTCGAGACCACGATAATCCTTTTGCCCGTGCCTTTTTTAAAGATGTCTGCGGTTACGGGCGTCCGGGCCTGAGAGTCGACCACGACCCGGGCCGGGTTCTCGTCCAGGCCCAGGGAGGTACGCCGTTGTCGACGTTGTTCAGACTTGACCGTCAGGCTCGGGTCATCGGCCAGAACCGTCCCGATGCCGACCATGACCGCGTCGCTCGTCGCCCTTAACTCGTCCACCCGGTCGAAGTCCGTCTTCCCGGAGATCTTCACCTGCTTCCGGCGCTTCGTGGATATCTTGCCGTCCGCGCTCATGGCCGAGTTGATGAACGTGTAGGGTCTGTCAAGCATGAATATGCCTATACTAACTTGAGAGATAAAACTTCCTCTGCGGAGGTCGCAGAGGTTTCGTAGAGGGCACAGAGCTCAGCACAGAGGTCACAGAGGTCACAGAGGTAATCACAGAGGACTTTTTGGAAATAGCTCATGCGAGCCCTAACATAAAAATAAAACCTCTGTGTCGTCCTCTGTGGCCTCTGTGACCTCTGTGCTGAGCTCTGCGACCTCTCGCAAACCTCCGAGACCTCATGGAACCTCTGCGACCTCAAGGCCTTAAACCCGCTTTTTTATTTAAATCCTTATATATTTATACCCGTTCAAGTCATGATCGTGAGACTGAGCAAGCTTTTACTGGTCACTTCGGTGTTGTGTTATGTACTCTATGACATCTTTTCGACACTGGCCGCATACTCTTACCTGGGCAGTTTCGAGTACGAGAAAAGTTTCCTGATCAAGTCGGCCTTTGAGCTTGCCGGTGTCCCAGGGTTCATCTCCATTAAGATGGCCGTCTCGATGGTGGCTATCGTTGCGGCATACCTGCTTATGGAGCGCTACGAGCAGTTCCGTGGGCTGGGCGTGGGCGTGCTTTCCGGGGCTTCGATTGCCGGGCTGTTCGTGGGCACCTCGAACATGAACATCCTGTTCCAGGGCAGCTCCATATGGCTGCTGGGCCTGGACAGCGGCACAATAGCGTCGATCATCATTTGTGGCTGCTCGCTGATGGGATTCCTGGTGCCACAGAGCATCGTCCGTCGGCTTTACCGGCCAAAACCTGTAGAACAGACATGACACAGGAGCTGTCCTGTTACCTGTCTATCTACCTGTCAGGTCACATGTCATGTCACCTGTTTCAATTTTATATTTAACGATTGCCTATGAACGAAAAAATAATTCACATTTATTATAGAAAAATCATATATACCCGGAAATGGATTATTAAGCAATAGTTCATGGGGGTATATTCTGCCGTGCCACAGCCTCGGGGGGTGCTGCGGACGGCGCTGCTGTTTTTGCCGGATCAAGTTATTTGCACGATTGGTGACGATAGTACAGACGGCATTATTTTCATAACCACTTACCGTATAAGCTATTATAGATGGGTACCATCTATCTCCCGGTGAGTGGTGCGCTTGCAGGCATCGTTTGACGTCAGGCTCCTGGACTCTACATATTCCGTTACCCCGAAGCAGGTACCGAATGGTAAAGACAGGGACGACGTAATCGTCCGACTGTATGGCAAGACCAGGGATAACAGGAGCATCACTATCCTCTGCCCGGACTTCAAGCCGTATTTCCATCTCTTCGACCCTTCCGGGTCGCTGCGGAACCGGCTGGAGACACATGACGACGTCCTCAAGGTGGAGCAGGTAGAGCTGGAATACAAAGGCGCCGTCGAAAAGTTTCTCAAGGTCTTCGTCCGCGCCCCCTGGATGGTGCCGAAGTTCAGGACTGAGTATGAGCTCCAGCACAAAACGATCTACATGGAAAATCCGCCTGCTGAGTTGCTACAGCGCATCAAGGGCGAGCCCGAAGTGGTCGAGGTCACGGAAGGCCCGGAGTCCAGGGTCAGCACCGATGACCGGGCCTATTCCCAGAAGCTGATAAACAAATACGGGCTGCTCGGCTTCATGTCTCCGAAGGAGCGGGAAAAGTTCTATAACCGGGCGGTCTTCTTCGCGGCGGACATAGTGTTCACCAACCGTTTCATCTATGACCACGACCTCGAGACCTGCGTCCGGGTCACCGGCGAAGAGATCGAGAAAGGCGAGTACACCACCGACCTGGTATTGCGGGTGGATAAGCCGGTGCAGTTCGAGCGATGTGACATTTTCACCCCGAAGCTGAAGATCATGAGCTTCGATATCGAGAGCTCGATCAAGTACCAGAACATCTACTGTATTTGCTTCACAGTCTATAATGAAGTCGACGGCAGCAAGGAAAACCGCATGATCTCCTCGACCTTCGGCCCGCCCTCCGACGGGATGAGCAAGGAGGAAAAGGAACGGCGCGCAGAGGACGAGCGGCGCATCCTGCGGGAGTTCGTGGAGGAAGTGAAAAAGCTCGACCCGGATGTCGTCACGGGCTATAACATCAACAATTTCGACCTGCAGATGCTATACGACCGCTCTAATTTATTGTTCAAGGGCCAGAACGAGAGCAAGAAGTTCCAGCAGGGGGAAGCGATGTCCTTCGGCCGGGACAGCCTCGGGATGAGCAGGCGGGAGAACCGGACTACCGGGTTCGTCACCTGGGACATCAAGGGCAGGCTGCTGATCGATGCCTGGCTGTCGGTCAAGAAAGAGCTCCGGCCCAAGCGCGAAGGGCTGGGCTATGTGTCCAATATGCTGTTCAGTGACACGAAAGATAACATCAACTCTACCCGCATCGACGAAGAGTGGACGAACCGCAGGGACGAGGTCGTCAGGTACTGCCTCAAGGACGCCGACCTCGCGCTGCGTATCCTGGTTCACCCGCGCATCAACACGATCAACAAGCTCATGGACGTGGCTATCCCCGCGAAGCTGCCGGTGAAAGAGGTCTCGGGCGGCCAGAACCGGATGATCGAGAGCCTGCTCATCCGCATGGTCGACCGGGCGAACGCGGCGGTGCCAATGGCCTCCGGGGAGCAGTACGACTATGAGGGCGGCTTCGTGTATGACACCAAGGCGGGCTTGTGGGAGTGGGTGATCGGCCTGGACTTCTCGTCGATGTACCCGTCGCAGATCATCAAGCACAACATCTGCTTCACCACGCTTACGAAGGACAAGGAAAAAGCCGGACATACCTCGCCCGTCGGCGCGATGTTCATTCCGAAAGAAAAACGCTATGGCATCGTGCCACAGATGGTCGAAAGCCTGCTGACATCCAGGAAAGAGGCGAAAGCCCGGATGAAAGACGCCCGTGCAAAGGGCGACAAGGATATGGCCGAATATTATGACCGGCTCCAGGCGGCGATCAAGGTCATGGCGAACGCGACCTACGGCTATTTCGGCGCCCGGTTCTGCCGCTGGCCTTACAGCCGCTTCATCGCACCCAGTATCACATCCTGGGCCCGGGATGAGATCAGGACGGTCGTCGGCACGCTGGAAAGCCGGGGCTATACGGTGATCGCAGGCGACACAGACTCGGTGTTCTTCACTTCGAAAGATCATTGCGACCTCGAAAGATGCAAGCTGCTTGGATTCATGGTCCAGCAAGAGTTCTCCGCGGGCAACATGAACCTCGAGCTGGAAAAGATCATGGAGCGCTTCTTCGCACACGCGAAGAAACGGTACTTCGGAAAGATCATCTGGCCGGAGCCGACGCTGCTGGTACGCGGCTACGAGCCCCGACGGACGGACTCGTTCGACCTGCAGAGCGAGACGATGACAAAGGTGTTCGAAATCGTGCTGGAGGGCAAGCCCGACGAGGCCGTGAGCTTCAGTAAGGATACCATCGACCGGACGCTGAAAGGCAACGTCGAGCTGCCCAAGCTGGTCATCTCCAAGAGCGTGAACGAGTTCGATTCTTACGATAACCCGGATTCACTGGTACACGTGAACGTAGCGCGGCAGCTCCAGCAGATGGGCTACGAGTTCACCCCGGGCATGAAGACGCCGTTCGTGATTACAAACGGGAGCTCCCAGCCCCTGAAAGCAGAGCCCGTAATCGAAGGCATCGAGTTCACCGCCCGCCCGGACTACAAGTACTATGCGGAACGGCTGGCCATGGGCCTCGCCCGGATCACTGAAGCGTTCGGCTGTGACGAGCGTACCCTCATGCAGGGTAACAGCCAGCGGACGCTCGATCTGTTCTCCGAGGACAAGCCCGAGGCCAGGGCAGCGCCGGTGATCCAGAGAGAGCCTGCGAAGAAAGTAAAGACCCGGTCGACCCTCGACATGTTCATGTGAACTATTTTCAAGAACCGATTAATGAAAATGCTCTGGCAATGCATCGCAAATGTTTCTCTTCAAACGTAGCCGAACGCCAGACGCGGTTTGAGACCGCAGAGAACGCAGAGGTTCGCAGAGTAAGCAGTTTCTGGTAATACTAAGCCAACCATTAAAATGATAGCTGCGGTCTCTGCGCCCCTCTGCGATCTCTGCGGCCTCAAACTGTTCCTTGCACGTTTGGTACACACAGCCGTGGTTGAGCCATTATTTGCTCGACTGGCGGCCGCCCGCGCGCGCGAGCGCCCTCTCTGGCCTCCGTGCCCCCCATGCCCCTTGTGTCCGATGCGGGAAAATAAGATAACCTTTATAAGCGTGTACAGTACTTTGATTTCCAGATACAGGGGTGAGACTGTGAAAAAAATCATGCTTATCTTAATTGTGGCTATGCTGGCCCTGGCCATAGCAGGCTGCACTTCGCCTTCGGGCACGCCGACGGCGAAGCCCACGGATACCACGCCGAGCGCTATCCCGACGCAGACGGTGCCCACCGGGACGCCTGCGCCGACGCCATGGCTCAGCGGCTACACGAAAATCGACGTTAACAGGGAGCAGCCGTTAGTCAGCCAGGTGACGTCTAATTATGAGGCCGTCTACCACTCGGACAACTGGTCGATGCCACACGCGATGCGGACGCAATACGGCTCCGCCAATCACGGCGCCATTTACCAGATACGGTTTAGCAATCCCACGGGATCGAACCAGACCATCGTCGCCGGGTACGACATCAAGAGCAGTCTGACATACCTTGAAAAGGGTACCGGGTACCGGAAGATGGTATTGTCATCGGACGTGTTCTATGACCCGTATACCAAGGAAGAGTATGGCGAAGTCAAGCTCCTGCCCGACGAGAGCAGAGAGGTGTATATGCTGGCTTACATCACCAACAACACCGCATATGACGCCTATGGCAGCGTGCTGGACCCGAAGCCGGGCCTGGACCTGAACCCGCAGTACGTGTTTGGCCCCATATAGGCGGCCCGCCGCCACAATACCAGGGCCGAAAGCCCTCGCGGTATTGTGGCTTTTTCTGGTTTTTCATATCAGGCGCAGAGAACCTGGCTGATTCCGGATGATTTTTGGCAAATCTGCCCTATCTCAAATATTACCGTAAGAAGCTACATCGTGATGTTCGGCGATTTTTAGCTGCATACCGAAGGAGGCATTACATGGTTTCTACCGCCAGAGTGTCCAAATACCTGAAAGGCATACACTTTCCCGCCGACAAGCGACAATGCGTTTCCTATGCTCGCGAGCACGACGCGCCCGACGATGTCGTAGGGGCGCTAAGCAACATGCCGGACGGCCATTTTGACAGCATGGCCGGAGTCTGGCATGCGGTCGGCCGAAAAGAGTGACGCTGTGCCCGCAGCATCCACTCTGTGCCCCGGTGCCAGCCTGCTATGGCTGGCAAATATTTTATAGAATGAGGCCATAGAAATTAGCTTATTTATGTTAAGCATTCTACAGTTGAGGATTATTGGCACAGGCGGCATTGTCGTAGGCCTGTTATTGCTGCTGTGGGGTTTTTTGACGCTGGCCAAGAACTGGCTGGCCACAGGCTTCATCGTGATGATCATCGCGGTCACGTTGCTCTATTATAGCAAGCGGATGGGAGAAACACAGAAGTGACATGGCAGGTAAACAATGGACACCCCCCTGTCATTCATGCCCGGTGCAATCAAAAAGTTTAAATCGTATCCACTCCTTATAGTGCCTCGCTTGCAGGGATAACTATCTTTGCAAGCCTGTTCGTTTAATCTTTAGGTTAAACCTGATGATTGATGAAGAGTCTTCCTGAGGGAAGCCTAAACGCATTCCTGAGGAAAGGTTCTGAAGGAGGAAAATACTATGGCAAAGCCAGCATTCGTAAAGTTTGATGTCCCGCAGGAGCTGCAGGACAAGGCGCTCGAGGCTCTCGAGCTCGCCAGGGACACCGGAAAGATCAGGAAGGGCACCAACGAAGTCACCAAGGCCATCGAGAGAGGCGTCGCAGTGCTCGTTTTAGTAGGCGAGGACGTCCAGCCGGAAGAGATCATCGCCCACATCCCTGCACTCTCCGATGAGAAGAAGATCCCCTACATATTCGTCAAGAAGCAGCAGGAACTCGGCGCCGCATCCGGCCTCGAGGTCGGCTGTGCCACTTCGGCGATCGTGGACCCGGGCAAGGCAAAGGCCCTCGTGGACGAGATCGCGCAGAAGTTCAACGCCCTGAAGGCATAACACAGGTGATTTAAAATGGTCGAAGAGACAGGCGTGCCGGCGGAGGTCATCGAGGTGATCGGCGTTACCGGCATGCACGGAGAAGCTGTACAGGTGAAGTGTAAGATCCTGGAAGGCATCAACAAGGGCAGGATCATCACCAGGAACACCGTAGGCCCGGTCAGGCTGGGCGACGTCCTCATTCTCATGGAGACCGCCAGAGAAGCCAAGAAGCTTTCGGGCAGGTGAACAGAATGGTCGACACTAAGAAGTGCTCGTTCTGCGGGAAGCAGCTGGAGCCGGGAACCGGCAAGATGCTCGTCAAGAAGGACGGCTCTATCCAGTATTTCTGCTCGTCCAAGTGCGAGAACAACATGAAGATGGGCCGTATCCCAAGGCTCACCGAGTGGGCAAAGAAGCCCGCGAAGAAGTGATCACGCATGGTCCAGCTCGAACGCACATTCGTGATGATCAAGCCGGACGGCGTGCAGCGTGGCATCGTGGGAGACATCGTCTCCCGCTTTGAGCGCCGCGGCCTCAAGATCGTCGGCATGAGGATGCTCGTGGTCAGCGAAGACCTCGCGAAGCAGCACTATGCCGAGCATGCGGCCAAGCCGTTCTTCCCGAGCCTTGTCGGGTTCATCCGATCCGGCCCGGTCGTGGCCATGGTCGTAGAGGGCAAGGACGTCGTGACCGTCGTGCGCAGCATGGTCGGCAAGACAAAGCCGGTCGAGTCCCCTCCGGGCACCATCCGGGGCGACTTTGCGCTTGACATGGGAAGGAACGTCATCCATGCTTCCGATTCGCCGGAATCGGCAAAAAGGGAAATATCCCTGTACTTCGATAAAACACAGTTAGCAGCCTACTCGCGCATTGATGAGCAGTGGCTGTACGAGTAATAAGTAAGTAAAGTCAGATTATCGGATAGGGATACTTATGGCAACCGCCGCCACCTCACAGGAAAAGAACCTCAGGACGCCCATCGTTTGCGTCATGGGGCATGTAGACCACGGGAAGACATCGCTGCTCGACAGGATTCGCGGCACGGCCGTGGTCAACAAGGAGGCGGGCGCCATCACACAGCACATCGGGGCTACCGAGGTGCCGCTGTCCACCATACAGACACTCTGTAAGGGTATGATCGGCGGCAATATGGCGGTCCCCGGTTTACTTTTTATCGACACGCCCGGACACCACGCGTTCACCACCCTGCGCAGCAGAGGCGGGGCGCTGGCGGACCTGGCCGTGGTGGTCATCGATATCAACGAGGGCTTCCAGCCCCAGACGATCGAGGCCATCAAGATCCTCAGGCAGTTCAAGACGCCGTTCGTCATAGCGGCCAACAAGATCGACCGCTTCCACGGCTGGACGCCGCAGCCCGGCGCGTCGTTCGCGAAGACGTTTAACGCGCAGCCGGACTATGTAAAAACGTTGCTTGATACTGAAGATTTACGAGATCGTCGGAAGGCTCGACGAGATAGGCTTTAGCGGCGACCGCTACGACCGCGTCCGGGACTTCACCCGCAACGTGGGCATCGTGCCCGTCAGCGCGAAGACCGGCGAGGGCATACCCGACCTGCTCATGGTGCTCATCGGCCTTGCACAGCGGTTCCTGGAGGAGTCGCTGAAGTTCCACGTCACCGGCCCCGGCATCGGCACGATCCTGGAGGTCAAGGAAGAGCGAGGCCTCGGGTTCACAATCGATTCGATCATCTACGACGGTGAGATCAAAGTCGGCGACACAATAGTCATCGGCGGCAGGGACACGCCGTTTGCCACAAAGGTCCGTGCGCTTCTCAAGCCCAAGCCGAACCGTGAGATACGCGTAGAAGAGCGTTTCGACCGCGTCCACAAGGTAACCGCGGCGGCAGGAGTCAAGATACTGGCGCCAGACCTGGAGAACGCCATGGCCGGTGCGACATTGCGCGTGGCCAGCGAAGATAACGTGGGCGAGATGAAGAACGAAATTGCCAGGGAGCTGGAGCAGGCCAGAATTGTTACCGATGAGACGGGCATCATGCTGAAGGCAGACACTCTCGGCAGCCTGGAGGCCATCGCCAACGAGCTGCGTGAGGCGAAGATACCGATAGCCCATGTCGGGGTCGGCGACATCTCGAAGCGCGACCTCGTGAACGCGCAGACGGTCAACGATCCGTTATACCGCGTCATCCTGGGCTTCAACGTCGCGACGCTGCCCGAGGCGAAGGAATACCTGCAGACTTCGGATATCAAGACGTTCAACAGCGACGTGATTTATCGCCTGATCGACGAGTTCCGGAAGTGGGAGACCGATCAGAGGGCGCTGGCCGAGAAGAAGAAGTTCGAGGAGATCGTGCGCCCCGGCAAAATACGCTTCCTGCCCAACTGCACCTTCCGCCAGAGCAAGCCTGCCGTGATCGGCGTCCAGGTCATGGGCGGCTTCATCAAGCCAGGAGTAACGCTGATAAAATCGGATAACTCCAAGGTCGGCGTGGTCAAGCAGATACAGGAGCGCAACGAGAACATCAGCATCGCCACCCAGGGCAAGGAAGTGGCCATCTCCGTCGACGGCCCGACCGCCGGCCGACAGATCAACGAGGGCGAGGTCTACTTTGTGGACGTCCCCGAAGGCCACAGCAAGGTGCTGGAGTTCCAGCTAAAGGACACCATCAAGCAGGACGAGCTCGAGACGCTGATGGAATTCCTGGCTATAAAGCGGAAAGACAACCCCTTCTGGGGCCGCTAATTCTTAAGGTGGCTGGAGCCCGACAAAGCTAAACGGGCTGAACTGTCCGCCGTATGTCAGCCCGGTCATTGACGGGTACGCGTAGCTGAAGTTCGTAATCAATGCATTTTCCGGGTCCCCGTATATCACCTCGGGTCGTGGAATGCTATCGGGATAGGAAACAGGATTTTCATAAATTGCTCCCGACGGCTCGCCATTGTTATGGCCCACATAAAATGGCACGCCTGCGCCATACGCATAGCTGTAAGGCAAATCGTAGCCCCATACCTTTGCCGCCCCCTCGCCGGGATCACAGACCGCAGGCATAGCCTGAAGAATGAACAACAGCAAAGCTAAACCTATCACTAATACCTTCCACCTCATGTTACCACACCTTAAAACAGACTCTGCCTGAGCAGATTTATGCGCTTCCAGACAATAGTACGGTAAAACGCACTACCGGCACAAACTAAGCGGAAAGCGCGTACTGCGACGACCTATTGTCCTTTCAGCGGCGCCATCATTCCGCCAGGCTTTCGCTCGGTCAGGGGCACCATCGAACAACATTCTTTCAGCCGGACCGGCGAGCCTGCGATAAAAGAGCCCATGGCAGCAGCTTTACGGGCGATCTCCGGCATCTGCTTTTCGAGGACGGCGCGATCGAAGAGGTAGTACTTCAGGGCCGGACCCTCATCCACTGCGAATCATGGCGTCGCAGGGCTGGTAGCGTGCAGACCGCCGATGTCTCTCGCCACCTGCACCAGGCTGGCTGGCGCCGTGCTCCCGGTCAGATGCTGCCTGCGTAAGACATGCTGGCGTACCGCGTCGAGGTCGAGAGACTTCTCGGGCATTGCTATAGTCATTGACCGGGAATGATAAAACTCTTGCGTGCCTGCCAAGAGTTTGGAACAAGTCGAATGCTGTTTCGGCCACTGTGAGCCCGGTCACGCACGCCAAGAGCGCCAGGTAGCCAAGAGCGTCAAGTTATAAAAGATCGCTAAGATAATCGCCATTTAGAGCCGAATGATGGACAAAAGGGCATGGCTGATGATGCTACTGGCGTGCGACCGCTCGCGCGCGAAGACAGACGTCGCCTTAAACCGTCTTGGCACCTTGGCGTACTTGGCGGCTCTTGGCGAGCGTGACAGGAGGCGCATAGCTCTACATGGAGCCAGGTTCCATAGCTGTACAAAAATCAAGTTTAGATCAACTTGTCCGGCTGCTTCGCCCCCGGCTTTCGTTCTGCCTTTTTGCCGATCGCCTTGATGCGCTCTTCGATGAACCGCTGACCGCGCTCCGTGATGCCGAAGATGGGCACGGACTCGCCTATGTGATAGGCCTCCTTTTCCTTCCCGACTTCCCGGATGTTCTTCGAGGCGCAGCCGGTGGCAATGTCGGCATTGTCATAGACGGCCTCGGCATCCTGTCGGGTCATGCCCGAGGTGTGCACGACGAAGATGTAGATGTTCACGCCCTTGTGCGCTTTCTCCATCGCCTTGAGCTTCTTCGCGTCCGATGCGCTGGCCGTGGAGACCGCGATGTTTTTGTATCCCATGGCTATGGCCTTCTCGGTCCCGGCCACCTGGTCGATCTTTGCGGTCGCAGGGTCCAGCACTTTTTCCGCCCCGATGCGCTTGATCAGTCCCGGTATGGGCGTGGTGCTGACCAGCCCGGAGACCCGGCCGCCGATGCCCTGGACCATGTCCGGCTCGTCGATCACGACAGTGCCGCAGCCTTCGCATACGATGACGGCGGCGTCGATCATGCCTTTATCCATGGCCGTGTGCATCATCTCGGAGACGCCAAAGGACAGGTAGTCCCGCATCCGCAGCTTCCGGTCGGCCCGGCACATGCCGAAGTCCTCGATACGGAACTGCATGTTCTCCCGGATGGTGTCGCAGGTCAGCTCCTTGATGCCCCGGAACTTGTCGAAGATCGGGCAGTACTTGAGCTGCGGCTCCCCGACCTCCTCGACCTTGCCATCCCTGACGACGATGCGTGCCTTGCCCAGCGCTTCCCAGACGTGTTCATCCTTCATTTGACTGACCCCTGATAAATTTCAAAATATTGTATCTGCCATTATTAATATACTTTAATATTAATATTAAAGGCTCTGTGCAATAAAAAGGCGATACCTCGTTGACAGGGCAGGCTGCCCATCTCAAACACGGCCCTTACATAGTGCCCTTTGTGGCCTCCGTGGCCTCTGTGCCCTCCGTGTCCGATGCCCGATTTTTGGTCAGATTTTAAATACAGAGACCATCAAGCTTCGTTGAGTGAACATTATGGTGATCCCGGTAGTCAACAAAGAAGAGTGCATCTCCTGCGGCAATTGCGTCGACCTCTGCCCCGAAGTATTCAACTGGGACGAAGAGGGCAAGGCCGAAGTGATCGACCCGAACGGCTGTGGCTCCAAGTGCCCGAGTTGCCAGGAGGCAGCCGACTCGTGTCCGACTAACGCCATCACAATAGAGGAGAGCGCGGGAGGGACATCGGAGGCTACGGCGCAGGATTAAGCGCCCGGGCCGCAGGGCTATTACACGGTATCCTGCACGCAGCGCACTCCGGGCACTCCGTCGCCTTCGTTTTACCCTATATCACGTACCAGGTAAGGGCCAGGTAGATCGCCAGCAGGGGCAGGAAGACCAGGGCCCACGCATATTTTTTCCACTTGAATACCTTGTTCCCGTCCATGGGATCGAAGGGCATGAGGCTGTAGGCGGCCGACAGTATGTTCATCGAGCACCCTATCAGCCCGATGGTCCGGAACGCATCGCCGGCAAACATCAGCAGCAGGAACACGATGGCAAGCACCAGGCTGACGAACGGCCCGGAAAGGTATACCATCGCCGACTGCTTTTTCGTCAGCTTATCCGCCCCATTGACGATCGTCCTGGCCGGGAGGGCATACACGAGACCGAACAGGAACGATGTCGCGAACATGGCTATCGTGCCTATGCCCCAGAACTTATACTCCGAGACCACGTTGCACTTCCACGCCACAAGGCGGTGCGTTATGTCATGCAAGACGGTAGCGACTCCCGCGACAAAGATATAGATGACAATCATATCCGCCCGGAACAGGTCGATGTCCTTCGCCACCAGGTAAGCAAAGGCGAGCAGCACCACCGATATCATCATCACGGCCAGTTCCCCGGACGAGAACCCTGCCAGTAAAGGCACGTGCTCTTCGGCTTTTACCTTACGGATCTTCGACTCCTTACGCTGCAGCAGATTCTTGACATGCGACTTTATGTAGCCCTCTAAGAAACTGCCCACGTTTTCCAGCGGCAATATGCTGTTGATGCCTCCCCACAGCTTGTTGAACAGCATCGCGAAGATCTCGCTGATCCGGCCCAGGAACAGGCCGAGGAGACCGATGCCTGCCCCGGCGGTAACCGCGGCAACCGGCGCGTATTCCTCCGGTATGATGCCGTTGAGCGGCAGGTCCCTGCTGTGATACTTGTAACCGGCAGCATCCCCGATAACCAGCACCTTGTTGCCCGGAGTCGTGCTCTGGACTTCCATGATGACGGCGGGCATTCTCCGGTCCGTAGTCTTGTAAGTCAGGTAGCCGGTGTCGATCAGGTATTTCGTATATGCGTTATGCTCCGGCCCCCCGATGAGGATGAGGTTATAGTCCGTCAGGTTCCGGCCGAGATATTCCCGGGCCGTATCATTAATGATATTTTTCTGGTTGAACGAGTTATAATAAAGCGTGCGCTGGATGCCGTTAGCTTCGTAGCTGTCGACGCCCGAGCCGATCACCAGCAACGGGTCTTCCATGATGATCCGTGAAAAATTGCCGACACTGACATAGTTGTCGAACAGGCCATTGCCGAACTGGCCCAGGACGCCGCCCGTATCGATGACATACGTCATAGGCGTCTCTGCCGCTGACGCGGGGACGAAAAGTGACATGACCAGCATTGCGGTCACAGCCGACAGAAAGGCCCTCGCAGCAACCTGTTTGAAGCTCATGCCGCCATTGGTTTCCATTCGACCGCGACATCATCGCAGGCCCTCCCTGCGACGCCCGCTACGCCGTAACATCATATATCCGGTAAGCACTGCCACGGCGGCTGCCGGGAAACTGAAGATGGTACCTGGCACGATCTCCGAAACCGGAATCTGGACCATGACAGTCGTCGAGTCGCCTGACAGAGGGTTGGCTATGGTATCGTTTGACTGCAGGTCCCTGATATACAGTGTAAACGTCGACATATTGCCGATGCTGGCGCCATTCGGGTCTGACAGTACCAGTCTCGCGCTGGTATGACCCTGCGCAGTACTGTCGCCTGCAAGGTTTATCGTGATTGTCTTTACAGATTCGCCCGGAGCGAACTGGATTCTGCCGGGCACCGGAGATAAGCTGAAGTCCTGCCCGTATACGGCCGTGATATCCTCGACACCCAGTAATACGTCCGCAGACCTGTCCACGGGCCCGACACGCTGGATAACAACGGTGACAGTCGTCCCTTCGTCCGCTACCAGCCCGGGCTCATAGAACTGGATGGCAGGATTATTGCTGGTATCGTTAATATTCAGGGTGAATGTCGAATGCGGACCTATGGAAGCCCCAGTCGCTGCCGTTAGCGAAAAGATCGCAGTGGTCTGCCCTTCTGTCACTGCGTCTTCCAGCAACTTGACCTTGATGACTGCCTGGGTATCGCCGGGGGCAAAACGAATCACGCCGGGAGACGGTTCACACGTATAATCAGCCCCGTATTTTGCAGTCCCCCCATCGACCGCATAGGTCACATCACAGGGCACACTTACGTTATCCGATCTTGCGATCACGACATATGTATAGGTCCCTTCCTCCCCCGAGCCATCTGTGCCCAGGAACGCTATTACCGGCTTGACAGGTGTAGGTGTAGGAGTGGGAGTCGGAGTAGGAGTGGGAGTAGGCTGTGCCGTCGGCACAGGTGTCGGCGTCACGTCAGGTGTCGTATCACGAACGGTGATCTCGCAGACGGTCCGTTCTCCGAGTGTTGCGCCGGATGGGTTCGTGAGGCTGATAATGATTGTCTCTGCACTTTCCTCGGCGCTGTCACTGAGCAATGTGAAGTTGATCGTCTTCTCTCGCTCGCCCCGCGCAAAGTGTAGTGAGGATGGCTCGTAAGTATAGTCCGAGCCATGGGCAGCCGTCCCGGCCAGCGAGAAGCTGACGTCAACAGAACCGTTCGCGGCGCCGGACCTGATCACAGTCACTGGCACCACAGCACCACCCTCGTCAGCTGTCGTGTTGGATGTCTCGATACCTACCGATGGATACTGCGATGTATCCGATATTGTTAGACTGAACTCTGACTGGATAACATAGTCAGGCCCGGGCGAAGGAACACCAATGCTAAATGTAATATATTTGTCTTGTTCGATCTGATCATCAGCGGTAGTGTTAACGGATAATTCGTAGTATGGCTTATCCTGTTCGAAATATAGCAATTGTTGCCCCGGAAGTTCCAGACTGGTATTATAGTCATCACCATAATTGGCAGTGCTATCCATAGTATCAATCCAGAAACTCGATAGCTTGGAAATATCTCCGGTCCTGTTGATGAAAACAGGCACGCCCGTATCACCTTCGTAGATGATAGCCGAAGGGGTTGAAAAATTCAGGTATACATGTTGCCGGGATGACGAAACCAGCGGATAATAGTCAGTTACTCCATCAGTCGGATCGAAGGGAGTATCGCCGACGCCGTCAATGTTGTCGTCAAACCCGCTGTATACATTCCATTCGCCGTTGCGGAGCCAGTAGTTGCCGCAATTTCCAGTAAACTCATTGTCGTTATAGTAATAGGATACGGGCGCCGTGGAGTTCCATTTCGCCCCGGTACCTTCGGCGTAGACATAGTTGACTACCTCGACGATGCTGAACGAGTTCTGGTACAGGACAGTCCCGGTACAATCGCCGCTAACGTAGACGTTATACGCCCCGGCATTCATGATAGTGCAATCCGTGACCGTAGCCTGCGAACTGTCGATCATGAGACAATAATCATTGCTGCCGGATATGTACACGTCCTGAACTATGATGCCGCGAGCCGTGAAAAGGCCGATGCCGGTATCATATACTTCAACCACGCATCCCTCGATCATGATTCCGCTGGACGACTCGATAAGGATGCCTGTCGTGGGGGAACCGCTGTCACCGAAGGTGTTGCCGTATATTTGAGCGTCGATGATGGACGTGTCCGACGAATCGCTGAGCCATATGCCGTACCAGGGGCTACTCTCGGTGCTCCGGATGACGACTGAATCAATAACACAATTATTGGCGTTATTGGCGCTGATGCTGCCATCGCTTGTATAGTCGAAATCGCAGTCGATAACCCGGATATTGCTTCCGGACATCGACACGCCGCTGTCGCAAAATTCCATAACACAGTTCTGGACAGTAACGTTATTCCGGGACGATATCTGGATTGCCGGCCCGTTGCAGTATCTGAGGGTCAGCCCTTCGATTATTACATCGTCGGCGCCCACGGTTATTCCTTCAGAGGGCCCATCGGAGCTAAAGGAAATTAACGGCAGACCATAGCCCGTGTCTGTCCCGATGATCATAAGCGACTTATCGATTAATACCCCCGGCACAGCGATGTAATAACCATTATTAGATAGCCCGGGAACCTCGATGGTATCCCCGGATTCGGCAGCGTTGATCGCAGCCTGAATATCATGAGTCTCGGCGTCGACTATGTGCGTATCCGCCGATGCCACAGGCAACATGAAAACAATAGCTAGCAACGATAATAGAAAGATAACAATAGTCTGTACTCTAACCCCACACTTACCTTGCATACATACCCCTTATGATTGTTTCTACACCTTATAGAATAATTAAGCTTTCTATTAATTCGCTTTTATAATTATAAATGAAGTTACATAATTATAATTATGATAAAAATACCGGTAAAAAAAGAATAAAATGCCAGGAGAGATTCCTGGCCGGACGCATTTACTGTAACAGCTTCACGAGCTCGAACTTGAAAGGCCCGAGCTTGCCGCCGTAGTTGCCCGCGGAAATCTTGACGACGCCGGGGACCTTGCATGCGGCCTTGATGCCGACGGTCATTGCCTTTGCAACAGCTGCCTCGTCGATGCCGTCGATGACGATCTCGAAGGCGGCGTTGGCATTGGCCGGGAGCTGGGACTCGACCTTGCCCCTCAGACTCGGGGCCATCTTCTCGTTGGTCGAGGCCTTCATGAACTTGTACTGAGAGCCCACCTTGCTACCGGAGCCGACGATGCCGCCGGGGAACGGGGTGATGCAGCCCTCGACGTGCCCGATCGCGTCCACTGCAGCCTGTGCGGCTATCAGCGCGGAGCCCTGGGTCTCGCCCATGACGAAGAAGTTGCCTCCGCCGACGCCCTTTTTGTAGCCGTACTCCTCTTCGCAGATGAAGTCGCCGCTCATGATGGGGATAGACCATACATTACGGCCGCCCACCACTGCTTTGGACTCGAACTTGTCGCCGAAGAAGTGGAGCTTGACGTCCAGCCGCTTCTCGAGGGTCTTGTCCTCCATCTTCTCGAAGGGCAGCCAGTTGAAGGCCGCGGCGGTCGGGGCGGTCAGGACGCACTCGCCGATGCGCTCGATGAGCTGCTCCTTGAGCTTGTCCTTGCCCATCTGAACGATCATGATGGCGTATCCGGGCCTGCCGTCCGGGGTCTTCTCGGCGGGGACGAAACAGTCGATGCCAGCCTCGGCCGGGCAGCCGATGACAGACGTGCCGAAGCCCGTCGCCTCGGTGGCGGCGATCTTCGCATAATACTCCGTGGCTGCGGTGATCAGCACGCGCGATACCGTAACGGGGAACGCTTCCGCGTACGTTTCATCGATCTCTACATTGTTGAACTTCATACGATAACCTTCTCCCTGTGGTTAAAAACTTATAGAGTAATAGCTTTTAGGTTATATCTAACTTTCTATATGCCAAACCGCCCACGGTAACCGCATTTATGTCGGGGGCAGGCCGGTGGCGGGGACGGGTCCGGCTGGCCGGAAAGCCTGTCGCCGGGAAAATGTTATATACCGGCAGTATCGGCGATTCCACAACCCTTTTATAATAACAGGGAATAATCGCGAACATTCGCAGCCATACACGATAAACTTATCGCGAAAAGGATGCAGAAAATAGTGCAGTGGCTGTGCCAGTAGGATGATTCACTTTGATCGAGACTAAAAACCTCTCCCGCTCGTTCGGAAAGTCAATGGTAGTCAACGACCTGAACCTGTCCGTGAAGGCAGGCGAAGTCTTCGGCTTCCTCGGCCCGAACGGCGCAGGGAAAACGACGACCGTGCGCATGCTGACGTGCCTCATCGAGCCCAGCGGCGGCACTGCATTCGTGGACGGGCTGGACGTCAGTAAGCCGAAAGAGGCCATGCAGATCAGGAGCCGCGTCGGCCTGCTGACGGAGACGCCGGGCATGTACGACACACTGAGTGCCTACAAGAATTTACGGTTCTATGGACGATTGTACGACGTAGAAGAGCCGAAGCTCGGCGCCCAGATCGAGCACTACCTGAAGCTGCTGGAGCTCTGGAACAAAAAGGACGAGCCGGTGGGCAGCTTCTCCAAGGGCATGCGGCAGAAGATGGCGATCGCGCGCAGCCTGCTGCACGACCCGAAGGTGCTGTTCCTCGACGAGCCGACTTCCGGCCTGGACCCGGAGGCATCCCGCATCGTGCGTGACTTTATCCTGGAGCTGAAGAAGGAAGGCCACACGATCTTCATCTGTACCCACAACCTCGACGAGGCCGATCGTCTTTGCGACCGGATCGGCATATTCAGCGGACGGTTGCTCAGCGTGGACGCCCCGTCGCACCTGAAGGGCGAGCTGTATGGCAGGCAGATCAAGATACAGCTGCGCAGCGCCAGCCCGGCGGCAGCCGAGGCGATCAAGGCGCTTGCGTTTGTCAAGAACGTAACGGAGCTCGGCAATACCCTGACGCTCAACGTCAACTCGCCGGAGCAGGACAATCCTGAACTGGTCCGGGCGCTTGTGAAGGCGGGCGCGGACGTGCAATTCGTCACCGAGAGCAGCCGCAGCCTCGAAGAAGTGTACTTCAAGGTCATGGGGGTGAAGCAATGAACGCGAAAAAGATCAGGCTGATCATCGAGAAAGAGTTCGACGAGATCATGAAGAACAAGCTGGTGCTGTCGACGCTCCTGCTGATGCCGTTGCTCTTCGCGATCGTTATCCCCGCGGCTATGATACTGCCGGCGATGCTGTCACCTGACCAGCTGACAGGGAATGAGACAATGGACCTGGTCAAGAACCTGCCGGGCGCCGAGAACATGGGAGCACAGGAAGCATATATCGTCTTCATGGTGAGCGCCATCCTGCCGTTCTTCATGATACTGCCGGCCATCCTGCCGACGATCATCTCCTCATATAGCATCGTGGGAGAGAAAAAGAACAGGACGCTGGAGCCATTGCTGGCGGCACCCATCGCGGTAGAGGACATCCTGGCCGGCAAGGCCCTTGCTGCGTTGGTCCCCGCGCTGGTCGCCACATGGATATCGGCGGCCGTTTTCGCGATACTGGTTTACGTGCTGACCAACAACATCGTACACCGGATACTGGTCCCCGACACGACCTGGCTGATCGGCCTCTTCATCCTCGGGCCGCTGGTCGCGTTCCTCGGCGTGATGTTCACGATCATCATCTCGTCCCGGGTCAACGACCCCCGGACGGCACAGCAGGTCAGCGTCATCTTCATCCTGCCTATCATGGCGATCTTCATGGCGCAAATGTTCGGCGTCCTCCTGATCAACGAGACCGTCATGCTGGGCGTCTGTGTCGTGGTGCTGATAGCGGACGTCGCCGTCGTCAAGATCGGCAGCGACCTGTTCGACCGGGAAGGAATTCTCACCCGCTGGAAATAGCCCCCGCTCATTCGGGGGGCTTTATTTTTTTAATGGCAGTCGGATACATCAATGACAGCCGTTGCCGGTTGTCGATGTCTATGGGCAAGGATGAGCGTGGCGGCTTCGATTACCTGTCGTTTTTCAACCGGTTCCGGAGCCAGCCGGATGAGTTGAAAAAACACCAGTCTGTCTTTGTCGAATACTTCTCAGGATGCCGGAAGGTGCTGGACATAGGCTGCGGCCGCGGCGAATTCATCGAGCTGCTCCGGGACAGGGGCATCGGGGGCAGGGGCGTGGACACGGACCCGGAGATGGTCAGCCTCTGCCGATCACATGGCCTGGACGTCCTGCAGGCCGATGCCGTGGAATACCTGGAGAAGTCTTGGCCCGGTAGTATCGACGGCGTTTTTATGGACGACGTGATCGAGCACCTGCAGACTCATTATATGTTGCGCCTGCTGGACCTGATCGGCAACCGTCTCGCCACGGGCATGCACCTCATTATAAAAACTATCAACCCCCTGTCGCTGGCGACGTTCACCGATTATTATCTCGATGTCACCCATGTCCGCGCGCTTCACCCGGCAGCCCTGAAGTATATGGTCGAAAGCGCAGGATTCGAAGATGTCGAGATCAGGTTCCTGGCCAGGATGCCAGACCGGGAGCGCCTGAGGAAGTTCGAGCTAAGCCCCGGCCTTGGCGACAGGGAACGTCGTATGGCAGAGACGTACAACCGCAATATCGACATCCTGAACGGCCTCCTGTTCGGCCCGGAGGACTATGCGGTCATCGCGAGAAAAAAGCATATGATTAAGGAATAACCAGTTATACTGTTTTTTTCCGTTGAATGCGTTTTTATATTATTAACATTTATATATTTACCGCCCGCTTATGTTATTTGGTAATCGATGATAGAGGCAACGGCATTAGGGAGACGATTTGGAGACTATACGGCAGTAGAGGGCCTGGACCTGTCGGTGGAGGCAGGAGAGGTCTTCGGTTTCCTGGGCCCTAATGGCGCGGGCAAGACGACTACCGTGCGCATGCTGACCTGTCTCATCCGGCCGACGTCTGGCACTGCTACTATAGGCGGCCGGCATATCGATGTCCCGGAGGAAGCCCGCCGGATTCGCCGGACGGTCGGCATACTGACCGAGCGCCCCGGGTTTTATGATAACCTCACCGCTTATAAGAACCTGCGCTTCTATGCCGATCTCTATGGCGTCGACCGTCATAGGGCCGACGCGAGCATCGACGGTCTCCTCGACGCGTTCGACATGGGCCGGTGGAAAGAGACAAAAGTCGGCGGCTTTTCTAAAGGCATGCGACAAAAGCTGGCGCTAATCAGGTGTATGGTGCATGACCCCGAAGTGCTGTTCCTCGACGAGCCGACATCAGGGCTCGACCCCGAGTCCGCTCGTTTTGTCCGCGACGCTATCGCGTTACTTAAGAAGGAGGGAAGGACCGTCTTCCTGTGCACCCATAACCTCGACGAGGCCGAGCGACTTTGCGACCGTGTGGCCATTGTCAACCGCCGGCTGCTGTACGAAGGCACGCCGGAGAAGCTCAAGGACGCGGCCTATGGCCGGCGGATTATCATCCGGCTGGAGCAGATGATGGGGCATATCCACAATGCGGTCTCCGATCTCGATGTGGTCAGCGCCATCGAGGAAACAGGCGACCGGATGATCCTCGAAGTGAGGGATCCGGACCGGAACTGTGCGGATGTCGTCGAAGCCATCGTGCGCGCAGGAGGAAGGATCCGGTCCGTCGGGGAGCTGCGCTATTCCCTGGAAGACGTATACATGAAGCTGGTCGGCGATCACTGTGGACACTGATTTCCTTATCGTCATGCGGAAAGACCTCGACGAAGTGATGCGAAACAAGTACATCGTATCGAGCATGGCCACCTTCCCCATACTCTTTTCCATCGTCATCCCTCTGCTCTACCTGTTTACTGTGCCGTCTACCGTCACTCAGGCAGACGTGGCCGCCCTTGGCAACACTGTGCAGGGGTTCGCCTCGATGTCCCCCCGGCAGGCAATAATCACTTTCCTCGTGCAGAGCAACCTGCCCTTCTACCTGCTCATGCCCGGCATCCTGCCCACGCTGATCGCCGCCTATAGCATAGCCGGGGAAAAGAAGAACGGCACCCTCGAGCCCATGCTTGCCACACCGGTGAAGACCATGGACATCCTGCTGGGCAAGACCCTAGCCGCCGTCCTGCCATCGGTACTGATGACCTGGGCGTCCTTCCTTATCTACACGACTCTGGTCAACAGTATTACGTCCGGGTCATTCGGCTTTACCGTCATGCCAGGTGCCCTCTGGGCGATCGCGCTGCTTGTCACCGGGCCTCTGATCGCCATATTGTCCGTCTACGCCTCGATCATGGTATCCGCCCGCATGTCCGACGTGCGCGCGGCACAGCAGGTGAGCGCGGCGATCGTCGTGCCGATCATGGGCCTTTTCGTGCTGCAGCTGTTTGGCATGATCACGCTGAGCATCGAGCTGATCGCCGCAATCAGCGCAGGGCTGCTCGTGCTGGATGTCGTACTGATCAAGATCGGCACCGCGCTGTTCCGCAGAGAAGAGATATTGACAAAATGGAATTGATACGTCGGCGGCAGGACGGGTGCCCGCGTGCATATGGCACTCCCGGGCATGGCTCCCATGTCACCTCACCTACAGGATAGTTACCTGAACCCCAGGTTACGCGCTACAAGGATGCTCAAATCGGTAACGCCGGGCATGTCCTCGGACAGATGAATCCGGCACTGGGGGCATGCGGTTACGAACTCATCGGCTTCCAGCACCCGCACCTCATCGGCCCGCCTGGCTTTCAGCCGCCGGGAAAGGCCGACATCATTCCGCCGTACCCCGCCGCCGGCTCCGCAACAACGATCGGGTTCCGGCAGTCGCTCATATGCATACATCGCGGACAGCAGGCGTTCTGCTGCCACCATGGTGTACGGGGACACATTCCGGTAGAGGTGACAGGGGTACTGCATCGTCGCTTTTTTATCCGAGTGTTCCAGCTCCTTAAAGAGCCCGTAGCGATCGTACAGGTCAAGGTAGTGGACGACTTCGAAGTCGTCCTGGTATTCCATCAGCGTCGAGGTACAGCCCGGGCAGGAGGTGACAATGGTCTCCACGCCCAGCGACTTCATAACGCCGAGGTTCTTTTCGAGCATGGTCTTCGCCAGGTCGAAGCGCCCGATGCGGTTCAGCGGCGACCCGCAGCACACCTCAGGTATGCGTGTATACTCGATGCCAAGATAGTCGAGCGTGTGGCAGACGGCTTCCCCGATGTCGGGCAGCCGGTAGTTCGTGAGGCAGCCGGCGAAGTAAGCGACACGGCAGCTCTTAGTCTCGATGGCCAGGGGCTGCTTCGGCACGATAGAGGCACCGTAGGTCGTGATGTTGTCCAGCGTCTCCAGGTACCCGGGGGTGCTTATGTGATCCCGCATATGCTCGATGGCCTTGGTGATGCCGACGCCAGCCGGGCAGGAGGCCACGCAGCGATTGCACGTCGTACAGTTCACGACCTGGTCGTCATGCGCGCCGATGCGGCCCCGGTCGATAGCTCGCAGTGCGCTGAGCTCTGACGGGCAGACCATATCGCAGATGCCGCATTTGACGCACTTTTCCGCGCTGTCCCTCACAAGCCGTCCCCCGCGTGATATCCTGTTCTCAACGCTTCATAGAGCCCGAACCCTGCTGCGATAGCCCCGGCTGCACGGATATTTTTAAAACCGCCTGTCTCTGGCAGACGACAACCGATGCCCTTGAACATCAGCGGGTGATCCGACGAAAAGGAGCGAACAAGATCGGCTTCGATGTCGCCGATCACTGCCCCGGTCAGCGGCTCGGATACCTGATCGCCATCGACCCGGAACCCGGTCAGCGGCCCGCCAGTAGCCAGGATAAGGCTGGTCGCCTCGACGCGGATGCCTCGTTTTCCCTTGGTGCCCATGCGGCCTCTTGCTCCGCCATCGATCGACTCGATGCGCGTCGTCTCGAGCACGGTGATGTCCCGGTTCCGGTCAGCTGCCTCCCTGAGCCCCCGCAACAGGCGCAGGCCAAGGACTGACGGCGCCGTGATATGCTCGTAAACTCTGGCGCCCGAGGCCCGCTCCAGCCGATTGCGGCTCTGCAGGGCACGTGTCACGCCCAGCACCGGCGGCAACAGGTAGCTGTCAGCACCCGCATCGGCCAGCGCTTTGCCAATCTCATCCAGCCAGACATCGTCCGCTTCGATCATGTGTGCGACCTCCTGGCCGGAGCGCCCGGCAAAAGAGCTTATCCCGAGAGCGATCCTGCCGTCAGCCGGCCGGTCATCCAGCGATACGGGGACGGGTGTGCCCTCAAAGTCCGTGGTTTGCTGGACAAGGCCGTTGCGCTCGACCTGCATATCTGTCATGCAGTGCCCTTCACGATACGGACAACACGTGTCCCGTAACGTCTTCAAAAACCAGCGCTCGGCTTCTTCGTTCCGGTTCTCCGGCAGGGCCAGGACGCCGCCGGAAATGGCCGTAGCGCCGAGACCTGCGGTCACGACCAGGGTCTTGCCCTTGAGCCGCAGTGCGGCAGCCATGCCCGCGAGGCCGGAGCCTATCACGAGATTATCGCATTCCAGACACAGCACATCCGACTTCATACCAGCGTCCTACAATTAAACCTACAGTAAAAAGGCTCGCGGCGACTATCAACTTTTTGTTTACTGGGAGGGCGCAGAGGTCTTATGAGGTCACAGAGCTCTTGAGACCTCCGTGACCTCAGCGCGCTAACACCGCGTATAACACAGGCAACCGTTATGGCATCGGCCCCTAAATATTTTGCAGGTATGCATATGGCAGCAGCAAAGGACCCGGGAAGGGTCGCAGGGGGCCGCAAGGCAGCGAAGACCGCCAAGGACAGATATGGCGGCAACTTCCACCGAGAGATAGGTGCCCGGGGAGGCCGCAGCACTTCGTCCCGCCATGGGAGCGAGTTTTTCGAGAACATCGGGCGCAAGGGCGGCATGAGCTAGGGAGGCCACAGAGGTTCCAGGAGGGCACAGAGTTTCACCACAGAGGGCACGGAGGTCACAGAGGTATGCACAGAGGTTTGTTTTAATAACAGGGCACCAGGCCAGCCTTTTTCCTAAAAAGTCCTCTGTGTCGTCCTCTGTGGCCTCTGTGACCTCCGTGGTGAAACTCTGCGACCTCACGAAACCTCCGTGACCTCAGAAAAGCCGCGTTTTACCGCCCCGCTATACTAAGTATCCGCCCGTCAAAATATGCTGAACACGACGGGGATAACCATTGAAAAAGAGTATAGAGAGCATGGCAGGCAGCGAGAGGAATGACGCTGTTGAAAACGGATCATGCATAGGCTGCAGGGATTGTATTTTCTGGTACCGCTGCAAGCTCGGCGGTATCGATTGTGAGCTGAAAGATCGATAATGCCCCCGGGGAGACGTGCAAGGTGAGGATCGGATTTGCGGCGATTCCGCTTAACAAAAAGCTCCTTCCGGTGACCAGCAAGAAAAGCGCCAGGGAGACGGTGCTTCGACTAATGAACGTCGCAGACTACGTCGCAGGGCTGGGCATCGATTTCTACCGCATACCGGCCAACATATCGCCCCACGAAAATCTCGAGCAGATCGATGATGCGAAAGAAGTAATCCGTGAGCTGGGAACTTTGTTCCGGAAGCGGAATATCCGGACCTGCTTCCATGTGACCTATTATTGTATCCTGAACAGCCCTGACCCGGTGGTGGTCGGGAAATCGATCCTGGAACTGGAATGTCTCGCCGCTTTTGACAGGTACGCTGGCGGGGGCAACCATATTGAAATCCACGCAGGTGGCGCATATGGAGATCGCGGGGCTGCAATCAATCGCTTTATCAATTGCGCGCTCGGCCTCGACGAATCGATATTCCGGATGCTGCGCCTCGAGAACGAGGAGATCGCCGGTAAGACAGGGACCGTGGACGAGCTTAAACGAATCAATTTCGATACCGGCATCCCGCTGCTCTTCGACGTCGCCCACTACCGGGTGAACCCGCAGGAACATCAGCGGCCCCTGCGCGGTATCGTCGAGGAATTCCTGGCCACCTGGAAGGATGCAACGACATATCCTGTGCTTCACTATTCGACTACAAGCCCTGACTCCGGCACCCACCTGCCAGTGAACCCGGCGGAGTTCTGGGACTATGTCGGAATGCTCGACGGCCTGGGCTTCGACGTCATGCTGGAAACCAAGGAGAAAGAGAAAGACGTGCTCAAAGTCAGGCGATACAGGAACAGCCATCCGATCGTGGCATAGCCGGAGTCACATATATCAGCAGTCCCCTACGCGCGCGAGCGGCCGCCCGCCCGCCCGACAACGCAGTAATCATGCTATTAGAATTCCTGAGCAAATCGATTTATTAATACCCTGGCGTCCCTGGCCCTTGTCGTCCTGGCGGTCGTGACAGGGGACGCATAGCCTGGAAACGGCCACCGACAATAGTTATAGCATCAATGTTAATAAAGAAAAAGATGCGGGGGATTTTACCCCATCTTCACCGTCTTCATGATGCCGACAGCCTTCTTGATATTGGGCATCGAGGTCGCATAGGCGAGCCGCATGTACCCTTTACCGCATGCCCCGAATGCTGTCCCCGGCGTGGCGATCACGCCTTTCTTGATCAGTTCGGCCACGACGCGGGCCTCATCCCCGACGAACGGGAAGGCGTAGAACGCTCCCTGCGGGCGCACGCACTCGACGCCCATGGCGTTCAGCTCGGAGACCAGGTAGTCCCTCCGTTTCCGGAACTCGTCCCGCATCATGCCCACGGATTCCTGCGGGCCGGTGATCGCCGCCAGCGCGGCCTTCTGGGAGACCGAGCACGCGCATGCCTGCACGTACTGATGGACTTTGAGCATCTGTTCCGTGTACTCCGGCCGGGCGGCGACGTAGCCGATGCGCCAGCCAGTCATCGCGTAGGTCTTGGAAGATGCATTGATAGTGATTACGTTATCCGAAAACTGCCCGGGGCTGACATGCTCGCCATCGTAGATGAAGTGCTCGTAGACCTCATCCGAGATAACGGTGATGTCTTTGTCCTTGGCGATCTCGGCGATCGCCTTTACCTCGGCCTTCGTCTGGATGGTGCCGGTCGGGTTGGACGGGGAATTCAACACGATCGCTTTCGTCCGACCCGTAATCAATTCCTTCAGCGTTTCCGGGTCGTATTTCAGCCGCTCGCCCAGCGGCACGCCTACAGGCTTTGCGTCGGCCAGTACGGTCAACGCGCTGTACGAGACGAAACCGGGGTCGGGGACGAGCACCTCGTCGCCCTTGCCGCATAACGCTTCGATGGCAAGGTGGAGCGCCTCACTGGCGCCAGATGTGATCATGATCTCGCCGGGCGTATAGTCGAGCCGGTTCTCTCTCTTGAACTTCCCGGACAGCGCCTCGCGTAGCTCCGGGATGCCCATGTTGACCGTATATGCGGTGAAGCCCTCGTTGATCGCCTTTATCGCGGCGTCCTTGATGTGCTGCGGCGTGTCGAAGTCGGGCTGGCCCAGGCCGAGGTTGATCGCGCCGGGGCCGGCGCCCTCGAACATCTTCCGGATGCCGGAGATGTTGATGCCCTGCACTCTTTTGTCGAAATGGATTGCCATGCTGTGCTCACCTTGCTATTGATTGTCACTGAACGAATTATCCGCGCCCTTAAAAATAGCTTTCGCAGGACACGTGCCGGGCAATAAGCATATCAACTTCCGGCGACTTTCATCCGGAATAGTGATATCATGGCGTACGAGGTCTCAGTCGTCAGGTGCGATACCTATGATGAAAGCAAAGTCCGGGCCGCTGTCGAGGAGAGCCTGAAGCCCCTGGGCGGTCTGGGCAGCGTAGTCAAAAAGGGCGACTGCGTGCTGATCAAGCTCAACCTGCTCAGCTCGAAGAAGCCGGAGCAGGCCGTCACCACCCACCCGGCGCTGGCTAAGGCCATCGTCAGGATGGTGCAGGAACTCGGGGGCGTCCCCCTGCTGGGCGACTCGCCGGGCGGCAGCAACACCGGGACATCCTATAAGTCGCTACTGAAAAACACGGGCATCCAGGCGGTCGCCGACGAGACCGGCTGCGAGATTGTCAGCTTCGACGAGCCAGTCGAGGTGTCCCCCGAGAAAGCGCGGACGTACAAGAAAATGAAGATCGCGAAGGCAGTCATGGACGCCGACGTGGTCATCGGCCTGCCGAAGCTGAAAACGCACTCATTGACCTTCTATACCGGCGCCGTCAAGCTGCTCTACGGGTACATCCCCGGGGTGACGAAGACCGAGTACCACCTGCACACCGGCCGCGACGTAGGCCTCTTCGCCGAGATGCTCCTGGACATCTGCGAGGCCCGGCCACCCGACCTGTACGTCATGGACGCCGTGATCGGCATGGAAGGCAACGGCCCGTCCGGCGGCACGCCGAGAGCGATCGGGCTGATCATGGCCAGCCGGAGCGCGACGGCCATGGACTTTGTTGCAACGTCAGTCATCGGCATGGACCCGCTCTCCGTCCCTACGGTAAAGAAGGCGTTCGAGCGAGGCAACGGGCCCGGAAAGCTTGACGAGATCAAAGTCCACGGCGAAAGCGTTGCCTCGGTCAGGATTAAAGACTTCAAGAGAGCCCGGACCATGGACACGTCCCGCATGCCCCCGGCGCTCGTGAGCGTCCTGACCCGCCTGGGCGGCTCCCGGCCGCAGATCGACAAAATCAAGTGTAATAAGTGCGGCATCTGCGCAAAAGACTGCCCGCCGAAAGCGATGACATTCGTCAGGGAGACCGTGCCCAAAATCGACTACGGCAAATGCATCCGGTGCTACTGCTGCCAGGAACTCTGCCCCCAGAACGCGGTCAGCGTCCGCACACCACTACTCCGACGCCTGCTAAAATAATAAAGACATCAAGACGCCAAGAAGGTGCCTTGGAGACTTCCTGGCTCCTTGGCATCTCAGGCGGATTGGATGGCTTCTGGATGCCTGTGGATGTGTCCGGCGAGCATGCGGCCGAAGTCGATGCAGACTTCCCGGTTCAGCTTGCGCCAGGGCCCGATCGCGGCATCGAAGGAGGTCTCGTAGATCACGTTACCCCTGCAGCTTGCCTGCAGCTCGTCCAGGTACCGGCGCACCATGAAGTTGCGCATGCCGAAGACTCCCGCGTAGCAGACCACGAAAAGCGCGATATTGTGGCCGCGCAGGTCGTTGCGGTGCAGGAACCCCGTCACGCTCTCCAGCGGACGCTCGCCGTAGATAGGTGACCCGGCCACTATGAGGTCGTAGTTCAGCGTGCTTACGGCGTCTTTCGCGTCGAGTACATCCACGTACGCGCCCCGTGACACGGCACCGTCCCTGATCCAGCCGATAATCTCCTTTGTGGTCCCGCCTTTCGTGTCATAGACGATGAGTATGCGTTTCATGCAGATGTCCGACCCCAAATCAAACGTAGATCATTCCCCCTTAATATTTATCAACTTTCTACGTTAAACGGTGTAAAAATGCCCATGTAATGCAAAAATAGACAGCAATACCGAAAGATAATGGTAAACCCGCCTGAAATCTCGCCTATTTCCCCATTATAACCCATCCCTGAGTCGCTCGCAGGATAAGCGGGACAGGACTGCCGCGAGAGAAACCGGGATGACGACCGGCCCAAAGATCGGGTAACAGCGAGGCCATAAGCGTGGCACGACGCCTGCCGGTATCTGGCGGGAAACGCGATTTTCCCGTCTCCATCCACCGAATTGTTTACAAAAAGATTATAAATCATAACACGACATCGGTTTGATGACAGCAAATAGAGTATTAACGGCACTGGTCGTATCAGCCGTTTTGGCGGCGCTGCTCTCTGCAGGGATCGCGCTCACGCTCGGCGCCCCGGCACCTGCCGTCGCGCAGGGAACTACTGCTGCAACGCAGCAGACCACCGCTGTCACACAGCGGTACACAATGGCGGACGTCGATTCCGCGCTGGCTAATGGCCCGGTCTTTCTCGAGTTCGAGACGAAGGAGTGTGGCTATTGCAAACAGCAGCGACCCATCTCTAAGGCGCTGGCCGGCGAATACCAGGGCAAGGTGACGTTCTTATTCGTGGACGCGAACGAGAACCGCGATCTTGCCAGGGCGTTCCAGGTCTCCGGCGTGCCGCAGATGGACGTGATCCTCGATAAGACGTCGAGCGGTCATACGTACGTCGACAAGGACGGAAAGACGTCTGACAGCGTGGGAGCATCCCGGTTCCTGGGCCTGACCCAGCGGGACACGCTGAAGACGGCTCTCGATGCGGCGGTGCGCCTGAGAGGACAATAAATTGGAAATCGTAGTGCTTGGAACCGCAGTTCTGGCTGGCGTGGCGAGTATCCTGTCGCCGTGCGTGCTGCCGCTCCTCCCGGGAGTCATGGCATACTCCACGGAGCGGAACAAGGTCACGCCCCTGGCCATCGTAGCAGGGCTCGCCCTGTCGTTTACAGTCATGGGGGTAGCGTCGGCTGCGCTGGGCTCCTTTATTTTTGATTATATCGACTACATCAGGATCATTTCCGGCGTGATGATACTGGTCATGGGCCTGTACCTGCTCATGGAGATCGTCGAGAATGCGGTACTCCGCGCCTGGCAATATGTGCCGGTCTCCAGAGTGGGGCTCCCGATATCGAAGGAAGGCGGGCTGTTCGGCGGCTTCCTGCTGGGCGCCAGCCTGGGCATCGTCTGGATGCCATGCATCGGCCCCATGCTGGCCTCGATCCTGCTTATCGTGGCACAGCAAGGTACCCTGTTCTACGGGGGTGTCCTGCTGTTCGCCTATTCCATGGGTCTGGGCGTGCCCATGCTCGCCATTGCATACTCGTCGAACTTTGTCTCCGGCAAGGTGCGCTCTGTGGCAAAGCACACGCTGCTGGTGCGCAAAATCGCAGGGGTCGTCCTGGTCGTCGTGGGCATCTATTACCTGAGCAGCGTCTTTGGCCTGAACCTGCCTTTGCTATCCTGAACAAGCGACAATAAAGTCATGTGCTCTGGCTACGTGCCGCAATCTTCCGCAGCCAGGGACGATTTTTACCAGGAAATTGCCGCAGTCAAACGCAGTAATATCATCCCCTTTGCGGGCAGAGCTTGAAATTATTGCCGCCTTAAGCCGATTGCCCGGCGGGCAGAAGCGCCATGCCTTTATCTCTGTAAATCCCGGCCTTCGGCAAGAAAAGGCCTGATCCCGGCTTTATTACATGATCCGGGTGCGAGTAATTTTTACTGTTTCACGATGGGACGGCTGAAGGCCGCACGGCCGGCTAATCGGCAGATGCCGGGGCTTTACTATAGGATAATTAGCAAACTGCAACAAAAAGGCTAAATAACATCCAAATAAATTAAGTTATAGGCGATTAAGGCATATTAATCCGTATATTAATGGCCTGACGCGCCAGCGCGGGTAAGTAAACCCCGTGCCGGCTTACTGCGACATAAAAAGCAGCACCGGGGGAATGTAATGGCATATGAAGATTTAGTACTGTTCGTCAGTTTCGGATGGTTCGTTAGCGTTGCTGTTATCTTTGTCATGTATGTGAGGATCAGGCAGCTCTCCGAAGAGGTAAAGGTCATCAAGAACACAGTGCAGCTTACTGACGACGAGGTGGTCGGCCTGGAACGTTCCATGGCCGGAGGGAACGAGAACTAAGGAATCTTTTTTTCAATTTTGAAACAATAACCATATATTCAGGTAGCGATCAGTATTTACTACGGACATATTCCGGGCAGGGAGATGCCATAAAGCAAATGTCTCGCGCCGAGCATCCGAATTCGGACCGGCTCCAGCCCCAATTGAGCTTAAAGGGGCACTGCGGCACCAGTATAAAGTCCGGTCGACACGGCTGACCTTAAACTCCGTACCTTCTGCGGATAAGGTATAAACCCCGTGCTCAGTCAGCCGAGCATAAACGCTGATGGTGAGGGAGATCACCAGAAAAAAAGCAAAGTCAGTTGAGCGACTCTAAAAGCCACCGTGGGGAGACACGTTAAAAGCAAACGCCAGGTTCCGCCAGCGTCTAAACAGGCTCAAGTAGGGAGCTACTATAAAGCAAAGTCCACTCAGCGACTCTAAACAGATCAACGTTGAGACCGGAAGGGCGGTTTGCTTCCGGAGCTGCCGCCCTCCCAGTACTGACTTAAAATTTTATGTTTCACTTTCTTTTGTTCAGGCTTGCCGGCACCAAACACGACGTACACGACGTACACGACGTTTAATAACAAGGCTACGCTGACCATTACCGAGAAAACGTTGTGTATGTCGTGTACGTTGTGTACGTAGTGTCAGGTACCGGCTGAGCATATACTACATTTCAATAATAAGCATTAAATATTAAAGAAAGCCTGTGCAATTGCCGGTTTCCTTGAGCATGTCCCGGTGCACGCGCGCGATCGGCCGCAGGCCCGAAATATTATTCAGACTGCCCGGCCATGGCGCCGATGCGCTGGTCGATGTAGTCGGCGTAGGTGGGCACTTTATCCCAGGCCTGGTCGGCACGGTTGCGGTTGGCATAGAGGCCGAGCTTACGCTCCAGCGCGAGCCGCTCCTCCAGGATGCCGTTCACGAACCGCTCCCACTGTTCCCGGTACTCGTTGATGCAGTAGATCATGAAGTTTTCGAAGGACGCCTCGTCGGCGATTGATTCGACGAGCTCCGGCTTATCCTCGATGGCGTCGAAGAATAGCGCGATGAGCGCGTTGTACTGGTCCTCGGTGCGGAACATGATGCGCTTCTGCTGGTTGATGCCGCCAACCCGCTTCTTAAGGTCCAGCTTCCCGGACTTTTTCAGCTCGGCATCCACCTTTTCCACCGTGTGCTGCATCATGGGCTTTGCCACGTCACCCAGCTTGTAAACCAGCAGATCGTGCAGCAGGTCTGCCTCGACGAAAGCGTTCACATCACCGTTGATGAATAGCTCTGTAATGTAAGTCGCAAGGTGGTCCAGCACGGGATTTCCCCCGGGCACTACAGTTTCACGTTCCTTAGCTTTCGTCATAAAAATCGCTCCGCGCAGCATGTAATGTGCACGAAACGACATAAATGCATCGGAGCATTGGACACGGAGGGCACTAAGGGCACTAAGGGCACAGAGGGGCACGCGTAGTCCTTTGTGGCCTTTGTGGCCTCCGTGCCCTTTGTGTCCAATGCTTAACGGCCGGGGGATTTCAGCGCCACGAAGTCGTTCGCTTCCAGCCGGTAGACGGCGGACTTTCTCGATGTCAGCGTGTCCATGTCCAGGTCGGTAAAGCCGTGCCTTGCCGCAACGTTCTTCGCTCCGCCCCGCTGGTCTGCGCTGTCCTTTAGCGCTTTTGCCGCTGTCTCTTTCTCGGCCTTGCTGGTCACCTTTGTCAGCTGGCCCATCAGCGTTATCGTACAGAAGTCGGGCGTGTTGCTGCAGAAGTTATCTACTTCCACGCTGACGTTGGGGTTGTCTTTGATCAGGTCCATTTTTCGGCCGTAGTCGGCGAAGTGGAAGTACATCTCTCCGTCCTCGTAGACGTAGTCAAGCGCGATGATGTACGGCTGTGGCTGATCGCTTAGCGCCATGCGGCAGATCTTTTGCGAGCCGAGCAGCCGCTCGATCTCCTCGGGCGCCATTTCGGGAAGCTTCACGATTTCCTGTTGTCCGGATGATTGTACCATTGATAATCACCTGAATTTACTCGACCTCGGACTTGATAGATTTTAATGTCATAAAATATATAATAATGAGGCAGACACGTGTATCGAGCAACGGACGTTAATGAGCGGGCAAAGGCGGCCTGGCATATGGATTGAAAATATATCGAATAATGTATTATTTTATGTCGAATACTGTAAGCGATAACGTTAATGTATCGATATACTTTATACAAATTCATCCGATATAGTATTTAGAGCCCAATTAATATTTGTCCGGGCAATCATTCCTCCTTTAAACATGCCCGGTAATCATAGAGATATTTATTAGTGTCAGAGGTATATCGGTTATCAAGGAATGTATATATACTATATCGGTTATTATCCTGTAGAAGTATATCGAATGATTTAACGAATGCTATGAAAATCCCATATCATTCGACAGAACAATTCGATATAGTGACGTACAAGCGGAGGGAAAGTATGACAGATTGCGCGATAGAAGTCCGGGAGCTGACGAAAAAGTTCGGGGACTTCACCGCAGTCGATCACGTCTCGTTCGACGTGAACGACGGGGAGATATTCGGTTTCCTGGGCCCGAACGGCGCCGGCAAGAGCACCACGATACGCGTGTTGTGCACGCTGGCCCGGCCGACCTCGGGCTCGGCGAGGATAGCCGGCTTTGACCTGATCAGGGACGCCTCGGATGTCCGGAAGAACATCGGCCTGGTCTCAGAGAAAATGATCATGTACGAGCAGCTGACGGCGGCCGAAAATCTTCGATACTTCGGCCGCTTGCATAAGATGCCGAAGGCGAAGATAGAGCGCCGCATCGACGAGCTGCTGGGACTGGTGGACATGGCCCGGTGGAAAAACACGCAGGTGAAAAAGTTCTCGACGGGCATGCGCCAGCGTATCAACGTGATCAGGGCGCTACTCCCGGAGCCGAAGATCGTGTTCATGGACGAGCCCACGCTGGGCCTCGACCCGCAGACTACGTTATCCATACGCGATATCATCAGGGACATCAATAAGAACGGCGCGACCGTCATCCTGACCACCCATGCTATGGTGGAGGCAGAAGCGTTGAGCGATCGTGTCGCTATCATCGACCACGGGAAGATCGCAGCGCTCGACACCCCGCTGGGCCTGAAGCGGATCATATCCAACGGCAATGCAAAGATATTCACAGTGCGGGTCCCCAACCTGACGCCCTCCATGACGGACCGCATCAGGTCGCTGGACTGCGTCAGCGCGATGAGCCAGGAAGACGCTTACGACCTGAAGATCAGCCTGAAAGACGGCGGTGCGATCGAGACGATTGTCAGTACGATAGCCGGGGATGGCGGAAAGATCGACGCGATCAATACCCTCGAGCCCAGCCTCGAAGACGTATTCCTGACAGTCACAGGCAAAGAGATACGGGACGAGACTTCGAACAAGAACGCGACCTCGATGTTCCAGGACCCCATGATGGATGCGCCGAAGGCGCGGGTGAGGTGAGATCATGAGCGTACGGGACATTCTAAGTGACAGCTACTATATCATGGGCAAGGAATTGCTAGAACTGACGCGTAACAGGATGATGCTGGTCCTCATGGTCATGATGCCGTTGCTCATGATGATCATGTTCGGCTTCATCTACCCGAATAACACTGCGATGCCACAAGACCTGCCAGTCGCCCTTATCGACCTCAGCCATAGCGGGGACAGCGCCAGTTTCCTCGAACAGCTTCGCGCCCTCAGCGACCAGTCGGTCAAAATGGACTTCAGGACGGTCGAAACTATCGACGATGCCCGGAACATGATCGAGCGGGGCGAGATCTACGGTGCCATCATCATACCTGAAAGTTTCGCAACGGCCGTTGCACAGGGAAAGACAGCCAACGTGACCGTACTATACGACAACAGCAATCCGCAGGTCGGAGGACAGGTCCTCGCCGAGGCTTCCGGGCTGATAGGCGGCATCAACGGCATGAAGTCGGCCATCCTGGTAGGACAGCTTGGCTCGAAGGCAAACGAGGCCGTCGATCCGCAATCGGTCCTGCAGCCCTATAACGCCCAGGCCCAGGGGACGATTCCGGGGTCGAACTACTTCGACTTCCTGGCACCCGGGCTGCTCATGATGATCGTAATGATGTCCGCAATGACGGGCATTCCCGAGGGTATCTCCCGGGAGAAGGAGATGGGGACGTTTGACGGCGTGCTCTCGGCGCCCATAAACCCGGTTTCCATAATAATCGGCAAGAGCGTCGCGCTGACGATCGGAGGGTTCATCCAGGGTATCCTGGTATTCATCCTGGCGGTCGTCTTCTTCGGCGTGCATGTACAGGGCAGCATCCTGCTGGCCTTCGGCCTGCTGTTCCTCGGCGTGTTCAGCTTCATCGGGCTGGGCATCCTGTTCACCTCGATATCCGAAGACCAGAAGACCAGCACGCTGATCGCGAACCTGCTGATGTTCCCCATGATGTTCGTATCGGGCATCATGTTCCCGGTCCAGCAGATGCCGTGGTTCATGCAGTGGCTCTCCGCGATCATACCGGTCACCTACGCCGCCGACGCCATGCGTAAGGTGATGATCCTGAACGCCGGCCTGCAGGACGTGCTGCCGCAGATCGCGATACTGATAGCGTTCGGCGTCGTCACCATGGCGATCGCGATACCGGTGTTCAAGAAGTCGATGACAAGATAGAATATTCCAGAGGCGGATGTTAATGTATATGGAAAAACCCGGTGCTCTCTCAGGTAAACGGTGGTGTCCTGCATGAACGATTCGGAAGACAGGGATGAGCGCAGAAAAGCCCTGGAAGGCCGGATCGACGAGATGAAACAACAGCAGCAGGACGAGCAGCTGGCGCGCCGGATAGCCATTAAAAACCAGCTTGAAGAAATGAAGCGGCTGCAAAAAGAAGAGCAGGAAGCACATAAAAAGGCAATCCAGGAACAGATCGAGGACCTGAAACGACTCCATAAAGAGCAGGAGGCACGTCAGATAGCGATCGCAGAGCAGATCGAGGAGATGAACCGGCTTGATCGGGAGGAGCGCGCGGAGAAGAAAAAAGGCCTCCGTCTCGGCTTTGCCCTCAAGCCGGGAAAGCCGTGCGGCAAGGATGACAGCACAAAATGTCTCGAGCCCTTGCAGGACAGGAGAGACGCCGAGACCCGTAAGGGATTTCTTAAGCTGCATATCCTTGGCGTCCTCGCAGACGGGCCTTCACACGGCTATGAGATCATGCACCGGATCAGCTATCACACAGGTCACATGTGGACGCCCAGCCCGGGCTCCATGTATCCGGCACTGGACGCGCTCGAAACGAAGGGGTTCATCTCCCGCCAGGGCGACGGGCGGAGGAAAGTCTATTCGCTGACCCTGAAAGGACAAAACGTCCTGGAAGGTATCAAGAAAAAACGTGACGAGCAGTTGCTTGAGATGAAGGCGTTCATGTCGACGCTCTTCGAAGAATAGCGTCTCTTGAAAAACATGTTCAAATGCCAACCGGAGAGGCCGCGGCCGCTTGCGCACACACGCAGATGCCCCGCCCGATCATGCGACAATAGCTCTGCCCGTTTTTAATTTTTAATATTTGACATATATTCCTTAGAGCCCTGTCATTCCGACACGAAGCTCTCGAGCCGCGTCTGCTTGACCTCGCACTTTTCGCCAGGTATCTCGATCGGGTAGACGCCGGTCAGGCATCCGGTGCACAGGTCGTCGACCGGGATGCCGATCGACTTGACGAGGCCTTCGAGTGAAATGTAGTACAGCGAGTCGGCGCCGATCAGGAACTCGACGCCCTTAACCGACTTGTGCGCGGCGATCAGCTCTTCCCGGGTTGCCATGTCGATGCCTAAATAGCATGGAGAGATGATCGGCGGGCTGCCGATGCGCGCATGGACCTTCTTTGCCCCGGACCGGCGGATCATGTCGATGATCCGGCGGGACGTGGTGCCCCGCACGATACTGTCGTCGATGAGGATGACTTCCTTGCCGTTCACGTTCTCCTTCACTGTGTTCAGCTTGAGCCTGACCGCCGTCTCGCGGAGGTCCTGCCCGGGCATGATGAACGTGCGGCCGACATAACGGTTCTTGATCATGCCTTCGGCGTAGCGGGTGCCGGAGGCGCCCGAGTACCCGATGGCCGACGTGATCCCGGAGTCGGGCACGGGCGAGACGATATCTGCCTGCGTCGGGCACTCCTCCGCGAGCATCTCGCCTATGCGGTGCCGGACCTTGTAGACGAGGCGGCCGTCCATGATGGAGTCGGGCCGGGCGAAGTAGACGAACTCGAACATGCAGTGGGCGTGGTTGCGGCTGCGGAATAGCCGGTGGCTCTCGATGCGGTCGCTGAGGATAACCATTTCGCCGGCCGCCACGTCGCGGACCAGTTCGCCGTTGACGGTGTCGATGGCGCAGCTCTCCGAAGCCAGGATGAGCCCGTTTTCGATACGCCCGATGCACAGCGGCTTGAATCCCAGAGGGTCGCGGACGCCGATAATCTTGTCTTCGACCAGGATGACCAGCGAGTACGAGCCGACTAATTTACGCATGGTCTCCCGGACGGCTTCCACGAGATCGTTGCGCATGAGCTCTTTGACCAGCAGGTGTGCAATGACCTCCGTGTCCGTGTCCGATATGAAAATACGGCCGTCGGCCTCCAGCTCTTTCTTGAGGTCGCGGTAGTTGACCAGGTTGCCGTTATGGGCGAGCGCGATGGTGCCGCCCTTGTACTGGACAGTGAACGGCTGGCAGTTCTCGATGCGCGAGCTGCCGGTCGTGGAATAGCGCGTGTGCCCGATGCCCGCAAAACCGGAGAGCCGCTGCAGGCGCTCCCTGCTAAAATAGTCCGTGACGAGGCCCATTCCCTTGTCCGCGATGACACTGCCGCCGCTGGTCACTGCAATGCCGGACGACTCCTGTCCCCGGTGCTGCAGCGCCTGCAAGGCGTAATAAATGTATATAGCCGCAGCGTCCCTGTTCTTTTCACGATCGAACCAGACGCCTACGACGCCACATTTGTCCTTCACAGCGCATGCACCTTTAATGCACTACGATAGTGCCAGTTTCAAATGCTATTGAACCCTGCGGGTACATATAGTTTTTTTAAATGAAAGAAAAATAAGGGGTTTTTACCACGTGTGACGGGCGAGATGGCTGTGCCAGCTCCACTTGTTAAGCTTGGCGGACCTGCCGAAGCCGCAAGATGCGCAGACCTTCTTGTTGAAGTTGAAGGATACCTTGCCGCAACGCCTGCAGACCGTGTGTACCCTCTTCTGCCGCTTGCCCTGTGATGGAGTTCCTTTTGTCATATTGATTCACCTTTTCCGCGTTAATAGTGCACGTCTTGTTTATTAAGATTACGGTTCCCGTAATGACTACGGTGAGACGTATACTACTGTGTCGCCCCGCACGATGATGGTGCCCAGTTTCTTGGACTGCTCGTTCTCCTTCAGCTCTTCCGCGTTGTCGAGGACGAGGTTCATGTGCATGTCATATCCCTGAAGCTCGCCTCTAAACTCTCTGCCGCCCTTAAGGCGCACAATGACTGGAGAGTTCAAGGCTTCGTTCAGGACATCAAGGGGTCTCTGGCTCATAAAATTCCTCCGCCGAAATAATACATTAATGAATGTTGTTGAGTCTAAATCTCGCGAACCATATTTATAGTTATCGCAGGCGACTATCTGTCGGGCGACGTTCCATCGGGCCGCGTTCTGACGTAATGAGATGAGCGGCCGATCGTTATATCCTTTTGCACTTTTTTCATCCATCCGCTGTCGTCACGGATGGATGCCATCACGTTACGGTGTCTTTGATGGTGTTACCGGCAGGAATACATCGGTATCGGCACTTGTATAAAAATTAATATTTAAAGACTTACATATATAATAATTTGAAACGGATGTGCATCATGCAGATCGAAGGGAAAAACGGCGAATTACGCCCGGGCCTCCCGGAAGATCAGCCTATCAGCAGGCTTGAGGAGATGCAGAGACAGATTGAGCGGCTCCGTGGCCGGTTCAACCTGTGCAAGGAAACAGAACGGGAACTGAAGGCCGCGAACCGGGCCCTGAAGGCACTGTCCCGGTGCATTGAGGCGATGACACATGCGACAGACGAAAAAAGCCTGCTGAATGACATCTGCCATATCGTTACGGACATCGGCGGTTACAGGATGGCCTGGATCGGCTACGCAGAGCATGACGACCGCAAGACCGTGCGGCCGGTGGCCGACAGTGGTTACGAGAGCGGGTACCTGCTGATGGTAAATGTCACGTGGTCGGACGATGACATCCGCGGACGCGGCCCGACCGGAACGGCGGCCCGTACCGGGAAGCCCCAGGTCATAAAGCACGTGGACACAGACCCGCGTTTCAAGCCATGGGAGGAAGAGGCAAAAAAGCGCGGCTACAGGTCAGTACTGGGCCTCCCGCTGATCTACGACAACATGATTTTTGGGGCGCTGACCATTTACTCGGACCGGCCGGACGCCTTCGACAGCGAGGAAGTCTCGCTGCTGAGCGAGCTGGCCGACGAGTTGTCCTACGGTATCAGGGCGCTGCGCGAGCGAGCCGAGCGTATCAAGGCGGAGAAAGCCCTGGAAGAGTCCAAGGCGCAGGTCGAGCTGTACCTGGACCTCATGGGCCACGATATCAATAACATGAACCAGGTCGCGCTGGGATTCCTGGAGATGGCCCTGGATAAGCTTCAGGAGACCGGCAGGCTGGATGTCGCCGACACCGTCCTCATTACGAGGCCTATCAGGGCCCTGGAGAGCAGCTCGGCGCTCATCGGCAATGTGAGGAAGCTGCAGAAAGAGCGGTCGGGAGAGCTGGCGGCGAAGGTTGTCGAACTGAACGACCTCCTCAAAGAGGTCTGCGATGAGTTTGGAAAGGCCCCCGGCAGGGATGTCACGGTCCGATTCCGGGAGGGATGCAGGTGCACTGTCCTGGCGAACGACCTGCTCAAGGACGTTTTCATCAACATCGTAGGCAATTCGATCAAGCACTCGGCAGGCCCTCTGGCTGTAGACATCGCCCTGCAGTGCGCCGATACATCGGGAAGAAAAGCCTGCGTGGTCACCATCGAGGACAACGGCCGGGGTATTCCCGACCACCTGAAAACGGCCATCTTTTCTGGCTGCAGGGGCAAGGGAGAGCATTTGGCTGACAAGGGACTCGGCCTGTGCATCGTCAGGACGCTCGTAGAGGACTACGGGGGCACAGTCCGCGTAGAAGACCGCATCGCGGGCGACCATTCGCAGGGATGCCGGTTCATCGTGGAGCTGCCGTCCGCAGGCGAATGACCCGGACGCCACCGCAGGCGCGTTTCATCCGAAACCTGCCTCCACCACTACAATGTTTATATACCAGAATAGCACATTAGAGCTTTAACAATGAGCGGAAGCCCGTCCGTCAGGCATATAGACGCGCAGGCTGGCTTCTGGAAGCGGGGTTCAGTCTTTGAGGATCAAGGCCAGACATCATTTAAGGGACGATGCCGTGAAAAATGTCCTTGACAGCCTGAGGGCATCTTTTGGGGACGACATCGGTCAGGTATTCGCCGGCAAGAAGCTGGAGATAGCGGAGACGGACGAGGCCCAGGAGTTCATCCTGGTCGACGGGCAGCCGTGGCTGTTCTCGGTGGAGAGCTCGGTGTTCTTCCCGACGGTCAGGGGTGCCATGTTCATCAAGCCCAAAAAGAAGCTGGTCACCGTCGACATGGGCGCGGTCAAGTTCGTCGCCAAAGGCGCCGACATCATGAGCCCGGGGATCATCGACGTGGATACCGGCATACGCAGGGGTGACCTTGTCGTCATCTGCGACGAGGTGCACGGCAAGCCTCTGGCCATCGGCCGGGCGCTGGTCAACGCCGACGCCATGATGGGCAACCGGGGCAAAGCGGTGAAGTCGATTCACTACGTGGGCGACCGGATATGGAACCTCGAGCTATAGGCGTCCAATAAGCTACTACCACCGACAAGCTATTATTTAAGAGATTTATAGATATTTACAATCATCTTTAACAGATATACAGTATATTGCAAATCAGAGGGATGGATAATAAATGGCTAGCAAAGGATTACTAGGTAAAGTATTCGGCGGAAAGACCGAGAACGAGGAAGACGAATATACCGAGATCGACCTCGGCGAGATGGAACAGGCAGTCGGCTCCGGCCCGGCCGAGACCTACGTGCGGGTCGCAGAGCTTTCCAACCTGTCGCAGATCCCCGAACTGAAGCGCGAGATCTACAACGGCAACATCGTGGTCGTAGACATTTCCCCGGTCAAGGGCGACAGCCTCACCAGGGACCGGGCGCTGAAAGACCTGAAACAGGTCGCGTCCGACGTCAGAGGCGACATCGCGATGATCAAAGACGACAATCTCATCGTCGTCACCCCGATGTCTATCAAGATCGACAGGACAAAGTTTACGGGGAAGTAAATCTCATCAGGGAGTCGATGAACTACCCGACAGAGAACATCGACATCTCATTCGACAATATCGCCACGGGAGCCGTTACCTGTCCTGTCTGCCACTGCACGATGGAAATGCGCTGGCACCAGGACAACATCCCTTATTTTGGCGACATCATGGAAATCAGCGGCGTCTGCACCTGCGGGTTCAAGTATGCGGATACGCTCATTTTAAGCCAGCGGGAGCCCACCCGCCATTCGCTGAACGTCTGCAGCGCAGACCACCTGTGCACCCGTGTCATACGGTCGACGTCCGGCACGGTACGCATCCCGGAGTGGGGACTGAACATCGAGCCGGGACCGGCATCCGAAGGTTACGTGTCCAACGTCGAAGGCATCATTGACCGTGTAGAGACCGTCGTCAAAATGGCCCGGAAATGGGCCGAGAGCGAGGACGAAGTCAAACGCGCCGACCAGCTCCTGAACGAAATTGACGCTGCCCGGGAAGGCAAGGCCAGATTCACGCTGATCATCGAAGACCCGCTTGGTAACAGCGCCTTAATCGACGAGCACGCGAGCGTGGAGAAACTGACGCCCGAAGAGACGGAAGAGCTCCGCACAGGCATGTTCATCATCCAAAAATAAGCATTGGACACAGAGGGCACAAAGGGCACAAAGGCCACGAAGGATGGTGGCACTGTGGCATTGTGCCGGTCTATTTTGGTAAAAAAGTAATAAAGGACAGGCAGGGCAATTCGTCGCCAGCCTGCCGGGCGCTCGCGCGCACACGCGTGGCCGGACCGGGCCCCGTGCGGCTTTATTGCCCGTTGCTTTCATCAGCCTTTTCAGGGGCGTCCCCGACTATCGCTGGCGGTCGGGTGACTTCGAGGAAGATCTCGTTCAGCGACGGACGGTAGGATTCGAGGCCCATGACGGTGCCGCTGGCGTGGCTGATAGCCTGGGAGACGCGCTCGGATACGTCGCTGCTGGCGTCGATGACGTATGACCCGTTAAAGCGGGATATGGCGTTGATCTCATCGATGCTTTTCAGCGAGTGCACCATAGTCGCCTCGTCGATGTTCTTGATGCGGAGCTTCAGCCGGTAGCCCTGTCGTTTGGCGTATCCGTCGACCAGCTCGTCGACATTGCCGCAGATGTCCATGCGGCCGCTGACGATTATGCCGATGCGGTCACAGATCGCTTCGACCTCGGGCATGATGTGGGACGTCAGGAAAATAGTCTTGCCTCTGGCCTTCAGCTGCCTCATCAGCGTCCGGAAGTCCTCGGCGCCCTGCGGGTCGATGCCCGCGGTGGGCTCGTCGAACATGAGCACGGGCGGGTCGTGCACGATGGCCTGTGCTACGCCAAAGCGCTGCTTCATGCCCTTGCTGAACTTGCCGATCTTCTTGTCCTTTGCTTCCTTAAGCCCGACCAGTTCAAGGGTAGCATCGGCCTTGCTTTCGAGGTCCTTTCCTCGCAGGCCATAGAGCTTGCCGTAAAACCGGAGGTTCTGCCTTGCGGTGAGGTTGTCGTAAAAGCCCGCCGGGTCCGGTAGCACGCCGCAGTTCCTGCGCACGTCCAGCACCTCGCGGACGATGTCGTGGCCCGCCACGGTCCCGGTGCCGCCGGTCGGGTGCACCAGGCCAAGGAGCATTTTCATGGTCGTCGTCTTCCCCGCGCCGTTCGGCCCCAGGAAGCCGAAGATTTCCCCCTGGTAGACGGCCATGTCAAGATTGTCGACGACGGTCTGGTTTTCATATTTCTTGACAAGCTTGCTGGTCTCAATGACGATTTCACTCATTACCGGTTCCTCTTCGTGAAGATACGTGCCTGAAACAGGCTCGCGGCCGCATCACGCTGTGATTAATCCTCATTAAACGGTACTTATATAGCTTTTGTCATAATCGCTACAGCGGCTGCTGCCGGCCTGATCTTGTTATTATCGGCAGGCTTTGACTATTCAAATTGAAAAAAAATGACAGTTTTCCCCTTATACAATAATCCCGGTTTCAGTAATAAAAAAATTTCCGACGGGCATCAACAGTATGTTACATAACGGCTAAATACCCCGTTTTTCCAATTTTGAAGCAAACGTGAAATGTGACGGAAAACCACCAATGGCCCCGGCCGTCTGCAAATGAATCGAGGGTGTAGTCATGAAGAAGGATAACAGAGCCTTGTTAAACACGGGATGCGTCGTCGCCTTTGCCATAATGCTGGCGTGCTTTGCTACAGGAACGGCCTTCGCCGCCATTGTGCCGTTCAACGGCACGGATTATTCGTGGCTGCATGCAAATGAAAAGGGAGACCCGGAAGGATATTGGATAACGCAGATCAAGGACACGATCTCGGTAAGGGACGGGGACATGATGCAGTTCCGAAACCGCTGGTACAACAGCTACGCCGGCACCGCCGATGTGCGAATCAGCTACGGCGGGGGCCAGCCATATACATGTATAGGTTCGGATGAGTACGCATCCTACGGTCTGAACTTTGGCAACTACTACCCTTCCGGCACAGAGTCGATATCATATTATGCCCAGGTCGTGGCAAGCCAGGGAGGCCCTGACAGCCTGGAGGAATACAGCTTCACGGCCAATCACCAGTACGTCTACAACGGTGTCATTTACGGTTGTGCCGAAGTGAGCGACCAATGGGACATGAAGTTCAGATGTACAGGCCAGCACGATAATGGCACGGACCTCGAGGAAGCACCCGGGTCGCAAAACTATACTCAGGCCACGGCCATGCCCACGGCCATGGCCACGCCCCGGCTCCCCGGCCCGACGCCTGCCGCCCCGGCCGGGACGGATACGTCGACACCGCTGCCGGCCTCCGAATTGCTTGCCATGACCGTATGTGCATTGACCATAGTGTATATAATGTCGTATTACCTTAAGGAGCGGCAGAAATAAAGCATATCAGCCTTATGTGATCGTGAGAAAATGACTATATACTCAATCCTCCGATAGATCAATCAGCCTCCAAATATCTCCAGGTACGGAAGGTGTGTAAAAAGATGAAGAGTACAGGAGTTCTGTTATGCGCCGGGTGTATCGTCGCCCTGCTGGCCATCTTTGCCTGCGGCACGGCATCTGCGGCCGTCGCGCCGTTTACCGGCGTCGAGTACTCGTGGCTGCACCATAACGACAACGGCGAGCCCGTGGCCGACTGGATCAAGCGGATTAACGATATAGTCGCGGTCAGGAACGGCGATATGTTGCAATTCCAGAACCGCTGGTACAACAGCTACGCCGGCACCGCCGACATCAAGATCAGCTACGGCGGCGAACGGTCGGGCATCTGCTACGGCGCCGAAGAGTACGTATCCTACGGGTTGAACTATGGTAACTATTACCCGTCCAGCCAGGAATCATCGCCGTATTATTCCCAGGTCCTGGCCTGCAACATGACGCCGCGCTCGCTGCTGGTCAGCCACCAGTACGTGTACAACGGGATCCAGTACGGCACTATCAACCCCGACAACGACTACACGATGCTGTTCCAGTGGCGCTACGGGACCGATGAAACGCCGCCCGTAGACGAGGTTACGCCCACGCCAAGGCCATCGGCGACTGTTATGGCAACGCCGACCTCCATGGCCTCTGCCACGCCGACCCCGACGTCCGCGGCCACACAAAACCCGACGTCCACGGCGAAGCCGTCGGCCACCCCCACGATGGTGCCGCTGCCCACGACGGAGCCGTCGCCGGGATTCGGCTTCGGCCAGGTAATCGTGCTCATATCTCTGCTTGCAATCGCATACGCAGGGTATCGGGTCAAGAGCAAGAGGTAAAAAGGAACGTTCCGGACATTTCGGGGTAAACATATGGGAAACACGCTGGTCGTCGCCGAAAAAGAGTTCAAGGACCTCCTGAGCGACCGCATCGTCCTGGTGGTCATCGCGGCGTTTTTACTGTACATACTGGTGGACCTGAACAACATCCGCAGTCTCATGGATGCGGGATTCTTTAACAAGGACCCCAGCGTCGTCCAGGACAACCCGGCGGCCAACCTGGCGCAGACCATGCTGAACCAGATCACGTTCATGCTGTCCAGGTACGGCGCCATCCTCGGGATCGCTATCGGGTTCCTCTCCATCGCAGGGGAGCGGCACGGAGGCGCCCTGAACGCACTGGTCTCCAAGCCGCTGCGCCGGGAGACGATCATCATTGGGAAGACGATCGGCGCTCTCGGGTTCCTTGTCTGCGTGTTCGCGCTGGCGTCCGCCGTCCTGACGTCCGGCCTGCTGATCCTGGCCAGCCACACTGTCGCCCCGGTGATCGGCGAGTTCATCGTGCGGGTCCCCATGGCGATCGGCACCGCGCTCCTGTACACAGCGGTGTTTTTCTTCCTGTCGATGCTCATCTCGCTGCTGGTCGACAACTACGCGTTCGCACTCATCCTGAGCCTGCTGGGGTGGTCCGTATCCGGCCTGCTGGCGACCTACGCATTCTCCGGGTACATCGCCACGTTCCTGGGCGACGAGAAGGGCATCGGCGCCATCATCGTCAGCCTGTCGCCCGACGGCATGATCAAAAACATCTCGTATAACGCGCTGACCAACTTCAACGTAGGCCTTGCGGGGTCGATCAGCCGCATGGAGATCGAAGTGCTCAAGCTATCTGTCTGCGTGATCGTCCTCCTGGTGCTGTCGTTCGTCGCGTTCCAGCGGAGGGATATCGCGTGATCGGCGAGATCGCGTCCATCGGCCTGCTGGCGGCCAACGAGTTCCGCAGGCAGGTCTGGCATCCGGTCACGATCGCCGTCTTCGGCCTGCTGGTCGTCATCGCGATGGCCAATGGGCTGGGAAGCATCAAGGTATTGCCGGCCTTCGAGTCGTGGATGTCCGGGGACATATTCATCGACGTCGGCCTCTCGCAGGTGTTTTTCAACATTTCGCAGTACTGCTCGGTCGCGGCCCTGGTCCTGGGCCTGCTGTCCGTCGCCGGCGATCGCAAGCGGGTGCTCGGCATTCTGCTGACCAAGCCCGTCCTGAAGCGGGACGTGATCGCGGGCAAGTTCATCGGCCTGGGCGCATTCATGCTGCTGCTGATATCGGTCACGTACCTGCTGGTCAGCCTGCTGATGGCGCTCGCCTACCGGGGGCCGACGTCCATGGAAGAGTTCGCGCTCCGGCTTTCGGCGCTGATCCTGGCCCTGTTCCTGGAGTGCAGCCTCATGGCGGGCATCGGCATGCTGATCGGGATGGCCTTTGGCAGCCTGAAGGAAGCCATCATGGTAGGGGTGACCTACCTGTGCATCGAGTGGTTCTCCAACGCCATGTTCATGGAGCTGCTGAAATACCTGAGCCCGTACTACGTCTACTTCAAGATCATCAGCGCCACCGACACGGTGACGGTCTTTAACACGACAGTACCGTTCCGCGAATGGCTGGGGCAGGCCCTCCCGTACGCCGCCCTGATGATCGCGGGCATGGCCATCGTCTTTGTACTCAACTGTATCGTAATCGCGAGGACTGAAGAATGCTAGGTGTAACCATGCGAACCTGTCTTGTGCTAATCGCAATGATGACTGCTTTCCTCCTGATGGCCGCCTGCGGCGAAGCTTCCGCTGCCGGCGCCGTTAACGTATCCGCTGCCTATGGCCACACCGCAGTCCTTATGGACGACGGCTCGGTGTATACGTGGGGCTGGGCGAACACCCAGTGGGGCATCCTGGGAACCGGCAGCGATCAGAGCGACGGGAGCTATCACCGCGTGGACGGGCTGCCGCGGATCGTAGCCATCGACGCGAATTTCAAGACCACCCTGGCCATCGACGCGGACGGCCGGGTCTGGGCATGGGGCGATAACGAGTACGGCCAATGCGGGAATAACAACGGCGTGGCCTGCTCATCTCCCGTACTCATCAACGGCCTCGCGAACATCGTGCAGGTCTCCTGCGGGGGCATCAACTGCGCGGCAGTGGACCGGGACGGCCACGTGTGGACGTGGGGCGACAACAAATACGGGCAGCTCGGCACGGGCCGCGCAGGGGGCAGACAGTACCAGCCGGTAAAGGCCTCCATCGATAACGTGAAGATGGCCGCTGCCGGGAACGGCTACACGGCCGCCCTTAAAAATGACGGCACGGTCTGGGCATGGGGCGAGAACGACCTGGGCATGGCGGGAAGCGGCGGGAAAGACAACGTCCTGTCGCCGCAAAAAATCCAGGGATTATCGGACATCGTGAAGATCGACGCGGGCTATGATCACACGCTCGCCCTGCGAAAGGACGGCACCGTATGGGGCTGGGGCGACGGCGCGCAGAACAAGATAGGCAACGGACAGGGATTCTATGACACGGTCGCGGTGCGCACGGCCGCACAGTCCCGCGGCCTTTCGGGCATCGTCGATGTCCAGGCGAGCACCCAGGGCTCGATGGCCCTGGGCAGTGACGGCAACGTGTACGTCTGGGGCAGCCCCATCGACGGCCAGTTCGGCAACGGCATCGACATCAGCGAGCCCGCGAACGCCCCGGTAAAAGTGCCCGGCCTGAGCGACGTCGTCTCGATCGCTTCCGGCACCGGCCACCGGGCGGTCATCAAAAAGGACGGCTCGGTCTGGATGTGGGGCCGCAACCGGGAAGACCAGATACAGCCGGGCATGGGCAAAAAAGTGCTATCCCCCGTAAAGAAACTCGACGGCGGGACCTCGGCAGTCGTGCTTCAGCCGACAATACCGCCCGGCTCTGAGGACCCGGACATGGCCGGTGCGGACATCGCATTGTATATCTCCATTGGTGGAGTGGTCCTGCTGGCGCTGGCCCTCGTCGGAGTTCTCGTCCTCATACGCATGAGGAAGTAGCGGGCAATGCTGGGGCTCCTGCCAGGGAGCTCATACTATCTTTTTTATCCGATGCTTAACCGATTGTGAGAGAATGGCTATATATCCTGCCGACCCGACATTCAGGAAAGGAGAGGTCTCAGGAACAGGAAGAGGTGTCAAAGCACGAAATCTGATACAATGCAGGTACTGATACTGGCCGGCGTGATGCTGGCGGCGATCATCCTGGGCGTGATATCGTGGAGCATGATTCCTGACAGCGGGCAGGGGAACGTCAATAGCGACTCGCCGCAGAGCGAGACGGAAGATACGGTCAGCGAGACCGACACAGTGCCCACGCCGGGAGCCAGCATGCCGTCTCCCACGGCCAGCGAACCCTCTTACCCGGACAACGATCCGGGCTACGAAGACAACGGGCAGCTGTTCGAAGGGATGGCGCCGTCCTCGATTGTCAAATGGAACGATCACAAGCTCGGATCGGAGCTGAGAACGGACGGATCGGCAGCCTGGACTGAGCTGATCGAATCGACGATCAGCGCCCGCATCGGCTATAACCGGCTGGCGTGGGACAACGTGTTCTACAATAATCAGTTCGGCGGCGGCAACGCGAAGCTCCAGGTCACCCTGGCGTTCACGGACGGTAACGGAGCGGACAGACAGCGCAACAGGGACGGGATCGGCTATCACGGGACCTGGGCCCCGACCACGATGACCTGGGTGGTGACCAGCGGGACGTGGAACCCGCGGTGGACGCTGGGGGTCTCCCACAGTTACACTCCGGACTTTCTCCAGAGCGAGGCGGACACGGACACCTACGGCCTCCACTATAAGACGTACGAGTAAAAACTGCGGGACGTGAAGCGTTCTTGGACCTGCTGACTATCGCGAGGAAAGAGTTCACTGACCTGATGAGCAACAGGGTCATCATCCTGACAATGTTAGTGTACCTGGCGCTCGTCGGGCTGGTGGTCTACAGCTTTTACTACAGCGTGACGAACTTCGGGTTCAACCGGCCGGGAGAGCGGCTGGTCGTGCTGACGTTCAACCTGGTCCAGATTCTGGTGGAATACGGCAGCATCATGGCCGTGATCATCGGCTTCGCCTCTATGTGGAACGAGACCAGGAACAATGCGCTTAGCGTCCTCATGGTGAAACCCGTCCGGCGGAACACCGTCATCTTCGGCAAGATGATCGGGTCGCTGGCGTTCATGTGCGGCCTGTCCCTCCTTTCCATAATGGCATACGTCTCCGGGATTTTGCTGCTGACGGGCGACGTGACCGGACCGTCAGTGGAGACATTCCTCGGCTGGATACCGGCGATACTGGCGCTGTCCCTGGTCTGCGATACTATCTTCATCCTGCTGTCGATGCTGTTCACCATCCTGCTGAAAGACGTGATACTGGCCCTGTTCCTGGGAGTCCTGTCCTGGATCATCCTCAACGAGTTCATCCCGAACGTCGCGTTCGCGGGCAACCTGTCGCTGCTGTTCGGCCCGAACAGAGACGCCGCGGACAGCTTTTTAAACTCGTTGTCCCCCGTCGGCAGCGTGAACCAGATCTTCCTCTACGTCAGGGACACCGACCATATCCTGGACACCATCATTGCCAGTAACTCGATCGTACTCCGGCTGCTCTTCGCATTGTTCGTGCTGGCGGCGCTGAACTACGTCGTGTTCGCCCGGAGGGACATCACTTGACCAACGTCCTGGTCGTGGCAGGCCACGAGTTTTCCCGGCTGTCCAGAAGCCCCCTGGTCATGTTCGTAGTAGCGGTCATCTGTATCTCGACGCTGATCAACGCGGCAGGCTGCTCGGTACTGCTCCAGAGCTTAGAAGGCGTGGCAGTCGAGCCGTTCATGTCGGGGATCGGCAACCTGTTTTACTTCTCGTCGATCTTCTTCAGCTTCCTGGCGTTGTGCATGGGCATCATGGTGATCTCGGGAGACCGTTCTGTCGGCGCCCTGCGGGTGCTGGTGACCAAGCCGTTACACGGCAGGGACATTATTGCCGGAAAGATGCTGGGCATGAACATGCTGCTGCTGGTGCTGGTGACGATGTTCGTCATCCTGGGCGCGGTGTCCCTGGCGGTCGCATACGGCATGCCGCACGATGTCAGCGGTACCTCCGTGAAGCTAATTATCTTCTGGGGCGGTCTGTATCTCTTCTGTTCCCTGGTCACCGGGCTCGCGACGCTCGTCGGGGTCGTCTTCCGGGAACTGATCGGCGTGCTCGCGATCGCCATTTCCTTCATGGTCATCGCCTGGTTCGCCCGCCTTCAGTACGTATATGCGGCCATCGGCAAGCTGGAGCTGCTCAACCCGGTCGTCCAGTACGCCCGGATATCCGCCCCCACATCAGGCGTCGACATATTCAACCCGTACACAAAAGGTCTTACGTTCCCGGAGTGGATGGGCGCCGCCACGCCGTTCATCCTGCTGGTCATCGCGGAGATACTGGTGCTGTTTACCGTCAGCTGTATGTTGTTCAAGGACGAAGAGAAGTGAGAAACGATGAGGAAAGAAGGGATTGCTATGATGTTACCGATGCTCAAGAAGTCGTTCCCGGGTGGCATGGCCATCCTGGCGCTGGCGGCCGTCGCGATGATGGCGATATTTGCAGTTCCGTGTGATGCGGCTGCCCCGGTAAAAGTCGTCGATGTCGCGGCAGGCCACGGGCTCTCCGTAGCGCTCCTGGATAACGGCACGGTGTGGACCTGGGGGAACGCGCAACGGGGCGCCCTCGGGACTGGCGTGCCGGACAATAAGTCGTCTCCGTCGCCGCAGCAGGTGAGCATCGGCAATGTCATTGATATCGCAGCCGGGTCGGCTCACGTCCTTGCATTGAGGGAAGACGGCACCGTCTGGGCCTGGGGCGCTAACGACTATGGCCAGATCGGCGACGGCACGATCATCGACAGGAGGACACCGGTACAGGTCCAGGGACTGAGCGACGTGAAGGCCGTGGCTGCCGGGCTCATGTATTCGGTCGCGTTGAAGGACGACGGCACTGTCTGGGCCTGGGGATATAACAAGAACGGACAGCTCGGCAACGGCCAGACCAGCCGCTACGAGTCGGCGCCGGTCAAGGTTGCCGGGCTGAGCGGCATTGTAAAAGTCTTCGCGGGCTATAACCATAACTTCGCCATCGACGGGAATGGTAATGTCCGGGCCTGGGGCGCCAACGACCTTGGCGAACTGGGCGACGGGACGAACACCGGTCAGGCTACGCCTGTCAGGCTGGAAGGGCTGTCCGGTATAAAGGACATCGCCCCCGGCAGCTCGTACACGATAGCGCTGAAAGACGACGGCACGGTCCTGGCATGGGGAGAAAACTACGGGGGCTGGCTGGGCGACGGCAGCAGCGTTACCAAAATGCAGCCGGTCGCCGTCAAAGGGCTGGATCACGTCACGGCCATCTGCCACAGGCCAGGGCATCTCGTTCGCTGCCAGGGACGACGGCACTGTCGTAGCCTGGGGCCTGAACGAGGCAGGGCTGATCGGCAACGGTTACAGGGACCAGAAAGTTTACCGGCCGGTAAAGATCAACGGCCCGGCCAACGTGACGCAGTTCGCTGTCGGAGCCATCCATGCGCTGGCGATCGGTGGTGACGGGAGCCTGTGGTGCTGGGGCGACAACCAGTTCGGGCAGATGGGAATCGGAAAGATGGACGATGCAACGTATACGCCGACGAAAATTGCAATCGGCCAGCCTGCCTCTGCCATGTCCGTGCCGACGCCTGTGCCGGGCAATGATACGACTTCGACAGATAATTCCACCGATACAGGCGCGACGACATCAGGGTCTAATAATTTACGATATTTACTGATGGGCGCTTCTCTGCTGCTTGGCCTTGTCGCAGTGGTCGGGGCACTGATCTGGCTTTCGAAGAGGTAGAAATTGAGCGTGATGAAAAACTGACACATTTTTAGCTGTAGAACGGAGCCCCATTTTTTTTACTCTGTCGGCATCAGGTAAATATTAGCCATGATCAGGCATGCGTCGAACGGTATTCTCGCAGAGAGCGCAGAGACGGCGCAGAGAGCGCGGAGATATTCATAAAATTTACTCATTATTTATTAAACCAGTCTCTGCGCCCTCTGCGAGAATCCAGTGCTACGCATGCCTGAACATAGTAAGTATTCACAGGACGTAAGGTGCCGGCAGATGACCGGAGCCCTGGTCAGGAATAAAAAATGAAAAATGGCCGGGCTGTCGTCTCATGCATAGCTGGCAGGCGCCCACGCGTGAATTAGGAGGCCAGGGAGATCAGGGAGCCGAAGGTGCTTGAGACGATGGAGGATAAAGGAGTCCAGGGAGGCGAACGATAAGAACGGAGCTTAAGGAGCTAAGGAGTCTAAGGAGCATTTTTATTTATCGTCCTCCTTAGTCTCCTTAGCTCCTTAGGCTCCATTTTTAAAATCGTTCTCCTTCAACTCCTTCCCGCTCCATCGGCTCAAGCACCCTGATCTCCTTGTCCTCCTTAACCTCCTGATGTAAAAAATGCCTTGGCGTCCTTGGCTCTTGGCGCCCTTGGCGAGCGTGACAGTAGTCCAATAGCCTTAACAAAGCCTGATTCAAATGGCTTAAAAATCACCGTCTCCCATATTTCCACACGATGAAGCCGAATGCGAGTATAGCTACGAGCGCGATGCCAATACCCGCCCCGAGCCACGTGTTGCTAGTCGCATAGCTGACAGTCATATACTGCTGATCACTCTTCGCTTCGCTACTCGTCGCACGCATATACAGCTTATCGTTACCATTCCCTGCGTCTGCCTTAGCGTAGAGTTGTATGACAAACCGCTGTGACTCGCCAGGATTTAACACCTCTACTGTGCGGGTGTTTACCGTGGCGGTCAGCGACTGGGGCATGTCGCCCTGGCCGATGTCCAGCATCACGTTAGTGAGCTTAGACGTGCCGTTATTACGGATGATAGCCTCCACGTTACGGTTCTCGCCCGTGCTAAGGGAAACATCGTCAGGGACAATAAGCTCGATCCGGTAATCCGTGTCCCTGACCGAGTCCACGAACAGCTTGAGCTCGCCGGTATCATTGGCAGAACCGGCCATAACCGTGACACTATTGCTCCCGGCATCAGTCGGAGTCATTTTTACCTTTATGGTCTGACTGGACTTGCTGGCCACGAACACCCTGTTGACAATGTCGCTGCCCGAGAGCAACTGTACGTTCCAGCCTGGCGGGGCCTCTTTCACGGCTATCGTATAGGTCCGGTCTACTATACCGTTATTCGTAATCTTTACATCGAACGAAACCGATTCGTTCACCTTGACAGTCTTACCCGGAAAATCGGTAGAAAGCCTGACACCGTTCAAACCGCCCGCTGCACTGCTCGTGGCTACGGGAATATAGCCGATATACAACGGATTATCCAGGACATGATAACCTGCACCATTGCTATCCATACAGGACGACTCGTAGCCCCCGGAGCGTGCCTCAACGCCATAGTATCCATTCGGCACGAGTATGCCGAATATGCCGTTGTCGTTAGTGCTCCCGGTATACACGGCCTGCGAGGACTTATCCATAACAGTCACCGAGGCGCCCTTCAACGGCGTGCCGAGAGAAGCATCGATCACAGTGCCGCTGATGGTGTAAAGATTGGACAGGGTAATGTTTACCGTGCTGTCCGTGCCGACATTGGCAATGCCCGAACCCTGACTGTATCCCGCCTTAGAGGCAGTAAAAGTGTACTGCCCGTCAGGCAGGGAAAAACTGGCCAGGCCATTCGAGTTAGTCTGGTCGGAGTAGGTAGTACCGCCGGACTGCACCGCGACCATCGCACCGCCCACCGGACCCTTGCCGTCCCGCACCGATACGGTGACAGACGAGTCGGCAAGGGCAGTGTAGGTGATACAGGGCAATAATAGTAATACCAGAAGAGCGAACGGTAAAAATCGCAGGATTTTCATCGCTGCTCACCCGCGACCGGCCTCGTCACATCCAGGAAAATCTCGTTCAACGAAGGACGATACGACTCAAGCTCCGTGATAACGCCTTTCTCCCTCAGAATCGACCGGGACACGTCCTCCGACACGTCCTCCTTCGCGTTGATAAGGAAAAACCCGTCGTTCCTGACTATAGAGTAAACACTGGCAAGGCTCTTCAACGAACTCCTGACCACGTCCTCGCCAATATCCTTAACACGGAGTCTCAGTTGATACCCCTGCCTCCGCGAATACTGGTCGACCAGCTCGTTCACATTGCCGCAGATCTTCATCTCGCCGTTAATGATAATGCCAATACGATCACAAATCGCCTCCACCTCCGGCATCACATGACTGGTCAAAAATATAGTCTTCCCCTTCGCCTTCAACTGCCTCATCAAGGCCCGAAAGTCCTCGGCACCCTGTGGATCAATACCGGCCGTAGGCTCATCGAACATCAGCACCTGCGGATCGTGGACGATCGCCTGGGCAACGCCGAAACGCTGTCTCATGCCCTTGCTGAACTTGCCGATCTTCTTGTTCTTCGCATCTTTCAGACCTACCAGATCGAGCGTGGCCTCGACCTTAGCATCAAGGTCCTTCTTCTCCAGGTCGTAGAGACTGCCGTAAAATTTCAAATTCTGACGGGCGTTGAGATTATCGTAAAAACCGGCGGGATCAGGCAGCACGCCGCAATGTTTACGCACGTCCAGCACCTGATGAATTATATCGTAGCCGGCCACTTTCCCGGTGCCCGAGGTAGGCTGCACAAGGCCCAACAACATTTTCATCGTCGTCGTCTTACCCGCGCCATTAGGCCCTCAGGAACCCGAAGATCTCGCCATTGCCGATCTTCAGGTCAAGGCCGTTGACGACAATTGCCTTATCGTAGCTCTTCGAAAGCTTATCTGTCTCTATTACCGTTTCCATAGCTTATCCCTCAACTTACTCAAGAGATTTGTACCCGTCTTAGGTGCCCCCGTCTTAGGTGCCAACCGAAAAGCATATTCCTTTAGGCTATCTTTTATCTCCGGCGCCGTCAGCGTCGCCGAATAAACCGGTACGAGCGTCCCATCTTCTATCGATACCGTGCACGATGCCAGCCCCAGCACCACGAGCGAATCCTCCTTCCTATACCTCAGCCGATAACCGACCAAAGAACCGATCACGTCAACCTTGCCCAGCACGGTGGCCAGCGATATACTATCGACGCTCGCCTTCTCCGGGAAGATCGAGCAAAGATACTCAAGCACATCCCTCCGCGCATTACTATTATCCAGGGAACGGTAGATCCTGCCGATGTCAGTACCATCCTCATTTTTATCAGGTATACGGGTCACACATATCCAATCCTATCAATTGCCCCCATCAAACGTATAATATAAGCGCTTATAAAGCTTCTGTACCGATCACTTAAAAAAGCCAGTGTCGAGGCTTTCTAAGAAAAAGCAGAGGGCGTCGACCAGCTAATGCTATGACCAGCAATGGTAGCGTTTTAGGCAAATAGCATCATGGCAAAATAATAAAAATCGCATGGATAATTGTACCAATCATCGAACTGTCAAACCATATTTACGTATATCATTTTAATATAAACGTTAACTAATAGATATTTTAAAATCAGTTTAAAATCGGAAAATTGTTGGAGTCGCTGCCGATTTTTAAGAAATATTTCGACTGATTCTCTTCGAATCTACAAAAATTTTGTAGATAGGGGCAAAATTTATATAATCGCCCGGATGACCGATGGATTGTAAGCAAGGCCCCGGAGGTCCGGGCGACGAGCAGGCGCAACCCAAACCACCCGTCGCAACGACCTATAGGGTGCCGTAAGGAGGGGCACGACCTCAAGATCGGACGATGGGCAGGCGCAAACCCACACCCGCCATCGACCGGCCGCCGAAGGCCTGCTTCACAAAACAGGAGGTTAAACAAATGAGAACAAAGAAAGTAGGAATCCTGGTCCTCGCCGCAGCAGTGCTCGCGGTAATGACCAGCGGAAGCGCATATGCGTGGACATGGGACAATGTGGACCACTCGCAATACTGGGGGTCTTATGCATCATGGGATGGCACGTGTCTTGCAACGACACCAACCATCGACCCGGACACAACGGACCTTGAATGGCAGAACACGCTTGATGACAGATACTCAGACGACCCGGGGACATATCCGGAATTATTCTGGGCGAAAGACAATGGACAATGGGGCGCGATAGACCGTGGTACTCCACTATACTTTGGTTATGCGTGGAGCCCCGATGGTGACGTAGACCCTCAGACTGAAACATCCTATACACACCGGTTAGAGGTCAGGCACTACTATGGTGACAATAATGGCGATTGGGACTACGGAGTAAGCAACACCCAGTACTATAAGGTAGTGTAAAATTAAAAACATTTTTTAATTTTTTTATTTTATATAAAGGTGAGTGGGTATGAGCAATACGTTGAACGTGGCTAAAAAAGAGTTCCGGAACCTGATGGGCAGCAAGCTTATTCTTATCGTCCTTGTGTGGTATGTGGTAGCGTCTATTGGTTCATTCTTCTACACGTATAATAATTACGTTTATGTTGTTAGTCATGAGGACCCGTCAGACCCATACTATTACCTGCACTACACATCCCCAGTCGACCGGTTTTTCAAAGGCATCGTCAACAATTTCCGCTGGCTAGGCCCCATCCTCGCCGTGGTGCTGGGCTTCGTGTCGATGACCTCGGAGATCGATGGCAAGGCATTGGGCACCATGCTCACCAAGCCATTATACAGGGACACGATCATTAATGGAAAATTGCTCGGCAATATGGCGTTTATCATAATAATTACACTTCTGACAACAATATTGTACGTTGCCGCCATACTGGCCATGACAGGCGACCTTGACATTGCATTCAGCCTGATCGAGAGAATACCACTAGTACTCCTGTTATCTTTGCTTTGCATGATGTTTATGTTCTCGCTTTCGGTACTCATTGTTTTGCTGATAAAAGACCAGAGTCTGGCACTATTTATGGGTTTCCTTTCATATCTAATTTTATTTAAGTTCATACATTCTTCGGATGTTGCCGGGGGGATTATGGATTATTTTCATAGTCGCTTCCTTGGTGATCTGATCAGTGGTATTTCGCCGGATAAAATGTTTTACCTCATACTGGGGGATGCTGATCTGACAGGAATTCTGGAGAATAGCAGTTTTGAATTGTTCAAGATGGCCATGTATTGTGTTGTCACGCTAACGCTTGCCTATACAGTATTTTTAAGGAGGGACATTGAATGAGCCAGGTGTTTCGGATAGCAATGAACGAGTTCTCGCTCGTTATCAGGAGCCCGATGGTATACCTGTTCGGCATCCTGATGCTCGTCTTGGCCTGCACGACCGCCATGGAGGCATCCACAGTGGTGCCGCGGATGACTGATATGGGCAGGACGGCCGCTGTTCTACTGTATGGTACAGGAAACCCGTTCTTCCTTACGTCTATGTTGTTTATGTTCGTTGCGACGTGCTTGGGAGTCATGTCGACCTCGAACGATCGTTCCAGGGGAACTCTACGAGTCCTGATCACGAAACCGTTATACAGACGTGACATCGTACTAGGTAAGACCCTCGGGATCGGCTTGGTGCTTTTCCTGTTAGCTATGCTCACTGAAGCGTTTATCGTTTCGCTGCTGCTCGTCTTCGTGGGTAGCCCGGGGTCGGTCGGCGAATTGATCCTGAGAGCGGGTACATTCGCCATCCTCCTCTTCACTGGAAGCATGTTCACCCTGACCTTAGTCATGCTGATCGGCATCGTGTTAAACAAAGCGGAAGCATTGGTCTTAGCCGGATGCTACATATCGTTCGAATGGCTCGCGCCATCATTTATTAGTGAATATTTACCAGATTCGTTGAGTATTATCAATCCGTTGAATCTTTACATAGAGGCTACTCGTTCCGTTAGTAATGATCTTTTCGTGTCGGTAATATCGTACGATGTCTGGCTCAGCAATGCCGCGCCGTACATCGTTTTGTTGTTGGCTGAAATAGTGGTCCTGGTTCTGATAAATTGCGTAGCTATCAATAAAGTGGAGTCATAAGGTGGGAGGGAAGATGTTATGAGGGTCGGGTATAAGGTTTTACCTATATTTTTCCTATCGTGGATTGTTTTGGTCCTGTCGGCCATGCCTTTAGGAAATGTTCTTGCTTCTTCGCCGATGTTTGTCGATGTGGAGTGTAACGGTGTGAACGTAAACACGATAGCTTTGGCTGACGATGGTTCGGTGTGGGCGTGGGGGCAAGATTACGGGCTCACCCCCGCCGAGGTAGAGATCAGTGATGTCACGGCGATCTCTGCGGGCAATGTCCATGTGCTCGCGTTGCGGAGCGATGGCACTGTCTGGGTCTGGGGTAAGAACTACCAGGGCCAGTTCGGAGACGGGACCACGGAGAATAGCAACACTCCAAAACGGGTCGAAGGTCTTGACAACATCGTCGCCATATCAGCAGGGGACACCCACAGCATTGCCCTTAAGAGTGACGGGACCGTGTGGGCGTGGGGGCGGAACAGGGTGGGCCAGCTAGGCGACGGCACCTTCACAGACCGCTATGTCCCGGGGCAGGTTCTGGGGCTCCCTATGATTAAATGGATCGGCGGTCATGGGACAGTCGCCATTGCAATAGATGGGACCGTGTGGACGTGGGGCAAAACGCTGCTCAATGTCAGCAACAACTGCAAGCCTGTCGACGGGAGCGACCCACAGTTCATATCGCTGTGCAGGCCTACGCCATACATGGTGCCAGGGCTAAAGAATATTCTTTCGATAGACAGCGACTACGAGCATACGACGTTTGTTAAAGAAGATGGGACCGTATGGAACTGGGGCTATAACGGGTGGGGATTGTTCGGCGATGGCACTAGTGAACTGGGAAACAGGGTCTATGTGACAGACCCGGTACAAGTAGGGGGAATCGACGATGTCAAGAAGGTGGTGACCAGTTCCCATAGCACGCTGGCCCTGAAAAACGACGGGGCCGTGTGGGCATGGGGCACCAATGATATGGGCTTGCAAGGCACTGGTAAGCCGGGAAACATCGTGCCGTCACCTGTTAAAATAGACAGTCTAAGCGACATCGTAACAATTGGTATGGGCGAGGGTGGCGCTGCCGCCATCGGGTCGGATGGCAGCGTCTGGGCCTGGGGCAACAACTACATGGGACCGATCGAGCAGGGGAAAACTTGCCTATCCCCGAACAAAGCGATCGGACCAGACAGGGCAGCTGCGAGCCTCACGCCTGACAACACGAGCGTTAACGGCACGTCCAACGCCACTCCGACGGGCGGCGTACCGCAGACCGGTTCCACGGAAGGGTCAGGCAACGATGGTAACCTCATTTTAATGGGAGTGCTGGCCGTGACGGTGGCCATCTGCGTGACAATGGTCGTGCTCGCGAAGAGGAAAAAATGAATAACCTGCAACCCAAACCACCCGTCGCAACGGTCTATAGGGTGCCGTAAGGAGGGGCATTACCTTAAGATCGGACGATGGGCAGGCGCAAACCCACACCCGCCATCGACCGGGCCCCGGGAGCCCGCTTCACCAAACAGGAGGTTAAACAAATGAGGATAAAGAAAATAGGAATCCTGGTCCTCGCCGCGGCAGTGTTTGCGGTGATGACCAGTGGCATGGCATCGGCAGAACAAAGATACAGTTATTCGCAGCAAACATATGTGGCAGATAACGGTTACGGGATGTACTTGGTATACGATGATACGGGCAGTCCGGTAGATGAGACGATTTCCGCAAGTTCGGGAGAGACTCTCACCCTGCCAAACCACTTCTGGAATACTATCGCCTACACGCTGACCTCGACGTCATGGACGAAATCTTCGACGGGGGCTTGGAAACTGGCTGGGTCTACTCCAGCTACTATTCCTCAGTGATGGACGTCTTCCGGTGATAACTCCGGTTCAAGCGCCACCGGATCGTCTGGTAACACATATGCATTAAATGTCTACCACGAGTATATTCGTCCTGGCTATGGCAGCTACTCAGGAAGCATTGAAACAAACAAGCAATACTACGTGACGTAAACGATAAAAACTTAATTTATTTTTTTGTGATAACATGAGCATCATCAAGATTGCTAAAAAGGAGTTTGCCGACCTTGTTAGTAACCGTTATTTATGGGTTGTCATTGGCATATATGTGATAATGGTTATATGCAGTGTATATGTTAAAGGACGATGGCACCGTCTGGTGCCAGTATGAGTACGATGCTGACGGCGGAATGCATCTGGCACCCACAGGCACAATTATGATTCCGGGCCTTACCGACGTCATCGCAATTAGTGGTAAAGATAATAATTTTATGGCGTTACGAAGGAACGGCGAAGTGTGGACCAGAGGAAACAACTTTTACGGAGAGCTTGGCAACAAGACGAGCTATGATCCCTCGAACCCGCCTAATACCTCGCTCGTGCTAACGCCCGTAAAGGCAGATATCGCGGGCGCTAAAGCGATCGTTTCTGGTGGTCAGTTTTCATGGGCTATAAAGAACGATGGCACGATATGGGGCTGGGGGTCCGATTACTTTGGGCAGCTAGGCGACGGAAAGGCCACTGCCCAAGGAATCATAGGTAGATATAACCCGCTTCGGTCCGACTTTTTTAACGATGTGATATCAATCGGCTGCGGGGGGAGTTATACAGTCGTACTGCGAAAAGATGGCACCGTATGGTCATGGGGCGGCAATAACCATAAGGGTCAGCATGGCGATGGCTCGAATATGAATGAAATGACTCGGCTATATCTGTATCCTGTGCAGGTTAAAAATATAGAAAATGTAATATCTATCGCCTCGGGGGGATATCACGTAATTGCCCTGAAGGATAATGGCACAGTCTGGGCCTGGGGGGAGAATTCACGGGGACAGCTATGCGATGGGACGACAGAGAACAGAAACTTGCCGGTCAGAGTACGTGACCTGGATCACATCGTGGCAATATCTGCATACTCAAGCCAGAGTATGGCTCTCGATGACCAGGGCAACGTATGGACCTGGGGTTCTGGAAACAGCGGACAGCTAGGCGATGGGATAAGTAGCTATGACCACTATTCGACTATCCCGGTGAGGGTCATAATTAACAACAATAGTGTAAATACCACAGGAAATACGATTGCTGCACCGACAAATATCACGCCCACTGCTAATCCTACCAACTCAGGCGCATCTTCTCCCGGTATGAGCTTAGGAATTGCATTGACTGCCATATCCATGGTGATCGGAGTATATGTGATTATCGACACCCGGAGAAAGAAAAAATAACCGAAGAACGCATCGAATGGCTACAGATCAAGGAGTATGAGTGATATTAAGGTGTCCCTGGATTATATTATAGAAAGGTCTCTTGTTTAACGACCTTAGAATCACGTAAGAATCAAGGGGATATCTGGCCTGTTATCTTAAAAATAAATGACGCGCCGTAAAAGAATCAAAATAAAGAAAGCTTGTTTGTTTAGCAGGCAACCGCCACATAGACGGCTGCCTATCCCTCTAAACAGTTCAAAGGAAATAATATTAAACCCCTGTCGACTAGGCGATAGACAGGCGCATTTAACCCAAACCGTCCGTCGCTCCCGATCAGGGGCATGCTTCACACACTTAGAGGTGTAAACATTATCAAATAGACACTAATGCATTATTAAGTTTTTGAGTCCATCGTCGAACTATTGATATCCAAGCAACTGATCCAAAATTTTGTTAGAAGCCATAATGGCGCACGTTATTCAGCGTCACTGCTCACGGGCTTCGTCACTTCGAGGAATATCTCGTTCAGCGTGGGACGATACGATTCCAGCTCGGTGATAATCCCCTTCTCCCGCATGATCGAGCGGGAAACGTCCTCTGACACGTCATCCTTCGCATTGATCACGAAGAACCCGTCGTTTTTACCGATCGAATTAATACTGGCTATGCTCTTCAGGGAATTCCTGACTGCACCCTCGTCGAGTTCTTTCACCCGGAGTTTCAGCTGATAGCCCTGCCTGTGCGAATACTGCTCGACCAGTTCGTTCACGTTGCCGCAGATCTTCATCTCGCCGTTAATGATAATGCCGATACGATCACAAATCGCCTCTACTTCCGGCATCACATGGCTGGTCAGGAAAATTGTCTTGCCCTTCTCCTTCAACTGCCTCATCAACACCCTAAAGTCCTCGGCCCCCTGCGGATCGATACCGGCAGTAGGCTCGTCGAACATCAACACCTGCGGGTCATGCACGATAGCCTGGGCAACGCCGAAACGCTGCCGCATGCCCTTGCTGAACTTGCCGATCTTCTTGTTCTTCGCATCCTTCAGGCCCACAAGATCGAGAGTGGCCTCGACCTTAGCGTCAAGGTCTTTCTTCTCCAGGTCGTACAGGCTGCCATAAAACTTGAGGTTCTGGCGGGCGTTGAGATTATCATAAAAACCGGCCGGATCAGGAAGCACGCCACACGACCTGCGCACATCCAGCACCTGATGGACTATGTCAAACCCGGCCACCTTGCCAGTACCACTGCTAGGCTGCACCAGGCCCAACAACATCTTCATCGTCGTCGTCTTGCCCGCACCGTTAGGCCCGAGAAAACCGAAAATTTCACTGTCATTCACTTTCAAGTCAAGATTGTTTACCACGGCCTTGTTCTCATATTTCTTCGTCAGCCCCGATGTCTCTATCAATACTTCCTCCCTCCTCTTTGATCAAACGAACCTCGTTGCGACCGTTCTCTGTCAGCGAAAAAAAAAGATTGCCGTCAAAGTCCTTCGCTTCCACGAGTCCCACGCTCCGCAACGAAAATTTCTCGCTGTAATGCGTCCCGTTGCCAATCAAAGCCCCGTAAATGATCGAATAGCAATAATCCAAAGCGCCGGAGATGTCTTTGACTGATACGTCCTTACCGACTGTATACATGTGTAGGAGTATCTTCGTCCTTACCTTGCTCCTCCGTCGCGAAAGTCTTGCTACAGACTTGTTAATACCGGATTCCGGGACAACGCTCATACGATCACGGATACATTCTCATTATATCCGGTGAAGGATTAATCGCCTGCATATAAATAAAGGTTCTGTCATTAAATGTTAATCGGCACGATAATAACGGACGACTTTTTAAAATGCCTGATAGAAAAGGCCTGTTTTTAAAACAGAGCCATATCATGCACAGGTACACTCACAGGTACTCTCACAGGTGCTTATAAAGCAAAAGAACACCGACTATTAGACCGACTAGAACACCGGCTAGTCACCCTATAAATAATCGGGATGACATAGAGGTAGATGGGCGAGCAAATAGACAATAACCATATCGCCCATCTACAAGGTGATAATAGTGAAAGCAGACAAAATAGTTGTAATGGCACTCGCAGGTTTAATACTTGCGGTGATGACCATCGATACTGCATCTGCATGGCAGACCACATGGACGTATGGAATGTATGCTTTGGGAACTACATATAGTGGTGGCGCAAGTCCATCGTTAGATTCCAATCAGCCTTCGGGTAACTATAATGTAAATTATAATGATATTGTGCAATGGGAAAATATTCTCCGTAATTATGACAGCCACGGTGTAAACTGTAAAATAGCGCATATACATGATGCGCAAGACAGTGACGGTCTAGATGATAACGAACCGACCGTCTATGTAAGTGCGGGCAGTATCTCACCAATGACTACGTACAGCGCTATTGTGACTGTTGATAGTGCTCATACAATTACCGCTTTCCATAGTTACTATGATAGCGGAACCACTTATACTTCGCCAGCATGTACTAGTATGCAGTTCTATTAGATAAAAAACATTTTTTATTTTTTTTAAAAGGTGATAATATGAGTAACGTGTTGAAAATCGCTAAAAAAGAGTTCACTGATATTTTAAATAATCGTATGGTGCTTCTTGTCCTCGTTATTTTCACTGCATATATCGTTACGGTTGTCTATGATTTTAGTATTGTAGTCGGCGGCGGAAGGCCCGGCGTCGGGATAATGTTCGATGATAATATGGGTATTGCTGTCGTTAACAACATGTTTTATCTGTTAGCAGAGTCAGGGACTATTCTTGGCGTGATTATCGGGTGTTCTGCGATTTCGACGGAAAGGATTGGTCGCGCATTGAATACGCTCGTGGCTAAGCCGGTGTATCGCGATACGATCATTAACGGTAAAATATTAGGCTCGCTCGTCTTTTTGGCAGCTTATCTGATTTTTGCCTTGACAATTTTTACTTCTGTGTCTCTGGCACTGTCGGGTAATGTCATGGCACCGTTCCTTGCTGACTACTTTTACAGGTTAGTATTTGCATTTGTTTTTGTCTTGGTGTATATTTCTGTGTTTCTTTCGTTTTCTATGCTTATTTCATTGATTGTGCGGGATCAGGCGGTAGCTATGATTCTCAGTCTGGTTGCTGTATACATCTCCTGGTTGTCGTATAAATCATATATGGCCCGGAACCTTAGTGATCTTTTCCCTGGCAATGGGATTGAGGGACTCATTAAAAGTCTGTTTCCTGAAGGTATTTTGAATTATGTGCAGCCTGTGCTTATGGACACTTCGACGGGCGCTTCTGATGCGTTTGTTAATATTCTTCCGGATGTCGGCAAATTATTGTTATTCGTTGTTATTGGCCTGGTGTTGAGCTATATCGTGTTCGTGAAGAGGGATGTTTCATGAGCTTCAAGGCAGTGTATGCGGTCGGGCGGCTGGAGTTTGTCCGGGTCATGTCTAATCCTATCGTGCTTCTTACCGGCCTGATCGTGGCTTTTTTAGCGTTTGTCAACGGTGCGGGGGACGTCGGCGTTCTGGAGTATGTTAGCTCTACGTATAATACGGATACGGCGGTGCTCCAGGGATTTATGCAGATATGGGAACCGACTGGTTTTATTTGTATGATCATGGTCGCTTTCTTCGCTGCGACGACTATTCCTTATGAGAAGTGGAATGGATCAGTCAACGTATTGTTAGCGAAGCCTTTGTACCGGCGGGATTTTGTCCTTGGTAAATTTATCGGGTTGGCTATGTTCGCATTATTTTTCATTACGTTCGTCGTATTACTCACCGGTCTCCTGATCATCGTCTTTTTCCGGGCGCCGCAGTCTATAACGGAGTATGTCTTGAGAGTCACCGCTTTTATTATAGTTTCCTCGCTGGCTTACTGGCTGGTCATTGCATTGAACCTGTTTTTCGGCATCGTATCCCGAAATATTCTTTTCGTCACCGCTGCAGCGATCACATATATTTTTATCGACTGGATATGGCTTACCGATCGGTTTTTAGGCGCTTTATCGGCATATACGCCGAAAAATTTATATTTTAAACTGGAATTTCCGATTCCGAATACTTATCCGGCGATATTTGATTGTCTTATGCCGTTCGGACAGTGGCTGACAGGCGTTATTCCATACCTTGTTCTCATATCGGCCGAATTGGTGGTGCTATTATTGGCAGGAGTGTACCTGTTCTCTAGAGAGGACAGCTCTTAGAGGTGGTTTTGTGAGAAAGTTGATAGTACGAGTGTTGTTGGTATTAACAGTTTTATTGGTTGCTCTGCCCTGTGTTTCACAGGCGAAAATTGTTTCGATATCGACAGGTTTGAACTATGCGCTGGCTCTGGATGATGACGGTACGGTGTGGGCTTGGGGTACTAATACATATGGTCAGCTTGGCGATGGTACTGCCGATGCTTACCGGAAGGTTCCTGCGAAGGTGCATATTGATAATGTGAAAGCTGTTTCGGCAGGCGGTGCTTTCAATCTTGCATTGAAGAATGATGGTACGGTGTGGGCGTGGGGCTATGGTACTGAGGGCCAGCTTGGTTATGGTGGTACTGATACGAAGTCTGAGCCTGTGCAGGTCCAGGGTCTCTCAGGCGTCGTCGCTATTGCGGCGGGGTCCCTTACGGGTTTTGCGTTGAAGAGTGACGGTACGGTGTGGGCGTGGGGCTGTAATAACTATGGCCAGATCGGCGATGGCAGTATGCAGAACCAGCTTGTCCCTGTGCAGATAAACGGGCTGACGGACATGAAGGCGTTATGTGAGCGTGGAGATTTTGCCATAAAGGATGATGGTACGGTGTGGACGTGGGGAGATCCTGGTTCAGGGACTACTCTTATGCCACTTACGCCATATAATGCGAATGACTTAACTGATGTCCGGGAGGTCTCTATCGGAGGCTATCAGGCCATTTATGTTAAAAATGATGGTACGGTGTGGGCATGGGGTAGTAACCGTTACGGGGCACTCGGGGATGGTACGATTACCAACGATGATCCATACGATTTTAAAACCGTGCCCGTCCAGATTAGCATAACCGATGTAAAGACTGTTTCCACGGATTCCTGGCACAGTATAGCTCTGAAAAATGACGGTACTGTATGGACATGGGGCGAATATGTCGACGGTCGAGTGATTAACGATGGCCGAGGATCTCCTGTCCCGGTCCAGGTAAGTAGCCTTGGTGATGTCATCGACGTAAGCGCCGGATCGCATCATTTTTTAGCGCTCAAGAGCGACGGTAGCATCTGGGGATGGGGTACGAACAACAATTATGTTTTGGGTGATCATAAGGAGCTCGAACCGAAACCCGTGTTAATCTTCACGGCACCCGAGTCGGCGACGCCTGCCCCGACCGTCAGTGCACAGCCCTCCGTCACTTCGATGCCCGAAGTAACGCCGGACCCGACGATATCGGTTACGCCGACGCCTGTGCCAAATGCATCTAGCGTGCCTGCTCCGGGCTTCTGGTTTGGCACGATAGGAATGCTCTGTTGTTTACTCTTCGTTACTGGTATAGTATCTGTTTTAAAGAGTAACAAAAAGAGGTAACGCTTTTTATTTTTACCATGGTAAAAGCATCTACAATCTTTCACGATTATATGATGCCCATGACCCGCAGCGAGATGCAGGTGACGAAGATGACGGCTATGTAAATGAGCGCGAACTTGTCGATATGGTCGTTGGGATCCAACCTGCCATCACCGTTTGCGAAATATATTCGTGGAAGCTCTGCATCAGATAAAGTAATTATTAAAAAATCAGGATAAACATTAGTGAATATTCTGGTAAAGCTCTGGTTTCATCCCTGCTCACCGGCAACCGGCCTCGTGACGTCCAGGAATATTTCATTCAGCGTGGGACGGTACGACTCGAGTTCGGTGATAATCCCTTTCTCCCGCATGATCGAGCGGGACACGTCCTCTGACACGTCCTCCTTCGCACTGATAAGGAAAAACCCGTCGTTCCTGACGATCGAGTAAACATTGACAAGGCCTTTCAACGAACTCCTGACTGTGTCTTCGCCGATATCCTTAACCCGGAGTTTCAGCTGATAACCCTGCCTCCGAGAATATTGTTCCACCAGCTCGTTCACGTTACCGCAGATCTTCATCTCGCCGTTAATGATAATGCCGATACGATCACAGATCGCCTCTACCTCGGGCATCACATGAGAGGTAAGGAATATCGTCTTGCCCTTCTCCTTCATCTGCCGCATCAACACGCGGAAGTCCTCAGCGCCCTGCGGGTCGATGCCTGCCGTAGGCTCGTCGAACATCAGCACCTGCGGATCGTGTACGATGGCCTGTGCCACGCCGAAACGCTGCCTCATGCCCTTGCTGAACTTGCCGATCTTCTTACTCTTCGCATCCTTCAAACCGACCAGATCGAGAGTAGCCTCGACCTTTGCATCCAGGTCCTTCCTGTCCAGGTCGTAGAGGCTGCCATAAAACTTGAGGTTCTGGCGGGCGTTGAGATTATCATAAAAACCGGCCGGATCAGGAAGCACGCCACACGACCTGCGCACATCCAGCACCTGATGGACTATGTCAAACCCGGCCACCTTGCCAGTACCACTGCTAGGCTGCACCAGGCCCAACAACATCTTCATCGTCGTCGTCTTGCCCGCACCGTTAGGCCCCAGAAAACCGAAAATTTCGCCCGCTTTCACTTTCAAGTCGAGATTGTTAACCACTGCCTTATTCTCATATTTCTTCGTCAGGCCCGATGTCTCTATCAACACTTCCTCCCTCCCATATAATCAAACGAACCTCGTTGTGGCCGTTCTCTGTCAGCGAAAAAAAAAGATTGCCGTCAAAGTCCTTCACTTCCACGAGTCCCACGCTCCGCAAAGAAAATTTCTCGCTGTAATGTGTCCCGTTGCCCCATCAAAGCTCCATAAACGATCGAATAGCAATAACCCAAAACGCCGGAGATGTCTTTAACTGATACGTCCTTACCGACTGTATACATGTACAGGAGTATCTTCGTCCTTACCTCGCTCCTCCGTCGCGAAAGCCTTGCTACAGACTTGTTAATACCGGATTCCGGGACAACGCTCATACAATCACGGATACATTCTCATTATATCCGGTGAAGGATTAATCGCAAGCATATAATAAAGGTTCCGTCATCAAATGTTAATCGGCACGATAATAACGGACAACTTTTTAAAATGCCTGATAGAAAAGGCCTGTTTTTAAAACAGAGCCATATCATGCACAGGTACACTCACAGGTACTCTCACAGGTGCTTATAAAGCAAAAGAACACCGACTATTAGACCGACTAGAACACCGACTAGTCACCCTATAAATAATCGGGATGACATAGAGGTAGATGGGCGAGCAAATAGACAATAACCATATCGCCCATCTACAAGGTGATAATAGTGAAAGCATACAAAATAGTTGTAATGGCACTCGCAGGTATAATACTTGCGGTGATAGGAATAGGAAATGCATATGCATTTACTTATCCTGGAATTTTTGTTACAATGGATGACGATGAATATGGAACTTTAGTAATGGAAAATTTACTAGATCCATATGATAATCCTGTTCCTGTTTACTATACGGACAGTCTTGGATGGGATAATGCTTTCTATAACCACGTTGGTTATTGGCAATATGGTAATGTTGGATATTCGTGTAGTGAACTAACGATAACAACACCACGTTCGTATCTACCTGCCTACTTCAATGGTCCAACCCAAACATTTAGTGGACCTCTTGCAGGAAACAGAGGTACTTATGGTATTTATAACATTATCCATATGTATTATGGTAATGGCCCTACCCATACGGCAACAAACAGTGAAACTCTGATGTTTTACGAATATGGATGAGTGAAAATTTTTTTTAATTTTTGATGGTGAACTATGAGTTGGTGAACTATGAGTAATTTACTGCGCATTTCCCAAAAAGAATTTATTGACCTCATGAGCAGTCCGATGGTTCTTATTTTACTTGCGGGATTTTTTACAATGATTGCGCTATCTTTTATCAATCTAAACTACACTATTCCTGTGATTATTGAGACGAATATTGGCCTTCGTAACGAGCATGTAGATAGCATGGGCTTGTTTTTTTCAGACTGGCTTTTCTTGAACTTAATTGGTTTTTACGGGCCGATCGTCGGGGTCATGATCGGATGCTCCTCTATCGCCAGCGAAAGGTATAGAAACGCGTTGAACACGCTTTTGGTAAAGCCGCTGTACCGTGATACGATCATTAATGGAAAAATCATTGGCTCTATGGCTTTCCTTATGGTAGTCGTTGCTTGTGTAATTGCATTTTATACTTCGTTAGTACTAGTACTGTATGGTAATCTGATTGCACCTGCTCTGGATGATTATGTATCCCGGCTGCCGGTCATATTTGTTTTTTCGTTGACGACTATGGCGATTTTTCTCACAATATCGATACTTGTTTCGTTATTGATAAAAAGTCAGACTTTTGCAATGATCATCAGTTCTATAATTCTATATCTATTTTGTAATCTAGAAGGTTATGCGATGTTTATAGGAAATCTGTTTCCTGGTAATGAAATTGTCATACAAAACTTTTTAACTAGTCTTACGCCAACAGGCGGAATGATGGAAGTCCGGGATAGAATTTTTAACAGTACTTATGGTTTAGTAGAGTCTTTCGAGGCTGTAATACCAGACATTGTAAAATTTTTGTTATTTATTACAGTTGCCTGTATTTTTAGTTATATTATTTTTATCCGGAGGGAAGACGCATGAGTTATTCGGCGATTAAATTGGTAACAAAAAACGAATTTACCAGGATATGGAGGAATCCAGCTATTCTCATTATCGGAATTGTATTGTTTATTGTAACATTAGTTACTGCTGCTGGAGATGCTACTAATCTGAAATATGTTGTCGCCGGTAATAATCGTGACGGGTTAATATTGGGTTATGGCCAGGTATTTTATTATACCAATTTTATTTGCGGCATCATGGCCGCGTTCTTGGGTATGATGGCTATTAGCGAGGACCGGTTTAAAGGGACGTTCAACGTTCTGTTGTCGAAGCCCATATATCGTAGGGATTTTATCCTAGGGAAATTTTTTGGCCTGGCAGGTTTTATTGCCCTGTTTTTAACTATGGACATGATTACCAATTTTATCCTGCTCTTGTACTACTATGGAGAGCCTTACTCTTATTCGGAAGCAATCGTCAGGATATCGGCTTATATCTTCGTTTTGTCATTGGACCTGGTTCTGGTAATGGGATTGACCATGCTTATCGGCATAGTGTGCAAAAATGTTTTAACCGCAGCCGCTCTCGTTGTCACATATCTATCATTCGAGTGGTTCTGGAATCAGGGTACGTCTTTGATTGCTCAAATAATTCACATACCACTGACGCCTTACATAATGACCGGCAGGACATTGTTCCCAAGAGGCAATATTTACCTCTTCAATTCGACGATACCGTTCGTTGACTGGTTAACCCTGGCCCTCCCCAATATTGTGATTATGGCATTGATCGTAACGGCGATTTTACTGGTTAACTGTCATGTTTTTGCCAGGATAGATGATGTTTAGGTGATCTAATGAGAATGGGGATATGTTTAGCCGTATCATTTTCTCTGATGCTATTGTTAATGATGGTTCCGGCGAGCTCCTCGGTTCCTAAGATCGTTGCGATATCTGCAGGCAATTATCATTGCCTGGCTCTTGGGGATGATGGCAGTGTCTGGGAATGGGGTGGCAATTGGCGGGGAGAGCTCACCGGCGTTCCTGATAATAAGATACCGCATAAAATTCCAGAACTCATGCCGATTACTAATGTTACAGCTATATCGGCAGGGGCATTTTGCAGTGTCGTGTTGAAAGATGATGGTACTGTCTGGTGGTGGGGAAGAACACCTACTGAACTTGCGGGCGGCGACACTAAAACTTTTAACATTATCCAGGTGCCAATTATCGATGTGATGGCAGTCTATGCCGGAGGGGATTATGCGTTTGCTGTTAAAGATGATGGCAGTGTTTGGGCCTGGGGAACGAACCGGCGTGGCTACCTGGGAAACGGCGGGAACAATGAGGATATTTACAAGAGCGAATACTATGTACAGCCGGTTCCCTTGAAAATATCTGATGTTACGTTCATTGACGGCGATGGCTGTTTTGCTGTTAAAGACGACGGTACCCTCTGGGCGTGGGGAGATAACGTTTATGAAACTTACGGCGATGTTTCCCTCGTCGGGAAGCTCGGCGATTTTTCCGATAAGAAGGCAATATCCGTACCGTTTGAGGTCGATAAGCTATCTAATGTAAAATCGGTGTCGAGTGGAGATATGCATACGCTCGTCCTTAAAGATGACGGCACTGTGTGGGCATGGGGGTCTAATTACGAGGGGCAACTGGGTGACGGTGGGAAAACAGGCGTACGTAACAAGACTACCGGGCTTACGCAAATCTCGACGAGCCCGGTGAAAGCAATAATAGATAACGTCAAGGCGGTATCTGCAGGTAAAGATATATCCATAGCCTTAAAAAACGATGGCACTGTCTGGAGCTGGGGCATGGTCATGGATAAAATCATTGGTACGTCGGCCCCGTTATCTTCTCCCGCCAGCGTAGGCGGTCTCTCTGACGTGGTAGCAATTAGTTCTGGCCATACTTATTTTATGGCGTTGAAAAGCGATGGGAGCGTATGGGTCTGGGGTTTCATCCAGTTTGGCCAGGCAGGAGTCAACGGCCAGGAATATCAGTATGGACCCGTACAGGTGCCGTTTGATGAAACGATAAATACGCCTGACGCTGTAATTATTCCGGCAAATTTCTCGGCCAATCAGACTCTGGTGATCACGCCTGTCCCGAGTACAACGCCTTTGCCAGGCGTTATGAATGGTACGGTTACGCCCACAGTAACCGGGCCGGAGAATGGTACGGTTACCGGGCAGCAGGGCGACGAGCTCGTGCTTCAGGTCGGTGGATTACTGTTGTTAGTCGGTCTAATCGCAGGCGGTATCATGCTGTACAAAATGAAATGAGTATTTGCTTGTGCTGTCCCTTCGACCCGGGCAGCACTGCTCAAATGACGCTCATGACCCGCAGCGAGACGCAAGTGACGAAAATGACGGCTATGTAAATAAGCGCGAACTTGTCGATGTGGTCGTTGGGATCCAACCTGCCATCACCGTTTGCGAAATATATTCGTGGAAGCTCTGCATCAGATAAAGTAATTATTAAAAAATCAGGATAAACATTAGTAAATATTCTGGTAAAGCTCTGGTTTCATCGCTGCTCACCGGCGACCGGCCTCGTGACGTCCAGGAATATCTCGTTCAGCGAGGGACGGTACGAGTCAAGCTCAGTGATAACCCCCTTCTCCCGCATGATCGAGCGGGACACATCCTCTGACACGTCCTCCTTTGCGTTGATCACGAAGAACCCATCGTTTTTACCGATCGAATGAATACTGGCTATGCTCTTCAGGGAATTCCTGACCGCACCCTCGTCGAGTTCTTTCACCCGGAGTTTCAACTGATAGCCCTGTCTCTTCGAGTACTGGTCCACCAGCTCATTCACGTTGCCGCATATCTTCATCTCGCCGTTAATGATAATGCCGATACGATCGCAGATCGCCTCTACCTCCGGCATCACATGACTGGTCAGGAATATTGTCTTGCCCTTTTCCTTCAACTGCCTCATCAATACCCGAAAGTCCTCGGCCCCCTGCGGATCAATGCCAGCCGTAGGCTCATCGAACATCAACACCTGTGGATCATGCACAATAGCCTGCGCCACGCCGAAACGCTGCCTCATACCTTTGCTGAACTTGCCGATCTTCTTATCCTTCGCGTCCTTGAGGCCCACCAGATCCAGCGTGGCCTCCACCCGCGTCTTCAGATCCCTCTCATCCAGACCATACAGACTGCCGTAAAACTTGAGGTTCTGGCGGGCGTTGAGATTATCGTAAAAACCCGCAGGGTCAGGAAGCACTCCGCAATGTTTACGCACATCCAGCACCTGGTGAATAATGTCAAAGCCGGCCACTTTGCCGGTGCCCGAGGTGGGCTGCACCAGGCCCAGGAGCATCTTCATGGTGGTCGTCTTGCCCGCGCCATTGGGACCTAAAAACCCGAAAATTTCCCCTTTGCCGACATTTAGATCAAGCCCGTTGACGACGACGTTTTTATCATAGCTTTTTGTCAGCTTGTCCGTCTCGATTACCGTCTCCATGTGTTACCCTCCATTTTCACTTAAACATTTGATCTTAACATCAGCTGTGAAAGTTTACTGTCACCCTTGATATAATTTTTAAATTCCAGCCCCTGAGGAGTAAGTAAAAAGACGTGAGCTTCCCGCCCGCTCTTGCAGACCGTGATCACCCGGTGCGATGCCAGCCCGAGGCCGACCAGCGAATCTTCTATGGCATATCTCGACTCGTAACCGATCGCAACGCCGAGCAGGTTTACCTTGCTATGGCTCGTAACTTTAACCAGCTCGTCCAGACTGACCTCTTGCGGGTATGCCTTACAGAGATACTCGAAAACTTCCAGTCGTATATAGCTATTTTTCAAAGGACCAACATATTTCCACATGCCTTGCGGCCGGATATTTTTATCAGACATAAGTTAGACATCCCTTTACGGTCAGATTATTCCCCTGTCAGGACTCTTTTAATAAGGGTAAATATAGCTTGTGGCCAGATCGTTTAACTAAAAATTCGATACGACTATCGGACACGAAAACTTGCTAAATAAAGTGTAAAATAAATATGTAAAATTAATAACAAATTTTCTTGAAATCGGCACACAACGAGACATAAACTGATCGATATGATCATCATGGAGACCGGTCGATCTCAAACAAGCCCGACAATAAAAGAGACATGCGATAGGCGATTTTATGTAAATATTATTCGTGATCCAGTTACATTTTGTGCAGGATTCATGCAATCTGAGAGAAGATATAAATAGAGGGCATAATAACCCATCGTATGTAAGCATGGCATTAAAGGTCTATGCGGCAGATACGAGCAAATCCAAACGGTCTGTCGCCGGAACACCCATGACTTGCTTCACACACGGAGGTAAAGTCAATGGCCGAGACGACGGGCGCAAACCCACATAAAGAATGCCCGCCGCCCTGGCCTACGGACTTGCTTCATACACAAATAGAGGTGTATCTAGTACTGCAACTACGGAGAATCGGAATCCTGGTCGTCGCCGCGGCAGTGCTCGTTGTGATGACTGGAGGTAATGCATTTGCAATGCATTTTGATGGTTCGTTAACATCTGCGTTAACCGGCTCTACATATCCTGATTGGTACGTAACCAAGAGCTCGGACCCATCCGGGCATTATTATCCGTCGGTAGGAGAAGCGGTGGATTGGTATAACTATGCTCAAAATACCGGAAGGTAAGGCTATGGAGCTTATTATTAACCAATATACGAGTCCTGTTAGCGGGTTGACCTCAACAGCGCAGATGTATGGAATGAATGCATACAGTTCAAGAGGCCCAGATGATTTTGTTGCCTATACTACGAGTACTAACCATTACGTAATCAATGCTCAACACAAATATACAGACTTTTCATTAGTATGGGCAGACACAACGAGCAGCCAGATGCAATTATGGTAAATTTTATTTTTTTTATTTTTTTGGTGAGTGAAAATGTACAACACGTATAAAATCGCCAAGAAAGAATATATAGATTTAATTAGCAACCCCATGGTAATCATAATATTAATATCCTTTATAATATTAATTTGTTGTAATATTTTTGAATTTTCGTATTATCTTAATCTAGCAAAAACTAACACTAATTTAACTATTCCATTTAATGGCAATATTGGAATATTTGTCGCCAACAACCTCTTAATGACACTGACGCGTTACTCTACGATCGTTGGCATTATCATTGGCTGTTCAATCATCTCATCTGAACGAGCGGGGAAGGCAATCAATACTCTTATTACCAAACCGATCTACAGAGATACCATAATAAACGGCAAGCTGTTAGGTTCGCTTGCATTTCTGGCAAGCGTCATGGTATTTGTTATAGCTCTAAATACGGCCGTTCTCATGGTGGTTCGAGGAAGTTCGCTTGCCCCGTTCCTCTCAGACTATGTTTCCCGAATACCATTTATTTTTGCTTTTGCCATGGTATACGTCGCTGTGTTTTTATCGGTATCAATGTTAATATCATTATTAATCCGTTCCCAATCTTTCGCTATGATTCTTAGTCTTTTTACCGTTTTAGTCTCGGATATGATGAATAATATTAACTTTGCATTATGCCTGGATAATTTGTTCCCGGGGAATGGCATTGGCCAGTTATGTGTTAATTTATCTCCGACCGGGGTACTTTACTGGGTATTATTAAAATTCTTTAATTCGTCCACTGGAGTGTTAGATGCTTTTGTCGAGGTAATGGTACCGGAGATGCAAAAATTTTTAATTTACACAGCTATCGCTTTGCTGTTTAGCTATATCCTGTTCATCAAGAGGGATATTTCATGAATATACAGGTACAATATAAAATTGGTAAAAATGAATTTACAAGAGTATTATTTGATCCTCTGACCATCTTAGTCACGATATTCACAATCATTCTAATTTATCTTAACGGTGCAGGCAACGTTGATACTTTAAAATATCTGGATTCGATGCATGGAACCGATGCGTTTTTACAAGGATATGGCCAGATATGGTTCTATACGTCTGAAGTTATGCATGATTATGGCTGCTTTTCTAGGAGTAGCATCAATAACTGGCGAAAGATGGAATAGCTCGCTTTCCTTGATCTTAACCAAACCGCTATACAGAAAAGATTACTTATTAGGCAAAGCGATAGGCCTCACTGCATTTATGATGCTATATATTACCTTTACCTTACTGATTACAGGCCTGTTCATTTCGATATATTTCAGAGGACCGCTCTCAATTACTGATTTCACGTGGAGACTAATCGCTTATATAATAATATTAACATTGTGTTGTTCAATAGTAGCTACCCTTAACATGTTGTTTGGTGTTATAACAAAAAACATCCTGGTTGTCACTTCGATATCGATGACGTACCTGTTCATTGAGTGGTTCTGGGACTTGCGATTACTAACCGAATTCACAGGTATAAAAATATTATACTATCTTAGTCCGGTTAATACGTATATAAATACTTTTATCGACGTAAAGTTTTTCGATAGTACGGTATCGTTCGGTACTTGGATTGCTTCAGCAGCCCCGTACCTTTGTATTCTGATATTTGACCTGTTCGTACTGCTTTCCGCATGTATATTTCTATTCTCGAAAGGTGAAAACGATTGATGTGAAGGTGTTGAAATGATTGGATACAAATTCATCATCGTTACGGGGATGATCATATTTTTACTTATGGTCACGCCCGTCTCAGTCTGCGCAGAAAAAATTGTCGACATATCCTCCGGGTACACCCATGTAATTGCATTAACAGATATAGGCACGGTATTTTCATGGGGCGACAATAATAATGGCCAGCTCGGAATTGGATCTGTTGGCGATTACTATAATTCCGCACAAATTGTACCCATACAGGACGTTAGAGCAATATCTGCGGGGTCCGACTACAACCTGGCTTTAAAAAATGATGGTACAGTCTGGGCATGGGGCAGTAACTACAAAGGCAGGCTCGGCGATGGCACTACAGAGGTTCGATCGTCTCCAGTAAAGATCGAGGGCTTATCTGATATTATCGCCATATCGGCGGGCTTGAGGACTATCATGGCATTGAAAGCAGATGGCACCGTCTGGGCATGGGGAGACTATACCTACGGCCATTATCTAAGCCCCGACGATTACGGAGGCGTCACTAAAGCTACGCCGGAGCAGATCGGGAGCATATCTGACATTAAGTCGCTCGGGGAACGGGGCGTTTTCGCTGTCGCGAACGACGGCAGCGTCTGGGCATGGGGAACGAACGTCATCGATCCTCCGGGAGTTTCCTCGACGGATGGAAAATATTACTATGGGCGCTTAGGGAGCAAATCCGAGACCGAATTGATAGAGACGCCATTCCGGGTCGACGATATGGATAATGTGAAACAAATATCGCTTGCACATGTTCACGGTATGTTCCTGAAGAATGATGGTACGGTATGGGCATGGGGAAATAATTATTTCGGGGAGCTTGGTTCCGGTACTGCTTCCAACGACCCTTACACGGATACGGTAGTCATACCTCCTGTGAAAGCCAGTATCAGTGATGTCAAGCAAATATCATGCCAGGGGGATCATAATCTCGCCCTAAAAAACGATGGCAGCGTATGGTGGTGGGGCTATCCGATAGATGGAAAAAGTATTGTCGGGAAAAACGCTGTACCTACCCCCACCAAGATAAACGGCTTAAATGATGTTATAGATATCAGCACGGGACTGTTTTACTGCGTCGTCCTCAAAAAAGATGGCAGCGTGTGGGGTTGGGGAAACAATGAAAAAGGCCAGCTCGGCGACCACAAAGAGATAGTATCGGACCCGGTCGAGATCATCAAAGGCTCCGCAGCTACAACGCCGATACCAACACCAACACCAACACCAACACCGACTCCCGCGACAACCCCGGGTGCAACGACTGAACCGACACAACAAGACCCGACAGGAACACCGACAACACAGGCGCCGACTAGCTCACCTGGTACCATTGCCCACACAGGCGAGTGGCTTTGATTTTGCAGCGATATTCGCATTAGTCGGAATAGTATCTGCCGCCATCATGACAAATTCGATAATAAAGAGAAAATAAGGTTGAAGTAGTGATGGAAAAATAATAGGAAGCCATGCCCCTGGCCAGGGGCGACAGACAGGCGCAAACCCATGCCGTCCGTCGCTCTTGCCCGGGGCTTGCTTCACACACTATAGAAGTGTAAATAATGATAGGCGTTAGATCAATATTAACCTTTGGATGCACTCGTGCAATAACGCCAAAAGCATGTCCGGGAACTGCCCCAATGCTGTCCAATAATCCCGCGTGCTCTGGCGCTATTGCATTTTTCCGTCACAGTACTGATCGTCAGTGCTCAATTAACTGCTTGTAGATGACCTCGACGGTATCCTCTATCTTCGCCTTTGGCACACCTTTGAGCATCGCCGCCGCCGAGATACCGCCTGCGCCCACGCCTTCCTTCACGAAGCCCTGTTCATAAGCGAGTAGCCCTTCATACTTCGACCGTGCGAAAGACAGGTCTGCGACCATGACAGGGATATCGACCTTCGCCTGCTCCAGGATACCGAAGAGGCTGGCGCTTTTATCCTTTGCCACCCAGCCGGTGGTGGACAGCGCGATGTCAAAGCCTTTGAGGTCGACGATCCGTGACAACAGCACTGCGACTGCTGCCATCTGTGTGCCGCCGGCAAGGATAATTGGCACTTTACGTGCGCCCAGCACCATGCCAATGGCCCCGGCCATCATCGGGTCGCCGACATGCTCGATAGCCGTGATCGGGTCGACAGGGCCCTTGATGCCTGCATTCTTCAGCCCCTCCGCGACGATCGACGATTTCAGCGATTGCGGGTTCTTCTGCATGCTGCTGCTGGTAAACCCGTCCATCTTCAGCCCCATAGCCAGCAATACGCCCAGCGCCGTGGTCGTGCCAGCCGGGATGGTCTCGCCGATGATTAGAAACTCGGACTCGGCGGCGATCTGCTCGCCGATCTTCTTTCCGCCCTCGATGATCTCTTTTACGTTAGCCACGGCATGGCCGGTCCTGACGTCCTTCCCCGGGCCGTTGCCTGCCCTGAAATGGGGGACGAGCGGCGGCACCTTGATGCCCGCGTCGACGTAGTAATCCCGGAAGCCCGCCAGCGTCAAAGCCGCCCGGGTGATGATGCCCGGCGTCGGGATGAACGGCGGGATGACCGGTATCTCGTCCAGCGTCATGATCCGCCCGGTATGCACGAACTCCGCATCCAGCGGCGGTGTGTAGACATTCAGCTCGGCACTGGCTCCCGCGGCCGTAATGCCCGGGATAGCTGCCGTTTCCGTATTAGCCATCAGCAGCGCAAACGAGCCCCGGCCCTTGATCTTCTCCGCAAACCGTTCCGCGCCGTTGTAAAAAGAAAGCCCCTCGATCTGTTTTATAGGAACACCCTCTCGACTTCATTAGTAAGCGCTTCCAAGTAAATAAATCTTGTTATAACTCAAGTTTAGTTGATAAACCCTGATTAACATTTAGCAGTTTATGCTCATGACCGTTTCAACACAAAGGCCACAATGGCCACGAAGTACACGACGTACGTTTAAAAAAGGCAATGGGAGCTGATTTCTATTAAAATTTCGTGGCCTTTGTGGCCATTGTGGCCTTTGTGTTGAAAGGGTCAAGGGCCCGGACAAATGATTATTCACGACATAGAGAACGGCGCGGGGGTGAAGCAGAGGATGGCAATAACCAGCGTCAAAGCGGCCAGGGCAATGCGTTGCCAGCCGATGGGTTTTACATCGTCGGTGGGCTTGGGGTGGGCTGCCATGCTCATGAATGAGGAGAGCAGGCCCCAGAGTATCCATATTTCACCGTCCTGATTCATGCCGAAGGTGACGAACAGGCCGAGGGCCATGATGCCGATGGGCATGAGCTTGGAAATCCTGTCAGCCAGCGGGCCGAGGACCGCGCGGGCGACGTGGCCGCCATCGAGCTGTCCTACGGGGATCAGGTTCAGTACGGTGACCAGCATGCCTACCCAGCCGGCAAAGGCGATCGGATTCACGGTGGCCAGCGTTTCCCCGGGGTGGATGAGCTGTCCGAGGAAATCGAATAGCAGCGGCGTGTTGATCTGCATGGTAAAGCTGCCTTCGGTTACGGGCACGGGGGCGGGCGCGGGGAGCATCAGCCCGATGACAGTCACGATGACGGCGACGACCAGCCCGACCAGCGGCCCGGAGATACCCACGTCGAACAGGGCACGGCGCGTGGGAATCGGCCCTTTCTGCCGGATGATGGCACCCATGGTCCCGATGGGCGACAGCGGGAACGGGATGAAATACGGGAGCGTGGCGTCGACGCCATGGCGCCTGGATACGATGTAGTGGCCAAGCTCATGGGAGCCCAGCACCAGCATTATAGCGATGGCAAACGGCAGCCCCTTGTACAGATCGAGAGGCGCGGCAAACGGGTCGACGCCTTCCATCATGGCGCCGGTGAGCATCGTGGTGAGGAACGTAACGACGGCCAGCACGACGTTAATCCATATCGCGTCCTTCTTCGCGGGGCCGATGGCGAGGGTAAACTCGCCGAGGCGGTGCTCGATCTGGACGGCTTTCCCTTTGCGGGAGAAGTATGGGTACAGCTCCCCGTGGAAGATGTTGGCCTCGACCAGCGGCTCGCCGTATAAAAGGGTCACATTGCCTTCATCCCGGGTCTCGTATATCCGGAAGACCTTGTTGATCACGTCGAGATCGGATTTGTCTAACATTACATTCCCCGGTTATGATATTTTTCAGGATACCTCGATTTCGCCGGACGTGCCGTCGACCGTCACGGTCTGACCGTCCTTGAGGACATCGATCGGGCTCTGCTCGAGTCGATCGACCATCGGGATGCCCGAAATGATTGCCCCGACTGCCACGATAGGCTCGGCACGTACGTTGATCATAGCGACAGGCGCGACGCCGTTCTTCTTCAGCTGGTAAATCAGGTAGGAGCCCACAGTCGAGCCCTTGCCGCCCGGGAAGACGAGCACAGTGCCCTTGACGGACCTGCCAAACAGCGAATGTCCCTTCTCGATGACAGTCCCCGTCTGCGGGTCGACCCCGCCCAGGAAGGAGATCGCGTCCTTAGACACCAGCGCAGGGCCGGTGGCCTGCCCTTTTGAGACTGTGTGGCCTTTGATCTTCATTTTAATCGCCCCTGCATGCGGTCTCGATGCACTCTTCCGTCGAGGCCATGACGGCGTCCACGCCGCACATGGAAGGCGTATACTTCAGTGCCTTGCCGGAGTTCACCATCATCCGCTTAAAGTGGTTGGCTGCCGGTGACACGACCATGCACGTGTCGAAGTACACCTTGACGCCGCTCTTGCGGAGCGCCTCGATCAGTTCGGGATACCGCTGGCCGAGCGTCCGGCCGGTACAAACCCATGTCTCCTTTTTCACATGCCGGCCGTGCAGTATGCTCACGATTTCCTCGAGCTCTTCCTTCGAAGCGTGAGGACAGCCGAGGGCGATGATGTCCGGGCTGGCCTGCTGATGTGCCAGCGCCTTGACTGCCTTGATGTCGACCTCGATCTTCTCGCGGGGCAGGAAGAACCTTGTAGGAGTCTGCCAGTCGTCCTCACTCTCAAGGAACTGGCGCTCATTGTCCTGCTTATCGGGGGGCAGGAGATACTGCTCCGGCGTCACGTGCAGCACATGGAACAGCGCGACCGCGCCCGAAGCGGCGAGAGCGGCGCCGAGGTGCTTCAGCTCGTCCTCCGATGGCGTATTTTTCAATGAAAAGATTGGGATGCCGTCGCCGATCTTCGCGCCGGCCACGTAGCCCAGCGCCCCGTATTCGGAGCCATGCAGCGGCTCCTTGACCTTCACAGTAACGGTCGGGTAGCGGTTTTCGGTAATGTGTAAGCCGTAGTAAGGCGTTTTGCCCAGCAGCGCCGCCGCCAGGGCCGACGGGCCACCTTCCCGGTTGGTGCGGGCGCCCAGCACCGAGTTCGCGTAGCAGACCGCCGACGACTCTGACCAGGCAAGATGATCGCCGAACCGGGGCTTATCAAGGTAATACGGTGTGCAGGTGCATTCGGGCTTGATGCCCAGCTTTTCGTAAGCTTTCAGTAACTGCTCCTGCTTACGGGCGAACGTAGCATCGATGCCCATATCGGCGAACGCCATCCGGTCCATGCCGGCCGGGTTCAGCACGGCAGGGATCTTTGCCTTGCCATCCAGGTCTTCGACCCACTCGAGACCGGCATCGCCCATGGTCTTGTAGGAGACGCCCGCGATCTGGGCGCTCTTCACCGGGATGAGCTTCTTCGCGTCGAAAATATCGCCTAACGCTACGAGTATCTCCATCATCTTCTGCAGCGTGGGCCCCTGCTCGCCGTTGTAAACCGACTCTTCCTCTCTGGTCAGGTGCATGTTGATCACTGAATGCGGCGTCCTGATTTTACCATTGGCCGCGGTATGAATTGCTTGCTTTAAGTCGCGCCAGCGTGGTAATAAACTTTTTGATTCTGCGGGCAGGGCCGGACCGCACTCCTGCGACACGGCTGACAGAAAAGGGATAATGTCATCAGAGTACTTCTTTAGCGCCCGGGCAGGTCATCTCTGGCTTCCTGTAGTAACGAGGACTCGTACAGTCGATCCTGTGCGCCGGAGCCAAAGATATGGCTCCGGCGCCAGCATATTCGTTTCATATAGCCGGTATCATGACGACAAACCGGCTGCCTTTCTCGTGATCGTCCGGAATCCGGTTTTCCACCCAGACTTTTCCGTGGTACGAGTCGATCAGCGTCTTGACCAGGTACAATCCGAGGCCGGTGCCTCTCGCCTGCGTGTTGCCCCGCCTCATGCGCTCGAAGATCGTGTCCTTTTGCCCGTCGGGAATGCCAGGGCCGCTATCCTCTATGTGTATTTTATAATACGCACGGTCGCCCTCTTCGTACCTGGACAGCCCGAGGCCTATGGTCACCGGCTTCGCGGTATGCTTAATGGCGTTGTCGAGCAGGTTGGTAAACACGTCTTTCAGCAGGTCGTTGGCCATTACGTAGGTGCCCTTGAGAGGCAGGGGGGAGGAAATGATCACACCATCGGTCCGGTCATGGTACCTGGCCACCAGCTCTTCGAGCAGCGATCCGACGTCCACCGGCCCCAGCTTGAGCTCGCCGGTGATAGCCTTACGAGTCTTCCGGACGTTGTCGATGAGCACCGAGCTGTTCCGGAGCACCTCCTCAGGCTTGGACAGGAGCTCCCGGTCATCCGGGTCAAGCTTCAGCCGCGACTGTGCCAGTTCGAGGTATCCCATGCCGATCTGGTTCATGTTGTTGATGTCGTGGCTCATCAGGTCGAGGTACAGCTCGGCCTGCATCTTGGCTTCCCGGAGGGCGTCCTCGGTCAGCTTGCGATCGGAGACGTCCTGGACCGTACCGAACAGGCGAATGGGCTTGCCGGCGTCGTCGGACACGATCTCGCCCTCGCTGTGGACCGTACGCATGGTACCGTCGGGCCGGTTTATGCGGAAGTCGATGCTATGGGGCTCTTTCCGGTTAAGCGCGGCGTTGATCGACCGCCGGACGCTGCTCCGGTGGTCCGGGCAGACCGACTTCATGAAGTCGTCGAACGTCGCCACCTGCTTATCGCTATCGATGCCGTAGATCTGGCGCAGCTCGTCCGAGTACCTCATCTCGTTCGTCTGGATGTTCCAGACCCAGTTCCCGAGGTGCGCGATGCACTGTGCTTTGGAGAGGTTGGACTCGCTTTCCCGCAGCGCGTTTTCGGCCTGCTTGCTCTCGGTGATGTCGAAGAACGTGGCGATAGCGTCGACAATGTGGCCGTCTTTGTCGTAGATGGGGGCCGAGTTGATCGAGATCAGGCCCCATGTGCCGTCGCCCCGGAGGAAGTTGATCTCCTCGCCATGGACGATCTCACCCTTGCGGATTGAGCGTGCCAGCGGGATGCCGTCCGGGTCATATCGCAGCCCGCGGGACTGGAAAACGCCCCATTCGCCATACGCATCGATGTCCGGGGAAAGGGGGAACTTATCACGGAAGATCTCCTCCATCTGCTGGTTAGCCATGAGGATTTTCCCGGACGGGGCTTCGGCGATTACAATTCCGGCCGGTATGTTCCGCAGGACCGCTTCGAGGCGCGCGTGTTCAAACTCAAGCTGCCTTTGCAGGTTGTCGCGTGCGATCTCCATGAGCCTGAGTCCGGTGACGTCCTGGATGGCCCCCAGAATCCTGACCGCCTCCCCGGCGCTGTCGCGGACGACCTCACCTTCGGCATGTATGTAGCGAACCGAGCCGCTGGCCGGGACCAGGCGGTGATCGGTATGGAAGCTGTCGTCGCCGGAAATTGCTTTACTGATGGTCAGCTCGACGTCTTTCCGGTCCTCGGGGTGTACCAGCGGCAGGTATTCATTGTATGAGCCGGGGCACTCGCCCTGGGATATCCCCATGATATTATTAGTCCCTTCGGAACAGGTGATACGGCCGCTTTGCATGTCCCATTGCCATGTACCAATCTTAGCGATCGTACGGATACGTGAGAGATCAGCTTCGATGATTGCCAGATTTTTCTCGGCACGCATAAGCTCTCCAATGTTCCGGACGAATGCGATAGCGTATTCCTGGCCCTCGTGTTCTACATGATGCACGGAAACATCCGTGGGGAATACAGTCCCGTCATGAGCCAGGTGCTCAGACTTGAACCGGGTATGTTTGAGGCTCCGCAGCTCGTTCCAGTATGCCTGCCAGCGGTCCTGCGTGAGGCCGGTATCCACATCCCATATGTTCATGGACAGCAGCTCGGCACGTGTATATGCGAGATTGTCGCAAACCGCGTCGTTCACACTGTACAGCCGGCCTCCGGACGTCACCCAGATGACCTCTTCCGGGGAGTGGTCGGTGGAGAACCGGGAAAGCTTCAGGGACTCTTCCAGCAGCCGGCGCTCGGTGAAGTTGTCGAACGTGCAGATCACTCTTTTTACCTTGCCGTCCGGGGCGAGTTGAGGTTCGGCGCTAATCTTCAGCCACGCCGAATCTCCCGTATCCGGGCGGTAAATTTTTGCCGTGACGTCCTTCACCGGTCGGCGGGTGGCGTAGGCGAGAATGAGGGGGTTCGACTCCCGGGGCATCGTCCGGCCATCCGCTTTGAAGAAGCTCCACAGGACCCATTCATCGTCGAATACCGCGGCCTCGGCCAGCTCGTCTTCGCTTACGCCGAACATGTCCAGCAGGGCGGGGTTACTGCCCAGGTAGTCGCCATTTTCCCCTGTGATGAGCACGCCTGAGGGAAGCCTCCGGAGCAGAAGGCCGAATTGTTCCTCACCGTCTATCGCCCGGAGTTCCTTCAGCCTGAGCTCGGTTTTCATATCGTTGATCGCATGAGCGATGCCACTTAGCTCGTCGTCCCCCGATACGTCTATTTTTGTGTCATAGCCGCCCGAAGCGACCTTCTTCGCCTTTCTCGAAAGCGTGGCAATGGGCTCGCTAAGGTTCTTCGAAGCGTAATAGCCGAACGCCGTGAACCCGATCACCAGAAAGCCCAGTGAGCCTCCGACGATCGCCAGCAGGTTATGCGCGGCCGCATTCACGTCGCTGACCGTCCGGGATGCGACGACACCCCAGCCCGTGCCGGGTACGAGAGAAAATGCGGATATGCGTTCCTGGCTGTCCCATGCATCGCTGTGTGTCGTGACACCGTCGCTGCCCTCCAGGGCCAGCTTAACCGGGGTATACGCCGATACGTTGGTATGGGCTTCCACCGGCGTGCGGCTGTCGTGATATACGACTCTTCCGCCGCCGTCAACGATGAGCATGTTGCTGGTATGGTTACCAGGATAACGTTCAGTGACGCTCTTTAACGCCTTCGGGCTCAATCCCGTAACGAGATGCCCGATCACCCGGTCGCCATCCTTGACCGGGCTTAATACTGCAAAATTGTATTTTCCGGAGACAGTGTTAATGTAAGAGTCGGTGATGAATGTCTGCCAGTTCTGCGCAGCGACACCATACCAGTCATAAGTATTCAGATCCGGTAAAAGTGCCGGATCGGTGCTATAGATGACATGGCCGCTCTCGTCCGCAACCTGGACAAAATCAGCATCCGGTATGCTTGCGGCGAGACGATCGGCCTCCGCCTTAATAGTTCCGTCATCGTTTTTACTAATCGCGGCGATCAGGGCAGGATCTTTTGCGACGACACTGCCGGCGAGGGCTACTTTTTCCGAATACCCCTGCACGCCCTGTGCCATGAGGTGTGCGTCTTCCAGCACATTAGTCCGGACATCGCTTTTAATGCCGTCCTGTGCTGTGTATAACCACAGACTGCCGCCCAGGAGTGCGATGACCAGGCAGATCAGAAATATCGTGGTCATCAGATTAATCCTGAAGGAAGCGAATTTCATGATACGTTAAGCCAAAGTATTAATATAAAAATACTTTCCGGAGCGCGCCGCTCTATCGACGTAATAGACAGAGTCGGCTGGAGCAGCAGATGCGAGGGTCTGCTTCGGGAGGTACAAAACTATATTGCACCATACTTTCAGAAATCTATACTATTGACAGAGAGGCAATTATCATGAAGATCATCGCCATCAACGCCAGCCCGAAGGGCAAGGCCAGCAACACGCTGAAACTGGTGAACGCTGCTCTCGACGGCGCCCGCGAGGCCGGCGCCGAAACGGAGGTCATCGACGCGTGCAAGCTGAAGATCAGCTTCTGCAAGGGCGACTCGTCCTGCTATAAGACAGGAAAATGCTTCCAGAAGGACGACTACGAGATATTCCGGAAAAAGGTGACAGAGGCGGACGGCATCATTTTGAGTGCCCCGAACTACATCGATAACGTCCCGGCACAGCTCAAGGTGCTGTTCGACCGGAGCGCGAACTTCATCCACGAGCAGTCCCTCGACGGCAAGTATGGCTTCGTCATCGCTACCTCAGGCTCCGCTAATTTCGGGATGACCGTGCGGGCAATGAACGATTTCCTCATGAAGTCCGGCGGCCGGAGCACGGGGAAGCTGGCCGTAGCGATGGCCGAAGGCCCGGAGGCCTTTCGCAGCGGCGGAGGCGAAGGCAAAGAAGAAGGGCAGGGACCTCGTGAAAGCGATCGAGGAAAAACGCAAATATCCCGCCCAGGCTGCCGCCCACAAGAAGTGGAAGGACAGTTTCCGGAACACGGTGAAGCGTAATAAAGAGCAGTGGAAGCATAATTACGAGTACTGGGTAAGTAAGGGCTGGCTGAAGGCATAACGTCCTTCCCCGGTATTTTCTTATTATGACATCGGACGGTTTAAAGCGATTCCTCGTGACCACGCTGCTGCTGTCGCTGTTTTTCGGCGAGTTGCTGGCAATAGCCGCCATGCTGGACCTGGGCAGTTACCTGGCCACAGGGCCGGAGGAATACCCGCACGATAACCCCAAGGGCACCGCGCTCATCGTCTATGACCCCGGCCTCACCGGCGCGGGCAGACGTGCGGCCACCTGGATGGCTGCCGACCTCCAGAATATGCGCTATAACGTCACCGTCGCGGGCGTTCGCAGCCCGGACGCCATGAATGCCAGCGGGCGGGACGTGGTGATATTCATCGGCCCCACGCTGGCCGGAAAGCCGCCCGGGCCTATGGCGTACTGCCTCGGGAACGTGACCGTCGATCCCGGCACAACGGTCGGCATCTTCGGGATACGGGGACTCCTCGGCGATAAAGCCTGTCCCGCCATGCGAGACATACTCCAGGCCAGGGGCATCACAGTGACGGCGCTGGGCAACGTCGGCCCGCTCGACCGGGATATCGAACAACAGTCCTATGCTTTCGTAATCCGATTGCTTTCATAAGCTATCCATTATCCCATGGTTGTCAGGCTATCCGATATGGGAGCCGCCGGGAGTCGGCCGATGACCGGGATCCTGGTCAGGCATATGAGGATGATAAATGGGCCTGGCAAGGGTCGCATGCTCATCCAGGGCATTCGGGCGCGTGCGCGAAGCTGCCCCGGCAGTTGCCGAGTTGAACATGTTTTTCATGAGAATGCCGGGAGTTGTTTTGTATAGATGAGCAAACCACCCGGTTTTCGTCCTAGCGTACCTGGCGCAGTCCTGGCGCTCCTGGCGAGAATGAAACTGTTCTCTGGTACTGGTGCGCATAGCCTTGACAGGGCAGAGTCGCATGCCCGGCCAGAGCACGCGCACGCAAAGACTCCCGACCGACAGACGACGATTTGAACCAATTTTTCATGAGAGCGCCAGGACGCCAAGGATTTTTCTGAAACGGGCTTATCATAACCTGGTTTTTATCCTGGCGTCCTGGCGCCCTGGCGGCCCCCATACCGGATGTTCGGACATCGGTACGGTTCATTTTGCGGCCGCTGTGGCAGGTGAAACAGGGCGTTATATCGACGGTGTTATGGAAGGCTTTATATAGAACCACATTCTCATAAAAGCTGCGATCATTTTCATAAAGGAGGATTCTCATGGCAGAACAAGCAGGACAACAATACGTCATGCGCGAGGGTGGCCAGGTCACCCGCGGGCGTGAGGCTCAGACTTACAATATCATGGCAGCCATGGCCGTGGCCGGCTCGGTCGCTTCGACGCTCGGGCCCAGAGGCATGGACAAGATGCTGGTAGACTCGACGGGCGACATCATCGTCTCCAACGACGGGGCTACCATACTGCGGAAGATGGATATTCAGCACCCGGCGGCCAAGATGATCGTCGAGGTAGCCAAAGCGCAGGACTCGGAAGCAGGCGACGGCACCACTACGGCCGTACTGCTGGCCGGCGAGCTGCTGAGGCAGGCAGGACTCCTGACAGAGAAAAGCCTGCACGAGGCCTCGATCATCAAGGGCTATATGATGGCGGCGGAGAAAGCGCTGGAACTCGTCAAAGAAATGGCCATCGACGTGTCGGCGAAGGACAAGGCTATGCTCAAGAAGATCGCGGGCACCGCGATGACCGGCAAGGACACGGACAACGCGAGGGAGTTCTTAAGCGATCTCGTCGTCAGGTGCATGGACGCGACGATGGAGAAGGACGCGAGCGGCAAGTACTACGTTGAGAAGAAGAACCTCGTGCTCGAGAAGAAGACCGGCGGCCGGGTGGAAGACTCCCGCATCATCGAGGGCGTCCTCATCGACAAGGGCCGGGTCAACTTCCAGATGCCCGAAGAGCTGAAGAACGTGAAGGTGCTGGCCATGGACATCGGCATCGAGGCGAAGGATACGCAGTTCGACGCCGAGTTCAAGATCAAGAAGCCCGGGCAGTTCAAGCAGTTCTCCGACATGGAGGACCAGCAGATCAAGGCGCAGGTAGACAAGATCAACGCCATGGGCGTCAAGGCAGTATTCACGACCAAGGCGATCGATGACCTGGCGCAGCACTACATGGCCAGGTACGGCATCATCGGCGTGCGCCGGCTCAAGAAGTCGGACGTCGAGCGCGTCGCCAAGGCCAC
>CAVYKK010000016.1:0-47292 GCA_963769045.1 uncultured Methanocellaceae archaeon
TATCGGGGCCGCCCCTTTTGCCCGGATAATACGGCCGGCGCACGCCTTATATGGGCGATAGGCCGTTCATGTTAAGGAGGCCATGATCATATGTATATTTTCTCACGGCGGTGGAATAGCGACCATTTGGGGCTTCGGAAATAGATCATATTTATTTAGTTTTGGGGGAGATAGTTTAGTTTATCAGGGGAGCCGGAGGAACGGCAGGGCCTGCTACGGACAATCGGGCAGTATATCTGTAACCAGGCCGTTGAGGGATGAAGTAATGCAGTTACGAACGAAGGCGCTGATCGTCGTTACAGTAGTCATAGCTCTGCTTTTATTGATCATGTACGCGGCCGTGCAGGTAGTCATTGTGGACGGCAGCGGCGACCTGCAGGTACGAGTCCTGCTTTTCCTCGCCTTCACGGCCGTCGTCGGGCTGGCCATCGCCTACGCCACCGTGTTCCTTATAGAGAAGATCGGGATCGCGCTGATGGATGACATGACAGGCGCCATGAGGAATATCCGGACGAACCGCGACCTCTCCGCTCGCGTACCGGTGGGGGGACACGACGAGGTCTCGCAGTTTGCCATTGCCGTCAACGAGACGCTGGACGCGCTGCAGACGTCCCGACAGCAGCTATCGGAGAGCGAGGTAAAGTACCGCAGCCTGGTCGAGAGCATCAACGACATTGTCTGGGAGACGGACAGCGACCTGCGGTATACGTACGTCAGCCCTAAAGTCCGTGAAGTCCTTGGCTATGAGCCGGACGAGGTCATGGGAAAGACGCCCTTCGATCTGATGGATGCCGGGGATCGGGGCCGTATGGGCCCGGCCATTACCGACATGATCAACCGGAAAGGGTCGTTCGAGCTGGTCGAATTCTCCATGAACCGCCGGGACGGCAGCCTTGCAGATCTGGAGATTAGCGGCCTGCCCGTCAGGGACCATGCCGGGAAGACCACCGGGTTCCGCGGCATTGCCCGGGATGTCGGTGAGAGGAAGCGGACAGGAGAAGCTCTGAAGAAGGCTTACGATGACCTGGAGCACCGCGTGCAACAGCGGACCGCTGAGCTGAAGGAGGCGAATAAGGCCCTGACGGAGAACGAGAGCAAGTACAGGGACCTGGTGCAGAATGCCAACAGCATGATCATCCGCTTCGACATGGAAGGCCGGATCACGTATTTTAACGAGTTCGCCTGCACCTTCTTCGGCTACTCGCATGACGAGATCATCGGGGCGAGCGTGCTGGAGACGATCGTGCCCCGGGAAGAGTCGTCGGGCCGGAACCTCTGGAAACACATGGAGGACCTGATGGAGCGCCCGGACCAGTACTCGATCAACGTGAACCAGAACGTGCGCCGCAATGGCGAGCGCGTCTGGGTCTCGTGGACCAACAAGGCGGTGATCGGCCAGGACGGGCGCGTCGAGGACATCCTGGCCATCGGCAACGACGTCACCGACCTGAAACATGCCTCCGACGCGTTGAAACGGGTCAACGATACGCTCGAGTTCCGGGTACAGCAGCGGACGGCGGAGCTGGCCAGCGCCGTGAAGGCGCTGCAGGCCGAGATCACGGAGCGTCGGAAAGTAGAGGCACAGATGCAGAGCTCGTTGCAGGAAAAGGAGGTGCTGCTCAAAGAAATCCACCACCGGGTCAAGAACAACCTGCAGATCATCTCCAGCCTGCTTAGCCTCCAGTCCGAGAGCATCAGCGCAGAAAACCCGGCCAGGGCTTTCCGGGAGAGCCAGGACCGCATCCGGTCTATGGCCCTGATACACGAAAAACTCTATAGAGCGCGCGACATCTCACGTGTCGATTTCGGGGAGTATGTCAGCAGCCTGACGGCCTATCTGTCCCGCTCTTACATGGCGGGCCGTGGCGTGGAGATCGCGATCGGCATCGAGGGCATCTACCTCGACATCGACAAAGCCATCCCCTGCGGCCTGATCATCAACGAGCTGGTCTCCAACTCGCTCAAGTACGCGTTCCGGGACGGACAGGGGAGTCGGATTCACATCAGCCTGTCGCACAGCGATAACGCCTATACGCTTATCGTGGGCGACGATGGCGCCGGGATGCCGCAGGGCCTGGACTTCCGCAACACTACCTCGCTGGGCCTGCAGCTCGTCAACACGCTGGTCGGACAGCTCGAAGGGACGATCGATCTGGAAGAGAGTACTGGCGTCACGTTCATGATAACTTTCCCGGACAAGGGTAAAAAATAGGCATTATTTACTGTTATTTTACTGCCCTCGCCCGTACATGGGTTCTAATTCTGTAATTATCCAATAAATAGGTTATATTTATTTGATAGCAGGCGAATTTTACCAGCGCAATTCGAGAGTGATCGCCATAAAAATGCCCGAAGAGTCACTGACAATATCCCGCGCTTACGAACCCGCGGCTCCCGGAACCGCCTCCCTGGCGACGGAGGGATGAGATGGACATACAGCTCTCGATCTTTTCCACTGTGTTTGCGACAGCGGCCGCCATCATAGCCGCGATATCCCTGTACGTCTGGCAAAAACGGAGGTCGCCGGGAGGGTTGTACTTCTCGCTCTTCATGGCGGCGGCCGCCGAGTGGACGCTGATGAGCGCCATGGAGTACTCGGTCGCCGATATGCCGTCGAAAATCCTGTTCGCCACACTGGCGTACCCCGGCGTGGCCACCGTGGCACCGCTCTGGTTCATTTTCGCCCTGGACTACAGCCGGCGGACGAGGTGGCTCAGGTCCCGATGGCTAACCCTGATCTGGGTAGTCCCCATAGCGGTAATCCTCCTGGCATTTACCAACGAATGGCACGGCCTCACCTGGCCTGTCATCACCCCGGCTTCCGGCGAGCCGGGCGCTATCCTCCTGTATTCGCTTGGCCTGGCGGTTATGGCTAACGCGGTGTATGCTTACGCGCTCCTGATCGGGGGCTCGATCATCCTGTTGAAAGCTGCGCTGCGATCTTCCGGACGATCGTTCCTGCCGATAATGATCATAGTCGTGGGCACTCTGGTTTCGCTGGTGACCAATCTCCTCTATCCGACAAGCCTTAATCCCGTCAAAGGCCTCGACATCACTCCGCTGGCATTCATGATCAGCGGGCTGCTCTTCACCTGGGCCATCTTCGGGCAGCGCCTCTTCGAGCTGCTGCCGGTGGCGAGAGAGAAGCTTATCCAGGTGATGCCCGATGGCGCGATCGTGATGGACTGCGATAGAAAGGTCGTAGAGATCAACCCTGCTGCACGGCGCATGCTCAGCCTGTCGGAAAACCTTGCGGTTGATGACATCGGTCGCGTCACCGACCGGTGGCCTGCGCTCGCCGGATGTTTTAAGAGCGGAGCCGATGCCGAACTTGATGTCATGATCGACGGGCCGGAGGGAGCGGCCTGGCTCGACACACGCGTGTCAGTCCTTTATGACACCCGGGGCAAACAGGCCGGCAGGCTTGTCGTGCTGCGGGACGTAACGAAGCGGAAGCATGCGGATGAAGAGCTGAAACGGTCCAACGAGGCGTTGAGCGCGTCGCTACACGAGAAGGAGGTGCTCCTGAAAGAGGTACACCACCGGGTCAAGAACAACCTGCAGATCGTGTCCAGCATTCTCAGCCTGCAGTCGGGTAGCGCATGCAGCGAGAGCCAGGCGACCCTGTTAAGGGAGAGCCAGGACCGCATCAGGTCTATGGCCCTCGTCCACGAGAAGCTGTACCGGTCGAGGGACCTCTCCCGGATCAACTTCGGAGAGTATGTACACAGCCTGATCGCCAGCCTGGCCCGTTCGTACATCGCCAGCCCGGCTATAACCACAAGGATCGAAGTGCCGGACATATACCTCGACATCGACGGGGCAATCCCCTGCGGCCTGATCATCAACGAGCTCGTCTCCAACTCGCTCAAATACGCGTTCCGGGACGGGCGGGCCGGGGAAGTCTGCGTAAGCCTGTCGCGGCGAGAAGGTATATACACTCTGGTTGTTAGCGATGACGGGGCGGGACTGCCTCCGGACCTTGACTTCCGGAACACCGCCTCGTTAGGCCTGCAGCTCGTCAACACGCTGGTCGGACAGCTCGAAGGGACGATAGAGCTGGACTCCGCCGGAGGAACTATGTTCCGGATAACGTTTGTCAGGCCACAGTCCGATAGTAAATAATGTAGATGGATATGAGAACGAATATTGCGCCGAAAAACCCCCGGCAATGGTGAGATTACATGGACGCCCAATATATGCCCTATGCGCTGGTGCCTGCAGTCACAGTCGTAACCATCGGCGTGCTCATATGGTACGTGTGGAAGCGGCGGGCGGCACCCGGCGGCCTTTACTTCCTGCTGCTGGCGGCAGCTGGGGCCGAGTGGGCGCTGTGCAATACCGCAGAGGCGCTGGTAACGGGGATGGGCGCCAAAATATTTTTCGCGAAGCTCACCTATTTCGGCATCGTCTCTATCGGCCCTCTCTGGCTGCTTTTTACCGTCGACTACAGTCAATTCAACAAGTGGCTGAACAACAGGCGCATAGCGCTGTTGTGGCTCGTTCCGGCGGCCATCCTCGTGCTGGTCGCCACGAACGAATGGCACGGGCTGATATGGCCTGCCATCACGACAGTTTCAGACTTGCCGGGAGCGCCGCTGGTCTACGCTCACGGGCCGGGTGTATGGGCTAACATGATCTACACATATTTGCTGCTTACAGCCGGCATGGTCCTGCTTATCAGGGCCCTCATACCCTCGTACAGGATATATCGCTCCAGGGTCATCCTGCTCCTGATCGGCGCTTCCATCCCGTGGCTGGTAAATGTGCTGTACCTGGCAGACCAGGTCCCCCTGCCGGGCCTGGACCTGACGCTCCTTGCCTTTACTATCACTGGCATGCTGTACGCCTGGACGTTGTTCAGGCACCAGCTCTTCGACCTGGTGCCGGTGGCACGGGAAACGCTGATCTCGAGCATGACCGACGGCGTGATAGTACTGGATACCCGGGATACGGTCGTCGAGATCAATCCGGCGGCACAACGGCTGATTGGCACGGGGACGGCGGGACAACACCTGGAAACGCTGCTGGCGGGCCGGACTGAGATGCTCCGGTATTGCCAGGGCGGCCGGGAAGTATCCGCGAAGATACCTCTGACAGGGCAGGATGGATGCTGCTGGCTTGATCTGCGTATTTCGCCCCTCCACGACAGCCACGGGCAGCTGACCGGCAGGCTGGTCGTCCTGCGGGACATTTCTGAGAACGTCGCCTACGAGGATAAGCTGAAGGCGTCCAACGAAATGCTGCAGAAGGAGGTGGCCGAGCGGAAACGCGCCGAGGAGCTCATGGCCGTTTCACTGCGGGAAAAGGAGGTGCTCCTGAAAGAGATCCACCACAGGGTCAAGAACAACCTGCAGATCGTGTCCAGCATCCTCAGCCTGCAGTCGGGGAGCGCCGGCGGCGATACCCAGGCTGCAGCCCTGCGGGACAGCCAGGACCGCATCAAGTCCATGGCCCTCATCCACGAGAAGCTGTACCAGTCGACCGATATATCGCACATAGACTTCGCGGAGTACGTACGCAGCCTCACCCGCCACCTGGCCCGCTCATACATATCCGCCCCGGGCATACGTATGAGCGTGGATATCGAGAGAGTGTTCCTCGACATCGACACGGCCATCCCCTGCGGCCTGATCATCAACGAGCTCGTCTCCAACTCGCTCAAATACGCGTTCCGGGACGGGCGGGCCGGAGAAGTCCGCGTAAGCCTGTCGCAGCACGGCCGGGCGTACACACTCGTGGTGAGCGACGATGGGGTTGGACTCCCGCCGGGCCTGGACTTCCATAACACCGCCTCGTTGGGCCTGCAGCTCGTCAACACGCTCGTCGGCCAGCTCGAAGGCACCATAGAGCTTAATGCGGAGAAGGGAACAAACTATAAGATAACATTCGCAGAGATAGAATAAAAACAAACTGGAGCGGTTAAGGGTATGGTACGGATTCTGGTTGTCGAGGACGAGCACATTGTCGCAATGGACCTGATGAACCGGCTGAGAAACCTCGGGTATGAGGTGCCGGACTCAGCCTCCTCGGGGGAAGAAGCGATCGAGAAGGCTGACCGTGTACACCCGGACCTGGTGCTCATGGACATTTTCCTCAACGGCGAGATGGATGGCATCCAGGCCGCCGGACAGATACGCTCCCGCCTCAACATCCCTATCATATACCTGACCGCCTATGCGGACTCGAACACGCTCCAGCGCGCCAAGATCACCGAGCCGTTCGGCTATATCCTCAAGCCGTTCGAGGAACGGGAGCTGCTGACGACCATCGAGATGGCACTCTATAAGTACAGGATCGAGCAGCGGCTGAAGGACAGTGAACGGTGGCTGGCCACCACATTGAAGAGCATCGGCGACGGCGTGGTGGCCACCGACCGCGACGGCCGGATCAAGTTCATGAACCAGGTAGCCGAGACGCTCACCGGCTGGAAAGAGAGCGATGCGCTCGGAAAGAGCCTGATAGAGGTGTTCCGGCTGGCCGGCGCGGACACGAGGCAGATGCTGGAGAACCCGGCGATCAGGGTACTCCGCGAAGGTACGGTCGTGGGCCAGTCGGCGAACGCGCTGCTCCTGTCCCGGGACGGCCGGGAGACGCCGGTCTACGACAGCGCCGCTCCCATCAGGGACGACAACGGCAACGTCGCCGGCGTGGTGCTCATCTTCAGCGACATCACCGAGCGCAAGCATTCCGAGGAGGCGCTGCGCCGCAAGAACAGAGAGCTGGAGATCGTCATCTCGATCACCTCGTCGATCAACAGAGCCCGGGGCATGGAGGAGATGCTCGACGAAATCCTCCGCGACTCGCTGGAGCTGCTGGACATGGACGCCGGAGCCATTTACCTGTGCGAGCAGGATGGCATGCACTACGGACAGCTCACCACCGTCGCCGCGCGAACCGACGCGGGCAAGACGATCCGCTACCGGCAGGTGCTCCACGACGTATGCCAGGAAATCGGAGCCATCCGGCCCGCGGACCCGGCTGTCGTGATTTTCGAGGGCGCGAAGGCTGCGGCTACCGTGCCAATCACCGTCCGTGGCGGCATGATCGGCCTCCTCGCCTTCTACTCGGCGGCCGGCATGACCGTCGGCGACGACCGGTCGGCCATGCTCCTCGGCATCGGCGCGCAGATCGGCATCGCCATCGACAACCAGCGCCTGTTCAAGAACGTCCAGGATACGAGTCGCTATCTCGCCGACATTATCAACGAGTCCCCCGACGCGGTGCTTACGGTCGACATGGGCGGATTCATAATGTCTTTCAACAAGAGCGCTTCGCGCCTGCTGAAGTACGAGGCCGGGGAGGTCAGGGGACGACACGTGACCTCGCTGCTGCCCGACAACGCGGACATCGACCTGGCGGAGCGCAAGAACTACGTCCGGGAGTTCCGCAGCAAGGACGGCACGGTCGTGACGCTCAATATCTCGACGTCGACGTTATTCCGGGAAGGCCGGAAGAACGGCTTCATTATCACGCTGAAAGACCTGTCGGAGATCACCGGCCTCCGGATCATGCCCATCACGGAGAAAGCGGTCGAAACGGCGCAGCAGTATCACTTCGAGAAGGGCTGCCTGTACGTGTTCGATAAGCGTAACGGCAACCAGAGCCTGGAAATCTTCGCCGACCAGGTAAAGCACAATATCCAGGGCTTATGCGTCACGCGGCAGAACCCCAAGAAGATTCGCGAGCAGTACGGCCTTGAGAAGACGCCCATCATCTGGCTCACCGGCGGCGAAGGGCTGCCGGGAGAAATTTCCATGAAGCCCGACAACCTGACCGGGCTCGGCGCGACGCTGGGCAAGTTCCTCACCCAGTCGCAGAACGGGCTCATCCTGCTGGATGGCATCGAATACCTCATGACCCGCAACGGCTACGAGGCTGTGCTCAAGCTGATACACTTCCTGAACGACAAAGTGATGACCGGCGACTGTATGGTCATATGCTGCGTCGATCCCGCCACGATGGACGACCGGCAGTACCACATACTGCTCACTGAAATGAAAGAATTCGACGCGTGAGAGGTCTAGAGGTTTCTTGAGGTCACAGAGCTCAGCACAGAGGTCACAGAGGCCACAGAGGTATGCACAGAGGACGTTTTTGAAAGAGGACTTTCACATAGCCATTTTCTTTAATTATCCTCTGTGTCGTCCTCTGTGTCCTCTGTGACCTCTGTGATGAGCTCTGCGACCTCTCGCAAACCTCTGAGACCTCTAAATTGCGATTGCCGGGCCTAATAATTTTATTTGCGGCTCCCTTTATTTCTATCATGGCAGGACACCAGGACCTTTTTTCCCCGTATCTAATGGGCAATCTCTCGTTACCGAACCGCATCGTGATGGCGCCGATGACACGCAGCCGTGCAGCGGAGGCAAATGTCCCGGGCCCGCTGGCCGTTACTTACTACGTGCAGCGAGCCTCGGCCGGCCTGATCATCACAGAGGGCTCGCAGGTCAGTCCGCAGGGTGTCGGCTACGTACGAACTCCTGGCATCTACTCGGCGGCACAGGTCGCCGGCTGGAAGAAGGTGACCGATGCCGTGCACCGGGCCGGTGGAAGGATATTTATCCAGCTCTGGCATGTAGGGCGGGTCTCCCACCAGGACTTCCAGAATGGTTCGCTGCCCATCGCGCCATCTGCGTTGCCAGTGGAAGGCTATGTCCACACGCCCGGGGGAAAGAAGCAAATCCCTGTGCCCAGGGCCCTGGAGACTGATGAGGTACCGAACATCGTCGGGCAGTTCCGTCAGGCGGCCGAAAACGCTAAAGCCGCCGGCTTCGACGGCGTCGAGATCCATGGCGCCAACGGCTACCTGCTGGACCAGTTCCTGCGGAGCGGGTCCAATCAGCGGACCGATCAGTATGGCGGCAGTCTGGAGAACCGTGCCCGCCTGCCGCTTGAGGTCACAAGAGCCGTCATCGGGGTATGGGGCGGCGACCGGGTCGGATACCGCATCTCCCCGCATGGCACCGGATACTCAATGTCGGATGCCAATCCCCGGGAAACATTTTCCTATCTCACGAAAGAGCTGAAGAACACAGGACTGGGCTATCTTCACCTGATAGAGCCCCTCGGCGGCCGGATGGGGTTCGTACCCCTGAGGCACGGATGGGGCCTGCCCTGCGGAAAATCTTCGGTAAGACATTCATCCTGAACGGCGGCTACGGTCTCAAGAGCGGGAATGAGGCCATCGCCCGGGGCGAGGCCGACCTGATCGCCTTCGGAATACCGTTCCTGGCCAATCCGGACCTGCCAGAACGCTTAAGGCATAACGCGCCGCTGAACGAGGCGGACGCAGATACCTTCTACGCTGGCGAGGCGAAAGGCTACACGGACTACCCGGCCCTCATCATCAGATGAGGCCTGGTCTTTCGATACGGGGATTAAAAGAAATTAGTGTAAACAATCCAGACCAGCACGAGATTGATGACCGCCAGCGCGAACAGGCCCAGCAGGATCAGCCCGACGGCTGCGAGACAGACGGCCGCGTCTATTCCGAGCTGGATGATGTTGTACAGCCAGAAGACCACCCGGTAAACCCATTTCACGACATCGACCAGCGCTTTTCCATATTCGGACGTCTTTCCCTTCGACTTCTCTTCGGCATACTTCTTCAGGTAGTCGAGCACGTCGTGGATGAGCTTGTTGATCATCAGCTTGATGAAGCCGGTGAACACGTTGAAAGCGATGTACGCAGCCAGGAAGATGACAACGATGGCGATGCCTAGGACCAGGATCAGGTCCGCTATGAGGATAAGCGCGATGAACAGGTATACCAGCCAGTTCGGGTCCATATCAGAGTACAATGGCCTGTCGAAGGTAATATAGTTTTTACTCTCCAGTAAAAACATGTATCGGACAGTTTCTATGCAATGCGACTTCTGTCACGCTCGCCAAGGGCGCCAGGTAGCCAAGAGCGCCAGGAGATATTTCAGGGCCGGGCTCCTCGCGGTACTTGGCAGGCGTTTGCGCGCGCGAGCGCGTTTACCAGTGAGAGCAGCCACAATCTGGGTTTGTAAAATGCACTACGCAGTGCTGATTGTAGAAATCCTTGGCGCCCTTGGCTACCTGGCGCCCTTGGCGAGCGTGACAGAAGTCGCATAGCTTATGAGATTGCTATCGACGATTGGTTTCTTTAAAAGAAAAATTTTAACTATCGGGTCGCTTTTCCTCGCTCATCTGCAGCACGGTCATCCGCGGCAGGAACCCGAAGCTCTCGTAAAACGGAATGGCCGCCTCGTTGCCGGCGGCGACCGCGACGATCTTCTTTTTAGCCCCGCCGGCCTCAAGCCAGGCGAGCGCACGGTGCACCAGCTCCTCGCCGATGCCGCTGCGGCGGTACTCTTCTTCGACGAAGATCGAGTCTATCTCGCCGGTCTCCTCGTGAATGGTACAGACGCAATAGCCGATGGTGTGGCCTTCTTTAGCCGCGACGATGATGCGGAGCTGCTGTTTCTTCAGCAGGTCGCGTTTGCGGGTATCGAAGGTCATCTGCTCGTAGTGCTGGCGGAAATTCGGAGAGCGTACGAGGTGGTGCTCGTTCAGGCCCTCCCACAGAGGGCGGATCATGTCTATGTAGTCTGCGCCCAGCTCCAGGTACATCACATCTACCATAGATGCCATCTCTATAAAAAGAAACAGAAAGGCTATCCTTACTTCGTCTTCCGAACCGCACTGCGCCAGTTGGCCGACAGCTCGATCTCGCTCCGCATGTTGACACGTGCCTGCACGTCGGTGACCAGCACCTCGTCACCCACGGACAGCGCCTCGGCGAAGTTCGCCAGCTCGCCCCAGAAGACCACGCGGATGCGGCCGCTCTCGTCAGACAGGAACACGCCGCACAGCCGCCCGGGCTTGCCGTCCTTGGAGACGAACTCCTTTACACCGTCGACGCCGGTCACGGTGCCCTTGATGTTGTACGATTGATCGGCCACGATATCGCCGATCTTCGTCGTCGGCTCCTCGTGCTTCACAGGCGTCTCGGACTTGCGGATGATGCCACGGCTGCCGACGTTGATCTCCACGCCGCCGTTGAACCCTTCGCGGGTGTAGCCGTGCAGAACCTCGATCGATTCGCCGGGCTGGAACGGGTCCACTTCGGCTATCTTGGTGTCCCATACCGTTACCCTGATCTTGCCGGTCTCGTCGCCGATCATCAGGCTGGCCAGCGAGCCGCTTGAGCCGTCCTTGCGGCTGAAGGTGCGGGGCTCCTGGCGGGAGAGGATCATGCCGCGGGTGCACATGTTGCCGTCGCCCGCTTTGATGTCCGCGATCTTGAGCATGGGGTCCTTCAGGGTGATCTTGACACTATCGTCCTTCATGATGCCGCCGCCCCTGCCGATGCTGACCTCGAGGCCTTTCTGGCCCTCTTTCACATAGCCGCGGACGCGGAGCGTGTCGCCTTCCTTGATGTCGCCCGTCTTGACCGCATCAGCGAGATCGTCCCACAGGGAGACCCGGATCTCGCCCGTCTCGTCGGCGACGGTAATGTTGGCGACGCTGCCGGAAGTGCCATCCTGCCTGCTAAAAGAGCGCGGAGGATAGGCCGTGGTAATCTTGCCCACGAAGTCGACGTTGCGCCGCTCCATAGAGATGTCCTTGATCTTAATGAGGATGCCCTCGTTTCCGAGGACACCCTCGGCTGCCATGGCGCTTCCGCCGTCCTGAGCAGCCGCACCGGCTGCCGTCTTCTTCATGGCCGTGAGGTCGTCGACGCCCAGGTCATGGGCGACGAGCAACGCAGCCGTCCACTGGTCGCACAGCCCGTCCATCGCGTCGATCTTGTCGTCGATGAGCTGGCTGAACTTCTCCCGGGTGATCTTGCCGTTTAGCTTTGCGTATATTTCGTCAATATCGGACATGCTCCAATCCCACGCCACAAAATAAGGGCTGGATGGTTATAATGTTGTCGATTTAGAATACGATGGACACACTATGATTAAGCCCGTGGACGCGGAAGTAAAAGCCTACCTTGATTGTGATAAGAGCCGACTTCTGCTTCGCGTTGCACAGCTCTACCCTTACTTACGTGCACGCGCGAGCGGCCGCCCTTCCGCCGGTTTCCGTGCACTGGGACGACCGTGTATCCTGCCTAAATCCATCCGGAATCGATTCTTTCAAGCGGTTTGCTTTGCCTGTTTTCGATGGCATGCCTGAGCCGACTTAAAGTAAAGTAGACGACCTCGTCCCGGGCCGGCCTGATGCCACCATGGGAGATTGCCTCAAGCGGTGTCTTAATCACAGCCCGGGTGGACTCGATCAGGAACGTCGCCGTCTTGAGCGGCTCGGCTTCGGGATCGATGGTGCCGTCGGTGATCCCGGCCTTCACCGCGTCGACGGCGATCTTCACGTTATCGGCGGCACAGGCGGCGAACTCCTGCCGGATAGCGACGGCTCTATAGCCGTCGGCTGTGTAGCCGTCGCCTACGTCACCGGAGGGACACCGGGCCCCGGCATCCGTCAGTATGCGGAAGTAAAACGGGTGCTGTTTCGAGAACTCGTAATATGCGACGCTGACGGCGCATGCCCTGTCGATCCCCCTTGCCTCCCGGGCCACGCCTCGCGCCATCATTTCCTTGAGGACGGCCGCTCCACGGACTGCTACCGCAAGGTACAGCGAATCTTTATTATCAAAGTACAGGTACAGCGTGCCTTTGGCCAGCTGAGCCTCCCTGGCCACGTCGTCCATCTTGACGCCATCGTAGCCCTTCGAGGCGAACAGTCGCTCCGCCGCGTTGATAATAGACGTCCTCCGGGCCGCTTTTTCCTGCTCCTTTCGTTCTGTCGTTGACATGGGACCGCCTTTTCATGACCATAAGTCACCATGTGACTATAGGTCATATGATGGCTTTTGGTCATTAAATTATTAATAGGTTTGTGTATGCCAGTTTTTATTATTACTCCTGATGATAAACAATTTCAATTTCGGATACCCATGGTTAGATTTATAAGGTGCCGGAATGATCATGGCTTGTATTACTATGTCCGGTAACCTGACCATCACGGAAAAGATCTTCAGCCGCGCGGCAGAGAAGCCGTGCAAGGCGGGAGACTACGTTCTCGCGGACATCGATCGCGCCATGACCCACGACATCACCGGGCCGCTGGCGGTCGACGGCTTCTACGAGATCATGAAGAACCAGAAGGACAAGAAAGTGTGGGACCCGAGTAAGATCGTCGTCTTATTCGACCACCAGGTGCCGGCCGATTCCCTGAACGCGGCGCAGAACCACATCATGCTGCGCAAGTTCGTGAAGGAGCAGGGGATTACCAACTTCTACGACATCTTCCAGGGCGTCTGCCACCAGGTCATGCCCGAGATGGGGCACGTGACCCCGGGCATGCTGGTCGTGGGCTCGGACTCGCACACGTGCGCTTACGGTGCCGTCGGCGCCTTTGCCACGGGCATCGGCTCGACGGACATGGCGGCCGCGTTCGCGCTGGGCAAGCTGTGGTTCCGGGTGCCGGAGACCCTGAAGTTCCAGGTGGACGGGCGTCTCGCGGAGCGCGTCTACAGCAAGGATGTCATTCTCAAGCTGATCGGCGATGTCGGTGCGGACGGCGCCAGGTACCAGGCCTGCGAGTACGGCGGCGAAATCGTCCGCAACCTCGACGTCTCCCAGCGGATGACCATCAGCAACATGGCCATCGAGATGGGCGGCAAGGCCGGCATCATCGCGCCGGACCGGAAGACCGACGACTACATCCGGCAGCGGGTGCCGGGCTATAAGCCGGACCGGGGCATGAAGAGCGACGAGGGCGCGCAGTTCTCGGAGGTGCGCAAGTACGACATGTCAGAGATGCCCCCGCAGGTCGCCTGTCCGCATAACGTGGACAACGTGGTCGATATCGACAAGATCGAGGGAAAGAAGATCGACCAGGTCTTCGTCGGGAGCTGCACTAACGGCCGGTTCGAGGACCTGAAGGTCGCCGCGGACATCATGGGCAACAAGCCGGTCGCAAAAGGCGTGCGCATGATCGTCATCCCGGCGTCGCGGACGGAGTACATGAAAGTGCTCAAAGCAGGTCTCGTCGAGCAGTTCATGAACGCCGGCGCGATGGTCGAGGCGCCGTGCTGCGGGCCCTGCATGGGCGGCTCGTTCGGTCTGCTCGGGCCGGGTGAAGTGGGATTGTCCACCTCCAACCGGAACTTCAAGGGCCGGCAGGGCAGCGCAGACGCGTTCGTGTACCTGTGCTCGCCTGCCACGGCGGCGGCCTCGGCGATCAAAGGGAAGATCACCGATCCGAGGAGCGTGTAATCATGGCAGGTAAAGTGACCCTGCCAGGCAGGGTGTGGAAGTTCGGCGACGACGTGGACACGGACGCGGTCATCCCCGGCCGGTTCCTCATCCTCAACGACCCGAAGGAGCTGGCGAAGCACGCCTTCGAGGGCGTGAGGCCAGAGTTCAAGGACCAGGTGAAGCCGGGCGACATCATCGTGGCCGGCGACAACTTCGGCTGCGGCTCCTCGCGGGAGCACGCGCCGCTGGCCCTGAAGGGAGCGGGCGTCCGGTGCGTCATAGCGAAGTCGTTCGCGCGCATCTTCTTCAGGAACTCGATCAACATCGGCGTCACATTGCTCGAATGCCCGGATGCCGATCGCATCGCCGAGGGAGACGTCCTCGAGATCGACGAGGCAAAGGGCGTCATCGTCAACAAGACGAAAAAGGAGACGTACAAAGCGAAACCGCTGCCGGAGTTCCTCATGGAGATCGTCCGGAGCGGCGGGCTGCTGGAGTACGCCCGCAAAATGGTTGAGCGGAAGAGCAAGTCGAAAACGCGTGAGAAGAGCAGGGAGGCGGAGTAATGGAGCATAAGGTGCCGGTAATCGCCGGCGACGGGATAGGGCCCGAGGTCATCGCCGAGGGAAGGAAGGTCGCCGAGGCGGCTGCGGATGTCTACAACTTTGACATCAAGTGGATCGACATGCCGTTCGGCGCCGATCACTTCCTGAAGACAGGGGAGACCATCAGCGAGGCCTCACTGAAAGAGCTGTCGAAGTACCGGGCGATCTATCTCGGGTCGCTGGGCGACGACAAGAAGGTGCCACCGGGCATCCTCGAGAAGGGCGTCCTGCTGACCATGCGGTTCTATTTCGACCAGTACGTCAACCTCCGGCCGGTGAAGCTGCTGGAAGGCGTCGAGACGCCGCTGAAGAATAAGACGGCTGCGGACATCGACTTCTACGTTGTCAGGGAGAACACCGAGGACTTCTACGCGGGCATCGGCGGAAGGGTCAAAAAGGGCAACTGCTGCACCCAGGAGCTGGAGCTGATCCGGGGCATGTACGCGGCGCGGTTCAACCTGGACATCGACACGGACAGCGATGAGATCGCCTACCAGATAGGCGTGATCAGCAGGGAAGGCACCCGCAGGGTCATGGACTATTCGTTCAAGCTTGCCGACTCCCGCCCGAAGAAGCACCTGTCCAGCGTGGACAAGGCGAACGTGCTGACCGACATCTACGGCATGTGGCGCGAAATCTTCAAGGACGTAGGCCAGAAGTACCCGGCGGTGAAGACGGACTTCAACTACGTCGACGCCGTGACCATGTGGTTCGTGAAGAACCCGGAGTTCTTCGATGTGATCGTGGCCCCCAACATGTTCGGCGACATCATCACCGACCTGGGCGCCATGATACAGGGAGGCCTCGGCCTCGCGCCGGGCGGCAACATTAACCCGGAGGGCACCAGCATGTTCGAGCCCATGGGTGGCTCCGCGCCGAAGTATAAGGGCCTGAACAAGGTGAACCCGATCGCCACCATATGGGCTGGCGCCATGCTGCTGGAGCATCTCGGAGAAAAGCAGGCGGCAGATGGCATTATCAGGGCCATCGAGACGAACCTCAGGGAGCAGAAGGTGAGGACCTACGACCTGGGCGGCACCTCGAAGACGTCCGACGTGGGCTCCGACATTGCCCGTATCGTTAAACAGCAGGGTAATATTTAGAGGGATTGCAGGGGCGCCTTTACCAGTAAGGTTTCCCCCGATTTCCACTTTGATCGGATAGCGAAAGTGCCTGACATCCGACAGATGTCAGACTGATAAGGGGTAGCGCTTCAAAATATCAGCAACTTTCTTTTTACAAAAGAAACTTTTTTATATTGTAAAAAGAAACTATTGTGCATGCTGCTTCGAGAGGGGATAAAAGAAGTCGTTGAAATCCAACATAAGGAGATCACTGATCTTGACCGGGGTATAAAAAGAGACGTCATTGATTCTATAGACATGAAGTCCCCCCTGGCAATTATCGTTTCCGGCGTGAGGAGATGCGGCAAGAGTACTCTGCTGAAACAAATTATGGCCAGGACTGATCATTTCAATTACTTCAACTTCGAGGACGAGCGGGCAATGAACTTCGAAGTATCGGATTTTGACAAGCTGGACCTGATATTCTCCGAGATAAATCCCGGTACCGATCATTATTTTTTCGACGAAATACAGAACGTCCCCGGATGGGAGAGGTTTGTCAGGAGAAAGCTGGACCAGGGTAAAAAGTTCTTTATAACGGGCTCTAACTCGTCACTGTTGAGCAGGGAACTGGGTACGAAGCTGACGGGCAGACACCTGACATATGAGCTGTTCCCGTTCTCGTTTAATGAGTCGCTGCGGCTGGAAGACCGGGCACCGTCGCTATCGACGTTCAAGGATTATTCGAATAAGGGAGGGTTCCCCGGGCACATGAAATTCGACAATGATATGATGCTCCAGCAGGTCTTCAGCGACATCGTGATAAAGGATATTGTGGTCAGGTATGGACTGAAAGACCATGCGATGGTTAAAAACCTGGCAGTTTATCTGATGACGAATGCAGGAAAAGAATTTTCATATAACGGCCTTAAAAGGACCTTCGACATCGGCACGGCCTCGACTGTTTCGAATATTGTCTCGTACTTCGAGGACAGCTATTTGTTATTCACAATTCCCCGGTTCTCATTTTCGTTTAAAAACCAGATCGTGAACCCGAAAAAGGCATATTCCATTGACCACGGCCTGGCAAAGGCGAACAGCGTCTCCTTCTCGGCAGACAATGGCAGAATCCTGGAAAACATAATATTTTTACACTTGAGGCGAAAATATCCTATGATTTATTATTTCAGGGAAAGGAATGAGTGCGACTTCATCGTGAAAGAAAGCGATGGTGGCTTCAAGGCGATACAAGTATGCTATAAACTTGACGCGGATAATCTGCAAAGAGAAATGAAAGGCTTGAGAGAAGCGATGGATACGCTGAAAACAAATAAGGGTATGATAGTTACTTTTGACCAGGACGACAGGATAGATGACATAGAAGTCATCCCGGCCTGGAAGCTGATGACAGGATCCCGGCCGGATATTTGACACTTGGATCCGTATGGTACATGTGGATATGTACAAGAGCGCAACATAATGGATATATCAGACATACTCTTATCGTTAAAATTCCGGGTCGCCGCTAACGTTCATTTCCACGTTTACAGGCCTGCGGTCACATCACTACGGTAGACCGCTTCGATGACCTTCTTCCTGATCAGCAGATCGCTTGATACGATGCGGGAAGGCAGCGTGTAGAACGTCTCCTGCACTTCCGCCATGCTTTTCAGGGACCGCAAGTCGTCCTCGATGTCCTTACGCGTCTTGCCGTAGACGTCGATGACGGCGCCCTGCGGGTTGTCGAGGCCGATCACGTTCCACCGGTTCTTGATGCCATTGACTATGTCCGTGCGGGCCTTTTCGCTGCCGTCGTTGAAGATGATGTAAAGCCGGTTGGAAAACATGCCCTCGAACATGCCGGGCTGGATGACCACCGTCGGGGTAATCACGCCGCCGGTTATTAGCTTATCCATGCGCCGCTCCAGCATTTTAGGCACGATTTTCAGGTCGCGGGCCATATTGTCGACGCTCAGCCCGCGGGTCGTCCATCAGGTGCTCGACGATACGCCAGTCCTGGCCTGAGAGCTTCACCGACGACTGGGCCTCATGGGGATACACGACATTCGTCACCCGAGAGGGGCTGATCTTGGCCTTGATCTGGTCGACGAGGCCTTTCAATTCCTGATCATTGGTGTAAAGCACGTAGGCAGAATAGATTTTGCTCGTCGTCTCGACGACGACCGTTACCCGGTCCATGGTCCGGAGTGCGCGGATGTCCTTCTGCTTGCAGTAGTTCCGGTATGCCTCGGCCAGCACGATCGCGGTCTTATAGCCGAACAGCGACGGGTTCACCCGGAGACGGTACTCGCTAATCACGCCCACGTCCCACATGCGGAAGATGCGGTTGATCGCCGTCTCCTCGGGCACGTCCAGCTCAGAGGCGATCTTTTCGTAGGAGATGCGAGAGTCCCTGATCAGCATGCCCAGGATGCGGAAGTCGAGGCTGTCCACTGCGATGCACCGTGATATTTTGGGTTATTGCTCAAGGTATAAAAAGTTAATGAATAATCATTAATAAAAATGGAAAAAAGGTCTTACATCGGCTTGCCCGCGTTCGGGCCGGGGCTCTGGTTGATCACTTCAACCGGCTCCAGCAGCCACACGCCGACTGCGGTCATGCCTCTCGCCTTGAGTGCCGCGTTCATGCCGTCGAAGGCCGGGCCGGAGGTCATGTATGCCTTCGCCTTGCACCTCACCTGGTACGCCTCGCCGCCCTTGACAGCAAGGGCGCTCACGTACCCGCCCGTCTTCAACGCATCCTCCAGGTTGGCGTGCGTCTCCTTCGCCAGGATGTTGGCGAAAACAAGCGTTTCCGGGGCCGGAGCTCTCAACGAGCCCAGCGGCACCGCGTGAAGCATCCCGTTTTTGGACTGCGTGGCGAGGACCTTGACCGCCTGGTCGTTGTTGAAGAGGTCCTGCACGTTCTGAGGAAGTGCTTTTACCGTAATGATCACCTTATGCCATTGCCCCATACGCAATAGCTATTACGCAGATATGTCCACAGGATGTATTTGATTGTTGCCGGCCGGGGTCGGCGTATGCCTCCGACATGTTTTTATGCTCCCGCGTGCAACCCATCCGTGTATGACCACGACCGAGATGCATCGCTTCACGTGTCCGCTGTGCGGCAACATGTTCGACTCGCAGCTCATCACTTCAACCAACTCGTTCGGCCCCCTGCACTCTGACTTTTACCGCGAGGCGTCCGGCAGGCAGCCGATCTGCCTGTTCGTGCACACCTGCCCGAACTGCGGCTTCACCGGCTTCGAGGGCGACTTCGAGCCCCATAGCTTCACGCCGGACTTCACCCGGCTGGTAGCGGAGGTTATAACGCCCGAGATCAAAGGGCGGAAAATAGACACAAATGGCAACTACTATCTGGCTGCGCTGTGCGCCCAGTGGCGCGGGGCCTCTGCGCAGGAGCTCGGGCGTATCTACCACATGGGCGCGTGGTGCTTCCGCATGCGCGGGGACAGGGAGAAAGAGAAGTTCTTCCTGGCCAGGGCTGCCGAACAGTTCGAGAAGGCGCTGGCCGCAGGCCAGCCGTCGAAGGACCTGTACGCCATGTACGCCTATATCATCGGCGACATTTACCGGCGCCTCGGTGGAGCTGACCGGGCGAAGGAGTGGTACGGCAGGGTGGGAGAGATGCTGAAGGCATATGGCGGCGAAATGCAGATCGGGGAATATGCAGAGCGCCAGATGAAGGAACCGAAAGACATCTTTTAATAATAACAGAGACATCGCGCCCGGGGCCCCCGTTTGAAGGGCCCGGCAGGCGCGCGTTTTTCCCCATCGCATCCCTTTGCCTTTTCACAGACTATCCTATGGCGTCAGAGGCTGGTGCTATACTCGTTTTTAACAATACCGAGACGACGCCTGTTTTTATGATCGTGAATTATTGCATCAGAGGATTGCCAGTCGGGGGTGCATCTATGATGCGGTTGGGGGGGTATGTTGCGACTGTCAACCCTCTGTGCTGCAGACCTATGAAGGGCAGATGATTATAAAAGAATACTTGCAGGCGGCTTGTATTTGAAGCTTTATCGCGAGCTGGTTTGCCGTTTATAGCTTTATTATTAGCCTGATCCCTTTAAAAACTTAAAATTCATGGGTTTAGGCCGTTCCGGTGTTAAAATGCGTCCTGCCTGTAATGAATATGTATCTGTTCGGAATACATTTACGCGTTCAGGGCCCGGGGTTGGTAGCAGGCATTCGTGCAGGCGTACAGGTGCGATAAGTTTATGTGATGGAAAGTATACTATGTCCACGCGTCGCAAGACGCGGCATTTTGAATTGCCCCGATAGGGTAGTGGACATCCTTGGAGCCTGCGGAGCTCTAGACCTGGGTTCAAATCCCAGTCGGGGCGCTAAATTTTTAGAAATTTTTTTTAAAAAGTCACTCTACCCGGTCATTCCTGAATGACACAGGCCTCAGTCTCTTCGGCTGGTGCAACAGACGCAGAGGCGCACCTGCCTTCGCCGTCCCGATGCAATGCAAATCGCTGATCCCCTCGACGAGCTTTTGCATCTTCGGGTCACGTCTGTGGAGTCTGCCATATATGCCCATGCTACGACCAAACGGGGCTTCCAGATCACGTAATATCTGGTCCCGCCTGACGGAATGTCCCTGCCGTGAGCCACTTCCAGGCAGGTATGACTTCCACGTTTCCGAATTTATCCGTCTGGTCCATCGTTATAATCAATCCCTTATTAAGATTGAACTCGTTCATCGCTTCCGAAGCGCCATCCACTTCTCTCTGCATGTTATCCTTTGTCAGCTCAAAACAGACCTGTATAGCCTGCACCGGCTTGTTTTTGTCAACCACGATAAAATCGCATTCTCGATTACCACGATAATAAAATATGGAGTTCTGCCCATAGGTTCTCCTCAGCTGCAGGAACACGATGTTTTCGAGCAGACGGCCGTTATTGTCCATGAACGACAGGGTATTGGCTTTGATAAAACCCGGATCAATTGCGAAAATCTTCTTTGGATTCACGACCATTTTTTTATAGGAATATGAGAACATGGGCACGGTAAACAGCATGTAGCTGTCTTCGAGGTAGGATATGTACTCAATGATGCTTTTTGTCGTGATCCCGAATGTTTTTGCCAGATTCGTATATGAAAATTCAGACCCGACATTCGACAAAAGGTACAGGGCCAGGCTCCGGACTATGGCGGCGTTTCTCAATTTGTATCTTACCACGATGCCCCTGGTTATTATGTCACTGAACAGCTGCTGCAATATGTCTGATGTCCCCGATATTACATATTCCGGGAATCCTCCCCGCTCCGCATAGTCGTTGAATGTCGACAGCGACGGGGCTCGTTTTTTCATCCGCAGTGCTTCAGAGTACGAGAAGGGGAACAACTCGTACGTTAAATGCCTGCCCGTAAGTTTTGTGCCAAGTTCTCTGCTTAGCAACGAGGCGTTTGAACCGGTAATGATGAACCTTTTCCCCGAATCGAGTCCTCCTCTGACAAAACGCTCCCATTCCGGGACCATCTGGATTTCGTCAAAAAAATAGCAGCTCATCCCGGGATGCAGCTCGCCAAACGCCCGGTCCAGCTTATCGAAGTCATTTAAGTCGAAACCGTTTGCCCGGGCGTCTTCAAAGTTAAAAAAGTTGCACTCGCCGGTCTTTTGCGACAATTGCCTGAGTAATGTGCTTTTGCCACATCTACGTATGCCCGATATGATAATTGCACGACGCACGCTCATGTCGATAATATCCAGTAAATCTCTGCTGACGCCTGCTTCCTGGCTGGCGAAATTCCTCTCTTGCAGCTGCACTATTTCCCGTATCGTCTCCCGAAGAAGCATGATTATCGAGTATGCGCGTATGATATTTAAATTTGTTTATTACTAATAAACAATATTGTATATTACAAATAAATAAACATGTTTATTAGCAATAAATAAGATTTATCGAATGCAGGCATCTGGAATATTTCTATACGCACAGGCATTTTTCTCTCCACTATTATGATACAGGACCGGCTTGAGGCTCTTACGCTGGTGCAACGGATGCAGAGGCGCACCCGCCTTCGCCGTCCCGATGCAATGCAAATCCCGGATACCCTCAATGAGCCTTTGCACCTTCATGTCACGCCCGTGGAGTTTGCCATGAATGCCCCATGCCGCTACGACCAGGTCGGACTCTCTGGCCGCCTTGAGGACGAAAGCATCGTTATCGGGGCCCACAGGATCATCAGTCTTCAAAAGCTGGTCCGGGTAAGTCGATCGAAAGGCGAACAGGTTCACGACTTCCATGCTGCCGAAACCCCAGTCGCAGGCATACCCGAAACACCGGCGCACTGTGGGATCGAACTTTTCCGCGTCCGCCGTCGACGGGTTCAGCATGACAAAAGTGACTTTCCCCGACGATTTGCTCTCCCATCGTCTCCAGAGATTGTAACGGTACAGCTTATCTTTGCTGAAGGTTGCGCCCTGCTCGAGAAATATCGTTTTTACGGCCATGTCACCACTCCCGGACAGGTATCCTGTTGATCGCGCCGGTTTAAAAACTAGTCGTTGCCCAGCCGTTCCAATGCCGCGGCCACAGGGTCCCGGTATTCATGTCTGATCGAATACGCCGTCCGCCCTCCCGCCACCTTCTTCGAGACGAGCCCCCTTGCGGCCAGCTCCTTCATATACCGGCTGATTGCACTCTCGTGCATCTCCAGCGCCTCTGAGATCTCCTGGTTGGACAGCTCTGCCCTGTCTAACAGCAGGTCCAGAATCTTCCTGATCGGGTCACGACGGACCAGCGAGAGGTAGAATTGCTCGTCTTTCGAGCAGGAGCCGGCGTTCGTGAAATAGCGCACGTACTTGCCATCCGATTTAAAAGTCGCGACGCGGTGGTTCAGGCTCAAGACGACAAGGTGATACCGTATCGTGCCCACGTTGATGCCCAATTCGCGCGAGATCTCGTGCAGAGTCGAGCCCGGGCAGCTGGCGATGAATTCCATTACCCTGTTCCGGTTGTCGTTTTTAGTGAGCTGGCCCCTGGCCCTTGTAAGCCCGCCGAGGGCGAACATCTTGATGAAAAGGACAGCTGCGGCCGTCAGGGCGGTACCGCCGGCCACGGCCCCGGCGACCTTGCCCATGTCGTCCCGAACGGCCGCTGCGACGGGGGCAGGTTCGGGCTTGTCCCTGGAGATGCCGCCGAAGATCTTGCCGTCCCGGGTGGAGTAATACAACGTGTCGCCAACCGTCTCCATCGAGGTCACGATAGTGTCGAGGGACTTCTGCCACAACGATTCGCCGCTGGCTTTGTCGAAGGCACAGAGGGCACTGGAGTAATTGCAGTGGGATTCGCCCCAGGTGATCGGCAGGTCGTAGGATATGTCCAGGTAGTAGACATAGATGGTATCACTCGTCGTGCGAACGATCCCGGATTTTATGATCTCCGTGCCACCGGTATTCTGATCAGTCGATACATCCAGGCTTAGCAGCCGCTGGTAATTTTCACGGTTGAGGATCACGCTAGTCTGGTTTTGATCGATCTTCTGCTTCAATATCATGGTGCCGTTTTGCAGGTCATATGACGTAAGGTATAAGCCGGACACAGTATACGGTTGAGAGCCATTTTCTGGAAATACCGGCGGGAATTCCATGCTATCCTGTATGCCGTATATCTCTCCGCCCCGGGTATCTCCGTAGACTCCGCCGTTAAGCATGTTGACGATCATGTCGTTTATTCGCTCGCCGCCATCCGGGGAAATGATGTGTAACAGCGACCTGCCGAACTCCGAAGGCGACTTACCGCCCCGGAAGTATACGTTGCCGTTTTCATCGAAAGGTATGGTCGATATAAGCTCGATCGCATACTCGTACTTTTTCGACCATTTTACGCTGCCGTCGGTGCCGAGGGCCATAATCCCGTTGCCGGTCGGCGCATAGAGTGTGTGGTTACGATAAAGCGGCAGCATGTCGTAGCGGTAGAGAAGGTCCTCCGTCACCCGGGGCTGGACAATCGGGCTGCCGATGTCCTTTTGCCAGATCAGCACCCCGTCAGGAGTATATGCTTCGACGACGTTGGAGGGGACTTTTACAAAGGCATACTGATAGATACTGTAATAGATATTGATCCACGCGTCCCGCGACTCGATACCGGGCACGATGAAAATGTTGCCGCTTTCGTCCACTGCCGGCGGCGATGAAGCGTTATCGATATGGAATAGCATCGTTCCGTTATCGCTGAAGACCTTGACACTATAGTCGTCGAAGACGTAAACCCTGTCGTTCTGTGCATAGACGTTAGAGTCTTCGTACGAGTGGTGTTCGCTGCTGATCGGCACTTCCCATAGAAGCTGGCCATTATTGATAGCCATAACCTTTTCTTTTAACAGATAATCGCGATACTGGTTATAGCCCGGATGCTCCTCGTCCCGGTTATGGTTAAAGTCCGTCGTAGTGTTCTCCCGGACATAGAGGTACAGCGTACCGTTATCTATTGAAAAGGCCGGGCATATGACGCCCGGGTATAGAAAACTCCCGCGTTGGACCTGCCGGTACATCATATTGGACACGCGCCATTCCCCCGGCACCTCGTACTCCCATTTTATGCTACCGTTGGGACTAATAACGCGAATCGTATTGCCATACGTGCCCTGGAACGAGTAAAGCGTCCCGTCCTCTGCCGTGTAGAGCTTCCACACCGGCCCCGGCCCCGAAAGGTTCCACGGGCCATCCTCTACAGTTTTCGGAGCCGCCGCAGTCATCGCCGTCTGATTCGTAGCGTTCACAGAAACGTTGCCGCTGTCCGTGCCATCGGGCGCCGACAGGGCAAAAAGGGCGATGCCAACGGCCGCGAGCAACACAATGACGCCTGCATAGATGACTGGCTTATTCATCCTTCACACCTTAAGATATTAGACCGGAGCAGCATAAATATAGGTTCTCTCAGGATTTGTTATCCGGGGAAACTGGCCGGGCGCTACGTTGCATGCCCGGCATGCATTCTCGCGAGCAGCCGCCGTGCAATCAGAAACCGTCCTGGCGCCCTTGGCCCTTGGCGCCCTTGGCGAGCGTGACAGGGGTCGCATAGCCCTGGAAACGACAAGCTACAATTGCCTGTATAATAAAGAAAAAAGTGATAAAGAAAATTACTCGTTGTGTACCGGCACATCGGGGAACGGCAGCGTGCTGAACGCTCTCATCACCCGGTAGTTAATGGCACGCGAGAAGACCTCGGCGTACTCGATCTCCACCTGCATGCCCCGGAACTTCGCGGTCGCCTCTTCCCGCTCCATGAGGTGCTCCACGCTGCCGAGGTGCTCCACGCCGGCCTTCATGGACAGGCTCTTGTGCTCTTTCAGCGCCTTGAGCTTGGTCTGGATGGTGCTCTCGATGTCGACATAGATGTCGCCTTCCGAGTTGACGCCGCCCGATGTCTCCGAGTAGTAGAGGCAGGGCACCTTGTAGGGCTTGTGCTTCGTCTTGACTTCGCCCACGCGCGAGAGCAGGCAGGCGCCCAGGACGGCCTGTGACAATGCCCGGTGGTCTGGATTATAGTCAGTCGGCTGGTGGGTGATCACGATGTCCGGCTTCACGGACCGGATGAGCTCTACGATCTTGTGTATGGTCGGAGTATCATTCTGGATCTTGCCTTCGTCCAGGTCGAGGAACATGGTCTCGCAGCCCAGCGCTTTCGAGACTTTCGTGGCCTCTTCCTGGTTCTCCTCGCAGGCCGATACGCAGATCACGCGGTTGCCCGCCTTCGCCATTTTCGCCAGCGTGCCGCCGCACTGGTACGGCATATCGAACGGGTCCGCATGGGCTCCGATCGCTAAAACGATAAGCTTCGCCATACGTAATCATTGTCGATAAAAATATAAAAAAATATGCATTTTTATCCGGGGCTGATTTGCTGTACTTATCCCCCGGCCGTCGCCGGTGCGGCCGCGCCTGCGGGCGAGAGGCCTGCCTCCGCCCTGGCGATCATCGCTGCGGCGAGCTTGCCTATCGCGTAAAGGATATCCATGTCGCGGTCGCCCAGCTTGTGCCGATCCAGGGTCGAGTCGATGATCATCACGCCCATGAACCGACTCTTTTCGAGCAGCGGGAGCACGATCAGTGATTTGACGCCCAGCTTGTTCGCGAGGCTTTCCGGCGCCGTGCATAGCGGGTGGTCGCGGGAGCCTTCCACTATGAGAGGGGTCCTGGATTCCATGACCCTGCGCGCGTACGCCGCTTTGTCCTCGTCAGATGCACAGTATGCCCTCTTTTCCGCGGCCGTGCGCTGCCATTCCCCGGCGGCTGTGGCGGACCTGAAGACCCCGTTGCGCTCGTCGTACAGCAGGAAATCGCAGCCCGTAGCCATGATCGCTTCCGGCACGCTGGCCGCCATCAGCCCAAGCAGCGAGCCCAGTCCTGGCGCAATGCCGGTAACGCCTTTCCGCTCTGAAAGGCGGTGCAAGGTAACGACGCTCATGTCCGGCCGGCCGCCCGATGTCAGCGGTGCCGCGCTGTAGACGCCGGGGACCTCCCGGCCCGTAGCCCGGTCTTTCATCATTACTTCCTGGTCGCGGAAGGCTTCGCCCCTCATGACCCGGGCCAGCGGCCAGCTCTCCTGCGGCACGGGCCGGCCGGCTGCGTCTACGATGTCGTAGCGGCTGGTGTCTTTAAAGTAGCGTGTGCCCTCGTCAGGAGTGCGGAGCCCGAACATGTCCATCGCCGCACGGTTCATGCACTCGACTTTGCCCGCCCGATCGACGACCATGACGCCGTCGTCCATGTCGTGCAGAATGGCTTCGAGGTTCTGTAAGCGGTCCTCACATCGCCTTTCCGGTATGTTTTGAGCATTCTCCGTCTTCCCGGCGGGCTCCTGATTTTTTATTACCTCGTCCCTTTTCTCAACGTCGAACTTCATATGATTACACACCCGGGATTATTATCATACCTGTAATTATTTTTAGATCACCGCTTTTTATACGCGTAATCCTGCCGGGCCACCGCAGATTGCCTTCAATTACAACAACGGAATGGCCTGATCGCTAAGTGCAGGGCTTATCGTCCCTGCGGTTACCTGTAGAGAAATATTGCAGGCCATTATAATCAATCGGTAGCTTTATGAATGGATAGCGGACTGTCCTATGCCCTTTGCCTGTTGCCATCAGGTCCGAATTCTGTCCTGTATGTATAATGGCATACGTCGAGTGAATAATCTTTTATGATTTATTGTTTCTATTATTATATTTATATTAATATATTAAATATAGGGCCGCGGTACGGCGATTTTAATAAAACGGCAATCATCGGTGCCATGTTAATACTTTCCCCGGAAACAGTCCCGTTAAACTGTGACATCAGCGGAGCAAACGCATTTTTTCCGTTACCGGTCAACGGTAGTTTAATGTTCATGCGGATACACCTTTGACTAAAATCTATAAAACAAAAATCCATGAAGGGGGAAGCTACAACGACTGATTTTAGCAAAAGTCCCAGAACTGTCCTGACGTTCAACATCACGGAAAACATACGGAAAAAATTGGGCCACGACGGAAAGAGGATCGAGAGCATCAAAGTTGTACGGTTCTCCGACAGGCTGAACACGCGAGGCGTATACGTCTGTACGGACGACGACGATGTCCTCGAGGAGATAGCCCCGACCCCGCTGCAGGCATGCGGCCTGGTAACGATCATGAACGGCAAGTTCGTGCTCATCGAGAGCGGCGGGGAGACATCGCTTCACTTCTCCAACGCTACCAATGAGGATGACATCATCGACCTGGTGCATATGCTATCGGAGGAAAACGGTCTGGCCGACGGCATCAAGCGCTTTAAGAAGATGACGAAACAAATCGAGCCATTCAACAACCAGATGTTGGTCGCAGCCATGTAAAACGTCGCTATGGACTTATCACTATCCGCAAAGACGTAACTCCAGATCGCCACGGCGGCAAGGCTGCTACGATTCCTGACGGGGGAGTAAAATCGTAGCCTGATGCGGCTTGCCCTGCCGCTGCGGCTTACTACATGAAATTTTTGTGACTTTTCCTTTGTGGCCTTTGCGGCCTTTGTGCCCTCTGTGTCCAATGCTACCGGAAAGCCTATAGCGCCAGGGGCTGACTTTTTCATTATGAAGGTCACCGGCATCGCGGGCAGCCCGAGGGGAAAGAACAGCTCGACGCTCCGCCTGATGGAGTCCGCCCTCGCAGGAGCGAGCCAGGCCGGGGCCGCAGTAGAAATCATAGACATCACAAAGCTGCGGATCAACTATTGCAGGGGTTGCGGCACCTGCTATAGCAAAGGCGTGTGCATGCAGGACGATGATTACTCCTACGTCCTGGATAAAATTGCCGGCTCGGACGGAATAGTCCTTGGCAGCCCGGCGTACTTCGACAGCGTCACCGCACAGATGAAGACTTTGATGGACCGCATGAGCGACGTCATCCACTGCCAGCAGCTGAGCGGCAAGTATGGCTTCGCGGTCTGCACTACCGGCAGCAGCGGAGAGAGCCGGGTCATCGATTACATGAGTGACTTCCTCGTCATGTGCGGGGCTTTCGCCACCGGCGGCGTAGGTGCGGCCATTGGCAGCGACTCGCGTTCCCTGGACAGAGCGGCTGACTCCGCACATGCGATGGGAAAAGACCTGGTCGCCGCGATCCGGGAGAAGAGGACTTATCCGGAGCAGGAGGACCGACAGCGGAAGGTCAGGAAATGGCTCCGGGAGAAAATCCTGGCAAACAAAGACAGCTGGGCCCACGACTATTTTTACTGGACGCAACAGGGCCGGGTTTAATTATATAAATGAGCGTAGGTAGCCCAGGTATGGCACTTTGAACCGTGCGATGCCATGTATCCACTCGGGGCGTACCGGCTGCAGGTAGCAGATGTTGGACTGCTGGTCGAGGACGCCGCGATTGTTGTCGCCGAGGGTGATGTAGCCTGATGCCGGTGCGGCCGGGCCGCCGGGCCACATGGGCTCGCTCATGTTGACCCAACGGATCGCACGGTGGATGACCATGGGCTTCGCTGTGTCGCCGTCCGGATAGTATATGATGACGTCGCCGTACTCGCCAAACATCTGGTAGCTGCTATTCACCGTCGTCTCGTAGGTCTGTACTGCTCCGCGGTTCAGCCCCTGCACCAGGACCAGGTCGCCGGCGTGCATATGATCAAGCATGCTTGTGCCGTTGACAGAGACGACCGGTGTCCATACGCCTGCATAAATGTACAGGGCCAGCGCGATGACCACGACCACCATGATCGAGAAGAGCAAGTCTTTGATGAACTGATAAATGCCCGGATGGCCTGTAAAAAAATTCTTGATTTTATCTGGCATGCCGGACAAAACAATGCACCCTGACGAACTGACTCGTAGAAATGTCGGTACGGGCTATAAATAATTTACCTATCAGGGCCATGCCGGTTGTCATGTGTTGGCCGGAAACATATTATTTTTACCGCTTAATAAAAAATACATATTTTATCCCGCCTGCCACAGGACTGCCCGCTATATTTATTATTGACAGGCATGCGCCACCTGGATTTTTACATGGGCCTCAAACATTTTTACTGCTTAATGTAACTAATGATTTAATTTAAATAAGACAGCTGAGCCTAAATTTTTATATATAATATAAAGCAACCTATATTATAGATAGTTATGGCAGCTCAAGCGAAAGTGAGACGAAAGGTCAGGATCGGCGGAACGATCGATAGCGACGTAGCCGACTGGCTGAACCGGACGAAGGGCAGGGAAAAATTTTCCAAGTACCTGAACACAGTCCTGCGCAGCGCGATGGAATCGGGGACCGGTGCCCAGCCTTCCATGGATAGCTTCCGGAGCACGCTCGACAGTATCCTGGAAAAGGTAACCACGCTCCAGGAAAAGGTCGAATGTACCGGTAAGGGCGTCGTGGCGGCACCGGCAAAGCGCCCGCGCGGCCGGCCGCGGAAGCTGCAGGACGTGGAGCACATCCGTGTCGGCGGCAAAGAGGTGGATACGCTCAGCACCGAATATGACATTCGTAACGATCTCCAGTGGTACCTGTCCCATGACAGGTATAAGAAAGTCAAGGCAGAGCCGCTGGTCAACGCGTTCGACATGGTCGTGGGCAAGCTGGACACGGGCAAGAACCTCACCGTCGGCATGCTCAAGGAAGGCTATGACAGAGGTACCATCGGCGTGCCATACCCGACCTTCAGACTATTCTACTTCCCGCTGATCAGGGACCGCCTGATGGAGAAAAAGATGATCGAGAAAGTAGAGCGCCCGGGTAAGAAAGGAGTCTACCGGAAGCGGTAAGCTCCGGTACCCTTTTATTCTTCTAGCGCCTCTGGCGAGTCTTCGCCGAGGTTTCCCTCTTTTTCCAGCTCTTCGCCTACTTTAATGAGCTCTTCGCCAAGCTTCTTTGCATAGCGCGGATTGAGCTTGAACCGGCCGATCTTGCGGTCTTTCCGTACTTTAGCGATCTCGATGAACTGTTTGCCGTACTTGTCTACGTCCATGCGGATGGTCATCTTCCAGCCGCTTCCCATGCTAATGTCTCGCTCTTCCATCAGAACCACCATAGCGCTCTGTCACCGGATAACTTTTTGCATCGGCCGTTTGCTGGCCGCGCCATGCAGCGCCGCACTTCCCGGATGATTATATTATATTCTCACTGCTATATTTTTATATTGCTGCCATTACGGCGGAGGACGAACAGTGTATGTTGTTCGTATGCACAGCGTAAGCTTTGCGTACGCGCAGCTTTATATAGGTGGCTCACTAAAGTTGCGGCAGCAGGAATGATCATGATCTTCGAGAAGATTGGCACGGTGCCTACGGCGGACGAACTGATGGACAAGGCCTTTTCACGTGCCGTCAGGGCCGGCAGGGGCAAGATGAGCGGTGCCTACGCCGACAAAAAAGTGGTGGAGGAGTCGATGGTGATCACCGCCGGCAACATCCTGTCGGACAACCTGCACAACGCGACCCGGGAATGGCCGAGCTTCGACAGGATCGGCCCCTTTTACCGCGAGATCGCCGACATCCTGGCCGGCGTGGACCGGATCAAGATGGCGCTCTCGTCTGTCACGTGGGCCGCGGACAAATCGAAGGATATCTCCCGCAAGTACGTGTCGACGATACGTAAGAGCGACGACCCGACCAAGGTGCGCAAGCAGGCGTTTGCCCGCATGGCCTCGATCGTCCACGACGTCGACCGCGACCTCAGGTTCCTGAACGACACGAGAAACAAGCTGAAGGACCTGCCCGATATCAAGGACGAGCCCACCATCGTGGTCGCGGGCTACCCGAACGTCGGTAAGTCCAGCTTCGTAGCCAGGGTATCCAGCGCAAAGCCCGAGATCGCCCTGTACCCGTTCACCACGAAAGGCGTCGTCATCGGCCATTTCACGAAAAAGAAGCTGAGATACCAGGTGATCGATACGCCCGGTCTGCTGGACCGCCCGCTGGACGAGCGGAACGAAATCGAGCTGCAGGCCATATCGGCACTGAGGTACGTGGGCGACGTGCTCCTGTTCATCCTCGACCCCAGCGAAGAGTGCGGGTTCACGATGGCCGAGCAGGAGAAGCTGCTCGACGAGGTCCGGCACACGGTGAAGATACCGGTCCTGGTGGTTGCCAACAAGATCGATATGCCTCACGCGGAGGCCCATGCGGACATGCAGATGTCGACGCTGACGGGAGAGGGCGTGAATGCGGTTAAGGAACGCCTGTATGAGATGATGCAGCAAGAAGCGCACCCTAAGCAGCCTGTCGGCGAAGAGGAAATAAAGCCGGAGTTCGAGCTGCCGCCGTCGCGGAAGAAAAAGTAGGCGCGCAGGGGCCTACAAAAAAGGTTATTTTATCCTGGCCTCATGCTACTTATGGGACTGACGTGGACATTTCTAAAGACCTGAAGTACGACTACACCTACCTGCCGCCCGATCATAAACTGACTCAGGCCTCAGGCGGACCGATCAATGACATGCTCAGCCCCGGCGAAAAGCTCCTGTGGAGCGGGCAGCCGCCCGGGAAGCTGCTGGTCTTCCGCGCCTCCGACCTCGCCCTGATGCCGTTCGCCCTCTTCTGGACCGGCTTCTCGCTCCTCTGGGAGTTCGCGGCGCTGGCCGGAGTGCTAAGCGGCGGCTTCGATCTTTTCTCGCTGTGCTTCCCGCTGTTCGGCGTGCCGTTCGTGCTGATCGGGGTTTACCTGCTGTTCGGGCGGTTCGTCATGGACGTCGTCACCCGGCGCCGCACTTATTACGCGCTGACTGACCGGCGGGTGTTTGTGCTGACGACGCTGCGGGAAAGGAACGTCGTCTCCATGCCCCTGCACAAGATCGACAACGTCGCGATCGCCTTGCACCGGGATGGCCTGGGCACGCTCACATTCCAGGGCGATGGCAGCCGGGCCGGGGACAGTCGGAAAACCTACTACGTCGCAAACGGGGTAATGACCGCCGGCGGGGGCCCGATGTTCGATCACATCGAGAGCCCTAAAAAGGTCTATGATATGGTGCTCGAGGCACAGGAAGAGTTATGGGCACGCCAGCGGGATAGCGGACAGCGCAACGGTTGATCATGGCCCGGAGAACCCGCCTGCTGCTGGACCTGCTAATCCGTGGTTTTCCTCGGCGCTTTACCCTGGCCCGGGCCACCCGGCTACCGGCCATAGGCAGGATAGCCGACCACGCGCTGTTCGGGGGCGACGATATCATCTACCTGCCGCAGGACCGGGTCATAGAAGTCGGCAGGGTGATCGAACCGGCAGAACAAACGTTCCTTCCTTCGCAGGCTGCGGAATATTTCATCGAGCGCTCCAGCCATCTTTTCATCATGGACTGGTGCATCTGCCGCAAGGCCTCCGGGTGCAAGGATTATCCGGCAGGGCTCGGCTGTCTCTTTCTGGGAGAGGCCACACTGAAGATCGACCCCTCGCTGGGCCACATGGCTACGAAAGAAGAAGCGATCGAGCATCTCCGCAGGTGCCGGGAAGCCGGGCTGGCACATCTCGTCGGCCGCAACAAGCTCGACTCGCTCTGGCTGGGCACCGGACAGGCGGACAGGCTGCTCACCATCTGTAACTGCTGTCCGTGCTGCTGTCTCTGGAAAATTTTACCGGCCGTGTCGCCGGCCATCGGCGGCAAGGTCACGAAGATGCCGGGCCTCGAGATCACGGTGACTGACAAATGCACGGGCTGTGGCGCCTGTGCGAAGACCTGCTTCATGAACGCTATTACTATCATAGACGGCAGGGCGGTCATCAACGACCAGTGCCGGGGCTGCGGGCGATGCGCGGTCAAATGCCCCCGCAGTGCCATCGAGGTACGCATGGGCGACATGGACGAGACCGTCCGACGCATATCCGCTGCAGTTGACGTCACATAAAATGACTGGCAACAAACGCCCGGCACGCGAGCACCCTCGCGCGCGTGCGCAAACCTGGCCTTTGATATCACCTCACGCGAGATGACTAAAACAACGGGTTTACTCCCGCCACGAGGCACCCTACGGCGAACCCGACGATAGCGCCGGTGCAGAGGAACGGCAGTCCGGCCAGAGGCTTTCCTTTCAGCACGTAGTACATGAGCACCGCGTGGCTGATCATCGTGCCCGCCACAGTGAAGAGAGCCGGTATATTGACGAAGCCGATGGTCGGCGCCACGATGAACGCGTTGGCGGAGACGGCGAGAATGGTGGGCATGACTGCGTCGCCCAGGCCCATGATGAAGGTCTCGCGCTCGCCTTCCTTGAGCTCTTTGATCGGCACCTTGTTGCGTATGTACGAGTAGTTGAGCTTCATGGGTAGCACGAAGATAATGGGCAGGTTCATGTCCGTGACCCCTTCGGCCAGCTTGAGCATGTGCTTTGTCTTGTAGACGGCGATGTAATCGTACGCGATCAGCGCGACGAGCAGGAGTATCGTCGGCAGGACGGCCAGCGAGATGCCGAACAGGGCGGCGGCGCCTGCTGCGGTGAGGATGCCGATGACGTCGACCACATACCACTCCGGGTAGACGAGCATGAGCGCGGTCATCCCGACGGCAATGGCAAAGGCGGCTCCGGCCAGGTACTCGGCCGCGGCGGAGGGGAAGAACAGCGCGCCGATGCCGAACAGCACATAGACCAGCGTGGCGAAGACGGCGAGGGCGATGATCAGCTTGAGCAGCCAGCGGAGCTTGAACTTGATGATCAGCAGGACCACGGCCGCATAGATGACGATCAGCACGACGTATATGATCGGGTTCCAGAGGCTCTCGGGGTTCTCGAACGCGCTCATCTGGTACTGCTTGAGCGGGGACACCAGGAGCAGGGCGATGACCTGCACGATCAACATAAAGATCGCCAGGCCGACCGGGCCGATAAGTAGTCGGGAGTTCAGCTTCACTCTATCACGCTACCAAGCAATAGGCATGTCGAGAAAATAAAGATGTCCCCCCTGAATAGCTATGAGCGGTTGTGATTTCTAAAATGCTCCGCCGCCCGTCGCAGCCCGGTGGCCTTGAATGTCTGCGCGCATACCTTCGTATCGCCGATTGAAAACGGGCGGCGTTTAAGAAACAGGCCTGACGGGTACGTGTCCTTCAGCAGCTCCATGAAGCCGCGGACTGTCTCGCGCTCGCCTTCCATCATCAGGCCGAAGCAGGTCTCTTTAGCCCTCAGTGGCAGGTGGCACCTGTAGGATAGCGCGATGATGCCGCTGGCCCGGATGCCCGCCTCGGGGTCAACGAAGACCATCCATGTCTCCGGCCCCTCTCCCCTATCGTCTCGACCGGGGCTCGCTGAACATGTTGAACTCATACAGACGCGTAAAATAGCATGCGGGACAGACCGTACGGATACGGCGCTCGTCCACGTTCACCTCGTTCTCCACGCAGTTGCCGCAGTTGAGGCATTTGTCGACATACCCGAAGTTCCAGATGTCGTGAGTATACTGAAAACAATTGTCCTCGAATGCACTCCTCTTCTCCGGCAGATCGATCCGGTGTATCGTGTAACGGCGCTCGGCCATGCAGTTCGTGCAGGTGACCGACGCCTCCGAAGCGCCGACCTCGATGAGCTGGGTGGCGCCCTTGTGACAGTTGAAGCAAGCGGCCTCCTTCTCGATGTCCCATCGCCTGCCCGCGACTGGCTCGCCCATCATAAAAATCCTATCTCCAGTCATATTTTGAAGTTTAAAACCATGTTCCGCTTTTATGATGGATTTCGGACGATGACATCAGGGCAGAAAACCCGGTTCATCCCTTCGGGACATCGGCCGTCACTTCGTGACGTCTTCGTCGAACGTCTCCTGCAAGCGGACGCCATCGACAGTATAATGCCTTGCGGCGCCGCAGTTCATGCAGGTGATGATTGTCTCGCCGGTACGCAGCTCGATGTGTTGTATGGCCTCCTTTCCGCAGTTGGGGCACCGGGTCGCGTTCTCGAGGTCAGGAATCTGCATCGATCAACGGTCGGGGCGGGAGGTTAAAACGATATTTCGCTTTTTTCCTGACCTCATTTGCCCGGCCTGACGCGGTTGAATAAAGCAAAGTCGTACAGGTGGATAAAATGGCAGACCGGACACACGATAGTCGTCACGTACTCGTCGACGGTCACCTCGTGCCGGGCTTCACCGCCATGGTTGGGACAGACGGCATCTTTGTCGAACCGCCAGATATCATACTTGTGCTTATGCTCAGGCAGCGCGTGGATGGGCGTGGCTACATAGGTACCATGAATATTGTATACCCGCTCCGCCCCGCAGTTCGTGCATGTCACCGTCGTCTTCACGGGCAGCATCTCAATTTTCTGGGTGGCATCGACGCCACAGTTAAAGCAGACCGCCCGCTTCTCGAATATCCAGTCGATCGACCATGCCTTGCCAGCCATATGATCACCATAAAAATCATGGCCTGCGGACTTTATAGCTTTATCCGGCCGGGCTGGCCAATATGGCCGGAGCCAGCCAATATGGCTGGAAACATATAATTAGACGGCTCACCGATTTCATAGTATGAAAGTACTTGCCCTCTCCGACATTCATGGCAAATTCTTCCGGCTGGACGGCATCGTCAAGAAAAGCGACCCGGTGGACGCGGTGGTCGTCGCCGGCGACCTCACGCAGGGCGGGCCGCCGGAGAACGCGGTGCGCAGCATCTCCATCCTCAAGCACTTCTGCCCGCGGGTCATGTGCGTCCCGGGCAATTTCGACACGCCGGAAGTCGCACAGACAATTGCCGCCTACGCGGTGAACCTGGACGAGACGCCGAAGATCATCGCTGGCCGGGAGTTCATGGGCCTCGGCTACTCGACCGCGACAGGCAACAACACTCCGTCAGAGATATCCGAAGAGACCATGGCCTACAAGCTGGACGTGCTGTTGAGCCATACCCCGCCAGGCAAGACAGTGCTGGTCACCCATCAGCCGCCCTTCGAGACACTCGACATGACCGACCACGGCCCGGCCGGCAGCAAGGCGCTGCGGGCGGCTTTGGACCGCTTCGACGTGATCATCTGCGGCCATATCCACAAGCAAAGGGGCAAGGTCAAGGACGGGGCCTGGGTTATCAACCCCGGGTACGCGGCGGAGGGACAGGCGGCAGTCATCGACCTGGAAACGATGGATATCGTCTGGATAGACTCGGTCATCTAGTTTGTAACCCGTTGCCGATGAGGGCTGGCGTGATAGGCCGATTGCTCCCCCGCACGTGCGCGGGCGGCCGGGTACTATGCCGTCATTCTAATACCTTTTCTCACTCCCGGGTCCGGGAAGAAATAATATATTATCAGTTATATAATTTTTAACCTGCCAGATGAAAGAGACAGAGTACGTTCAAACGGGCACCCCGGGGGTGATGAACGCCCGGCGGCAGCATGTACCCGGCCCCGGCCACCCTCATCCAGAGGCTGCCTGGACCAGGCAAGTCCAACTTCGTGGCCAGGATGCGATGTCAGGATATCAACATGAACATCGTGCCCATGAGCATCGGCCGGGGAGGCACCGGGACCTATGCGAGGGGCATTCCGCACTCCATGGCCAGGCCGAGGGGACAGACAGAGGAAGCCATGCAGGAAATGAAAAAAGATATTGTGATGCAGTGGATGCTGCAGCTAGCCCGGGAGCACCCGGAGCTGTTCGGCCGGGGCAGGGACTGGAAGGTAACAGCCCTGCAGGAGCCCCAAATGGCCTCACACGTCACCCGTATCTACAGGATCGACGGCCGGATGGTCCACGTAAAGTTCTTCAGCCGGACGCTGGGCCGGACCGGGACGACCTACGAGCCGGCAAGGGAGATGGAAGCCGAATATCGGACGCTGCGGGAATTCGAACATCGCGGGTTTACCACGGGGCGGTACCAGGTAGCGCGGGCACTCGGCTGCAATAAGAAGGCAGACTGCGCGCTCGCCACGCTGCACGCTGACGGTGAATCGCTGCTCTCGCTCATGACAGGGGCGATTAAGGGTGAGCGGAGCGATGCGGACCTGTATATGGGCCTGGAGCTGGCAGCAAGACTGCTCAAGAAAATACACACGGTCATGCCGCACAGCAACTCTGTGGATCAGTGCGATCTGTTCTACTCCTACCTGAAGTCCCTCATCTACCTCGAGGAGCGGGGGTTGCTCGACGGCTACCACCGCCGGATCATGAAAGGGCTCGCCGGCTGGTACGACTTCCGGCCGCTGTTCAGCCAGCACGGCGCCACTGTCCACGGGGACGCCAACCCGTCGAACTTCAAGATCAACAAAGGGACCATCTGCACCTTCGACGTGGAGCGCAGCCAGCCCCGGCGCAGCCCCTGCGTCGACCTCAGCTCTATGGCTGCCGAGCTGTTACACCAGTTTGCCTACCTGAGCCATAATGCTTCCGCCGCAGAGCCGTTCGTCGCCCATTTCCTGCGCGCCTACGAGCACGACGGCCATGCCCGACACGGGATTCGGCGCTTATTGCCATTCTTCGTTTCCCGGAGACTGTTTAAGATCGCGATGCTGGGCTACTGGAATCCCGGGCACCGGAAGTTCCTCATCGAACAGGGCACAAGGCAGATCGAGGTGCGACCGGAATGATTACTGCGATCTTTTTCGACATTTATGGCACGCTGATTGACATCCAGACTGACGAGGCTGGCATGGAAGCCTATACTATCCTGTCGAAGTGGCTGGAATACAAGCGAGTGTACCTTTCCCCGGACCAGATCAAATGGTTCTATCACGAGGAGTTCGCCCGGCGGCTGGGCCCGCCAGAGCGGCGAAGGACCGAGTCGGACGCCTTCAAAGAGATCTTAGAGGAGTACGCCGCCCGGGCCCATGGCACCGAGCTGTTCCTCGATTCCGACGTCAGCGACGTGTTCCGGACCATACTGACACAGTGCTGCGGCACCTCATGCCCGCCCCCGGACTACCTGCCGGAGGACTGTTCGCATCTGTTCCGCGCCGCCACACGGAAGCGCATGTTCATTTACCCTACCGTCAGGCCTGCGCTGGACCAGATCAGGAAAGGCTACCGGCTGGGTATCGTCTCAAACGCACAGGAGGCCTTCACGCTGCCGGAGCTCGACCTCTATTCTTTGCGGCCGTATTTCGAGACGATTGTCCTGTCCAGTCAGGTAGGCGTTAAGAAACCGAACTCAAAAATTTTTCAGACAGCGCTGGATAATCTCAAGCTCGAGCCACAGAATGTGGCCTTCGTTGGCAACGACCTGTTTGCGGACATCCTGGGCGCGGGCAAGCTAGGCATGAAGACGATCTACGTGGGCCGGCCAGGCACGCCTGTGCGGGGTGCGGTGCCTGACGCGGTAGTGCCTGACATCAACTTCCATGATGTCAAGAACATTGTGGACGGATGGAACAGGCAGGAGAATAAGTAGTCGCATAGGTAAAACCGAATGGCTAATTCTGTCACTGCTTATTGCATAATTTAAATATAAAAAAGACACATTTTTTATGGGAGGGATTGTGATTCCGACGCTCGAAGACGCGATCATCCTTGCTGCGAACGCCCATAGAGACCAGAAGGACAGGAACGACGAGCCATACATCATGCACCCCATCCGTGTCATGGCGCAGCTCTGGGGCTACGACGAGCGGATGGTCGCCATTCTCCACGACGTGGTGGAAGACACGGACGTGACGCTCGATGATCTTAAGAAGGCTGGCTACCCGGACCGCATCGTCAACGCGGTGGACGCCATCTCCAGGAAAAAGGACGCGGGCGAGAGCTATTCACAGTACATACAGCGCGTGAAGAAGAACCCGCTGGCAACTAAGGTGAAGATCGCCGACCTGCGCGATAATGCCAACCTGGACCGGCTGCCGAAGGTCGAGGCTTACGATCTCAGGAGGCTGGACAGGTACAACCGGGCGCTGCAATACCTCATAAACCGTTACGAGTCACCCGACATTTTAATCGATTGAAAAAAGGTTGAGCGCTGGCCCGCCGCTGCAAGTTATGGCATGGAGGAAGACTGGCTGACTGCCAGGTTCCGGCACCGGAGGGCCAGCGCATTCTGGTACGCTCTATATTGTAATACGCTACATACGCAGGCTTTAACCTTACTGGCACCTGTGTAGGTACCTGTTCATTGCAGAATCTGCCGTTTTCGGGATTAATCGTAGAACGTCAGTGCCGAAGGCACAAACGCGATAGTTTTATAAAGGGACAGGGAACCTTTTTGGAGCAAGGTTCACCTGTACACTCGCCTATTCAACAATAAGACTCTCGACTTACGACACTATGTAGATCGATACGAACGTTTATGACTGGCGTACCCGAGATGTTCAGGCACATATCAGAGGAGCTTTTTTACAAAAAGTTCCCCGTGCGCCCCTCAAAAACTATCGCATTTGCCCCTTCGGGGCATGCGTCCGGTGTCGTGAGTCAGGGGGGCTTTTTTGGAACAAAGCCCCCCGACAGCCCCGCAAAAACCAGCTGCTTAGAAAATAACTTATATAATGACATAGTAGATTCTGGCAGACAGGTCGGATATCATGGTTTACAGGGTATTCTGGGCGGACACCCTCGCGGACGAGGTGATCGAGCGCTACGGCAAGGACCAGGAGGTCGTGGTCAAGTGCGCGGCCTCTCCGTCGGGCGGCAAGCACATCGGGAACATCAACGACATCCTCCGGGGCTATTTTATCAAGGAGTCCCTCACGGGGATGGGCGTGAAGGCAAGACACGTCCACACCAGCGACGACCGGGACCCGCTGCGCAAGATACCGGAGCGTATGCCTGATCGGGAAGGCCGATGGCATGTTCTGACCGAGGCGGAGCTCAAGAACCTGAACAAGTACGTGGGCATCCCCTACGTGCATGTGCCGGACCCGTTCGGCTGCTGCAAGTCCTGGGCCGAGCACTTCAACAATGTCTGGATCGACGGCGTGAAGATGCTGGGCGTGGAGCTGGAGGACTACAGCAACGACCGGCTTTACTCCCAGGGCAAGTTCATCCCGCCCATGCGGACGATCTTATCCGACATCCCGCTGGCGAAAGAAGTCATTTCCCGGTTCCAGATGAACACGCCGGAAGATTACATCCCCTTCAGCCCGATCTGCGAGAACTGCGGCCGCATCACCGCGAAGGCGACCGCCGTCAACCTGGAAGACTGGACTGTGGACTACGTGTGCGAGAGCAAGTCCCTCGCCGGCGAGTACGAGGTGCCGGGCTGCGGCCACAAGGGCACCACTTCGCTGAATAACGGCAAGCTGCCATGGCGGTTCGAGTGGCCGGCCCAGTGGCAGATCTTCGACGTGAAGATGGAGCCGTTCGGCAAGGACCACTACGAGGGCTCGTGGCCTTCCGGGCAGGAGATCTCTAAAGTCATTCTCAAGAGACAGCCGCCGGTCTACACTGTATACGAGTTCTTCTTAGTGAACTCGGCCAAGATGTCCACCCGCCACGGTAACGTCTACATCACCCAGGACATGGTCGACATCATGGAGCCCGAGGCGTTCCTGTACTTCTATTCGCTCAACCCCATGAAGCAGAAGAACCTCGAAGTGAAGAACATCAACTTCTTAGTCGACAACTTCGACCGGGTCGAGCGCATCTACTACGGTGAGATGGAGCCAGTCGACGCCGAAGAGAAGGAGACCGCGGACCGCGTCTACCCGATGCTGCACATCGGCGACCGCCGGAAGGTGCGGATACCGTACACGTTCGCGGCCATGGTGAGCGTCTCCAACAACGAGGAGCACATCCTGCGCACCCTGAAGAAGACCGGGCACCTGCCCGCCGACGCCACGAAGGAGCAGGAGCAGGACGCACTGACCCGCGTCCGGAAAGCGGGCTACTGGGCGCACCACTACGGCCCGGAAGAGTACAACATCGCTGTCAAAGAGAGCCTCGAAGTGCCCTCGGACATTACGGAGCCGGAGAAGGAAGCGTTGCGAGAGCTGGCCGACTACATCCTCGCGAAGCACACTGAGGAGGAAACGCAGTTCGAAATTTTCGAGATGGCCAAGCGCCGTGACGTCAAGCCGGGGAAGCTGTTCAAGACTGCCTATATGCTGCTGCTTGGCAAGCCAAGAGGGCCGAAGCTGGGGCCGTTCGTGCTGGCGCTGGATACCGACTTCGTGGTGAAAAGACTCAGGCTGGAAGCCTGATACATACCTTTTTACTATATTAGCGTAACATAAAAAGAGAGACTATGATCCTCGACTACTTTGCCACTCCCCGGGTATCGCCGTCCGCGTTTGTCGCGGAGACCGCCATAGTCATCGGTGACGTCCGCATCGAGGACGAGGCCAGTGTCTGGTACGGTGCCGTGCTCCGGGGCGACAAGGGCCGGATCACCGTCTCCCGGAAGGCCAATGTGCAGGACAACGCTGTGGTCCACGCAGGGCCGTTACCGGGCGAGGACACGCTCATCGGCGAAGGCACGACTGTCGGCCATGGCGCCATCGTCCACAGCTGTACCGTCGGCAAATATTGCCTCGTCGGCATGGGAGCGATCATCCTCAACAGGGCCGAGGATCGGCGATCGGTGCATTATCGGCGCCGGAGCGGTGGTGAAGGAGGACGAAAAGGTGCCTGACGGCAGCCTCGTCGTGGGCGTGCCGGGAAAGGTCGTGAAGCAGCTGTCCCCGGAGCAGATGAAGGGCACGGAGGCCAACTGCGAGGAATACGTCGAGCTGTCCCGCAAGTATCTAAGCCTGTCACAGCGGAGGATGAGCCGGTGAATGTCGCAGTGCGGCGGGTCGGAGGCACGTTCCAGCCGCTGCACGACGGGCACAAGCTGCTGCTGCGGACCGCCTACGATATCGACGGCCAGGTAGACATCGGGCTGACCTCGGACCAGATGGCCCGGAGCGCGAGGATACGCAACGTCGAGCCTTACGCGGTGCGCGAGCAGCGCATCAGGGAATGGGTAGAGAAAAAGCTCGGCAAGCAGCCTCACATCACTAAGCTGGAAGACCCCTACGGCACGGCACTCACTGATGACTACGACTACATCGTGGTCTCCCCGGAAACGTTCCCCACGGCCGTAAAGATCAACGAGCTCCGGAAGGAGAAAGGGCTGAAGCCCATTACCATCGTCCGCGTGGACTACGTGCTCGCGGAGGACGGGAGGCCGATCTCTTCCACGCGCATCGTCGGGGGCGAGATCGACTCGCACGGCAATCTCCTGAGGAAGGGTGAGCATGAAGGTAGCGGTAGGTACCAATAACCCGGTCAAGGCGGCCGCGGTAAAGAACGTCTTCACCCGCATCTACGGCAACGTCACAGTAGACGCCCGCAAGGTCAGCTCCGGCGTGCCGCCACAGCCGTTCGGCAGCGACACGGTGAAAGGCGCCATCACCCGGGCGAAGAACGCCTACAAGTCAGGGGAATACGACTACGGCGTCGGCATCGAGGCAGGGCTGTCCGACGTGGAAGGATTCATAATAGACGTCCAGTTCTGCGCTATCTTCGACGTGATAGACGGCATCACCCTCGGCTGCGGCAGCGGCTTCGAGTACCCGCCGATAGTCATCTCCGAGGTGCTTGCAGGCCGCGAAGTGGGCGACGTGATGAGCGAGGTCTCCGGCATCGAGGACCTGGGCAAAAGCCTGGGCGCGATCGGCTATTTATCCCACGGCATGCTCGACCGCACGCAACTGACCGAACAGAGCGTGCTCATGGCACTGATACCCCGCATGAACCACGAGCTTTATAAAAAGGCATAGAGCTATTTGAAACAGCGATTTGCTTGCGCGCAGCCGTCCGGGAGATTATTACTGAATACGCATCCGCAGGCGAGATTTTTGCCTCAATAATGGAATAACCGCTCATATTCTTTATGCGGCATCCAGTCAATGATAACCGCAATAGCTATGTCTTGCTCGGTAATGACGAAGTACAGTAATCGCCACCCATGTGGTAAATCATATTTCCACAGGTTATCAAGGCCATATTTTTTAGCATATTGTTGTGGAATCAACTTTTTCGGAACCTGGATACCGCAAAAAACGTTGCGATGAAGCTTATCGATCGCATGGTTAATCTCGGATAGCCTGCTTTGTTCCTCAAATGTTGAATCTCTCATTTTGGCCATTTTACTTTTTACTGACTCATCTGCAAGTCCTACCTTATTTTTCATGTAAATGCAAATAATGTTTCAAATGATCGATTATTAAGTTACCGGTAAAGGAAAATAGCATTATTCTCTAATAATTAAATCCTTATTCTCAAGATATTTTTTCACAAGCTTCAGGATTCCAGGTCCATCCTATTGTGCCTTCCCTATCCATAGCAATTTTACCTGACTCCATTAGATAGTCTATGATAACACAATAGGTCTGGTACATCATCTTTTTAGGCAGGTGCTCCCACAGCGCCCTCTTTTTGTACTCTCCGCTGTGCTCCTCGATGAACTTCTCGACCATCCTGATTGTGTCGAGTTTCGGCTGGTGCAGGACCTTTTCTTTCTCTCTGGCAGGGATCATGAGTTTCCTCTTGTTATATAACTTTATATAACAAGATATAATTAAAGATTATCCCCGGGCGCTATCTTCGATACACAGGTATTGTCTCTAATGTAAAACCGCCACGGCAGGTCCTTGTGCTCCCCTGCATAGTCCACGCCGACGCGGGGGCAGGATACAATATCGGAAGGCGTATAGCCGTCTTCCACGTACAGCGGGCCCTTCTCGCAGAGATCGACGCCGTTCAGCGCACGGTCGATGCCAAGCGCCATGCACAGCTTGCCCGGCCCCGACGCGATCTCGATCGGCTTTGTGGTCTTGCGTCGTTTTGCCATGTCTGGCATGCCATACATCGGCTGCCCCGCGCGGATCAGCACCGCAGCCGGATACCCGTCGCACTCGGTGACCAGGTTCAGGCAGTGGTACATGCCGTAGATGAAATAGACGTACGCGTGGCCCGGCTCGCCGAACATGACCCGGTTCCGGTCGGTCATGCCCTTGCTCGCGTGGCAGGCCCTGTCGTTCTCGCCGACATATGCCTCCGTCTCGACGATACGCAGCGCCATGCCGCCCCCGGGCGTCATACGGACGAGAGTCTTTCCCAGCAGGTCGCGGGCTACTTCGAGTGTCGGCCGGTCGTAGAAGCTTCGCGGTAGGACGGGCATAGGACTATATTACCTCTGACGGGTACAAATAGCTTCATGCTGCTGGTTTTCGCGGGGCTCCCGGGGGGCTTGTTCCATAAAAAGGCCCCCCTGGGTCGCGACACCCGATACAAGTGCCGAAGGCACAACTTGCGATAGTTTTTGAGGGGCGCACAGGGAACTTTTTACAAAAAGTTCCCCTGACACCTGCCGGAATAATTCTCTTGTACGCATGGAAATCAGTTGTTATCTTTATCCCGCGATTACTTCTTTTTGAACAACCGAAGAACGAGCGCTTCGGCCGCTCGCAGTAGGGCCGTTGCTTTTTCGCCGCGTGGTAGGCCCGACACTGGTCGCAGTGCTTGTGCCGCTCGCACTCCTTTTTCGGGCACGGGCAGTCTTCCCGGTACATGATCGGGCATAACGGGGGAAGAGTAGATAAAATTTTTTGTCATGGCCTTTCCGCTATAGCAACTTTGTAGCCTTCGTGCTCTTTACGCCTCTGTGTACTATGTGCGTAATGTATTTATTATACGAGCGTGACTTAAGAAAGCAGACGGGACGATGGGGTAGCCTGGTCCATCCTCGAGCGTTTGGGACGCTTGGACCCCAGTTCGAATCTGGGTCGTCCCACTTTCTTTCAGGGGATATATACAATCCCCGTTTTTTGCCTTTCATCGCTTGACCATTATAAAAATGCATTATTGTTCGACGGCCGGGAGCATGACCACGAACATGGCGCCCTCCGTGTGATCACCTGGCACCATGTTCTTGATCGCCGCTAAGGAGCACGTCGATCCTCATCATAGTATGAATCTACATTTGGTATGGCCAGAACAAGTTTTAAACTATTCTACCACCGCGTAAGCGAACATGAGCAGCGGGTTCAGCGGCCTGCCTGCATTCTTACCATGGAAGTACGCATTCCTGTAGTCCTCGCTCGTCACGTCCCTGATCTGTACGAACCCCCTCTGCGTAAGAAACGTTTTAAGCGTCCCGGGCTCAATGCCGAACAAGAAGGGTTCTCCCGCGTCTATCACGCCTTTCCGCCAATTCTTTCCGGCCTCAAGCTCGCAGGTGCCGTCGACAACTGAGTCGGGGATATAGTCGAAGACTATGGCGCTCCCCTTACACGAATTATGCGCGATGAACGACAATATGCCATCGACTATCCCGGGAGGGAGGTACATGAGAAGCCCTTCCATGACAAACAGCGTTTTCCGGGACGGGTCGTACCCGCTGCCCCGGAGTTGCCGGCCGGGCTCGTCGACCGCAAGATCGGCAGGAACATACGTGACGTGGTCCGGGAGCGAGCCAAAGATCTCCCTGATTTTATCCACCTTCAAACGCTGGGTGGCCGGATGGTCCGCCTCGAACACCCGTACCTTTTTCAGTTCCTCGATCCGGCAGGCACGGGTATCGTATCCGGCCCCGAGAATGACCAGCTGCTCCAGCCCGTCAGCGAGGCATGCCAGCACCGCGTCGTCGATATACCTGACCCGCGCTGCGCAAGAGTTACCCGCCCCCGGGACGAGGCGCTCCATCCGGTCCACAAACGCCTTATATTTCTCGGGATTGCCGACCGCAAATTCCAGGACCGCCCGGCTGACGAAGCGGATGGCGTAGGGGTCGTTACAGATCCGCTCGTCCTCTGGCCTTTTCGATTCGCTCGCTCTTATCATGGCCATGGTTTCGGCCGTCTTGCTGGGGTCTTTACTCTTTCTGGCGGCCTCGTATGGCCGGGTATCACGGTTTATCTCGCTCATTTATAGCCCTCCTGTCAACCGGACGCGTATGTGATGACGATCGCACCATAGGTGCGATGATGATCGCGCCACTATCGATTGAAGTATTTCAACAATACATTGAAATACTGGCTATAAATAGCTTATCATTTCAATATCATATTGAAATTAGTTCCAATAAACTATTTAATCGTTCGGCCGACATATACGGTTTGAGAGCCTTACGTCCGGCACTTCAGGATTGAGGATATGGCTATCCGAATGCCGGGAACAGGTATGCGGCTTCTTTAGCGAAAGGCATGGGAGGGACAGCGGACATGAAAAGCGCGGGATACCCGGCGAACTTCGAAGTGAGATGCGCAGGCTGTAACATTTACCACCCCATCGAGACCGTCAAGGTGCACGACAACGGCTACTACTGCCGGCAATGCTACCTGCAGCTCTGGCAAAGCGGGCCTGTCGCTAAGAAAGCGGAAGAAAGGATCGGCGCAGATTCGTTTCCCAATGCAAACCGGGCAGACGGGACGTTTTTTTGCTCGGCATGCGATAAAGAGATAGCGCCGTGTGACATCAGGGTGCAGGCTGGCGAAACATTCTATTGCGCCCGGTGCTACGAAAAAACCTTTGGCATGCCTGCGAATCGTGCTACCAGCGATTATTACCGGTCGACGGCCCCGTCCCGTCCTGGTCCGACCAGGCCGAGAAGCGCCGATCCGGTGATCGAATGCAAGGATTGCGGCATGGTCTTCACGAGGGACAGGCTTGTGGAGGACGAGAGCGGCAAGTTCTGCTGCCCGAAATGTGGTACGGATCTGGGCGTCCGGCATGTGAGGTCCGAAACGCCGGGTCAAGAAAGATCTGACAGGAACGGCCCGGATGTTCAGGCGCCTCGGTGACCCGTGCCGGGTCAAGATCATTGAGTCGCTGAGCGAGGGTGAGCTGAACGTGTCCGCGTTCGTCGAGATCATCGGCGCCCAGTACTCCCTGACATCGTACCACCTGAAGGTGCTCAAGGAGCTTGGCCTGGTCAGGTCCTGCAAACAGGGTAACTTCGTCAACTATTCGCTGACGGACAAGGGCAAAGCCGCCCATGAGTTCATAAAAAAATGCAATTTGCCTGATCAAGGGTAAAAGCTTTACAGCCATCCGATTCATGA
>CAVYKK010000017.1:0-41439 GCA_963769045.1 uncultured Methanocellaceae archaeon
ATGACGATCGCACCATAGGTGCGATGATGATCGCGCCACTATCGATTGAAGTGTTTCAACAATACATTGAAATACTGGCTATAAATAGCTTATCATTTCAATATTATATTGAAATTAGTTCCAATAAACTATTTAATCGTTCGGCCGACATATACGGTTTGAGAGCCTTACGTCCGGCGCTTCAGGATTGAGGTTATGGCTATCCGAATGCCGGGAACAGGTATGCGGCTTCTTTAGCGAAAGGCATGGGAGGGACAGCGGACATGAAAAGCGCGGGATACCCGGCGAACTTCGAAGTGAGATGCGCAGGCTGTAACATTTACCACCCCATCGAGACCGTCAAGGTGCACGACAACGGCTACTACTGCCGGCAATGCTACCTGCAGCTCTGGCAAAGCGGGCCTGTCGCTAAGAAAGCGGAAGAAAGGATCGGCGCAGATTCGTTTCCCAATGCAAACCGGGCAGACGGGACGTTTTTTTGCTCGGCATGCGATAAAGAGATAGCGCCGTGTGACATCAGGGTGCAGGCTGGCGAAACATTCTATTGCGCCCGGTGCTACGAAAAAACCTTTGGCATGCCTGCGAATCGTGCTACCAGCGATTATTACCCGTCGACGGCCCCGTCCCGTCCTGGTCCGACCAGGCCGAGAAGCGCCGATCCGGTGATCGAATGCAAGGATTGCGGCATGGTCTTCACGAGGGACAGGCTTGTGGAGGACGAGAGCGGCAAGTTCTGCTGCCCGAAATGTGGTACGGATCTGGGCGTCCGGCATGTGAGGTCCGAAACGCCGGTCAAGAAAGATCTGACAGGAACGGCCCGGATGTTCAGGCGCCTCGGTGACCCGTGCCGGGTCAAGATCATTGAGTCGCTGAGCGAGGGTGAGCTGAACGTGTCCGCGTTCGTCGAGATCATCGGCGCCCAGTACTCCCTGACATCGTACCACCTGAAGGTGCTCAAGGAGCTTGGCCTGGTCAGGTCCTGCAAACAGGGTAACTTCGTCAACTATTCGCTGACGGACAAGGGCAAAGCCGCCCATGAGTTCATAAAAAAATGCAATTTGCCTGATCAAGGGTAAAAGCTTTACAGCCATCCGATTCATGATAGCCGTAAATTCTCGGATATCAAAAATAAGTGACCTTTCAAATCAGATTTCGTTTTCCTCGTTTACCGGAGTCATATCTATTAAGGTGTCAGTGTCCAGCTTCCACTCGGCGCATGCGCCCTTCGCCTCGATAGTCGAGTCGATTCCCCTGCATGGTTGTCCTCTTACTTTCACAGCGTTGAGAATGCAGAATTTCGCATAGCCTCCGTGTTTTGTTTCGGCAGTAACGTATGCTTCGTTCACGCAATTACAGCACATTTTCACGTACTGTTCCCCGTTGTATTCGAAGAGGCGGTTGTGTTTGTTGTTTTTCTTTGTCATTGTTACATCCTGTCCATTCCGATACGGACGATATTATCAATCACGATACAGGCTGTCATCACTACCACATGCGCAACGAGCACCGTTGGGATATCGGTACTCATCACCGTGATAGTCATCCTTGTTATTGATATACCGCTTCCGATGACCGGGGGGATATACTTATCCCCTGCATTTTAATTTCATATAATTTTGCTAAAGCGGGCTTGTTGTCGATAATTTTATGTTTATTGATACATACTTGACACCGATGCCCGACATCGCCATTATAGACAACGAGCCCGGTTTAGCAAAATTATATGAAACAGCCCTATGCATCAAGAGGCCATAAAGTAGCTTTTGTCGTAAGCAACTGTTCCGAAGCTCTTGAAAAGCTAAAGACAATGGAGAAAACGCCAGATATGATAGTCGTGAGCTTCGATCATGGATCGGCCATGTTGAACAAAATAAAGTCAGAATACCCATCTATTATAATAAAAGAGGTTAGAGCTAAGGAGCGACAATAAAGCCTCTGTTTATCGATGAATCATCCGGTCGCTGCCCGTTTGATAAGCTTCTCTGCCACAGGCGATGCTTTACATAGCTGAAACTTATATACTCGCACACTGGATATGAATTGGAGAATAAATTTGGTAAATTGTACATATAACGGGCAATGTCCCGAGATTCCCCCGGCAATGATGCACACAAGCATCGCGGCGGGCAGGTGCGAACGATGCAACTACAACAGCCATAAAAAGGCTCGTGGCACGCGTTCCAGACGTTAACATGGACATCAAGCGGGACGCCCTTGTTTTCCAATAGCGTCCCTATTCCTTGAAAACGCGAGAAGCCGTCGTATCCCGGTAAAAGCCACATCTGTTTTAGAGATCATTTTTTAAAAGAAAGCGGGATATACGGCAAGTCGATTTTGCCATTTATTGCACTAACAATATTAAATAAGTTACTTCTCGACGGCAGGCAGCGTGACCACGAACCTGGCGCCCCTGGTGTGGTCGCCCGCGACCCGGTCCTCGACCCTTACGCAGCCGCCGTAGCTGTCAACGAGCGATTTGACTAAATAAAGGCCGAGGCCCATGCCTTTCGCTTTAGAAGTGCTCATCATTGCCCTGTTAAAAATCGTGCCTTTGTGATCATCAGGAATGCCAGGACCGTTATCTTCGACCGACACGCGGCAATAACTCTTGCCATTCTCTTCCACCCGCTCGAGATTAATAATAATATCAGCACGGGCTCCCGTATGCTTGATCGCATTGACGACCAGATTTGCAAACACATCATGCAACAGCTCGTTAGCCACGACATGACACTGCTCGCAACCATTCATGTTCAGTGAGACCCGCTTGTAGGGCACCGCCCCGAACTCCCGCGGCATTTCCGAGAGCACCTTGCACACATCGACATCCTTTGTCTGGAAAGAGCCACTGCGGAGATTCTTCAGCTTTTTCACATCCCGGATAAGCCGGGCACTTCGATGCAGCACCTCGATAGACTTATCCAGAGACCTGGCCTGCCCCTCGCCGGCGGGCATCTCCTTCGCCAATTCGAGGTAGCCCAGCGCGATCTGGTGCATATTATTGATGTCGTGGCCCATCAAATCCAGGTACAGCTCTGCCTGGGCTTTAGCTTCGCTCAATTCTTTCTCAGCCAGCTTGCGCTCTGTGATGTCCTGGTTGATGCCGAACATCCGCAAGGGTTTGCCTTCTGCGTCACGGGTGATCTTGCCTTCGCTGTGGACGTAGCGAACAGAACCATCGCGGCGAATGATGCGGTAATCAATATCGAATGGAATATTTCCCTCAAGGATGTCCTTCATGCACGCGAGTAGCTTTCCCTTGTCTTCCGGGTGCAACAGCCCCATGTACAGGTCATAGTCCGGCTGGACCTCTCCCGGCTCGAAGCCGAAGATACAATAGGACTCGTTGGACCACTCCTGCTGATTCGTCCTGATGTCCCACGACCAGTTGCCCAGGTGCGCGATCTGCTGTGCATGGGCCAGGCGCTCCCGGCTCGTTCGCACTGCCTCCTCCGCCCGTTTGCGCTCGGTGATATCTATGTCCATCTCGAGGATCATGGGCGAGCCGTCCGCGTCGGTGAATGGGAAGTCGTAAGCTTCGATCACGCTGCCGTCCTGGCCGGTGACCTCCCAATGGTGGGGCTGGCCGGTTTTCAGCACATTATATGTTTCGCAGAACTCACAGGGCTCGGTTCGCCCGAAACAATAATCAAAACAGTACCGGCCATGCGACTCGCCGAACCTTTCGCGGAAGCTCCGGTTGGCGAAAGCGACGTGATAATCCGGCGTCAGCAGGCAGATCATCGCCGGCAGCGTTTCCAGCACGTCAAAGAGCCGCCGCCGTTCAGCCTCGACGGCATCAGCGACCCTCCGACATGCCACGCTCTCCCGCAACACCCCCTCGGCCTGCTTGTGCTCGGTGATATCGATGTTGATGCCAATCAGCTTCAAGGGTTTGCCGGACTCGTCCTTGAATATGAATCCCCTTCCGTGGAGCCAATGCACCGTGCCATCAGGCCAGACCACGCGCCATTCGCCTTCAAAGCCGCCCTTCTCCAGGGCCTCATTAATACGCTGCACAGCCTCAGGCCGATCCGCAGGATAGACGAGCTGCGCCCAGGCCTCGAAGGTTCCGGGAAACCCGCCCGTCGGCAGGCCGTACATCGCCTCCAGCTCGGGCGTCCACGTGTTCACGCCCGTCTGGATGTTCCACTCGAACGTGCCGATGTGGGCTACCTGTTGCGCCACTCGCAGCCTCTCCGAGCTTTCCCGTAATGCGGCGTTCATCCGTGCCACGTCGTTAAGAGTGTCGATCTCCTCCAGCTGCGCCCTCAGCTCTTCATTCTGGACCCCCAGCTCCTCGCCCTGGAAATCGATCTCCGCCTGCTTCTTCTGCAACTCAATCTGTAGAGACTCGACGCGCTCCTTATCTGCTTCGAGATCGAACTGGCTGCGGTATGAGTCTTTCTTCCCTGCCACCTTCTCGTAACGCTTCACCACGTTCTTCAAACGGGAATTAAAGTCGCGCAGGTAATTGAGCTCAGCGATAAGCTCCGCTCGGTCTTTATCGGCATCTTTTTTCCCCTCTGTTATACGCTGGCCCATAGCGATCGTAATTATGAAACAGGTTAAATTCAAAATTATTCATATAAATACGTTCCCGGCCAACAAAGAACACGCCCAACGGGTTTTTTAACATGTTGATCTTCGAGATGGCTGGCGTCGCTGTAAAGACCGTATTATAAGGTTAGCGACTTCAGGCTCATCTTCAACGATCCCTATAAGATCTTTTCGCATTTTTCCGATCGCCATCTCATACAGCACGGAGCATGACCACGAACTTCGCACCCTTCGTGTGATCGCTATGCACACGGTCCTCGACCCGGACCCGGCCGTGATAGCCTTCTACCAGCGTCCGGACAATGTATAGGCCGAGGCCTTTGCCGTGCGCCATTGTTTTGCCCTGCTGGAACCGGTGGAACAACTTTGGCTTCATCTCGTCAGGTATGCCGGGGCCATCGTCCTCAATGCTGCACAGGTAGTATTTCTGGCCGTTCTCGCTGACAGGTTCGACCTTCACGTTGACGATTAACGGCTTTTCCTCATCGGAGTGCTTAACGGCGTTGGTGATGAGGTTAATGAAGACGTCCTTGAGCAGCTCGTTGGCCTCAACCATAAAGCCTGGCACGTGCTGAAAATTGATCAGGACTTCCCTGTCATCCAGATGGAAGCTCGTCGCTTCAAGCTCTCTAAAAATTTTACTTAAGTCGATGGGCTTCGTCTTGATGCCCTCGGACATCAGCCGCTGAAGCTTCCGGACATTATCGATCAACGCAGAGCTATTAGCCAGAGCATGCATCGGCCTCTCGATTAGCAACTTATCATCCAGCCTGAGCCGCTTCTCCGTCTCCAACTCTTGCATCGCCAGCTCCAGATAGCCCATCGCCGAATGGTTCAGGTTATTAATGTCATGGCCCATCAGGTCCAGGTACAGCTCGGACTGCATCTTAGCAGCCTTTAACTCATCCTCGGCCCGTTTCAGGTCGTCGATGTCCGTGTTGCTACCGAACCATTTGACTAAGTTGCCAGCCGTGTCATGGAGAGGGGTTGCACGGGCCTTGAACCACCGGTACACGCTGTCGTACCGGCGCATGCGGTATTCGATGTCATACGGTGTGTCCCGGGCCGGGACCAAAGCCCATTCTCCGGCCACACGCTCGCGATCGTCCGGGTGCACCTGCTCCAGCCAGCCATGCCCGAGCTGCAATTTCTCGGGGACGCCGGTATAATCGACCCATTGCGGGCTGACGTAATCACAGGTCCCATCCGCCCGGCAGGTCCACACCAGCTGGGGCAGCGATTCGGAGAGCTGGCGGAAACGAGATTCGCTTTCGCGAAGCGCCTCCTCGGCCTGCTTCCGGTCCAGGTAAATGCGCAACATCTTGGCAAGCGAGTTAATAAGGTTCCGTTCCTCTTTCAGGAATGGGCCCTCTGCCTCGGGCGGAGTTACCTCGATGTAAAAGATCTCTATTGCACCCTTTTTCCCATTCGAGGTGACAAACTCAGCGGTCTGGCGCCATCCGCCCTCTATAAAGTTCTTTGTCCGGTACTCATTGCCGTCATATGTAACACGAGCGGTAGTCACATCCGGATACTGCCAGGCCGGAGGCAGTATCGACACCATCTCCTGCAACAGCTCAGGGATCGTGCTCTGCTTCTGGAAAATTCGGGCCATGCGATGTAGCGCATTCAACTCCTTGACACGCTCATCCAGCCTGTATAATGCCTTTTCCCGGTCCTCCTCGGCCCGCTTGCGCTCGGTGATGTCGAAAAACGTCGCCACACCGGCCGGTTTTCCCATATACTGGATACGACCGGCTGTGAGTTCGGCCCATCTCGTCTCACCCGTCTTAGTGATTAGCTTGAACTCATAGGGCGACGGTACCTGTTCGCCGTGCTGCCGCGCGATGCCACGCGCCCTGATCATTTCTCGGAAATCCAGGTGAACGATGTCCCAGAATTTCATCTTTAAGAGCTCGTCTTTCGAGTAACCAGTAATCCTTTCCGCGGCATCGTTCACGTAGACCGGATTTTCACCCTGGTAAACATAGATGACGGCCGAGGACGTGTCAGCGAGGACCCTGAACTTTTCCTCGCTCTCCCTCAATGCGGCGTTCATTCTGGCGACTTCGTTAACACGGGCGTTGATCTCATCGAGTTGCGCCCTCAGCTCCTCATTCTGGACCCCCGGCTCCTCGCTCTGGAGATCGACCTCCCTCTGCTTCTCCCGCAACTCATCACGCAGCGATTCTACACTCTCCGCCCTGGTCTCGAGATCGTACAGGCTGCGGTACCCGTCTTTCTTGTCCGCCACCTTCTCGTAACGCCTGACTACCTCCTTCAGACGAGAATTAAAATCGCGCAGGGCATTAAGCTCATCGATAAGCTCCGCTTGGCTTTTATCGGCATCATTCTTCCCCTTCACTATATACTGGCCCATAACGATCGTAATATTGAAACAGACTTACATCAAAAATTCTTTATATAAATATGTTCCCGGCCAATAAAGAACGCGCCGGGAGTTTTTGACAGGCTGATCATAGAGCTGGCCAGGCGTCGCTCGTCGATGCGGTCATAAATTGTAGATTATGCGCTATGCCGCAAGATATTTGAATTATTTTAAACTATTGTAACGCTATGAAAGGGCCAGATAAGCAAAAAGCGGCTATAACCGGCCTTCTTTTCTTCATTGCGGGCACATATCTCGTCTTCAGGACATACCGCGACCTGATCGTCCTGTTGTTAATGGGCATATTCAGCATAGGAGTATTAGGCGTGGGAATATTCCCCGGAAACATGAACCCCATGCACCCGATATTTGCCATGATGGCGTTCGTGGGCGGAGGCCTCGCGGCGATAGGCTCGTACCGAATCATCAAGTCGCCGTTCAGGTTCGTGGCCGTGGCTTTAGGCATGATAACGCTAATCTTCCTGTTCACGTCGGGATACTTCTCGCCGATCATGGGCATGGGTGGCGTCGAGCGATGGGTCGCCTATCCGGTCATAATCTGGGCCATCGGCCTGGGCGGCTATTTGCTCGGAGTCGGCTCGCAGAATGACCCCGGAGCCAGTTGAATGTGAAAAGGAACGCGATCTTTTCACATTCAATTTTTTTATTGAATGGAAAACAGGTCACATTTCAGCGACCGGAAGCATGACCACGAACCTGGCACCTTTTGAGTAGTCGCCGTGCACCCGATCCTCGACCCATACTTTACCGTCATAGCTTTCGACCAGAGACTTGACCAGATAAAGCCCGAGCCCCATCCCTTTTGCTTTCTCCGTGCCCTTCAGAAGCCTGTTGAATATGATGTCCTTGAAGTCGTCCGGGATGCCCGGCCCGTCGTCCTCGACAAATATCCGGTAATTATGATGACCGCGCGCCTTTACGATGTCCAGGTCGACGACGATGTCCGCATGGTCTCCCGTGTGCTTGATCGCGTTGCTCACCAGGTTAGCGAACACATCGTGCAACAGTTCATTTGCGTGGACACGGGAACTCTCACAGCCGTTCAGGTTCAGCGTGACTGACTTATTCGGCACCGCCCCGAACTCCCGCTGCACATCCACGAGCACCTTGCACACATCGATCACCTCCGTCTTGAACGCACCATCCCGGAGCTTCTGCAGCTTCCTTACATTTTTAATGAGCCTGGCGCTCCGCTGCAACACCTCAAACGGCTTGTCCAGGAACTCCGACTGTCCCTCGATGGCCGGCATATCCCGGGCAATCTCCAGGTAACCCATCGCGATCTGGTGCATGTTGTTGATGTCGTGGCCCATCAGGTCGAGATATAGCTCGGCCTGCTGTTTTGCCGCTATTAGTTCATCCTCGACCCGCTTGTGTTCGGTGATGTCCTGCACCATTCCCACGGACCTGATAATCCGGCGGGAGCGATCCCTGAAGTGCGTACATTTCTCGTGGACATAGCGCACCTCGCCTGTCGTTTTTCTCACGACCCGGTGCACGATCTCGTAGGTGTCCCTTCCCTCCCGGATCGAGCCGGAATAAGCGGCGTCGACCGCCGCCCGATCGTCCGGGTGTACGGTCTCGAGGAAAGCTTCGTAGGTTGCGCCGAACTCCTGAGGCTGCAGGCCGAAGATCCGGTACACCTCGTCGGACCAGGTTAAGCGATCATTCACGAGATCGAGCTCCCAGCTGCCGAGATGGGCGATCTCCTGCGACTTTTTCAGTCCCGTCTCGCTGCGGCGCAGCGCCTCTTCAGCACGCTTGCGCTCGGTGATATCTATACAATAAATGCGCGTAGTTTTGCTTTTCGGCATGTAAAGGATAGTCTGCTGGTAATAGATTCCATTGATCTCTACGTCCCGGACAAACTCCAGGCTTTCGCCCTTAGAAATAGCATCTTGTCCGAACGCGATATCTTTTAACAACGGATGATTCATACCCGACGTTTTTAAATCGGGATACACCTGGTCCGCGGCAGGATTGCTATATTTTATGCGCCCGGTTTCATCGACCTCGAAAATCGGGCAGGGGTTAAACTCCGGGAAGGATGCGACGTGCTCTGATTTCTCTTCTACCAGCTTGCGCTCGGTGATATCCTGGACAAAACCGTGGACCTGTGCAGGCCTGCCCTTATCGTCGCAATCGATGTAAGCCTCGGTGTACAGGTATAGTATACTCCCGTCGGGCTTGATAAACCTTAAGTCCTGGCCATAGGGCAGTTTATCCTGCAACGCTTTCTCGTACAGCTTTCCGAACTTTACCGCGTCCTCATGGTGAATATGGCTTAGCAGGTCTGCAATTGACATAAATGGCTTATCATGAGCAAGGCCTAACATCTGATACAGCTCATCGGACCAATAATTCCTGTCATTTTTAATATCGTAGCTCCAGCTGCCCAGTTTAGCCATCCGCTGGGCGAGAGACAGTCGTTCCTCCCTCTGCCGCAGCTCCTCTGTACGCGCCTTTACCAATACCTCAAGCTCATCCCGGCTCCTGCGGACCTCGTCCTCCATCAGCTTGCGCGCGGTGATGTCGACGTTTATGCCGAGCATACGTATCGGCTGCCCCCGTTCGTCATACACCGGCCTGCCGTGTGCCCACATCCAGCGTACCTCTCCGTCTACGCGGCGAATGCGGCACCTATAGTCACAGTCAACATGCCCGGCCACGGCCTTCTGGAAACTGCTATCCACGATGTCCCGGTCTTCAGGCAATACGTGAGTGAGAAAGATTTCATACGTCCACTCAGGCAACTGCTCCTTGTAACCGAAAATCTGGTCGTGACGCGGCGAACGCCAGGCAGTGTGGTCGATCAGGTCCAGGTCCCATGCCCCGATGCCTGCCGATTTAAGCGAAAAGTCCAGCCGTTCCTCGCTTTCCCGCAGTGCCGACTCAATCTGCTTTACGTCTGTGATGTCCTGGGTGCTGCCGACAAAGCCGAGGAACTGGCCCGCGGGATTAAAGCGCGGCTGACCGACGGATTTCATCCAGCGGTACGTGCCGTCATGACGGCGAAATCGGAACTGGGCATCGAACCGGGCCTGTCGGCGGAAGCAGTCGAGATATCGGGCCAGGTAGCCCTCGCGGTCGTCGGGATGGACGTACTGCGACCAGTCATAGTGCCGTATGTCTACCTGGCTGCTCACGCCGAGAAACTCCAGGTAGGCGCGGTTGACGTAATCGCCGCCTTCCAGCCCGTTCACCCAGATAAGTACCGGCGCATCGTCAGCCAGGATATGGAAACGCTCTTCGCTTTCATGCAACGCCTGTTCAGCCCGTTCGCGCTCTCGTAACCGGTCTTCCAGTTTTTCATTTTTTCTGCGAAGCTCATCTATCCTGGCCAGGAGGTCTTCCTGCCTTGACTGAAGCTCTTTTTCCAGAACAAGAACCCGATTCTCCAGCTTTTCATTAAGGCTGTCTTTACCGGCGTCTATGCTGCCTGTGCCCTTTGCATTTTTCCTGGACCCGGATTTAGCAGCCATGCCTACGACCCGCCGAAAAGTAAACGAATGAATGATTATCGCTTATCATTCATAAAATTTTATTGCGACATAAAATCACGACGATATATTATAAATATTTTGTAATTGAAATCAGACCGGTAATCGTAAAAGATTTAATTATCCGTTGCCGGCAGCATGACGACGAAGCGCGCGCGCTTCGTTAAGGTCATGCTACAGGAAGCATGACGACGAAGTCCGTAGGCTTCGTATAGGTCATGCTACAGGAAGCATGACCACGAACTTCGCACCCTTCGAGTGGTCGCCCGGCACCCTGTCCTCGACCCACACCCTTCCGTCGAAGCTCCCGACCAGCGACTTGACCAGATAAAGCCCGAGCCCCATCCCCTTTGCCTTTTCCGTGCCCTTCAGCAGCCTGTTGAAAATCTTCCCCTTGAACTCGTCCGGGATGCCGGGGCCGTCGTCCTCGACAAATATCCGGCAATACTGACGGCCATGATCCTCGACGACGTCCAGGTCGACGACGATGTCCGCATGGTCCCCCGTATGCTTGATCGCGTTGCTCACCAGGTTGGAGAACACGTCCTGCAGCAGCTCGTTCGCCATTACGCGGCAATGCTCGCGGCCGTTCAGGTTCAGCATGATCGACTTGTCCGGCACCGCCCCGAACTCCCGCTGCACATCCCCCAGCACCCGGGCTATATAGACAGGCTCTACCTGGAACACGTCGTCGTGGAGCTTCTGCAGCTTCCTCACATTTTTAATGAGCCTGGCGCTCCGCTGCAACACCTCGATGGGCTTGTCCAGGAACTCTCCCCCGCCCCCGTCAGTCGGCATGTCACGGGCCAGCTCCAGGTAGCCCAGTGCGATCTGGTGCATGTTGTTGATATCGTGGCCCATCAGGTCGAGGTAAAGCTCCGCCCGGGCTTTTGCGCTGGCCAGCTCTTCCTCTGCCCGTTTCCGCCCGGTGATGTCGATGGCCAGCTCGAACCTCACGTCCCGGCCATCGGGCCACCTGATGATCCGGTCGTAAATCATGAAGTTCCGGTCCACCGTCTGGTTGTGGAATTCCCAGCGGTAAGGCTGGCCCCTGTTTTCCAGGATGACGCGGTTGGTGCAGAACTCACAGGGAGCATCCATCCCCTGGAGCACCCGGTAGCAGGTGCCGCCGACGAAAAGTTTACCGAACCGGTCCTGCGTCGCCTTGTTGGCGTATAATATCTCATAGGTATAGGGGTCGGCGACGTAGATGACCTCGTCGATGCTGTCGAAAATGCTCAGGAGCTGCAACCGCTCGGACTTCAGGGCTTCCTCGGCCCGCTTGCGCTGGGTAATATCCTGGGTGATGCCCATCAGATACTCTAACCGTCCCTTATGGAAGATAGGGGTAACAGTCAGGTTTATCCATACGATAGTGCCGTCCTTCCGTACGTAGCGCTTTTCCCGTGAAAAGGTGTCTATTTCACAGGCCAGCAGGCGCTGGATGAGCAGTGATTCTTCGGCCAAATCCGGCTGGTATGTGATATCCCTGGCTGACAGCCCTGCCAATTCTTCCTGTGTATAACCGGTGATGTCGCAAAATTTCTGGTTGACCTGCAGGAAACGGCCTTCTTTGCTCACGCGTGTCATGCCTACGGCCGCCTGCTCGAACGCGGCCCGGAAATTTTCCTCACTCTTCTGGAGCGCCCTCTTTGCCTCTCTCAGCTCCACATGCTCGATGAGCTTCCACTCGCTACCCCGCCGGGCCAGGGCGAACTGATGAGTGCTGACCACGTCCAGGATATCGCTGGCATCGCACGTGTCGAGGGGATAGGTGCACAGCACGATGACGTTGCGTCCTTCAATGGCGCTGTCGATCGCCTGCTCGTACTCGAGGAAATCCTTCCAGACCGGATTGTCTACCCAGAAGGTATTACCGGTCAGCCTGACGCCCTCGAAACCTCTGTCCAGCGCCTGCCGCAGCTTATCATTCCAGCCCTGGAGCACTCGCCTCTGATCGAGCACGCCATCTGCCAGATACCACTCAGTATGGGGGACGATCTCAATCTGCCCTTTGTCCACGCGATCGTCAAAATCGGGTATGGCCTCTCTCATTTGCTGCTTCATCGCCTTCGCGTTCACGGGTCCGGAGGTGACGCACATGCAAAATTCGTTGTTCCGAAGGCCGGCCTGGAAAAAGGAGACAAGGACTTCGGACAGATCGTCGCCCGTCTGGTAAAAAAGGCATAGATGCGAGCCCCAGGGTACATCTCCGATCACGTCGATGCCCGATTCTCTCGCTGCATTTCCCATGCCCCTGCTCCCCATGCTTATGGTCTCAATACTTGAAACATTATCGCTTGACATTGATAAAAATTTATGTCTCAAAAGAGGACAACTTTGCCTTTTTATATATATTTTCTAATGGGGGTCCCTGATATTAAAATACCTCAGTGTCAACGACAGGCAACGTGACGACAAAACGGCTTCCTTTGCTGTAATCGCCCGCGACCCGGTCCTCGACCCGGAACTGGCCGTCATAATCGTCGATGAGCATCTTGATCAGACACAGCCCGAAGCCTTTGCCTTTCATCATCGTCCCGTCGAGGGTGAGCCGGTCGAACAGCTTCGACTTCATCTCGTCCGGTATGCCGGGCCCGTTGTCCTCGACGGCCACCTGGCAATTTTTTTTACCACAGCAGATGGCTGCCGACGCGACGATGTTGACGGTCAGCGGCCCTTCCGAGTGCTTGATGGCGTTGCCCACGAGGTTCAGGAACACGTCCTTGAGCAGCTCGTTAGCCATGACCATGCACCGGTTGCCAGCCGTGTAGTTTATAGAAACTTCACGGCCGGACACGTTTGAATAGTGCAGTGTCACGTCCCGCAGGATGGCGTCGACGTCCATCGTCTCGATCGGGTACAGCCCGGCTTTCTCCCGCTGGACCTTGCGGACATTGCTGATTAGATGGGAAGTCTCCCGGAGCGTCTCATAAGGCTTGGCCAGCAGGGGCCGCTGGCCTTTGTCGATATGGCCTATGCCGTCGAGCGAATCGATGGCCATTTCGAGGTAGCCCATGGCGATCTGGTTCATGTTGTTGATGTCGTGGCCCATCAGGTCCACGTACAGCTCGGCGCGGGCTTTCGCCTCTTTAAGGGCTTCTTCGGCCAGCACGCGTTCCGTGACGTCCTGGGCGATGCCGAACATCCTTACGGGCCTGCCATCTTCACCGTAAGTGATCTCGGCTTCGGCGTGCAGATACCGCAGGGAATGGTCATTTTTCACGATCCGGAAGCTGACGTCATAGGGTTTATGGTCGTCGATCGTCGCCGCGATCGACGATCGGACACGCTCCCGGTCCTCCGGGTGCACGGCATCAAGGAATGTCCCGACTGTCCCCTGGCCCGTCCCGTAATTGTAAAGCCTGACCAGTTCTCTGGAGCGGTATACGACATCGTTCACGATGTCCCATTCCCAGCTCCCCATGCGGGCGATCTGCTGGGCTTTCTCGAGGCCGGACTCGCTCCTGTGCAGCGCGGCTTCCGCGTCTTTGCGCCGGGTGATGTCCCGGATGGACGCGCAATTATATTCGACGTCCCCGAACCTGAGGTAGTTGATAGAGACGTCGATGGGAAAAGTGGTGCCGTCCTTACGGCGATGACACGCCTCGTACGTTAACGAGCGCCTGCGCTTCACCTCGCTCCAGTGCTCCAGCCACGACGCTTTCGTGTAGCCGGGATTAAGGTCGGTCACGGCCATCGACAGGAGCTCGTCGCGGGTGTACCCGTACGCCTGACAGGCGGCCTCGTTCGCGTAATGTATGCGGGCCCCCGCATCGATCCAGAGGATGATGTCCGCCGCTTTTTCAAGCGAGAACAGGGCCAGCTTGAGTATCTTCTCCGGATCGTCGGTCGCAATCGTGCCGTCCGGGGACATGTTTTCGAGCGCTTTTTCAATGGTTTTTCTAAGGATAGTCGGCAGCCTCCGGCAGAGAGACAGGTATTTTGTTTCTAATATAAATGAAAATCGGTGGTTCAGGATATATACTTTATATCAAACGCTATACAGATGACAGGCACAGAGTAATAGACCGGCTATATCAGCCGGTCCGCAAGAGATACGTTTCTTACGCCATAGCCGACCTGGCGCCCTCACGCGCGAGCGCAGATGCCCGAGTTGGTCATGCGACGAATTGCCAGGCCCGATTTTCACAGCCTTCCTATGTAAAAGACTACTTTCATAAACGAATTCTTTGCGGCCTTTTAACCGCCCGGTACCACTAAGCGCAGCTTGTGATAGAGAATGCCTTGCAGGCCAATGGAAAGCATGGCAAATTAATTACCTTAACTATATTTATCTTTATAATTTTGGTCGCAACTTATAAATATGTAATTACCCAAACATAATATGCTTTAGCGTTTGAGCCCCTGAAGCGGGCGCCTGTGCTGAAGCGGGGGTACTATGTCGAACAAGGATTGCCCGTACAAGCTTGCCGGCATTTGCATGAACACAGTGAGCATGCTTTATGACGAGTCGTGCTGTCCCGGGTTCTGTCTCTTCTACAACCACATGGCCGAAAAGAGAGAAGTCGGCAGCCACGTAAAGGAAGTCCGATTATCAATGTAAAATGCCGTACTGCCGATGCATCAGGCACAGGCAATGGTATCAGGCCGTTCCCTGCCGGGGGGTCGGGGACTGCCTGATCAACAGACCATGCATTAGATGAGGCCCTGTATCTTATGGTCATCGGGGTTACTTTTTGTACATGCTGAGCCGGCATTTAACGCAACGTACGTGACGGCCGCGACGTACGCAACGTCTGATAATCTGGCTACAATTGCCATTACCTGAAAAACGTAGTGTACGTAGTGTCAGTCGCCGGCTCACCAATGCAACATATTATTAATGGCTGGCGTATTGGCCGGTTGACCAGGGAGATGCAAAGGCTTATATATTTGCTATGACATTAGGTCTAAAAAAATGACACGATGTCAAAATAATAACTATATGCAATTATTGTGACATCGTGAAACAAGGGAGCGATCTGAAGTGTCAAAGGCCGAGAGAAAGGAGCGGGAACGGGAAATGCGGCGCAACGAGATCGTCGACGCGGCCGAGAAGCTGTTCTTCTCCCGGGGCTACGAGAACGTCACCATGGACGACATCGCGAAGGAGCTGGAGATGTCGAGGGCTGCGCTGTACCTGTCCTTCAAGAACAAGGATGATATTTATGCGGCCATCGCCATCCGTGCCTCGAAGATCGTCAGCCGGATGTTCGGGGAACTCGACCATAAGGGCATGAGCGGCATTGAGAAGATCCGGTCCGTGAGCACGCTCTATTACGAGTTCTACGAAAAGTACACAGGGTACTACATGGCCTACTACCACACCGGGATGTTTGACCCCGATGGCTCTCCTGACCTTGAAGAACTGAAGAGCATCCGGATCAACAACTTCCGCATGGTCGTGGAGGCGGTGAAGGAAGGCATTAAGGACGGGACGATCAGGGACGACCTGGCCCCCGAAGCAGCCACTCTGGTCATGCTGTCCATGTCCAACAACGCGCTCAGCCTCTCCCCGGTCACCCGGATGTACATGAAAAACTACGGGCTGACACAGAAAGAGTTCTACGAGCTCGGCCAGGACATGGCGTTGCGCTCCATCCAAAAAGCCGCAAAGCCTAAAAAACGGCGGACGTAAATCCTTCGGAAATATTCATAAAAGTAACCGGATAACTGGAGAGATATAGCTTGGCTATTAAACTTAAAATGATATTATTGATCGCCGTGGCGATCGTCATCATAGTGGTCCTGGGGGCCTTCGCTTGCATGGCCGCTATCATATTCGACGTGAACAGCAACCTTGCCGGAGGCTCGGAGACGCTGAGCCCGGCGGGCAACGTGACCGGACATGCTCTGGTCGTCTATAATTCGGGCATCCTTGGCGGCGCAAAGAATGTCGCGTCCACCATCGCGGACGACCTGAAGGCACAGGGCTATTCCGTCGTCCTGGCGGGCGTAAAGAGCCCGGCCGCCGCGGACGTGTCCGGCTACGACATCATCGTGGTCGGCGGGCCGATATACATGGGCAATGCCAGCGGCTCGGTCAAAGCATACCTGGCGGACCTGCATCCGCCCGCGGACGCGACCGTCGGCGCCTTTGGCTTCGGGAGCTCGGAGATAGACAACGCCGATCAGGCAGCGGTGCTGGAAGACGTAGCCTCGCTCCCTGCCGGCAGCACGCTCAAGATCAAGGCCGCAGTGAAGCTGACCGAGCAGGACGATCTCGATAAAGGGTGTGCCGACTTCGTAGCCATGCTGCTGAAATAGACAGGGTTATTGACATGAGCGTGTTGTATGCGTTCAAGCCGCAGAAGGACCGGGCCCTTCGCTCGATATCCAGAGTCCTGCTGGCCGCCGGGATGACGCCGAACATGGTCACGGCGGCAGGCCTGCTCATGTCAATCGCCGCGGGCGTCGCGGCCATGTCCGGCCACCTTTATGCGGGCATCGCCCTCTTTTTAGCCGGGGCATGCCTTGACGCGGTGGACGGCTCATTGGCACGATACAGCGGCCTCTGCTCGGGTTTCGGCCGGTACTTCGACAGTACCTGCGATCGTCTCTCCGAGCTGGCGTTCGTCGCCAGCGCCATCGCCGGCGGAGCGCCGGTCGCGGCCCTGACTGTCGTCGGGGGCTCCCTGCTGCTGATGGCGTCGAGAATATACAATCACAGAAAAGGCCTCAGCTCCGACGCCGCCATGTTCGGCCGCCCGGAGAGGCTGGCGCTGCTGATTGCAGGCCTGCTGGCGCCTGCGCCATATGACACGGCGCTGTTCGTGATCGCAGGATTCCTGTGCATAGTCTCTACCGTCCAGGTGCTGATGTCCGGCGACAGACACAATAGAAATAAGGAGAGCGCCCACGATGCTTGAAAACATGAGCAAGAAACGATGGCTGACACTGCTTGCTGTCTGCATTGCTGTCACGATAGTGCGCGTGATGCTGCAGCCGCTGATACCGGAAGGCGAGAACCCGATGTTTACGACCTATAGCGCTATCTATAACGCGGGGCTGCTCGTGCCGGCGTTTGTCGTGTTTGCCTTCGTAGTCAGTCTCCTCCTTGGCATCGTTTTCGTGCTGATCGAGGGAAGGCTACCCGGGACAAGACTGGCAAAGGGCGTCGCTTTCGGCATGGCCTATGGCCTGATGTGGGCCGTCTACCTGCTGGAGCCACTCACTAAGGTCCTGGAAGGGTCGTTCTTCGTCCTGTACGGCTACCCGATCGTCGACGGCCTGACCTTCGGCATGCTTGGCCTGTTGCTCGGCGTATTCGTGGGCACAGACTCAAAGGGTCCGGCAAAGCGGCGCATCGGGTCGGAAACCCTGGCATTACTGGCCATCCCGGTGGCGTTTGTGGTAATACGGCTTTGCTGCTATGCCTTTTCGATAATCGGTTCGGCATTCGATATCAGGCCTGCAGACACGATGCTCTGGGCCGCCGGCACGGGCTTATGGCTGGGCGTCATGTACTTCCTGCTCAGGCCGGGCGTACCCGGAAAATCGCCGCTGGCAAAGGCGCTGTTCTTCGGACCCGTGGTCATCGGCATCAACCTGTTCTTCTTCAACTCGTTCGTCCCGCTGGTCTTCGAAGTGGACTATGCCGACCTGATCCTGAGGACACTGGTCGATATAGTGTCCGTGACTATCGGCGTTTACGTCTGCGAAAAAATAGGCTCTGTCATCGGCAGCCGATCGCAGGCTGACAGGTAGCGGACTCAGCGGGAGCCGTTGTCCATCCAGCCCGGACAACCTCGCTTTCAGGTCTCAAGCCGCGATACTCTTCTCGTACTCGGTCAGCTTTTCGTACTGGCTTTTGGGCGCGCCGCACACCGGGCACGAGTAGTCGAGCGGTATATTCTCGAACGCCGTGCCTGGCGGAATTTCTGCCTCCGAGTCGCCTGTCGCCGGGTCATAGATGTACAGGCATATCTTGCATATCCACTTCTCCATCCTCATTCCCCGTCGAACCTTCGTACATATCTGGAAATAGTTTTGCCGGGGAAAATGAGCCTCGTTTAAAGTGCCCACCTATGCCTTTTCACATTATTTCGGGGTGCTATAAGGCATAGATCAATTGCCCGGGACGCAATCAGTTACTTTTATCATATTTTAATCATAATTATTTATGAAAGGCATGGAGGAATCATTATTGGGGGTACAGGCAAGAAGCCGGACGGTAAGCGAAAAGACAGGGCGGAGAGCGGCGACCAGGCCTTGAAGGCATTGAGGGAAAGCGAGGAGAGGTATAGGCTGCTCTTTGAGAATGGTCCCCTTGGTGTCGTCACCTGCGACAGGTCAGGCAACGTGACCGCGATCAACCGGAAGATGCTTGACATTCTGGGCGCACAATCCGGCGATTTTGCCATGTCGACCAACCTTTTAAGCTTTCCTCTGCTGGTCAGCACAGGCATATCCGGGGACATAGCGATGTGCCTGTCCCGCGGCGAAAGCGTGGCGAACGAGCGCCACTATACCTCCCACTGGAATAAAAGCGGTTACCTGCGGTACAACATGGCGCCCTTCAGGGACGGCGCCGGGGACGTTTCGGGCATGCTGGCGGTCGTCGAGGACATCACCTGGCGCAGAGAAGCCGAAGAGGGCCTCAAAGCGAGCGAAACGTTCCTCAACAACGTCTTCGACAGCATACAGGACGGCATCAGCGTTCTGGACAGGGACCTTAACATCGTCCGGACGAACCACGTCATGGAAGAATGGTACCGGCATATGACGCCCTTGAAGGGTAAAAAGTGCTACCAGGTTTTTCATGGCCGATCAGTGCCCTGCGATATCTGCCCGAGCCTGCGGGCAATCTGGCAAAAAGCGATGCAGAGTGATATCGTGCCGTTCCATGATGAGAGCGGCGATATCAGGGGGTGGCAGGAGATTTTTGCGTTCCCGCTCATCGACGACAAGGGCAACGTGACCGGGGTCATAGAGCACGTCCGGGACATCACGGAGCGTAAACGTGCCGAAGAGGCGCTGCAGGAGAGCGAGGAGAAATATCGTTTCCTGGTCGAGAACTCGAAGGATATCATATGGATGGTCGACCTGCAGGGCAAATGGAAGTTCATCAGCGGCAATGTCGAGAAAGTGTCAGGCTACCGGACGGACGAGATCCTCTCTAAAACGGTTTGGGACCTTCTGGCGCCCGAGTACATCGATCTTGCCAGGGATAAGCTACAGCGGCGCTTGCGTGGCGAGGACATACCACCCTATGAAGTCATGTTAGTGAGCAAAGACGGCCGACACATGCCGTTCGAGTTGCACCCGACGCCCATCTTCGGAAGGGATGGAAAAATTATGGGTGTGCAGGGTGTCTCCAGAGATATCACCTATCGCAGGCAGGCCGAGGAGGCGCTGCGCAGCTCCGAGGCCAGGTTCAGGGCTCTGTTCGAGAACGCCGGCACGGCGATCGTCGTCGTAGACGACGAAACGGGCATCGTCCTGGACTGCAATTCGAACGCCGAGAAGATGTTCGGGCGCCCGCGGGGCGAGATCACCGGAATGAGCGTGATGCAACTACACCCGCCGGACGACAGCGAAATGCACCACAGCAACATCGTGCGGCAGGCGGAGCGGGGGCACATCGTCAACTATGAAGCGGAAGCCCTGCACAAAGACGGCAGAAGGATACCTGTCATCATCAACGCGACGCCCGTCACGATCGACGGCCGTAAGATCATGATGGGGTTCTTCCTGGACATCTCCTGGCGCAAGCAGGCAGAGGACTCCCTGCGAGAGAGCGAGGAAAAGTTCCGGGCGCTCACCGAGACCGTCACGGCGGCGATCTGCATCCTCCAGGACGGGAAATTCCAGTACGTCAACTCCGCTATGGAAACGATCAGCGGGTACACGAAAGAAGAGCTCATGTCTATCAATCCTATGGACATAGTACACCCGGACATGAAAGAGTATTTAAAAGGGACCTATGCCAGGTGGCAGAAGTGCCCCGATATAGAGTTCCGGTACGAGTTCAAGGGCATCAGCAAGCCCGGGGATGTGAAATGGGTCGACGTCAGCAGGAAGACCATCGATTACAACGGCAGGCCTGCGCTATTGCTGACGGGCATCGATATCACCGGGCGCAAACGCACGGAGGAAGCCCTCAGGAACAGCGAGGAGCGATACCGCCAGCTGACCGAAAGTTCCGCGGATTTCATCTATGTCATCGGCAGGAACTTCAGGGTGCAGTACGTGAACCGTTCCGGCGCGACTTCGCTGCGGTTGAGCCAGGAGGACGCGATCGGAAAGGGCATTGAGTCCCTGTTCCCGCTCGATACCCACGAACATATGAAGAAAAGCCTTTCACAGGTATTCGACACGGGCAAGCCCTATTCTTCGGAGATGGTACACAGGTTTTACTCGGGTGACTTCTACATACATGTAGTGCTCACGCCCCTTTTCGATAGCGACGGCAGCGTCGGTTCGGTGATGGGAGTGTCGAGGGACATCAACGACCTGAAGAAGGCGGAGTCGGCACTGCGTGAGAGCGAGGAAAAGTTCCGGGTGCTGGCGGAGACATCGCCCACCGCCATCTGCGTGTTCCGGGGCGAACGGTTCTTCTACGTCAACCCGGCCGTCGAGCGCATCTCGGGATACGCGAAGGAAGATTTCCTGAAGATGAGGATATGGGACCTCCTCATACCGGCATGCCGCGATCCGCTGAAGGAGCGGGCAGAGAACAGAAAGCGGGGAGGTGCAGTCCCATCGCACTACGAGCTCGGTTTCTACCATAAGGACGGGCAGGTCCGGTGGGTAGACATCACACTGGGGCCGGTCAACATCGGAGGCGCCCCCGCGTTCATCGTCTCGGCCTACGACGTCACGGAGCGACGACGGGTGGAAAAGGAGCTGCTGGAAGCCAAATCGCAGTCTGAGCTCTACCTCGACCTGATGGGCCATGACATCAACAACATGCACCAGATGGCGCTGGGCTATCTCGAGATCGCCAGAGACGCCGGGGCCGATGACGGCCAGAGAGCACTCCTCGACAAGCCGATAGAAGTGCTGCAGAGGAGCGCCCGGCTCATCAGGAACGTGAGGAAGCTGCAGCGGCTCCGGGAAGGTATGATCAACGCGCAGACGATTGACCTGTGCACGCTGCTCTCCGACCTGGGCCGGGAATACGAGTCCCTGCCGGGCAAGCCGGTCTCGGTGAACCTTAACGGCCATACTTGCTGCTACGTCCGGGCGGACGAGCTGCTGTACGACGTGTTTTCCAATCTGACGGGAAATGCGATCAAGCACACGGACGGCCACGCCGATATCAGGATCGGTCTGGACCGCAGGATGGAAGAGGGCAGGCTCTGGTACAGGGTGTCGGTCGAGGATAGCGGGCCGGGTATAACCGACGACTTCAAGGACATGATATTCAAAAGACTGCTAAAGGGCACCACCAAAGCAAAGGGCTCCGGTATCGGCCTGTACCTGGTCAAGTCGCTGGTCGACAGCTACGGGGGCAGGGTATGGGTGGAAGACACGGTGCCGGGCGATCATACCAGGGGCGCAAAGTTCGTGGTCATGCTGCCGGCGACAGAATTGAGGCCTGAAAAGTAAATATTTTCTTTATTTTGCCGTTCTGTTACATATATATTAAGTTTATATCAATAAATGCCAAAGATTTTTTCCTTTTTCAGTATAAAGTATATATAATATTGCTAATTAACCAAACAGGTATAAAACAGGTAGCAAAGCAATTATTCTCTCTTACAGACCGGGCAATTGTCCGCTTTGCGCCTGAAATTTCGTAAAAACCAGGTGGTGTGAGTATTAAACGTAGAATCCTGTCAGCTTTTATTGTCGTATTGCTGATCGCCTCGTCACTGGCGGTCATGGGCCCGATGGCGTCTGCGCAGACGATTTCTGTGGGGCCTTCGGGCGGCTATAAGACTATTCAGTCTGCGCTTAACGCTGCCGGCGCCGGCGATACGATTGTCGTCAGTGCGGGCACTTATTACGAGAACGTCGTCATCGATAAAGCGGTCACCCTGAAAGCCGCTCCCGGCGCCACGGTCATCGTGGACGCGGGCAGGAAGTACCCGGCGTTCATGGTACACACCGGCGCGCGGGTGGAGGGCTTCACCGTCCGTAACGGCGGCCCGTCCTACAGCGGCATTTACGTGTCCGGCAGCGGTGCCACGATCGTTAACAACAAGGTGAGCGGCTGCGGCTGGGGCATCTTCGTTACGGCGGGCAGCCGCAACACGATCCGGGGCAACACCGTTAATGGCGGCACGACGGCCGGCATCTGCCTGCGGAGCTCGAAGAGCAACACGGTTACCCGCAACATCGTGACAAACTCGGGCAGAGGCCTGAGCATCGAGGGCACGAGCAGCGGTAACTCGATCTATCTGAACGACTTTAACAACGGGTACAGCGTGAGCGGCGTAATCAACAAGTACAACGCGCCCTCAACGCAGACGTATACGTATCACGGGAGGACGTGGTCGGGCATTCTCGGAAACCACTGGGCCAACTACCAGAGCACCGATTTGAATGGTAACGGTCTCGGCGATAAAGTCTATTATGGCACCGGTTTCAGGGACAATTATCCCCTGATGGAAACACAGGCGAACTTCGCGACCGGCGGATCGGCAACACCGACACCGACACCGAAGCCAACGGTCACGCCCACGCCCGTGCCGACCATAACGCCGACACCGAGACCGACGGCAACACCGACACCGACACCGACACCGGCTCCGACGGCGACACCCACCCCCACACCAAGGCCGACCATAACGCCGACACCCACGCCGACACCATTGCCCGCGAACGGGCTGAACGTCGGGTTCCGGTCGTCGGAATATGGAATATCGCCCATGCCGTCGCCGGAATACTGGAATAACGTCGGAAAGAGTGAGCAGAGCAAGTTCGCCGGGTCAGGCATCCAGGCCGTATGGGTCCTGGGCTATGTCTGGGACGACGGCACGTGCTACCTGAACTTCCCCTCGTCTAAACAGTATGCCAACGTGGCCTTCTCAGGCACGGACGCGAACGAGAAGTACCTGAGCTACTTCGATGCCCACGGCATATCCGTCTACCTGCAGGTGGAGCCGGGTAAGGCCAACGTCAGCGACCTGATCAAGATCGTCATGGACAGGTACGGGCATCACCCCTGCGTGGCGGGATTCGGCGTCGACACTGAATGGTACAAGACCCCTGACTACCAGGACGGCAAGCCGATAACTGACCAGGAGGCGGCCACGTGGTACGGTGTCGTCAGCTCTTACAACCCGGGCTACCAGCTATTCCTGAAACACTGGATGACCAGCCACATGCCTCCGACCTACAGGAAAGGCATTTATTTCATTGACGACAGCATGGGCTTCTCCTCGCTCAGCGCGATGACGAATGAGTTCGCGGCATGGGGCAGGGCGTTCCCGAACAACCCGGTGGGCTTCCAGTTCGGGTACCCGGACGACAAGAGCTGGTGGAAGAACTACAGCGACCCGTTCTCCACTATCGGGCGCAGCCTGGTCAACAACGTCCCGAACGTGAAGGGCATCTACTGGGTGGACTTCAGCATCAGGGACCTCTACCCGGTATGACGTGAGATGAGACGGTGTGGGCATACACGGCCCGCCCGTCTCGCGCTTTTTTTATCGCCCGCAGTTCGATCAGATGCTGCTTAGCTTAAGCAGGTATACGTCCCACGTCTCGACGTCCCCTTTATCGCCGATGGAGCCGACAAGGGCCAGGCCATGGTCTCTCGTCGGGATGCCGGAGCGTATGAACACGTCACGTTCTGCACCATATGGCTGCTGCCATTCAAGGTTTCCTTCATTGTCGGTCTTTACTAGCAATCCCTCGTTCTTCCCGGCTTCACTACCCGACTCGCCGACTATGATATAGCCGCCGTCCGGCGCCAGGAAGATGTCGTAGCCTTTCAGTGTCCGGTTCGGGGCTGTTATGGTCTTATGCCACAGTATGTTGCCCTGACCGTCGACCTTGTACAGCAGGATACTGCCGTTGCCGGACTGGTAGCCGGTATACCCGACGGCGACGTAGCCGCGGTCTTCTGTCTGCCGGGCCTGGTAGATGATGCTGTCCGGTTCGCCAGTTCTCTTGTCCCACTGCACGTTCCCGGAAGCGTCAACCTTCAGCAGGTATGCTTCTCCGCTGTCTCCTGCCGTGCCGTAGCGGCCGCCGACGACGTACCCGCCGTCACGGGTCTTCGTGATTGTTATGGCCAGGTCATCGTATGGTCCGCCATACGTCTTTTCCCACTGCAGCTCGCCCTGTGCGTCTGTCTTGAACAGGTACACGTCGCCGCTGCCGTTGCCCCGAGAATTAGTATAGCCGGCGACGATGAAGCCGCCATCGGACGCCTGCAGCAGAGCCCTTCCCTGATCGTAGCCGCTGCCGCCGTACGTCCGCTCCCACTGCGGGTTACCGCCGGCATCCGTCCTGATCAGGTACACGTCGCCGCTGCCGTTGCCCCGAGACTCGGTGACGCCGGCGACCGCATAGCCGCCTCCCGGCGGCTCGATGACCGCGTAGCCGTAGTCGAAGCCGTCGCCTCCGAATGACCGCTGCCACTGCATACTGCCGTTACTGTCCGCTTTTAATAGCAGGACATTCCGGTCGCCCTTGTATGCGGGGCTCACGCCCCCGGTGATGACGTAGCCCCCGTCGGACGCCTGCAGCCCTGTACTGCCGTAGTCATAATGCCCGCCGTCGTATGCCCGGCCCCACTCGGCCTGCGGTGCTCCCTGTCCGGCTATGGCCGATGAAAAGGCGATCAGCACGGCTAATGCCGCAGCCAGCGCAATCAGGATCAATGCTGTATGAACGATCAAACGATAGCTGATTTCCATCCCCTGTAAAGCGTTCATATCAGGGTTATTATAATTTTCCAGCAATTAACGCTATTGAGCAATCTGCATACGTCCGCAAAAGTGTGCTTTATACGCCAACCGGTACAAATACAAGGATTAATAGCACGATAGTATGATATATATGTATTAATATATTAATAACTGTCAGCCGATACGCTACTGGTCAATATGGAGGGTCGGCCGATAATAAATGGAGGATGGTTGATAACAATGGGCATGCTAGGCTCACAGGAAATATTACTGATATTTGTAGCCATTGTCTTACTGTTTGGCGCCTCGAAGCTTCCTGATCTCGCCCGGTCAATGGGCAGGTCGATGGGCGAGTTCAAGCGGGGGCAGGTCGAGATAGAGAGCGAGCTGCAGTCGGCGAAAAATTCGGCTGTCGCCCCGCCAGGGACAGATATGGCGTTCACCCGCATCCAGCGTATGGCGCAGAACCTGGGCATCGACGTATCCGGGAAGACCGACGACCAGCTCCTTGTGGAGATCGATAAAAAGATATCCAGATAACGAAGGCCAAGATAGCAGCGACTACACATAGTTGCCTGATTGCTTTTTTTCTGTTGTTTAAGATCGATGCAATTGTTTATGGAACCCGGGATAGCCTGGCAACCGGTCCATACTTTTTCTATTGGGATATATGGGATGACAGAGATAAGAAAAGCTACAGGAGCGGTTATTTCATATAAAAAAATGGTTTTTGCGGTCATTTTCTAATTGCTTCTAAGCTTATAGGCTAATAATGAAGTATTTCTTTAGTAATATATTAATAAAAATATAAATTTATAGTTGATCAGGTTACTTGGAGGTATACCTTGTTATGAGTTTTGATATTATGGAGGGCGCTTTGTCCTCTGGCCAGAAAGGTCTGACAACAGAGGCCATTTCAAACGCCGCAGAAGTAAAACGATATGACAGGAGAATGTTCCTGAAGATGATGGGCGTCACGGCAGGCACTGTCGCTGCCGTGACCATGCTGGGCAAGATCACAGGCTCGGCAGAGGCGGCATGCGGGACCGGCATGGTGACCGGTTCGCCGTTGCCGGGATCGTCGATTCCCAAGTACGTCACGCAACTGGTCATCCCGCCGGCCTTCGTGCCGGAGTCCAACGGTGTACACCGGATTGACATGCAGCCCTGGACACAGCAGATACTCCCGGCTAAGGATGCCTATGGCCGCAGCACCGGCTTCGGGCCGACCACGGTCTTCGCCTACGGTGGCAACGTGAAGGACCCGTCGACCGGGAAGCGGGTATTCCTGCGGAACTCCCCGGGAGCGACGTTCGAAGCGGTCAAAGGCACCCCGACCAGGGTTGAGTGGATCAACAACCTCAGGGGAGTCCACTTCCTGCCGGTCGACCCGACGCTGCACTGGGCGAATCCCAATAAGATTCCTAAGCCGACGCCGCCATTCAAGTCGTTCCCATCCGGTTACCTGAACGCACAGCAGCCTATACCCACGGTCACCCACCTGCATGGCGGCGAGGTCCCGTCGATCTACGACGGCCACCCGGATGCCTGGTTCACGGCCGACGGTAAGCACGGGCCTGCGTTCGTGACGAGAAGCTATGTCTATCCCAACGAGCAGCAGGCGACCACGCTGTTCTACCACGACCACGTGCTGGGCATGACCCGCCTGAACCTGTACGCGGGCCTGGCTGGCTTCTACCTGATACGCGACCCGAGAGACCGGCTGGCACCGCTGCTGCCACAGGGCAAGTACGAGGTGCCGCTGGCCATCCAGGACCGCATGTTCTTCCAGAAGGACGATTGCGGCCACAACGACCTTGCGTTCCCGTACGTCGGCAACGTCCCGGGCGTCCATCCCTACTGGGCGCCGGAGTTCTTCGGCGACGTGGTCATGGTCAACGGCGTGACCTGGCCTAACCTCAACGTGGACCGTGGCCAGTATCGTTTCCGTGTCCTGAACGGCTCGAATGCGCGGTTTTACAACCTGTACTTCAGCAACGGCATGTCGTTCGTCCAGATCGGCAGCGACGGCGGCTACCTGCAGGCGGCGGTCCGGCAGACCAGCTACCTGCTGGCGCCAGGCGAGCGCATCGACATACTGGTCGACTTCTCGAGCTTCAAGGCAGGGACGAAGATCATACTGCGCAACAATGCCAACGCCCCGTACCCGGGTGGTACGGCGCCGGACCCGAACACAGTCGGGCAGATCATGCAGTTCACGGTCGGCAAGGACAAGGGCTTTACGCCCAGAAGCCTGCCATACCAGCTGAACCCGACACTATATGGCTACGAATGGCCTGCACCGCACCCCGGCGCCGTCAAGAGGATACTGACGCTGAACGAGCTGCTGGACGCGGGTGGCAATTCGCTGGGCCTGTTCCTGAACGGGCAGATGTGGGACGGCATGGTCACAGAGACGCCCAAAGCCGGCTCCACCGAGGAGTGGTTCTTCGTCAACCTGACCGGCGACGCCCACCCGATGCACCTGCACCTGACGCAGTTCAACCTCGTCAGCCGCCAGAACTTCAACATGACAAAATATCTGGCTGACTGGACTAAGCTGAACCAGGCCGGGCTCACCAACGGCCAGCTGCCGTTCAAGATGACCTGGATGACAAAGACGCTACCCATCGAGCCCTATCTGCAGGGAAGCCCGCAGTACACAACGGCCAACGAGAAGGGCTGGAAGGACATCATCAAGGCGTTCCCCAACCAGATCACCCGCATCAGGGTCCGGTTCAAGAAGCAGGACGACACGCCCTACGGCTTCGACCCCACTCAGGGCCCAGGCTACGTATGGCACTGCCATATCGTGGACCACGAGGATAATGAGATGATGCGACCCATGGTCCTCAAGAAATAATCCGGAACGGTACGGAAAGGAGGGCTGCCGCAACGGCCCTTCTTTCGCTATTTTTTTGTCGGTGAGCCCGACTTTTGACACGAGTTTTCACTATCCGGCAGCCTTTGAGAAGGGATTTTCTTATCCCTGTGATCGTACATTTTTTACAGGGGTATGACATGAAAATGGACTGGAAATGTGCGGCTATTATCGTGGTAGTGCTGATGCTCGGCGCGCCCCCGCGGAATATTCACCCTGCCCTGGCGCCTGCCGCTTCGATGACTGTGCTACATCTTTATTAATGCCTTAACTGATGAACTCTGGCTGTCACCCTGTAATAGCTGAATCGTGGCCATATTTATTAAAATCCGGGTCAGAAACTATAGTTAAGAGTCCGTTTTTAGGAGGGCGCGGCGTGGCCGATGTCATTGTGGTAAAAGACCTGATGAAGAAGTATGGCAGTCTGACTGCGGTCAACGGGATCAGCTTCGGCGTCGGCGCACGGCGAGATCTTCGGCCTGCTGGGGCCTAACGGCGCGGGCAAGAGCACGACCATCTCCATGTTGTGCTCGATCATAAAGCCCACGTCCGGGACGGCGATCATCAACGGCTACGATGTGTGCAGGCACCCGGCGCACGTGCGGAAGTCGATCGGCATCGTCTTCCAGGACCCCAGCGTAGACGACCGGCTGACTGGCCGGGAGAACCTGAGGGTACACGCTTACCTGTACGGCGTCCCGAAAGCCGAGCGGAAGACACAGATCGATAACGCCCTCGCGCTGGTGGAGCTGCAGGACCGGGCGGACGACCTGGTCAGACACTATTCAGGCGGCATGCGCCGGCGGCTGGAGATTGCCCGCGCATTAATCCATTACCCGAAGGTGCTGTTCCTGGACGAGCCTACCGTAGGCCTCGATCCCCAGAGCAGGGAGCACATCTGGACATTCATCCGCAAGCTGATGGAGTTCGAGGACATCACCATCATACTGTCTACCCACTACCTGGAGGAAGCAGACCGTTTCTGCGACCGTGTGGCCATCATCGACCATGGCGACATAGTCGCCCTCGACACGCCGCAGCACCTGAAGGACGAGCTGGGCGGCGATACCATCGTGGCGCGGACAAGAGATAACGACCGGTTCTACCGGCTGATCAAGGAGTCGGGGCTGGTGAAGTCCGTGGTGCGCGTGGGAGAGGACGTCAAGATGACCGTAGACGACGCTCATAAGGTCCTGCCCCGCATCACGGAGCTGGCCGCAAAGCAGGACATCTATATCGAAACCATTTCGCTGCAGCAGCCCCAGCTCGACGACGTGTTCCTCCACTATACGGGCCGCGAGCTCCGGGAGTCGGGGGAGCGGGAGCGTTACGGCATGGAAGCCGCCATGCGGAGGCAGGTACGATGAGTAAGCCATGGCATGGCGCGGTCATGCGGAGGCAGGTACGATGAGCGAGTTGTTGGGCATCTACACGCTATGGTACCGTGAAGTCCTGCGCTACTCCCGGGAGCGTGGCCGGATCATCAGCTCCTTCATCCAGCCGCTGCTGTGGCTGGTGATCTTCGGCGCGGGCATCAACCTCCCTGTCGAGAGCGCTGCAAACATCTCCTATCAGATGTTCATCTTTCCCGGCGTCATCACGCAGGCGCTGCAGTTTACCTCGATGTTCATGGGCATATCGGTGATCTGGGACCGGCAGTTCGGGTTCCTGAAGGAGGTCCTGGTCTCGCCGGTCTCCCGGGTCTCCATTTTCCTCGGCAAGATGCTGGGCACCAGCACAGACGCGATCGTGCAGGGCGTAATCATCTTTCCGTTCGGCATCCTGATCGGCGTGCCTTTGAGCATTCCTAAGTTCGTCGGGTCGGTCCCGGTGATGATGTTGATCACGTTCGGCGTCGTATGCGTCGGGCTGACCATCGCAAGCTTCCTGACCAGCCTGGAAAGCTTCGGGCTGATACAGACCTTCGTGAACCTGCCGTTGTTTTTCCTGAGCGGCGCGCTGTTCCCGGTGGCCCACATCCCGAACTGGCTCCAGTGGGTCTTCTATGTGAACCCGCTGACGTACGGCGTGGACGCGCTAAGGACGATCATCCTGGGCAGTGCCTGGACGCCTCTGCTGCCGCTGTACCAGGAAATTTTGATCCTGCTGATCTTCGACAGCGCCATGATACTCCTGGGCACTTACGCTTTCAGCCGGCGCAGCTAGGCACCGGCTATATTTTCGTCGCCGACAGCAGGTAAGCCTTCGGGTTTCCGTCGCCGGAACGGGATAAGAAGTAAGAGTCCTTGATGTAGTTGATGCGGAAGAGGGGAGAGAATATCTGCTCGATCTCCCTCGCCGACACTCTCCTCGGGCCCCATGTGCCCGGCTCCTTATCGGAGAAGCACAACATGAAATAGCGCCCGCCCGGCTTGAGCACTTCACGCACCTGTCCTGCGTAGACAGGGCGGTCCTCGTCCGACAGCACATGGAACAAACCGCAGTCGATGGCCGTATCGAAGGAGCCGGGGCTGAAATACCGGTCCAGCCCTGTCACGTTGCCCTGTACGAAATCGGCAGCTATATGGCGCTCTTTCGCTTTCGTTTTCGCCCTGGCGATGGCCTCCCCGGCCAGGTCGATGCCGGTCACCGTGCTGCCATTCTGCGCAAGCAGGAGAGCATTCTCTCCCGTGCCGCACCCCGAGTCAAGTATGCGCCCGGGCTTGATTTCCCCGTCCTTTACCAGTCCCTCGAAGGCCGGCTGCGGCCTGCCGATATCCCATGGCGGCGTGTCATGGTATACTTCCTCCCAGTCGCGGATGATTAGATGCCCGGTCATATGCTCTGCCCGTTAAGACTACGGAGGCCGCGGATAAAAATGTGAGGCCTGCTATCACCTTGTGGAGGCCTCTGCCGGCGCCCCTCCCGGCTGCAGCAACACGTCCCGGTTGTTATGGTGCGGGACATTTCAGCGACGCGGGGGGCGGTGATAGATGGCCGTTGCAAAACAGTCGACAAAGCCCAGCCTGCGATACACCGGCTGCCCGGCCGCGCTGGCGTTGAGGGTCGCGATGCGGTAGCCGCGGGCCTTTGCCTCCCGTAGGGCATGCTGCGTCATTGCGGTCGCTATCCCCTTGTTCCGGGCTCCGGGGAGCGTGCCCACATAGTAAATGCCGGCAGCGTCGGCGCCGCGGAAGAGCACGGCGGTAGCTACCGGCCGGCCGTCCAGCAGGCCGAGGTAATAGTGACGCGAGCCGTCTGCCTTTCCGTTGCGGGCGATCAGGTGACTGCCATAGTGCCGGCGGACATCGTCGTCGAACCCATAGCTGGCGACAACCACCTGTGCCCACGCATCGGCGTCGTCCTGACCGGCGACCTCGCGAATCTCTACGCCCGCTGGGAATCCCGGGCCGGGCGAAAAGGCGGACAGGTCCAGTGCCATGCTTTTCATGTCCCTGCTATAGGTGAAACCGTAGTGCTCCAGGGTAACCGGAAGCTCCGGAGCGGACGCCGGCGTGACGAACCAGAGGGCGTCGATGCCCGGCGTGTCCAGCCTCGTTGTGATCTGCCGGACGATCCCGTCGGCCCGGTCCGCGGGAAAGCGGGCATGCATGATCCGGTTATATCCACAGCCGGCGAACACGTATTTGACTTCCGGCCGGTCACATGCTTCGCAGCCGTTGTCTCGCCCGAGGCCGAGGAAGAACTCCGCCGTATTGTCCTCAATAATGCTGGCTACGATCGGCCTGCCCGGGAGCGCGCTCATGCATAACCCGTGTCGGGTCAATCAATAAAAAAGTTGCGACACAAAGCGATACCCGGACCGCTTTGTGTCCTTTCTATCCTTTTTGTTATCGCGTCATCGCCCGCCGGAACACAGGTATAGCGATGGCCAGCATCACGGCGCCGAACGCGATCAGGATGACCACTTCGGGTACGATGTCCCCTATCCCTGCGCCCAGGATCATGACCTTGCGCATGGCGGTGACCGCGTAGGTCAGCGGCAGCAGCTGCGAAATCCACTGCATGAACCACGGCATCTGCTGGATCGGGAAGAATATGCCTGTCAGGAACATCATCGGGAACTGCAGCACCGTCATCAGGATCATCGCCGTCTCCTCGTTGTTGGACAGCGCGGTGAGCAGAATCCCCAGCCCGATGAAGCTGAAGATGCCCAGCAGCAGCACCGCGGCCGTTATCAGCAGGCTGCCCTGCACGGAGACGCCGAAGATCAGTATGGCGATGATCATCACGATGATGCCCTGGATGAAGCCTCGCACCGTCTGCGCCAGCGTCTTGCCCATGATGATCGAGATCTCGTTCACCGGGGCGGCCAGGATGCCGTCGAAGGTGCCTATTTCCTTCTCGTGGGCGATCGCTCTCGGGATGCCGGTCATGGCGCCCATCATCACGATCATCATCAGCAGGCCCGGGGCCACGAAGCTGAAGTAGTTCATGTTGCCAGGCACTGTGCCCTGCACGTTTGCCTTCATCGGGGTGATGTAGGCGGCGGCCGTCGCGTTATCGATGGTCGTGTTGGCCTTCACGCCCAGCACTTTCACCTTTGCCTGGCCCTGATAGGTGCCAATCATGCTGATGACCGACGAGCCAAGGCCCTGCATGACCATCGAGAGCTGGGGCTGGCTGTTATCGGACAGCACAGTGATGTTCGACTGTATTCCTGCGGCCTGTTCCGCGCCGAAGCCCTGTGGTATAATGATCGCGCCGTACACCTGCCCGCGGGTGATCAGCGTCCGGGCATCGTCCTCGGTGGCGGCCACGTTAAAGTTCATCATGTTGGACTGGTTGTTCATCGCCTGTAACGTGCCAATGAACTGCTGGCTGGCGGGGCTGTGGTCAAGGTCCGTCAGCGCCACCGGTACGTCGGCGTACCCGTTGCCCGTCGGGAAGATGAAGCCGGTCATGACCAGCATGAAGAACGGCATGAGGAACAGGAAGATCAGCCCGATGCGGTTCCGCTCGAACTCGAGCAGGTCTTTGATCGCGATGCGGTAGCTGTCCTGTAATGTCTTTACGATTCCCATGGTTTCACCTCACCCTCGCCCGGGGTGCGCCCCAGGGCCCGTGACGCCGCCCTGTCGAGGCTGCCTTTTCGTTGGCCGTGTCGCGCATCTGCTTGCCCGTGACGCTTAAGAAGACGTCCTCCAGCGTGGGCTCGTTGGTGTTGATGGACGCGATGTTGCCGCCCTCATGGCGTATCACGTCGATGATGCGGTCCAGCCCTTCGCCGCCCTTCGCGCTGATCTTCAGGTCGTAGGCGTCTTCCTGGGCCAGCGCTGCCACGCAATCCAGCTTCTGGATCGTCGCAATCAGCGACGGCGTCAGGTTGGGTATACGCACGCTGAACACGGTCATGTCAGCCTGCCTGATAAGCTTCTTCAGGTTCGCCGGCGTGTCCAGCGCGACGATTTTGCCCTTGTCGATGATGGCCACGCGGTGGCTCAGCGCCTCTGCCTCTATCATTGCGTGGGTAGTGAGGATAACGGTCGTACCATTCTTATTGATGTCCCGGATCAGTTCCCGGATGGACAGGGTGGTCTGCGGGTCCAGCCCCAGGGTCGGCTCGTCCATGAAGATGACCTTCGGCTCGGTAAGCAGGGCGCGGACGACGTTGATACGCTGCCTCATGCCGGTCGAGTACTTTTTGATCTGGGTGTTCTTCCACTCAGTCATGTTAACCAGCTTGAGCAGCTCGTCGATGCGGGTCTCCATCTTCTGTTTCGGCATCTGGTAGAGATTACCGAAAAACCGCAGATTCTCAGCGGCAGTCAGCTGTTCGTACATGATCATCTTCTCGGCGACCAGGCCGATGCTTTCCCGGACTTTCGTCGATTCCTTCAGCAGGTCGTAGCCGTTCACCTTCGCGTCGCCGGCAGTAGGCCGGGCGAGGGTGCACAGCATCCGGATAGTCGTGCTCTTCCCGGCGCCGTTCGGGCCCAGGAAGCCGAAGATTTCCTTATCGTTGACGTTGAACGTGATGTTGTCGACTGCCGTGAAGTCCCCGAACTTCTTAGTCAGTTTCTGTACTTCGATCGCGTAGTTTCCTGTCATCGTTTTACCCCTATAGGTCTCCGAGGAATGCGATTAGATCTTTTAGCATTTCTTCCCGCTTTTTCTTCATCTGTTCGATCATCTGTGTGCCCTTCGGCGTAACTGAGTATACCTTCTTGCGCTCTACCTCTTCGCTGGCGATGTAGCCCTTCGATTCGAGGTACTCCAGTGCAGGGTATACGGAGCCCGGGCTGGGCGTCCACCGGCCGCCGCTCTTCTCCTGTATCTGGCGGATGATCTCGTAGCCGTGGGTGGGCTTCTCAGAGATTGTTTTCAGTAAAATCATCTTGAGAAAGCCCTTGCGTATCTCGTTGTTGAAGACGTCGTTCTCTTTCTGGTTGACGAACAGGTCATGAATATCATGCATATATCTGACCTCGATATGTCGGACTCCAATATATTGGAGACAGATATATCGATATTCGACTAAGCATATATAGCTTTTGGCTAAGTGCTTACAAAAAAGATAGCAATATAGGCATGTTCTTACCTGATCCATTTGATCCATGCACCTGGCGGCAGCGAGCCTCCGGTAACCTATAAATACTATATCAGCTACCGATATATCGTCTGACGATAAACCGCGTACCATTTATCATAAGACGATAAGCCGGGGTGTGAGGCATGGAAGACAAAATGGACAACGAGTTTCGGCGTATATTTCTCAAGTTCATCGTGCTGAAGATCATCAGCCAGAAGCCTACCCACGGCTACGAGATCATCAAGACCATCGGGCAGCGGTCCGAAGGGCGCTGGACGCCGAGCGCCGGCTCCATCTACCCGATCCTTGAAGGCCTGGAGATGAACGGCATCATCCGGAGCGAGGAGATCGAGCGGAAAAAGGTATACTCGATCACTGCCAAGGGCGAGACCGCGCTCAAGAGCATGACGGAGAAAAAGCGACAGCTGCTCCAGGAAATGATGCAGGTCGTCGAGGTCGCCACCGGGGAGCCGGGGGGACAGGAAGAGAGGGCTTGAAAGAAGGTAATAGCGTGAGCGAAAACAATGACGCGACATCCGGCATCGATGCCGGAAACCGGGCCCGGAAGGGCATAGACTACAAGTGGATTGCGCTGTCGAACGTGACCCTTGCGTCGCTGATGGGCACCATCAACGGCAGCATCATTCTCATCTCGTTACCCGTGATCTTCAAGGGCATAGCCATCGACCCGATGGCCCCTGACGCATTCCAGTATTTATTGTGGATTCTCATGGGCTACGGTCTGGTCACCGCAACGCTGCTCCTCAGCATCGGGCGGCTGGCCGACATGTACGGCCGGGTGAAGCTGTTCCGGCTGGGCTTCCTGTTCTTCACCATCGGCTCGATACTGCTGTACCTGACGCCCGGCACGGGCAACACCGGCGCGCTCGAGCTGATCATCTTCCGGCTGATACAGGCAGTGGGCGGCGCGTTCACCATGGCGAACGGCGCGGCCATCATCACCGATTCGTTCCCCGCCAGCGAGCGGGGCAAGGCCCTCGGCATCAACATGGTCGCCATCATGTCCGGCCAGTTCATCGGGCTCATCCTCGGCGGCATCCTGGCCGTATATGACTGGCGCTTCGTGTTCCTGGTCAGCGTGCCCTTCGCCATCCTCGGGACCGTCTGGTCCTACTGGAAGCTGAAGGAGGTCTCGATACCGGCGAAAAAGACCGGGATCGACTACGCCGGGAACCTGGTCTTCGTGACCGGGCTGACGTCGTTGCTGGTCGGCATCACCTATGCCCTCATGCCCTACGGGAGCGACTCGATGGGATGGGGCAGCCCCTGGGTGATCGCGGCCATCGTCATCGGCATACTCCTGTTGATAGCGTTTCCGTTCGTGGAAAGCAAGGTCAAGTACCCCATGTTCCGCCTGGACCTGTTCAAGATACGTGCCTTCGCGTATGCGAACCTGGCCTCGTTCACGTCGGCGATCGCCAGGGGCGGGGTCATGTTCATGCTGATCCTGCTGCTGCAGGGCATCTGGCTGCCGCTCCACGGCTACGCCTACGCTGACACGCCCTTCTGGGCCGGCATTTACATGCTGCCCATGACAGCAGGGTTCATCGTAATGGGGCCGCTCTCCGGCATCCTCTCGGATAAGTACGGGCCCCGGTGGATCGCCACGGGAGGCATGTCGCTGGTCACGCTCTGCTTCCTGGGGCTGGCGGTGTTACCGTACGACTTCCAATACTGGCAGTTCGGCGGTATCCTGTTCCTCATGGGCTGCGGCAGCGGCATGTTCGCATCGCCGAACAGCTCGTCGATCATGAATTCGGTGCCGCCCCAGGACCGGGGCGTGGCTTCGGGCATGATGTCCACGCTGATGAACTCGGCCATGACACTGAGCATGGCGGTGTTCTTCACCATCGTCATCGTAGGCATCCAGGGCTCGTTCCCGAACGTGATACACGACTCACTTACGCAGCTGGGCGGGGTGCAGCTTGCCCCGCTGGCAGCCGCACTGGCATCCATCCCGCCGACCGGCGCGCTGTTCTCAGCGTTCCTGGGCTACAACCCCATGGACGCCATACTCGGCGCCCTGCCTGCACAGATGCTCAGCGCTATACCCCAGAACGTCATAGCCGTGCTGGAGAGCCACGACTGGTTCCCGAAGACGCTGGCCGACGCGTTCATGCCCTCGCTGCGGCTGTCGTTCATTATCGGCGCGGTGCTCTCGGGCATAGCCGCGGTGCTGTCGGCGATGCGCGGGGAGAAGTACGTACACGAGATCCACGGCAACGGCAACGGCATAGAAGCGAAGGCTGTGGTGCCGGCAGAGAGAAAATAAAAGCTACATGAGAGCCCTCTGATCTATGGAGGGCTCTCGATAATGTCGGGCCACGGGGCCCGGCCTCATTTCTATTGCGAGGGGTAACCATGTCTGAGCTGTTCAAGAAAATACTGATCGCAACCGACGGATCGAAGTACACACAGGCCGCCATACAGAAAGGCCTGGAAATCGCCAGGGCTCACAACGCGAAGGTATACGCGCTGTACGTAATCGATACCCGGGCGCTCATCACCGCGAATGGCATGCCCGGGCCGGAAAACATATACATGATACTCCAGGACGAGGGCAAGAACGCGGTTCAGCAGGTCAAAGACGCGGGCCGGGGCCTCGACGTGGAGCCCGTCGTTATCGCCGGCCACCCTTCCTCCATGATCGTAAGGTTCGCTAAGGAGAACGGCGTCGACCTCATCGTCACGGGCACGCTGGGCAAGAGCGGCATCGAGGAGCTGCTGCTGGGCAGCGTCGCCGACGGCGTAATTCGCCATGCGACATGTCCGGTACTCGTCGTGAAAAGCACTTGATGCAAGCTGCCATGGCGCTTGCAGGCAAAGCATTTAACCTATGGGCATCCACTATCTAAAGAAAATTAGCGTGGCGGGCGCTTTTAGCGCCCCAAATCCTATAAACCATAAGGTAATATTAAAATACAGAATCTGAAGGAGTCACGATTATGGCAGAAACTTCGCAGCTGGTGAAGGACACCACGGACGCAGACTTCGAGCAGGCAGTCCGCAGCAGTAAAGTGGTGCTTGTCGATTGCTGGGCGCCCTGGTGCGGCCCCTGCAGGATACTCGCCCCTACCATCGAGGCACTGGCCAAGGACTATGGCGACAAGATGAAATTTTTCAAGCTTAACACCGATGAGAACCCCAAGGTAGCGGCACAGTTCCGTATCCGGAGCATCCCGACGCTGTTCATATTCTCTGACGGGAAGCTTTCAGAAACCATCATCGGCGCCGTGCCCAGGCAGTATATCGAGGGCAAGCTGAAGGATTTCCTGAAATAAAAAAACCTCTTTTTCCGCCATTGCAGAGCATACCGGCCATCATCACTTCCTATCGGAAGCCGGCAAAGCGGTGGTCGCCAGTCCTTGTTCGGGCACCTGACCCTTTCGACACGAAGGCCACGATGGCCACGAGGTACACAAAGTCCTTTAAGGAAAGAGGGTACGTTGCCACTTACTTAAACGAGCGTCGTGTACTTTGTGGCCATTGTGGCCTTCGTGTTGAAAAGGTCATGAGCATACACAGTTATTCTACGAGTGATTACACTCGGACCTTGAGCTTCTGTTTCAGCTTGGCGCGGAGGTAGCTCTTGTAGAACTCCTTCTTCTTGAGCGGCGAGCCTGCCGCGGTGCCCAGCGCCTCAAGCTCGGTCTTTCTGGCATGCCTGATGAACCACTCGTTCTCGCCTTTCCAGTAGTCGTCCTGCATGTAGGGCAGCGACAGGTTGTTCTGGGCACGCAGCGTGTCGTTCCGGCTCAAAGGTTCCTGCACGCTCTTCCATACGTCCTTCAGCCAGGTGTTGACGTCCGCCGACTCGATGCCGAGGAAAGCGGCCTTGGAGGCGTGGAGGCCCGACAGGTGGGCGGCGTTGATGCTGCCGCTCATCACAGACTTGGCGATCATGCCCGACCAGGGCGAGAAGTCGGTCAGGACGCCGATGGGCACGCCTTTCTCGGACAGCAGCTTGATCAGCGCCCGGCAGCCCCGGGCTGGCTGGCCGCCCAGGTGGATGAGCCCGATGCCCAGCTCGTCGGCGACCTTCAGCTTCTTCAGGTCCATGAACACACCCGTCTTCTCGATGGGTATTACGGCCTTGACATTGTACTTCTTGATCTCCCACTGCCCGGCGAGCCCGGTGATGCTCTGCTCCCGCTCCCCGCAGGAGAAGTCCTTGCCTTCCTCGTCGATGATGGAGATGTCGCCGTAGATCAGGCCTTTCGGGTCAGCGATGATGTTGAGGTTCTCCCGCTGCAGCTCTCGTTATCCGTTCCAGCGAGTCGATGAGCCGGTCGCTCTCTCCCTGCCCGTTCATGTCCATCCACGGGTATTTCTGGAACTGGTTCTTGAGCATGTAGTAGCAGTCCCTCTTGGTGGACACTGAGTTGGCCGCTATGGTCTCGATGACGTGGTTGACGAGGAACTGCAGCTTGGCGATGCCCGCCGCCTGGTCGACATTTGACGTGCTCATGGCAGAGGTCTCGCCGGAGGTGCTGTAGCCGTCGATGTCGTCGTACTCCACGGAGGAGCGATCGACCTTCAGCGCCTTGAACGTGTACGGCAGCGCGTTCTCTGCCCGCACCATCGCGCCGAGACAGTAGGCGGACAGCACCATGATGGACTTCTCCTGGTCACGGGTGAGCCTCCTGGTCTTGAGGATGTCGTGCGCCATCGCCATGGTGGAGCTGTCCTTCTTGATCCAGGTCAGCATCTTCACGAAGTCCTGCCTCTTCGCGACCGATGCGTGATCGAAGATGACCTCGAACTCGTCGGCCAGCGCCGCGTCCTCGATTTGCTGGTACAGCTTGTTATTCTTAGTGACTAATCTAGCGACTGCCATGTTTTTCCTGCCTGGTCATTATTAGCGGGCTATGGCCAGGGCCGGCTTCCTCGCGGGCTCCCGGTCGGGCGCCGGACGCTCCTTCTTCACCTTTTTGTTCTCCGCCCCGCTCTCGATGCCGGCTTCCTTTTCCTTTCGCCGGGAGGGCTTCCCGGTCCTGAACACGTCAAGGTTGTACTCCTCTAAGACATCTGGCAATATATGGTCAAAGCCGAACGCAGAGGCGTATTCCATGCCAGCCACCTTTACCCCGGCGTAGCGGTTCAGCTCCCGCAGGAGCAGCGAGTGGATGATCGCTTTCCTCTTGCCCATGACGGCCTTTTCCTCGCTACGCTTGATGCTGCGGATGTGCTTCGATATCTTCCGGCCGCACTCCTGGATGGCAAGACGGATTTCCTCGTAGTACTCGTCGACGTACTTGATGGCTTCCTTACTCTCGCTGGTGTAGGGAATGTTCACGCCGGCCACGTGGACGAACAGATGACTGCGTGTCTCGGGGGCGATCTCATAGCGTGACAGCCCCGCGTCCCTTGCGGCCTTGATGGTGACGTCGCCGGACTCGCTGAACAGCAGCGGCACCCGGTTGACGAACCGGTGCACGTAGACGCCGGTCACCGGGTCGATGGACGACTCGCCCACGCCGGCTAAGTCGGCGCTACAATTATAGGCGATGATCACTTCCACAAGGAACGGCTGGCCGCGCATGGCGCGCGGGCTGCGCGTGACCGCCTCGATGAAGGCAGGTTGTAACCTGCTGACCACGCCCTGTACGAGCGTCTCCTCGCCCACGGGCGACAGGCACTCGGGCGACGGTGGCGTCGTCTTCGCGGAGCACATGGCGTCAGCTAAAGCTGAAAGCTCGTCCCGGGAGAGGTCGGCGGGCTTCTTGCCTGCGCCCACCGCGCCCTTGCAGATGCCCATGATCTCCTTTACGGTGTCCGCCCGGATCCGGTCGAACTCGCCCTTAAGGAAATCGGCGATACGCTCATACCTCGTACGGGACGTCATCCGCTTCAGGAGGTCATAGTCGACGCCCGACGGGTGGGGCTTCGTCTCGACGGGCTGGGTGGGCATGATGTCGGTGCGCCGGGGTACGTCCAGCCGGTCCTTCTCGCTCAGGCCGTCGTAGTGTAATGACAGGTGAGGGTTGATCGCTGCCGTCAACTCGATGTACTCCATGATCCGCGACGAGTACTGCGCCTCCAGGACGACCGAGATTTCCACGCCTCTCCAGCCGTTCGCCTTTTCCTCGCAGGTGCAGTGTACCTTGGCCGCGTTCCTGTCGATGTCTATCGACATATCGAACACGTGTGTGGTCTTGCCATTGGTGGAGGTCTTCACTGTCGCATGCTCGCCCGTCTTGATCTGGGAAATCAGCACGACGGCAGACACGCCGATGCCCTGCTGGCCCCGCGACTGTTTCCGCACCCCGAACTTGCTGCCGTACAGCAGCTTGCCGAACACCAGCGGGACGTTCCTGGGCATGATGCCCGGGCCGTTGTCCCTGACGGTCAGCTTGTACCTCTTGAGACGGCCCCGGTCGTCGAGGCTCTTCAGGTCGATCCAGACCTCGGGCAGTATCCCTGCCGACTCGCAGGCGTCTAATGAATTAGTGAGTATCTCGTGGATGGACATCGGTATCATCTTGACCGTGCTCTCGAACCCCACGAGATGAGGATTGGTGGCGATGAACTCGCTGAAGGATATCTCCTTCATCTGCTTGGCTAATTCCCTTGCCGTTGTTCGTTTTTTCTCTGCCATGTCTGCATGTCCCTCTGTCATCGGGGTATTATTACCACTTTGTTAGTGCAATGTGAAAGTAATATGCCTGTAATATGCCTGGAGGCAGTATTTCAAGCATATTCAGGAAAATAGGGATTAAATATAATCCTTCTCATTATAGGGAAGCGTTTTATGGCTGATCAAC
>CAVYKK010000018.1:0-36750 GCA_963769045.1 uncultured Methanocellaceae archaeon
GAAGGCCGACGACGCGCTCTCCGGCAGGCCGTTCGACCCTTCCAGGGCCGGGGCGTTTACATCGCCTGTCGGGGGCGACGTCGATAGCCGCCCCTCCGCAGGCGCAGTCGGCCCCGCGACGACGGCGGCTGTCAGCGCGACGATTAAGACGATCAATGCCAGGCTTGCTAACGCAAGAAATATCGTACCCCTGTCAGACTTCATAGAACTACCATCTGACCTATGATCGGTTAAATTATCTATATTTTAGCTTTCAAAGTTGAAATTATCCAAATATTTATATCTAACGCGATACTACCGCTTGTTTAGCTTTTATAGCGATAGGTGACACTAATATGGGTAATAATTCGTTTTTCGGCGCAATGATTGCCATAGCTTTACTGCTGACGGCAGCGCTCGCATATGCGGTCATGGTCCAGAGTCCGGTTATTTCTGCGACTTCGGAACTATCGGAGTTATCAGTGAACGACTCTCCTGACGATGCGAACAAGCTTCCCTCATATTTTCCTCAACTATCCATAATGACGACCAGAAACCTCACCATGGTCACGAACGATAAGGGATCACACGCCCATATGGACATGACGATATATCGGCCGGCGTCGCTGCCTGACGGCTGGTACTGGGTCGGCGACCTTGCGGAACCTACCTATGATGTCCGTTCGTACGGGATCTTACTGGTCAGCGTTAAAAACCCCGGCTATCCAGGCGAGCCCGACTTGCTGGCCCCGCCGGTCGGCTGGAGATGGGTTTACTTCGACCATAACTCCCGCGCCACACTCGACACGGGCTTCTGGGAACCGATACCGCCTGATGGCTACGTGGCGCTGGGATGCATTGGCTTGCAGGGATACAACTATCCCGATCTTTCCCGGTATCCCGATCTCTCCAAATTCCGGTGTGTCCGAATGGACCTGGTGACGCAGGCCGTCGAGAAATCCGTAATCTGGAGCGACCACGGGAGCGGCGCTAGATACGACTGTATGCTGTGGAGCGTGATTCCGACCGACTCCAACGGCATAGACATGGGCACTTTCTGGGCGCGGCACGACTATAACATGAATCCCAAGGACTCCGTCTATTGCCTTGACAAGTCGCATGTCGGATGACGCAGTACCGGCCTTCCTGCGATGCGGGCCCCAACAATATCGGGGCCTGCCCTTTTTTAAGATCCCCCGTTGACGATTGGCCTGTCGTACTGCCGCAGTCCCAAAGAAAAAATGACCAGGATATCCTGGACATATCGCCGCCAGTACTCTGGTCTTACTAAGCGATCCGTCACTACTCGTCCGAGAAATCGTGAATCGACCGCCGGAAGCTGATATTATTCAGCACCAGCATGATCAGGAACAGCCCGATCATGGACGAGACGGCGATCCCGCCAGAGGCCAGCGTCGGCAGGTTAAAGACGAACTGGGACATTACCCCGAGGATGGCCCCCAGAACCACGGATGTGCCGGTCAGGATCTTCAGTGAGTCCATATATGACCACAATATCTATCTTATATCTGCCAATAACATTCTATTTATGCATTTACATAACAAATAATTGAGAATAAATCGATATATTGCATGTATTTTTACATGCTTTTACCCGGACCTCACCGGAAGGTTATTAGATAAATAGTAAAATAAGCGATGATTAAGAAGGCGTAGAAATGGCGGATAATGGCAGGCTCGTCTTTTCCTTGTTTACCCGTGAGGTCGGGATTTCCATTCTTGTAGGCCTCTGCTGTGGCATCCTTGTCCTGCTGATCATCACTTTTTCCGGCAACTTGTGGATGGATGCACAGGTCGCATGGGCGGGCGGTAACATGGTCAACTGGGGAATGCTTCCTTACCTGCAGGGGTTCGGCTTAGGGATACTTGTCACGATACTGGCCGGCGTACTTACCGCTATGATTTGTTCCGAATGGGTAAAGAATCCCTCCCGGCTGGCGGTGCTCGGAGGTGTAACCGGCCTGGTCATGGCGCTGGCGCCGTGGAACCCGACCCGGTACCTGTTCCTGGCAATTGAGACTCAATACAGGTATTTTCCCGATATTTTTTTACAGACTGTGCTGACCATCATGGCCGGTATGATTCTCCTCACGCCGGTCGCTGCTGCCAGCGCATACTGTTATAGCATACTGGTTTCGGCGCGTCTGTCCGGGTGGCTTAACCGGAAAACCAACTGACATTAAGGCACGATCTCGCCCCGGAATTTTGCGTTTTGGCAATAGGAAACTTATTATCCCATCATGCCAAGAACGCTGTACTGCACATGAACCACCGGAAAGAGCTGCTTGAAATCTATGATGCCCTCCTCGCTCATTTCGGCCACCGGGGCTGGTGGCCTGCCGCGGAAGGGCCGTTCGAGGTCGTCATCGGCGCCATCCTTACCCAGAACGTCGCCTGGCGCAACGCGAAGAAGGCCGTCGACAGCCTGAAAGCCGCCGGCCTGATGGATCCTGAAAAGCTGTACAATGCACGAACAGAGGATATCGCACCGCTGATCCGGTCCTCGCGGTTCTACAACATGAAGGCCATCAAGATCAAGAATTTTATGCAGTTCTTCAAGGACGAATACGACCTCGACATGGCTGCGATGGCACGGGAAGACCCCGGCGTGCTGCGGAAGAAGCTGCTGGGCGTGAAGGGCCTGGGGAAAGAGACGGTCGACTCCATCCTGTGCTATGCCTGCGACAAGCCGGTGTTCGTAGTGGATGCATACACGAAGAGGATTTTCGTCAGGTACGGCCTGGTCGCCCCGGACGCAGAATACGACGATATCCAGGCCTTCTTCACGAAGAACCTGCCCGAAGATGTTGCTTTATACAATGACTTCCATGCGCAGATCGTACACCTCGGAAATGCCATCTGTAAGACCAATCCTGACTGTAGTGCCTGCCCGTTATATGAGATGGAATAAGCAGGGGAACTGATGATAATTGCTAAAATTCAGTATAATGTTCCTATATTTTAGAACAATTTACGTAAAATTTATAATGTATTTGCTAAATTTTAGCAAATACTTTGCGCCAGGAGCAACCTGAGTAACAGGGATTACAAGTAGGCGACAGTCAAGGTGGTTTTAGTGAATCAGAATAACAGGCATTACCTCGTCCGCCGGGGTAATGCGCAAAATGATGTCCCTGGACTAATGCCGGGCTGCAGGGCTTTTACCTTCTTCTCATGCTGATCAGCGTCAGAACCGCAGCAATGCCCGATAACGCCACAATCCATTCGAACCCCGGCGTCGCTGACGCTCCCGCGGCAGTAGCGGTTGCGGTTGCCTGTCCTGCCGGCGTCGCCGCCGTCGCGGTGGGGCTCGCCTGTTGTTGGCCTCCCTGCCCGGTCGTGTTGCCTGCCTGCGTATTGTTGTCTGGCGCCGTTTCGTTGACCGGGGCACTGCCCGGAGGCGTCAGATCAGTCATGTTAATCCGGGTGAACGTCCCGAGGTTCGGGTCAATGAGTATCAGCCCGCCGCCGATAGTGCTATTGTTGCTACTGCTACTGCCAGTGCTGTCGGGCAGCCCCGGGAACGGCCGGACGCTGACCATGACATTTTCCCTGATGCGGGAGTGCAGCTCGGAGTTGTTGATGCTGATGTTGCCCTCCGGCTTAGTGCCCATCACCAGCCGGGTCGGAAGGTTCCCGACCTTGATCGGGGATCCGGGGAATGGGGTGCCTGTCGTCAAATCAATGGCCGTTACCGCGTCATCGCCGGCGTTTGACACGTACAGCCGGGCCCCGTCCGGGCTCAGCGCAAAGTCGGCGGGGTAGTCGCCGATGCTGTAGCTCCCGGCTTTATTGTAGGTGGGCGCGGAGAACGCCTCCACCGTTTTCGCATTCGGCTCCAGCACGTACAGCACGCCTCCTCCGGGTGACAGCTTCACCAGAGTCGGGGAGTTCGACGTCCCGAAGGATGCGATGCCGGTCCAGTTGTACCAGTTATATCCGGCCATATCGACTGTGGTGACGGACTTCAGTGTCTTATGCGCGTTATCGGTGTCTGCAATGAAGATACGCCCCGTCTTCGTGTTTACGTCCAGTCCCCACAGCAGCTTTTCCTTCGCGTGATAGTCCCAGAGGAAGTACCGGTAAAATTTGTCAAGGGTCGGCACGGTAATGCGATAGACAGTATGTCCCTGCCGGTCTGCGATGTACAGGTACCCGTCATTACCAAGCGTCATGTCAGTGACCCAGTAGAGACTCCACTCTTCATTGAGGTCGTGCAATGAGGCTGTATATGCGTTAGCAGCCGTATCGTACCGGTAGAGCGTGCTATAGGTATGACCATACCCGTGTTCGATGAACATCAAGTACAGGTACTTGCCGTCTTCCGACGCCAGCATCTTCACCGGATTGCCCTGGAGCGCATACCGGCCGTTTCCCGGCTGCCTCGTCGAGGCGACGATCTGTTTGGTGGACAGGTCGATGGTATCGATGTAGTGCTCCTTGTTTTCCCCATTATAGTTGTAGTCTTCGTCCTGTTCCCATTCTGTGATGTTGTAGTACAGGACGTACAGCTTCGTGTAGTCCCCGTTCACCGCCACGTCCTCCGGCACGATTTCCGGCTTGAAGTAGATGATATCCACGACCTTGTTAGTATTGACCTCGATGACGGAGACGGTATTATTGCTCACCACATACAGCAGCGGCGAGCTGGTATAGTAGGAGTTGAGCGCTTTATTGATGACCGACGGGTCTATCGTGGCGACCGGCTTTATGCCCGTCGACAGTCCCGGGCTCAAAGTGGCGGACGGTGCATGGGTCGGGGTAGGCATCAGTGTCGGTGCCATACCGGTTCCCCCGGAGCCACCGCTGGCTGCTAATGCCGGCTGGCCGGCTATACAGAGTATAATTAAACCAATAGATATGATAGCAATCGATGCCAGTACCTTTGGTATGCTTATTGTGCCCGTAGCCATGAATTTCCACCTGACCCTTTGACTGATATTTATGGTATAGTTATAGCTGGAATAAATATATGAGGTATTCCCTCGCTGCCTAAAATAATCAAAAAGTTACAGCGAAGGGGCGGTGTCCCGGCTGGGACGAGTATATCTAGCTTTACCACCATTATTATCTGATATCCTGATATTAACCTGGAACGGGGATTTTGTTTATGGGAGGATTATGGTAGCACAACCTGATATCTTATCGCTCGACCTCGACTTCCACGACGAGACGAGCACCTACTCTTCCCATGCCCTCCACGCGTTCGCCGCAAAATTCCCGCCGCAGTTGCCCGGCATTTTCATCGATCGCCTTACAAAGCCCGGCGATACGGTCCTCGACCCGATGAACGGCTCGGGTACGACCACGTTGGAAGCGTACTTGCGAGGCAGGCGGGCCATCGGCTGCGACATCGACCCGCTGGCTGTCAGGATCGCTCGTGTCAAAGCTACTCCTGTGCAAATCGACGCTCCCGGGCTTACGGATATGTTTATTAAAAACGCCCGGAGCGTGCTTGAAGACGATGCGGCTATCCGGGATGCTCTCGATCTCCGGTTCGACGAAAAGACCCGGCGGTTCATCGACTATTGGTTCTTTCCCGAGACGGCAAAAGAGCTGATGGCCTTGCTCCTTTCTATAGAGGAATATCCACATGGCTCTCCCGTCCGTGAGCTGCTGGAAGTCGTGTTCTCGGGCATAATTGTCACGAAAAGCGGCGGCGTCTCCCGCGCGCGTGACCTTGCGCACTCCCGGCCCCACATAGACGAAACCCGGAAGCCGAAAAGCGCTATCAAGGCCTTCGAGCTCCGTCTCCGGAAGTTCGCCCCGGTCATCGCGGCACTGCCGGACCATGCGCCTTATGCCGATATCGTGCAATGCAGCGCGCGGAAGCTCGCCGTTAAAGACGACTCGGCGCATCTTATCGTCACGTCTCCGCCCTATGCCAACGCGATCGACTACATGCGGGCCAACAAGTTTTCCCTCGCCTGGCTGGGAATGCCGGTTGCCGACCTCGGCCGGCTACGCAGCAAGTATATCGGGAGCGAGACCACCGGCGATTCTGCTACCGGGCTATTGCCGCCATACACAGAAGATTTGCTCCATAGTCTCGGCGTCCTCGACCGGCGAAAAGAGGCTGTGTTGAGGAAGTACTACCTTGAGATGCGTGATGCGCTCACGGAAATGTGCCGTGTTCTTCTGCCCGGGCATTATGCGATCGTTGTCGTGGGCACCTCGACCATGCGGGGCCTGGACGTGCGAACGCCATACTGCCTCGCCGACATTGCGGAGCACGACGCAGGCTTCGATATGGCTGGTATCCTGCATCGATCGCTGGACCGGGACCGGCGGATGATGCCCTTTTCGAAAGGCGTGACGCAGATCGAACAGCGAATGGGCACGGAAGAGGTCATCGTTTTAAAGAAGCCGGCATGAAAGTCGCCAGTCGGGATGGCTTGCCGATATAATAATAAACAGCCAGTGGTAACGTATTCTGTGATGTGCCACACATGACCGGACCGCTCGATATGTCCAATCCTGATGACGTGACTGCCCTGTATATGCGCGCTATCGAACAGCTCGGGTGGGAGTCCCAGGCCGACGCGATTATCGAGGAGGCCGCCGAGCTTATTTTCGCCATCTGCAAGCACAAGCGCGCTGCCGCTCAGGGCGAGTTCACGGGAAAAAGGCTGGACGCCGTCATTGAGGAGATTGCGGACATGCAGATCGCGCTCGATCAGGCGAAGCTGATCTACTGCGGGCAATCGGCCGACACTGCCAGGGCGTTCGAGGACGTGAAGCGGCGCAAGCTTGAGAAGCTCGCTGCGAAGCTAGACATGCACTAATCGGCATATATGGGCATATGAATCCCGAATCGCCTTCGTCAGTCCCCGGATGTTGCGATTTCCTATCCTCTTTTTTAATATCCATGTTGTGTTTCGATCTTATGGATTGAACATCCAGGTGATACTATGGCGGAGAAGAAAGCGGAGAAGAAGGGCGAAATGACCGTCGAGGAAGCCGGTCACAAGGGCGGCGAGAAGACAGCTAAGACCCACGGCAAGGAATTCTACGAGGAAATAGGCCACAAGGGCGGCGAGAAGACTGCCGAGACTCATGGTAAGGAATTCTACCACGAGATCGGCGAAAAGGGCGGCCACAAGGGCGGCGAGAAGACCGCGGAGACCCACGGCCCCGAGTTCTACTCAAAGATCGGGCACAAGGGCGGAGAAAAGGTCCGCGAGCTCGTCAAGAAGGGCGAAGAAGAGGAAAAGAAGTAGCCCGGCAGGCAACATCAGTAAGGCTTGCACGATTAGCCGGGGGCTTGCATGCCCCCGGTCATTTAGGCAATTTCAGGTTGCCCCTGTCCGACATGAGCTTCGCCACGGCGTAGCCGATGGCCAGTAGCGCGACAGGTAAGTATAGTGCGCCAATCCCGTGCCCGAGCCCCGTGATCAGCAGCAGCACGCCGAAGTAGCCGCATGCCGCGGTGATGATGCCCCGCTTGCCGCAGTACATGACCGAGAAGACAAAGAGCAGCGTGCCGATAAGGCCGTAGACCAGCAGCCCGACCTTGACCTGGTCCCAGAGCTGCGGGATATCTGCGCCTGTCCGGCCGCCCAGCGAGCCGACGATCACGTCGACCACGCCCACGACGATGCTCTGCGGGTCGAGGTCGTGGCCGGTGAGCGCGTACAGGCCGGCGAATAGTCCCATGACAGCGGCGCCCTTGAGGATATCCATCAGTTTTTTGCCCATATCACCTGTCTATGACTGATCCCAAATTTATTAACCTTTTCCTCTTGCCGATAAGGCATGTCGGACGGCATCGCGTTTTACAGCCGGCAAACTTTTTCACTCTCCGGTGGAATTTCTAAATAATTATTCCTGCAAACGTGCTCGGAGGTGTCATTGCATGAGTCTCAGTAAATCTTCAGTCTACGTGTTGAAAACGACGGACAGGGCTGCAGGAGTCAGGACGGCTTCTGGAGCGGTTCCTGATAAGCGATCTCAAGGGCCTGAAGGTGGCGATCAAGGCGAACTTCAACAGCGCCGACCCGTACCCGGCCTCCACCCACATCGATACGCTGTCTGCCATCGTCGATGTGCTGGAGGATAACGACGTCGGCGGGGTCACGCTGGCCGAGCGCAGCGGCATGGGGGAAACTGCAGAAGTGCTCCACGACCGGGGCGTAGATGCCCTGGCTGCTACGCAGGGGTTCGACTGCATCGTGCTGGACGACCTGGGTGACATATGCGACTGGGACCGGCAGGGCAAGATCGAGGGCTACCACTGGAAAAGCGGGTACCTGTTCCCTAAGAGTTTTCAGCGAAGCCGATGCTATCGTGACCACGTGCTGCCTGAAAACACACCGGTTCGGAGGCCATATTACCATGTCGCTGAAGGACAGCGTGGGAATGGTCGCAGCCATCGACCCGGAAAGCGGCTACAATTACATGCAGGAGCTGCATAGTTCCCCGTACCAGCGGCAGATGATCGCGGAAATCAATACTTCTTATGCGCCTGTCTTTGTCGTCATGGACGCTATCAAAGGGTACTCTCACGGCGGGCCCGAGCAGTGGGACGCTCATCGAGCCCGGACTCCTGTTAGCCAGTGCCGACCGCGTGGCGCTGGACGTCTGCGGCATAGCGATTTTGCGGATGTACGGCACGACTCCCGAAGTCGCTCACGGAGACATCTTCGGCCAGGAGCAGATCGCACGTGCGGTTGAACTTGGCATTGGCGCCATGGGCCCGGACGAGGTAGAAGTCGTTCCGCTCAATGACGATGCCCGGGATGTGTGCCGCCAGATCGAGCGACAGCTGCAAGGAGCCATGATCACCGGACGATAAATATTTTAAACGCCAGACTGGCACCCGGCCCACGAACGTTTATCAGATCAATTGCCGGGCTCTGAAACATACGCGCGCGAGCGGCCGCCCGGCCCTGTACGCATTAACGGCAGGTGACTATTATCTGATCGTCTTCATGATCTCGTCTATGAAGGCTCTGGCAGGTATCATGTCCCAGCCGTCCGAAAAACAGGGGACCATTTCCAGCGGATACACGTTGAGCAAGCCCCGTCTGCAGGCTTTCACGCAGCGTCCGCAACCTTTGCATCGGTCTGCGTTGACTGCCGGGCCGTCTTCCATAATCGTAATTGCCTTAAAAAAGCAGGCCCCTTCACACTCGCCGCAGGCGTTGCACCCGTCCTCTGCCCTGGCGATGCCCATACCCGTGATGTCGTCGATATAGGCCTTCATCTCGTCGCCGGCCTTGAGGGAAATACAGCAACAGGGGCAGCACGAGCACAGCTTCAGGGTATTTTTCGCGTCGGAGCCCGTCCAGACGACCATATTCACGAGGCCATGCACGTCCGCAAGGCGGAGATGTTCAATGGCCTGCTGTCGGTCGATTTTCCGGGCTTTGCCCGCGGCCGCGATGTCCCTTGCGCCTTCGCCCAGGCAGAGGCAGCCGAAATCGACCGGATAGTCCTGGCATTTGTATTCTTCCCGGCAGGGGCACCGGCAAGCGAGCGCGATGCAGGCCGCGCTGTCGATAAGCTCCCGCGCCAGGCCCGTTGTCAGCACGATCGGCGTGTCGCGAGTCCTGGCATTCACGCCAGGCTCATTCGCTCGCAGGCTCATTCGAATCCGGAGAGCAGAGTGTGGAGACGAATCCGGGATAGTCAAAAGCCCCGTATCCTGCGAAAGCCATCTCTTTGACCGTAGTATTGCTGGCTTCCAGCGGCTTTTTCATGGCGTCCAGGTACGCTTTGGGTGCAAATCCCACTGCCGGCGCACCTTTTGTGCCGATAAGATAGATGCCGAAGGTCTGGCCGCTGGTGAGGTGCAAATTTTTCACGTACTTCTTGACCATGCCCGTCGGCCTGCCGACGTATGTCGGGGTCCCGAGCAACACGAGGTTATAGCCTGAAGTGTCCCTGGCCTCATCCGACTTGATCCCGGCCAGAGTGACCTCGTATCCTTGTTCCAGCAGCAGGTCACCGATCTCTTCTCCTGCCTTTTTGGTCTGCTTCGTCGCGCCGGGCTCATAGACGATCAGCGCTTTGCCCTTCTGATCGGACGTCGGCTTTTCTGTCCGGGATTCCGTCGCTTTGTAGTAGGTGTAGAACCCGATGAGCCTCCCGATAACGAGTAACAACGTTGGCAAGCAGATAATGACTACAATGATAACACTAAATAACGCCAGTAAATCCACCATGAAATGACCCTAACCCGGTTATGCTCCGCCCTGTAAATAATCATTGCGATACAGGACAGGCACTATGTCAGGAGGACGGAAACTAACGTTCGTTCGTTAACTATATATACTCAGAGCATATAAGATGGATAAACTAACGTTCGTTCGTTAGTAACGAAGGATGAAGTATGAAGAACAATGCATCGGCAGAAAAGGGCACGAAAGAACAAATCCTGGACGCGGCCATCGATCTCTTCTCGCAGAAGGGGTACGATGCGGTCTCCATCCGGGACATTGCACGCGCGGTGGGCATCCGTGAAAGCTCGATCTATAACCATTACAAGGGCAAAGAAGCCATCATGGACTCGATCTTCGTGTACTTCATGGCCGAGCTTTCGAAGCCCGACCCTGACGACGTGCCGATGGAAGTCATGCTGGAGAAGTACGGCCCCGAAGGGTTCATGACCGTCGGCGGCCGGGCCTTTATGGATCGCATAAAGGACCCTCGCATTGAAAAGACCTGGAGGCTCATCTCCATCGAGCTCTACCGTAACACGAAGGTCCGCGACTTCTTCAAAACGACGATGGTCGGGTTCACCCTCCAGGCCTGGGAGCAAACGTTCAGGAAGATGATGGACCTGGGTTACATCCGGGAGTGCGATGCCCGGCTGCTGGCCAAAGAGTTCACCTACTACGTCCTGTACCTGTACTTCGAACATTTCTTCCTTAACTACGAAGAGTCGAAAAACGCCTCATTTGTCGATGGCATCATGGACAACCTGTCGGACCACATCAAGTTCATGTTCGATGCCATAAAGGTAAAGGAGGTCCCGTGATGGACGTCGTTACCTACTCGCTCAAGGATGATGAGCCGACCTCGGACCAGTACTACGGGGAAGTTGCCACGTTCACCGATGAAGTGCTGGTGAAGACTAAGGATATGGCCCCGATTGTCGTGGCCTATCAGGCCTGGCTGAAGGAGACCGGTAGGGAAGCGGTCAGATCGGAGGACGAGTACGCATTCGAGCTCCTGATGCTCGGCACGCTCTGGCGCACCTACGCCGACGACGCCCATGATGTATCCAGTGGCTGGACCGGCATCATGTCCTTCCTTTCCCGGCTCCGTCAGCAGGGCGGCCTGATTAAATCGGCGGCCGACAGCCTCCGGGGCGTCCTGGCCACGATCTTTCTCTCCCCGGCTGACCGGGACTGGCACCCGAAAGCGACACTGGAGCACCTTGACCTGCTCCTCAGGTGGATGGACGCCACTGGCGATTATGTTCAAGAGGAAAAGCGCATGCGTGGCTGGCGGGACTACTGGGCCGGGCAATCCGCGAAGGCCGTCGCCGCCGATATCGACGTCGCCATCGGGTTTGCCGCATGGTTCGAGGGCAGCAGCCTGAAGGCGCTCGGCAGGTACACCCCTAACGTCGAAAAGTTCCTGAGCGAGAAACAGCGTGACCACCGGTGGAAGGAGGACGTCATCTTCTCCGCCCGCCGCCGCGTCGAGTACCACCTGAACATGGTGGGCGCCGAGATCATGAACCGGGCGTTCCGTGACGACTTCCTGAAGACGAAGCGGAAGGCCGTCATTCTGCCTGCGTGCATGCGCTACTACCCGAAACCTCAGTGCAAGGCCCGGTCGAACGGCCTCTCCTGCGAGTGTGCGGAATGCACCCCGCAGTGCCGGGTGAACCAGCTCACGAAGATGGGCCGAAAGTCCGGGTTCGGCGTGTTCCTGGTGCCCCACGAGTCGTCGGTGTTCTCGGGCGACGCGGGACGGCAGTTGATCGGGGAAGGCGCGGGCATCGTCGGAATCGCATGCGTGTCCAACCTGGTCTCCGGCGGCTGGAAGGCAAAGGGCCTCGGCCTGCCGCCACAGTGTGTCCTCCTGGATCACTGCGGCTGCCGGAAGCACTGGCATGAGCAGGGCATAGCGACTGATATTAATATGAGCAGGCTCATGCAGGTTTTAGACATAAAACGACCGGAAAAAGTCCCTGCGGCGCAGCTGGCAGAATTGAAAGAGGTAAAACGATGAAGATACTGGCAATCATGGGCAGCCCGAAGGGTAAGGGCAGCGGATACCGGGTCGTACAGCTGATAGAAAAGCGCATGAAGGCGATGGGGGCGGTCGAGTTCGAGTACCTGTTCCTGAAGGACGCGAACCTTCAGCCTTGCAAAGGCTGCTACGCCTGCATCCCGAAGGGCGAGGACAGATGCCCGTTGAAAGACGACCGGTCAAAGATCGAGGCGGCCATTCTCGCCAGCGACGGCATCATCCTGTCGTCGCCAGTCTACGTCCTTAACGTGAGCTGGCTGATGAAAAACTTCATCGACCGGTTTGCATCTACCAACCATCGCCCGCATTTCCACCGTCAGAAGGTGCTGCTGGTCGCCAACAGCGGCGGCATCGGCTTTAAAGAGACGCTGGCGGCCATGCGGCATGCGCTGGGCGGCATGCGGGTCGTGCACGAGCTGGGGCTGGGGACTGCTCCCTGGCCCGTAACGGAAAAGGCGGCGGCCAAAAATGAGCGGGCTGTACAGAAAGCCGCGGATATGCTTTACGTCGCTTGCCTGGACAAGACTCTGCCCGGGCCAGGCCTCTACGATTACGTAGGTTTCCTCGTCCAGCAGCGCATTGGTATCGAGTGTAAAGAATGGCTGCCTGCCGACTACGAGTTCTATAAGGTCGGACGTACTACTACGACACGCCGGTCAGCCCGCTAATCAAGGCTGGCTGCCGGCGGCGTGATGCGCTTGGCGTTCTTATGATGAGGGACATGGGGCCGGGCAACGTGAAGTGGCCTCCCCGTGAAGAGCAGGCCATCCCTGAAGGGAAGGTGTGACAATGAGTAAAACAAAAGGTGTCAGAGGGGGAAAAAAGGAGATGGGCGTCGGGGGCGTGGGCCCTATGATCATCATCCCCATGATCATCATGCTGGCGCTGACAATTGAGATCAGCTACCTGTACAGACCGACATTCGATTTCAGCTTTCTGCCGCGCGAGGTAACGCTTGCGCTTGGCGGACTGCTGCTCCTGATCGGAATACCGCTGTGGCTGTGGTCCGTGGTGACGTTCTTCATGGCCTACCAGAAGGACCGGATTGCTACCGCCGGCCCCTACGCGATAATGCCCAATCCGGTCTACAGCAGCTGGATTGTCTTTATCGTGCCGGCCATCGCGCTGCTGCTTAACTTCTGGCTGGTCCTGGCGACATCGATCGTCATGTACCTCTGCATGCTGCGGTTCATCCACCGGGAAGACGAGTACATGCGAAAAAAATTCGGCAAACAGTACGAGGCTTACAGGAAGAAAGTCTTGATCAAATGGCTATGAGGAGTCAATAACATGAACGCATTGATTGTATACGGCACCCGCGGCGGCGCTACGAAGCAGATCGCCGACGAGATGGCTAAAGTGTTCGAAGGGCAGGGCTTCACGACGACCGTCACGGACGCGAAAGCATCCCGGGGCATCGATGTCGGCCCGTTCGATCTCGTGGTCGTGGGCAGCTCCGTGTGGGCGAACAAGTGGAAGCGGCAGGCGACCGCGTTCCTGAAGCGGAACCGGAAAGTGCTGGCGAACAAGAAGGTCGCGCTGTTCTCGTCCGGCATGGCCGGGGATGACCCGGCATACAGGGAAGAAGCGAATCAGAGAATCGTGAAGGTGGCCGGGGCGTTCCCGGAGATCAGGCCCCTGGCGCTGGCCTACTTCGGCGGCTGCATCAGCTTCGACAGCCCCAATTTTATGGCCCGGTTCATGGCCAACATGATGAAGAAGGACTTCGAGAAGAAGGGCATCGACACCAGCAAGCCGGTCGACCACCGGGACTGGGACGCCATCCGCAAGTGGGCGGCCGCTGTTGCGGCTCAGGCGAAGGCAACGTGAGCGGGCACTGGTAAACGGCATGTCAGTCGAAGAGACCGATTGCATCGACATCATCCGGCACGACAGCGCCCACGAGAAGATCATAATGGACATTACCGACCACCTGGAATGGGATGACGAGAACGGGCACCTGCTGAAGCTGCAGGACAAGCTCAATGTCTATCTCCGTTTCCTGAAAAGCGGCACAGTATATGAGGGGCACGAAGAGTACCGGGGCAAGGTGTTCGTGATCAACGTCGTGTTCGAATATGCTCCGACACCCGCCGCCCTTCGGTTTCCTCGAAACCGTGGGGTCGATCATCCGTGGCGCAGGAATCGAGTTCCGCCATGAAGTGTTTAATGGCTGAACTATGAAAAATTTTTAAGAATCGACGACTGCAAAGCCCGCCGCCTTACGCGTGCGCGCGCGAGCACCCGGGTTGCCTGCGACGATTGCCAGGGGCCGTTTTCTTCTTCTTATACCTGACCCTATATCGCCGTGCAAGCATTCAAAAAGGTGTACGAACGACTATAGTTGAGGAAATTGTCTTGATCGCCTGGAAAGAAGTCACGATCCCGACCGGCTCTCGGGTCCAGCTTATTGATGTCACCCGGTACGCGGCCCAACAGCTTGCCATAGTAAGATCCATAACGGCATGTGTTACCTGTACGTGCCGCACACGACGGCAGGCGTAACTATCAACGAGAATGCCGACCCGGACGTTGTCACCGATATTATCAACGGTCTTGAAAAGCTCGTGCCTCTGGCAGGGGGCTATCGCCATGCTGAAGGCAACTCGGACGCCCACATCAAGGCATCGCTCATGGGCTTTTCCTGCATGGTGCCGGTAGTCGACGGAAGGCTCGCGCTGGGCACCTGGCAGGGCATCTATTTTTGTGAGTTCGACGGGCCGCGAAGCCGTAAGACTGCTCATCGGCATCGCCGGCGATCAATGAGCAACCCTTTTTAATAAGCTAACGTGCGTTAGCTTTATATACTTAGAGTATATTCTATGGATCGTAAAGCTATCAGATGTTAGCTTATGGTGATGTGCATGACAGTAAAAAGAAAATCAGGCCGGCCCGTGAAGATACCCGGCGAAAAGGACACGAAGGAGAAGATCTTCGATGCGGCCATCGACCTGTTCGCGGAGCGGGGCTATGATGGGGTCTCCATAAGGGACATCGCTGCTGCCGTGGGCATCAAGGAAAGCTCGATCTACAAGCATTATGCAAGCAAGGACGAGATACTCGAGAAAATTTTTGGGTATGTTATGGAAAGGTGGAACCAAAGCAAGGTGGGCAGATGGTCAGATAGCGATGAGGCTGAAGCACAGATCGTCGCTATGGGGCTCGACGGGTTCATGGCCATGGCCAGCGGCGTATCCGGGAGCTGGATGCAAGACCCCCGCATGGAGAAGATCATGAGGATCGCCTTCATCGAGCATTACCACAACGATCAGGTAAAAAAGTTCATGCTGGCGTTCTTTGGCGACGGGCCTTTGTTCTTCGAGTCGAGCTTCGCCATCATGGTGAAGCACAAGCTCATCAAGCCCGTGGACCCGAAGATCCTGACCATGGAATACATGTCGTTTTTCATGGCGGCGTTAGTGGACCATTTTATCCTGCGGTACGATAGCACGTCGAACTCATTTGTCCAGGAGTTCGGCCCCCGTGTTGAGGAGCACACAACGTTCTTTACGAACGCGATAAGACCGTAAGAGATCAAGATTGGGAAATCAAGTTACAGCAAATGAAACAGGAGGAATTTAAATGGATTTGTTAATGATCACAGGAATCGTCATCGCAGGGATCGTTCTGGTCGTTGTGGTGGCAGGAATTGCTATGGGAGCCCTCTTTTGTGGGGACATCATGAGCTATACGGCCCCGGGAAGTAAAACCCTGAGCCCGACCGGGACATCCGCCGGCAAGGCGCTTGTCGCCTATAATCCCGGACTCTCCGGAGAGGCCAGGAGGGCAGCGGAAAATATTGCCGGCGATCTCCAGACAAAGGGATATACGGTTACTCTGGCGGGAATAAGGAGCGCCGACGCAGCCAGCCTATCGGGCTACGACGTGATTGTCGCTGGCGGGCCGATGTACTGGGGGAGAGTGTGCAACTCGGTCGATGCATACCTGAACGCGCTGAAGCCGCAGAATGGTGTGAGGTTAGGCGTATTCGGGACGACTGGATCGCCGGAGTTTCATGAGACTGATATCGCGTCATTCGGGAAACAGGTCGCCGTGTGCCCGTGCAATGGCATGCTGAACAAGACGGCCGTCACGAAAACGATCCGCAATGGCGATGCCGCCAGCGCCGACTGCTCGGAATTCGTATCCGCAGTGCTACAATAGGAAGTGAAATAAGCAGACATTCTTCTGAGATGATCTCGCCGTGAAGCATCAACTATCGTGGCCATCACGGCAGGACTTTAAGTAGAATAAAAATGGCAAACCGGCGCCTGCAAGGGCACTGCCGGTTTTCGCAAACGGCTTGACAGTGTAACCTGGTCAGGCCATCCTGTGGAAATATTCGGAAAGAGGGGAAATGAAAATGATAACTAAAGTGCAGGTCAAAGGAAGACAGATGACCGTGCTCATGATGTCGATGTTCATATTCACGCTGGGCTTCGGCATCATCATACCGGTCATAGGATATTATACTAAAAGCATGGGCGCCGGGGCGCTCGAGCTGGGGCTGCTCATGGCTTCGATGTCAGCCATGCAGTTCCTGTTCGCTCCCCTGTGGGGCAGGGTATCGGATCGCATCGGCCGCAAGCCGGTGTTGCTCGCGGGCTTGCTGGGATTCGCCCTCGCGTTCATCATGGTGGGCTTCTCGACGCAGCTCTGGATGCTTTTCGTCGCGCTCATCATAGGCGGCATACTGACGGCCGGCATATGGCCTGCCGTACTCGCGTACATCGCAGACATCACGACCCACGAGGAGAGGGGCAGTCTGATGGGGTATGCAGGCGCAGCTTCCGGGCTCGGAATAATCGCAGGGCCCGCGATCTCCAGTGTATTGACGACGTGGGGCATGACCATGCCCTTCTTCACCTCGGCTGCACTGGGCCTGGTAACGGCCATCGCCGGGTTCGTGTTCCTCCCTGAGTCCCTCCGGCAGGACCAGCGGTCGGGCGTGGAAAAGAAAATGCCCGCGCTATCGACGTTAAGGACACCCCTGGGCTTGTTCTTCTTCCTCATGCTCTTCGCCACCTTCGCATTAGCATGTATCGACACGACCTACGTTTACTTTATATCGGACCGGTTCGGCATGTCGGAGCTGCCGTCGGGGATGCCGTTCCTGGGCGGCCACTTAGTACTTACCGGGCCTAACGTGCTCGGCATCATATTCACCGCCATGGGCCTGATCGCCGTCGTCAGCCAGCTTGCCGTGGGCAGGATGATGCAGAAGTACGGGGAGGAAAAGACGATCATCTTTGGCTTTGGAGTCCTGTGCGCCGGGATGGCCCTCGTGATCATAACGGTAGACCTCGCCTCGCTCGTGCTCGTCACCTGCCTGATCGCTCTGGGCGGTAACCTGCTTAATCCTGCGATCAATACCCTGGTGTCGAAGAGGTCCCCACAGGATCAGCAGGGTGCCACGATGGGCTTGCTCGGATCATTCAACAGCATCGGCCGGGTGCTGGGGCCGTCGATGGGAGGCTTCGCCTACGTGGTAAGCATACTCCTGCCATACCTGGGGTCGGCAGTCATCGCGCTCGCCAGCATGGCCATGGTGCGCTTCTGGGCCCCTGCTGGCGCCGGGAAGCAGCCTTTGCAAGAAAACAAACAATATAAGGTGATTTGAATGAAGCAGAAAGTCAAGAGTGCAAAAAGAATGAGAATCGAAGGCGCCGGCCCCAAGATCATGGCGCCGCTGTTGGTAGCATTCGCCATCACGGCGTGGATAAGCTACACGTACCGGCCGACATTCAATTATCCGCTGGTGCCAGCCGAATGGACGCTGGCGCTCGGCGCATTATTCCTCCTGGCCGGGGTGCCGTTCTGGCTCCTGTCGACCGGGATGTTCCTGCTCGCCTACTTCCGGGGCCGACTGGAGACGCGGGGACCCTTCGCCGTCATGCCAAACCCAATTTACGGCAGCTGGATCGTCTTCGTCATACCGGGAATCTCGCTAGTGCTCAACTGGTGGCCGATCCTGCTGACGTCAGTCGTCATGTATGCCGCCCAGCGGCTGTTCATCCGCGAGGAGGACGACGTACTGCGGGAGAAGTTCGGCCGGCAATACGAGGAATACCGGAAGAAGGTGCTGATCACTTTCTTATGAGAAGGGAGATGCCAGAGAAATAACATCTGCTGAGTTGATATTCGTGAAAATATTAGCAATTATGGGAAGCCCAAGAAAGAAAGGTAACACTTACAAAGTCACCAAAAAAGTCGAAGAGCGCATGAAACAGCTCGGGGATGTGGAATTCGAGTATGTGTTCTTAAAGGATATGCGCCTCGGGTCATGCCTCGGCTGTCAGGCGTGCCTGGATAAAGGCGAAGACATGTGCCCTTTGAAAGACGACCGGGCGATGCTCGAAGAAAAAATACAGAGCTCCGACGGGGTCATCTTCGCCTCTCCCACATACACGTTTAACGTTACCGGCCTGATGAAAAATTTCTTCGACCGGTTCGCCTATGCCTGCCACCGCCCTCGCTTTTTCAAAAGCGCGCTGGTCCTGACCACTTCAGGTATCGGGGCAGGTGCAGGTTTGATGTTACTATCTTTCGCGCTTGTGCCACGGGCGTGGGGGTTCAAGGTCACCAGCTTAAGCGTTACCACGAACGGGATACCGGAATTCAACCCTCCGGAGCACAAAGTCGATAAAAAAATCAGCAAGGCCGCGAAAAAGTTTTATCACTCTGTTGCTATGGGCAGGCCAAAACCGGGCCTCTTTAGCATGGCGATCTTCATGTCCTCCCGGCCTTCGTTAAAGAAGGTCCCACAGGAGTATTTTGATCATCACTACTGGAAAGACCACGGCTGGTTTGAAAAGGATGCCTGTTATTACTATGATCCGCAGGCAGGCGTGCTTAAAAAGATCCTGGCCAGGCTACTGGCGAAATTCATGGGTGTATTCACATGAGCATGCTATACGCATTAAAGCCGCAAAAGGATCGGACCTTGCAATCGGTCAGCCATGTCCTGATGGCCCTGGGTGTAACGCCGAACATGGTCACGGCAGCGGGGCTGTCCATGTCCGTAATCGCTGCACTGCTGGCCGCATCCGGCCATCTGTACGCAGGCATTTTATTTTTTATTGTCGGCGCCTGCATGGATGCCCTTGACGGCTCGTTCGCGAGGGCCTGCGGGCTCACCTCGGAGTTCGGCAGGTATTTCGATAGTGTTTGTGACCGGCTTTCTGAGATTGTATTCATAGCGGGTGCGGTCGTCGGGGGCGTCTCTTCCTCCACCATTGCCGTCATTGCAGGCTCTTTATTGCTAATGGCATCGAGGATTTACAATCACCGGAAGGGCCTCAACTCGAACGCCGCCATGTTCGGCCGGCCGGAAAGGCTGGCACTGCTGATCGCCGGCCTGCTATCCCCGGCACCATACAATACGGTACTATTCCTGGTGGCCGGTTTCCTGTGCCTCATCTCATCAGGACAAATCCTGGCTTCTGATCATAGCATCCGCTGCTTGCCGGTCAAGGACAAAAGTAAGTAAACGTTAACTTTATATTGTTAGCGTGTGTTTAGTGGTTTGTATAAGTAAGTGAATGTTTACTTACATAAAAGAAGGGAAATAATCGCATGAAAGCGTTAATCGTTTATGGCACCAGGGGCGGCGCGACGAGGGAGATCGCCGAGGAGATCGGAAAAGTATTCGTCGGGCAGGGTCTCGCCGTGACCGTCGTGGATGCCCGAAGATCAAAAGGCATCGACGTGAACGCGTTCGACCTGGTCGTGGTCGGCAGCTCAGTGATCATGACTATGTGGAAGCGGCAGGCGACAGCGTTCCTGAAGCGCAACGCAAAAGCCCTCGCGGGAAAGAACGTGGCGCTGTTCTCGTCTGGCCTGGCTGGCAAAAATCCGGCCACGGTCGATGACGCCCGCCGCAGTATCGCAAAGGTGGCCGCGAAGTTCCCGGCGATCAAACCACTCGGGCTGGCTTATTTCGGCGGCTATCTCGATTTCAATAGCAAAGGTCGTATCGACCGGTTCTTCAGCCCTGTGAAGAAAGACATGGAGAAGAAAGGTTTCGATACCAGCAAGCCGATCGACCAGCGGGACTGGGCGGCGATCCGCGCCTGGGCGAACGGTCTGGCAGCGAAGGTCCATCGCCCGGACCGAAATGATTGTATAAGCGAGGCCCGGAATACGGCTATTATCTGAGGAGTGTCGGGTATGAGCGTTAAACGTGTGGCGAGAAAGACCGGCAGGCCGGCGAAGGTGCCGGGCGAGAAGGGCACAAAGGAGAAAATCTTCGATGCAGCCGTCGACCTGTTCGCCGAGCGGGGCTACGACGGCGTGTCCGTCCGTGACATCGCCCGGGAGGTCGGCCTGACGGAGGGCGCGGTCTACAGGCACTACTCCGGCAAAGACGAGATACTCGAATCGATCTTCGCGTACGTCGAGGGCCGGATTTACCCGCAGGCCCCGGAGGGCAGCATCGACGCCATGGCCGAAGCCCTTTCCTTCCGGGAAATACTCGAGACCGTGCCCCGGTTCATGATGGCCGATCCGCACCTGGCCAAAATCACCCGCATCATGCTCATCGAGCTGTATCACAACGAAAAAATCGGGAACTACTTCCGCCGGGAGCTCATCGAGAGGCCGATCGATGAGACTGAGGTCCTGTTCCGGAAGCTCATGGAGCACGGCAAAATCCGGCCCTGTAACCCCCGGGCCGTGGCAACGTTGTTCATCTCGTACATGGTCAGCTGGTACTTCCAGACCTTCATCCTCAACTACGGTGAGCTGGACTTCGAAAGCATTGAAAAGACGACGATGGCAGAAATCAAATTATTCGCGGACACGTTCAAGCCGGAAGGAGGGCGTTCCTCATGAGTGCCGTAACCGATACCGACACTGTCGGTACCGCCTATCGGGGCCTTTATATTATCGGCGGAGCGGCGGCCCTTATCGCCGGCCTGAACTTCAGGAGAAACCCGGGACCCTGCCCATTTGCGCCCTGCTCCGATGCCAGCCTCCGGAGTGCCTCGTTAAAAGAGGCGCTGCTCGCGGAATCAAATAGCGACAGGCATTCAACTAAGTAATGTCGTAGAAAAACAGATTACGCAGCCCTCATGTTTCTACGGGCTGCGTCCTGCTTTTTAGCCAGGCATTAGTTTTGTTTACTTGGCCCTGCCATCTTATCTTTGGCCAGGTCCAGCACCTTCAGCATCAGAAGGAATGCGCCAAGGGCGCCGACGACGAGCCCTATGACGTCCAGAGACTGGAGGAACAGGCTCAGATATTTTTCCGGGATACGCCCGTATACCGTCGGATACGTGCCGCCCCACAGGATGCCGCTGGCGATCCCGTCCAGCTGCCACAGGACCACGAGGCCGATCAGTGTCAGCACGAACACCGCGATCAGGTTACGCACGCTGCCTGCGTTGATGCGGTTGATGCCCAGCAGCAGCAAAAAGACGGCCGCCGCCAGGATATAGACCTTGTTGACCAAAAGGAAATACAGTGCTTCGTGGGGCATGATGTATTTAGCCGCCTCTCCGACCACTGCCACAAGAACACCCCCCAGTGCCACCATCACGCAGATGGAGAGCAGCTTTCTTTGATTCTCGTTTAAATTAGTGTTCAAGTATTTTCACTCCTTTTACCTGGATAACTATAACAAGGTTTATCTTTCCAAATATATAACCGTTTCACTTATCGGTAAAATTCTTTAATAAAAATGTATATTCTGCGATTGGATTTTACCGGTCTGTAGTTCCTGACCGTATTCGGACGACTTTTCCGGACGTAATCACTAAATCATAACAGCAACATAATGTCTTATGGTAAGAATGGCCGGAGCAGACACGAACCACGACCTGAAGAACGGCTTCCCGGAGGACATCGGCTCGATCATCGCGTCCTCGGTGCTGGAACGCAGCCTCGCCATGAGACAGCCGTTCAAGGTCAGCTTCGACGTGGAGTGCAGCTTTTGCCGGAAGAACCGACAGGTATACCGGGTCAATGAAGAGTTCGAGCACCCGGAGCCGACCTTCATCAAGCGCATGCCCGTGAGTGTGGCCGCACTGAACTATGACCAGACCTGGACCGGCCGCTCCGTGGTCATCCTGCGTGACCACGAGACTGACATGGACTTTTTCATGAAGACCAAGCAGATGCTGTTCATCGCCTTCTGGGAGGACGTATCCGTGGTAGTAGACGCGATCAACGGGGCATGTCAGCCGGACCGCATGAACTACTCGATCTTCATGAACCAGAATATGCACATGCACGTGCACCTTATCCCCCGCTACAAAGCAGAAGGGGCAGCGTTCAATGAGCCCCCGCCGTTCCGGGGCGTCAGCGAGATGGTGCCCGGCTACGACTACCGGTCGCTGGCATTGAGAATACGGCGGCGCATCAGGCACAAGTTCTCGCCGCTGAACCAGTATTGCAGCCGGCTGATCGACGAAGGGCTGCCCCCGTAAAAATGTCGTTACTTTCGCCGTGCTCTACGACAATCAACATATAGTCCGGCGCTCATTTCTTTAAGGGTTATTATGTCAGCCATCAGGGGTAACAGTAATCGTTATGCGGCTATCGTCGCAGATGTCCGGGCCTTTTGTACAGCCAATGCCGACGCAGAGGTCGTGAAGAAATATTCCCGGTATTTTAAGGAAGGTTACGACGCCTATGGGCTCGACAACGATAAGATGGGCGAGCTAGAGGGTGCCATCGTGGCAAAATATGGTGACAGTCTGGGGCTCCGGGACGTCCTGGCGCTGGGACACCTGTTGCTGGCCAGCGGCAAATACGAGGAGGCGTCTGTAGCCATACGCCTGATAAGGCGATACAAAGCGCAGTTCGAGCCGTCCACGTTCGAAGCGCTGGGCGCGTGGCTGGACTCGGGCGTCTGCAACTGGGGGCACTCGGATACCCTTTGCGACGATCCGTTGTCAGACTTCCTGATCAAGGGCATTGTCAGCCCGGATTGCCTGAAGCCCTGGACCGCCTCCCCGTCGAGGTGGAAGCGCAGGGCGGTGCCGGTCACCCTGATACCCCTGGCAAAGAAGACCGGGGACATCGGGCCGCTGCTGGAAATCGTGCGTCCTCTCATGGACGATAAAGAGCGTGTCGTTCACCAGGGCACCGGCTGGTTCCTCCGCGAGGCATGGAAGAAGTCCCCGGAGCCTGTCGAGGCATTCCTCATGGAGTACAAGGACACGGCCCCGCGGCTCATCTTCCAGTACGCGACCGAGAAAATGTCCCCGGAGCAGAAGGCTGTCTTCAAGGCTGCGAAGAAAAATACTGCGAAAAAATAATGACAGAGCCCCCGTGGGCCTTCGCGCGCGGTCGCGTGGCCAGCCCCCCGGCGTACCGCAATAGCTCAACATGTTCTCTATTATTCGTGATTTATGGCTCGACTGCCGGGAGCATGATCATGAACCTGGCGCCCCTGGTATGATCGCCCCGCACGCGGTCTTCTACCCACACTCTGCCGTGGAAGTCCTGTACCAGCGCGTTGACCAGGTACATGCCTATCCCCTTCCTGTCCCCCTTCTTGCCGCCTGGCTCGAACCGCGTGAACAGCCTATCCTTCAGCCCGTCCGGTATTCCCGGACCGGTGTCTTCAATGGCGACGAGGCAATACTCCCTGTCGCCGATCTTTGCGTTGCTTACGAAAACATCAATGCCAAGAGGGCCGCGGGAGTGCTTGATAGCGTTGCCGATGATATTGGAGAACACGTCGTCCAGCAGGTCGTTGGCCCTCACGACGCAGTCGCAGCTGGCGGCGCAGTTGATCTTGACTTCCCGGCCGGGCACGTCCCTGTAGCGGGGCACAATGTCCTGGATCATCTTTCCGATGTTGATGTCGTGGAACTTGAGCCCGCCTTCCCTGACCTTTTGCAGCTTACGCACGTTAGCGATCAGCCGGGTGCTGGCCTCGAGCGCGTCCAGCGGCCGGGCGATCAACTCCCTCTCTTCCCTGCTCATTTTTATCGTGTCGAGCGCCATCTCCAGGAAGCCGATGCCAATCTGGTTCAGGTTGTTGATGTCATGGCCCATCAGGTCGAGGTAGAGCTCGACCTGGCCTTTCGCTTCCTGTAGCTCGGCTTCGGAACGCTTGCGGTCAGTGATATCGAACACTGTGGACAGGATGGTAGGCTTGCCCTCGTACTCGATGTGCGTGGACGAAAGTTCCACCCACTTCGTCTCGCCGTCCTTTGTCTGTAGCTTGAACTCATAGGTCGACGGCACGTCCTTGCCATGCTGCCGCGCCATCCCGCGCCCCCGGACCAGCTCGCGGTGCTCGGGGTGCACGGTTTCCCAGAAGTCCATGGCGGTGAGCTCGCCTTTCGTGTATCCCGTGATCTTTTCCAGCATGGGGTTCACGTAGATGAACTTCTTGTCCCGGTAAAGGACGATGCCAGCTTTCGTCGATTCCGCCAGGGCACGGAACTTCCGCTCGCTCTCCATCAGCGCTTCCTGGGCTCGCTTGCGCACCGTGATATCGCGGGCAGCCGCGAACATGCCGATGACCTTTCCCGACTCGTCCCTGTACACCGACGCGTTGTAGATGACCGGCGTCACATGCCCGTCACGGTGCCGGATTTCCAGGGGATAGTCCTTGACCGAGCCTTCCTTGAACACCGTCAAATACCCTTCTCTGGCCCTGGCCGGGTCCGTGAAATAGTCCGAGAAGTCCGTCCCGATGAGCGTCTTCCGCGGGAATCCTGTTACGGTTTCGGTCGCCACGTTAACGTCGGTTATGCGGCCGTCCGGCGCGATGGTCACCAGCGGGTCCACGCTGGCCTCGATCAGGCTCCGGTTGTAGGCACTGGCTACCCTGAGTGCGTCTTCCGCCCGTTTCCGTTCCGTGATGTCCCTGATAAACGAGCAGTTGTACTCTTTGCCATCGTAGACGAGGTAGTTTACCGAGACTTCGGCGGGGAAGTAGCTGCCGTCCTTTTTCCGGAGCGAGCGCTCGAGGGTAAACGAGCCCCGCTCTTTGATTTCTTTCCAGTGTTCGGCCCAACTCTGCTCTGTCCAGGACGGGCAGGTGTCGAAGGTGGTCATCGCGATCATCTCGTCCCGCGTGTAGCCGAACGTCTGGCAGGCGGACTGGTTGACGTAGATGTATCTGGCATCAGGAGCCACCCACAGGATCATATCGCCCGTCCTGTCCATGGTGAACTGTGTCAGCTTGAGCGATTTCTCGACACGCTTGCGCCCGCCGATGTCGCGATCAACGCCCATGTAGCCGGTGAATGTGCCGTCCTCGGCAAACAGCGGCGTGCCGTTCGTCTCCACGCACACTCGGCGGCCATCCTTGCCCACGAGGTTGTTCTCGAGCAGCACGAACGGCCGGCGCTCTTTGAAAAGGGGGTTGAAGATGCCTGCGACCCTTTTCGCCTCGTCCGCCTCCATCAGATCGAACGGAGTTTTGCCGATGAGATCTTCGGGCTCGTATCCCAGCATATCGCGGATGCGGGGACTGGAATAGGTATACCTGCAGTTCTCGTCTGTCTCCCAGACCCAGTCTTCGACGTTCTCCACCAGCCTGCAGTACTTTTCTTTGCTCTCCAGCAGGGCAGTTTCGGCCTGCTTGCGTTCCGTGATGTCCCTCACGAACGCGCAGACGTACTCGCTGTCGTGGAAGTTGAGGTACGTCGTCCAGATCTCGGTCGGGAACGTTCTCCCATCCTTGGTCCTGTGCATCGTTTCGACCTTCAGGAAGCCCTTCTCTTTCAGGTTCCGAAATATTTCCGGCCATTTTTCCCGGGACATGCCCGGGTCGACTTCCCAGATGTGCCGCTCGAGTAGCTCTTCCCTGGAATAGCCGAGGGACCTGCACTTGGCATCGTTAACGTAATAAAACCTGCCGTCAGGCGTGGCGAGGGACGCCTCGTCGAGCGTATTGTCGATCATGTGCTGCATGAGGCTTAGCGATTCTTCCGCTTTCATGCGCTCCGTGATGTCCCGGTTGATGCCGCGGTAGCCCCTGAAGCTGCCGTCTTCGCTGAAGATCGGCAATCCGTTGGTCTCGATGTAAATGACCCGGCCGTCCTTCCGCCTGGCCCGGTATCCCAGGAGTTCCATCGGCGCCCGGGCCTGAAGCGTCCTGTCTATGAACGATCCAAACCTATCGAGGTCTTCCGGCAGGATGAAGTCGAAAGGCCGTTTGCCGATGATCTCTTCCACCTCGTAGCCCAGGAAGTCTGTGGCCCGGGCACTGACGTAGGTGACCCGGTAGTCCTCGTCTATCTCCCAGACCATGTCGTTGATGTTCTCGACCAGGCTGCGGTACTTCTCCTCGCTATCCCGCAGGGCGTCCTGGGCTTCCTTTCGTCTGGTGATGTCCCGCACGTGCTCAATGACCCCTGTGACATTGCCCTGATCGTCGATAAGCGGGAAGGAAAAGATCTCGAGCCATTTCTCCGGCCTGTTATCATCTCCGAGCAGCGGGTGTATATCACTCTGGACAGTTTTTTGTTCCATAGCCCGCATGCTGGGACAGACCTCACAGGGCTTATCCCTGCAGTGGTATGCAAGGTAGCACTTTTTGCCAGTAATAGGCATCATGTGGCGATACCACTCTTCCATGGTCCGGTTTACCATGAGGACGTTGAGGTCTTTGTCCAGGATGCTTATGCCGTCCTGTACGCAGTCGAAAACCATGCTCAAAAAACCGGCATCTTTGCGAATCGACTCATCTGCGGGCCCGTGCTTATCCGCTTCACCTTCGTTGCGGGCTACCCTGCTGCGAAGCTCTTTTAGTTCGCTTACGAGTTCCTCGACAGGCCTGTGTAAATCGTCGGCTTCAGCGCATCGCAAAAAGGCACCCCCTGCGCATTTTCAATGTGAATATAAACGCCAATATATAAATTCTTGTATGTCAGCTATACGGTCGCCCGGGCTTGTGCAGCACCTGAAATCCATATACAATGTTAAAATCTGCCCCTACGATTTTATAGTCGTGCTCAGAACTACGTCAGGGGGTGGAAATTCTGGAAGAGGTCTCATCGTGCACGTTCTGCCAGCACTGCGGCGCCGAGATCCATTACGGCGATGACAAGGAATGCCCGGGCTGCCAGCGGAACATCGACGAGTGTGTCCGGGTTAAAGATGTCACCAGCAGCATCTACCCGCTGTAAAGCATTGGACACGGGGGCAGGGAGGCTAAAAGTTGTTTATGTTGGCAATGAGTTCGTTTAAAGGTCCTTCGCGGCCTCCGTGCCCATAATGCCCTTATATACGATGCCTAAGCTTCGGAGGTCATCAGCTTCACGTAGATGTCCTCCAGCGCCGACTGCTTGATCGAAAGGTCGGCCAGTGCCCAGTTATTTTCCGATATCCGCCTCAGCAGTCCTGCGATCTCGCCTACATCCGAGGTGCGGAACACGTAGTTCCCTTCGCTTCGCTCGAAGTCGAGCTTTTCGTCTGAATTGAAGATCACCTGGTATTCCCGGCTGCCCAGGGACTTCCGTATCGAGTCCATATCGTCGCAGACCAGCATTTTGCCATTCTTGAGGATGGCTACCCGGTCGCAGATGTACTCGACGTGGAACAGGTTGTGGGCACTCAACACGATGGTCTTGCCCTCGTCGCGCAGCGATTTCAGGTAGTCGATGATGAAGAACGACGTCAGCGGGTCCAGGCCCGAGTTGGGCTCGTCGAGGATGAGCAGCTTCGGGTCGTGCAGCAGCGCCCTCGCGATGGACACTTTACGCTTCATGCCCTTGGAGAGCTCGCCGGTCAGCTTCTGCTTCTCCGGCAGCCGCAGGGAACCTAACAGGAGATCGATACGCTCTTTTGCCCTGCCGGCGGGCATGCCGTACAGCTGCGAGAAGAACAGGAGGTACTCGGTCACGGTCATGTTCTCGTACAGCGGGCTTTCCTCCGGCAGATAGCCGATATGCCGCTTTACCGCCGTACTGTCCTTCGCCATGTCCATGCCCATGATCTCGACGGTGCCCTTCGTCGGGGCGGTCAGGCCTACCATCATCTTCAGCGTCGTGCTCTTGCCGGCGCCGTTATGCCCGATGATGCCGAGGATTTCCCCGTCCTTTGCCTCGAGATTCAGATCGCTGACAGCTGCAAAATGTTTATATAATTTAGTAACCCCTGTCAGTTTAATCATTAACTTCCCTTAAGATTAATAAATATAAATTCTTTCGGGCATCAGGGCGTTATGTGGAACGTTCTTGTTATTGCAAAACGAGAAGTCACGCGTTTTCGCACGAGGTTTAGCGGCGGCTCGAGGCCCGTGGTCATCATCGTCCTGCTTATGGCCCTGGTCGTATCCTATTTTGTGATGCAGGGCGGCTTCACCCTCAGCCGGGGGATGTACACCGTGGGCGTTTCGCCCGACGGGCCGCAGATCGATGACAGTCGCTTCAACGTCATCGTCATGAGCCCGGATGCAGGCTACAATCAGCTCAACTCGTATGCTATCGATGCTTATATCAACGGAGACCAGGTGATCGGCCGGAGCAGTTCGCGATCACAATATGCTATGGGGGCGCTGAAGCAGTACCTGGACAACCAGGAGCTGAACCGGATCATCGACGAGTACGACATCGACCAGGGCTTTCCGCTGCGCGTGGAGACGCACTATTTCGTCGTGAACGCCAGCCAGTCGAATGCTTCCTTGTCGATGGCCGGCATCATCGGGCCGACACCTTAGCCGGAGCCTGACTATACTGATGAGCCTGTACCCACGCCTGTCCCGGGCACAGCCACTGTGACGCCGGTCGAGACTTCGACTGACTCGGCCGTGCGCGAGCAGCTTGATGCGGCGAAGAACGGCTCTTCCGGGCAGTTCAAGGCCGAGATGCTGGCGGATAACGAGACGCTGATACCCTCGCTGTACCAGCCGTCGGCGCCGCTGCCGCAGGTCATCCTGGCGTTCCTGTACATCGTGCCCATGTTCTTCATCAGCGTGTTCTTCACCAGCAGCTTCATGGACGAGAAGACGAACCGCAAGCTGAACATCCTCATGTCCGCGCCGGTGTCGGCTTTCGACATCATCACGGGCAAGATGCTCCCGTACCTGGCCTTCTCGCTGGTCGTGATCGTCGGGGTGACGCTGTACCTGGGCGGGAACCTGCTGCTCGCGATCGCCATCTTCGCGCCGGTGACGCTTTTCATCTTCGCCATCTATCTCATGGTAGCGCTGTTCTACCGGACCTACAAGGACCAGACGTTCTTCTCGATGGCGGCCATTACCTTTGTAACCGGCTACCTGGTCTTCCCGGCCCTGTTTACGGGTACAAGCAACCTCAGCTATATCTCACCACTGACGCTGGCCGTAGAAATGTACCGCAACGTGCCCTTCGGGTCGACCGAACTGTTTGCATATGTCTTATCTACCGGGCCGCTATACCTTGTTTTTGTCCTCGCCATGTTCGTCGGCGTGCGCATCTTCAACGAGGAATACCTGATGGGCTACGGGCGGCTGCACCAGAAGCTCGGCGATGCCATCTACCTCTCGTTCAATAAAAGCCACCAGTACGTGTCTGTCGGCCACTGCTTAGCCTGCTGCTCATCCCGGTGGTGTTCATCGTCGAGCTGATCTTCCTCGCGCTGGTGACCAATATCCAGCAGATATACATGATGCTGATCGTGCTATTGTTCTTCTGTGCCCTGGTGGAAGAGATCGCCAAGTCCGCGGGCATCGCTACGCTGATCGAGTACGGTAAGGCCGTAACGATAAAGCGGGTGCTTGCATTGTCGTTCGTCTCGGCGCTGGCCTTCTGGGGCGGCGAAAAGCTGCTGCTGGTCGCGTCTGTCGGGTTTATGCCGTCCTCGGCCGTGCTCGACGCCCTGAACGGCGCGTCAGGGACGACATCTTCGCCGCTGATGCTGATATTCTTGCTACTCCTGCCGCTGGCCGGCCATTTCGTGTTCTCGACCATCGTATGCCTGGGCACCCTGAAGCTGGGCACGAAATATTATCTCGTCGCGCTGCTGACCGGGACGTTAGTCCATTTGCTCTATAACGTCTATAACCTGCGCGTCATGGAGGCGTTCTGATGGGCGCGTTCAGGGCCATCGTCAACAAAGAGATTCGTTCCATCACCAAAGAGCGGACTATCGTCCTGGCCATCGTCATCCAGCTGATCATCGCTTCGCTGTCGTCGGTCATCCTGTTCGGCCTGATGTCCTTCTACGACCCGACGACCATCGGCCAGAACACGGCCGTCCCCATCAAGGTCGGAGTGGTGGGTGACGGAGACAGCCTGCTGGTCGGCTACATGGAGCGCTCCCACATCACGACGGTGCTCTACGATAACGCCGACGCGGCGCAGGCCGATTTCCTCAACGGCAGCGTGGATGCCGTAGTGTACATACCGTCCGCCGCCTCGGGCGTCACCGAGATGAAGCTGTTCCTGCCGCAGTCTGAGTCGAGGTCGACGGTCGTGCTAATGGTGCTCCAGGCCCCGCTGAAGAAGTACGAGAACTACCTGCGCGGGCTGAACGGCATCGAAGTCAAGTATCAGGACGTAAAAAGCCGGTCGAGCACGACCTACGAGTTCCTCTACTCCTTCATCGTCCCGATGCTTATGCTGTTCCCCGCCTTCATCGCGGGCAGCATCATGATCGACACCCTGTCCGAGGAGTTCGAGAACAAGACACTGGATACCCTGTTGTCCACGCCGATCTCCCTGAACGCGATGATCGGCGCCAAGCTGGCCGCCTCGGAGATAATCGCGGTCCTGCAGTGCATTCTATGGTCCATCCTGCTCTCGTTCAACCACATTTACATACAGAACGTGCTTCTCGTGCTCTTCCTCGCGGCGATCATTGCGGCTTTCGTGGCCGCAGGCTCCGCGCTGATCTCGCTGTACTTCAAAGACCGGGAGCGGTCCCAGTTCCTGTATTCCATCCTGCTCATCACCGTGGCCAGCCTGAGCTATTTGTTCAACCCGTCGCCCATCACGCTGATGATCAGGCTCGCCTCCGGCGACCCGGGCGTCGGCCTCGTCAACGTGCTCGTTTACCTCGTGCCGCTCGTGGTGCTATTGGGGCTGCTCTTTGCCGGTACCAGAAAGCTGGCGTCCTTCAAGGCTTGAGATTTTAGAGGTCTCGAGGTTTCTGGAGGTCGCAGAGTTTCACCACAGAGGTCACAGAGGGCACAGAGGTAAACACAGAGGTTTGTTTTAAAACAGGGCTCACACAACCAGCCTTATTATTGTTATTTCTGAATCATTTTGTACGCTCAGCCGGCACTAAACACAACGTACACGACGGGCACGACGTACACAACGTTTTTCAGGAAATGCTTAGCATGACCTTATTATTGAACGTCGTGTACGTCGTGTACGTTGTGGCCGTTGTGTTTAGTGCCGGCGAGCCTGTACAAAAAGTTACAGGAAAGACTAACACAAGAGCCGGAATGCGTACAGGCATCGACAGAATCTGATGTATCTGTTATACTCTTAGCGTCAAACGAAACTATTGATCGTAGGCTCTTTTACCGCCTTGCCGGAATCAAAATCGAACTTCATGCCGTCCGCAGCTGCGATTGTACGGACGCCGGTCGCCGCCTCGATACGCTGTGCAATTACGTCAGGCCCGGCCTTGACCACCTGCATGCCAAAATGGTTAAGCAACGCGACTTTGGGCTTTGCGACGCGCAGCACCTTGATCACGTCCTCGGGGATGAGGTGCTCGAACCTGGCGTCATGCGTGATGCGCACCATGTTGACGATCAGGTAGTCGCAGCCTTTGAAGGATTCCGCCAGCCCGGAAAAGTACTTCGTGTCCGTGATGTACCCGAGCGTTTTGCCATTGAAAATGAACTTGAGCCCGTACGCTTCCACGTCCGCGTGCGTCATGGTCGACGCCACTTCGATCTGCACGCCGTCGAGCGACCACTTGAACCCCGGCTCGAGAATTTTAATATTGTTGCGTATGTAGCTCCGCACATACTTCAGCACGACCGGGTCGTCGCCTTCCAGCGCGTCCTTCGGGACGATCAGGACGCCGCGCGGCCGAAAGCTGCCGCCGGACATAGCCTCGATCATGATGTTGATGTCGTTGCTGTGGTCGATGTGCTTGTGCGACAGGACGATACAGTCCAGCTTGCCGGGGCGGAAACCGAGCTCCACGGACCGCATCAGGCACCCCGGCCCCGGGTCGAGCAGGATATTCTTGTCGTTCAGGTCCAGCCACATGCCTCCGCTCTTGCGAAGCTGGCTGGTTACGACCATCCTGCCCCCGGCCGTGCCGAGGAATGTGATCTCCGACATCGCCAGATAATATGAAATCATATGATATAAAAGTGCTTTGATTATTATCGATTGAGGTCTCGGAGGTATCAAGAGGTCGCAGAGTTCAGCACGGAGGTCACAGAGGCCACAGAGGACGGCACAGAGGTTTTTTAATAAAACGGCTGCCCGAGCCATCTTTCATAAACGGCCTCTGTGAATACCTCTGTGGCCTCTGTGACCTCCGTGCTGAGCTCTGTGACCTCTCGCAAACCTCCGAGACCTCAAAAAATTCAGGGACTTTTCTCCCGCAGCCAGATCTGTGCCTCGTCCTCGTTGACCACGTCGTACTTTCCCTTCACTTCCGCGAGGATGGCATCGTATAGCGCCTGCCCCTGTTGCTCGTGTCCCTCGCCGGTAACGATGGCAAGCTGGTTCGTGTGGCCGGTCACGTCGATGCCGAACGTAAGGAAATCCGTGTCCTTGTCAAACATGATCTCTTCGCCGACGGTGATGAAATCGCAGTTCGACAGCTTCGCGTTCGTTTCAAGTACGATGCGTTTGACAAACTCGGTCTTCTTGTCTACGACGTTGAGAATGATCCGGTCCATAATGCGAAATATGGCGACGATTGTTATTATGGCTGTCGATCATCGCGGTAAAAAGGTTAATGCATATGGGAAACTAACGATCATACGGAAGGCAATCATATGGTCAAGATTACCGCTAAGATCAAGGATTCATTGATGAATGTAAAGCACCTGTACCTGGCCACCGCATCTAAGGATGGCACGCCCAACGTGATCATCGTCGGCGCCTGGAAGCTGATGGACGACGAGTCGGTCCTCATATCCGACCAGTTCTTCCTCAAGACGTTCAAGAACCTGCAGGAGAACCCTAAGGTATCGTTCGCGTTCTGGGGCGACAAGGGCGGCTACCAGATCAAGGGCATGGCAAGCATCCATAAGGACGACAAGGTCTTTGCAGACGACATCGAGTTCATGAAGGTGAAATACCCCAAACTGACACCCAAGTCGGCGGTGCTGGTGAAGTTCACCGAAGTGTATGTCCTCAAGGGCGGCCCTGACGCGGGCAAGAAGATATTGTAAATCCTTTTATTAATTTTTATTTAAAAACGCGTAGCTTGCCGTTCAATTGGCTATACGACTCCTGTCACGCTCGCCAAGGGCGCCAAGGGCCAGGTTCGCCAAGACGATTTCATAATGGCAGAACCCTCTGATGTTTTGCACTTGGCAGGTGTTCACGCGCGAGAGGCAGACATCGACTTTTACCCTCTTGGCGCTCTTGGCCCTTGGCGCTCTTGGCGAGCGTGACAGGGGTCGGACTGTTTAGAAAAGGCTGCTACGATTGATGAAAATAAATAATTTAAGACTATCTTGCAGGAGCAGGCTATTTATCACGCGCGGGCGTGGTCAGGATCTTTTCGAGCCGCTTCAGCTCTCTTTCCTGCAGCTCCAGGCCCTTGCGCATGCTTGCCATCATGTTGCGGTACGCGGGGTTGTTGCTGATCTTCTTTTCGGTGTATATCTGCGGCAGCATGGTCATCAGCTTTTGCTGCCGGCGGTACTGGTCGCTCAGGGCCGCATACTTGCCTTTGTATTTCTCGACGATCTCGTCGGCGACGCCGGACTTCCGGGCCATCTCCAGGGTGCGCTCGATGCGGGTGCGGGCGGTGAACACTTCGTCGATCGCGTCGCGCAGCGTGGCGGCGTTCACCGGCTTCATGATGTAGTTCTCGATGAGCATGCTGCGCTCCTGGACGTCCTCCAGCGTGAGCGGCTTCGAGGTGACCATGATGATGGGTATGTCTTTCGTGGCATGGTCGTTCTTGATATATGAGGCGACTTCCCAGCCGTCCATGGTCTCCATCATGATGTCGAGGAAAATGAGATCGGGCCTATCGGCAATCGCGAGCCGGATGCATTCCTCGCCGCTGTACGCTTTGAGGGTGGCATAGCCCGATCGCTGCAGCATGCCCGAAATGATTTCCACTATGTCACGTTCGTCGTCGGTGACCAGAATGCGCTTTTTTCCCGTGTCCATGGCGTGCTATCCCTGTAAAGTGACTAATAGAATATGCACGTTAATATACTTATAAATTTCAGTGCCCGATAAAAAAACGGCGAGGGCCCCTAAAGGCTCCTGCGCCAGTATATCTATTTCAGTATCTGTATTCGCGCGCCGCGTGGTAGCCTGCCATGCCCAGTGCTGCGCCCAGGACCATGCCCACGCCCGCGGCGACAGCGACGCTTGCCAATGGGTGGGTGCGGATGTTATCCCTGGCTGTATCCGCCGTGTCGTCCACCTTGTCGCGGGCCGAGCCCACCGCGCTCATGACGCGCTCCCTGTAGCCGCCCATTTCCATGGAACTGATCTCGTCCGATGCTCGCCTGAGAATGTCCGCGACCCTGCGGCTCGTCTCTGTGCCCTTCTCCGCGGCCGTCTGGGACAGCTCGCTGCCTTTACGCTCCAGCCTGCTGGCCAGGTCTTCTCTCTTTGCTCTCCTGAATAAAGCCATTTCCATCACCTGTCAATTGATCGCTATGCTATAGGCCATGGATGAGTCTCGCTGATTGAGCAATCCGATCATCCATCCCGATATCTGAGAGAGATTAAGGCCCGCACAATAATAATCGTTAGGAAAAGAAAAGTGCCGAAAAAATGCATTCGCAGGCATATTTAACCGGTCAGGAACCTGTAGTGCATGTCTGCGCTTTTTTTTAAATGCTACTCTAAGCATGCACGATGCTGCGCTTACACCACAAAGGCACTAAGGGAACGAAGACATAGTCATTCGTGAATCTTTTTGTACAGGCTGGTGACCCTTTCAACACAAAGGCCACAAAGGCCACGAGGTACGCAACGTACGATTAAAAAATTATAATGACAGCCTTTCCCTTATAGGACTTCGTGTACATTGTGGCCATTGTGGCCTTCGTGTTGAAAGGGTCAGGTTCCCTGATAAAAAAATACAGGAATGATTAGCCTTTATGGCGGCAAGCGCAGCGTGGTGCGGGAAGCAATAATAAAAATAGGTGGGAAGACAGGCTCACGCGCCCGTCTTCTTTTGCTCGCCCGCGGGCTTTACCGGTCCGGTCTCGGTCGTCGCTGGCTTCTCTGCCGCCGCTTTCTTCGCGGCCTCGGCGGCCTTGCGCTTCTTGATCACGGGCGCGTTCTCGTTGGTGACCTTGGTGTAGACGGTCAGCCGCTGTTTCGACGGCTTCGTATATACCTCGTTCTGCGAGATGGCGTTGGTCGGGCAGACCCGGACGCAATAGCCGCAGCGGATGCACTGCGTGTTGAGGTACTCTACCTGTTCCTCTTCCTTGTGGATGATAATGCATTCCGCAGGGCATGACCGCTGGCACAACTGGCACAGGATGCACTTGGTGCCGTCGAAGGTCACGTCGGCCCGTACGCCAGGGAAATGCTGGTAGGGCGTGAACGGGTAGTTCGAGGTGTACGGTTTGCTCAACAGGTTTTTACCGATGTTCTCAAGTATCTTCAGCATGGTATCACCTGTCAAAGCACCCGATGCATGGATCGAACGTGATCGTGATCAGCCCGACGTCCGCCAGGTGTGCGCCCTTGATCAGCGGGACGATGCCCGGCCCGTTGGCGTAGGTGGACGTGCGTATCTTGATCCGGTCCATCTCCTTGGATTTCTTGCCCTTCGCGTAGTAGAACAATTCGCCGCGTGGCGGCTCTACGCGCGCAAAGGCCTCTTGCTCCGGCAGCGTCCTGGACTTGGCGAAGATGTCCTCGCCCGCTTCTGCCAGCATGGGGATGAGCTGCCTTATCAGGTCAATCGACTGGAACAGTTCCCGGACGCGGACCACGGAGCGGGCCCAGCAGTCGCCGGACGTCTCCACGATCGGCTTCATCTTGAGCTCGCCATAGAGCAGGTACGGGGCCACGGTCCTGACGTCGTAGGGCACGTTACTGCCTCTCGCCACGGGGCCGACCACGCAGAGGTCTTTCGCCAGCTGCTCGCTCATGATGCCTACGCCCTGCATGCGCTCCTTGATCGTGTAACTATTCAGGATCATGTCCTTCAAGTCAAGGCATTTCTTCTCTATGAGGTCGCAGAAGTCACTGAGCTCCTTTGCCATCTCCGGGCCGACGTTGCGGATGACACCGCCCACGATGTTGATGCCATGAAGCACCCGGTTGCCTGTAGTCCGCTCGAACATGTCGAGCACGATCTCACGGTCCCGGAAGCAGAGCATGAACAGGTTTTCGAAGCCGATCGATTCCAGCGTGAGCCCGATCGCCAGCAGGTGGGAATGGAGACGTTCCAGCTCCAGCATGATCGTACGGATGACAGCTGCCCTGCGCGGGATTTCAAGGTTCATGGTGCTCTCGACAG
>CAVYKK010000019.1:0-292878 GCA_963769045.1 uncultured Methanocellaceae archaeon
AGATGTTCAAGGGCTAATATTACTCCATTGTACTCGGCATCGTTATTTGTAGCGCCTTCCTGGTGAGTGTAATAGACCTCGTTTTCTGAAAAGAATGCAGCGCTATAGCCTGTGCCGCTACCGTCGATCATAATCGTAATTCGACCATTATCAGCCATATTCAATCCTTATACCCTGAGTACGTTGGTTATTGTTACTATACGGATAGAATCATCAGATGATTTTTAGCTTCCGGTATTCATCATTTTCTGGTGATAATTCAATAGCTTTATTGATTTCTGTAACAGCTTCATCTTTAACGCCAAGCTTCAGCAATGTAGTACTGAGGTAATAATGATACTCCGAAACAGATGAATCAATCCCAATGGCATTCCTGAAACTCTTTATTGCATCCTCGTATTTCTCATGTCGGATTTGAGCTTTACCAAAGTTAAATAATGCATCTGCTAATGCGCTAGTATTTTCAATAACATCAAGATGAACCTGTGTCGTCTTCGGCTGCCCGTTATTGACTTCATACCGCTGTATGATTGAATCGATCTTAAAGTATTTGACCAGGTCACTTATGGTCTCCGGATTGGTAAACGCAAACATGCTCTCGGAAGAATCGCTGTGCGAGAGGATATTGAGACTGCCAAAGTAGAATACGCTGTTATCGATCAAAGCGATCTTTTCATGGAACCCCTTATGTATTCCAGAATGTTCCGTAGCCATAATGATCTTGATCCCATTCGCCCTAGTCTCATCGATTAATTGTATAATATCCGTATACCTGGCACTATCCTCTTTTGGCGATCGGACGATCAGATAAACCTCGACACCTCGTCCGACTGCGGATTTCAGAGTACCGATCAGTTTGCTCATTCTTTTTCTGGCAATGAAAGGACTAAAGATGACCACACGTGAGGTGGCTTTATCGATATCATCCATAAACGCCTTGTAGAAACCGATCGCATCATAGATGACTTGCTTCGAATCTGATGCTACTTCAGCCATACCGGGTTGAGTCCCTTGTATGCCTGCGATGTTAGCTATTTGTTCGACATTGGTCTGTGTCACGGGTTTGATATTGGCCGGATAACCGGATAGTATCCCATCCGCTTCGATTATCGTGCCTTTATCGCTTATCTCATCCAGTAGCTCGCGAACAAAATTGCCAGACTTAGATCTGTCGATGAAATACTGTTTATTTACGACAAGAATCAACTTCCCTCTCGCCCGTGAGATGGCTACGTTCAGCAGCCGGGCCGTATCTGATTCGATGGACGGTGCATTCAGCATCCTGCCTACATTATGTGGTGGTCCCTCGACAAGATCGATAATGATACAATCACGCTCTCTGCCCTGTGCCTTGTGGATAGTTGTTACAGAGGCAATATCCCGGTCAATCTTACGTTCTCCGAGTAGCCGTTCTATGATCTTGACCTGCTGCCGGTAAGGTGTGATAATACCGACGCTTTTCATGCCTCCGTCGATTGCCATTTCTGCTAACCGGGTTGAGAGAAGCGCGCTATACAGGTTCATCTTGGAGCCGTTGGCCGCATATGAACTCCAGGGATTGACATTCGAAGTATCGCAAATGACAACAGACTGGCCTTCAAACGGCAGCAACGCAGCGATTTGAGCGCGATCAATCGTAGTCTGCTCGTTTGTGACCAGCTGACCGTTGTACATCTTCTTATTGATGATGTCGGCGATCTGCGGGTGCATACGATATTGTTCTCTGAGCATTACCAACCGAGAGTCTTCCCGACGTGTATTTACCGAGTCCGTTATCCCGGACTGCTCGAAAATATCCCTTTTGAGCCATTTCTTGGCTGAAGGGGTATTGCATTTTGCAATGGGCGAAAGCTGTCTGAAATCGCCGCTGATAACATATTGGGAAGCCAACCCTGCAGTAAAAAATACCGCAGGCAGGTTGGCCATGCTGGCTTCGTCAAGGATCATGACATCGAAGTGACGAGTGTATATAGACCGGTCAATATAGCTCTTAGTTAGCGTGCAGCCTATAACACGTGCTTTTTCGAAAATCTCACTTTTATCGACAGAGATATCTTCTTCGATTCGTTCGACCCTGGATTGAAGTACGGTAATTTTCTCTTTCAGCTGGTCGATTTTACCAGGTAAATGATCGAGATCTTCTCCGTTTTCGAGATAATCGCTGTTCGACAGATGGGCCTTGATTTTGCCAATATTTTTCTTCAGTTCCAGCACATATTTTTCTGCAGATTCCCATCTTGACGAAATCGATTTTTCTTCTTCCGGATGATTGGAATTTCCTTTAATGCCTGATTGATCAGAACTGTTCTTTACCGAATCATTATTGCGAATGATGATGCTGGCATACTCTTTTCTTAATGCTCCCGCCTGAAGTTAATGCAACTTCCAGCTCATCTTCATACCATTTCAAGTCCCGATATTCTTCGCGTTCTGTAACAATTAAATAACCATTGATAGCGGTCTCATAACGCTTTATCTCGTTTTTCAGGCTCGCAATTTGCTCGTACCCCTGCCCGATCTTTCTCTCCCGGATGTTGTCCAGCCGGAATTCATCCAGGGCAGGGTCAGGGTTGCTGATGTTACCATGACGAATCACTTGTCCGGCTTGTATAATCGAACGATTTTCAGGGTCTTCGGCGAACTTTTTCAATACTTCATCAAGTGCCAGATTCGTATGAGATAGGAGTAATACGGTCTTACCGGAGCGGATGAGATTGTTCAGGATTGTGCTGAGAGTCTTAGTCTTGCCAGTACCGGGAGGACCCCAGATGTAAGTGATTTCCTGTGTCAATGCTTTGCTGACAGCAATTTTTTGATCAACATTCAAGTGATCAGTTACAGTAACAGAGCCAGGAATCGTTAATAGACCTGGCTCGGTAAAACCGAATAATTTCATGCAACCTATTACATTGTATTCGCATGGCCAGTGCTGGATTTCCTCGAACCGTTCATACAAGTTTTCGAATAATATCCAGTTGCTGCTTGTCACTTTTGCTTGTTTGATAACTGGACCGCAATCTTCAGAGATAGCTATATCAATCGAACTTTCATTGGATGTGACAACGAAACCAGCCACGTTCTTATTGTTAACAAAGAAATTTACAGGGGTGTCATCGTTGATTTTAGATTCTTTATTAAGCGGAAACCGGTAAATGTAGTATTCCAGACTCCTAAAAACAAACTCTCCGTCTTTCAGGTCAAAATTGAAGTCAGGAGCTTTTGTTTTAATTGTTTCTATTTCGCTGTAGAGAGCTTCCTGAAAAATGCGTATCATTTCTTTGTAATCGAGCGTACCTTCAGTCGCTCTCCACCCGACCGGTTTACCCATGATAAATAAAGTATCCTAACTTTAATATGATAATAATTTTCATTTCAGTTTTAGTATTGAATTAATATAACTTTCACATACTCGAAATCTACCTATACACCCCCTGCGGTGACTATACCAAAGCTGCTTCTCCATATATATTATCATGGCAATGTAAACCGATTTTTCCAAAAGCCTTGGCGCGCTTGGCTACCTGGCGCCCTTGGCGAGCGTGACAGTAGTCGCAGAGTCCAAGGAGCAAAGCCATATTGTCCTGATAAAGATAATAAACTACCGAGCGTTGGCACCCTTGGCGGGCCTGACAGGGGTCGCATTGCCCGAACAGGCTAATATCACAAAGCCTTAACAAAAAATTTCCAATACCCTAACCCGAGGATAGCATCTCATCCACCGTTTTCCTCAACCCATTAATTCTCACCGGATCACAGAAAGCCCTCAATCCTGTCAACCCAATGCTTTTCTGCTCGCCAAATCTCTTATCAATCTCATCCTTGCTGACAACATAGAATTCCCAGGCCCCGAGATCCAGGATATTCACGAGCTTACGATCAGTCTCTGGATACAGGCAGAACACATACAAATCTGCGGCCCTCGCCGCCTCGCCCGCGTTCACATTTGTCCTTGCATCCCAGAAAAATTTCTTCGCAATATCAAACCGAATAGCAGACAGCTTAACCTTGTCATCAGCATCCCAGCTCTGGATGTACGCGGCGCATTTCACTTCTATCTTTTTAGTGCCGTACAGGAGGTCGTATGCGTCCCATTCTATACGCGGAGTATCAACAACGCCTAGCACCTTGCCCACGACGAACTCGGCCAGGATCGACCGGTTCGCGTTGCAGAGGATATCGGAATACGCCCACGACCAATAATCGCCTACTGTAGCACCTTCAAGGCCGTTTATTGGTACATCGGGGCTAAGCTTCTGCGCTACCATCGTTTGAATATCTGTTGCCATTCTAAATAGCATTTCCGTAAACGAGTATTGTGATCCATACCTTACCCAAGCAAACCAACGCCCGGCTGAAATAAAACAAAACAAAAAGATAAATACCTGCCTGCTATCAGGCGATTTTATCGCAGTATGACAGCCTTAACTCCAATATCTTACTTAAGCTTACTCGCATCGACCGGCAACATGATATTCCCCACATAACCCCCGGCTCCAACAGGCACCGTCGCCGTAGAGTTATAGAAATTTTTAGACGCTTCAAGGCTGTAATTCCCCGGCCCCGCCACATCGAAGCTATAATACCCGCTCGCATTGGTCATCACCGGATTAGCCGGTCCCTGAACTGCCTTACCACTGTCATCGTACAGATAAACCGCCGCGTTCTGCACCGGCATATTATTAGTACTGACAACTTTACCGCTAATCTTCGCTGCCGCCGCAGCCTGGCTGACCGCCGCCACGGACGCGAATATGATGCACAGTAGCGCAAGGGCCACCGTGAATAAGAGAGCTTTTCGACTCATGAAGTATCCCACCTGCCACGTTTCGATCTTCAGCCGGGCCGGTTTATAGCCCTGCGCATCGCTATTGCTGGATATCATATCACCTAACCCTGGTAGTTACCAGAAAGCAAAGCAAGAACACTGCCCCATCTTCCTGCGTAAAGCCAGGAGCAATAGTAAAAAATCCACTATGATCGAAGGGCTGATACCCAGTTGTACGTACATTAAGTTAGAGCCTTTATGATATGATGCCTTACATAGTAATCACATAAAGCAAAAACTAATCTTAAGTAGTGATATATTAGTACCAGGGTTGAATAATGGGTTCGCGAGGTAAGTTAACGAAGAAACCTACTAACCAGAGAGGTATAACAGGTATTTCTGTACGGGGTTTTAAATCACTTTTAACGGAGAAGTACATTGAGTTTCTCCCGTTAACAATATTGGCAGGAGCGAATAGCTCGGGCAAATCGAGCATCATGCAACCGCTATTAATGATGAAACAAACGTTAGATGAAAACTACGACCCGGGAGATTTGCTAATAGATGGACCGAATGTGAAATTCAATTCAGCAAGTAATTTCCTTTCTATGTTTGGGGATAAAGTGGAAACCGAATTCGAGATAAGGATCGATTTCGATAATCAATCAATCGCGGAATCTTTTAAAAAGGGTGACGATAGGCCCGTTGAATTGACGCAGTCCAAGTACATTAATGATGTCAATGAAGTAGTTTTATCTTCAGAGATGTCTGAAGAGGACTTGAAAGAAAAGTATCCCGGGGTCAAAGAATTTTATGTATTTTTCTCAAATAGTCTTGAAAACATGATGAAAGAAAATCAGATGGGCTTAAATGATGCGACGATAAACGATTTAATTATTGCTTTTCATGTGCTTAGAAGGAGATGCTTTTTACGGGTTGTGTGTGAGGTCTATCGAGAAGGTGATGGAAAAACGGTGACAGTACAGCCCGTGCCACTTTCGGGTTTCGGGAACCTAGAAACTGTAGAGAGCTATATATCAGATATAATGCACGTACCGGCAACGCGGGGTAACCCAGAACGGGCTTACAAAACGACAGCCATCGGACCCCGGTTCCCGGGTACGATGGATAATTATATGGCCAGTATCATTCATCACTGGAAAATAACGAACGACCCACGGCTGAACCGTTTGAGCGAATGGCTATGCAATCTGGGATTGACTTGCGAAATCGATACAAAAAAGGTCACGGATAACCAGGTGGAAATTTTAGTTCACCGATTGACCCGGTCAAGCCAGGGAAATAAAGATATGGTCAATATTGTTGATGCCGGATTCGGCGTTAACCAGATCCTGCCTGTGCTAGTCTCATTATTGATCGCGAAAAGTGAACAGTTGGTCTACATCGAACAACCCGAAGTCCATTTACATCCAAAAGCACAATATGAGTTGGCGAATATTATCATAGAAGCGGTAAATTCGGGCATCAAAGTTGTGATAGAGACTCACAGCATTTTACTATTAACCGGTATTCAAACACTTATTGCGGAAGGCGACATCTCTGAAAAGTGTGTTAAGCTCCACTGGTTCTCCCGAAAGAAAAACGGTGAGACCAGAGTGACTAGCGCCAATTTTGATAAGGAGGGTGCTTTTGGGGATTGCCCGATTGATTTTGCAGATATTACGTTAGAAGCCGACACACGTTACCTAAATGCATCAGAATAATGAGGGATTTCCGATGTCAGGCAAACGATTAATTATTGATGCTAGTGTGGCATCCTCCGCGGGCAGAAAGAGTGAACTTCAATCGCGTTGTTGCAGAAATTTTTTATTATGGGTTTATAAAAAACAATACCATGTGATTATGTCCGAGGATTTATGTTCGGAATGGAATCTGCACGAATCAAAAATTGCAATAAAATGGCGTAAGGCGATGAAGGATAAAAGAAGGATACATAAGATATGCTGCTCACCTGATGAAGATTTAAGAAATGCAATTTCATCCACTCAATATGTCAGGGATAACGAAGGGGTATTACAGATCGTTACTGATGATGCTCATCTAATCGAATTAGCTTTTAAATCTGACAAGACCATAATATCTCTGGATGATGAGGTAAGAGATCATCTAAAAACTATTTCGAAAGCAGTCGTTTGTTTAAGAATTATTGTATGGGTAAATCCAACGATCGATGAAGAGAAACCTATAGAATGGTTGAGAAAGGGAGCCCGGCCAGAGGAACATCGAAAACTTGGTTATACAGTCCAAAAAAAGGATTTATATAGGAACGGACATAGGCTTAGAAAGGTAACAAAATGTTAGATATCATTTAGGGTAAAAAAGTTAGGTTAATTATTTTATCAGTTAAATAGATAAAAAGAGGAATAGTAAGATATACTGGAAATTAATAAAAAGAGTAAGGGGACTAAGGGATTATTATGCCTACAAAAAAGGAAATGCAAATGAACAATAGCCAGAAGAGCGATGATAGTCAATTATTAGAAATGGCTATTTTTGGTATTGCACTAGGCATAACGGTCGGTGCTATTGCACTATATGTTAAAAACCAGAATGAGAAAAATAAAATATAAATCTTATTTTATTCTTATCGGTCACTAATTTTTATTAGTAGTAAAACTTATCTATTTCCACTATTATCTAATCATCTGGGCTTGTCACATGGCAGCAAACAGTTGAAGAACCTCAACCAACCCACGCCTGCAACTCCTGCACCGAGGCCGCCATCCACGCAGACAAGACCCTGGCGATATAGACCGATTTATCCAAAAATCTTGACGCTCTTGGCTACTTGACGCTCTTGGCGAGCGTGACAGAAGGCGCAAAGCCTATACAGAGCAATGTCACAATGCCTCAACAATAAGCTACTTAATCAATCATTAAGCATCTCTTTCAGCCGCGCCACTGGAAACCCCGTCTGCACCGAAACATCCTTCAAAATGCTCATCATCGTCCCCTTCGGTATTTCCCCATGCCGGGCAATCGTCAAATTCACATCCCCACCGACATGGGATTTCAAATAGTACCGTTCGTGGCTGCCTTCCGTTCGTTGCAGCTAACAGCCAGGACCCTTGCAGAGCGACACCCGTGGTAGAATAATATCTCAGGTAAATGGCTACAGTGATTATATTTTCATGCCTTTCAGGTCGATAACGGCTTCCATTTGTTTCTTAAAGTCCTCTGCATAGGAGATCGCTTTTTCAGCGTCTTCCCTGCTGTAGGCGCCACTATAGTTGGCTCTTTCCCGCATATCCATGGCCAGCTGGAAATCATTAGAATAGGCTTTTTTCAGGTAGCCCAAATCCACTAATCGTCCAAGAAAGTGAGACAGGCAGAGATGGCTGTTATGTTTCTTATCCCGGTAACCCCTCGAAAGCAATGCGGTCCTCGCGGAGAGGAACATCGAATAATATGCCGCAGTAGTTGCCCATTTATAATTCCCGTCTGTAAATAATTTCTTAGCCGTGGCCAGATCATAGTCAACCTGTTTTAATTCGTTTCTTATCGTATCCTCGTTAATCGGAAAGGGAGCGACTTTACCAAAATCCTTGCAGTCTTTAAAATCCCGGGGGATTCGCGTATCGGCCATCGGTCTCTGAATAGAGGTAAGCCCTACAACAGCTTAATTTTATCTTTTTCGACGCTTTCGTAGAAGGCCCGGTCGCTCCGGTATAAATCCGAGTATTGAGCCCTGGAATATACGATTGCGTTCGTTTCCTTATTCATTTTTTCTCTGACAGCAGCCTTCATATCGACCAGGGCATTGTTGTCGATCTGCCCGATTATCAGGAGATCGACATCACTGTCCTCGTTATCTTCTCCCCTCGACGCAGAGCCGAAAAGGTAGATTTCCGCATCGTCGATTGAAAAGGGTCTGATGGCCTCGTAGAGCCTTGTAACGTTGAGGAAAATTTTGAACTCTTTAACTACCGGATTAGTACGGTCGAGTGTATACAGCACCCATTTGCCCTTTTTCTTTTCCGATATCAGCCCGTATTCCACGAAAAAAGACAGCCATTTCCTGGCAGTGTTCCAGTTAAATCGCGGGTTGTTAAACGCCTTGACTTCGTTGATTATTTCCGCCTGGTACATGGGAACGTCAGGTTTCCGCACCATTAGTTCTAACAGTTGTATCGAGGCTTTTGAGCCCATTAAATCACTTAACTCAGTCATTCCTGTGTAATAGAATGCCTTCTAAATATTAATAGATTACCTAGATTAAATAAGATAACCATATTATTAAATCTAGCTAATCATTTTATTTAATTAATGTAATCACATAAATTGAATAAAGTAATATCTTTAGCATTTATTGCCATCGCCGCCGGTGTGTGACTTTAGATAGTAGCGTTCGTGGCTGCCATCGACATGCTGCAACTCATAGCCCTGATACCTGATAAACCGTACAAGCTCCCGGTACTTAATCGCAGGCAGCCCCGACATCTCCGCTTTCCTGAGCTTCGATGTCATTGCTTTCGACCAGGGTAATCTTTACCTGCGTATAAGGGACCTCAAAATGACATTCCACGGCTTCGTGGATGTTTTTTATGAGCTTGTTCCACGACCGGGCGTAAGTGTGAATAGCGTGATCAACGCCGGAGGCGCAGATCTGGCCGCTTTTGTGGTCGACGAATACCCGGAACGTTACCTCTTTGTTCATGCAAGAAGACCTGATTTTGTTATTTTGTAATACACGGTTAAATATTATTCCCTGACGCATTGTAGCTCAATACTAATTTACAGTTATCTGTATAAAATGTTAACGGTTGACGATTAAATCCTGGCGCCCCTGAAGGGCCTGACAGGAGTCGCATAGCAGGAACAAGATATGCGAATCGAGCCTTGTATAGACATATCGCTGCCCTGTGAAATAAAGCAAAAAAATAAGTGTTATTATTTCTCCAGGAAGCCCTCCAGGCTTAGGTATTCTTCCAGCAGAAACCCTTGTTCTTTGATCAGCCGCTCGCCTTCTTCACCCTCTTTCTTTGCTTCCTTTCTCATTCCTTTTTCTTCGTATGCTTCGGAGAGTGAGAAGTGGGGCCCCGGCGCGTCGGGCTTTATCTTTACGCACATCCGAAATTCGGCGATGGCATCGTCGATCTGCTTGTTAAACAAGAGGGCTTTCCCGAGCATAGAGTGTGCTATCAGCGAGTCGGGCTTTAGCCTGACCGCCACCTGCATCTCCGCCAGGCCTTCGTCATGCCGGCCGATGTCGAGGAGATGGTTTCCAAGGCCCACGTGTAGCATCGTCTCGTCGGGGTCCAGATGTATGGCTTCCCTGTACTCGCGGATTCCGTCTTCCTCCCGCCCGGCCTCGAAGAGCATTTCGCCGAACTCCATATGGGCCCGCGGGTCGTCTTCTTCGCCCTTGAGGGCATCTTTATACAGCTTAACCGCTTCCTCGATCCGGCCGTTCTCGATCAGGAGGTCCGAAAGGTCATGGAGCATGTAAAAATCATACGGGGCCAACTTGCATGCCCGGGTAAAGGCACGTATAGCATCATCCGGCTTCCCCCAGTCCTGGTAGACCTCGCCGATGGCCGCGTAGAGCTCCGGATCTTTAGGGTCTAAGCGTAATGCCCTCCGATAGGCATTAATTGCGCCCTCGTAATCCTCGCTCAGCCCCAAAGTCGATCCGAGCGCCCGGTACAGTTCCGGGTCGGTGTCGTCGAGCCGGATGGCCTCGCGCAGCTTCAAGGCAGCCCCTTCGAAGCCATCATTTTCAATCATGCTCATGGCAACCCGGAGCTTTATGTCCGGATCGTCGGGGTCGAGCTTTTCGGCCTTTTCATACTCAGACATGGCGGCTTCGTAATCGTCAGTCGCATCAAGTACATCAGCAAGAGATATATGCAATTGCGCATCATCCGGATTCGCCTTGATAGCCTGGCTGAGAACGCTTATTGCCTCGTCGTAACGCCCGCTCTCGGCCAGGAGCCCGCCCTCGATGCCCCGCAGGTCCGTATCATTCGGATCGATCTTTAAGGCTTCCCGGACAGTTTCGAGAGATTTATCGATCTCGCCTGCGTGCCAGTATGCTTCGGCCAGCATCGAGCGAGGCATTACTTCTTTCGGCCTGATGCGGACGGCGGCTTCGAAGTTCTCGATGGCCTCATCGTGCATGTCCAGTTCGTCACAGGCCGTTCCAAGGCGCATGCGTGCTTCGAAATCACCCGGGTTCCTGGCCACATCGGCTTCGAACGTTTCTAATGCTCTGGCCATATCCTTGTTTGATCGGGATGATCGGCGTACTTTTGCATATTGACTCGAATCTGTCATCGGCATAAAATCATAATCCAGTATTCTTTATCAAACCATAGCTATGGGCTTCTATAATTCATTAGAACTTTTTTATATAATAACTTTAAGACTTGTGCCTCGCATATAACTTGAAAAGCTATGTCTATACTTCCGATCAACTCATTACATATTTTAACCGGAAAGACAATTAGAATGATTAAAGAAATAGAACGTATTGCTTCTGATTATCACAGGTACTGATTATGGCTACACCCCGGAACGATGATACAAGGCATGACCTCGATATGATCATCGATTGCATTCAAAAGCGCATCGATAGTATCGAAGCCATATACCTTTTCAGGAGCCTGGCCAGAGGATCTGAAAACGCGGAGAGCGATTACGACATTGTGGTTTTCGTAAGTAAAAGTCCGAAAAATGATGCCGAAGCCATTTTCAACGTCAGGTACCCACTCATTGGCAAGCTGAAGAGGCCGATGGACCTGATAATTATCGACGTGGAAGACCTGGCACACCCGTCAGTGATCCTTTATAATATCTATAAAGACAGGCGATTACTTTTCGGTAGGGACGTTTTAGAGAATTACGAAAGAATAGTATCAAGGATGAAACCGGTAGTGGCCAATTGCGCAACCGTCGGTTATTATGTCTGACATCAATGTAGCGAGGGCTATCAGGTACCTGATGGATGCAATTGATGACCGGCAAATCATCGAATCTGCACTGGACAAGAAATTAAAGTGAACCAGATATCAGTCAGCATTAAGCATCTTTTTCAGCCGTGCCACTGGAAACCCCGTCTGAACAGAAACATCCTTCAAAATGCTCATCATCGTCCCCTTCGGTATCTCCCCATGCCTGGCAATCGTCAAATTCCCATCCCCGCCGACATGTGATTTCAAATAATACCGCTCGTGGCTGCCTTCCGTTCGCTGCAGCTCATAGCCCAGGCTCAGGATAAAATGGTGTATTCCCCGGTACTTAGTCGCAGCCAGCCCCGACATCTCTGCTTTCCTGAGCTTCGGCGTCAGTGACTTCGATGAGGGTGATCTTCACCTGTGTGTAAGGGACTTCAAAATGACATTCCACGGCCTCGTGGATATTCTCCATCAGCAGGTTCCATGATGAGGCATGGGTGTGGATGGCATGATCGACGCCCGATGCGCATATCAGGCCGCTTTCGCGGTCCGTGAATACCTGGAAGGTAACCTCTTTCGTTATGTGAGAGGCCTTGAGTTCCTGCTTTACTGTGCCCGATTTACTATTATTTCCTGACATGTCGTAGCTCAGGGTTAATTTGTATATTAATAATAAAATTCTAACCATTGATATAATTAAAAATCCCGCCCATGCTGCGACTATACCCGGGACACGTTCCTATCAGCAAGGATCCAGGCAAATAGACAATGCATTACGGGACCTCATATTCTTTAAACAGCAGGTTCAATAACCCCTGTCCCGCTATCAAAATTGTAATTTAATTACAGAAAAACCAAATATATATAGTATACGTTACGTTATTTGTTAATTGTAGAATAAGCGGTGAATGATATGGCGTTTAAAAACTGGCAAAATATCAATAATCCGGTAGAGGATGAGCTTGCCGATTTTCTCTTCGAAAACCTGACGACGGAAATTCTCGTGGACCTCATCAAGCAAAAAATTATGTCAGGGGAGACAAACGTATCTGAAGTGATGCAAGAGCTCATGGACGACAAGGAAGCTGCCGTTATCATTATGAAAAAAAACAATGATTAAAAAGGTCTATTTTTGTATGCTACTGAAAAGCTAACAGATTAACCGAAAAACGTCCTGGCGCTCCTGGCTACCTGGCACCCCTGGCGATGTGACAGAAGTCGCATTACATCGAAAAAGCAACATCATACCACAATGATGAAATTGAAATTAATCGTGGAGCATTGGCGCCATCGGCGTCATAAACCTGCCATTAGATCATTTATTGTTACTTTCGCTTTTTGATTTTAGATATAACGCTATCACACCTAGAGCAACGACAAACACAAAGCCTGCTATCGCTGCTTCGACCAGTTTTACGTTCTCATTTTTGTCCTGGCCCTGAGATACCCTCATGTCATTGATCAACGACTTTTTCTGGGGCATAAATGAACTATCCTGGGCCATTATTCCGACCTCTGTATCAGAGTATTAATATCTCTTAATCTATATACATTATCCTTTGTCTGTTTATGAACTTAACTCTTATTTATTATTACTTTATCGTTAGATTACTGAATAATCTCTATTCATGCTTCATCGTATTATTTTGTACCAGAGCCCTCCGCAGCTATGGGAGATTCCGTCATGTGACCGACAGTTTCTTTTATCCTTACGTCTTTTCGCTCTATCTGATCCGATTGCGATGGGCTGATTATTGTCATTATTGAGCCCTTCATTATCTTTATTTGAACATTTTTCTGGTCGATAACGAGAAGGTACTCCGGCGATAAATCATCGATAATATACACATTATTGAAGGGATGTCCGTTTGTCAGGATAATGTCCACCTTTTTACCCGGGATATTCAGAGAGATACACATTAGCGAATACCAGCCTAATAACGTAAGTTCGATATATAGTATGGATAGAACGTTGAACTGGAGTACATAGCCGATGAAACCAAGGGTAAATGCCGCCAGCGGAATCGTCCTGATAACCCACGTGGCAACTTTCGGATAAAATGGGATCAGATCGATATAGTAGTTGAGATCAGGCATTACTTTAGTATATACGTCGGCAATACGTTCTCTTAATCTGCCTTCCCCGCTCCCGGTATTTTTTGTGATGAGATCAATGGGGTTCTCCTCGTTGATTTCGGTGATATGGTCATAGCTCCGGGTGATACGACGTGAAGTATTTACTACGTTCTTGAATAACAGGTAAGTAATAAACAAAAGACTTGAAACAATGACGATTTCGACGAAACGGTTTGATTCTCCCGAGTCGTGGATCAAATAGCTAAACAAAGAGAAAAAGATGAAGAGGTTGAAGGCTTCGTATAATTTTACAGCCGAGAATGAAAACTCGTTAAGTTTGCTTTCTCCCTGCTCCATATCGTGTACGGATAACGGCCGTTTTTCCAGATAATTCAACAGGTAGATGTAAGAAGCAATAACAAAGAGAGAAAAGATCAATAGCTCTCTCAATCCAAAGAGAACGATTGCTTTAGGAACAAATCCCGTACTTAGTTCCAGTTGATTAATATAGCCGAAGATATCCGTTATAACATTACTGATATCTTGAAATAGGGTAATGTTGACATAAGGTTTACAAATTTCAAAATATTTACCATAAAGAAATAATATGGCGCTAATAACTATCGAAGACCAGATGTACTTTTTATCTATCCGCATATTTCGGAAGACGACATAAAAAACAATGATATAGGGCAAATACAGGTAAAGAAGGCCCCATTCGCCATCTGATAAAACATATACCAGCAATAGCAGACAATACAGGTAAAAGGGGACCAGCGTGATAACTGATACTAAAATAGTGCTGATGCCTAAAACTGCCGATTTTCCAATTTTCATGGCAGTTTTGGATCCATTTGATTTTTCACCTTTGTTAATAAATTGTCCACCGATTATTTAGTAAGCGTAATATATCATATATTTTTCTATTATTTGTAAAAAAGTATTACTGATACAGCCATTCTATTTGACTTCTGTACAAATACAATCATAGCAATTGTTTATGTTCCTTTCAGCCCCGACAGGAGTCACATAGCCTGAACAGGGCTATCGAATCCGGCCTTGTACAGGCAGATCGAGGCCCCCGCGAAATAAAACAAATAAAAACAATAAATAGAGTATGGCGAAACCCCGGTTAATAATATATACCATATTAACCAACCATGTCCCGGATTAATGTATAAAAATCCGTTATACCCCAGGGGATTCGCTATGTCAGATCACGGTTCCACTCATTTAGCACTAATAAAACTCCTTTCAATAACCGCCCTTCTCTGCCTGCTCTGTCTCACAGCCAGTGCGGCGCTGGCAACAGCATCAGAGGACCGTTTCGGCCAGAATCTCATCTATCCCGATCTTCCGCAAAAGACCGCCACCCCTGACTATTTCCTCGCGGACAAACCGACAGTGACCGTAGACGCCGCGAACAGGACAGCGGCAATCTCTTTCAACACCACGGCGCCAGCCCCGAAGTCCAAAATCCACTACGGCCTCGACAGTGTCGGTACAGACGTAAGGAAGCCAATATATCTCAAAACCGTAGCCGAAACTCTCACCGGGACCTCCACAACCCACGTTGTTAAAATCGACCTTGGCAGCTTCATGAAGGAATTCCGGCCGCAGAACGTTACACAGGACGGCGCAATCATCGAGTACAGGATAGAGTTATATAACCCGCAGGCAAGCTCGACCTCGTACTACGGCGGCCGGTTCCGCATAGACAGTAACTATAGCCGGATACCATGCATTGCCCTCGGCCCGTTCGTCGATGTCATCACGAAGGACAGTGTGTACATCTCCTGGGAAACCGATCTCATGTCGCGGGGCCATGTCTCAGTCAACGGTCAGCAGATCAGCGATAACAGCACGGGGACACGGCATCTGGTCCGGATTGCCGGCCTGCAGCCGGCCAAGGAGTATGTCTACGACGTCTATGTCGAAGGCGTCCGGGACGAGAGGAGCTACAAGTTCCGCACAAGCCCGGCCAACGACAGCTTTACCTTCGCGTTCATGGCCGACAGTCAGGCAGGCATCGGCGGTGGCGGAGCGACTTATAACGGGGTGAACTACGACGAGTTCTCCCGGCTGCTGGACATGGCTTACGGCGACGACGCGGACTTTATCCTGATGGGCGGCGACCTCACCAGCGGCTATACGACCAGCGAGGCGGACTACCGGCTGCAGCTCGATACTTACAAGCAGGCCATCGGCACCATCGGAGGCATCGTGCCGATCTACGAGGTCCCGGGGAACCACCAGGCCCTGATGGACGCCTTTGATGACGGGAGCCAGTTCGGCGTTGAGATCGATAAGAGAGACGATGGCGTCAACAGTAGCGCGGAAGCCATATTCGCGGAAGAGTTCATTTGCCCGGATAGCAGCTATCCCGCCCCCGAAAACAGCGAGGCCCCGGAATACAAGGGCACGGCCTACTATTTCGATTACGGCAACGTCCGGTTCATCGTCTATAACTCGAACTACTGGTTCTCTACGGGTCCCGAGAAATACGGAGGCAACTACCAGGGCTTTGTCATGAACCGGGAGATAGAATGGATCAGTACGGTCCTGAAAGATGCGGATGCCGATCCGTCGATCGATCATGTGTTCATGATGACCCATACGCCCGCATTCCAGAGCATCGTCCGGCCCCCGCTATATTCACGCGGCCTGGACAGGAGAGACGAGCTGTGGAAGACGATAAGTAACGCCGACAAGGTCGTTGCGTTGCTGGCCGGGCATGAGCATTACTATAACAGGGCCCTGTTCGATACCACTACCCCGGTCTACGCCAACAATTCGACGTGTGCCGGGTTCGGACGCCCCGTCTGGCAGATCGTGTCTGGCGGTGCCGGCGGCCATAATGACGGCTATGCCACGGCGCCCTGGGCCAACGCCACGAAGGCATTCTATTCGGGCAACCACTATTGCTTATTGACAGTCGAGAACGGCCGGGTGACGATGACAGTTAAAAGCGACACCGGCGAAGTCATCGACAGTTGCGTATTGAAAGACGGCCCGACCATACCTCCGGCGGGTCGGAAACCGAATGGAGAGGTGTCGATACTTGTCGTGTCAGCGGTATCGGCGGTACTCATCTTTGCCGTGCTCATCTATGGCATGATACGGTTAAGCAAGCGGTAGCACATTTGCCCGATTTCCCCTGATTTTTTATATATTAATTAATCTCTTACCTGACAACCCATTATTCTTATATATCAAAAAAAGGATTGATATTACTATTTTATTGTTCGGGGAAAAACAGTCGGTAAAATGTGGACATGGGGGGAGAGGTATAAATAAATCGCTCAAGGCCAGGATATATGAAATTCTCGATATGGATCATGAACTGAACAGGAGCATGTTTGAAAGGGCCGACTACAATGTGCAAAACAAAGACACCCACATAAACCTGTTTAACAAGTTCATCATCGCCCTGATTTTCCTGAATATCATTGCATTCATCCTTGAAACGTTTGAGACGATAGCAAACGAATATGGCACATATTTTTTCATTTTTGAGGCGGTCTCAGTTGCCATTTTCACCATCGAATACGGGCTAAGGGTATGGTCATGCGGGCAGAATCCCAATTACCGGGGAGTCAGGGGAAGCCTGAAATACATGATCTCCTTTTTCGCTATCATTGACCTGTTATCGTTTTTGCCGTTCTACGTACATTTATCGGCCATGAGCCTTCCGTTCCTGGTGCCGGATGGCAGGTTTTTCCGCACCCTCCGGCTGATCCGTGTGGTCAAGATTTTAAGATATTCCAATTCGATGATAACGTTGAAGAACGTCATTATCTCGAAAAAAGACGACCTCATTTTAACCCTCATCATCGGCGTGTTTTTGTTGTTTATCTCTGCGAGTTTCATGTACTATTTCGAGCACGATGCCCCCGGACAGACTAGTTTCAACAACTTATTTGAGGCGTTGTACTGGGGCATCGTCCCGTTAACAGCGGTCGGGTACGGGGATATCTGGCCGATGACGATGGAAGGCAGGCTGACCAGTATGGTCATCACGCTGATTTGCATTACGATGATGGCATTGCCGACCGGTATCATCAGCGAGGGTTTCATCGAGGAGCGAAGGCGTATGAAAGAGGAAAGTAAAAACAACGGGAGTAAAGCCAGTCCGGCTGATAACGGCACTCAGCAGAATATGTTAAACCCGAATAATTTTGCCTGTGACGGCTCATCGCATGAAGAGGACGCTATTACATCCCAATGCCCGTATTGTAATAATTATATAAGTATATCAATAAATAAGAAGACGAAATAGTCAGCCTTTCCTCCCGTCATCTATTCGCCTGAGACACATCATCGCTACCGAGTAAATAATTTATATTGAACCCGGATTTTTGCCCGGATAATAAATTGTAAGGATTTATTTAAAGAAGCAGGACGCCATTCCGCAGTATATCGCTGATTAGAGGGTCATCCTTATTCTTATAGAATGACACTTTTTCGAAGTCATGTATCTGGACCCGCTTACCGTATGTCTTCTCAAGCTTCTGGCTTAACGAGGCGAGATCCAGGCTCTTCGGCAGCCTGTCCACAATAACAGCTACGTCGATATCAGACTTTTCCCGGTAGATCAGCTTCGCATATGAACCGAAGAGATACAGTTCGATGCCTTTCATGGTCGACAGAGCATCGGCCAGATCAGTCAACAGGAGAAAGACATCGAGGGGAATATCCCTTAGATCTTTGTACTGCTTTGAAGCCATCTCGACAATCTTTTTGGCATTCTCGCTTTCAAAGTCCAGCCCATAAAGGCTCTTTTCGGATTTGAGGATGCGACAGTTGACAAGCTTTGCCAGAGCCTTATCCAGCGGAACGTTATTAAGCCGGATTTTCTTTTTGATCTCCTCCCGCTTAAACCGCGAGCCGGGGGATAAAGCAAACAGGCTCACGATTTTAAAACAATCACGATCAAAGACAGGTCCTATCATAGTGTACCCTCCAGTACTATAAGTTTGTCAAGGTATGGCCCCACGATCTCATCGTGGAACTTGTGTGCCCTGCGCCGGAAATAGTCGTCTGCAAAAGCCGTGCCGGTATAATATTGTGCCCGGCGTCGCTCTTCCCTGGCACCATAAAGTTCGCTGGACATCTTCCTGTATTCGCCATAGCCTGACTCAAAGAGGCTGATTAGTGATTCGTCTTTAAGGATTTCCGATAGCAGCTTGATTGTGGTACTATGGACGTCTTCGTCGATTTTATAGCCGTACGCCTTTGCCAGGAACAGCTTTGTGGCGTCATGCATGGCATAATAGCCCGAGATTATGCTCCACCGGGGGAAATCATCGACAACAAACCGGCAATGCTCAAGATCATCTTTGAAAGAGACCGAGTAAAACCGCAAATAACGCTCTTTCTCTAGCTCGTTGATCCGGCTGATTTTCCCGGATTCGACAAGATCGTCAATTAAAGGCAAATTACCACATTTTTGGTATATGTGCCCATGTTTATTATATACTTTACCAAAAATGTGGTAATTAGTTTACCATAAGCCAGGGCAAATCTATATTACAAAGCAATATCCACAACCAACATCGAGTGGTCTGACTGCCCCTTCACTCGTTCCGTATCCGAACACCGGGCCCCCTTCACCTGTTCTCCCAGCGCTGGCGATACGAACGCATAGTCGAGCCGATACCCCTCGCCTCCCGGCGTATACCAGGTGTAGTCCACATGGCTCGGCTTCCGATGGAACTTCCGCCAGGCATCGACCCATTTTCGGCCGTCTTTATCAGTGAGGTCCTTCATCTCCTGCATGCACTCGCTCAGGTAGAAGCCTTCGCCGCCAGGGGTCTTGTCGACGCTGTTCAGCCCGGTGTTGAAGTCGCCTGTTATCACGGCGTTCTCACCTTTGTCCATTACGTCTTTCGCATAGCGTATGAGAGCCTGCCAGAACAGCTTCTTGTAGCCCAGCGTCTTCTCCATCAGGGCCAGATCTTCGCTGCGCTTTACGTCGGGGATGTGGAGGCCAAGGATCTCGACATCCTCGCTACCGTTAATGCTCACGAGCTTAAGGCCAAGCCAGCGGTAATAGAATATCTCGTCCAGCGCCGCTTTGTCGATCGAGAAATGATCCGAGTGAAATATGTCGTAGTGCTCCCGGACGCCCTCGCCGAAAGCGATCAGCACGCCGTTCTTGTCCAGGTCTGGGTTTGATACATACGACTGGTAGCCGGCTGCCTCGAGCATGGACTTGATCACCCCGCCGGTCTCGGTGGCGTCGCGGTATTCGGTCAGCACGATGACGTCCGCGTCCTGGGAGAGCAGGCTCCTGCCGATGGCTTTGACGTTTTTCCCTGAGGTGGCCGGGTCGTATTCATATCGGTCTGCGCCAACGCCGCCGAATCGTATGTTCCACGTCAGAAATCTCATGCTCTTCGCCCCAAGGCTATGCCGACAAAGATATATCAATCTTTTTGGCATGGCCCCGTGCCGAGGTATGTAACCGGTCTTTTCCAGGCCATGCGTAGCGGTAGAATTTTACGGTTAGCCTATGTTAACAGAGAAACTGCGTACTCTGCGCCCCTCTGCGTAATAGCCTGAGCAACGCTAAATGTTCATTGCCTCGGCATGGAATTCATATGGTCCCACCATTATTTCTTAGCTTTCGCCTTCTTCGCAGGCAACGAAGCCGTAAATGCATACGACCGGGACATCCACTCGTCCACCAGCTTTTTATCACCGAGCACTGACTCCGGTACTACAACATAATCCTTCATCGGCCTCCCGGCCATCGGCTCGAACTGTTTAGCACCATTATATTTTCCCAGGAACTCCGCCTGGTCATTTGCCGATAGCCGGAAAAAGATGCTGTCCTGGAAAACGCCCGTGAACATATTGCCGTTCACCCAGTAGACCTCATGTCCGAACATGGGCTTCTTCTGGCATGCGAACGGCTTCACGATCGACGCAAGCCGCGCTGCAGCTTCCTGTGACATTTTCTCCCACTTCAACTGCGACACCTCTGCCTCAAATGGATCATATATGGGAGTATGGTGCCTAAACAGTTTCGGAAGCTGCCGGTATGTAAACAAGTTACTTTCCGGGCCTTTAATAATATGAAAATGAGACAGGGAGGGCATGAAGCCCTCCCTGTGTTTGCGTTTTTCGTTTTGGTCGGAGTTATTGTTTTTCTGTTATCACCTCCGGTCGTTTTTTGCGGGTATGCTTTTTCGATTGTTTGGTCGGTGTTTGCCTTTTCTCGGTTGACCTCCTTTTGGTTTTTCAGGTGTGTCGCTTTTCAATGGTCGGTTAGGTGATTATTCTGACTTTACACCATGTAGAACCGCAGCTGGAGCAGCTTCATGCCGTTGTTGTCGTAGTTCCAGAAGTAGTTGTACAGGTCATTGTCGAACAGGTTGTAGCGGACCGGGTTGTATATGCCGTCATCAGTGATGTCGGCGTATATGGTGGTCAGCTCAAGGGTCTTGTCCGAGAAGACGGACTTGCCCTTGTTGCGGGTCATGGTCACGTTCTCGAGCGAGTACCAGTAGTTGCCGAATTCGTCGACGAAGCCGCTGGTCATCGTCATCGAGCCTCCCGGCTTGCCGAGTGCGCGGACGTATATCTTATAGACCGATGTGCTCGTGGTGCCCGGATACGGGTCGAGTAACTGGAGTCTTGCACTGCCGTCGGTACCGTCCGAGTCGAGTACGTTGAACGTGCTGCCTGCCTGGAGCCAGATATTGCACTTGCCAGTCAGCGGCACGAATATCCTGTGCCCGTCGTTCGTCCATGTCCCGCCGGTTTTTTCTTTCGGGACCCCGATGACGTTCAGGTTGTAGTGTGCGCCGCTCGGGGCTCCGTTCCCTGCCGCCGCGTAGGCAGAGGGTACAATACTTACAATCATGGCTAAGGCCATTGCCAGTGCCAGGATGGCTGTCGTCCTTACAATTTTTACCATTCTGTTACCTCCTTAGCCCCCAACACTAAAGGCTTGAAGACTATCCTATAAAGCCTTTATCGTATTTTGTGTAAACATTGTAATTAATACCGCAAAATATCGAATTAAAGTAATAATTTTTGTTAAATATGGTTTATGTTTGGTTCAGGAATAATGGTAGTCGGACTACAGACGATGAATAATCGTTGTCAGCCTGCATGCCATGTGTTTATATAATGCTTTATATATTAGTAATTATAAAGTATTACTGCGATAGCCTCTGGAGCCTGGCCGCTTGCTGAATCGTCTGACACTCGAAAGCCCGATGGACATTCCGTCTTCATCCCCGGACAGCGTATTCGACAGCCTGCGGCAGATCGTCGGCCCCGACAGGGTTTCCCGTGACACGGGCGAGCTATACTGTTATTCCTTCGATTCGTCATACGTCAGAGGGCAGGCTGACTATGTGGCGAGGCCGGTTACAGCCAGTGAAGTTGCCGCCATTATCAGGCTGGCCTCCGGGACCCATACGTCGATCGTGCCCCGTGGCTCAGCAAGCGGGCTCACGGGCGGCGCCGTGCCGGTAAGGGGAGGCATTGTGCTTGACATGACAGGCATGAACCGCATCCTGGAACTCGACCTGGATAACATGCAGGCGGTCGTTGAGCCTGGCATTATCCACAAAGCCCTCAATACAGATCTGGCGAAGCACGGCTTTTTCTTCCCTCCCGACCCGGGCAGCAGCGACATGTGCTCGGTCGGCGGGCTGATCGCCAACGGTGGCAGTGGCATGCACTCGGTCAAGTATGGCACGGTCGGGGACTACGTACTGGGCCTCGAAGTGGTGCTGCCGGACGGTAACATCGTCAACACGGGTTGTAAGGCCCCGAAGACCTCATCCGGCTACGATCTGACGCGGCTGTTCGTCAGCAGCGAGGGCACCCTGGGAGTCATCACTAAAGCACGGCTGCGGATATGCCCGCTGCCCGAGGCAAAAGCGGTCATCGTGGCCACATTCGGGCGGTTAGAGGACGCAGGCAGGACCGCAGTGACTGTCCTGACTTCAGGCGTGGTGCCTGCCGCCATGGAGATCATGGACGGCAGCGCTCTGCGGGCGGTCAGGAAATACCAGCCTGCGATGGACGTCCCGGAAGCGGAAGCGATGCTCATCTTCGAGCTGGACGGATATGCCGAAACCATAGCCCGTGAGGCAGAGATCGTCAGCGACATTTGCGGAAGGTGCAATGGCATGACCCGGAAGATCGTCGACAGGGACGAAGAAGAGCGGCTATGGTCTACCCGGCGCCTGATCAGTGTGGTCATCAGCCGGCTGAATCCCGGAAAGGTCGCCATATACGAGGCTGAGGACATCGGCATGCCCATCAGGGACGTACCGCTGATGCTCAGGAAGATACGGGAGATCAGCCTGAAGCATGACCTGGAGATCGTGACGTTCGGCCATATCGGCGATGGCGACCTGCATACCGGCATGGCTATAGACATTACGGACCAGGCTGAGTGGAAGAAGGTGCATGCCGTAAAAGAAGAGATTTACGAAGCCATACTGGAGCTGGGCGGGACGCTGTCGGCGGAGCATGGCATCGGCGTTATCCGCGGGAGCTATATGCCCAGGGTACACGGAAAAGGCCTGGAAGTCATGAAAGCCATAAAAAAGGCCATCGATCCGGGGAATATCATGAATCCCGGAAAAATGGGCCTTTGACAGATATATCCATCGATCTGCCTATCGCCTGCGGGAACCTTTTACCGCAGCCAGCAGCCCTATCGAGATTACGGCCAGCAGCAACTCGAACCCGGGCGAAGGCTGTACAGTAGGCAGCGGCACTGGCGTGTTGCTTACCTTCAGGGTAGGCTTCGGCGTAGGAGTCGGCGTGGGAGTCGGCGTCACGAACACCGTCGGCTTCACTGCCCTACTATCGAAGCCCGGAATCGACAGGTCTGCCTGAACATCGCTGTCTGCTATGTTTACTGATACCGAGTTAGAGGAGAACCCGCCTTTATCGGCCTGTACGCTGTACGGGCCCACGGGAAGATTGTCAAATTCGTAATAACCTGTGACCATCGTGGTCATCGGGTTATTGAGGAGCAGGTATTCATTACCATTCTGGTACAGCGTTACAGTCGCCCCTGTCACAGCTACTCCTTTACTGTCGGTAACCGTACCGTAAACCCGGGCAGCTTCAGCGCTACCTGTGAATGAGACTAAAAAAATCATAGTCAGCGCCATTGCCACGATAAGAGAGACAGCCCACCTCGTGTCGCCATCCATACTTCCAGCCCCTGACAATCCTGTCACTTTTGCCTGGATACCATGGGAGGTTGATTCAGGCATGATATAGATTGGCAGGGAGCTTATTAAGGGTTATCTCACGAAAGGTCAACATTAGCAGGCCACAGCAGGCTGAATTAATCCTCGGCAGGCGGGCGGTTAAGCGAGAAGGGCGAAATGAAGACGACATTACACCAGGGGCCCGCTCACGAATAATGCTCATGCCAGCCTGTATGAAATCTGAACGGGCCGAGCTTATCGATATAGATCAGATCGCCAGGCTGCTTGTGCACCTGGTTGTGCCGCATAGAAAAAAATCAGGTTTATATAATAATTATCACATATTATTAGATGGCATGGCTCATGATTACAGCTTGTTCACAAGCAGGATAAAGGACATCATGAGGCTGCCCCGGAGCGGCAAGCTGCTCAAGGGAGACCTGCTGACGGAGACGTTCCTCCTGCACCGCGAAAAAGTCTCGGGAAAGGAGATGACGATCTACTACGCCCCGTTCGAATACGTGAACGCAAGCGCAAAAGTTGTCCTGATCGGCATCGCTCCGAACTGGACGCAGATGGAAACTGCGTTCAGGGAGGTCAACAGGTCACTGCGGGCCGGGCTTTCGATCGAAGAAGTCCTGAAGCGCGCCGGCGACAGGGCGACTTTTGCCGGCATGACACGTACCAACCTGGTGAAAATGCTGGATGGCGTCGGCCTGGCAGAGGAACTCGAAATCAAGTCCTCCGGCTTGCTGTTCGACCGGGCCAGTCAGCTCGTTCACACTACGTCTGCGATCAGGCATCCCGTTTTCGTCAACGGTAGCGACTATTCTGGAAACTGGCCGGATATGACCCGGCACCAGGTACTCCGGAGGTACATAACCGATATACTCGCTGAAGAGCTGCAAAGTATGCCTTTTGCGCTTATCATTCCACTCGGCAAGGCGGTTTCCTCGGCGGTCGGGCTTCTCATTGATAATGGCTCGCTGGACAGCGAGAGGTGCCTGCAGGACTTTCCACACCCGTCCGGGGCCAATGCGTCCCGGGTACGCGAGTACGAGAGAAGAAAAGAGGATTACGCGGCGACAGTCAGGCGATGGTATCGACGCTGGCATGCCTGACGGTTAAAGGGTCTCATGAAAATTGGAGGCCAAGGAGCTCGGGAGCCCAAGGTGCTTGAGACAACGGAGGAACAAGGAGGCCAGGGAGATGGACGAAAAGAACGGAGCTTAAGGAGCTAAGGAGTCAAAGGAGCCTTTTTATTAATCGTCCTCCTTAGACTCCTTAGCTCCTTAAGCTCCGTTCTTAAAAACGGTCTCCTTCGGCTCCTTCCTGCTCCCCGGCTCAAACACCCTCGTCTCCATGCGCTCCTTAACCTCTATGCTCATAGGACCAAAGAGGCGCCCGGACCTCATTCCCATTCACAGGAAAAACAGGTCTATCATCTACCGAGCTTTACGTGCAGCTTTTCCAGTAATAGTACTTCGAGGCGGGAATGCGAAAGGCCAGCAGCGCGTCTTTCACCGTACAGCCTTTTTCCAGGGTGTACTCGTTGACCGCCCTGACGAACAGCATCTGGTAGTTCTCGTCCCTGACGCGGGCCCAGATTGCCCTGCGGTTGCCGTCCCAGTCCGGGTACACCTGATATACCCAGACCGTCAGCACCTTGAGCGGAAAGACGTTCAGGTACCACCCGCAGGTGTAGCTGACGTCCTTGATGATCGAAGCGTTGTAAGTATAATTCAGGACGGCGTCGACAAAAAAGCGCTTATAGCCAAGGCCTCCCTCGTCGCTATAGATATCCTCGCATCCGGGACTGTAAAGGCTCAAGCCTGTGCCCTGTCGACGGGACTGCCTGCGCAGGAACTCGTTTGCCTTTTTGCGGTAATACTCGTCCTCGGGCCTGCGGATCAGGTCTGCCGCCGCCGACAGAGGCCCTGAGGCCCTTGCAGCCCGGTCCCGGCTCTTAATGTATGCAGTGATCTTTTCGTAGGCGATGTTGGTCATCTTGGCCATTTCCTCGCGGTTCGGCCCGGCGCTGTCCGGGTGGTACGTTTTCAGGAAAAGGTTCCTCGTAGCCTTGAGCTCGCTCAGGCTGACGTCCCTGCCCAGGCCGAAGAAATCCAGGTATAGCTTGATGTCGTCCACGGGTGATCGCTATCCTATATTGAACGAGGGCTATTTAAACCTGATCAATCCGGAACTATCCATATTAAATTCTTGATTTCAACAGGTATTGCCATTCCTGTAACCTCTTATACGGGCTGGCCGGCACCAAACACTACGTACACTACGTACACGACGTACACGACGTTTAATAATAAGGCTAAGCTTGCCATTTCCGAGAAAAACGTTGTGTACGTCGTGTACGTCGTGTACGTAGTGTTAGATACAGGCTCAGCGTACAAAACACTTTACGAATGACTATACATGACGCGATGGTTGGACGATACGGATAGAACCTATATGTAGCCCTCAGGCCTTTGTTCATCTGCATATTGGTACACACCCCGGAAGGGGAGGCCGGGACAATCAAACCCCCAATACCCCAACACCCGTTCCCGGCCATTCCTTCCAGACCAATGAGACACTAAGATAAAACAGTAGAGAGCTATCGTTGCTTTATGCTGTTTTATCTTAGTGACTTTTCTATCGACTATTTTCCATTATATGCCTTCAATGCTTGCCGATAGTTCGACGATACCCATAGAACCTATAAGTATCGCCCGGGGCTAATGGTGTATCAGCGTATGGTCAGACCCGAACGGGAGACGAGACATTCCACACACCCCCCAAAGTAACCCCCCAATAAAATTCACGTCTCCCGTTTTCCACCATGGCAGGCGGAGCCGGGGCCGTCACCCCGATTAAAAGCTCCGCCCACGCTTTTTTGGCGTGCTTATACACCTCAACCGATTATGACCATCCGATAAGGAGTAACAGGCGGGCGCCTGGCAATAATAGTACGATAGCGCAACCCTTACACGGTTGGTTGCTCTGCCTGGCGCCCGCATGTTCCTTCACAACCATGCCCTGCATCGGTCGCAGGATAATGCAGGCCGCTTCAAGCCTGTCTATTTCTTTCGCGTAAAATTAGCGTGGCAGCCGCGCCTGCACCAGGTAGCAATAGCAGGAGCCCGAATCCGGGAGATGCCACAGGTACCGGAGTCGCAGTGGCCACAGGCACCGCAGTTGCGGATTGCGTCACTGTGGGTACCGGACTCGGTGTCGGCATTTGTATATCGTATAGTTCAGCAGTATGGGCAGGCAAAGTAAAGTTCTGCATGACGTCCCACCCCTGGACGAGGACCGTGTTGGAATAGGAATAGACATCCTTCGACGCCACGAGACTGCAGGGACCGCGTTCGATGCCCCAGAACGCGTAATAGCCGTTCGTGTCAGTCAGCGCCGGGTTGCTGGATGTGGCCAGTAAGACGCCGTCCAGGTACATGGTGACTGTCGCGTTCGCCACGATCTGATGGTCCTGGTCATATACATACCCGTGTATCATGACGCCGGGAGATGCATTGGCGTTGCATGCCATGAAGATGATACTGAGAAGTATCGCCAGGGAAACGACTGATATGGCTTGAGTAATCCTCTCGATCATACTGGTAACAATTTTTCACTATTACCTATTCAGCTTTGTCCTGTGTTACGCCTGGCTGTCGGCCGCAGGCAGCACGATAACGAACCGGCTGCCTCTCCGGTAATCTCCGGGCATGCGGTCTTCCACCCATACCGCCCCGTGGAAGCCTTCGACCAGCTTTTTGACCAGATAAAGGCCGAGGCCCTTTCCGCTCGTAGGCGTTTTGCCGCTCTGAAAGCGTTTGAACAGCCGCCCCTTCAGCTCGTCGGGTATCCCGGGGCCATTGTCTTCGATAGACACCACGCAGTGCTTTTCTCCGCCCTCGATCGACTCTCTGACCTGTATGTCAATGACCGGGGCTCCCGAGGAATGTCGTATTGCGTTCCCGATGATGTTTAAGAAAGCGTCCTTCAGCAGCTCGTTGGCCATGACCGGACACTGGCACTCCGGCCTGAAATTGAACGTCACGCCACGGCTATCTGCCTCCTGATAGTAGCTTACTACCTCGCGGATAATGCGTCCCGGGTCGACTTTTTCTACTGTCCTGGTGCCGGTACTGATCTGATGCAGCTTCTGCACGTTGCGGATGAGGCCGGAGCTAACCTCGATGGCGGACATACACTGTCCCAGGTGCCTGTATGCCTCGGATTCCGGGCTCAGGGACTGCATGGCCAGCTCGATGTACCCCGACCCCATCTGGTTCATGTTGTTGAGGTCGTGGCAGACCAGATCGAGGAACAGCTCTGACTCCGATACCCGATCGCCTGCCGCTTCCGGCGGCAATGGCTTCCCCGGCGCGCGGCGGATGATGCCATTACAGCCCTTTCCCACACCGGAATCATCAACAGGAAAGCTGCTGATCCCGGCTTCGACAATCCGCCCGTCCCTGCAGATCAGCGCGATGGCAAGACACTCGGACGGCTTCTTTCCAGTGAGAGCGTCCCGCACCAGGGCTGACTGCCGGACCGGGCCCGATGCGATAATGTCAAAGAATGGTCTGCCAATCAATTCCTCAGGCTTATAGCCCAGGACAGGATAAATTTCAGGGCCGATGCGGGTAATTATACCGCCCACATCGGTCGTGAACCTGAAGGTATCACCGGACGGGCTTTCGTGTGATGCCATCAGTATCCCCCTCCCCGACTAAAGCGTATGTCCGTACCTGTCGATCATCGATCTCATCCCCAAGCTGCAGAAACGTCATCGTTAACCCCGTACCCCTGGTCACCGGTCACTCAGGCGGGACTAATTCCCGCGTCCTCATCAAACAAACCCGCGTGCCCTATTAAAAATTAGATTAAAGAGATTTAAAGGATTACTGACGGGTAATCAACTACCTGTCATAGCACATGTGCATAAGACATCGTGAATCAGGTGAGGGCCTGTTCTGTATGCTTCTGGAGCACGACGGCCACATTGTCTATGATGAAGTATCGTTTGAACTTGCCGTCAGGGATATAGCTGACAATGCCGTCGCCGATGAACTTTTCCAGGTGCCAGTGGATGGCGCTCTTCTCGATGCCGAGGCGTTCCGTCAGCTCCTGGTTGGTGATGCCAGGCTGATCGAGGACAAGCAGCAGGATAGACCTGCTGTTCCGGTTCTGCATATGGGCGATGACCTTCTGCTCACCGTCGCTGAACGAGTGAGAGTTGCGGAAGAGCCTCGAGAATTTTCCCATCTTCCTGAAGACGATCTTGCCCTCGGATTCCAGCTTGTACAGGTGATACCTGACGGTCGCGCGCTCGATCTGCTGGGATTCCGTGACCCTGGCGACGGTGGTACCAGGGTTGGCGTTTATGAAGTTGAGTATGTTGTTCCGGTTCTCGTTTTTCAGGATGTCGTCGATCTTGCCCCACACGAACGGCATCAGCTGCAGGAGACCGATAAAAGCGGCCGCCATCAAGGTGACATAGAAAAGCTTGATCCAGTCAGGCAATTGCCAGAACGAAACCCGATAGGCCTCTAACTGATCTTCATGTAGCGAATCAGCTATATATAATTCGTATCCATTCTGGGCTGCAGCTACTACAGGCAACAATAATAAAAAAATTAAAGATGTTAAGCTTAGCACACGGCAGCAATGCATACGGTAATGTTAGCTCAGGAAATATTATAGCTTTGCGAGCCGGAGACACTATAACCATAAACCTCGTTATACCAGGTACCCTGCGCAATACCGCCGCTGCGAGTGATATAGGCATAAATAGCACCATCAGTAGCGCCCCCGTAAGAAGCATCGAAGATCGGGCCAAACACGGTGCCGTCGGGTGAGAATATCCTCAATCTGCAGCGAATTTAACGAGTTGCCCCACACAAGGTTTATATAGTAAGTTTCGGTGTAGGAATTGACATTTTTCCCATACCACTCGGTGGCACCCTGTGTAATCGAACTTTGCATGCTCATCGTCGACATTCCGGGAAATATGCTACCCTTCGTGAGCATGCTCGTAGGGACTTTGACTATTGTCAACGTATAACCGTTTGGCCCCTGGTAAGTAACACTGTCCCCGGGTTTTGCCGCCGAAGCCGGCGTTGCCATTACCACAATACCGATTGCCGCTACGAATAGCAGCAATGCTACAAGTGTCTTAAACCGCATATTAGTACACCTGTACAAGCGTATGTCACCTAGGACTTAGCGTTTGTGGCCAGATCGTTGAACTGAAATTTCAGTTCAACGATGTGGCGCCAAGTGCTTTATAAACCCTGTTGAATAAGTCAGCTATAGTAACTGGAAAATGTCGGAGGCTGGCAAAATGAGAAACAACACGAAGAACAGGATCAAGAGGCAGGGGTACGACCTCTACTTCGCCCTGGAGAGAAGCGGCATCAGGAGAGATATTCTGCTGTACCTGAAGCTATTTCCGTCGGGAGCGCCGGTCTTTGACATCGCCCGGAGCATTTCTTCCAGCTATACGAACACGAAAGGGGCCCTTCTCGGGGACGGCAGAGGGTATAACATCGAGACGTCCCTGATCAGCCTGGGGCTTGTGACGTATCACAAAGTCCGGGGCTCGCTTATCGTATATACGCTGACGCAGAAAGGCCGGGAGATCGCCTCGCTGCTGGAAGAGACCGAATCGATCGGTGCACGCTAAAACATATCCGGATTTTCTATAGTTTATCGGACGTGGTCAGCAGCCTGCCGTGGCTGACGACAATCAGCCGGTCGTCGGGCAGTGCTGTCCAGCCGCCTGTATCCAGGGGCTGTGTGGCAATCATCAGCGAGCTGCCGCCTGCAGTCTCGCGTGCCGTATAATACATGGGCTTCTCGGGGTGATGGCTGAACGCATACAGCGTTTCGCCGTCCGACAGCAGGAAGTTCAGGCGTACTTCCCTGCCGAACTCATAGTCGTTGAAAATGCCGCCTATGCAGTCGATAATCCCCTTGTACGGGTCACTGGCCCGGCCGATGGCGTCCATGAGCATGTGGAAGGCCACTTCGGAGTCTGTCTCCCCGCCGCAGCGCGGGTGAAGGCCGATGCCGTCGATGTGGCCGTTATGGGCGAACGCCCACTGTTTCCCGCCCTGCTCCCGACGGAACGGGTGACAGTTACGCTCGTGGATTTCTCCGCACGAGGCATTACGGATGTGGGAGATGATGATCTTCCCCTCGGCGTCCCTGATGGCCTCGAAATAGGCTTTGCTGGACAGCGCGGTCTCGGGCATCTTCCGCAGGCAAAGCTCGCCGTGGCTGTAGCAGGCAATGCCCCACCCATGAGGGTTCCTGGCCGAGTGTTCCGCGAAGTTGCGCAACAGCGCGTCAGGCCGGCCGGCGCTCTCGCCGCAAAAACCGAAGAGTTCACACATGATCTTTTTTCAATCCCGGAATACTGTTGGTTATTCATATTTTATAATGTTTCTTTTACCCTGGCAGGGGCAAAGGTGCAAGTAAAACTGGCTTAAAAACGGGCATTTTTTTTAGCGGCGCAGGGTGATTCTCATGTGGATAGCCATGAAAGACCACGACAGGGCGGAAGTTTCCCATTTCTTCAGCGAAAGCCTGCGCAGGTACGGCTATGACCCGAGGAGCCTCGGGTGGATCGAGGGCACACAGGAGACGAGATTCCGGGTGCTGGCGGCAATCGGCGACCTCGAGGGCAGTTCGGTGCTGGACGTGGGCTGCGGGTTCGGCGACCTCTACGAGTACCTGTGTCGGAATGGCATCAGCGTCGACTACACCGGCGTCGACATGAACCCGGACTTCGTGGAGATCGCCCGGGAGCGGCATCCGGACGCCCGGTTCATCGTGGCCGACTTCGAGGAGGCAAAGATCGACGGCCGGTTCGACTGGGCGTTCGAGTCAGGCGTGTTTAACTATAAGGTATCGGACCACCAGGCTTTCGTGGGCAACATGGTCCGCAAGATGTTCAAGGCAGTCCGGAAGGGAATCGCGATAGACTTTCTCAACAACCGGGGCTCGTTCTTCTCTGCCGGACTGTATCACCCGGACCCGGCAGACCTGTACCATTTCTGCAGCAAACTGTCGAAGCGCGTCGTCCTGCGATGCGACTACAAGCCGACGGAGTTCTGCGTATACCTGTACCGGGACACTCGCGAAGCCCCTGGGAACGTATACCGCGACTACCAGGAAACCTCCGGGCGACGCAAGCAACCGTAAAAGCAACGGCCGGCAACGAGGATTTTCCCCGTACCGACTCGGATAGTCGGCCGACTCTTCGAGTCGGCGCGACTCTGAGAGTCGGCAGAATCGAAGAGTATATGAGTTAAAACCGACCAGACTTAACCAGTATGTCTGACGAGACCGTTAATCTGCCCGGATCGGACCTGAACCGCCTGCTGGAAGCGCTGTCGCTCAAGGTAGAGCGGGTGAGCATGCTGATCGATGACGCGATGGTCGACCAGTCCGACGTCATCGCCCTCGACCGCAGCGCGTACAACGACCTGATGATATGCCTGGCGAAGTATGAAGAATTCCTGAAGAGCCTCGGCGAGGTCACTCAGGATACCACGGAAGAGATCAGGGGTATCATTGGCAGCGAGTGCTTCACCGGCGAAGTGGACGCCGACGAGGAAATCGAGATCATCGAAGAGGACGACGATAGTTAAATCGTCTCTCTGCACAGTTTCCACAGTTTCGAATTTTGCCTGTTTTTACTTTCGTATTGCCGCATCGCCGCGGCCATCATTTTTCTCGATGCCGGTGCAACGTTCGAACGGGGCATCAGATTGCAGGCAACGACGACACAGGAAAATATCAAGACCATGGGCTTGTTTCACCTCGCCATCAACGTGACTGATTTAGACAGGTCTGTCAGGTTCTACACAGACATGTTCAGGATAGACGTCCTGAGACGAGAGGAAGACATGGCGATCATGCATACGCCCGGCTCTGACGACAGCTTCGTGCTGTTCCGGGCATCCGGGCCCGTGGCGCCTTCGGGTATCGCGCACTTCGGCTTCAAGGTCGACGATCACAACTACGACCGGGCCATGGACTACGCGCAGCGTAACAAGATACCGATCATCTCTAACCCGGTGCGGAACACGGGCCGGTTCCTGTATATCGAGGACCCGGACGGTTACGTGATTCAAATTTCGACCGTTTAAGACAGACGGTCATGTCCGGACAGTCATCGCATGCCGGGGGTCTGGTCTGGCGCTCGCGCGAAGGCGGCCCCCGGATTAGCCTGCCAATTTTCCTATTATCAACAGCTATTTAACCGTTTAGAGGCAAAATTATTCCATTCTTGAAGTGATCGATCAATGAAGAAGCCGTTTATATTACCCGTTATTGCATTATCTTTGATAATTGTGATTGCTCTGTCCGGCTGCACGCAGCCTGCTGCGACGACAACAGCGACGGAGGACAGAGAGACCATCTATCAGGTATCGACGTTCAACGCGCTCTCCCAGGGGGTCTACGACGGGAGCGAAAACTTCAGCGTTCTCAAAACGCACGGCGACGTCGGCCTGGGCACCCTGAATGCGCTCGACGGCGAACTGATCGGCCTCGACGGCCGGTACTACCAGATGAAGGCTGACGGGAGCGTCTTGCCGGTCAGCGACAACGCGACGACACCCTTCGCCATCGCTACCTTTTTTGACAACGACCGGACCGTCAGGTTCACCAGCCTGACCAGCCTGTCGCAGTACATGGCATCGCTGAATACGTCCATGACCAACAGGAACATCATGTACGTGATCGAGGCACATGGCCACTTCAGCAAGGTTAAGGTCCGCAGCGTCCCGGCTCAGCAGAAGCCGTACCCGGTACTGACCGAAGCTGTGAAGAACCAGACGGTCTTCAACTATGACGATATCAACGGCACTATCCTCGGCTTCTGGTTCCCGGACTACATGGCGGGCGTCAACGTTGCTGGATTCCACTTCCACTTCATCTCGGACGACCGGAAGTACGGCGGCCATCTCCTCGACTTCTCCGCCGATGAGCTGACGTCCTCGATCGACGAGACAGACAACTTCTACATGTCGCTGCCACAGAACAGTGCATTTGCCGGCGCCGACATCGGGAAGACCAACGAGACCGCCGTCGGCGTCATCGAGAGGTGAGGCCCGGATATGGACGAGTTCATGAAAGCGGCCATCGCTGAGGCGCGAAAAGGGCTTGGCGAGGGCGGGATACCTATAGGCTCGGTGCTCGTGATAGAAGGTAAGATCGCCGGCAGGGGCCACAACAAGAGAGTCCAGGAGAACGACCCGGTGCTCCACGCAGAGATCGACTGCCTGCGCAGCGCCGGGCGGGTCGGCCGGTATGCCGGCGCCGTCCTTTACTCGACGCTGATGCCCTGCTACCTCTGTGCGGGCGCTGCGGTCCAGTTCCGTATCAAAAAAGTAGTGGTCGGCGAGTCCAGGAACTTTGCCGGCGCCCGGGAGTTCATGGAGTCACACGGCATCGAGGTGGTCGACCTCGACCTGGCGGAATGCAGGGACATGATGGCACGGTTCATTGCAGAGAAACCGCAGCTCTGGAACGAGGACATTGGCACCCTGTGACCGGGGGGGAAGTACAAACTTTATGTACTGCCTCCGGCAATAGGCCTGTGGGTAATATGACGGACGAGTGCGAGATCAGGCCGGAATCATTCCATTGCGGACAGTGCGGCGTCTGCTGCAGGACACAAAAGGTAGTACTGCTTACGCTCGGAGACGTGTTCCGCATCTCGGAAAGGCTGGGCATGAGGCCCGGCGCGTTCTACCGGCGGTATTGCATGAAGTCCGACCGCCTCAACGAGCAGGGACTTGTCCGTATCTACCTCAAGACGGAGGGCGGCTGCCCGTTTTTAAAAGACCGCCAATGCTCCATACACGAGTTCAAGCCGATCGTCTGCGCCAGGAGTCCCTTTTATTATACGGAATCTTCACTGGCTGTACTCAAAGTCCTGGGCGTTCTTGTGCCCGGGTGCGCTATCGAGCAGTACCCTTACGGTACGGTTGCGCATGGCAATAATGAGCCGCTCGTGGACATGGAGATCGAGGTCACGGCCACTGACGAGTATATGCGGCAATCGGGCAAGTTCGATGAGAAGACCGCACTGGACTGTTACGATGAGATCCGGCAGGCGCTGGCGGACAGCGAAATGAGAGCCATGGCATACCAGAAGCTGCACGACGACAGCATTCGCCGGGAAGACACTTACCGGAACGATCCTTACTATCGTGGCGCCACGCTCATGTACCTCAGCGGGTTCCACAAGGAGTTTCGAGATGAAGCTACGCGCCTTGCCGGGCTTCACCCCGGCATGCTGATCTTCGAGCCCGCGGCGGTCGGCATCGTCGGGGGAGAAATGATCGTCGCTCTGCAGGACAAGGATTATAAAGAGATTAGAAAACGTATCGATGGCAGGGAGTGCGGCGTCAGCGTCAATGCATCCGTGCGCTCGGGCATCGAGTATTCAGCCGTCACGATCACGACCGGCGGCAGCCCGGCAACGTTCTTCTATTACTACCTCGACGCCGGCAGGAAACCTTCGATCAGGCACCAGCCTGGAAAGGTATCTGTCACTTTTATGAACAGCAGGAAAGAGGCATTCGCCTTTACAGGCGACGACCTGTCAGGCTGGCTGAAGTAAGCGCTTTTTTCTTCTTCATGGCGGTCACTGCCCGGGCGGCTACTTTCAGCACCTCGAACCAGACTACGCTCGCTATGCCTGCCACGAGACTTATCGCCAGATCGCCCATGCTAAGAGGGCTGAACTTGAAGACAGAAGTCAGCGGCGGCAGGTATAGTGCGGCAAACAGGAAGACCATTGCGATCAGCGCCACCCAGAACATAGCGTCGTTTCGGGCCGAGAGCAATTCGATGGCTGTGCGATTGCGCGACCGGTTGGTCAGGATGAGGCCGATATCGGCGGTGACAAGCGCAGAAAATGCCATGGCGCGTGCCTCGCTGTCCGTATAGCCCATGGCCGGCGTGCCGAAGAAGATCATGGCCACGATGAGCAACACTACCAGCCCCTGAAGCACGCTGAAGACCACTGCAGGAATGTCGAACAGAGGGCGATCGACACGCTGCGGGGGCCTGCGCATGATGTCCCGGTCCTCGAGCTCTGCCTCGAAAGCCACCGAGCAGGCCGGGTCAATGATCAGCTGCAGGAATGCGACATGTGCCGGGAACAGCATGATCGGCCAGACGAGCACGGCCGGCAGCAGCGCCATGCCTGCGATAGGGACATGCACGGCGAAAATGAAATCGATCGCTTTGCGAAGGTTATCGATGATGCGCCGGCCTGTGCGTATTGCCTGGACGATCGAGGAAAAATCATCGTCCAGGATGACGATACCGGCCGCTTCCCGCGCGACCTCCGTGCCCCTGCCGCCCATCGCTATGCCGACCGCCGCACCCTTCAGCGCAGGAGCATCGTTCACCCCGTCGCCGGTCATCAGCACGACCTCACCGTCATGCTTGAGTGCGTCGACGATCCGGAGCTTCTGCTCGGGCACGACACGGGCGAAGACGGTTATTGCGCCGATCCGCTGGCGCAGCTCCTGATCACTCATTGCATCCAGCTCCGCCCCGGTAATCACTTCACCCGGCCGTATGCCGGCCTGCGCCGCCACCGCCTTTGCCGTAGCAGGGAAGTCTCCGGTGATCATGATTACCCGGATCCCTGCCCGGTAACATTCACGTACCGATTCAGGCACCTGCGGACGTACAGGGTCTTCGAAGCCGACCAGGCCGGTAAGGCGGAAGCCGAACGCACGCAGGTCATCGGGAAGGGCGCCCTGCGGGTATCTTGTACACGCAACGGCGATTACACGCATGCCTGCACGGGCCATACCGGCCATGTCAGCCTCGAGCCGCCTGCGCTCCGTATCGCCGGTGCGGCAGAGCCCGAAGACCGCCTCGGGGGCACCTTTGGCGGCGGCCAGGTAATCGCTGCTTCCCGGCACACGCCAGATGTTGGCCATCGCAAACAGCCGGCTGGAGAGCGGGTACTCGCGCACGATCTCCCACCCTGGCAGGTCATATTGCGCCTGCGGCAGGCATCTTCTCCCGAGGGCACGGAGAGCGCGTTCCATGGGATCCGTAGGCTCGCGCCTGCTAGCCATTATTGCAGTCCCGATCAGTCCGGCGAACGGCCCTGTCAGCGATGAGAGCTCGCCGTCCGCCTCGGCACATTCATTGGCAGTACACAGCCGTCGCACAGCCATCCTGTTCATGGTAAGCGTGCCGGTCTTGTCCACGCAGACCACGGTGACAGAGCCCAGCGCCTGGACAGCGCTCAGCCTTCGTGTCAGCACGTCGTGCCGGGACATCCGCCAGGCGCCCAGTGCCAGGAAAATGGTCATCACGACAGGTATCTCTTCCGGGACGAGCGCCATGGCCAGGGTGAGACCTGTAAGGATACTCAGGAGCCAGTCGCCCCGGGTAAGCCCCGTTATGACAGTGACCGCAGCACAGAGCGCTATGCCCCCGGCCGCAAAGACCATTACCAGCCGGCTGGCATCACGGCGCATCGGCGTCTCCTCCGGGCTGACGCGCTGAAGCGCTTTGCCGATTTTCCCTATCTCGCTACGGGCGCCGGTCTGCAGGACCAGCGCGGTGCCGTGGCCCTGGACGACAAGCGTGCCGGAATAGACGAACGAGAGGTCATCGCCGCCCGGACGGACTATGGCCGCCTTCCGGTCTCCGGCCACTTTACGGACCGGTATCGCCTCACCGGTCAGCAGCGACTCGTCGACGAGCATGTTGCGGCATGAAAGCAGGACAGCGTCGGCCGGTACCCGGTCTCCCTCGTCCAGAAGCGCCACGTCACCCGGTACGACGTCCCGGCCCGGTATCCGCTTTTGCTCGCCGTCACGAATGACCAGTGCGCGGGGGCTCGACATATCCCTCAACGCCGTGAGCGCACGCTCTACCTTTCGCTCCTGGAACACGGTGATGCCGATGACGAAGACGACGAAACCCATCAGCATGGCCGCCTCCCCGGCGTCGCCCAGCGCGAGGTACAGCACTCCGGCGGCGATCAGGAGTAAAAACATGGGCTCGGTCATCGCTTCCGCCAGGAGATTGAGAAATGTGCGCTTTTTCTCCGACGGCAGCTCGTTGGGGCCTGTCTCCTTTAATAATTCAGAGACCTGCGCAGAAGTCAGCCCCCTGTATTCCTCTCCGGGCCCGGCCATAGCAATGAAAAAAATGACCGCGGCCTGTTTATAGATTATCTGCGAAAAAAAGCAGGCTGCATCGTACTCTTAGCTGCGCAATCACTCGCCCGGCTGCCGGACCGGGAAAGCCGCAAGCTGCGAAGGGTTAGTCTGGGAGATAATCGGATCGAACACCGCCTCTATCGGCGAATGCTCGCTAAGCCTGCGCTCGCGCAGACTGTGCAGGTACCGGCACTCGACCGGGTTCAGCGCGGCGGACGCGAAGATATGGTCGTAGCGACGGCCGGAGCGACGGCCGGAGCGATGGCCATTCTCTGCCTCGTAATAACTGAACTCCCGCATCTGCGGACCGTTGACCTTCCGGTAGGTGTCCGCCAGGTCGTACTGCGTCAGCCCTTCGAGCACGCTGCGCTCCCGGGTATCCCACTTCTGGCCCCAGTACTTTTGAAGCACGATCTCGCCGGTCCGCTTCCGCTTTTGACCCCATGTGACAATCGTGCCGTCGGCGGTCTCCTCCTGCGGGGTGCCCAGGTCGCCGCAGAAGATGCGAGGGTACTGGGACTTCATGGCGAGGCCTTTGTAGATGCCTTCAAGCGTCTGTATCTTCCTGATGTCCGAGCTCTTCCCCTTCGGGACGTGGGCCGTGTGCACCTGGATGTCGCCCCAGGGGCCGATGGCGAAGCAGGAGAGCACCTTCTCCAGCCAGGGGACCTCGAAATGGATAGGTGAGGTGATCAGCGGCCAGCGGCTGGCGATCATCTCGCCGAAGCTGTTGCTGTGCAACCGCGTCATGTACCGCGCGAACTGGAAGCTGTCGATAATACTGAAGTAGCCGTTGCGCTGCAGGTGCTCCCGGTAGACAGGTGCGACACCAGCAGTAATCTCTTGCAGGGCAATGATGTCAGGCTTGCGTTCGCTCAGCGCTTCGATCTGCGCAGACATGTGGCCGCCATAGCCTCCCATTACGTTCCATGAGATTAGCCGCATCGTCAATCGTCAATATCATTGGACACAGCGATATAAAGTCTTTTACTTTCTTATGAATGCCAACAGTCAGCATGATAGTGTATTACTTTTGTATCTCACGGTGCGACGGCCATACCGGCTTCTAATAAGAATGCATGATGACTGATATCCGTTACTCCCATTATCAATCGCGGTGCGACGTCCATGCGTTCGTGCAATAACATATACTCAGCGATCATCAATCTCTATGCCAGCATCAAATCATCGCGGTGCGACGCCCATGCTTGCTTCGCATGCATGGGCTACTCCGGGTTTTTCAGGTGCTGCGCCGTCCGGGCCGCGCTCGCACCCTCGCGTCACCGGACAGCTGCGCCTTCGGCAGCGCTGACCGGAGCGCTTCGCAAGCGCTAAGCAACGCGCCTGTCGGCAGCGTTCATTGCCCGGCCGCCTCCGCACCCCTCGCACAGCTTCGCGTGCGAGGGGCCTTCGGCCAGAAAAACCCTCCGCCTTCCGCGGAGAAGCAAAGGCTACGCGCAGCAGGACTAGTATCGGAACGATGCCTGTACTATTGTTGGTTAGGGTAGCCGGTGCTTCTCCGCGGAAGGCGGAGGGTTTTTTCGGCTTGCCCTCTCGCACGCGTCAGCTGTGCGAGGGGTGTGGAGGTGTCGGGTGTGAAAAACGCTGCCGCCAGGCGCGTTTTTCAGGGCTTGCAAAGGAGGCTCAACGCCGCCGAAGGCGCGTTGGGCCGACGAAGGTGCGAGCCCGTCGCCCGACACCGGAACACCGGAAAAACCCGTAGTAGCACGTGCGGCGAAGCAAGCACGGGCGTCGCACCGCGATTAAATGGGAAGTAATGGCTATTGGCTAACATGCCTTTTCAACAAGAAGCAAGCACGGGCGTCGCACCGCGATTAATATGAGACATATTAGCTATTGGCCGATATGCCTTTTCAACAAGAAGCAAGCACGGGCGTCGCACCGCGATTAATATGGGACATATTAGCTATTGGCCGATATGCCTTTTCAACAAGAAGCAAGCACGGGCGTCGCACCGCGATTGATACAGTGGACGAACAGTCTATTGGTACTCCCGGTTGCTAATATTTAAAAATAGTGATTTCGATCCATTCTCATTTTAGCACTTGAATGCATATATTTATACCTTGTAGCAATTAGAATAATCTGTTATGTCTGACGATTTACAGGCAAAGGAACTGGCGAAGAAGCTTGGCATCAAAAAAGGCTGCAGCCTTGCCATCATGAACCCGCCCTACGGCCTCGTCAAGGCGCTGGAGACAATCCGGGACAACCTGCGGAAGATGCAGACGGAGATCAAGAGGAACGAGTCCGTCGACCTGGATATCGTCGTCTATTTTTCTCGCGGCAGAAAGGGTCTCGAAGAAGCGTTCCCGCGGCTGAAGGACCAGCTCGCCCCGGACGGCGCGCTGTGGATAGGCTGGCACAAGCCGCTCAAAACCCTCAAGCCGGACCTGGACGCAAAGGCGGTACGCGAGATCGCCGCAAGCCATGGCATGGCCGATATAGACCGGCTCGATATTGACGACTGGCAGATGCTCAAGCTCACGACGGGCCAGCGGAGTAAAAAATGAAGAAAGTGGCCGTGAGCGAAGATAAGATACGCAGAATACGGCGGGCCATGAAGGCCAGCGGCCTTGACCCGGACACGCTGACAGACGACGAGATCGTCGATCATGCCCTGACGGCTGCCGAGTTTTACTTTTCCGAAGGCGAAGACGAAGAATAGAGCGGGCTCGGCCCATTCGCATTGCCCCGCTTGCCCTCGCATGACTATGGAGGCTTCAGAGGTTTGCAAGAGGTCGCAGAGTTTCACCACAGAGGGCACAGAGGCCACAGAGGTATTCACAGAGGACGTTTTTAGAAGATGACTTCCGGCAGCCTTTTCCTTAAGCAATCCTCTGTGTCGTCCTCTGTGCCCTCTGCAACCTCTGTGGTGAAACTCGGTGACCTCTCGCAACCTCCGAGACCTCCGCAGTCACAAAGTTTTTAGTGCCCGTCGCCGATCAGCAGACGGATATGATGCCCGCCGGGGACGTGCCCCTTACTTTTGACGTTAAGGCCAGGATTGAAGATGACGCCAGCATAGCCCGCGTCTTCATTGCAGGCGAATGGCAGGGTGACCCGGAAGAGGCAGGCGCGCTGCTGGAGACGATATGCCGACGGTGGCCGAAGCAGGAAAAGGTGGACTTCCTCGTCCTCTGCGGCGGCTTCCTGCAGTTCCGGTGGCCGGACCGGCTGAAGCGGTGGGACATCGGCGACAACCTTTACCCGTCGAAAGATACCGTGAACCTGCTTTACAAAGAGGCCGAAAAGTGTTTCCGGCCGGTGTTCGACGGGCGGATGCGCGCGAAGCTCCGGCGGTTCGCTGGCTGTGTGACCTTCGGGATCGACAGTCACTACTTCCGGGACTCCTGGTGGGACCCGCATGTCGAGCTGGTCTTTGCCCTCGACCTGCACAGCGGCGAGGCCTGGCCCACGGGTAAGTCGTACCCGAACCCGCGGCAGCAACAGGGGCTGGTCAGGATCGCCGACCTGGAGAGCCATTTCATCCGCGCCGGCGGCCGGGATGTCGTGCTCCTGAGCTGCCACGACCTGAGCCTGTTCAGCCCGCGCTCCTATCATAACGCCCGGGGCTGGCGCCGGGAGACGATCGAGCGCTTCCGACAGATGGCGCGCGAGCGCAGGCCGGAGCTGTTGATCTGGCACCCCCACAAGTCCGACACGCCGCGGACATGGATACCGGGCCTCGGCGGCTTGCGGAAGGAGCTGCCCGGGATTAACTATGCGGGCGCCGGAATGTACTATAACGACGGGGCGAGCCCCAGGGCGAGCCTGGACAGCGTCCTGAAGCACACGAAAAACGTGCCTGCGCTGGACCTGATAGTAAAAATAAAGAACGAAGTGTGCTGATTACAGGTAGCATCGCGTAGTCAGTATTGTCGCGAGGTCGCCTGCGTTCTTTATCGGGAAGTCGCTGTCGTCCAGGTGCTGGATAAGCTGGTACATGGTCATCGTTTCGCCCTTGTAAGAGCACCCCATGGGCGTGGACTTCGGGAAGACCTTCAGCAGCTCGCTCTTGTTGTTGATGGGGAACTTCACGGCTGCCCCTTCGGCCATCTCGACCACCTTCACTTTAAGCATGTCAAGCTCTTTGATGCCCCTCGCGCCTGGCGCCTGGGCATGCTCCGTGTACTTTGGCTTATCGATCGTCATGATAAATTAAGGACTACGCCAGTGTTTAATTAGTTTGTGCTTAAGCGAACGGATTACTACCCATACCTGCAGATAACATGAGCCCCGGCCTGGCAAAGAGTATCGATTGGACATACAGGGTTCGCTGTTGCCCCCGCCGTCCGTCCGCGCGAGCATACGCGTAGCTGATTGCCGGCACACGTGCCAGCGATTTTACAAGAGAATTAAAAAGCCTTTGTGTTAGTCATTCCTGAAATGTTGTATACAATGAGAAGGCATCAGACACGAAGGCCACAATGGCCACAAAGGCCACGAAGTCCTATTTATGAAGAGGCTTCCAGGAACCTTTTTAAACGTACGTTGTGGCCATTGTGGCCTTCGCGGCCTTCGTGTCAGGCGCCGGTCAGCCTGTACAAAAAGATATGCAAATAACTATGTCTTCGACTCATTTGTGTCTTAGTGGCTTTAAAATGGGAGGGCGGCGATTTAAGGCTCGCCGCAGGCCTTTTTGTTGGTGTATTGCCCCTTTTTTACTGGTGCTTGCGCGGATGGAGTCAAACCGTATTGGAGTCAGCCTTTGCAGGAATCATTTCCAGGTGGTTATAGGAGTGATAACCTGTTGTTCAGGCTTTCTTTGACTATACATAAATTCTCCTGTGACTATATATTTATTTTGTATATTTCGGATAATTACAAAAGGCAAAGTAAAATTTTCGACCGGTCACGAAAGAATTATATATTGAAAAATTGCCTGCCTGGCAGTATTTTAGTCATATCCATCTTTTGTATGCTGAGCCGGCACTATACACAACGTACACGACGGCCACGACGTACACAATGTTTTCCAGGAAATGGCCAGCGTAGCCTTATTATTAGATGTCGTGTACGTTGTGGCCGTTGTGTCGGCTGCCGGCTCACCTATACAACAGTTAGTAAAAAACGTTAAAAAAGAAACAGAGGCGCCGGCTGATGCCGGGCCCGTTCGCGTTAACAGTACCGGGAGACTTTGTTTTTCCTGCTCCGGGCGTAATCGAGGCAGTACCGCGCTTCCTCGTTGAGAGGATCGGCCCGCAGGATAGTGCTCAGCATGCAGATGCCCTCGTCGAGCGTCCGCTCCGAGCCGTTCATGGTCAGCGCCACGCCGAGGTTTAGCCGGGCGTCCATGCAGTCGGGGTCCATAGCCAGGGCCTTACGTAATTCTGCCACGGCTTCTCGTAGTACCGCACTGCCCGTCGCTCCGGTCGACGCCTGTCCGATCTCCAGGAGCGCCTTACCGAGACTGGCATGGTATTCCGGGTAGCCCGGGTCGATAGCGATAGCCTCGCGGAACTCTGTGACCGCCTCTTCGGTGCGGCCCTCGAGCCCGAGGTTCATGCCGATCTCGCAATGCACATCCGCCAGTGCGCACCGCGCTTCCAGATTGTCCGGGTTCAGCTTCAGTGCTTCTGACAGCTCCTTGAATGCCTCGTTGTACTGGCCGTTCTTCAGGAGCGCCACGCCGAGGTTATAGTGGTAGAATCCCTCCTGCGGGTTAAAGCTGATCGCATCCTGGTATTCCTGGATGGCATCGTCCAGATAACCGTTCAGCTCCATGAACGTCCCGTTAGTGTAGTGGTACATTTCGAGCACAGTATCGGTATCGTAATCGTCGACGCAGTCGCCGGCATCACCCGGCTCGTCCCGGACGTCTTTCTTCACGCCCCCGGACAAGAAAGTCCTGCGTTCACAATCGGTTGAAGAATCCCACATCCACATCACTCGTCACAAATAACTTTACATAAGCGATAAAAGATAATACTTCCCTAATAAAACGCTAATTTTGATTAGGTAATTACGCGATTAAGGATTATTTTATCAATTAAATATAGAAAGGGGGCGAAATTATTTTTATTTCATGAAAATATGTTTACGCGGCCCCGGCATTCTTAATATTAAAATTTATTGATAAAAATGTAACCGGAAGATTGGTTTTTTATCGACAATAGAAAGGTTTATCCATAGGGAAGTAGAATTAATGATTGCCTGGTAATTAGCTATGGGGGTAACGATATAGTCATACAGCAATTATCGCTCAAACAGCTAGAGCCCATGCAAGCCCCGGTAGATACTGTCAGGAGCGAGCCCCGTGCGACGAAGATCAGGCCGGGCGAGCTGATCAGCGAAGTTTTTAACACTCCCATACAGGTCTGTGATCAGTCCGTCATCCGCCGCGCAGAGGACGAATGTGAGCCGGGCAGCGCCGATTTCTATTATCGCTCCGCACTGGACCATATGGGTGCTGGCAGGATTGGCAACGCAATTGCCGACCTGCATAAGGCTGTCGAGCTAATGCCGGACTTCATTGATGCATACCGTGAGCTCGGGGGCATTTTCAAGACCACCGGCCAATACGAGGAGGCCCTGTCACAGTACACGGAAGTCGTCAGGATACAGCCCGATGACGCGGAGTCCCGGTTTTCGCTTGGCTCGATATACGACCGGCTGGACAGGCCGAACGAGGCCATCAAAGAGTATCTCGCTGCGATCAAGAGCATGCCGGGGTACGTCGAAGCATATTACTGCATAGGCAACGACCTGTCTATGAAAGGCCTGCTCGACGAGGCTATCTGGGTATACTCCAAGGTCATCAAGCTGAGCCCCGATTACCCGGACGCGTACATGAACATGGGCATGGCCATGCAGCGCAAGGGCGCGCTGGACGAGGCCGCCATGGCGTTCAAGGAAACGATCCGGCTGCAGCCGGCAGACGAGAACGCCCACTACCAGCTGGGCATGACCTATTACCGGCAGGGCAGACTGTTCGATACGATAAGAGAGCTCAACGAGACGCTGCGGATCAACCCGGGCAACGCCGAAGCCGCACGCAAGCTACAATCTATTCTCGACGCCATCGCTGGCGCCAGGTAAAGCCTGCTTACGAATACCATGCTTAGCCGCCCGATCTCCGGCAAACGTTTAATATAAAATAATTTAAATAGTACTTTCTTGATGACAATGCTTTCCGGCGTACTTGGCACAGTGCATGACTTGATGTACCGAGTCATACCTGCACGCCGGGCAGCCGCAGACACTGCCCCCGGCGACTCGGACCTGCGTTATTCGATTGCAGTTATCCACTTCGAGCAGGGCCGGCTGGAGGAGGCCGCAGGCCAGCTTGTGACTTTGCTGATCGCAGACCCCGGGCAGCCCGATGCCCGCTACCTGCTGGGGCGAGTCCGGGAGGAGCAGGGCGACCTGGCGGCCGCAGAAAAGGAATTCCGGCGGGCGGTCAGGCTTAACGCCGGCCGGCTGATGTACCACCTGCGGCTTGGCGCCATGCTCGAGATGAAAGGTAACTCCGCGGGCGCACTGAAGGAGTACCAGGCTGCCGTCATGGCGTGCCCGGAGGACGCGGAAGCCCGCTTCAGGCTCGGGGCTTCGTTCGACGGCTTCGGCCGGCTGGACGAGGCCATCGCCGAATACCGGGAGGCGCTGCGCATCGAGCCAGGCATCAAAGACGCCTCGGTCTGCCTGCAGGCGGCAGTTCGCCGCAGGAAGGCGCTGCGGAAGTAGGCAGATTATTGCATATCGCATAACTATCGGGCCATAGTGATTCCCTCCGTGCCCTCCGTGCAACTGTTTTTTTACCTGCCACGCCTGAATTGTAGTTGAGCATCATGACACAAAAGGGCATGCAACTCGCGATTCTTGTCACGGGCAGCTTCTTCATGACCCTGGGCTTCAGCATCATCATGCCCATCCTGCCCTACTATTCGAAGAGCATGGGCGCGTCGGCGCTGGACCTCGGCCTGCTCATAGCGACGTACTCGATCATGCAGTTCATCGTCACCCCCTTCTGGGGAGAGATGTCCGATCGTATCGGCCGAAAGCCCATTTTCCTTATAGGCATGTTCGGGTATGGCCTGTCGTTCCTTGTCTACGGCGTGGCCACGCAGCTCTGGATGCTCTTCCTGGCCCGGGCACTGGGCGGCCTGCTTGCCGGAGGCATTTACCCCGCATCGCTTGCCTATATCGCAGATATGACAGAACCCGAAGAGCGCGGCAGGGTCATGGGTCTGCTGGGCGCCTCCTCCGGGCTGGGCATGATCTTCGGGCCGTCCATTGCCGGGGTACTGTCCATATGGGGGCTGACTGCCCCGTTCTACGTCACTGCGGTCGCCGCGATCGCCTTAGGCGTCCTGGGTTACCTGCTGCTGAAGGAGTCGCGGGCGGTCAGCGCCCACCGGCTGCGGCACAAGATCAGGATGGCCGACCCGCTGCGGACAAACACAGGCATCCTGTTCCTCCTGACCATGCTCGTCACCTTTATCGTCTCCGGTTTCCAGGGCACCTTCGCCTATTACATGCTCGGGCGGTTCGGGATTTCCGAAGTCCCGATGCCAATGCCGTTGCTCGATGGCACGGTGACTGTCACGGGGCCGGCACTCATGGCCGTCCTTTTCACGGTGATGGGCCTGGCCGGCGTTGTCTGCCAGGGCGTGCTCGTTGGCATCCTCATCCGGTTGGCGGGGGAGCGAAAGACGATACTGGCGGGCCTGATCATGAGCGCAGCCTCGTTCTACCTGCTGATCCTGTCGCCCGAGCTGGCCTCACTCATGTTTTTCGCCAGTACCCTTTCCATAGGCACCGGCCTGGTTACGCCCTGTCTCAACTCACTCATATCTCGCTATACAGACGAGGAACACCAGGGTGCCATCATGGGTATCATGACATCCTATGCCAGCCTGGGACGCATCGCCGGGCCGCCAGCCGGAGGCCTGGCCTACGACATCAACATGAGCCTCCCCTACGTTATTTCCGGCTTCATGTCAACCATCGGAGCGATAGCGGTCCTGCTGCGACGGAAGAAACCATAATCCGAGAGGTCTCGGAGGTCTCAAGAGGTCACAGAGCTCAGCACAGAGGCCACAGAGGCCACAGAGGTATTCACAGAGGTTTATTATTAATAAAAGGGCTTCCCATAGTCCATCTTTTAAAAAAGCCCTCTGTGCACACCTCTGTGGCCTCTGTGACCTCTGTGCTGAGCTCTGTGACCTCTAGAAACCTCTGCGACCCCCAGTTTCCGGAAAGGATTTATGCCTTTAAAGCAGGGTGGTTTATGCTAAAAAACACTTCTCGATTGATGGTTTCAGGCCACGTCGGGAGATACTATTACATAGTCATAAAGCCTTAAAAACTTGCTCTTTTCTCGCTATAACACCGAAGCATTTATTCTCCCGCGTCACGAGTACGCCGGATTCCCATAACGTACAGTTTATCCGGCTTTAAATGGAGCTTCCGATACCTTGCAAGTGGAAGCGAAATCAAATAAATATTACAAGCTATTTATAATATGTGTAGGTTCATTTCAACAAAACTTCCATAACAGTTAAACGACATCATTTATGGGATTAGTGGTATGGCTGCGAAGGGCGGGGTAATCCCCAAGTCGGAAAATGGTTGGTGGCGGTCAATTAGGGTAAAGGCTATTCTAATCATCTTGATCATGGTAGTTCCGCTGGTCTTGGTGGGCGCCATGAGTATCCTCTACTATCAGGGCGTCGTGAGGCAGAACATTTCCAATGATGCGCTGGACACTGCTATGACGGTTTCGACGTTCACACCCACGTACATACAAGCATCTCAACTCTACCTGAAAAGCGTTGCCGACCGGCCATCGGTCATCAAGGCGATAGGGGATAACGACAGGTCGTTTCTACATTCTATGGCCGTCTATACGAACGACGCTAACCAGATCAACAGTGTCTATTTCGCCGACAGAAACGGTGTTGTTATAGAAAGCACGCCGGAGCTTTCTGGGCTTGTGGGCACGAACGCCAGCGTTCACCCATATGTTAGCAGCGTTCTCAATACGGGGGAGCCGAGTATCGGCGACGCAGTGCCGGGCTACAACGGTTTGCCGGTCGTGCCCATAGTACAGCCGATTAACGGGGATAATGGAACGGTCATCGGGGTGCTAGTCGGCATTATAGACTTGGGCGAGTTCGAGAAGGTGCTCAGTGGCACCATCGTTGCAGGCCAGCGGCAGATATATCTCGTCAATCGGACAGGCCACGTCATTGCCCATACTAACCCCGTGTACATGAGCGGTATGACGGATTTCTCATCAGTACCCGCCGTGCAACATGCGCTCCACGGGGAGACCGGAGCAGGAGAATATTATAACAATGTCTATAATGAGACTGTGCTGGGCGCCTACGCCCCCATCCAGCCACAGGGCTGGGGGGTGGTCGTATCAAGCCCTGTGAGCGTAGCATATCAGCCCGTGTGGAATACGACATGGCCCATGATCGCACTTTTCGCCCTATTCACGTTATTAGCGGTAGGGCTGGGATTGCTCTTTGGTAACAGCATCGTTGCTCCGATCACGAGCCTTTCACAAGCCACCAAGAGTGCATTCAAAAACGAGGACTATAAGAGGCTGCTGCCATTATCCCGCAGGGATGAGATCGGAGACCTCAGCCGCTCGTTCGACGACATGGTAGAAACGGTTAAACGAACCGAAGGCAAGCTACAGGATAGTCTAGAGAATTTCAGCGCGCTCGCCAACAACATTCCCCAGCTCGCGTGGATGGCGCGGGCGGATGGCCACATATTCTGGTATAACAAGCAATGGTACGATTATACGGGAACGACGCTGGAGGAGATGCAGGGGTGGGGCTGGCAAAAAATCCACCACCCCGACTACGTTAAGCGCATCACAGAGAAGTGGCAGCATAGTTTAGAGACCGGGACACCCTTCGACGACGTGTTCCCGCTCCGCGGCAAAGATGGCAAATACCACTGGTTCCTCACCAGAGTGACGCCGGTTAGAGATGAGCAGGGCAAGCTTGTGCGGTGGTTCGGCACGAACACAGACATTACCGAGCGCAAGCGCGACGAGGATGCACTGGTGGCCTCAAGGAACGAGGCGGAAACGGCGCGACAAACGGCTGTCGAGGAATCACGGCGGGCGGAGCTATACATGGACATCATGGGCCATGACATCAACAATCTCAATCAGGTGACTTTGGGCTACCTTGAGATGATCAAAGACGACAGCAACCTAACCGATGATCAACGGGAGATGATCATGGACGCCCTCAACGCGTCACGGGGTAGCACCAGCATCATCGATAACGTCCGCAAGATACAGCGGATCAGCGAGGAGAAGGGGGCGCTCCAGCCGGAGGATATCAACGACATGATCCTCGAATGCATACGGAGTGCGCCAAAGCAGAATGGCAGAAAGATCACGCTCAACTACACGCCCCGGAAGGGACTGATCATCATGGGCACTGCGCTGATGAGGGAGGTGTTCTGCAACCTCATCAATAACGCGGTCAAACACTCGCCCGGCGACGTGGTGGTAGACATCCGGGTAGATGAGGATATGCGAGGCGATAAAAAGTTCTATGAGGTGTCCGTCGCCGATAATGGCCCCGGCATACCCGACGACGTTAAGTCCCGGCTATTCAACCGGTTCCAACGGGGCCAGACCAAGACACATGGCAAAGGCCTCGGATTGTTCATCGCAAAGAGCTTGCTTGAACAAGCCGGGGGTGATGTGAAGGTCGAGGATCGCGTACCGGGCGATTACTCCAAAGGTGCGAAGTTCATCGTGTCGTTGCCCGTCTGTGAGGAGTGCAAGTGAGCGATTGCGATGAGCAATGTGACGTGGGCGTAGCCATAGTGGACGACGAGGTAAGTCTCGTCAAGATGTACGAGAAGCTGTTCTCACGCAGGGGTGTTCACGTCTGCTTCGTCGCCCATGACGGCATTGAGGCGGTTAAAAAGTTTAAGGAATGTGCGCATAAGCCATATGTCATCTTAATGGACAACCGTATGCCCATGATGAATGGCATCGAAGCCACAAAAGAAATACTAAAGATCGATAGCGGTGCGAAGATCATCTTTTTGAGCGCCGATGTATACATGAAGGACGAGGCGATGCGGGCCGGTGCGCTCATCTTCTTAAAGAAACCCGCAGGCCTAAAAGATATTACAGACGCCGTGGAATTGGAACTCGGTAAGAAGCCCCCAGATTGCAAGGAGTGTAGTGGCAACTAAAAGTTGATAAAGGATACGCTCTGTTATTCTGCTAAAAAAGACTACGGTCGGAATCGTAGCTTAAGCAATGCTTATAGTTACTGGATGATATGAAACAGTCAGGTGAATGAAAAATGGATAGATTCATTATAGTCTCATGTTTTGCGCTCGTGGTCGTACTCGGCGGCCTTGTAGGCGCGACTGCCTTCTGGAGCCCCTCGGCCCCGGCGGGCGAGCATTATACCGCGGCCAGCGCGCTGACGACCGCGGAGCAATTCGTTAACGGCGAGGCGACATATAAGTACGACGGCGATGCCGGTACGCTCAAGGTCGCCATGAGCAAAACGATCGACGCCAACACTTACGAGATCGTGGCTGACTTCACGTCGAGGGCCGCCGGGTTCGGCGACAGGACAGGCATGATGGTCGCCGAGGTGCTGACGTCCCACAAAGCGGTCATCACAGTGAACAATGGGAAGGTCGTCTCGGCGATCATGGACAGCCAGTGGGACATGCTAACGCAGAAAATGTTGAGCAGCGACGTGTCAACATTACCGGCGACCATGCCCGCGCTCGACCCCACGACCAGCACTCCGCCCACTCAGCCAGAGGGCGCTTACCTCTAAAAATAATTAATACAAAGGACACGATGGCACAGATAATGACCATCGTGTATTCTGTTTTTTATTTTCTGATCCATACCTCTGACCCGGGCATCTATGCCCCCTGTGCTCACCTTTCACGGAACAGTAGTAACAGCGAGATGAGAGAACAGAATATGAGCGCAATGATAATCACGTCGATCGCCCGGTGTGAGGTAGTCTCGATGCCCTGCGTTGCCAGTTTCCGGCTGGCGATGTGATAGCGCTGGTAGGCCACGAAGTACACGATGGCAGCGGTAAGCGTGAGGATGATGCCGATAAATCGCTCCAGCCACAGCCATTGCCCGGTCTCGATGAGCTTGGGTATGAGGAGCGCCACGGCGTTCAGCGACAGGCCGGTGCGCAGCCAGGCGCTGAAGGTGCGCTCTACCGCGAGGATGTTACGCTGGCGGGCGAGAGTAGTGCGCTCTTCGGCAAGCGTTACCTGGTAATCGGCCGGGACGCTTTTGCCCCCGGCCCCGGCCGTGACTCCGTCTGGTGTACTCATCCATAAAAGTATCCGGGGCCGGGGCTAAAAAGGCTCACAGCCGTCAGGACGGTTTAGCGGGACGGTGTTCGCCGTTCTTTCACCAGCGCCAGGATGACGCCAGGTATACCTGGGGCAAAGTTTTTGTTGTAGAAGGGGACGACCATGACGCCTTCCGGCAGCGGCGAGCCGCGGGCGTGAAACGCGTCGTCCCACAGCCTGACCGGATCTTCCGCATCCCCGGCCATGCAGACGCGCCGGTAGGCATCGGCCAGCCATTCTCTGATTTTCAGCAGCACGGACCCGTCGTCGAGGAACGCGTCCACGGCCTCGATCGAGGCCTCGACCACGAAAAAGACCCTGCCGCTGCCGGTGCTAACGTCGTAGATGTCATACGTCCGGAGGCTGGCGACCCTGCTGCCGCATTCCCGGTTGCCGAACCGGCTCAGGACCAGCGCGAAAAAACCCAGTGTCTTCATGTCGCGGTAGACGCGGTAGACCTGGCTCAGCGGAAGCGAGCCTTCCGGGGCGTGATCCAGACCCCGGGAAGCGATGATCTTACGCACCTCGGCGGCCGTGTCGATCTTCACGTCCCGTATCCTGTCCATCGGTATTAGCGCGTCAGGCATAAGGACCGTCTAAACGAACCGCTCGAATCGTTCCTTGCCCGCCTTACAGACCGGGCAGATGCCGGGCGGCTCGTCGCGGGCGCACAGATAGCCACAGACCTTGCACCGCCATACCGGGTACTTAAGTGAAAAGCCGGCCGGGCTGGTGGCCATCGCGGTTGCCTCTCCGGGCTTCGCGTCGACAATGGCGGACAGGACCATGGGAGCCCTGCGCTCGGGCACCGGGGCGGGCTTCTTGAGGCCTTTGTAGATGTCTTCCGAAACGTAAAGGGCGCAATAGCAGGCCCCGAACTCGCTGAGGTCCGGGTCCCGGTAGTCGCAGGGGCATATGATGTCAAGGTCATCCTCTTTCCGGCCGGTCGAGAGCCGGCAGGGGCAGGAAATGTAACCGTAGCGGGCCTTGTTTACAAGCAGGCCGCGGACCAGCGCTTTAGTAAAAGCCGTGTCAGGGTTCAGGCGGTAGCCGCCCTGCTCTGCGTCGCGCAGCAGCACATTGTAAAGTGACTCGATTGCGTCGTCCGTGATTTCAGCCATCAGGTGAGCGCCTCCCTGATCTCATCGTCCCGGAAGCCGATAATGACCTTCTGGTTGTTGATCACCAGCGTCGGGAAGGAGTTTTTCTTGTTGAACTTCTGCATCTCGCCCACCACTTTCTGCTGCTCATCGCCCGTCAGCAGATCGACGTATACGAACGAAAACTTCACGCCGAGCTCCGCCAGCAGTTCCCGGGTCATCCGGCACCAGCCGCAGGTGCTCAGGGCATAGAGCATGACTATGCCCCTGTCATTTCCTTCCACTTGTTCAATTACCATAAGCCTACAACTGCCTGTATTGCAAAAAATTGTATAAAGCTCATATTATTAATACTTGCGACTCTCCCGCATTCCATAGGTGTCGGAATTGCTGATACTCGCATTCACTACGCTGCGCATGCGGCCACAAAGACATAGTCATTTGTGATATGTTTTATACACTCATGACCTTTTCAACACAAAGGCCACGAAGGCCACGAGGTACACGACGTTCACTTTAAAAAAGGGGCAATGGCAGCCTCTTTCTACCTGAGACTTCGTGTACATTGTGGCCATTGTGGCCTTTGTGTCGAAAGGGTCACAAGCCTGAACAAAGAGATTCAGGAAAGACTAACATAAAGGAAATGAAGACACAATAGGCAACTATTATGAATAGTTAAGAACTAAGAATTTTAAGACACAAAGATTTGATTGAATATCCTTTGTGCCTTAATCGTCTTTGCGTCTTCCGTTTCAATCTTTGTTCCCTTCGTCCCCTTTGTGTCTTTGTGGCCGCAAGCGCAGCGTAGTGAAGGCTTGAATAATCAATTTTCGTGATACAAGCGCAGCGTGGCGGGTGCTTTCCATTAAAAGAAAAAAGCAGATAACCATACTTGTTTCACGACCAGGCGGGGAAGGGTTATAGTTTCAACCATGCACCGACGTTCGTGCATTTTGTGGAAACGTAAGCTCCGGGCTGCGTTATCGTGCGGAAGGCCATAACAGGCTCAACCCCGAACATCCTCGTATGTATCACGTCTACGAGTATGAGGCTACGAAGACGTGCCCGGAGTGCAGCGACGAGGAGACCGTGCCGGTAACCACGTATATCGACGAGGAGACCGGGCGCCAGACGGTGATGGCGAGGAAGGTCCGGTGCGAGCGGCACCTGGTGACGGGTGAGTCTGAGTGCGGGCTTAGCGGCCCGATAGGTGCGGTGACAGAGATATCGATGACGGATTCGGACGCCTACGACTATATGGCTCAGAAGATCCGCGACGGGTTCAACATTTCGTACATAGGCCGATAGTCAGCCGGGAATGCGGCTTTCGCTCCGTCCCCGGCAAAGGTTTAGCCGTATCGCAGTCGACTATGTGTCAGGTCGCACTATGAGCGGAGACATGGATATGGAGAGTGCCGGCAAAAAGCTCGACTTCGAGGCGTTCCCGGAGAACCTCGAGCTTGCCCGGAACATCGGGCAGCGCATAGACCGCAGAGGCATGCCCGAGGCTAACGGGCCTGCGGCCATCCGGGAAATGGCCGACCTGCAGCGATACATGACCGAGCTATACACCGATGCCCGGCCGGGCGAGGCGGAGACGGTCATGAACGATTGCGTGAACATCGCCACTTCGGCTTACGTGCTCAGCCGCATGCTGGCCCCGAATTATTACGAGGACACTGAGGGGAACGATGATCCCGGGAAGTTCGTGAAAAAGATGGGCGACGCCATGGCCCTGAACGAGGCCGACCTTGACCTCGGGACCGGACGATGGACGACGACCGCGGATCTTATCATGGACATGCTCCTGTCGTTGAGCGTGTTCACCGGCACGCTGGCCGTCGAGGCGGACGACGAAGAAGGGTACATCCCCGACGACCTCAACTTCAACGTGCTCACGAGCTGCTCGCTCATCGCAGCCTATGCGCTGATCGTGTACCAGTGCGCGAAAAAAGGGTCATACCGCGGGCAGATATTGAAGGACCTGACGCAAGAAAAGCAAACATCAATGGTCTGAATTTTTATAATGGCAACAGTCGTACGCCTGGCCAATGGGCGCTCGCGTGCGCGAAGCCGGACAGGCTGGCATCTGACGACATCATTTCTTCAACCGTGCGATACGGCTGATGTTCAAAATGACATGGACAGCCAGCAGCGCGATGAACGGTATCCAGAGCAGGTCGTGTACCCGGAAAGCGAGGGCTTTGCCCATGATGCCTGCCGTGAGCGGTTCGACGATGCCCGGGTACGTGATCCCGAACCCGGACAGGAGGTAAAGGATGGTCAGGCCAAGCAATATCCAGGCAATCCATGCCCTGACTTTTTTCATGCTATAGCCGCTCATGATAAAAAGCTCCGGTTCAGGTCGCCGTCACGCGAGTAGCCCCGGCTTTCCCAGTAGCCGGTCGGGAGGCTGTCGGACAGCTCGATTCGGGTAATCCACTTCGCCCATTTATAGCCCCATTTGCCCTCCGCGACGAGCTGGAACGGGTAGCCGCGCTCGGGGGGAATGGTCACGTTGTTCATGGCGTATGCGATCATGATGTCATTGTCAAGGACATAGCTTAACGGAAACGCAGTCGAATAGCCATCGTAGCAGTAGAAGGTAATCGTCTTTGCCGCAGGGTTATACCCGGCCTCGGCAAGGAGGTCTTTGATCTTGATGCCGTCCCAGAGGAGGGTCATGCTCCAGCCCTCGACGCAGTTCAGGGTAGCCACTTTTCGGTAATGAGTGTGGTTGTCCACGACGTCGGCGTAAGAATATTTCCTGTCTGGTCCTGCCATGCTGTCGATCGTCAGCCGGTAGCTGCCGATGTCAATGTGCTGTGGTCCTTTGATCGAGTTCTCCCGGAAGTCGGCGACGGACGAGAGCCGGACGCCCTCGTATTCCCGGAGTTCCTGGCCTTTCACTGCCTCCACGCCGGGCTGAGGGGCGAAGAATTCGGCTTTCAGGAAATAAAAGGCGAAGATCACGAGGATAAGCAATATAACGATAACTATACCATAGCCGATGAGCTTATTGTGTCCGGGCATTAGCTTAACTGGCAATGACTGTAGATATCAACCTTTTCCGGGAAAACGGCGAAAAAAATAGACCCGGGAGAAGCGACGGACATATGCCCGCCGCCGTTGCCGGAAAGGTCTTGCGAGGCCTGATGGGCAGGTCCGCAGAAAGCTATCCGGTGTTTCCTGGAGCAGCCAGGCGCTTGAGGCGCCACGCTTGATCAAACATAATCCATATTTCTATATAGCGTTTTTCTATGAAAGGATAAATTATAATTTCGTAAACATCCGGAGACAGGATGCGAAAGCCGTTTACAGTCTGTGCTTATAATTAAATATTATGATAGATATATAATCGAGCGTGAGCGCGGACCAGGGCCGGCAGGGCACGGAGATGGATGGGACACGACAGCAGGATATTCGTCCGATAGATTTCCGGGTGAGCGGCGAGGGAAGCGAATACATTAAAAAGCTGATCATACCGGTCGCGATCATCATCCTGTTGCTGGCCATCATGGCATATGTCTTTGTCACGTATGGCTCAGCGTTCATCATTACGAGGCTGATCGCTTCCTCCTTTTTCATCGCAGGCATGATGGTCGGCGCGGTAGTCATTTTCGTCCTCCTGCGGGTGTACATGAGGCTGCGGTTCTACTACCATGTGATCTCCTACAGCGTCAAGGCTACCGATCGTAACCTGGCGGACATCCATGCGATCGCGGAAACAGCGGCCTGCCGGCTGGGTGTCAAAGCGCCTGGCGTCTATGTTGTGCAGAACCCGGAGATCAACGCTTACGCCATTGGTGCGTTTAAGAAGATTATCGTGATCAACACCGGCCTGATCGATGCGACAGACAGCGATGAGCTGGCGTTCATTTTCGGCCATGAGCTGTCACATGTGAAATATGGGTGGGCAGTCCCGGTGAAGTTCCCGGGCTTCACCATCCCCGTGCCAATGCTGTTCAGCTCGCAGCGGAGGGAATACACCTGTGATCGCGGAGGGCTCATCGCCTGCCGGGACCTGAACAAAGCCATCCTCATACTGGCCAAGCTGGCACTGGGAAAGAGCCTGGCGAGCAAGATCAATGTCGATAAGCTCTATAATAATAAGAAAGAGGTGGAGGAGGACAGGATATCCCGCCTGTCGGAAGTCCTCGCGTCTCACCCGCCTGTCAGAGACCGGGTGTTCCAGCTCCGGGAGTTCTACGGCTCCCTGCTTTACAAAGAGCTTGTCCGTTGAAGCAAATCGTCAATACAATAAAAAGCAGGGCAGGGCTCATCACAGCTATCGGGCAAATACAAGGGCCTCCGCCGGGTCTTTCGCGCGCACGCGCGAATAGAAAATGATACGCGACAGGTGCCCTTGCGCAGGCTTTACCGATACATAAAATTTTAAAGCCAGTCTTTCACGGGCTGTCCGTTATTAATCTTTTCCGCGGTACCGTAAGCGTCATAGATGGCGTAGACCAGCACGATCAGCGGCAGGATGAACGCAGGCAGACAGAACCAGCACGCCCTTCTCGCGTACATGGCGGCCACCACGATCATTACCAGGATGACAGCCATTGATCCGAGATAGAGGACAGCGAGGATAATGCCTTTGGCTATCTGGCCGTTGTAGACCTGGCCCGCCCCGGGCAGGATGAGCGACAGCGCAGCGGACAGCAGGGACTCCTTTTCCCTCGGGCCGCCTGCGCCCGGGTCTCGGACCGCGGGCGGTGTCGGCGGCGTGGCTGGCACCATCCCTGACTGCTTTACAGGGACAGACATACCTGAAGGCCGGCTGATGGCCGGCAATGATGTCTGCTCCTCGGCCGGAGCCTTTACTTCCGGCCGCGGTTCCTCCGGCACCGTCGCTTCCGGAGCCTTTGCCTCTTGCTCAGGTTCCTCCGGCGTGGTCTCTTCGGGCACCGGCGGCAGCTGGCTGCGTACGACGTCGGCACAGTCCCTGCAGACGGCCCGGTCGCCTGCGCTGGTAATGCAAACGGAGCAGCACTCCTTTCCGCAGTTACCGCAGACAGCTACCGTGCCCATGCCGGGATGATTATGACAGGTCATTGATACACCTCCGCCGGTATGCTTAGCCGGGCGATGTAGCATCAAGTACGCGTATCAATGATAAATAAATTATCTTATAATGAGGACAGCCTGCTATCGTAAAGCGATATGATAGTAAACGTTATCTCCGGCGTCCTGTATTGCCTCCGTGCCCTATATAGCCCGTATTCCCTCGCGGATACGGCTATAAGCCTGCCTGTCAGAATTGAATATATGTGCAAATCTTCTTGGTACGGGAGACATGCCGCTATGCATCATGGCGAATGCGGGTGCCACGGCGGCATGATGAAGCGTAAAGGCGTCTGTGCGATGATATTCTTCGGGATCATGGCGATCGTGTTCGCGGCGATAGCCGGGATGATACACCTGAAGCTCCACATGCACGAGGGCGACCGCTGATGCTTGGCGACCGCTGATGCGGTCGCTCAGCGATCGTTACCGTTAAGTCGGATGTGCGACCTGGTAGTATCGCTATGAAGGTAAAGTTGAGCGGATGGAGCATCGCGCTACTGCTGATAGTCATTGTACTGGCGCTGAACCTTGCCGGCATCATCCATGTGGACGCATGGGGCATCTTCGGCATCGTGGTGACCATAGGCTGTGCCTGGCTGATCTATTATATTTTCCTCAAGAAAAAATAGGGTCCCGCAGCCCTGCAAAAACAGGGCTCCGCAGCCCTGCAAAAACAGGGCTCCGCAGCCCTGCAAAAACAGGGCTCCGCAGCCCGGAAGGCTCGATAGTCTCGACCATCGCCAGTGCATCAGGCAGGTTCAGCCGTTGCATCATCCGGGCTTCCTGTGACAGCAGGTCAGGTTCGGGCGGGACTATCTCCTTTTTTTACTTGCTTTAGCGCATCGGGCGCGTCGTCACGAGAACACACCTCCGGGATAGTTCAGCAGGGTTTAATATATATGCAGTAATATTCTCCGATAACATGGAAATCGTTCCCGGCATTCACCTGGTCGACGGCTCGATCGGCTGCAATACATATCTGGCCCTGGGCGACGGCGTCACGCTGGTCGATACCGGGCTCCGGGGCAACGTCCCCCGTATCTATCATTATCTCGGCCACATCGGCTATAAGCCCCGGGACATCAGGCGTATCGTGATCACCCACGCCCACCTCGACCACATCAACTGCCTGTACCAGCTCAAGCAGGAGACTGGCGCCATCGTGATGGCGAATGCCCGCGATGCCGACATTATCGACGGCCAGCGGCCCCTCCGGATCGCCAGGGGCATATTCGGCGCCATACTGAGGGCAGGCCAGGTTTACTATCAGTACAGGCCGGTGCAGGTCGACGTCCGGCTGAACGACGGCGACCGGATCTCGGGCATGCAGGACTTCATGGCCGTCTCACTACCGGGCCACAGTGAAGGCAACATGGGCCTGTTCAGCCGGGAAAAAAGCGCGTTCTTCTCGAGCGATTCCATCAGGGTGTCCGGCGGCAGGGTGGTCGCCCCCAGCCCCAGGTTCACCCTGGATATGGATGCCGCCGTTGCATCCATCAAGAGGATAGGCGAGTTCGACTTTAACGTCATGCTCCCCGGGCACGGCCCGGCCATCACCAGCATAGCATCGACGAAAGTGCGGGAGCTGTACCACGAAATCGGGCAATAGCCAGCCGGACAGGCGGTCTCGGCACGGGATAAGCGTTGACGAACACAGTAGTCGTTATAAAAAGGGTTTTATGTCAAAAAATCATATTTATTTCGTCGACCGGACATTAATTACGGGCTTAACCAGCAAAGTATTTATTATACCAGATTACATAATAAGCATTTGAGCGGGTGATTTGCCGTTTTTATAACTGCACAATCCAATCCATCCCCTACCAACCCGCTCACCCTTTAATAGACGCCGATTTTACGATTTCTGAAAGCCCGTTTTCCGGCATTTATTTCTATGCGGCGCGCGCTCTATGTCTGCCCATGCCTCCGCGAGACGCGTCCATGAGCCTGGACGAGTTCAGGCAATACTGGAATAAGAACCGGAAGCTGATACGCTCGGCGAAAGCTTTCGACAGCACCAGCCGTCGCTGGGTGGAAGGAGACGATATCTTTCGGGTGGGCGGCGCTTATACACTCATCGTGGTACAATTCAGGGGCCCGGGATTCCTGCGCATCAATGTCAAGCCATCGCTTAAGGTGTCCTACGCCCCGGAGAAGTATGCCAGCGCAAGCACCTGGAGCCGCCTGGGAGTATACCTGACCTACGAGGAAAAGGAGTTCCTGAACAATATAGGAAATGACGCGCTGTCGCCGGACGAGCTAATCGACGCCGTCGCTTCCTCGGGATTCCCCGGCAAGGACGCGCTCGTCAGGAAGCTCAAGAAGGCTGCAGAATCACTTCAGCGCTGATCAGGGGCGTTTCAGGAAGATCTCGATAGAAGAGACGTTAATGTTGTCACCCTTCTCGCTGGTGAGCTCTTCGGTGCTGATTTTAATCCGGTCCACTACCACGTCGAGCAGGAACCGGTTGCGTACGACCTCGGCCGTGTCCACCGCCCGGGAGATCGCCCGCCCCCTTGCCTTGATAGTAACCTCTTTGGCGCCCTCGTTGAACTGGGTGACTGCCGCCAGCACGTAGTTCATGACAGGCTTGTTGCCCACGAAGATGACATTATCTTCGGCCTTTGGTGTAGTCTCCGTATTCATATGTGCCATATAAATAATAAGCAATTCTTTAATATAGCATTTTCCTTGCAGCTGGTTTTCGCGGGGCTCCCGGGGGGCCTTGTTCCAAAAAGGCCCCCCTGGGTCACGACACCCGACACAAGTGCCGAAGGCACAAATCGCGATAGTTTTTGAGGGGCACACGGGGAACTTTTTGTAAAAAGTTCCCCTGACATGCGCCCGTGTAACTATTGTTTCATCAGAAGGAATGACGGATGAATCGCATCGCCCGGCGTCCCCGCGCGCACGCGATAACGCGATATTAACAGTTGGCGACAGGCGTATGAGATCGTCTCAATGCCAGGATACCGGATGCCAATGCCCCTCCGTGCCCTTTGTGCCCTTGGTGTCCAATGCTAGGAAAATCTTTAATCTTTGAATGCTCTTCGTCTATTTGCGGTGAAGTAATGATCAGGGCCAGGCAGTCGGTAAGGGAAATCAAAGAGTATGTCGCGGGCAAGAACGTGGAGGAGGTGGCTGCGTCCTATGGCATAGACGAGCGTAGCATTGTCAAGCTCGCCTCCAACGAGAACTGCCTCGGGCCAAGCCCAAGAGCGGTCGAGGCGATCCGAAATGCCGCGTGCGACGCTCACATTTACCCGAGCGTAGACGCCATCGAGCTCCGGCAGGCGATCGCGGAGCGTTACCACATGCCGCTTGGTACGGTAGTCTGCGGCGCCGGTATGGATGGCGTGCTGGAGACGTTGCTCCGTGCCTTCCTCGAGAGCGGCGACGAGACCCTGATACCATTGCCCGCGTTCTCGTATTACGAGATCGTGACGAGGTTCTGCGGGGCTAAGCCGGTATTCTGTAACCGGAGAGACGACTTCAGCCTCGACGTGGACGCCGTGCTGGAGAAGGTCACCGATAAGACCAAGTTCATTTTCATCACTTCCCCGAATAACCCGACGGGCAACCTCACCCCAATCGAAGACGTCAGGACCATCGCCGAATCAGTAGAGGCCTTCGTCTTTGTGGACGAGGCGTATATCGATTTTGCGGACAATGCCGAGTCGGCCCTCGGCCTGGCCAAGCAATACGACAATATCATCGTGGGCAGGACCATGTCCAAGGCGTGGGGGCTCGCGGGGATGCGCATCGGGTTCGGGTTCATCCCTGAGCCTGCTTTCAAGGAATACATGAAGGTGGCGACGCCTTTCGCATTGAGCCGCATATCCATAGCCGCGGCGCTTGCCGCGCTGGGGGACGAGGAGCACTACAGGCGGTCCGTGGACACGGTCAGGAATGAAAGGGAATTCCTTTCCGGGCACATGCCGTTCAAGGCGTTTCCATCAGAGGCTAATTTCATGCTGATCGACACCAGCCCGCTCACCTCGAAGCTGGTCGTGGGCGAGTGTATGAAACGAGGCGTTATCCTGCGGGACTGCGCGTCGTTCCGGGACATGGGCGACAGGTATGTGCGCGTCACCATCGGCACGCACGACCAGAATCTCCGGCTGATCGACGCCCTGAAGTCCATCCGGGAGACTGCATGAAGATCGCCCTGACCGGCACGCCAGGCACGGGCAAATCGACGGTAGCCCCGCTGATTGACGAAGGCTTTCGCGTCCTCGACCTGAACGCGCTGATCAAGGACGGCTACAACCTTGGCACCGACCCGGAAAGAAAATCGGTGATCGCTGACCTGGACCGGCTGGATGGGTACATAGAAAGCCTCAAAGGTGACTATATCATCGAAGGGCATGTTTCTCATTTGCTGCCCGTTGACAGGATCGTCGTCCTGCGCACCGCCCCCCGCGTGCTGCGGGAAAGGCTGGCCAGACGCGGCTGGAGCAAGGCGAAGATCGACGAGAACGTTGAAGCCGAGGCGCTGGACGTGATCCTGGTCGAGGCGCTGGAAATGACTGGTGGTCGCGGGCGACCACGCAACGTGTACGAGATCAACGCCACGGACATGTCCCCGGAAGAAGTCGCAGCGGCCATCCGCGAGATCATACGGGGCACCGATAATTACAAGCCCGGAAGCGTCGACTTTAGCGAGGAGCTGTTCCCGTGACCATGGACTCCTACAGGTCGGTGCTCGCCACCGTGACTGCACCGCTGGTAAACCTGATGCATGCATACAGGATAACGGCGAATGCCCTGTCGGTAGCCTCGCTGTGTTGCGCCGCCATCTCGGGCATCGCTTATTTCTTCGCCTATGACAGCACGCTTGCGCTTGCCTCAGCCCTGGCATTCCTGCTGCTGAACGGTCTGCTCGACGGCCTGGACGGCGCGCTGGCCCGGAAAATGGGCACGGCCACGAAGTATGGCGACTTCCTGGACCACGTGATCGACCGGTATGCGGACGTCTTCATTATCAGCGGCATCTTCATGGGAGGATACCTGCGAGCCGATCTAGGCGCACTCGTGATTACCGGCGTGCTATTGGCCAGCTACCTGGGCACGCAGGCCCAGGCCGTGGGCGTCGGCCGCATCTACGGGGGCATTATGGGCCGTGCCGACCGCATGGTCGTCCTCGGGCTCGCCACGTGCGTCACTTTGGTCTATCCGGCAGCGTTCGGCTTCGGCGAGTACCAGTTCCCGCTGCTTGGATGGGCTCTGCTGCTTATCGGTATCCTCAGCCATGTGACCGCGCTACAGCGCATCTGGCACGCGAGAAAGTCGCTGCTTGAAGGCGATAAGAAGTAACGCTTTTTAGAGGGCTCGGAGGTTGCAAGAGGTCACAGAGCTCAGCACAGAGGTCACAGAGGCCACAGAGGTATGCACAGAGGATTGTTTTAATAACAGGGCTCTTGAATCGGCCTTTTCATTAAAAAGTCCTCTATGTCGTCCTCTGTGTCGTCCTCCGTGGCCTCTGTGACCTCTGTGCTGAGCTCTGTGCCCTCTCGCAAACCTCCGTTACCTCAAATAGAACGATCAGTATTTTAACCGTCAACAGGATGCTGGTCTCCGGATAATCTGTCTTTTAATGTTTCCCATGTTTATAGCGGGTACTGTATTAAAACGATGGCAGAGCAACAGGAAAATTGATAAAAAAAGGATAAAGTAGGAGGGAAAAAATCCTACCGGTTCCCGTCACGCTTCACTTTGATCAGATCGCCGAGCGTCATGACCCGGCTCTCGCCCTTCCGGCCGCCGCGTTCCGCTTCGGCAACGCCTTCGGTCAGCTTGATGTCGAGGGCTATCTCGATCTTCTTGACCAGCGCGTCCTCGGGGATCAGTTCGCCACGCTCTACCTTCCGGATGATGTTTACCTTAGACTGAGTCTTGTTGGCAAGCTGCTCGTCGGTCATGTTCCTCGCTTCACGGGCTTTCTTGATCCGGCCGGCGTAGTCCTCGACCAGCTCGTCCTTGATCTGGTCGAACACGTCCCTCCTCGGGCGCCTGACCGCCGTGCTACCCGGGGTTCCGGACGGCGCGGGGGCTCCTCTGCGCACTACGGCAGGGCCTCTCGACGTTACCTCTTTGCCGAAGCCCTTACACTTATCACAGGCGTCGAGCTCCGCTCGATCTACGATGATCCGGAAAGATTTTCCTCTAATCTCTGCCCCACATATTTCACACTGCATACGTATCCGAGTATAAGTACATGTTTTTACGGATAAATTTTCCGATAAGTCTGTAAGTTAAGCATATATACCAAGAAAATTAACTAGATAACTGATTAATATGGCGGAAGGATCTGGCGTAGAATTTACCGGAGAGGTACCGCTCAGCGACTTTTCCAAGTACTTGCTTGACAGGGTGAAGCAGCTCGAGGAGCGTAACGTCCGCTTGAAGGAGGAGTACCGCAAAATTGAGCTCGAAAAGAAGTCTGTCGAGAACAAGAAGGTACAGTACGAGCGCGAGATCCGGAAATTAACGTCGGAACTTGACCGGCTGAAAACGCCGCCGCTCATCGTGGGGACCATCCTCGACGTCATGACCAACGGCAAGATGATCATCAAGTCATCGACCGGGCCCAAGTTCGTGGTCAACTCGTCCCAGTTCATCAACTCGAAGGACGTGTACGCAGGAGCCAAAGTCGCGCTGAACCAGCAGTCGCTGGCCGTGATCGAAGTGCTCCCGACGGTGAAGGACCCGCTGGTGCTCGGCATGGAGGTCATCGCGGCCCCCGACATCGACTACCAGAGCGTTGGCGGCCTGGAAGAGCAGATCAACGAGCTGAAGGAGACCGTCGAGCTGCCGTTGCTGAAGCCTGAGCTTTTCTCCAGGGTCGGCATCGAGCCGCCAAAGGGAGTGCTCCTGTACGGCCCGCCGGGCACCGGCAAGACACTGCTCGCCAAAGCGGTAGCCAACCGCACTAAAGCGTCATTCATCAGGATCATCGGCAGCGAGCTTGTCCAGAAGTACATCGGCGAAGGCGCCCGCATGGTCAGGGAGCTGTTCGAGATGGCAAAAGAGAAATCGCCCGCCATCATCTTCATCGACGAGATCGACTCGATCGGTGCCAAGCGGCTGGACAGCATAACTTCCGGCGACCGTGAGGTCCAGAGGACGCTGGTACAGCTGCTCGCCGAGATGGACGGCTTCGACCCGAGAGGCAACGTCAGGATCCTCGCGGCCACCAACCGGCCGGACATCCTCGACCCCGCACTGCTCCGGCCAGGCCGGTTCGACCGCATGATCAAGGTGCCGATGCCGAGCGTAGAAGGAAGGGAGCAGATCCTGCAAATCCACGCCCGCAAGATGAACCTGTCCGAGGACGTCAACCTCCGGCAGATCGCAACGATCACCGAAGAGTCCAGCGGCGCAGACATCGCGGCCATCGTCATGGAAGCAGGCATGTTCGCCATCAGGAACAACCGCGACTACGTGGAGTCTGCGGACTTCAACGCGGCAGTGGCCAAGGTACTGGGCGAGCGCAACAAGAGCCTCACGCAAGAAAGCGGAGTAATGTTCGCTTAAGATTTTTGAAGGGCTCACGGGGAACTTTCTAAAAAAGTTCCCCTGGGTCGCGACACCCGCACACGTGCCGAAGGCACCATTTTTAGGATCGTTTTTGAAGGGGTGCAAGGGGGTACTTTGCCATTGGAGTCGGTTGATGACCGGGATTTTGGCCAGGTATTAACGATAAAAAAACTGGTATAAGTGCTGATGTCGGGCAAGCGTGCGCGCGCAAGCGGCCGGGCAAGCCTGTCAGTATCTTATAAAACAGAATTTTCACGAGATGCTTTACACCGGATTTTTATATAAAATTTGTATTTTATATATTTTAAATAACCATTACATGCACAACGTGTTAAATAATACACGTTGACTAAACAATATTTTTTAATGTAATTTATAATATCAAAAATATATGGAGCTGCGTAACAGTGCTGCAAGAAAAATTGATACAGGATCAAGCCTTTTTCGATATGACGGGGGCCACGTAGTCCCTCAGGTCCGGCAGCCCGCCGATACACTCGTTAATCTTGTTATAGATGTCGTGCCTTGAGCTCACGATAATCACGTGCGCCGGCGGATGGATGCGCCCCAGCACATCGATGGCCACACCGGGGTCATCGTTAAGCGAGACTAGCGCTGCCGCCCTGCAAGCCTTTTTCAAGGGCACCTTCATCACGTTCACCAGGATTTTATCCGCCAGGGAGGGGTTGAGCTCCTTGGGGGAGGACGCAAAAGTAAGGCCTCCGTGCCTTTGCAGGTCGGATATGGCCGTGTTTAGCTTTGCCTGGTCATCGGCTCTGATAACAGCAAAAGATTCCATTTTTACCCCTTTTGAAGTAAGCAAATGTATAGTAATAGTAGATAATAAACGTATCTGTTCCCCGGCAACCCTGTCTGCATCAGCCACTCTGCGGGCTGTGCGCAGGGCGTCGGGCATCCGATAGATTATTTACCATTTCGTGCTATCTTATTTTATGCTCAGGGGTACAGACGTCGCCCATGCCGCCCGCATTGTCAGAGGCGGCGGCGTCATCGCTTATCCGACGGAAACCGTGTACGGCATCGGTGCGCCGGCCACCGATACGCAGGCCATCCACAGGGTCTTCGCTATAAAACGACGGCCGGAATCGCAGCCGCTGTCCATCGCGGTCTCGAGCCTCGAGATGCTATATGATGTGGCATACGTGGAGCGGGAAGACTTCATACGCCGGTTCCTCCCGGGGCCGGTGACGGTCATCCTGGAGAAAAAGAGCGTTTTGCCTGACACCCTCACGGCAGGGTCCGCATATGTGGGCATCCGATACCCGGATCATTCGATGGCGCTGGAACTCATAGGCATGACCGGCCCGGTCGTGTCGACGAGCGCGAACCTGCACGGCAAGCCGGACCCGGTATCGGCCGACGAGGTATCTGTAGACGTCGACTATGTGCTGGACGGCGGCCGCAGCCGGTATGCCGGCCCTTCGACTATCGTGGACCTGCACGAGTATAAGATTGTCAGGAAGGGCGTGATGTACGACGAAGTGTACCGGTATATGCACGGTTGAAGCATGACGACGCTAACGGAAGATGCGTTGAAGGCATACGACATGGCAGGCATGATCGTGAAGAAGGTCAAGACAGACCTGAGAGCCCTGGCCAGGGCAGATGCGAAGCTGCTCGATCTGGCGGAATTTGCAGAAGGCGAGACCGTCCGTCTCGGAGGAAAGCCTGCATTCCCCTGCAACATTTCGATCAATGAGATCGCTTCTCATAGCACGCCCCGCGCAGATGAGCAAAAAACGCTGCAAGAGGGCGACCTCGTGAAGTTCGATCTTGGCGCTGCTGTGGACGGATATATTGCAGACTCCGCGTTCACGATTGAAGTGGGCTCCGCTATTCATGTGAATTTGATTGCCGCGGCTGAGCAGGCGCTCGCCGACGCTATCGCGGCGGTAAAGCCCGGAATCCAGGCCCGCGAGATAGGCGGTATCATCGAGGCGTCGGCACGCAGTAATGGCTTTAACGTGCTGAAGGGCCTCTACGGGCACAACCTCGAGCACGACTGCCTGCATGGTGGGCTGACCATCCCCAATTACGACGACGGCTCCCGTAAGAAAGTGCGGGAGGGCGACGTGATTGCCATCGAGCCGTTCCTGACGGGCGGCAGTGGCGAGATCGTCCGCTTAGGGGGCGGGGATATTTTCGAGCTCATACGCCATAATGCGTTTTTCCTGGGAGAGCGGGAAAAGAAACTATTAAGCCACATCGAGAGAAACTATAACGGCTTTCCCTTTGCCCGGCGGTGGCTGCCGGACCCCGATTTGACGGACCGCCTCGTCGGCGCTTCGATCGCGATCGAATACCCGGTGCTGGTCGAAAAAGACGGTGCCGCGGTGGCGCAGGCGGAGCATACCGTCATCGTGGGAAGGGACGGCGGCAGGATCATTACTTAGGTGAGCGGATGAAAGCGAGGCTGCGGGACTTTATCGAGACCTGGGACGACTGGATCTTTTCAGTGGTCGACTACCACAACGAGGACGGCGTGCATTGCCTGTTGCGTTACATAGCGGCCCCTGATGGCGAGCGGGTGCGCAACGGCGTCAGGTACAAGAAGATGGGATTCGACGAGGCGTACCAGTATGTCAAAGAGCGGCGCCCGGATTACATCAAGGGCGTCATGGTCGTGCCCAACGACGATGTCTACAGGCACTACGAGCCGCCCAAAGGGCTGTTGCGCATTCTCGACTCCGACACCCGGGTAAAGAAGATGGTCAAGGCGCTCGACGGCGTCTCGCTGGCCGATATGGGCATCACCGGGTCGAAGCTCGTGGGCCTGGGCGCGGAGACGTCCGACGTCGACTTTGTCGTTTACGGCAATAGCTGGTTCAAGGCCAGAGATATGCTGCAAAAGGCTATTGCCGACGGGCGGATCGATGCAATCGACGAGGCGGGGTGGAAGAAAATTTACGCCAAGCGGAAGCCTGAGCTGACCTTCGATGAGTTCTACGTGCACGAGAAGAGAAAAGGCAACCGCTGCCTGCTGGACGGCGTGCTGACCGACCTGCTGTTCGTGCGGAGCTGGGACCAGATCGGCCCGAAGGTGCCCGTGGGCAAGGACCTCGGCATGAGGACGATCACAGCGAAAGTGACGAACGCGGAGTTCGCGTTCGATAGTCCCGCCATCTACGATGTGGAGCACCCGGAGATCAAACGTGTGCTGTCATTCACCCATACCTACGCAGGACAGGCACTGGCTGGCGAGACCATCGAGGCCCGGGGCCGGATGGAAAAGACGCCTGAAGGCAATAACCTCGTGATCGGCACGTCGCGGGAACCGAAGGGCGAGTGGATTAAGTCGCTGACCCTGCTCGGTCGATAACATCAGGGCTATTAATTTATTTTTTCAACGGGCTAAAATAGAACCTTATCGTGCGGTATTGTTAAAGCATCGTGTCATTATATATCATACGAAAATAACCATGAAAATAGGCCGTTGCCCGCGTAATTTAGTAATATCACGAAATCATGCCAAGGCTGTGACTCAAGTCCGATTTAAACGAAATCCCATAATTTTTTATCCAATCGGTAGCGGTCACGTTGATTTTAGCCGTGGTCGTACTGACATTAAAAAAACTGTTGTCATATACGCATACAGATACTGTGTCGACAGTGATGTCAGAGGTTACCCGCACCCATTCGTCGCCAGGCTTTAAGATAAACGATTCATTTCGATAGGAGAGCCGGACATTTCCGTTTTCATCGATGCCGGATATCCTGATACCACCCACCTCTGCCGGTGTCCGATTAATGTCGTACAGCCTGAAAGTGTAGCCATGCTGATAATTCCCATTGGTAAAATCCGTTTCTCCCAAAATCGCTATGGTAGAGTTCACATCGCCTATAAAGGAAGAGAAATATGATAACGATCGATTTCGCTCATCGAAACGATAGCCATTACCCCGGCTGCTAATGTATGATATTATCTGAGGGCCGGTAAGGTTTGTCTCAATGATATTTTTTTGAGCGACGTATTGATGATCGATGAAAACATAAGTGGCAGGGCTTAGTTTATCCGGGGATGGAGATTGGTAAATACAGATTATCAATATGATTGCGAAAATTAAAGCGAATAGAGTACCTGTCGTGAGAACCTTATCCATGGGATATAGTCATTATTCCCCGTAATCCTTTATAATTTTTGGGCATGCGCCCGGGCAGAAAAAACAGGTCCGGTATCCCGTCACCTGTCGCGCGACCGTCCGCGCGTCTGTACGACTGAAAATTTATTATAGTACAAGCGTATCTAACTTATATGCAATATATTGTAAATAAGCACGTGCGCGTCTCTGATATTTCTGCTTACCTGCTCTGCCCCCGGCTCGCTTATTTTCGCTGCAGGAAAGGGGGAATGGAACATTCGCAGGAGCTGATACGGGCGGCCGTGTTCAAGGAGCTGTCCCGCTCCCTGGCCAGCGCCCTGGCTACCGATGACCCCGAGGCAGAATTGAGATCGTACGCGGAGACTGCCTGTAAGGACGCAGAGATCGTCTATGGCTTACCTGCCGACGCGGTCCTTGAAGAAGCGGTCAGCCTCTCCGGAGACATCATTTCGGGGCTGCGCATCGAATCAGTGCGTATAGGACGGGACCGGCTGCTGGCAACTCTAAGCCCTTGCGAGCGATCGCAGGCGATCTACTCAGATCGCCTGCGCATCTCAGGCCATGTCGACCGCATTGTCATGCTGGACAAAGCCCGCCAGCCAGTGGTCATCTGTGCCTCGAAGTCGCCGGAGAACGGCGTTTATGCCGCCGACCGGCTGAAGCTGGCAGCATGTGCAATGCTGATGGAGGAAAAATTCGGGGCAGCGGTCGACCGCGGCGTAGTCGAATACATGTGCGGCTGGCGTCTCCGTGAAACGGACATTCGCAAATACGATAAAATGGCCGTATTGTCTGCCCGGAACCGTATCATGCAGATGGGCACTGCCATGCCGGAAGCCAGACGGGGAACCTGGTGCACTAGCTGCCAGTACGCGGGGTCGTGTGATGTCAGGCCGTCACTCGTGAGCAGTCTGTTCGGAAACCGTGACAGATGATAACAATGGCGTTAGCCGACAGGAAACCAATAAATAGATTATCTGAACCGACATAATATTCACTGGTTGATCATTATGGATGGCTGGATAGGCATACTAATGCTGGTAATCGGAGGCGCATTACTGGTCGCTGAGGCGTTCGTTCCCGGTTTTTTCATCATCGTGCCGGGGACCATACTGGTCCTGTTAGGCCTCATCGCGCTGGTAGCCCCGGATTTGCTGACGTCATGGTGGGGAATCCCGATTTTCATAGCCATCACGGTAGTCGTGAGCTACGGGACCATTGTGTTCTACAAGAGGCTGGCGCCAGGCCATAAGCCGCTATCAACCAGCATGGACACCCTCGTGGGCATGACCGGCGAGGTAGTAAAGGAAGTGGAGCCCGACAATATCAGCGGAAAGGTCAAGCTGGGCGAGCAGATATGGAGTGCCCGGTCCAGTGGCAAGATACCTGTCGGCGAGAAGATCATCGTCACAAAATCGCAGGGCGTCCACGTTTTCGTGTGTAAATACAATGACAGGGAGGCAGATGAATGCAGAATTTAGGTGTATCGGGTGCTGAAGGGACGCTGGTGTGTCTCGGCATCATCGTAGTCGCCGCAGTCATATTCATACTAATATCAGGCGTCAGGATCATTCAGCCCTGGCAGCAGGGCCTGCAGATCAGGCTCGGCCAGTACAGGGGCAGGCTCGACCCCGGCTTCAACTGGGTCATACCCCTGATCACCAACGTGATCAAGATGGACCTGCGTACGCAGGTGCTGGAAATCCCCAAGCAGGAAGTCATCACCAAGGACAACTCGCCGACCAACGTGGATGCGGTCATTTACATCAAGGTCATCGACCCGGAGAAATCGTACTTCGAGGTCACCAACTACCACCTCGCGACGGTGGCGCTGGCGCAGACCACGCTCAGGAGCGTCATCGGCGACATGGAGCTGGATGAGATCCTCTACAACCGGGACCTGATCAACAACCGGCTCCGGGACATCCTGGACAAGGCTACCGACGCATGGGGCGTCAAGGTGGAAGCCGTGGAGATCAGGGAAGTCGACCCGGTCGGGCCGGTCAAGGCGGCCATGGAAGAGCAGACGTCCGCCGAAAGGCGCCGGCGTGCCGCCATCCTGCTCGCGGACGGTAACAAGCGCTCCGCCATCCTCGAAGCCGAGGGCGCCAAGCAGTCGGCCATCCTGAAGGCCGAAGGCAGCAGGCAGTCCAAGATCCTGGAGGCCGAGGGTACCAGGGTATCGCGCATCCTGGAGATGCAGGGCCAGGCACAGTCGCTCAGGCTGCTGTCGCTGGGTGCCGCACCCCTGGACAAGAAAGCCATCACGGTGCTGTCGCTGGATACGCTGTCCAAGATGGCCAACGGGCAGGCGACCAAGATCATCTTCCCGTTCGAGATCTCCAAGCTCATCGAGCAGTCGGCCAAGTATCTCGGCGCCGCGGAAGAGAACGTAGCCGAGGTCGGCAAAGCCACTGACATCGAGGGCATGGTCGGCAGGCCGGAAGACGTGCTGGGCAAGATCCCGAACCCGGACGAGCTCAAGGCCGAAGTGATGAACATCGAGTCCCAGCTGAAGAAGGACCTGGAAGACACGACCGTCACGACCAAGGATCTCAAGAAGACCAAGATCGATAAAGTGGATACGTCGCCAGGCGATCGGAGTATGAAGTGAGGGGACATACCCCTCCTTTTTCCTTTTTTCCGCGGATTACCGTTTTTTAGTCCCGGCTGCTATTCTTTAATATGTATCAGATAGAGGAGGGCATCAACGTCGGTGACCTTGCGCCGGAATTTTCAATGGCGGACACCGGTGGCAAAACGGTGACACTGGCTGACTTCAGAGGAAAGAAAAACGTGTTGCTCGCCTTCTACAGGGGTGAGTCTGACCTTTATAGCATCAACTGGCTCAATGCGCTCAAGAACGATTACCTTGAGATCAGGGGGCTGGACACGGATGTAATTGCGATCAGCGCGGACAGGGCCAACAAAGAAATTTTCATGAAGGAGAAGTATGACATTCCGTTCCCGTTGATTCCAGACCCGGGATGTAAAGTGATCAATGCGTACAAAGTATACGACGATTTTACGCGCACCGCCACGTGTGCCGCGTTCATCATCGATCGCGACGGCAAGATTTACCATAAGTACGTAAGCCGTGCGCCGCCCGACCTGCCGGACGATACAGAACTCATCAGGATTATCCGCAATCTGGAATGAGCATTGGACACAAAGGGCACGAAGGGCACGAAGGAGCATTGGACACGGAGGGCACTAAGGCCACAAAGGCCACAAAGGGCACATGACGTTTTGCTACCGGCTTGCATCCTTCGTGCCCTTTGTGGCCTTAGTGCCCTTTGTGTCCAATGCTCCGCGTCCGCCGTGGATTACTGTTTTTAGCCTGCGGGCCGAATCAACATTGATAAAATGTACTACCGGGCATATGTTTCAGTCGACTCTATCATGCCGGACTTCACCCTGAAGGACGAGTTCGGCAAAGACCTCTCTTTAAAGGATTTCAAGAATGGCAAAAAGTACGTAGTACTTGCCTTCATCCGCGGCGTGGACGACCGGCATACCCGGGAACAGCTTGACTACCTGAAGAACGACTACGAGCGGTTCCGCCACTTCGGGGCCGACGTGCTCGCCGTCTCATACGGCAGTGTCGACTTCAACAACGGCCTGATCAGCAGACTAAGCCTGCCATTCCACATCTTAAGCGACGAGGACGGCAGGGTCATGAAGATGTTCAACATCTACAACCAGTACGATAAGCTGCTGGGCCCCACCATTTATGTAATCAACGTGGCGGGCACGGTGTTGTTCCTCTACGAAGGAAAGGAGCCTGCCGACATTACCTCGGACGAGGAGATAATAATGGTCCTGCAGGGCGATACCCAGAGCGGACCCGACTGGCCAGAACACTGGTAAGCCTTAAGGCGCCAAGGATCCAAGAGAAGGCGCTAAGGCGCCACTTTCAGCACCTTCGCGACTTTATTCAATATACAAAACTTTTTATTGGTGTCGCTCCCTATGACTGCCTGACTGACATGCTGACGCTGGGCTTATACAACACATACGACCGCATCAAGGTGGTCGAAGCGCATTACCGGGGCATAGCAAGGGCGGCGCCGGTTGCATACGCCTATGGCTATAACCTGGCGCTGGTCGGCTTTCCCTACGAGTTCACGCAGGACGAGCTGGTCGCGTTCGTGAAGGACAACACGACCATCGGCAGCTCCGGCGCTTACCTGCAGAAGCTGCACGACGAGCGCAGGCTCTTCGTGATGGACGTACCGGAGAAAGGCTTCCCGGCGCAATTCGGCTCGCTGGTGGTCACCACGAGCAGGCCGGAGAAGAAGAAGGCGATCTCGTCACAGGAAGTGGCCGCCATGATGGCCCGGAAGAAACCGCTGTTCATTCTCATCGGGCTGGGGAGGAAAGGCCTGCCGAAGGAATATTTCGAGATGGCGCCACATCAGCTTGACATCACGGACGGCAAAGGTATCTCCTTCGAGACCTGTACGGCCATCGGGGCCATTGCCGCACGTCTTGCGACCATAGCCGAGATGCAGCAAACGCGTAAGCCAAACAATCCTTAATAAACAATTATATGGTTAATTCTATTATTAAAAACAATAATTTGTTTTGGTTTAATTGGGCATATCAATTCAAAACAATTCTAAAGCCATCTTTGTTTTATTTTAATTAGATATTTGTAACAAAACAAATATATTCTACAGTCCCTTACTCACTAACTGTGTGGGGGGTATTCACGGTGATACCTTGGAGTACCCCTTGGGAAGTAGTTACGGGTTAGATAAGAGGACGTCGGCGGCGCTAAAGCTGTTCGCGGTACTGGCAGCCATCTGGCTGCTGAACGTGGGCTTCGTCGCCATACACGAGGGTGGACACAGTGCCCTCGCCGCGGCCTTCGGTGCAAAGATCTATAATGTCTACGTAAGCATGACAGGGCTGGAAGGCGCGACGACGCACGATGTGCTCGCGGTGCAGTCGCAGGCTGACCTCGTCGTGGCCGCAGGCATGATCGCTACGATAGCGGCTTTAGCCATCGCGTGCCTGGCAAAGTTCGAGCTGGCCGTGTATGTGCTCGGGCTGCGCACAGTCGAAAGCCTGTTGAACTATTCGACGGGGTCCGACATGATGCTCCTGATGAGGAATATCGGCACTGACGCATACCTGTTCTCGGCGGTACTGATCGGCATAGCCGCAATCTGCGTCGGGCTCACCATCCGCAGGCGCATTGGTATCATGCGCACCAACGAAATGGCCCGGCAGACGGCAAACGCCAGACCTGCCCCGGCAGCATAATCCCTTTTTTAAGGTCACGGAGGTTTGCGAGAGGTCGCAGAGCTCAGCACAGAGGTCACAGAGGCCACAGAGGTATTCATAGAGGTTTGTTTTAATAAGAGGGCTCGAGTAGCCTTTTTCTTTAAAATACCTCTGTGTCGCCCTCTGTGACCTCTGTGACCTCTGTGGTGAAACTCTGTGACCTCTCGCAAACCTCTGCGACCTCACATAAGTACCGGGCAACAGCGGTAAGTTTATGAAAGCCAGCGTATTATACCGTAGTATATCTCAGGTGGATGGTAGGATGGCGGCATTCGGCGCAGCGAAAGGTGCAGGGATGGCGGTGGCGAGGGCCTTCGCGGTGACAGTCACGATGACGGTCCTGATGATGCTGATCGCGTTAGGCTTCATGTATATTATGCCCCATATTACAGGGCAGGAAGATATTGGCGGCTGGCTGCCGGTATCGATCGCTGTGACTCTGGTGATTTTTGCCGTCTCATTTGTCGCGTCAGCCGTCCTGATGGACCGTGCGGGGACCGGGCAGGTCCAGTCGCTCATCGCAGGCGCTGTCGTGGCATTGAGCGTCACGGTCTTAATCCTGACAATATATAGCGGCATCAAGTTCATCCAGGAGGGCATGCTCGTAGACATGGACCTGGAGACGCTGCTTTTAGGGTTTGCCATATCGCTTATCGCCAGCGTGATCATCGACCGGCTCGTGCTGAAAATCTATAAAAAGGATTACGGCGGGCGGCCGCTCGCGCGCGTTCACCAATGACAGGGTTGATACCTGCTCATTTCTTTACTATTGTTATCATCGCGGTCCCCAGCACGGCAAGCACTACGGCGATGGCGGCTACGATCAAATCGCCGCCGATGGGAAGCGAATACCCGCTGATATAACTGTTGATGCTGCCTGCGACGTCCATTACCGTAGACTGTGCCGATCAGGTACCCTGCGATCAGGAGCATCAGCGCGGCGAAGGCGAGGTTCGGCAGCGAGAGGGCCGTCGGGGCCGGCACCTGTACGTAGACGGGCTTCTGCGGCACAGCGCGCTCCTTTTTCAACTCGTCGAGCTCTTTGCGCATACGTTCTTTCTTAATGTCTTCCAGTTCCTTGCGCATCATGTCCGCCTTAACCTCGGCCAGCTCTTTCTTGAAAGCGTCGATCTCCTCTTTGTTAAGCTCTTTGTCCGCCACGGCTATCCCTCGAATATCACGTCGAACGACGGCTCGGGCATCGGGGCATGCTCGGCCCGAAGCTCGATTTCCGCCTCTTTTCCCGATGCCAGCGCGGCGATCAGGCCCCTGTCCAGGTTTCTCGCCGCCTTATCGGCATAGATCATTACCGTCCGGCCGCAGATATAATTGCTTACCCGGAACACCATGCTGTGCACGTCGGTGAAGGTCATCTGCGACGAGCCCCGGCCGGTCACGGTGTCGCTGTGCCCGTCGCACCGGATGATCGCTGTGATCTGTGCGTCATCGCTGGCGACCGCCTTCCTGAAGCTGTCGCTCAACATAGCGGCCGATTTATCCGCACCGACGGCGATGATACAGTCGGCTGCCAGCCCGATTTCCGCGTCCCGGGTCACCTCGAAGGTCGAGCGATGAGTCGATGTGACATTCCGGTGCCCGTATGCGCGTATGGCCTCGCAGATCATTGTGTCTACCTTTAACATACGCAGGCTATAAGTATTCCGTTTGCAGATAGATGAGCGGAGAAGAAAATATCATGAGCAAAGTAGAGATCGCGGAGGCAGAGTGTCCTTCGTGCAGCCCGGACGAGCCGACCACCCACGTCCTCCTGAAGGAAGGCGGGCTGGTCAAGTGTGAAGAGTGCGGTTTTGTGCACGCCGTCCCGGTCAAGAAAAAGAAGATTTTAAAACTCAGGGTCATTGTGAGCCGCATGCAGGAGTCCTCGGTACAGGAGATCGAGCTGAGCGAGGACGACGTTGTCCACGTGGGCGATGAATATGTCGTCGAGCATGGCGACGAAGTGAGCGGCGTCAAAATCCAGTCCATCGAGCTCAAGACGAAGGGCCGGCCCGAAGAGGCAATAGCAAGTGATATCGATGCGCTCTGGGCCCGGGCCATCGACGACGTGATCGTGAAGATCGCGGTGCAGAAGGGCGCCATCACCGAGTCGATCAATCACAAGGTCAGCGGTGATTATCGAGTTCACCGTAGGCAATAATATCAATTTGCCAGGCTACGAGGCGGTCATCACCAGCATCAAGGAGCGGGAAGGCAAGCACAACAAGCGGAAAGGCCAGGTCTCGAAAGCCAAGGACATCAAGAGGATATTCTCCAGATCGCTTACCACTGCGTTCAGGTTCGGCGGGCGCACCGGAGGGTTTAAAAAGTCCGTTCCGACAGAAAGGGCAGTGCGATTCAAAAAGTCCGCTCCGACAGAAAGATCGCCGGGATTCAAGAGGTCGGAGACGATGAAAAAAGCCGGGGGGTCAAGGCCACGGTCGACGGGGTCGGGGGTACGCCGGAAGTCCGGCGGCAGGCGCTGATCAGGCAGCTGCGTTACCAGGGAATCGGCGAACGGGTACTGGAGGCCATGCTCGAGGTGCCCAGGGAGATGTTCGTGCCGGAGCAGGTTCGGGACCTGGCCTACGAGGACACGCCACTGCACATCGGCCACGGGCAGACCATCTCGGCCCCGAGCATGGTCGGGGTCATGTGCGACATCCTGGACATCCGCGAAGAGAATAATGTCCTGGAGGTGGGCACGGGATGCGGGTATCATGCGGCAGTGATGTCGCGGCTCGCCGGCCGGGGCACGGTCTATACCGTCGAGCGGATACCGGAACTGGCCGATCGGGCGAAAGCCTTGCTCCGGGAGCTTGGTTATAACAACGTCATTGTGATCGTCGGGGACGGCAGCGAGGGGTTGCCAGACTACGCGCCCTATGACCGGATCAGTGTGGCAGCCGCGGCGCCGAAAGTGCCGGAGCCTCTGGCGCAGGAGCTGGCCGAAGGCGGCCGTATGGTCGTACCAGTGGGTAAGTATATGCAGGAACTTATGCTGGTCGAAAAGAAAAACGGCAGGATAACGACCTACCCCCGTGGCGGAGTGGCCTTTGTGCCACTGATTGGCAAAGAAGGGTTTAAAGGCCTTTAACGGCCTGACGCAAGCCGTGAATGGCGCCACTAACCCGGATAATGGTTTTATCAGCGGCACACGTATCTCTCACCTGCAGGGAGCGTGGATGGATATCGATCTTTTTTACACGGAAGGCGGCGCGTCTTTCAAGGATGCCGTGGCAGGAAAGCTGGAACGCACCTTCGGCCTCGAGGTGCGAGACGCAGGCAGGCTCCGGATTTTCGAGGACTCATGGAGCCGTAAACGTCGCCAGTACGACGCGTATACGCTGCTCGACCACCTGGTCAGGTGCATGAAATCAGACACAGCCCTCTGGGTGGTGGACGAGGACATCTTCTGCGAGAACGTGAACTTCGTCTTCGGGCTGGCCATGTATCACATTGCCGCGGTCGTCTCGACCTTCAGGCTGGATGCGCCCGGGATGGTAGTCAAGGAAGCCGCCCACGAGGTAGGTCATATCCTGGGCCTGCCGCACTGCCGGAACCACTGTGTCATGCGGTTCTCCAACAGCTACGAGGACGCCCTGCGTAAGCCGGATATACCCTGCACTTCATGCAGGAGAAGGCTCGACCGTAAGCTAGTTGAGCCCGGAATGCGAATGTAGCCGGCGTGACCGTCATCGAAGGCAAAGGCACTTATACGCTGGTCATGCATCTCGGGGAAGGCCGAAAGCTGAAGATCGGCGCTCTCGGGGAGATCTACTTCGACGAAGGCTATTATGCTTATACCGGCTCGGCCCTGGGCGCCGGCGGCTTCTCGCGCATCTCCCGCCATCGGGACGTGGCCGACGGGAAGAACCGCACGAAGCAGTGGCACATCGACTACCTGCTGCCGTATGTTGAAGTCGTGGAGGCCGTCACTTCCCATCGCCCGGAGTGCAGTGTGGCCGCCGGCATCGACCGGACGCTCTCCCGCGTCGCCGGTTTCGGCTGCAGCGACTGCAGCTGTCAGTCCCATCTCCATTATTCCCGTAACTGCGAATCGATGCTTGAGGTCGTCAGGCATGCGCATCGGGTTTAAGCGTTTTATATATAGCCATTAATAACACGGTTTATATCGGCTGCATAAAATATATAAGGAATTAACTAGTTGTATGATCGGGGATTGGATTGGGAGGCCTCATTGCCGTAGTTGAGGACGAGCCTGAGCTTCAGGCTCTTTACCGTTTAGTATTGAAGTCGAAAGGCTATAGCGTCGCATATGTTTCCGCGGACGCCGAGGATGCCGTATGCAAGTACGAGCATTGCCCGGTCAAGCCGGACCTGGTGATCATGGACCGCAGGCTGCATGAGTCGTCCGGCGAGGAAGCGGCACAGCGCATCTGCCGGATGTACCCGGATGCCCGCATTCTCTTCGCTACAGCCGATGGCGACCAGGACCTGACAGGCCAGCCGGGCGTCGTGGGCGTACTGCAGAAGCCTTTCTCGATGGATACCATGTTCCGTGCCATCGAGGGCGCGATCGGCGACGATCGACCGCAGAGTGGCCATGTGAAAGGGCTTACGCTACTGCACTCGAGCACGATATTGACCGGCCTTATCCGCCACACTCGCCCGGCCGTTCGCCTGGCTCCAGCTGGATCACGTAACCGTCCGGGTCCTCGAAATACACGAACCTGCCGGGAGCCCGGTGCGGGTTTGGATGTACCTTGATATTGTTCTTTTTGATGTAGTCCAGCGCCCGGTCGAAATTGGCGTCGTCAATGCTGAACCCGAAGTGGGCGTGCGTCATCCCGCACCCCTGTGCGTTGACAGGCCCATCGGCCTGGAAAAGAAAAAAGCTGTCCTTTGCCCCTGCGGTCGTCATATGCACGATCCGGTCAGAGCGGCTGACAATCTCCATGTCGAACATACTCATGTAGAACTGCGTCGAACGGCCCAGGTCGGACACGTCGATAGCGACGTGGCACAGGCCGCCCGTTTTGATACGTCCCTGCGTCTCTGTTGCCTGCATGTCATTTCCCGACAAAATGTCATCACCTGCAAAGAAAAAGACGCGGGCCGATCGAAGGCGTTTCTCGTGAAAAAATCTCAATAAAAGACCGGGGGAACCCTGCCCGGCCGCTCGCGCGCGCACGCATTCCCGGCACAGGCACGAGTACCCGGGACACAGGCTATGTCAGCCGGACTTAAGCAGGGAAGTAAGCCGCGGATTGCCAAGGACATTGTTGTATGTCCAGTTGGCCAGCCTGCCGATGTTGTCATCCTTAATCAGCCCATAGCGTGGTTCCAGTGCGGGATTGAACTTGGACTTGTAGACACAGAGCAGCTTCTGCTCCGTCCCCCAGTTCTCGACGCGTCCGATGCCGTCGGCCTTTGCCTGCTTGATGAACTCCCAGTTCAGGTATTCCCCGTAGTCGCCCCTGGAACAGTCCTTGCCGCACATCCATAGCAGGAGGTGTTTCTTGTACTCACAGTTGATCGCGGCGGCGACCAGGTAATCATCGTCGTACAGGAAGCTCATCTTCAGGTTGTCGGGGAACTTCGCCATGAGCTCCTTCAGGTACTCCGGGCTCTGCCGGTGGAAGAACGTAGAGCCCTTATGCTCAAGATCCTGACGCATGATCGTCATGAATGACCCTATATCATCGGACGGCTTTAACGTCAGGTGCTTTTTCTCACAGTCCTTGATGCTTTTACGACAGTCTTTGCTGAGGCTGTTCCACAGTTCCTGTGTGCTGCGCTTAAGGTCGATAATATAGGTATAGCCCACGTCTACGTGGTAGCCCGACCACTTGAAGTGCCGAAAATCGACGAAACCGGGCGATGCGGCGATCGCCGCGTGGTTCACGGACAGCTTCCGGACCTCCCGGTTGAACTCACGGGCCACAATGTCCATGTAGTTCTCTTTCTTGTGCTGGCGCAGGTCATCATAGACCGGGCTCATGACAAACCCGAGGTAAGGCACATAGGCCAGCGTCTGCTGGGGCGGGGAATACAACAGCTTCAGCCCGCTTTTTACCCGGTAGAACAGGGGGAACAGGCAAATCAGCTCGTCGCCCTTGTATATCCCGTAAGGAAGCAGCTTGTATCCGCTGTGTTTTTCCACGATCTTCAGGAAGTCCCACCTGTGAAATAGCAGGCCATAGGGGCTTTCTTCCACGAAGCTGTCCCATTGCGGGCCGTCATCCATCAGTTTTACCGTCATCGTTGTTCACCATTGCCATGGGCCCGATCTGCAATCGTCCGATGAATGTTAATATTAATATCATTATATAAAATATTTACTATATGAACGACCGGAAAGCAAGCACTATGGCCACAGGCAGGATGAATAATCGGGGGCATTCGTTTACGCGCGCGAGCGCACGGATGCGGAGGATAATGTCCGGTTACAGCCACGGACCGGCTATTTCCGGCCCGACAGATCGCTGACAAATGCATAAAAATATAACGGCCGGCCGGCTTTATCGAAAATGGTGTGGTTATAGACCTCGATCGGCAGGCGTCAGGTCGGCTATACTCTTCATGGCGACCAGGCTCTCCCGGCTGTAGCCAAGCATCCTGCAAAACGCCATATTGCAACCGACGATGCCGCCGTTGGTGTCGGCGACAATGAACGGCTGATTGGCGCCCTCGATCACGTTCAGCAGCAGGTTAACGCACGGCCTCGCCCGGTCTGCATCCATCCGGATTTCCCTGCAGTCAGCTGCCTGTGAGTTCGGTCTGTTTTCCATCAGCTCCCCTGCCTGTGTCAGCTTGAAAGGTAAGCGCTACTTAAATAAAAGCATCATGGTGGTTTGCAGGCATGAGGTAATCGCATAAATTTCTGACTATTTTTTAAGCTGCCACCTCACGATACCTACAGCGAACAGCCCGGCACAAATGAGGAACAGGTCAAGCCCCGCAAGTGTAGAAATGTCTGCCTGGTCCGGGATACTGCCATCCTCACTCTGTGCCGAGGCGGGCACGATTATGGCTGACAGGGCTGCCGGAGATGGTGTTACTGATGCCCATAGCGTCGGGGTTACAGACGAGTTATTACCGGTCACAATTGCCGGAAAGCCCGGGCGGGACGATACGTTTAGAGCCAGGAGAGGCCTTGGCGTAGGCGCCGGAGTCGGCGTCGCCTGCTTTATAGTCCCTTTTACCGGGCTGCCCGTAGGAGAAATTGTAGGCGTCGGCGTGCCGGAAGGCTTTACGGTTGGTGTAGGTGAAATGGTTGCATTCGGGGTGGCGGTCGGCTTGACGGTCGGAGTCGGAGTAGGCGTCGGAGTCGGCGACGGCGTAGGCGTTGCAGGGTCAGAGTATGGCCCTATCCGGATACGGTTGCCGGTTGTGATCCCGTTGGCGGCGCACTGGCCGGCGTTAACCTCCAGGACATAGGCGCACACTGCGCCCGAAGGGACGCTGGAGGTGCCCGGCTGTGCATTGGCGGCTATGTTTACAATTTTGAGGCCGGTATCGATGAATATGATGTCCAGGGGGAAATTCATGTTGACCATGGTAAACGTATGGTAGCCGTTGCCTATGAGGAACAGCATGCCCGAGCCACTGCCCAGCGACTGCCGATACATCAGTCCCCGGTTCATGGCGTCGCTTGTCGAAGCAACTTCGACCTGATACACCGTTACCCGGCCTGCGCCGTTAATGACCTGTACGGTGTCTGTCGATAGCGGAGGGTTTTCAGGGACAGGCGTGGGGGTTGGCGTTGATGTAGGTTTCGGAGTAGGAGTAGGAGTCGCTGTCGGTGACGGCTTAGGGGTTGCGGTCGGGACAGGCGTGGGGGTAGGCGTCGAGGTGGGTTTCGGGGAGGGGTAGGCGTCGAGGTGGTTGGGGTAGGCGTCGAGGTGGGTTTCGGGGAGGGGGTAGGCGTGGGTGTCGGTGTTGGCCTGGGAGTAGGCGTAGGAGTCGAGGTAGGAGTAGGCGTGGGAGTGGGCGTAGGCGTAGGGGTGAGCGTAGGCGTTGCGGTAGGTACAGGTGTCGCAGTCGGGCCCGTATCATTGTCACCGCCGTGCCCGGCGGCCATTGCCACGAACATGATAGGCGATGAATACCCGGAGCGCTTATCCCCGGCATTGTCAGCACAAAATGCGAACATACAAAGCAATAATCCAATCAGTATCAGTAGTTTTACTCTCATGTTTACCCTTCTGTCACGATAAGCGTCCGTGCGGTCGCCCTTGCCGTTCCATAAGGCTTCTTATAGCAATATGTTATAATATATGTACAAATTATATAAATGTATTTATAATAAGTGGTTAAGATGCTGATGATTACCAGGCAGGCCATTAAACTCTAAAACGATCATCGGGCATGGTACAGAGTGAAGATAAGAGCGCTAAGCGTGCGCGAATTTGAAGAGAAAAATAAGAAGGCCATAGGCATATACATGGCCGTTACAGGTCACTTAGCCGCATCGATGTCTTTTAACATCACGGGCTTTGCGTCTGACGGGAACCGGGCTCCGTTCGCCTGTATGTCCAGCAGCGCAGCCCTCACGGAGGGGTTGCCGACGATCACCATCGACTTATTGTCCGCCGATCGGGTGATTCTGGCGGGTGTGGCGAGCGTATAGCTCTTCGCCTTGCCGCCCGGCATGTAGACGCCCAGTCCGGTGAACCGGGCACCGGGTTCGCCCTGACGTTTCCCGGCCATGGTGACGTTCTTCATGGCAACGACAGCCGAAGCCCCTGCGACGTCGACTGAAGCGTTACTATAGTTGCCGATTACGGGCCGCTGGCGCTTCTGGTCAGTCTTGTTTACGAATGGAATGATCGCGGTGTCGTTCGCGAAGTAGTACGTGCCCGACCGCTTCTTCGATTCGTTCATGAAGACTACCTTACCGTCCCTGCCTTTGATGGCGCTGCCCAGTATGTCGAAGCTGATCGACGAGTCGGTCGCGCCGGTGATGCTGACGATATTGTATATCTCGTCCGGCGCCCACGCCGCTATCCCGGCCCGGCCCTTCTGGCGATGATCGGTGCCCTGCGAGACCGCCGCCGGGATGATCAGGGCGGCCAACAGGGTAACGATCAAAAGAGCCAATACTATTCTTGTCGTTCTCTGCACAGTTTTCTGCACAATATATCCCCTGTGCAAAATCCGAAGGTGCGGGGAAATATATTTGCAAACATCTCGGCGTATGACGGGTGAAAAATATCCGTTGCTTCAGCAGGACAGTCGCGCCGTATCCCCGCTTCCGCCGGTGCAACGGCCTTCTGCCATGCCGGTTAGTCTTCTTCCTTTCCGGCCTGCCTGCCGGCAATCTTCCAGCCTGCTACAGCCGCTATGATGGCCAGGACCAGCCCCAGGAGCTCCGGCAGGCCATAGATGACCCATTCCCCGGCATCCGGAAACATACTTTTGGCCACGTAATTAAGGACATAGATGGAGACCATCAGGACGACTATGAAACTCAGGACAGAAAGGATGACCTGTTGTATCTTCAGCTTCATATAGACAAGAATCCGCATTCGAATATAAATTGATTGGCGTTGGCAATGCCTGACAGTATCCCCATGATAAAGAGGGAACATACGCACAAAAGGCGATTTGCGGCAAACAGCGGGCTGTAATGGGGCGTCACCATGGCGGTCATCGAGCTCTCGGTACTGGCCGAGGCATTGAGGTTGCTCACCTGCTGCCAGTAGTCCATCCTCACGTCGAACATGGCAGGGGTGACGTGGAACGGCGGCTTCTGGGTGAGCTTCATCTCTTCCCGCTGCCGCTGGCAGACGTCGATGAAATCGATCACAAGCCGGGCCTGCTTCTTTTTAACTATCAGGTAAGGCATTAGAGCAGTGAGCACACTGTGAGCCTGCCTGTCCGAGACCCGCCAGACACTCCAGACCTTGTAATTCGGGTTGCTTGGCTGATAAGTGTAGACGGAGCCGCCGAAGTTCTCCTTCATCAGGTTCTGCACGATCGAGTGGCTGGTGCTGGTGAACCCTGTTTTGGCGCTAAAATAGATGTGCTGCTCGCCAGACTTGTTCTTCCGGGCCGATTTCTGTATGGTTATGAACCCGTCTGAGTCGATGGCCCCGGCAAAGTACGCATAGAGGCAATCCTTTTCCCTGTAGATACCAACACCCGCCTTTAGTATCGGTTCTATTGCTGATCGTATATATGTATTATTGATATTACGTCACCAGATTGAAAAATAAGGGAAGGGGACTGTGAATAAAAGCAAAATGGAACGTCGGCAGATCGTATGTCAAGCATCGCCGGCTGTAAGCCTGCCTGGCCCCACAGCTGTCACAAAGCCTCGCCGTTTCCGACAGGACTCGCCCAGGCTGATGTCGGGACACGCGTGCACGCACGAGCGGCCGGCGGCAGGGCACATCGGATCGCACTACGCTGCGCTTGCGGCCACGAAGACATAGTTATTTGCATATCTTTTTGTACATGCTGGCCGGCACCTGACACAAAGGCCACGAAGGCCACAATGGCCACAACGTACGTTTAAAAAGGTTCCTGGAAGCCTCTTCATAAATAGGACTTCGTGGCCTTTGTGGCCTTTGTGGCCTTTGTGGCCTTTGTGTCTGATGCCTTCTCATTGTATACAACATTCCAGGAATGACTAACACAAAGGGAATGAAGACACAAAGGACGGTAAGACACAAAGGGCTTGATTAAAATATTCTTTGTGCCTTAATCGTCTTTGTGTCTTCCGTTTCAATCTTTGCTCCCTTCGTCCCGTTGTGTCTTTGTGGCCGCAAGCGCAGCGTAGTGCATGCCAGCATGTACCATTCCCGATTCCAAAAAAATGCGAAGAGTCAAAATAATTAAAGGGCGTATTGGCCCTGTATGGAAAAGTCGAAAGCGGCTTTCTGGCAATATTTTTTCATCGCCGTCGCGGTAATGGTAATCGTCGACTTCACCACCACATTCTTTCCCGACTACGCCAGGTGGTTCGGCTACATGCCTGCGATATTCGTCTTTTACCTCGGCCTGCCGCTGGTCTTCGCCATTTTCGCTATCCGCATGAAGTTCGACGACTGGAAGCTGCTCGGCGTGGCCGTCGCGTCGGGCCTGGTGCTGGAACTGACGCTATTCCATAACATGATGCTTATCACGTTCCCGGTTATGGTCATAGCGATCCCTGCCCTGGTGGCAATCTATAGCGTGATCGCATTTCTCCCAAAGTGGATCGTGGAGGAAAAACTAAAGGAAAACAGGGGCAAGGCTGCGGTTCTGATCATTGCCTGGCTGACTGTAGCGGGTATCACATTCATGAACAATACCCGCTGAGGAAATGAGGTCACGTGTCGCAATTAGAAAACTTTCATAACCTTAATATTCTTACCGGCCATATAATTTAGACATGCGCTCGATCAATAGTGTCTTTGCTGCCATCGGCATGGTGATCATGCTTGTCGTCGTAGCTATCGGATGCGTCAGCACTCCGCCTTCGCAGGATGCGTCTGTCGCGGCCAACGACACCGCTGAGAGCATGTTCCTGGCCTTTAACACGGGCGATTTCGGACAGTTCTCGGGGCATTTCAGCGACGCGATGAAGAAGAGCATGAACGAAAGTGCTTTCAACGATATGAGGAACCAGATACAGAGCAAGTACGGCAACTATACGTCGAAGACACTGGCGGATTCCTTCGTAGACACACCCTATTACGACTTCAGATATGACTGTAAGTTTGAAAAGGGCTCGCTCAGGATCAGGCTGGTCATGAACGGGACGGACCCGTCGACGGTCGAGGGGCTGTGGTTCCCGCACGGGATATGAGAATCAAAAGTTTAAAAGCAGAAAATGCAGTGCCCTGTGCCGGACTTGAACCAGCGACATCCAGATCTTCAGTCTGGCGCTCTCCCAACTGAGCTAACAGGGCTCACGAAGATATCGGTTTTTAAATATATAGGCTTTTGCCGGTGGATTCATGGGGGTGAAGGGATTCGAACCCATGGCCGCCCGGTTATGAGCCGGGCGCTCTGACCTGGCTAAGCTACACCCCCGTTTTGGGGTAGAGCGCCGCCAACAGGACTCGAACCTGTGACATGCTGGTTAACAGCCAGCCACTCTACCAACTGAGTTATGGCGGCATTCGCGAAGCATAAAAGGACATTGAAGATATAAATAACTAACGGTGAGCCTGAGATACATAATGGACGCGGTGGGTGTTTCTTTACTTCACTATTATATCATCGCGGTGCGACGCCTATGCGTTATAGCAATACTAAAGATTTATAGAACAGCATGATATGATCAATCCAATAATAATCGCGGTGCGACGCCCATGCGTGCTGCGCTGCATGGGCTACTCCGGGTTTTTCCGGTCTCATGAAAAATTTAATAAATGAAGCCGACGCTTGCCGATCTAACGATAAATGTAATAAACCATATAAATGGAGTTTAGACATAGCTATTTTTCATCGCCTCTACTTGAAAATACCCTTTTTCATCCGTCGAGTGCTCCGCCGTCCGGGCCGCGCTCGCACCCTCGCTTCACCGGCACAGCTGCGCCTTCGGCAGCGCTGACCGGAGCACTTCGCAGGCGCTAAGCAACGCGCCTGTCGGCAGCGTTCATTGCCCGGCCGCCTCCGCACCCCTCGCACCGCTATCGCGTGCGAGGGGCCTTCGGCCAGAAAAACCCTCCGCCTTCCGCGGAGAAGCAAAGGCTACCCTTACCCAGACTATTATAGGGTTGTTGCCTTTACTGGTGTTGGTATGGGTAGCCTGTGCTTCTCCGCGGAAGGCGGAGGGTTTTTTCGGCTTGCCCCTTCGCACGCATCAGCTGTGCGAGGGGTGTGTAGGTGGCGGGTGTGAAAAACGCTGCCCCTATGGGGCGCGTTTTTCAGGGCTTGCAAAGGAGGCTCAACGCCGCCGAAGGCGCGTTGGGCCGACGAAGGTGCGAGCCCGTCGCCCGACACCGGAACACCGGAAAAACCCGTAGTAGCACGTGCGGCGAAGCAAGCACGGGCGTCGCACCGCGATTAGTATGAGGCATATTAGCTATTGGCAGATATGCCTTTTCAACAAGAAGCAAGCACGGGCGTCGCACCGCGATTAGAAAGGGAAGTATTTGCTATTGGCCGATAAAATACGCCTTGTCAGGCAATAAGGTATTGTTTAAGAACGGTCGGGCCATCCATAGACGCCTGCCGTGACTGCCGTCCGCGCGCGTGCGCGTGACCGCCCGGCTTCACCTGCCACGGAAAGCAGAGAGGTATCACGCGAAGAAACAAGTGGCATAGGACCGCGATTAGTATATTGAACGCTATATGAACAGTGAACGATGCGTATTATTTAATTTACTGACCATGCCCTGTTAGATACATTTATAACCGATGCCGCTATTTTTAAAACTATCTTTTAACGTGAGTTGATTGCCGGATGCATTTCATATCATTTGCTGACCTGTCCCGCGTGGAGATCGAGGCCCTGTTAGACCGGGCCGACGATCTCAAGAGGATGCGCAGGCTGGGGGCTGTCACGGACTACCTGAAGAACCGCAGCCTCGGGATGATCTTCGAGAAGTCGTCCACGCGGACGCGGGTCTCGTTCGAGGTGGGCATGACTGATCTCGGGGGCCACGCGCTGTACCTGGACCCGACGTCCATGCAGCTGGGCAGGGGCGAGACGATAGAGGATACGGGGCGCATATTGTCGGGCTACGTCCACGGCATCATGATCAGGGCGAAAGATCACCGTACGGTGGAACAGCTCGCGCAGAACGCCAGCGTGCCCGTGATCAACGGCCTGAGCGACAGGGAGCATCCGTGCCAGGTGCTGGCGGACCTGATGACGATCCGTGAAAGAAAAGGACGTCTGCAGGGGCTCAAGTTCGCCTGGGTGGGCGATGGCAACAATGTCTGCAACTCGCTAATCCTGGCGTCGGCCATGATGGGCATGGAAATCGCGGTGGCCTGTCCGCACGGATACGAGCCGGATAAGGGCATTGTGGCTAAGGCCCGGGCGATGAAGGGGAAGGTAACGATCACGCAAGACGTAAAGAAGGCGGCGAAGGACGCCGATGTGATCTACACGGACGTCTGGGTGTCCATGGGCGAGGAAGCCGAGAAGGAGAAGAGGTGCAAAGACCTGTGCGGATACCAGATCAATATGGACCTCGTCCGGCTGGCGAAGAAGGACTGTCTGGTGATGCACTGCCTGCCCGCGCACCGGGGCGAGGAGATCACCGACGATGCCATCCGCAGCCCGAACTCCGTGATCTTCGACCAGGCCGAGAACCGCCTGCACGCGCAGAAGGCGCTCCTGATGAAGCTGATGGGGAGAGACGCCCCCGTCATCGTGAAGATGGGTAAGGATGTCCGGACGTAGGCTCACCGACTACCCCGCGCCCCCGGGGACGAACTCGCTCTGGGCCGAGGAGCGGGACCGTAACTCGCTTAAGATATTTTTTAACTTCCTGCTGCTGCAGGTCGTCCGCTACAGCCCGATGCGGCAGATGAAGCTGGACGCCCTGAGGCTCATGGGCGTGAAGGTCGGCTCGCAGGTCTCCATGGCCCTGGAGGCGACCGTCGACGTGGTCTACCCCGAGCTGATCGAGATCGGCGATAACTCCATCGTCGGCTACAAGGCCACGATCCTTGCGCACGAGTACCTGGTCGACAAAAAGCGTATCGGCCCCGTGGTCATCGGGAAAAACGTATTGATCGGCGCGAACACGACCGTCCTGGCAGGCATCAACATCGGAGACGGCGCGACCGTCGCGGCCGGCTCGATGGTGACCTGTGACGTGCCGCCGGGCGCCTTCGTGGCAGGAGTGCCTGCCCGGGTCATCGAGCGAGGATGAGCATGTTCGGTTTTGCCCGGCGTATCATCGAAACGGTCAACGGGAACCGCTGGTTGTTGTTCGCCATATTGCTGATCAACGTCGCCGGCTCGTTCTTCGGACTGTACTACTACTGGGACCAGCTCGCTATGACGCCCTGGTACCTGTGGCTCGCGGTGCCTGACTGCCCGTTATACACGTTCTTTATGGTCATCGCGCTGGCGCTGATATTGATCAAAAAGCCTTCGAACACATTTAACGCGATCACGGCCGTCGGGCTTTCCATGTACGGCACCTGGACCGTGCTCGTGCTCCTGTACTTCGGGGAGTTCTTCTTCAGTCCGATGTATGCGATGGGTTCCTGGGAACGCCTGATCTCGCACGGCGGCATGGCGCTCGAAGGGTTCCTGCTGCTGCCTTACCTGACGAAGACCAGGCCGTTCGCCTGGGCTATTACGGCACTCTGGTTCATCACGCTCGATGCAGTGGATTATTTTTATCAGTTCTCGTCCGGCGGCCTGCCCATGCGCACGCATCCGCTTGCGGTCGTGGAGCTATATCACATTGTCTCGCCGTCCAAAATTGACATGCTGCCGGTGATTACGTTCGGGCTGTCGCTCGTATTTTTCGTGGCTATGGTCGGCCTGTCCGGAACCTACGGTAAAGGACAACAACAGAAAAAGCCGGTAGAAAAAGAGATTAGAACTTGATCGTCTTTCTACGATTAGAATGTGATCGCCTTTCAACGATCAGAACGTGATCGCCTTTCAACGATTAGAATGTGATCGCCTTTCAACGATCAGAACGTGATCGTCTTTCGACGATCAGAACGTGATCGTCGCTTCGACCCAGATGCTGGTCCGGTCGTGGTGATCGGTCTCGTGCGGATCGGCGATACGGACGTACTTGACATCCTCGATGCGAATCGTGCGGAAATTGGCCTCGGTTACTTTAGTGATGAGATTGCCGCTTTTCAGGTTCTTGTGCAACTCGTCGAGCAGGTCTTCGCCCTGCGTCATGATAATCGCGTGAGTCTCTATTGTCATCCTTGCATCCCCTTGATTAAGAATGAACAGACATATGCCTGAAATATATTAATACTTACTGCTGTTGACGCCGGTAGCGGTGGCCATTTATAACCATAATGATTAAGCTGGATTAGCTGAACGTGTAAGTGTAAAACGTCAGAGAAATCAATGGTAGGGCATCAAATGTATATCATTATTGTCGGGCTCGGTGGCATCGGGCAGAATCTGGCCACGATTGCGGTTGCAGAAAAACACAATGTTGTCGCCGTCGATACGAATGCCGGGAAATGCAAGGATATCGCGTTGATGTGCGATCTCGTCACGATCACCGGTGATGCGACCAGGCCTGGCGTACTGGAGGAAGCGGGGATCAGCGAGGCGGATGCCCTGATTACTACGACCGGCAGCGATGCGGTCAACCTGATCGTCACCATGCAGGCCAGAAAGAAAGGCGTTAAAAATATCAGGACGATAGTAAACGACCGGGAACACCTCGATCTTTTCAACCAGGAAGGCATCACGGTACATAAAAACCCTAACGTCATAGTGGCAGAGGACATTTACAATGCCATGCTGCGGCCGAACATCAGCGATTTCGTGTCACTGGCGGGCGGCAAAGCCGAAATCCTGAAGATTGATATCCGGGACAAGACCCGCGCCAACGGTAAAATGATAAAGGACGCCGGGCTACCTGAAAACGTATCTATCATTGCCATCGAGCGGGGTAACGAGGTAATCGTTCCGAATAATGATACGGTGCTCCAGGCGGGAGATTCCATCTTCGTTTTCGTCAGAAAGAGCCTGATCGACCGCGTATTCAACCTGTTTTCGTCCGGTAACCTGGTGAAATGAATGGAGCCCTTCCGGGACTTCAAGGTCATATTAAACAACCTGAAGGGGCTCTTCGTCGTCATCGGCATCCTGATGCTCGTCATGGCAATATTGAGCTGGTACTGGGGAGATCCGGAATCCGTAGCGGGGTTTTTGTACGGCGCGGTTATTGGTATCGGCGTAGGCCTGCTACTGTATATCGCGCTGCCGGGGACCACGAATCCCGAGCTGAAGCATGCCATGGTCATTGCTGCCCTCGCTTACCTGATCATTTCGGCCATCAGCGCGATACCATTTGCCATCGTCGCCCATATGTCCCTGATAGATGCCTACTTCGAGGCCATATCGGGATGGACGGGTAGCGGCTTCAGCATGATTACCAGTCCTGAACTGGTAAGCCCGATGATCCTGCTATGGCGCAGCGCAACCCAGTGGATCGGAGGGCTGGGCGTGATCGTGCTGATGGTCACGATCCTTATCCGTCCCGGGACAAGCACGTATATGCTGTACCAGTCCGAAGCCCACAAGGATAAGATACACCCGAGCATCAGGTCGACAATTAAAACGATATGGGGCTTGTACCTGGGTTTAACTGTCGCAGGGCTGCTGTTGCTCTATGTTGCTGGTATGCCGTTATGGGACGCGCTGAATACGGCCATGGCCGCGATCGGTACCGGGGGCTTTTCGATATACGCCGATAGCATCGGGGCATACCACAGCGTCTGGATAGAGCTTGCTGTGTTACCGATAATCATCGCCGGAGCCCTGCCGTTTGTCGTCGTTTACAAAACTTTCAGGAAAGGCATACGCAGCCTGATCAACGATGCCCAGGTGCGCGCGTTCTTTGCGATCATCCTGGTCGGTGCAGTCATCCTTACAGTCGAGAACTACGGCTTTTATCAGGGTATTCTTACGTCGGCGAGATATTCAGTTTTCCAGTTCATATCGGGGGTCACCGGCGCAGGTTTTCAGACCGCGGATATATCGCAGTGGTCACAGCCCGCCCTGCTTGTCATGGCGGTCGCCATGGTCATCGGCGGGTGTGCCGGCTCTACGTCCAGTGGAATAAAAGTGGCGAGGGTCATCTTTTTAAACGACCAGATAAAGCTGTGGTTCGCCAAGGTACTGCGCTCCAGGAACTCGGTCACGGTACTCAATATCAACAATAAGCGTGTGACGGAGGACGTGATCAGCGCGGAGCTGACCGAAGCGACGTTCATTTCGTTCCTCTGGGTCGTAGCTTTATTATTGAGCATATATTTACTCTCTAACCTGGCAGGGCCGCAGTATGATTTGAGCCTCGTGGTTTTCTCTGTCAGCTCAGCCCTGGGCAATGTGGGGCTGTACTGTGGCATCATAAATCCCGGGTTAAGCGATCTTGGAAAAATTATTATCATCATCGATATGTGGATCGGCCGGCTGGAGATCATCCCGGTCATGCTGCTGGCAAGGTACCTGTTCAAAGGGTTCAGGTTCTAGATTATCAGCACTACAGATTATAAAATTTTTAGGAATCGACGATTGTAAAGCCTGCCAACACACACGTGCGCGCGCGAGCGCCCGTGCGGCCCGCGACAAAATGCAACGCAAAAAGAAGAAGACATAGTCATTCCTGAAATGTCGTATACAATGAGAAGGCATCAGACACGAAGGCCACAAAGGCCACAAAGGCCACAAAGTCCTATTTATAAAGGGGCTTCCATGAACCTATTTCTAAACGTACGTTGTGGCCTTCGTGGCCTTCGTGGCCTTTGTGTCAGGTGCCTTCTCAGCCTGTACAAAAAGATATGCAAATAACTAACACATTAAATATTCGACAGCTTATCGCTCATGCGCAGGGCCCAGGTGGCCTTATCGGACTGCGGCGCCTCGTAGCGCTCGAACTTCTGCAGCAGCCCTTCCGGGCTTTCGTCGATCAGCATCAGTGACCTGCCCGCCGGGCTGATGAACTGCTGTTCGGTCGCATGGTCGATAAAGCTGGCGAGGGGGTCGTAGTATCCGCCTGCGTTCAATAGGCCACACGGCTTTTTGTGCATACCCAGTTGTGCCCATGTCAGCACTTCGAAGAACTCCTCGATAGTCCCGAGGCCGCCCGGCAGCGCGATGAAACCGTCTGACAGCTCGGCCATAAGCGCCTTGCGCTCGTGCATGGTCTCGACAATCCGCAGGTCGCGCAGCCCGGTGAACGCCACCTCTTTCTCCACGAGCGATCGCGGCATGACACCGGTCACTTCGCCGCCCGCTTCGACGACTGCCGCAGCGATGGCACCCATCATGCCGACTTTGGCCCCGCCGTAGACCAGCCCGATTTTCTTACCTGCCAGCGCCCGTCCCAGGCTCTGTGCGGCAAGGACATAATCGGGCCGCCCGCCGGGGCTCGACCCGCAGAAAACACAGACTCGCTTCATCCTGTCACTCTATGGTAACTCGAAACGATGATAGATATAGTTTGCTTATGCGGCCGCTGCGACACTATTATTATTTTCAGGGCGCATATGGCGCACCCTTTTATTGCGTAACCGCATGATATTTGTCCCTGATGATCGATGCATCCTGACAGAAAGGGGAAGCCTGCCGACAGTCCGGCCGACATGCTTAAATATGCATTGGTGTAATATTGTACGAGTACAATATGATATAGAGAGAATAGGTCGGTGGATATCATGGATGATATATCTAACGCAGAAGCAGCCCTGTTGGGCCTGCTTTCGGAAGGGCCGATGTACCCGTACCAGATCGAGCAGGAGGTCAAGTTCCGTGACATGCGTTCCTGGACTGAGCTTTCCATGTCATCAATATACAAGGTGCTCAACAACCTGGAGAAAAAGGGGCTCGTCCTGCGGACTAATGAGATCAGCCCGGAGAACCGCCTCCGGAAGCTGTTCTCGATCAGCGCGGACGGCACAAAAGCGCTGCAGGGAAAGCTGGAGCGGCTCCTCAGCGAGCCTGAGCACACCAGGTGGCAGGTGGATATCGGCACGTATAATTGTGATCTGCTCCCGGCGAAGGCTGTGCAGAAAGCTTTGAAAGAATACCGGAAGGGGCTGGTTAAGAACGTCAAGTGTTACGAGGAGCTCCAGCAGTTCCTGCGGGATAACGGCTGTCCGGGACACCGCCTGGGTGTAGCGACGCGGCCCGTCTATCTGCTCAAGGGAGAGATCGAGTGGGTCGACGCGTACCTCGCGCAATTGTCTGGGTGAGCACCGTGGACGAATCTATTGTCGTGTCAGGCGCGAAAGTGCATAACCTGAAGGACGTCAGCCTCGAGATACCGAAGCACAAGGTGGTCGTGTTCACGGGCGTATCCGGCTCGGGCAAGTCTTCGCTGGTCTTCGATACGATCTACGCGGAAGCGCAGCGTCAGCTGATCGAGACGTTCAGTGCGTTCTCCCGGCGATATATGCCGAAGATACCCCGTCCTGAGGTCGACGGTATACGGAACCTTTCGCCGGTCATCCAGATCGACCAGAAGCGGCTCGGCGAGAACCGACGCTCCACGGTCGGCACGGCCACCGAGATATCGACGTACCTCAGGCTGCTGTATTCACGGGTCGGCACCCCGTTCATCGGCCCGTCCTTCTACTTCGGCTTCAACAACCCGGAGGGCATGTGCCATGCCTGTAGCGGTATCGGCAGCATCATCGACGTGGACGTGGAAAAGCTGCTGGACATGGACAAATCGATGGCCGACGGCGGGATCAGGCACCCCTTCTACCAGCCGGGCAAACTATTATTATAAGATATACCGGGCCAGCGGCCTCTTTGATGTAGACAAGCCGTTAAAAGAATTCAGCAAGGAAGAGATGGACAGGCTGCTGTACATGGAGCCGGTCAAGATCGGCGAGGACCGCCTCGGCGGGATACTCAACGCCACGATGGAAGGCGTGGTCACCGGGCTGAAGAGGCGACAGCTGGGCAAGGAAGACCTGAGCGACCGGGAGGCGAAGTACTTCAAAGAGACTACGTGCAAGGCGTGTAACGGCACCCGGATCAATGACCGGGCCCGATCGGTTACGATCAACGGGAAGAATATCGCGGAGCTTTCCACAATGGAGCTGACCGATCTGCAGGATTTCCTCGACGGCGTATCCGGGCCGGTAGCAGACCCGATCCTGGCTCCTATCAGGTGGCGTATGCAGCAGCTGATAGACATCGGTGCCGGATACCTGTCGCTGGACCGGCCCGTCGGGACGCTGTCTGGCGGCGAGTCTCAGCGAGTCAAGATGGCGAAACAGCTATCCTGTGACCTGGTCAGCCTGATCTATGTGTTCGATGAGCCGAGTGTCGGCCTGCACCCGGGGGACGTACACAGGGTAGTAGAGATGCTCCGGCGATTGCGTGACAGAGGTAACAGCATCCTCGTGGTCGAGCATGACCCGGATGTCATCGGCTGTGCCGACCACGTCATCGATATCGGCCCGGGCGCCGGCACGAAAGGAGGACAGGTCCTGTTCAGTGGCAGCGTGGAAGAGCTCCGGCGGTCAGATACGCCTACGGGACACATGTTCACGGCAAGGGCAAAAGAGAAGTATATGCGCAGACAGCCCTCCGGCTACATCGAAATCAGAGACGCCTGCCTTCACAACCTGAAACACGTCAACGTCAGGATACCGACGGGCGTCATGATCGCGGTGACAGGCGTGGCCGGCTCGGGCAAGAGCACGCTGATCAATGACATATTCGTCGGGCAGCACCCGGAAGCCGTTGTAGTCGACCAGTCGGCCATCGGCCGCTCCAGCCGGTCGAACCCTGCCACCTATGTCGGGGCGTTCGATGAGATCAGGAAAATCTTTGCGAAAGCAAACGGCATGGACCCCGGCCTGTTCAGCTTCAACTCGGCCGGCGCCTGCCCGAAATGCGGCGGCCTGGGCTACGTGGAAGTGGAGATGCACTTCCTGGACAGTGTCCGGATGACCTGCACCGAATGCGGAGGAAAGCGGTACACGCCCGCAGTGCTGGAGATGAAGTACAAAGGGAAAAGCATCGCGGACGTACTGGAGATGACCGTTTCCGATGCGCTGGGGCTGTTCGAAGGGGCCGTTTCCGACAGAACGGTCGGAAACGGAAAGAAAATTCGTAACAGGCTGACCATGCTGGAGAAGGTCGGGCTGGGCTACCTGACGCTCGGGCAGCCGTTGAGCACGCTATCCGGCGGCGAGGCACAGCGCATCAAGCTGGCCACGGAACTGGACCTGAACGGCAACGTATACGTGATGGACGAGCCGACCACCGGCCTGCATATGGCAGATGTCGAACGGCTCATGGGCATCATCCGGTCACTGGTCGATGCCGGGAACACGGTCATCGTGATCGAGCACAACCTCGACGTGATCAAGCGCGCCGACTATGTCATCGACATGGGCCCGGAGGGCGGCAAAAAGGGCGGTCAGGTCATCGCCGAAGGGACACCAGAAGACATTGCGAAGACAGAGCGATCGTATACCGGCAGGTACTTGAAAGAGTTGCTTATTGTTTAGTCAGGAGCGATCCGGAATGGAACATTCAGGCAACGGGCGAGAAACGGCAAATTTCGACTCGAACCCGCCCGTGGGCGTGTCACAGTACGATGCGTCCATCAGGCAGTTTACCGCCGCCTACGAGCCGCTTTTTGCGATGGCTTACTCGACCTTATGCTCGATGATCGATGAAGACGCCGACCTGCTCATCGCGGGCGCAGGGACGGGAATGGAGATATGTACCTTCGGCCAGGGCAGCCCCGGGTGGAGCATGACCGGCGTGGATCCGTCGGCAGAAATGCTCGCGATAGCGAAGAAAAAGATCGACAAGAAAGGGCTGTCGAACCCGGTGAGATTATTCAAAGGATATGTCCACGATCTCCCGGAAGACCACCTGTATGACGGTGCTACGTGTATCCTCGTCATGCACTTCCTGCCCGACGACGGGTCGAAGCTACGGCTGCTGGAGAGCATCGGCCGGCGGCTCAAGAGCGGCAGCCCTTTGGTACTGGTAGACGGGTTCGGGGTAAAGGACAGCGAATCTTTCAACCGCACTGTAACGGCGTGGAAGACGTTCGTGAAAGCCAGGGGCGTCGACCCGCAAGCAGTCGAAGACGGCTTCAGCGGCCAGATATTGAAACGGCTGCAGTTCGTCCCGGAAGAGAGGATTGAAACGCTGCTGGACGAGGCGGGGTTCGGAAAGCCCTCGAGGTTCTATACCGGCTTCCTCTACGGCGGATGGGTGACGATCAAGAGGTAAAAATATTATGCCGGGGCCATACCCGGGCCCTTCTTGCTGACTGGCTGGCCCGTCGATTGATCTGGTAGTAATTAAATCTTATTGCACTTGGCCCAATGAGAATATTTAAGACATCTGACGCGCCATAAGACTCCTGACAACCACGATGCGGGGGTTGCCAAGCGGTCAAAGGCGCAGGGCTTAGGACCCTGTCTCGAAGGAGTTCGCGAGTTCGATTCTCGTCCCCCGCATAGAATTTTTGAGGGGCTCCCGGGGGCTTTTTAAAAAGCCCCCCGGGTCTCGACACAAAACACATGTGCCGAAGGCACCGTTTAAAGGATAGTTTTAGAGATACAGAGCGGTCGCAACTGTGAGATATCAATAATCTTTCTTCGTTACCGCGCGCGGTCTGAATCCGCCTTTATAAAACACGTTAACGTGCACCTTTCCTCCGCGCCCGAAAATCCTCATCTGGCGATCATAGGCCATCGGAGAGTGCTTGAGGCCGTTCGCTTCGAAATGTGCTTTGACAGCCTCCAGGAAAGCGATCTCCTGCTTCAGGAAGCCTGCCTCGTAGTCTTTTACCTCTTCCCACATCTGCCTGCATTCCGCATCATCGATCTCCGAATTGTAATATCCGTGACGGTTCAGGCCGCTGATCTGTCTCCAATCGACTTCGCCGGCCTCGTCTTCCTCCCGGTGAAGCATGTAAGGGTATATCCGACATATACGAGGACGCTGCTCATAAATCCTGCAACGTCCTTTTTCCAGGAAGTGGCACGTACCGTCATGATTGGCCCTGATCGCGTAGCCCGAGACATAAAACGTCCCGGCCTGATCGCAGAATTCATAATAGGGGGCGGGTATCAGTGCCGCTTTGTCTACGTCGCCGATGCGTTCCGCATCGTCATCCAGCAGGAACGCGTGATCGTTAAAGTCCCTCGTACAGCATTTCCCGCAGAGGTTGCATTCGAATCCTACCTCTTTCACGATTTCCAGAAATCGCTCCATTGGATAGGCGGCGAGTCCACTGAGCTCATCATTTAGTTCCCGCATCCTGACGTCGAAGCTGAAAGATGTAAAGACAGTCACCCCCGCATTTTTCCGGGCACGAGGTTAGATAGGTACAGCGGAGGTTAAAAACGTTCTGATTTGTACAACTCAGGCATCTTCTACATATGCCACTGCTATGCTACCACTATATCATCGGGCACCATGGTACCAATCGCTATAACTTCGGATTAAATATTTATTTATATATACATTATTATTAACTGTCGTAAGCGGGAGTTGCCAAGCGGTCAAAGGCACAGGGACTAAAGCCCTGTCTCGTAGGAGTACAGACGTTCGAATCGTCTTTCCCGCATAATTTTTGAAAGGCTACCGGAGAACTTTTTCTTAAAAAGTTCTCCCCGGTCTCGACACTCGCACATGTGCCGAAGGCGTCATTTTATGATCGTTTTTGAAGGGGTGCAAGGGGAACATTTTCCCAAAAGGTTCCCCCGTACGTTTAGCCTTAATGGCATTCTGCCATTTTATAAACACCGTCTTCTAAAAAGTCCCATCCCGGACAACTGGTCTCCCCTCAAACTCCGTATTTATTATATAATAATAACTAAATTATTATATCCGGCGCCGTTGCGGTGGGTACGACAACGGCACTGGTAACAATGGGTGTTGAGGTATCATGGGAGAAACGTATGAAATTGCGCCCCAGGGTCCCGGGGCCATCCTACATGGCATAAAGAAATGGCTGCTCATCGCCGCTGGCACGACTTGTGTATGCCTTGGCGTCGCGGGCATCTTCCTGCCGCTCCTGCCTACGACCCCGTTTCCTGCTGGCTGCGGCCTGCTATGCAGGCAGCTCTAAGAAGTTCTATCACTGGCTGATCAGCAACAGGTGGTTCGGGGACTACATAAAGAATTACCGTGAAGGCAGAGGGCTGACGGTGAAAGTAAAGCTTCTGTCCGTACTGTCGCTATGGGTCACCATCGGGTACTCGGCGGGCTTCGTCGTCCAATCTTTTATGGTCAAAGTCGTGCTGATCGCAATAGCGGTGGCCGTGACGGCCCACATCCTGTCCAGACCGACTTTCAGGAAAATGCAAGCGGGCTGACGCAACACGGTACAATTGCGTGGCGGTCACACGCACGTGCACGTGAGCGTCAGCCCTGAGATAATCATTAAACCGGGATGACGTTATACCCTTTCAGCAGGATGACAAACGTTGCCAGGATCGTGGCCAGTGTCAACAGAGACGCAAACAGCGTATTGGCAAAGTGTACCGGCGGGCCGAGGATCCACCCGGGCGGATGCCAGCCCAGCAAGCCGATGAGGAGTACGCTAGAGACGATCCAGCCTAAAAAGATGATTGCTATCGCAACCACGGCTAAAAATACAATGACACCCGCAGTTAATCCGCCGATCATGATTCCGATTCCCGCATGACTATATGCACATTATAATAAATTATGTTAAATAAAAACGTTTTTAACTGCCCGGGCGGACTGGCTGCCAGACATTGTATCATCCGCGATACCACAAGGACAGGGTATTGCCTCTACGACACATCACCGATGGCAGACTGTGGTAATATTATATAGATATACTTATAAAATGATCGGCTATGGGATGTCCCGGGGAATATCTTACGATCAGGAGCGGTAAGCGGCCATGATTATCGTGATATCGGATGTACACCTCGGCTACACGAAGAGCAACCGGGAAAGCTTCCGTGAGTTCCTTGACCGCTGCATGCCACTCGATATCGAGCATTTCGTCATCCTGGGCGATCTCATGGACTTCTGGCGGGCCAATAACGCGAGAGCCATCATCGACGACCAGGACATCCTGGGGTTAATCGGCCGCCTCAACGCCAGGAACGTTTATTATATCCCGGGGAACCACGACTATTACGTCCACAAGCTGGCCGAACGATACAAGGACTTTTACCCGTTCAGGGTGAGTAAACGCTCTGGCTCGTTGACGGAGGACAGACGTTCAACTTCGCGCATGGCTATGAGCTGGAGGTCCTGTCAAACCTCGAGCCTATGACAGTTGACACGTACGAGCGAGTGGAGCGAACGCATGTGCTTCAGCGAACGGGATCGGCGGCATTGCCACGAGGATATGGGACATGGTCGAGAAGCGCAATGAGGACGGCGACAAGGCCATGTTCATGCGCAGGCCCCCTCATGAGCGGACTGGCATCGATAAAGTGCGTGATCTGGCCACCTCGGGTGCCAATTATGGTGCTGGGCATGAAGCCGGGAGATAATCTTGTCTATGGCCATACCCATCAACCGTTCATCAATGAGGAAAAGACGGTCGCCAACACGGGGTCGTGGGTGGACGAGGGACCGGCGGACCGCCCGCGCAAACGTACATATTGATCGAGAATGGCCGTATGGAGCTGAAGCAGTTCGGCAAGGACCCGTTCCCGTAAAGCAGGATTATCCTGGCAACGGCTTACAGATATCAGAAAATAAAAAAAATGAAAAAGAATAAAAATGGATTATTTATTCGGGTTACCGTGGACTTTGTTTTTTCCGTGCTTGCTCGTTAAGTCGTCGGCAAAAACAGTGCTCCCGTCAATCCCGTTAGCATTTTTCAAGATGTTGTATGCATCGTAGCTATCGTCCCATGGCCATACGACAGTACCGTTGATCAATATGAAGGGTTCCGGGGAGACATAGTCTTTCTTCGACAGGCCCGGAGGCGTCTTACCCTGGCCGCCCTGGCTGATCTTCTTCATCTGGCCGGGCGGGATGAAGTACGTCGTGTTGTTGCAGTAGATGAATGGCCTGCCGTTCTTGATCTCTGAGAAGTGCTTGAGCGTCCGGTCATACTGGTCGGTGATGGCGCGCGAATAACTTGAATTATTGATCATAGCTGCCAGGAAGTCTTCCTGATCATCGTACACATTCCAGGCTTCGAGGAACGCGGTATCGTTGAGAAGATCCGAGTCCAGGATTTTACTGCTCAATTTCGAATCTTCTATAAACGCGTCTAACGCGGCTTTCAGTGCAGCCGTATCGTCACGGTCGGTCACCGCCAAGGCCTCGGACAGCCGCTGCCACGCGAGGTCCTGCTGTCTTTGGAGCTTCATGGTGACGTTGCCTTCGAGCGACACGTCGATATGCTGCACGAACAGCTTCACCCCGTAGAACGGCGAGTCGGCGCCGAACAGCCCATGGTATGGCTTGATATCCGCGTATCCTTTACCGTTATCAGATCCTGCGTTCGATACAGGTATCGCCACCGCAAAGAGCGACACGATGATCAGCACAATTAATATTTTGTTCGAAATTTTATTCGACATTGTCTTACCTCGCACCTTGATCGGTTCCACCCCCCGGGGCCGACACCATGCTATAACACCGGTTAGTAAATAACGATACTTATCTTATTTACGCCATACAAGCTTTATCACGGTTTACCAGGCTGGAATATCCTTTAAATCGTGACCGTTTGCTTAAAAGACATCCGGGCGCCCGATAAATGACCCGCATAGCCATAATACGATTTTATGCGCCTATGTGAAACAAGTAATAACCCAAAGTTTTCCCCGCAGGCGTGGGTAATGTCAGCCATGGTACAGGCCACCCGCTCAAGTCATGGTCGAGACGATGGGCCCGATGACGAAAAGGCCGTCTATCGATATCACACTGATAATCAGGCACAGGTCGGGCAAGGTGAAAGATAAGGAATGCGGTGCCGGTTAGTACAATCCCGCAAATCAAAGATATTAGCGCCAGCATCAGTAGCGTGCCCATATGATCCCTCGGACATATTCAATTACCTGTTTATATAGTATTTACAGGCAAATATCATCCCCGGTTCGATTATTGGAGCGCCCCGGCAGGCGGGATGTGATGATCGACTTCATTATGAGGCGCTGACAGCTTTTCCCGGCGAAGGGTGCCGTGCCTGTAGCCGTACAGGGCATAAACGACGATGCCGACGGCAGACCATGCCAGGAAAATGATCCAGGTATGCAGGGGCAGGTTCATCATGAGCACCAGACAGAGGACGATCGCCAGAGGTGCCACGACATATACTTTCGGGCATCGGAATGGTCGATGGGCGTCCGGCATCCGGTATCTTAGCACAATTGCGCCGACAGAGGAGACGATGAACGCAAACAGGGTACCGATGTTCACGATCTCCGCGAGCGCCTGGATCGGCATGAAGCCTGCGATGAAGGCGATGACGAGGGCGGAGATGATCGTGACCAGCCAGGGCGTACCAAGCTTCGGGTGTATCTGGTATATGCCCGCCGGGAGCAGACCGTCGCGGGAGATGGCGAAGATGATCCTGCTTAGGCCATACATCAGCACCAGCAGGACAGTGGTAATGCCAGCAATGGCGCCGACCCCCACGATAGCGGATCCGGTGCCATACCCGAGCGACCGCAGGGCGAAGGCGACCGGCTCCGCATTGTCAAGCGTATCATAGGAAACGGCCCCGGTAAGCGCTGCCGCGACGATGACATATAGTATGGTGCAGACTATCAGTGATCCGATAATGCCGATGGGCAGGTCCCGCTTCGGGTTATGGCACTCTTCGGCGGCGGTGGCCGTGGCGTCGAACCCGATGAACGCCGTGAACACGATGGCTGATCCGGCCAGTACACCCTGGTAGCCGTACGGTGCAAAAGTTGACCAGTTCAAAACGTTCTACTGGGGCACCGCAAGCATGAGAAAAATGCCGATGGCGATGAGCTTGACGATGACCAGGCACTTGTTGAGACGGGTGCTCTTTTTCGTGCCCCGCACCAGCATGAGCCCGATGAACAGCGCGATAAGGATCGCAGGCAGATTGATGACTCCCCCTCCGGCGGGGCCTGACGTCAGGGCGACGGCAGGCTTACGCCGAGGGACAACAGAATGCCATTCATGTACCCGGACCAGCCGACTGAGACCATGCATGCGCCGACGAGGTATTCGAGGATGAGCGCCCATCCGACGGCCCACGCAACGATCTCGCCCAGCGCGGCATACGAATAGGCATAGGTGCTTCCTGAATGGGGCACCATGGCCGCAAGCTCGGCGTAGACGAGGGCGGTCAGGATGCATGCGATGCCGGTGATGACTAAAGAGATAACGATGCCCGGCCCTGCAGCTACTTTGCCGCGGCCACGCCGGTAAGCACGAAGATACCCGTACCGATGATGCACCCGATGCCCAGAACATGTAGGTCGACAGCTCCGAGTGATTTCTTAAGGTCGTGCTGGCCGTGGCCCTTCCGGTAATGTTCAATGCTCTTAGTCCTGAAGATGTCGATAGAGAAACCTCCCCATTGCATCCGATATGACAGACCTGCCGCCCGGCAGGAGCCCCCTCTTGCTTTAATGAGTCAGGTATGAACGCCTGCACGGAAGGGGCATTTCATCGAAATATCACAGGACCGGTACTAATAGTTACCCGGGGCATCATCGAACTGTCTAAGTCATCAGAGCATGCCGAAAAAACGATGCCTGTATGCACGAGATGCGCGTCATTTGTGATATGTTGTATAAACTATCAGGCACCAAACACAACGTACACGACGTACACGACGTACACGACGTTAAATAATAGGGCTACGCTTGCCATATCCGGAAAAACGTAGTGGGCCACCGTGTACGTAGTGTACGTAGTGTCAGGTACCTGCTCAGCGTATACAAAGTTACAAGAACGATAGAATTTATACCGTGGGCAAAGCAGGCAGCAGCACCACGAAACGGCTGCCCTGCCGGTACGCTCCGGACACACGGTCCTCGACCCGGACGCGGCCGCCATAGCTCTCTACCAGCGTACGCACCAGGTAAAGTCCAAGCCCCCGGCCTCCGGTCTTCATCGTCCCCGACGTAAAGCGCTCGAAAATGATGCTCTTTTGTGAGTCCTCAATGCCAGGGCCGTTGTCCTCGATGCCGATTACGACAGAGCCGATGCCTTCATTGATTTCACGCATAGCAGTAATCCTGATATCGAGAGGCCTGTCCGGCGGCGAATGCTTTATGGCGTTGCCGATCAGGTTGGAGAATACGTCTTTGAGCAGCCCGTCGGCTTTCACCGTGAGCCCCTGTGACAGGGTAAAATCGATAGTGATCTGCCGGTCGGGGACAGACCGGTGCTCTTCGATGGCATCCTGGATTGTCTTCGCCACGTCCACCGTCTCCTGCTCTATCTCTTTTCCCATCGCCTTTCTCATCTTCTGGATGTTGCTGATTAGCCGGGAACTGTTCTTGAATGCCTGCAGCGGCCGGTCGATGAACATCACGTTGTCCCTGCCGATAGCACCCTCTGCATAGAGCTTATCCCGCGCCAACTCCAGGAACCCTATGCCGATCTGGTTCATGTTGTTGATGTCGTGGCCCATCAGATCCACATAAAGCTCAATCTGCTTCTGGTAGTCCACGAGCGCTTCTTCTGTCTGCAGCCGCCCGGTAATGTCTTCGATTATGCCGATATAGTTCTGGATTTCCCGTTCCGTGCCATATACAGGATATAGCTTTAAAGAAAGGAACCGCTCACTGCCATCTGCAGGGCGCCGGTAGCTTATCCGGGGGAGGCTGACTGTTTTACCTTCCCTGACAGAGGAAATGTCGATGGCTTCCAGCCGGCCCGGCCGCTGGCTAATGTTGAAGATGTTCATCTTTCGCAAAGCGTCCGGGCCCCTGACCTCGAACAGCCGGAGCATCTGGCCGTTTGCCTGCATGATGTTGCCGTCCGCATCGCAGACGAACATGGCGTCGGGGGCGTTGGCCAGGATGTCGTCTACAAACAGTCTCGTATCATCGAGCTTCTTACGCATCTCGGTCAGCGCCCGGTCACGGAGCCCGGAGCTGTAGATAGCCAGCGCCGTGACCATGAAGATGAGCGAGACGTTGTATACCGTGTCGATGATTTCTGTGATCGGTATGCCTTCGACGGATTTCAGGGACAGTAGCCACCGCATCTCGAACAGGATGTCTCCTATCGAATTGATGAGCATGAACGCTCCGACGACGAAGACGAGATACTTCAGCTCTACCTTGAGATCAGTATTAATGAGCTTGGAGCAGATTAGCAGGATCACTATGTCGCTTATGAGGTATAATACAAGGATCAGTATGTCGGGCAGCTTTGGACTGTTTAAGTTAATGTTCATTGCAACGAACGTCAGCAGGGCTAACGACATAATGACGCCGAGGATATTGACATATGAGTTGGTCGATGGGCTTAGGTACCCTTTCCCCGTGTGCTTGAGCCTGCGCAGCCCGACGATCAGGATGACATAGCAGAGGAGAAAGCCAAACCCGGTCACGTAGTAGGCCAGGCTGTCGCTGTAGAAGACTGGCAGCAACACTTCCCAGAGCAATATGGTCAGCGTCCAGGGTATCAGGCCTATGGCAAAAAGGCGCGAAAAAGTGTATATTCCGGTCCTCGTCCAGCTTGTAGATGCGCAGCAACAGCAGTATGCCCATCAGCGGCCAGAGGAACTGTATCGTGCCGTAGAAAAGGTTCCGGTAGCCGGTCGGCATCAGCAGGATCATGAAGTTGATGATCAGGGTGGCAACGCTCGCTATCAGTAGAAATTTGAGAATAATCGAGCCCTGGTTTTTCACGCTACCGGCCATTACTAGATAATAGGTTCCTCTATATATTAGTTTTAATTCCTTCCAAAGATATGATAACAATTTCCAAAATTACGGATAAAATTGGGAGCGAAGAAGCACTGAAAAAGAAAAAGTAGGGATGGAGAATTCCATCCCTTTTACCTTTAAAGGTTCCACGACAGACGAAGACGGAGACGTACACGAAGTACAGCGCGAACATGATCGCGGCCAGCCACATCAGCGGGTGGATCTCCTTCCACTTGCCCGAGAACACCTTGACGACGACGTAGGAGATGAAGCCGACGCCGACGCCCTTGGAGATGCTGAAGGTGAACACCATCGCGGCTATCGTCAGGAACGCGGGAAGCGCGTCCTCGATCTTGTCCCAGGCGATGTCCTTGATCGACGTGATCATCAGGTAACCGACTATGATCAGCGCGGGCGCGGCAGCCGCCGTGGGCACGATGTAGCCCAGCGGCACGAAGAACAGCGCCACGAGGAATAGCAGGCCGACCACGACCGCAGCCAGGCCGGTCCGGCCGCCTGCGGCTACGCCCGAGGCACTCTCGACATATGTCGTGTTCGAGCTGGCCCCGAAGAGACCGCCGGTGACAGCGGCGAGCGAGTCGACCAGCAGCACGCGGTTCAGCTTCGGCAGCTTGCCGTTCTTGTCCAGCAGGTTGCCCTTGTCGGCCACGGCCACGACGGTGCCCATCGTGTCGAAGAAGTCGACCATCATAATGGCCAGGATTACCGGAATCAGGCCGAGCTTCAGGTCCTCCGGGATGGCTTCACGACGTCGACGATCACATTTATGAAGGCGCCGAAGTCGGGTATCTCGACAATCTTCGCCGTGATGCCAGCCGGTATGTTGCTTGAGCCGGCAGGCAGCGCCCGATCGCCGACGGCACGTCCATGACCCCGTAGGCGTTGAATGCGTAGCCCATCTGGTTTGCGACCAGGCAAACGACCAGCGCGATAACGCTCGAGATGATGATGCCATACAGGATGCTGCCCCGGATCTTCAGGGCCATCAAGGCGATAATGATGAACAGTGTGAGTACCGCAATCATGACAAACGGATTGGCGAGGTTACCAAACTGAATCAGCGTCACCGGGTTGGCGACCATGATCTTGGAGTCGAAGAACCCGATGAAGGCGATGAACAGGCCGATCGCAGCGCCGATTGCCAGCTTAAGCGACCGGGGAATGGCGTTCATGACCATTTCACGGAGGTTCGTCAGCACGAGGACCGTAATGATGATGCCTTCAAGGACGATGATGCCCATCGCCTGCTGCCAGGTCAGGCCCATCCCGAGGATCAGGCCGTAGGCGACCACCGAGTTAAGCCCCATGCCCGCCGCCAGCGCGAACGGGTGCTTGGCGTAAAGGCCCATGGCGATCGTCGAGACCGCGGCCGCGATGCATGTACCTACGAAGACCAGCCCGAAGTCCAGGCCGGTCAAGGAAAAGACCAGTCCAGGGTCTCTGGGAGAAGGATGATCGGGTTCAGGATGATGATGTAAGCCATCGTCATGAACGTCGTCAAGCCTGCCAACAGTTCAATCTTGATTGTCGAATTTCGTTCCGATATGTGGAAGTAGCTATCCAAAAAAGCCGATAAAGAACCAGGTTTTGTAGAACCTTTAGGGGTTTCCTGCTCGAAAGCCATAGTTATAATACCTCCTATTACGAGACGAGAAAACCCCATGAATAACCCGGGGCATCCGGCTCGTACAACCTATACCACCTTAACAATACGTTGGTCCGGGCTTTACATAAAAGTATGCTTTGCAGGGGCTCACCGTAGTCGAAATAATGCACGGCATTGAATATTGAACCGATATATGAGCGATGCTCGATATTATTCTTTCCGGGCCCCCGGGGATTGATATGGCATACCACCAGGTACAAAAGTAAGCGTGACATATTTTGCCGCCGGGCGCAAGAATCGCCGTGCCGTTGCCGTTTGCCCTGCCGCCGCGAAACCGATAAGAATATGTATGATCGGCGACAGATGGTCGATTTGCCGCCAGGCGGCAAAAACGGTGGAAAACGCAAATATGGTTAAGCAGCTGTCAGATATCGCCCCGTTTGCGATGATGGGGTTCGAGTTCGCCATGGCCATCGCCATAGCCCTGTTCCTGATCGCTTCCGCCACGGGCAATTTCCTGTCGCTGCCGTCGGCGATGGCCGCAGTGATCCTGTCTCTGCTCTGCCTGCCCGTGATCGTCATGCTCTACTGGTCGGAGGACGATGCGGCACTGCGCAAGACATTCCAGGGCCTGATCGTCTACTTCGTCATCCAGACGATCTCCGGCGTCACCTGGTACCTGCTTTCGAAAGCGATCACCGACCCGGCCCTGGTCGATCTGGCCATGCTGCTCATGGTTGTCGGCTACGTGCCGCTGCTCGTCGCCCTGTATGCCACGATACGTATGCAGTGGCTGGACGTGAGGCCGATCTTCCGGCACCTCGTGACGGCCGCAGGCCTCTTTTCCGTTATGGCGCTGGCCGCCCTCGTGGTCGTGCGGGTGCTGACAGATCCGGGCAACGCCTACCCCGCTTCGATCTTTGTCGCATCTATCGTCGCCGACCTGATGATCGTTGCCATGTGCTCCATCCTGGTCGTCCGTAACATCGGCAACGGGCGAAGGACGATCTTTGCCATATTGGTCAGCCACCTTCCTGGTCAGCGTCGCGGGCGACAGCCTGAACCTCGTGAGCACGCTGGGCATCTATGACGGCAGCAATCTGGCCCAGTTCTTCTATGCGGTCACACTCATCTTCATCACGGTGGCGCTGCTGCTATATTCCCTGACCACCGTGAACGTGGCGCTGCTGAACCGGGTCAACCGGGAGCTGTACGACACGCGGCGCCTCGTCGGCGACATCCTGCTGTACACCCCCGACGCCATGTGCATCGCCGGCCCGGACGGCAACATGATCTCGGCCAACAGGCAATTCGAAGACCTGATCGGCAGGGACGGCAGGGACGGCGGCCGCAGGTTCAATATCTTTGACGACTGTGGCCTGCTGGGCGACGCGGCCTGCGACCTGGTGAACGAGCTGCGACAGGGCAGGCCAGCGATCGCAAGGGGAGTACGCATCCAGGGAAAGGACGGCGCGACAGGCAAGTCGTATGTAGTAAAGATGTTCCCGGCCTTTGCCTCCGTTGGCGACACGGTGAGGTACGTAGTCCTCGTGGAAGACATCACCGAGCTGAAGGCCGCCGAGGAAGCCCTGAAGCACGCCAGGGACGACCTCGAGACCCGCGTCCTGGAGCGCACGCTGGAGCTGGCTGTGGCCAACAGAGAAACTGCATGCAGAAATCGCAGAGCGCAGGGCCGCCGAGGGAAAGATTCGCGCATCGCTGCTCGAGAAAGAGGTGCTGCTGAAGGAGATACACCACAGGGTGAAGAACAACCTGCAGATCATCTCCAGCCTGTTCGGCATCCAGGCTTACAGCGTCGGGGACGATACTTGCCGGAATGTACTGAGAGAGAGCCAGGACCGCATCCGCTCCATCGCCATGATCCACGAGAAACTTTACCAGACCCCGGACATCGCCATGATCGACTTCGCCCAATATGTGCAGAGCCTGGCGGACAACCTGTACCGGTCCTACGGAGCTGACAGCAGCAGGATCACCATGGTGACAAACGTCGACAACGCAAAGTTCGACATCGACACGGCCATCCCCTGCGGCCTGATCATCAACGAGCTGGTCTCCAACTCGCTCAAGTACGCTTTCCCCGGCAACCGGCATGGGAACATAAAGATAAGGCTGCGGCAGGAAAACGACCGATATGTCCTTGAGGTGAGCGACAATGGCGTGGGCCTTCCCGGCGGCCTGGACGTGCACAATGTCCCTTCCATGGGACTGCAGCTCGTCAACGTCCTCGCAGAACAGCTGGGCGGCAAGATGACAGTGGGCCGGACGAACGGGACGTGCTTCCAGATCGCATTTTCCGTCGACCACGATAAGGCCCCAGGCTCAGAAAGACCGGTGGCAGGCGGTTTCCTGGCAATGCGTAGCGGTACACAGGGCGCGGTTTAAAGGCCGCAGAGATCGCAGAGGGGCGCAGAGAACGCAGTTTCCCTTTTAAAGATGGTTCAGTATAAACCTGAAAGAAACTGCGTTCTCTGCGCCCCTCTGCGTACTCTACGGCCTTTAACGGTTCCTTGCGTTCCGTATCGCAAGCAATGGAACAGCAGGGTACCCGGGCCGATGCCATGGCACGCGTGCGCGCGCGAGCGGCCATGCGGGCATGAGACAAAAATAAGCCTGGCGTCCTGGCGGCTTAATATATTTCAGGCGCTTGCATGCGGCAGAATAATGACCACCCGGGCGCCCTTCGCGCGGTTGCCGGGCACGCGGTCTTCGATCCAGACCCGTCCGCCATAGCGATTGACGATCCGCTTTACCAGGTAGAGACCGATGGCCCGGTCGTCGGGGTTATCGCGACGGAAGACGCCGGACTTCAGCTCGTCCGGGATGCCCGGCCCGTTGTCCGTCAGCTCGATCTTGCAGGCGCCTGCCCGGTCCACGGTGGCACGGATATCCACGTCCACGGTGCGCGATGTGACGTACTTCATGCTGTTGACGAGGACGTTGCGCAGCGCATAGCGCATCAGTGGCCCGACCAGGACCTCCTTTTCAGCCAGCCGCTGGCTCGCGTTGATCTTTTTACCGGCGAGCCGGGCGATCAGCTCTGTGTCCTCCAGTGCCCGGGCGATGGCGTCGGGCAGTCTTACGGTATGTGCTTCCACGCCTGAAGCGCTGATGGCCCGGATGTCTCCCATGGCCTCGTCGTCCATCTGCAGTGCCCTCATCGCGTTTTCCGGGCAGCCTGGTTCTAGGCTTCTCCGCCCATGCCCTGACAATGGCCTCATGCACGGCGATCTCGTGCGTCAGCAAGTCCACGAAGAGCGTGGCGTCTTCGGCACGCATGTACAGCTCGTCCCTCCTGCATCCGGACGTTCAGCGAGACGGCCACCGCACTGCACACGGTCTGCAGTGTCTCCAGCTCCTCGGGTGACAGTGCCCGGGCTGTGGATAACCGTGAGCACGCCGGTCAGCCGGTCGTGGTCGATCAGCGGCGTGACTACCACGAACTCGCCACCGATGCGCCCGATGGCGTCCTTGACGGTCGGCATCAGCCCGTATTCGGCGATGGTGGTGACCATCTGTTCCCGGTGGTACGCGCATCGCCCGGCCATCGCCGGGGCGTCCGGGGCAATAGGAATGATGCGTATCATGGACTTCAGCTTCTCTGTCCAGCCTTTGCTTGCGATCAGCTCCAGGTCACTGCCCCGGGAGACGAAGCCTGCCAGGCCCAGGTAGCCGTACGTGTCTTTCATCAGCCAGAGGGATTTTTCCAGCAGCTCCTTGGGCGTCTTCGTCTGCGTGGAGAGCCGGGCAATATCGGAGAGCGTCTTACCCAGGGTGATGTTGCGCAGGATGACCACATCGCTGACCCGGTCGCCGTGCGGGCCGCTCATCCGCACGCACTCGACGCGGAAGTACCGTTTGCGGCCGACACGATCGCGGTCCTCGAGCCGGGCGCCGTGCCGGCAACCCCCGGTAAGCCCCGGAAAGAGCTGGTTAAACATCAAGCCGACAGGGGAGGCACGATGAGAAAACAGGTCGATAAAGGGAGGACTGGCCCACACGATAAGGCCGTCGCGGTCGATAATACAGGCGGGGTCGGCTATGATGGAGTCCATATTAATAGCTGTGGACATGTTATCCGTATTAAACTTTTATCCTCCGGGCGTGCCAGGCACTACATCTATTCCCCGGGCGTGCCAGGGTACTACGTCACTCTTAGGCAATGATTTAACCTTAAAGGGAAAAATATAAATATGTTTAGACCATTAATCGTCAGCTTTAAGATATTATGTGCGAATTGTACAACTGGCAGCAAACGCTGCAGGTATAGATAAATGGAAATATCGGGGTTTGTCAGCAGGTACAGTCGCCTGTGCCTGAAGCTGGCGCCGTTGCTGGTGCTGGCGCTCATATGGCTCTGGTTCATGATCGCAATCCTGTTCATCGGCTCCATTGATGAGCCGGTCAAAGCGCTCTTCGGCTGGGAAGCCCTGGTCTAAGAGGGCGTTCTTACCTTTTTTCCGTTTTGTATAATTTGAGGCCGTTCAGGGTTCGGGAGGACACTTAGACTTTCACCACAGAGGCCACAAAGGACACAGAGGACGACACAGAGGACTTTTTATGGAAAAGGCTGCAGGAGAGCCTGTTGTTAAAACAAACCTCTGTGAATACCTCTGTGGCCTCTGTGTCCTCTGTGGTGAACGTCTCCATGTCCTTGAAACCTCTGTGGCCTCGAAAAGGGGGTATGAGGGGGGGAGGGAGGTGTCAGGGGTTGCTCCCCCTGATTATGGCTTCTAAGTACCCACACATGGACAGGATAATAGGTATGGGTGCCCTGCCCGGGCGTCCCGCTCGTCCGGACGCGGCACCGCTGGTTGAAAGTCGTTTATGTTTGTTGTTTCACGAACATTCTATTATATGCGAACAATAGGTATATGTACCTTGCGGTTTAATTATTCGACTTGCCAGCACGAGCGGGATAAGTGATGTGCACTTGATGAAAAAAACAGGGGAACACAAGCCAATCGAGCTCTTCTCCACGGCCGACGGGATACGGGCAGTAAATACCCCCGTTGGGTGAAAATTATCACGATGCTGAAGGAGAGGGAGATGCCCTTCGAAGAGATCGTGGCAGGACCGGCCGGGCAAAGTCTGACTATTCGTGGTCTTAACGACATGGCCCAGGAAGGCATCATAGGTTCACGGCTGGACCCGTGCGACCGGCGAAAGAAGGTATTTTCATCAATTTTGGCTACATCGGTGGCCTCTGCGGGTCTACTGGTGGACGACATCCGCGACCTGTTTTCCCGGAAAGGCGTGCCGGATGTGCCGGATTTTTCAAGATTATGTTGAGGATGATCCGCGTCAGACGTTACGTGCAGGGGCATCAATCGGCCCGGTCTTGTGGACGCAGGATACAAGGTGGGCAAAGCGCTGTACGAGCAGAAATCGGCTGCCCGGACCTCGACGAGCTGCTGGGCACGACTCTGGGTTTCTGGACGGGACACAAGCTGGGGCGCATCGAAGTCGTCTCCCGGTCGCCGCTGACCATCCACGTCTATGACTGTTTCGAGTGCAGGACCTGCCTCTGCTGGGCCGACCCGCATGCGCCTTCGACCTCGGCATGCTGCGGGCCATCTTCTTTGCCCATTTCGGGGAAGAGCGGGCTATAGAGGAGACCGAGTGCTATGCGATGGGCCATGATCACTGCCGTTTCGTTATAGCCGGTCACGGCCATTAATGCCGCGATAATCGCGGGGAATGGTTTTAGGGCTGCTTCATATATGCAGTGTGCATGGATACCCGATACCTCCTGATGACATGCCTCTCGCTTATCGTGGGCAGCATTTTCGTAGCGCCGGAAACGGTACGGCTGGGCATCAGCCTGACCACGGCATCCGGCCTGTCACAGGCACTGCTGCTGGCAGGGATGGTCGCGGCAGTCCTGACCGTCGAAGCCGAGGCCCGGGAGAAAGCCAGGCGGGATACACAAAAAACGATAAATGATACCTTTTTACGGTAGCAGCCCGGAGATAGAAAAACCGGCAGGCCATCGTCGCATGGCCGGGGGCTTTCGCTCGCGCGTGGGCGGTCATGCGGCCGGCGTACTACGCGATATCCCGGGACGTATCGATGTAATCGGTCGGAGACCTTGAAGCGGATGTCTTCCAGGATGGGCGGGGTGCCGCGGATCTTGGGGATGGACGCTTTGCCCATCTTGTCGCCTTTCTTTTCCACCTCGATCTCGAACATCACGTCGCAGACGTTCTGGAAGATAATCTCGGTGCGCCGGTCATGTACGCCATTGAGGATAAACAGGTAGCAGATGCTGTCCCGTTCCTTGTCCATCTCGTAGATTTTGTGGAGCAGGCTCTTGAGCGTGTGCACGTCGACGTCTAAATCTATTAAGGAAGTCTGAAGTTATCGAAGAGATGGTGAAGTTCTATTTGCTGCTGGTGTAGATGTAGTCGACTTTCGAGTCAATGAACTCGATCAGGCGGCGCCTCGGCCTCTGCGTACTGGTCCAGGTGTTCAGGACGTCGTCGCAGTTCCTCCTGCACGTCGAAGAACTGACTGCTGCTAGCTAAATTACCAGTCTTTAACATGCGTCTTGTTCGACGACGACGGTCGTGGTGAAGTAGAATGTCTTGCGTGGCGTGGTAAACTCGAACAGGAAGATTTCCGGCTGAGCGACCGGCTCGGCCGAGAAGTAGACCATTGACCCCTTGGGGATGCCGCCGTTCAGCGTCCGGTCCAGAATGCTCAGGCCGGTCGGCAGACGGTTCGGGATCGGCGCGTCGGGCTTATCTACGGCCTCCGGCACGGCTCCCTGTCCTTCAGTCTCTACTTTATCTTCTGTCATTCTTTATCAGTATTTATTTTCAGTCTTCAGTCAGTCGCTATATGAGCAGTGTGAACAGGAAATACGCGATTACCATCATGATCAGCGCGTATTTCAGTCCTGACATCCAGTTGCCCTCACCCATCTGGCCGGCGAGGATACCCGCGCACAGTCCCTGGATGAGCGCGGCATGGAAGAACAGCCGCACGTAGTCGTCCGGGTTGAACGCCTGGATAAACGTGCCTCCCTGCTTCGCCGCCGCCGACGATGCGGCGCCGCCGCCGCTCGATGCAGTAGCGGCCGTCGCCATGACGGGGATGAAGCTCGACGTCAGTGTATACACACAATAGATGAACACCACGAACGAGATGAAGATGATCACTACGTATATAAGCATGCCGTCAAAGCGTTCTCTGCGTATCTGCTCGTTGATCCGGGCGTCGTTGGCTGCGATGTTCAGCACGTCTTTGATGTCGCCGCTGGATGAGGCCGCCTTCGTGATCAGGGTGATCACTTTCGTCGACGCGTTGGTGCGCAGCTGGTTGGCGAACTTCTTGAGCGCAGTATTGACGTCGGTACCCCACTGCATATCCTTGTGCACCTTTTGTACTTCCGTGCTCAGCATGCCGAAGTTACTGTTCGAGATCAGGTTGATCGACTGGGTCAGCGTCATGCCGGTCTCGTTTGTCGACGACAGCTTCTTCAGGAAGTCGGGCATTTCCGACGCGATCTTACGCTCCCGGCGGTTCTTCGCCTCGTGGAAGAAGGCAAGTGGTGCCAGTGCTATGATGAGGAAGTACACGATGAAGTCGTCGATGAAACCAAGGATCGGCCCGTAGATGACCATGAAGTCGCCCGTCGGCTTGATCTTCCCGGTCATCATTGCCCGCTGGAACTCGGTGACATTGGTCGATGCCGCCGAAAAGCTGCCGAAGCCGATGACCGGCCAGACGACTATCGCCAGGAAAAGAATGAACAGGATAGCAAAAGGCACGCTAGGTATAGCGACTTGATCGGGTCTTCTTGATGCCGGCGATCGGGTTGGCGAGGAACTCCTTCATCTTCTTGTTCTCGCGCGCCTTCTTCAGTTCGCCCAGCCGCTTCTTGTCGCTGGTCGTGGCCTCTTTGATTCCATCGGCACGGTATCGTACTGGTCCAGCGTCTGCACGTCGAACAGGTTTGTCCGCTCTTCCTCTTGCGGGGTCAGCATGCTGATCAGGATGATGAACATGACTGAGCCGATAGGCAACACTGCATAGATCAGTATGTACAGGATCATGGGGCTGCCGCCGTTCATGATGGTCATGACCGAGACCATGATGATGATGAACAGCGGTCCGGCCACGAACATCGTGACATAGGACTCGGCGATCAGGCCCAGGATTTCCAGGAATGACTTCTGGTCCTGCATGATGCGCATCCGGTACTGCTCGACCTTGTTATTCAGGTACGTCGTGACGTCGCCGCCCGAGTCGATGACCGACAGCAGGTTGGATAGCAAATCCTGCAGCAGGTCCGATGGCGTCTGGTTGACACAGTTGAGGATTGCGACTCGCAGGTCGTTGCCGAAATAGTCCATGTCACGCAAGACGAAGCCGACTTCCTTGGACACTTCGCCATAAGTGCTCTCCGCCTCGTGCAGGGAGCGGATGATCGTGATGATATCTGTGCCGCCCTTGGACATGGCGTACATGAAGGTAACGGCCGATGGCAGCGCCTTGTTGATGCGCGACTTGCGCTCGCTGGCATTGAACGACGGGATGAGCAGGAACGTGGTGAAAGTGACAATATACCCGATCGCGCCCAGGATGACCATCGATATGAAGAGGATGATGACCTGCGCCATCCCGCTCAGGATCGGGATGCTGATACCGAGATGCCAGTTACTCAGGTTGGTGCTGTGCAGGATGGTGCCGCCCAGCAGGAAACCGAGCAGCAATCCCAGCAGCGCCCCGATGACGCCGATGATGATCGACGTCATGTAGGCTACGGAGACGTACACTTCGTAGGTCTGTGCCATGTGGGCCTGGCGCAGCTGCTTCTGCAGCATGAAATAGCGGTCCTTCCGCTTTTTGACCTCGCCGCCGAAGATGACGTGGGCTATTGTGCTATATTCGTCCATATGCTATGACCTCAGTCCCTGATTTGCAGCTTATCCAGGACACGGTCCGGCTTTACCGAGTACGCCTGGATGATTGCGGCTACCTGGTGGAAGTCGCGGATGTTGTTCTTGACCATGTACTCCAGGACCTGTTGCCTGTGCATGATCTCGGTCTGGATCTCCTTGCGGCTCCATGCCCTGCGCTGTGCGATCTCAGCCAGGATGCGGGACTCGCCCACCTTGTCGAAGCGATCGGTCCCCGAGTTCCAGGCGTAGACATCGTTGGTGCGGATGTTCCTCGTGTTGGGGTCGAGGTCGTTGATCTCCACGAGCTTCATGTTACGCCTGACACGCTTGTTCTTCAGGTAAGTCTGCGACTGGATACTGATGATGTCCAGCGCCGTGATCATGGTACGCGGCACGCTGATGGGCGGGTTCTCCAGACGGTGGATGGCAGATTCTACTGAATCCGCATGCATGGTCGAGAACGTCGTATGCCCTGTCGACATAGCCTGGAACAGCGTGAGCGCTTCCTTGCCTCGGACTTCGCCTACCAGCAGGTATTCGGGCCGCTGACGAAGCGCTGCCTTCAGCAGGGCGAACATCTCGATCGAGCCCTTGCCGTCCGCGGTGAACGAGTCGCGGGTCAGGCCCGGGATCCAGTTCTGGTGCGGCAGCTTCAGCTCACGGGTATCTTCCAGCGAGATGATCTTGGCCTTGGGCGGGATGAACAGCGATACCGCGTTCAGCGACGACGTCTTGCCCGACGCCGTGCCGCCCGAGAAGATCAGGCTCTTGTTGTTCTCGATGCACATCCACAGGTACGACATGGTTTCAGAAGAGAACGTATTCCATGCGATCAGGTCGATGGGAGTGATCGGGATTTCCTTGAACTTACGGATGGTGAACGTGCTGCCGCGGGTGGTGATCTCCTTGCCCAGCGTCATCTGGATACGCGAACCTTCAGGCATAGTAGCATCAATCATAGGCTCCGCGATGGAGATGTGCTTGCCGCAGCGCTGCGCCAGCCGGATCACGAACGAGTCGAGCTGCTTCTCGTTGAACGTGATGTTGGTCATGATGTTCTCGTAGTTCTTGTGGTACAGGAAGATCGGCGTGTCGAATCCGTTATTGGAAATATCCTCGATGAAGTTGTCGTGCATGATGGGAGTGATCTTGCCGTACTCGAGGTAGTCGCGGACGATATAATAGATGATCTTGTGGTAGGATTTGGTTTCGACCTTGCCGATATAGTCGACGATGATCTCCGTGGCCTTCCGGACCAGTACTTCTTTCCGGTCCATCTTGGCGTCGATATTGTCAAGGATGAGCAGGTCCTGCAGCCGCTGGTACACGTCCTCGAGAAGCTCTTTCTCGAACACGGTCAGCGACGGCTCGCAGACGTAGTACAGGTATGCATTGCCAAGCTCGTTGTACAGGACGACCACGAACGCGTAGGGCTCGACCACCCAGTAGCGCTCGATCTCCTCGTACCCCGGCATGCTCGTGAAGGTCGCCATAGCACCGTGCTTTTCCAGGTCGTACGGCTCGAACTCTACTTTCACCTTGGGCTTCTTTTTGGCTTTTGCCGGCTTCTTCTTCTTATTATCCTCTTCCTCTTTCTTTGTCGCTGCAAGATCAGCGCCCTGGCTCTTGGAAATGATGGCGTTGAACTCCTCGAGGATATCCTCCTCCGACCGGTTGTCACGGACGGCGTTAATCTCGGTAGAGCTGACCATCCGGTCGTCTGTGCGTTCCTCGTAGGTCGACAGGAAGTTCGCCGCCGGCCTGGAGGCCGGGGCCGCAGGCGCCGGGTGGTGTGAGGGGGCATCGGGGATTACGGGGGCCGTTGCGGATGCCGCTTCCCGGGGGCTGAACGTGGCCGACTTCTCCAGGATCCTCTTCAGCTCCTCGGGCTCCTGCCCTTCGTCCGCCAGCGGAGCTCCGGCATTCTTGTCTGCCTTCGTCTTCGCGAGGGCGGTCCATGCGGAAAAATCGTGCGCCGCTTTGGGCGCTGACTCGGCCACTGGCTCATGCACGGGCGCCGTCTGGCTGATCACAGACTCCAGTGCCCTGAGCTCCGACGCCTTATCAGGTACCGGATAAGACGCCTTATCCGGTGCCGTCCCGGCAGCCGGGGGCGCCGATGGCGCTGCTTCAGGGGTCGCCTTCTTCTCCTCCGAAGTCGTTCCCTGCTTCTTTTTCAACAGTCCGTAAAAGTTTTTCCTGTCGGCATCGTGGTCATTTAAGTCCAGACCTGAATTACCGCTTCCCGTCACTTTTTCCACTCCCTCAATCTTTTCGGGCATGCTGCTATGGCGTGGCGCTAATCTGATACCACCAGACTCCCCCAGCAGATGGGTAGTATTGCGCAACGGGCCCGTATTACCGGTTGTCCTGATAGACGTTGTATACGTACCTACTAGACCTTAGAATATATAAACTTGGTGTCAATTCTTGCACTCTTTGAGCTTATTAAGCCAAAATAGTGATAAAAAGAAGCTTTAGTTACACTTTTGGAAATAGATATTAGAAAGAAAAGCTTTTTAAGCTGTTTTAGAGGAGATAGCCGCTCAGACTATGATCCTCCAGTGCCCGTCGAGGTCGACCATATAGAAGCTCCCTTCCAGGCGGTAAGCGTAAAGGTTGCCGACCTGGTAATGAACGCTGGTCCATGGGACGAGAGGCGTATCATGGCCTGCCACTGTAACGCCTGGCGCCGGGGCGCCCGCATGCACGTACTGTACCCGGAAGCTCTCGTCGCCCAGCCCATATGTCCGGTTCATATTCTCGATGTACTCACGATAGGTCGCATCGTCCGGCGATACGAAACTGCCGTTGACGGCGTCGTAGGTGACCAGGTAATTGAATGCGCTGTCCGGCCGGCTGTTGTCGAGGTCGTCGAAGAACGCCTGGATGACGCGCTCTGCTGTGCTGTCCATGTCGGCAGGCAGATAGACGCTCTGTAGCAGGTAGGTGTACTTGCCCGACGAGCCCTCCACGGTGTACATGACCGGGACGGGCGACGACTTGTGCAGGTAGTACGAAATCCGTATATCGCTCGGGACGCTGCCGAAGTACAGTGTCTTTTTAATGCCATAGACGCTGCAGCCGTCGAACTTGCCGGCCGGCGTCGTCACATCAGCCGTCCCGGTCAGGCTATAGACATCATCGAGGGAGTTCCAGGCTTCGTCGAAGACTGTCATGTTGAAGGCAAGCTCCCCGCCGTTGATCCGCACGTCGGTGCCATTGATGTCGGTGATCAGCACGCTTACAGTCTTCCGGCGATCGGTGCTGATCATCGAGTCCGCCCTGGTCGAGCCGTTTTTCTGGAATGATACTGACGTCAGCCGGTTGCCTTCAGGCTCCCCCGCGTTCGTGATTACCTGGAGATCCTGCCACGTGACGCTGGCGCCGTCGTCCATCGTGACGTTATAGACGGCCATGCTGAACCGCTGCGGGTCGAAGATATCTCCGCCGCTAATCGTGCTGCCGGACTGCGATGGCCCGGTACAGCCGGCAATTGCCATCGCCACCAGGGCTATCGTCACAAATGCTGTCAATAACAGGGTTTTAGGGGACATTTTCAGAATCCTCCAGTAAGTTGGCCACCGCATAGGCGGGAAACACTTTTGATATCCGTTCGTCGGAGACCTGGGCGCAGGGCATCTCCAGCCCGAACAGCGCGTCCCGGGCCAGGAATGCGCCCAGCCCGCAGATCGCCGCGCGCTTCAGCCCGTGCCTTCCGGAGACCATGCGGATGGCATCAGACAGGTCATCTAGCTGGCGCTTGTATGCCTGCATGGCAATGCTGCGGATGTCGTCCGTGTCGAGTTCCGACAGGTCACAGCACACCAGGCGGGCAATCCTCCGGGCCGCGCTCTCCGGGTCTTTGCCGCCGCCATCCGGCGTGTCGCACGAGTAGTCCTCAGGCGTTATCCGGCCCAGGATCAGGTACACGTCGGCCGTGATGGCGAAAAGCTCCGAGGCCGTCCGGACCGTAAAGCCTTTCGCTTCCACCGTATGCAGTAGCGCGGCGAGGTTTGTCCGCAGCGCGCCGGCATAGATCAGCTCGCTGCGGGCCAGTCGCTCGAAGTCGGTAGCGCCCGCGGCCGGAATGCCGCCGAGGACAGGAATTATGTCAGTGGTAGTGCTGCCGATGTCCACGAACAGGACGTCGCCATGTACCCGTCCGATGTACCGCGCCGATGCCGACCAGTTGGCCGCTCGAGAACAGCCGGTAGTCGTCAGTATTATCGTAGAAACGGCCGTCGCTGCCGTAAAATACCGCATCCGGGAAGACGCTTTTGACAGTGCAGGCGATCTGGTCGACGCCGTCCTTTTTGGTCTGATAGCAGTCGGCTAGCTCGCCGGTGATCGTGACCCCGACCGTCCCGGCATCCGGGGCATTTCTCTTGATCTGCTCCAGCGTGCCCTTGAGGTCCGCGCCCCGCCAGAGCGGCAGGTAGACGGTCTCCGTATACCGGCCGTCAGAGGTCGCCGCCTTGGTGTTAGCGCCGCCGATGTCTATGCCAAGGCTCAGGAACGCCCCCAGGTCCTTTTTAGTGAACGAGCACCGCCCCCGGTAGCCCACGTGGTCCGGCAGCTCCCCGAACCGCGCCAGCAGGACCAGGTCGGCGAGGTTGCGGTCGATTACCCGGGCGACGCCCACCATCGCCGTGGTCGGCCGGGGATTGACGTCGACGATGTATGGCCGGTCCGCGTAGACAATGTCAACCCCGAAAAGCCCCTGCAGCCGAGCATGATGCCGGCCTTCCGGGCGACGTTGAAGATCTCGTCCTGTGCAGAATGGTCGATATTCACGTCGTTCCCGTCATAAGTGACGGACCTGTCCATGTGTATGTGCTGACGATTGAGCGTCAGCGGCAGCACGAAGCCGCTGCCGGAAATGGAGAAACACTGAGGTGCTCGCCGTCGATGTACTCTGTCGAGATGAAGCCGTCCTTTTCCACCGGGCCCTCCGAGACGAACACGCCATCGGAGCCGCAGCCGGTCCTGGGCTTGACCACGCACTTCACCGGGCCCTCCCTGACGATCCTCGGAGCATACAGGCCGTTGTGAAGAAGAATCTCCGTCGTCTCCGCCTTGTCGGCGCAGAGACGAATGACCGCCGGCGGGCTCCCGAGGCTGATGCAGGCGGACTCCAGCCGCTCGGTGCAGTCGGCCAGCATGCCGTCCGGCGCAATGACGAGGCCGCAGTCGCAGGCTTTCGCGACGTTCATGAAGTCGTCGCCGAAGTCCCGCGGAATGGAAACGCTGCAGTCCGCACGTTCGAAGGACTTCCTCAACGTGCGCAGCATGGCGGCGCCTTCCATGCGTATCTCCTCGCCCATCCCGGTACAGACCGAGTATTCGGCCAGCATGACCTTCATAGGGACCAGATGAAATAGAGAGCGGCTACCTATAATATTCTTTCGTCCACGGATATTATTATGAAAAATCGATCAGACCGGCCTTGCAGTCGTCGAAGACAGAAGCATTCGCGCGCAGGCGGGCGGGCGCCAGGAGGGAGGGCATACAGTTAAGAATGAGTCGTGAAGCGGATACTAGCAGGCTTCTTCTTTCAGGTTTATTTTACCATGGCACCTGAGTAAAATCTATATCCGAACCAGACCCATAGTGCTACGGATGCCGCAAAAAATCCTGATCACGAACGATGACGGCGTGGGCTCCTCAGGCCTGCTGGCTGCCTACGAGGCGGTATGCGACCTCGGCGAGACATACGTCGTCGCCCCGGCCACCCAGCAGAGTGCCGTTGGCCGTTCTATGACGCTGTTCGAGCCGCTGCGTATCGCGCGGCAGGCCTTCGGCGACACTATGGCCTACAGCGTGAACGGAACGCCTACTGACTCGGTGATCATTGGCATGTTCGTGGTCCTGGACCGCAAGCCGGATTTAGTGATATCCGGCATCAACATCGGCGAGAACCTTCGTGCCGAGGCAGCTACCACGTCGGGCACCATAGGCGCTGCGCTGGAGGCCTCGAACCAGGGCATACCGGCCATCGCCGTCTCCATGCGGGTCATGGACGAAGGGGATAAGTTCGTGGACACAAACCACATCCGCGACTATGCCGTGGTGCAGCGTGTGATACGCCGCCTCGCGGAGCGGATACTGGCCGAGGGATGCCGGCCGGGGTGGACGTGCTCAACGTCAACGTCCCTTCCAACGCGACGCCGGAGACGCCGGTTGTTGCCACGAGCCTTGCCCGCAGGATGTACGACACCCGGGTGCACCACCGCATGGATCCGCGGGGAAGGTCGTATTACTGGATCGACGGCACGGTGGTCGAGGACGCATCGGAGGGTACTGACCTGCACGTCGTAATGAAGAAGGGCTGCATATCCGTAACGCCATTGACGCTGGACATGACGGCGAAAGCGGATCATGGCAGGCTGGACGATATGCTGCGCGATGCGTTTGGTAAATAAACAGCGTTTTTCATATAACTTTTTGTACGCATGCACGGCTATGAGACGAAGTAGTAAACGCTGAGCCGGCATCTGGCAGTACGTACACGACCGCCACGACGTACACGACGTTTATTTTAAAGAGGCAGCACAAGCCCATATCGACAGCCAGACGCAACGTTTCTGCTTTTTTCCCATATATCGGTGGTTTTAGCGCCATATCCGATGGAATACAAAAAGAAACTAAACGTGATATTAACAGGATGATCATTAATGCGAGAGGATGCCAGGAAGCTAACGAAGGAACAAGAGAAGGCCGATTACAACCGGTTCATACTTCTCGTGATCATTGCGGCCGGAATCGTGCTCACCCTGTACGTGAACGTGATTCTTGGCATTAACGTCGTCTATACGCATTTCTTCTATATCCCTATCATCCTGGCAGGGATCTGGTATCACCGCAAAGCCATCTATCTTGCACTTTTCCTGGGCGCTTGCCATATTTTCATCGGTTTCCTGCTCGCGGGCGAGTTCGTACCCAGCACGTTAGTGCGGGCCTTCATGTTCCTGGTCGTCGCCATCGTGGTGGCATACCTGTCGGAGGCCAGGGACCGGCTCTACAACCGGGTCAAGAGCTCCGAAAGCAACCTCCTGTCCATCTTTAACAGCATCTACGATGCGATCATCATCCATGACAGTGAGGGGAAGATCGTTGACGTCAACGACCGGATGCTCGAGATGTACGGGGTGACCCGGGAAGAGGCTAAAAAAATGTCAATATCGGGCGATTTATCGTCCCCGGACAACCCGGTCGCTACGCTGCCGGCCATATGGGATAAGGCCATGGCCGGGGAAGACCAGCTGTTCGAATGGAAAGGCCGGAGGCCGTCGGATGATTTCGTGTTCCACGCCGAAGTATACCTTCGCAAGATCGTGCTGAACGCCCGGCCGTTCATCATGGCCACCATCCGGGACATCAGCAAGCGCAAAGAAGCTGAGGAGGAACGCCTGAAGCTGTCACGTTACATCAGGCTGTTGCTGGAGTCTACAGACGAGGGCATCGTCGGCGTGGACACCAGCGGAAGCAGCACGGTGATCAACCGCTCCGCGCTGCAGATGCTCGGCTACACGTCGGACGAGATCATGGGCAGGAACATGCACGACCTGGTCCACTACCGCAAGAAGGACGGCACACCGTGCCCGAAAGAAGACTGCTGTGTCTACCAGTCCGTGGAGACGGGGGAGGGCTGCCGGGTGAGCAATGACGTATTCTGGCGGAAGGACGGCACGTCGTTCCCGGTCGAGTACTCGTCGTATCCGATTGTGGAGGAAGGGGTCATCAAAGGCTCGGTGGTCACATTCACGGACATTACAGAGCGCATCCGGTCGGAGCAGGAAGTGCAGGACGCGAGAAGGCAGGCGGAACTGTACCTCGACCTCATGGGGCACGACATTAACAACATGAACCAGATCGGCATCGGCTACCTGGAGCAGGCGCTGGAGACCATTAAGATCAGCGAGGAGGAGAAGTTTTTCATCACCAAGCCGCTGGAAGCATTATACAACAGCTCCCGCCTGATTGACAATGTGCGGAAGCTCCAGGCGGTGCAGGAGGATAACATCCCGATAAAGGCGGTCGATGTCGGCAGGATTCTGGAGGACGTGATCCCTCATTTCACACATGTGCACGGCCGGCAGGTGACCATCAATTACCGCGCATCCACTGGCTGCAGGGTCATGGCGAACGACTTGCTGAAGGACGTCTTCTCCAACATCATCGGCAACGCGATCAAGCACTCGCAGGGGCCCCTGACCGTCGACGTAGGCCTTGAATGCACAGAACATGACGGGAAAAAATATTGTCGCGTGACCGTCGACGACAACGGACCGGGCATTGCGGATGACATGAAGGAGAGACTATTCGTGCGCTTCCAGCGTGGCAAGACAAAGGCCAGCGGCAGGGGCCTGGGACTGTACCTGGTAAAATCGCTTGTCGAGAGCTATCACGGCACGGTGCGCGTCGAGGACCGTGTACAGGGCGACTATTCGAAAGGAAGCCGGTTCGCGGTAGAGCTGCCGGTGGCTGCGCAGGCGTAAACAGCGACGGCTGGCCCGGAAGACACCGCAAGTCCCACTTACAACTTTTTATATATCTGTCTGCCGGAGTATTATTATAAAATTATTCATATGGGAGATGGTCGGACGTGCACAGCGAGGTGACCAGGGGCCTGATCCTGATAAGACACGGGATGAGCTCATTGCCGAGGTCCGTAAGCTGCAGGACGAGATCACGGTCCTGAAAGAGACGATGACGTCGCTCGACACCGGGGCGGAAAGGCAGCTCAAGGAGTTGAGCCGGCAGATCGACGAGCTCAAGGCTATGAATGAGGAGCTCGACGAGTCCCGGCGCGGCCTCGAGACAGTCCGAGGGGAAATACCGTGCCATCGGCGAGCTGATCCCGTACGGGTTCTGGTCCTGCGGCCCGGAGGGAGACGCCGGGTACTTCAGCCAGTCGTTCCTGGACCTTGCAGGGGTATCGCTGGAGACGCTGAAGCAGCAGGGATGGCCGGCGGTGCTGCCCCCGGAAGACCGGGCAAAGGCCGCAAAGGACTGGAAAGAATGCGTCCGCAGGCAGGGCTGCTGGGACTACGAGTACCGCATCTTCGGCACGGACGGCCAGTTCCACACCGTCCTCAGCCGGGGCCTGCCGATCAGAGACACGGGCGGCCGGGTCGTTTCCTGGGCAGGCATCAACCTGGACATTACGGAGCGCAAGCGGGTCGAGGACGAGCTGAAGCTGAGCGACCGCATGTTCAACGTGCTGGTCAACGCGAACATCATCGGCATCTTCATCAGCGCCGCAGACGGCACGATCCTGGAAGCGAACGACAGCTATCTCGACATCGTGGGCTACACCCGGGACGACATGAAGGCCGGCGGTATCAACTGCGCCCGCATGACGCCGCCGGAGTTCCGGAAGCTGCGACGCATGAAGGAGGGCGAGCTGACGGCCGACGGGTTCATGGCGCCGCACGAGAAGGAGTACATATGCAAGGACGGCAGCCGTGTCCCCGTATTGATCGGCATGGGTCTGCTCGACGAGGATTCGAGGGCCCGGATAGGCTACGTGATCGACCTGACCGAGCATAAGCGCAGGGAGCTGCTGCTCAAACGCTACCGCCTGATGTTCGACACCATACGCGACCCCATCCTGTTCATGCGCATGGACGGCAGCATCGTCGATGCCAACTATGCGGCCATAGAGATCTACGGCTACACGCACAAGGAGCTCCTCGCCATGAACGTCAGCAACCTGCGGGTGATGGGCCAGGAGCCGGAGATGCGGGAAAAGCTGGAGCAGTGCTACAAGCACGGCTGCCAGTTCGAGGCGACGCACCGGCGCAAGGACGACAGTACCATCGTCCTCGACATCAGCACCAAGGGCATGCTGCACGGCAGCGATAAGATCATCGTGGCAATCGCCCGCGACATCACCGACCGCAAGCGATCAGAGGAATTGCTGCCGGCGACGGCAGCGTGAACTGGAGACAGTGCTCGACACTCTGCCGGGCTATGTGGTCTTCAAGGACACGAACTCCGTTTACGTCATGGGGAACCAGAAGGCCTGCGAGGCGATGGGCGTCAGCAAGTCTGCGGTCGCAGGGAAGACGGACTACGATTTCTACTCCCACCGGCTGGCGGAGAAGTACCGTGCTAGCGACTGGCGGGTGATCTCCAGCGGCAGGCCACTGTACGACATCGAGGAAGAAATGATGCATGGAGGACGGCCGGTGACTGTGATCACCAGCAAAGCCCCGCTTAAGAATGACATGGGCATGGTCATCGGCATCATCTGCCTGTCGCTGGACATCTCACAGCGCAAACGGGCAGAAGACGCGATGCGCAGGAGCGAGGCCAGCCTGGCGAAAGCCCAGCAGCTTTCGCACATGGGGAGCTGGGACTGGAGCCTGGTGAACGGAAAGATGAGCTGGTCCCGGGAGACCGGCCGCATCTTCGACATCGACTTTGCCGACTTCCCGGCTACGCTGGACGCGTTCATGAACGTGGTCCACCCGGACGACCGCCGGCGCGTCCGGCAGGCCATCGATGACGCCGTGCGGACGGAGAAGGGATTCACCACGGACTTCCGTGTCCTGCGCGCCGACGGCTCGGTGCGGTATGTACACGACGAGTCAGAGGTCGAGTTCGGCGAGAAGGGAGAGCTGACACGGCTCTTCGGCACTGTACAGGACATCACCGAGCGGAAGCGGTTCGAGGACGCGCTGCGGGAGAGCGATAAGCGGTTCAAGGTCTTCTACGATACGGGCATCTTCGGGGTGTTCGCCTGCCGGAACGACGGCCCGGTCGTCGAGGCAAACGACCGGTACCTTGAAATGCTGGGGTACTCCAGGGAAGACCTGCAGGCGGGCCGGATTGACTGGATACAAATGACGCCGCCAGAGTACCGCCATCTCGACGCAGGCGCCATGGGCGAGGCACAGGAGAAGGGATACTGCACGCCGTTCGAGAAGGAGTACGTCCGGAAGGACGGGCAGCGTGTGCCGGTCATCGTGGGGTTCGGCTTCATCGATACGGAATCGCAGGCCAGGTTCGGGTTCGTCATCGACATCGCCGAGCGCAAGAAAGCGGAAAATGCGCTGAGGGAAAGCGAGGCTAACCTGACCAGGGCGGAGCACATCGCCAGCCTGGGTAACTGGGACTGGGACTTCCGTACCCGCGTGATACGCTGGTCCGACGGCAACTTCGAGATTTTTGGCTACCGGCCAGGCGAATGCAGGCCGGACTACGAGACGTTCCGCTCGCGGATACACCCGGACGACATCGTCCGGGTGGAGAAAGCCCTCGATGCGACGATCATCAGGGACAAGCCGTATGACATCGATTTTCGGGTCGTCTGGCCCGATGGTTCCGTGCGCCACGTCCACGCGGAGTCCGACCGGCCCATCCGGGACCCGGCAGGCAACCCGCTGCGGATGTTCGGCATCCTGCAGGACATCACCGAGCGGAAGCGCATCGAGGAAGAGCTGCGGGAGCGCGAAGCCGAGCTGGCCGACGCCCAGCAGATCGCCCACATGGGGAGCTGGGTGTGGGATACCGGAAGTGACCGGTTCAAATGGTCCGACGAGACGTGCCGTATCTTCGGACTGACACCTTCGGAGTCGGCCATCGGCCTCGAAGGGCTGCTGGAGTACGTCCATCCGGACGACCGGGTGCAAGTGCGGAGAGCCATCGGCGACGCTATCAAGACGGGGACGGCCTATGATCAGGAATACCGTATTATCCGGGCCGACGGGACGGAGCGCATCATACATTCACAGGCGAAGATTAGCAGGGGCATATCAGGCAGGCCAGACCGGATGCTTGGGACCATGCGCGACGTGACCGAGCGCCGGAGATCCGAGGAAGTGCTGATATGGACGAAAGACCAGGAAGAGCTATACGTCGATCTGATGGGCCACGACATCAACAACATGAACCATGCGGCGATCAATTTTCTCGAGTTCGCGCTGGAAGCTGCGGACAGCGAAGGAAGGCTGGGGCAGAGCGATCTGGCATACATCCGGAGGTCCGTCGAAGTCCTGAACAACAGCTCGAAGCTAATCGACAACGTACGCAAGCTGCGTAACCTGCACCTGGACAGGTACCGGACCGAGACCATAGATCTCGGCGCCGTGCTGGCAGACGTGAAGAACGATTACGACAGCGTCCCGGGCAGAAAAGTGACGATCGGCCTCTCCGCCCTGCCTGACTGCCTTGTGGCCGCAAACAGCCTGCTCAAGGACGTGTTCGCCAACCTCGTCGGCAACTCTATCAGGCATTCGAGCGGCCCTGTGAATATACGTATCGTCATGGACTTTGTCATGCAGGGCGAGACCCCCTTTTACCGGGTCACCGTCGAGGACGACGGGCCGGGAATACCCGAATGGAAGAAGTGGCAGATATTCGAGCGCCTCAAGCAGGGCCAGACACGCGGCAGCGGCCTTGGCCTGTACATGGTCAATACGCTGGTCCGGCATTTCCGGGGAAGCGTATCGGTGGAGGACCGCGTCACCGGCGATTACACGAAAGGAAGCCGGTTCATCGTATTGCTGCCCGCCTTCGAGAAAGACTATGGCACCAGTCGACGGGCAGATCATAAAAGTGTGCTTTCCCGGGAAGGGAAACGAAAATCCGGGCGCAAGGAGCCACAGGCATCCGGAGGTTAAAGAGTGGATGGAGATGAGTGAACCCGGACCGGGCATCAGGTATTGCTTAAAACAGACAGGACTATTCGTCGCATTCCAGACGGACGCTCGCGCGTGCGCCTGTGACCGCCCTGCTTCCGTTTCCCGGTGACAGTCACCGGATTTGCGGAGGAGGCCGTGGAAGGCTTTCCGGCGACGCAGATCGATCTGCATGGGCCGACAGTGTCCTCGTACGTCTCGCCAGCGTGCACGTGGCGCCAACACGATGCTCCAGTGCCCGGGATAGAACTCTTTACTGTACGTCCGCTGGTTGACGAAGACCCGACCTTCCCGGTCGAAATTGAAAAACAGGACGCTGCGGTGATATGTCCCTCCGTGTGAGCCTTCTTCGGCTGACCTGCCCGATTACATTGTCGTCATCGTCCACTACGTCGAACATCTCTTCCATCAGGCATGAATTGGCTGGCATCATAATAAGCATGGCGTTGTTTAGCCCGGCATATGCGATCGAAGCCTACTGCATCGAGTCCCTGAATTCCCGGTACACAGCGGCCATCGTGTACTGCCATTCGTAACGAGTGCAGCATCCGCTGGTACGCCCGCTGCCGGGCATATTCGTCCTCTTCCCACGCGATGCCCTCGTAGCTCACCTTTTTCAGGTACAGGCCCGCCGCCGGGGCCGGAGGGATGCCTTCTTTGTGCCCGGGATCGAACATCTGCCCGATCCATTCGTTGGGCCGCTTGTTCTCGCCGACGAGCCGCAGCGCTGTCACGATCTTGCGCACCATGTTCCAGAGGAACGCGTCGGCCTCGATGTCGATCAGGTAGAGATCGCCGTGCTTCGCGATCTCCAGCTTCTTGACCGTCCGCACCGGGTACTTGCCCGGCTCGACGCTCGAAAAGTTCGAGAAATCGTGAGTACCAAGGAACTGCGGCGCAAACTCCATCATCCGCCGCTCGATCACGTCCGGCGCGTACAGGATGTACCGGTACTCGCGGCTCAACGCCTGCCTGCGCGGGTCGAAGTCGTCGGGCACCTCCGCGCGGGCGTAAGCCCAGAGGTCGGGCCCTGACTTCGAATTGACGATGCGCGGCGCAGTCAGCTTCGGATCGGCGGCCTCGAAGGCGACCACCTGCCCGAGCGCATGCACGCCTGCATCGGTGCGGCCTGCCATCGCAATCTTAGTCTTCGGCCCTATCGCCCCGATCTCGGTCAGGCATCGCCGTAACTCGCCCTCGACAGTCCGCAGGCCGGGCTGCGTCTGGGAGCCGTAGAAATCCGTGCCGATGTAGGCGACCTTGAGCGCGACTTTAGCCATGGTACCCTCGCAAATACGTCGTCAGATGAAAAATAGGTCTCGTGTCAGAAGAATCGCGATCGAATACCCATGCGCAGGCGGTAGTGCTCGCATGCAGGCGGTATTCGAATGTGTGACGGAACGCCCGGAACAGTTTTGGAACGCCAGGAAGCCAAGGGGCGCAAGAGCCAGATTTTTTTAGATTCAAGGCGCCAGGGGCCATGGAGCGTTAAGTTTTCAGCGTTTGGAATATTCATGGACTTGGATCCCTGGCGTCTTGAATCTGAAAAAAATTTGGCGCCTTGGCGTCCCTTGGCTTCCTGGCGTTCCAGAACTGTTCCGGGCGTTCGCAACGAAAAGCCGAACGCGTCAGATGCCTTATCAGGAAAACTCGATCTTTTCCCGGCCGATCACGTAGATCGCGGCGGCCAGGATGGCGATCAGCGCCGCTGTCACTGCCATATCCTCCCAGGCGATGTTCTCCACGCCGAACACCAGCACCCGCCGGATCATCGCGGTGAGGCCGGCGGCCAGGATCAGCCGCAGGTCGAGCTGGTGCTTCTGGATGAAGACCACGATGATCTGGAGCAGCTCCGCGATGATGAGCACGATCAGCAGGTCGTTGAGCGCCGTGTAGATCACGTTGATGGCCATGCCGTCGAAGATCAGCCCGTACAGGTCCCGGGTGACCACGAAGAAGGCCGCGATGGCCATAAGAACCAGGAACAGGGCGGCGATCAGGTAGAGCACGGACTCGGCGCTGCCGATGAACCGCGCGATGGTGCCGCTATAGCCTGTATTTTTATCGGCCATGCTCACAGGCCTCCCTGCTTTTCGGCGGTTGTGCGTCGTGCGACGAGGTACAGCCCGAGGATAATCACAAACAGGAGCGCGGAGGTCGTCAGGGTCTCTTCGGCCGACACCGGCTTCGCCCCCGAGATCAGGACACGCCGGACCACGGCGGTGAGGCCTACGCTCAGCACCAGCCACGGGTCGATGGAGTGGCTCTTGATGAACGCGATCAGGGTCTGGATCAGCCCGGTGATGATGAAGATGATCATGATGTCACCCAGCGCCATGTCCACCTGCCCGATGTTAAGTGACCCTGTCACGAAACCGGACATGTCCCGGGCGACCACGAAGAAGGCCGCGACCGTGAGCAGCACGAGAAAGATGGCGGCGAGCAGGTAAATGGTCGCCTGCGTCATGTCGAGAATGTTGCCAATGACGCTGCCGTAGCCAGGGCGGACGGGACGATCGGGAAGCTGTTCATCGTTTGGCATATTGTGTAACACTTTGCCTGTCTAGTATTTATATTTTTATTCTGCTTCAACGGTAAAGCACGCTCGCCCGGACAGGTAATAGTCATTCCGGAAATGTTATGTACGCTAAGCCGCACAAACACAACGTACACGACGGCCACGACGTACACGACGTTATATCGGAAAAGGGCAAGCGTAGCCAATTATCTGACGTCGTATACTCTGGTGCCGGCCAGCCCGTACAAAGGTATCCTCAATGACAATCACTTGTTTATCTTCTCCAGCCCGAACACTGATGCGCATGCTTCCAGCTGCCGGGCGGTGCCCACGGCAATGATTGTGGCATCGGGCCGCAGCACCTCGGCCGGGTCGGGGTTAGGGATGAACCGGTCGCCCTCCCGGATGCCGACGATAGTGCAACCGGTGCGGCTCCGCATGCCCGACTCCCGGATCGTGCGGCCTTCGAGCTTCGAGCCTTTTACGGCATATCGGGCGAGCAGCACGTTCTCGGAAAGCAGCACGGTATCCTCAAAGGTGCCGCGCTCGACGATGCGGGCCAGCATCTGCCCGCCGACGGCAGACAGCGACATGACGTAGTCCGCGCCTGCCCGGTACATCTTGCCCACGCTGCTGTCGGCATTGGCGCGGGCGAGGATGTTCACGTGGGGATTCAGGTTCCGGGCCAGCAGGATGGTCAGCATGTTCTTCGCATCGTCGTTCAGCGTGACCACGATGGTCGACGCATGTTCGATGCCTGCCCGGATCAGCGCGTCTTTGTCCGCCGAGTCGCCGATCACCTGGTCCTTCACCTCATAGGGCTTTAGATCGATGACCGTATACTCGATACCATGTTCGTCTAACCTTTTGGCCACCTCTTTGCCTACGTCCCCGAACCCGGCGATGATTGAGTGCTGCATGCCGCAGGCCGGAGCTTTTTCGCTGGCAATGGCCCCGGCGCGCGTCAGCTGATCGCCATTGCCCATGAGGACCAGCACCGTGGCCTCGTCGATGACAGTACCGGCAGACGGGCTGACGATGAACTCGCCGTTCTTGAATACAGCCACCACGTTCGCGCCCGTGCTCTCCCTGATGCCCGCGTCCTTCAGCTTTTTACCCACCATGGGACTGTCAGGGTAGACCGGCAGCCGGCAGATTTTCATGTTGCCGCCCAGGTCGACCGCGTTCGTCAGCTCGAAGTTGACGGAGGAGATGGCCGTCAGGCCGATGTTCATTCCCAGGATCTGTTTCGGCGAGACCACGAAATCGGCACCTGCGTACTACAGGTAATGGGCCATGTCCAGGCGCTCGACCAGCGCGATGATCTTGCAGTCGGAGATCTGCGAGGCGGTGAGCACGATGGCGGCGTTCAGGTCGTCGCCGGCTTGGCGATTACGAAGGAGGCCTTTGCAATGCGGGCGTTCTTCAGCGTCTCCTCATCCGATGGGTCCCCCTGGATAGCCTCGTGTCCGTGGCGCTGCAGCACTCTGACATTTTCTTCCGAAGAGTCGATGACTACGAAGGGTATTTCGCGCCCGGCCAGCTCGACGACCAGCGTCTCCACGATCGCGTTGTAGCCGCAGATGATCACGTGGTCGCTCATCCACTCCCGGACGCGGCTGCGCGGGCTGGTGATCAGCCGTTCCATGATGGGCGTGACCATCAGCGGCAGGACGATGGCGAATAAGATAAGCAGGCCGGTGACGACCACGAGCATGGAGAACAGTTTGCCAGCCAGCGTAACGGGGTAGATGTCACCGTAGCCGGTCGTCGTCATGGAGATGACCACCCAGTATAGCGCTGTGACGTAATCGACATTGCGCACGTTGAAGTCTCCGTGCCCCTGGAGGAACATGAAAACGAGCGTGTACACCAGCACGATGGCGAGGATGCCCGCGGGATAGACGAGGTACGGCGATTTGTATATGCTTCGTAGCCGGCTGCGCGGGATTCTCAGTGCCATAGAAGTAACTGTAAGAATGATGGTAAGATAAAAAAGGATTATGCGTGGGAATGCCAACGCAAATAATGCGTTGGTTAGCCCCACGCACATGTTAGAAAATTTACTCGGGCTTGGATACGAGCGTGGTCTTCATCAGGATCTTGCCGTCTGCGGCGTGCGGGGTCCTGAGTACGGAGTCCATGCCCTTCTCGAGTTCACGGGCCTCGTCGCAGAGCCTGGCGGCTGCCCTGAGCAACTCGTGGGCGCTGCAGACGGTGATGATGTACTGGTCCATTTCCTTCTGCATGAAGCAGCCCAGGAGGTCCAGGTCGCCGACCTTTTCTGCCATGGTGTATGCTGCGAAGGCCTTTGCCTTGGCGTACGGGTTCTTGTAGCCTGCTTCCGGAACGCACTTGTCCGCCGATACGACGATCTGCGGCAGGGTCGGGGCCTGGCCAGCGGCGATCTCGCCGATGACTCTGTCGAGCTCCTTCTGGATGAGCCTGACGACGCCCGTCTCGGTGAGCACCTTGGTCATTTCCGCGTTGAACAGGACCATTTCGGTCGGGTCGAGGAACTGCCTGCGGGCGCCGATCATGGAGTCGGCCTTGACGATGAAGTAGCCGAAGCCCTTCGCCTTCAGGTCGTCCTTGATCTTCATTACCGGCACGTCGGAGATGACGATGGTCGGGATGTTAGCTTCCTTCAGCATGTCCCTTGCCTTTGTCGGGCCGGGGATGGTCGCGTTCGGGCTGATGACGACGCAGAACTGGGGCTTGAATTCCAGTATCTTCGTCACTGCCTCTACTGCTTCGGGCTCGCCCAGCTTGGCGCCGGTGCCGACTGCCCGGACGAAGACGTCTCTGTCCGCACGTTCATCTAATATAAGGTCGATGTACCTCGAGGTACCGAGGTTGCCTAACTTGACAATACCAACTCTTACGGTCATAATAATCTCTCTGATCTATGCTTTAAAGTCGATATATAGGTTTCTGCTCCCTGTACCTACGTATGCTTTTCAAATGGCTGCATAGGTAATTCCAGCGCATGCTCAACATTCCGTGCTGCCGAAAAGCGTAAAATTAATATACCCCTTAGATGCTCCACTATGCCCCATTCATCTGGCGCCCGGCGGACTGTGAAGCTGCCGCCGAAACATTTTTGTTTTATATTGCTTTGGCCCCCGATAGAAACAATTATATAATTACCGATTATATAAGATAACTATCGAGGACGTCCTTACAATGGCAGAAGAAATCACGATTATTCCGGAAAATAAGCGACTGCTTGTAGCTGTGTGCTATATCCTGCCGCTGATTGGGGGCATCATACTGCTCCTTATTGCCGAGGGCAACAGGGCGTTGAAGTTTCACGCGTTCCAGGCCATCGTACTCGGTCTCATTGTATGGGTCTTATGGACCGTGTCGTTTTGCCTTGCGGGCCTGCTTGGATGGATTTTCTGGATATACAGCATCTACGGGGCGTATTTGATATACACAAGGGGAGACTGGCACTCGTTTGTCGCCGACTTCGTCGAAAACAGCCTGATGAAGTAAGCCTTCTTTTTTCTTTGCCCGTGCCAAAAGTTTTATTCCATGATCACCATATAGCGGTCTGTTCTTATGTCCCGTAAAGTGCTGGGTATCGAGGGCACCGCATGGAGCCTGTCCGCCGCCATCGCAGGCCACGACAAAGTCTACGCCGAGGCCAGCCACCCGTACGTGCCGGAGACGGGCGGGATTCATCCCATGGTGGCTGCGCAGCACCATGCGAGCCATATCGGGCCGATCATCCGGCAGGTACTCGACTCGGGGATCGAGTTCGACGGCGTCGCCTTCTCGCAGGGACCCGGGCTGGGGCCGTGCCTGCGCACGGTGGCCACGGCGGCCAGGGCGTTATCGCTGGCGTACGACGTGCCCCTGATAGGCGTTAACCACTGCGTCGCCCACATCGAAGTGGGCCGGTGGCAGACGGGGTGCCATGACCCCGTCGTGCTCTATGTCAGCGGCGCCAACTCGCAGGTGATCGCGTTCCGTCGCGGCCGTTACCGTGTCTTCGGGGAGACGCTGGACATCGGCATCGGCAACGCGCTGGACAAGTTCGGCCGGTCCCTTGGCCTTCAGCACCCCGGCGGGCCGAAGATCGAGGCGCTGGCCCGGGAGGGCAAAAATTACATTAAAATGCCCTATGTGGTGAAGGGCATGGACCTTTCGTTCTCCGGCATGATGTCGGCCGCCAAGGAGGCGGCCGAGAGCCACACGAAGGAGGATGTCTGCTTCTCACTGCAGGAAAACGCGTTCGCCATGCTGGTAGAGGTCACCGAGCGCGCGCTCGCGCACACGGGCAAGAGCGAGGTGCTCATCGGTGGCGGCGTGGGCGCTAACGGGCGGCTGCAGGCTATGCTCGATGCCATGTGCAAGGATCGCGGGGCGAAGCTTTACGCGCCGCCCCGGAAATTCTTCGGCGACAACGGCTCCATGATCGCCTACACCGGGCTGATACAGCTCGAGCATGGCATGACGCTGAAGGTCGAAGACTCGGCGGTTCTGCCGAATTATCGTACGGACGACGTGGTGATACCATGGCTTTAAGCATAGCCGAAAAAAGAGGCGCGGAGGCCCTGGTCGAGCTGTTCCCGGATCGCGTGATCAAGACCCGCGTACCCAAAAGCTACCGTATCCGCGAGCTGGACGAGCGATTGCGCAGCGAGCGCACCCGTGCCGAAGCGAAGATCATGTCGGAAGCCCGGCGCGCAGGCATCCCGACGCCCGTCGTCTATGACGTCCGCCATTATTCGCTGGTCATGGAGCTCATCGAGGGCCTGCCGATGAAAGACGTGATCACGCCGGAGCTGTCGAAGGCCGTCGGCATCCTCATCGGGCGGCTCCACAGGGCTGGCCTCATCCATGGAGACCTGACGACGTCCAACATGATACTCAAAGGCGACGTGATCTACATGATCGACTTCGGCCTATCCTTCTGGGACGGTACGCTGGAGGCGCGGGGCGTCGACGTGCATGTCTACTACCAGACGCTGATCAGCTCCCACGAGAACCACGAGGCGCTGATGGAAGCCTTCGCGGAAGGATACCGGGCGTCGTTCCCGGAGGCTGCAGAGGACGTGCTGCGGCGAGTTAAAGAGATCGAGTATCGCGGGCGCTATAAGACGGAAACGCCTTGAACGTCCTGCCGCCTGTTATAGATATAAGTGTCCGGTGATAGTCGAAATGTTACTGGAGATCGTACTGCTGGCCGTCGGCATTGGTCTGCTCGTTAAAGGATCTGACCTGCTAGTCGACGCTGCGGAGAAGCTGGCTCTGGCCGCAGGCGTTCCGGTTCTGGTCGTAGGGTTCACGCTGGTTGCTGCCGGAACCTCCGTCCCCGAGCTGGTGGTCGACACGGGTGCAGCGCTGTCGGGCGTCGGAGAGCTGGCCGTGGGCGACATCGTCGGCTCCAACATCGTGGACATCTGCCTCGTGCTGGGCATCGCAGCGCTATTCAGGCCAGTCGTAGTCAACCCGGTTGTCATGAAGCTGGAAATCCCGGCGGCCATCGCTATCTCGCTCCTGTTCATGCTTGTGGCATTCGACGGGACTATCGGGCGGATTGACGGAATGATACTGATCGCTGCTGCGCTGGCCTACTTTTACCTGATCCTGCACAGGCTGAAAAAGGCAAGGCAGCCCAAAGCAGAGCGTAAGTTCGCCGGCCTGACTGATGTCGCGCTGCTGGTGGCCGGACTTGTCGCCATCATCATCGGAGGCAGGCTGACGCTGGACGCGGCGGTCAATATAGCCACCGCCGCGGGCATCAGCCCCTACCTCGTCGGGCTGCTGGTCGTCGCCATTGGCACATCCCTGCCAGAGCTGGCTACCAGCGCCAATGCCTCCCGCAAGGGGTCCGGTGACCTGGTGCTCGGCAACTGTCTCGGCAGCTTCAGCTTCAACGCGCTGGTGGTCATCGGGCTCTGTGCCCTTATCACGCCGCTGCCCGTCCCGGGCCTCCTGGACCCGATAATAATGACAGCAGCCGCCATCCTGCTGGTGCCGCTCATAATGAGAGGAGGGCACATGCTGGATAGACGCGAAGGGCTGTTGCTAATCGCGGTTTATCTGGCATATGCAGGCTATAAAATCACCACTGCAGGCATCTAGACAGCCGGAAATGACGAAGTAAAAAAAATAATCCCCTTCGGGGGCTTTTATCAGGTCACTTCTTGCGGAACGCGATCGCTGCTGCGCCGACAGCCACGACGGCAAATGCGATCTCGAATCCCGGCGTTGGCGTCGGTGTCGGCACTGGCGTAGCCGTAGCGTTTGGCACGGCCGTCGGGGACGGCGTGACGGAGCCTGTCGGCGTTGCATTAGGCGCCGGCGTAACGGTCGCTGTCGGGGAGGGCGTCGGCGTGATAGTCGTCACTGACTCGACGCGCTTCTGCAGCGGGTAGAAGGTGCCGTTCCAGCCCTCCGCGTACTCCTGGATCTCCGCATAGCTGCCTGTGTCCGGCGATGTCAGTGTCGTCCGGAACTGACTGTTCGCATCCGTGTAGCCGTACAGCGGGTTCAGGGTGCCTGCCGTGGTATGGACAGAGATCATGATGCCCGGGCCGATGGGGTGCTCCCAGAAATCGTACGCGGTAATGGTGATCTCCGTGGTCGCGCCCTCCAGCGGTATCGGGTTCTGGGATACGGTCATGTTGCCGTAGAATGCCTCGGGCTTGAGGATGATGGAGCACGGATAGGTCACGTTAGCGTCGACGGTGATATTGTTCGACATACCGGCGGACAGGAACGGGCCCCAGGCGAACGCCTGGTAGTTCCCGAAGGGCACGTCGATGAACTGGAAGTAGCCGCTCGCATCCGGGGCCGTTTCGAAGCCCGGGATATCCTCGGATGTGTTGGATGCGTTCACCAGGATGACCGTGATCTGGGACATGGTCACGTTCTGGACGGTCGCCACATGGCCTGAAATGCTACCATTGGTGGCCACGCTCTGGGCGGATGCCGGGGCGGCAATCACACCCAGCGACAGGACCAGAGTCAAAAACAATAGAGGGGTAATACATTTCATATGAATCAAATGGATAAAATACGTATAGCTATATGAAGCTTCTATTAGCTACCGTCAACATCGTAGCTATTCCGCAGAATTGATAAATTCGAATAGCTTTTCGGCGGTAAATAGCCTGTAGCTGCCCCGGGCCATGCATTTATAGGCGCCTGCGGCCGATGCAATACGAAGACTGTCGAGGACGTTGAAGCTCTGGAGTCTGGCGTATATGAAGCCGGCGGTGAAGGCGGCGCCTGCCCCGGTCGTGTCTACCGCTTTCACTTTGTAAGCGGGCACCGTCAGCAGCCCGCTGTTGGAACAGATGCAGCCCCGGTGGCCCATGGTCACTATGGAAAGCCCGGCGCCCTTTGCCCGGATCGCCTCCGCGGCATCCAGCGGATCGCCGGATATCCGGCCGGCGACCCCCTCGTTGGCGACGACGACGTCAAACAGGCCGACAATATCCAGCCCGGGCTCGTAAAGGTTAAGCAGTGCCGGGACGCCTGCCTCTTTCGCGGCGGCGCCCGCCACCGTGACGTTGGCCCCGTAACAGCCGTCTACGTAAACAAAGCGGGCCTGCGGGACAAGTCCGACGGGCACCGGGATTCGCTCTGCAGGCGTATCCTCATGATAGGTGATCGAGGACCGTTCGCCCGAAGGAGTGACCGCGATGGCCGTGACGCTGGTTTTTCCCTGCCCGTCGCCATACAGATCGACGCCTGCGGCCGTGAATACGCCTCGCAGGTATTGGCCCATGGAATCGTCCCCGACCGGGCCGCCGGACAGTGCCACCTTCATGCCAAGCCCCGCCAGCGTCAGCGCTACCAGCGAGGCATCGCCGCCCGGCGAGAGCATGTAGTCCACTGCCGAGGATTGCATGCCGGCTGACCAGGGCATCTGGACACGGCCGGAGATGTCCAGCGAAATGGCCCCGTAGCAGAGAACGTCGTATTTTGCTTCCATGGATGAGCTGCCCCGTTTCACTACAGATAGTTATTGAGTCTGTCGCCTTTATGATTTCCATGCCTCCGGGGCGGACAGGGCACGATGTCCTGCATGGAAAACGGCCATGGTGCTTGCCTGTCAGGCGAGTGCTGTCTCGAAAGCTTTTTATATACTCAGTACAGGTAATCCCACAATCCTTTTATAATATTAACGACAATCGCTCACCTTTGCAGACATGCACCAGAGCGCAAAGCCGCAGCTAGGCAGGTGTGCGCTGCCCCTCCGCCGAGAAAGGTACGTAGGCGGTAAATCTATACGGGGGCTAAAATATGGAAACTATAATTCAGACAACGAACCTGACAAAAACGTATGGAAAGAGCCGCGGTATCACCGACGTGAACATCCGCGTGAACAAGGGCGACATTTTCGGCTTCCTCGGACCTAACGGCGCCGGCAAGTCGACGACCATCCGGACATTGCTGGACTTTATCCGGCCCAGCGGCGGCAGCGCCACGATCTTCGGCCTCGACTGCCACAAGGATACGGTGCAGATCAAGAAGCGGATCGGGTATATCCCCGGTGACTTCGGCCTGTTCGGCCACATGACCGGCTGGAAGTACCTCGAGTATTTCGGAAAGGTCCGCGGTGGCTACGATGAGAAGTCCGCGAAGCGCTTTGCCGCGAGGCTGGACATTAAGCTCGACCGCAAGATGAAGGAGTACTCCCGGGGCATGCGCCAGAAGGTGGCCATCATCCAGGCCTTCATGAACGACCCGGACCTGATCGTCATGGACGAGCCCACGAGCGGCCTGGACCCGCTTGTCCAGCAGACGTTCATGGACATGATCCGGGAAGAGGCAGGCCACGGCACCACGATCTTCATGTCATCCCACGTCCTCTCGGAGGTCGAGAAGGTCTGCAACCGCGTCGCCATCATCAAGGAAGGCCGGATACAGACCGAGGAAAAGATCGAGGACCTGCAGAAAAAGTCCGGCAGCGTGCTCCAGGTGAAGTTCGCGGATGACGTGAACCCCGAAGTCTTCCGGCTGCCCGGCGTCGCGAACCCGGTGCGCCAGAACGGCCACATCCGGATGACGGTGACTGGAAATATGGAAAGCGTGCTGGCAGAGGTCTCGAAGCACAAGGTGGCCGATATTAACATCCACCCCATGACGCTGGAAGAAATATTCATGCACTACTATGAGGAGGCGAAGTAAAATGGCGTTCGAAGTCTTCGTGCAGGCGATCAAGGACAAGTACAAGGGCGCGATCATCGCCACGGTGCTGCTGTTCCTGTACGTCTTCTGGATGGCCACGTTCTACCCGCAGATGGAAGACATGATGGGGATGTACGACCAGATGCTCGAGAACCCGACGTTCAAGGCGCTGCTCGGCAGTGAATTAACGGGCATGTCATCGTTCGCCGGATTCCTGACCGTCGAGGTGTTCAGCTACCTCGGGCTGGTCCTCGGGGCATACGTCGCGTTCCTGTCGGCGTCCTTCATTGCGGGGGAGATCGAGCAGAAGTCCAGCGAGCTGATGCTGTCGCTGCCCGTCAGCCGGGTGAAGATCATCCTGTCCCGGTTCGCGATGGTACTGCCGGTCGCGACAGTCATCTCGGCGGCTATGCTGCTGGCGATATTCCTCGGCGCGAAATACATCGGGGAATCGGTCGACATCGTATGGTTCGCCTACGGCATGCTGTTCAGCGGCATGTTCATGGTGGCGGTAGGCGCGGGCGCGCTGCTGCTTTCGGCGCTCATGAGCGACGGCAAGAAGGCGGCGTTCTCGGCGATCGGCATCCTGCTGGCCATGTTCCTCGTGGAGAACATCGGCTCGATGATCACCAGCATCGACTGGGCGCGGCAACTGTCGCTGTACCACTACGCGAAGGTGACCACGATCGTGCTGAACCACGAAGTGAGCTGGACCAACTTCGGCATCCTGGCGGCCGCGGCCGTCGTCTTCCTTGCCCTGGCAGTGATCGTCTACCAGCGCAGGGACATCAACGTGACATAAAGGCCCGGGTACGGGCCTTTTCCTTTTTTATGTCACAAGAGGCCGGCACATATCGCCTGACTGCGACCGATTGCTTCCAGGGGTTTCCGAAAAGCTTTTATATGACCTGGCAAGGTAAGCCCGCAACCCTTTAATACGACGATTTGTCATCGGTAACAGTGAAAACAATCACTAACGCCTGAAACCGCACCGGACAGGGGCCATGAGGCTCCGCCCGGCCATAAGCATGGGCGGACAGACGTCAGGGGGCTTTAAAATGGAGAATATCATTCAGACAACGAACCTGACGAAGTTCTATGGAAAGAACCGTGGGATCAAAGACGTTAACATCACCGTGCGCAAGGGTGATATCTTCGGCTTCCTGGGCCCGAACGGCGCCGGCAAGTCGACGACCATCCGCATGCTGCTGGACTTCATCCGGCCCAGCGGCGGCAGTGCCACGATCTTCGGCCTCGACTGCCAGAAGGACTCGCTGGCGATTCGCCGGAGGACGGGATATGTCCCGGCCGAGGCCAACCTCTACGGCCACATGACCGGCTGGAAATATCTCGCGTACATCGGCGGTATCCGCGGCAGTTACGATGAGGGAGCGGCGAAGAAGTACGCAGAGCGCTTCGACATCCGGCTGGACCGCAAGATGCGGGAGTACTCCAGCGGCATGCGCCAGAAGGTCATCATCATCCAGGCGCTCATGAACGACCCGGACCTCGTGATTCTGGACGAGCCGACGAAAGGCCTGGACCCCCTGGTGCAGCAGACCTTCATGGACGTGATCCGTGAGGAAGCCGCCCGTGGCAAGACCATTTTCATGTCGTCGCACGTGCTCTCGGACGTCGAGAAGGTCTGCAACCGCGTCGCCATCATCAAAGATGGCGTGATTGTCGCGGAGGAGGATATGGATAGCCTCAAGCGGAAAGCGGGCAAGGTCGTCGAGATTAAATTCCGGGGCGCAAAGCCGGAGTCCTTCACGGTCAGCGGCATCGGCAACCTCGCGAGGCTTAACGGTTACTACAAGATGACCGCGACCGGCGACATCCGCAATGTGCTCCGCGACCTCTCGTCCTACGACATCGAAGACGTCAACATCCACGCCATGACGCTGGACGACATCTTCATGCAGTACTACACCTCCGAGGCGAAGTAAAATGACTCTCGCCGTCTTTATCCAGACGCTGAAGGACAAAGCCCGGGGAAACATACTGGCTATCCTGCTCATCATAGTCTTCATCACCTACATGGTGATGATGTTCCCGGAGGTCCAGAAAATCACCGGCATCGATGAGATCATGAAGAACCCGGCCTTCCAGGCGTTGCTGGGCAAGACCCCGGACTTCACGTCCTTCGACGGCTTCATGTCCATGGAAGCCTTCGGCCTGACATCCCTGGTCATCTGCGGCTACGTCGGGTTCCTCACGGCCTCCTTCCTGGCAGGGGAGATCGAGATGAAGACCATCGACCTGCTGCTGGCCCAGCCGATTAGCCGCGTACGGCTGGTCATCGACCGCTATGGGGCGCTCGTGCCGGTGATCGTCCTGCTGGTGCTGGCGATGCTGGCGGGGGTGTTCATCGGGACGAAGTACATGAATATCGGGGCGTCCTACCAGTGGTTCGCCTGCGCGCTGGCCTTCATGGGGCTGTTCATGCTGGCGTTCGGCGCGATCTCGCTCTTCATCTCGGCGATCATGAGCGACGGCAGGATCGCGGGCATCGTGTCCCTGGGGCTGCTGATCGTAATGTACTTCATGGAGACCGTCGGCGAATCCGTCGAAAAGCTGGCCATCGTCCGCAGCCTGTCCCTGTTCCACTACGCCCGCTATAGTGAAATACTGGTCTACCACGACCTGAGCATCGCCAACATCGCCGTCCTGATCGGGATAGCGATCGCGTTCGTCGCGCTGGCTGTCATCGCCTTCAGGCGCAGAGACATCAACGTGGCTTAGGATGAGGTGAGAAACATGTCCTTAAAAATCTTAAAGCAGACGCTGCTGGACCGGTGGAAGAGCATCGGCCTGGTGACCGGCCTGTTCTTCGTGTTCATGGCGTACTACACGACCGTGTACCCGTCGACGGTAGCGCTGAACATGAGCGAAAGCCTCGGCGACATCCTGAACAGCCCGGCCATCAAGCTGCTGCTGGGCAACCTGCAGGTCGACAACTCGTTCGAGAGCTACCTGTCGATCAAGGGCCTGGTGTTCATCAGCTGGATAGCGACAGGTTTCATGGCTTGGCTGGCCGCCTCGTGCCTCTCGGGCGAGATCGACCACAAGACCATCGACCTGCTGCTGGCCCAGCCCGTGAGGCGCGGGCGCCTCGTCCTCGCGCGCTACGCCGCGCTGGCCCTGACATCCGTCGTAATCATAACGGCGGCGCTGGCAGGTACGATCGTATCGGTCAAGGCGTTGAACATCGAGACGAATATCCTGTGGCTGACGTGTGCTATGGGCTACATGGCCGTGCTGACCATGGCGTTCGGGGCGATCGCCCTCTTCGTCTCGGCCAGCCTGAGCGACAACCGGAAAGCAGCACTGATCTCGCTGGGCATAATGATCGTCATGTACTTCATGGAAACGATCGGATCGGTAGTCGACCTGCTGGGCGGGATACGCTATCTGTCGATCTACCACTACGCCCGGTACAACGAGGTACTGATGACCCACGACGCGAGCCTGATCGACCTGGCCGTATTGCTGGCCATCAGCGTTGTGTTCGTGGCCATGGCCGTTTACGTGTTCCGGCGTAGGGACATTAACGTAGCTTGACTTGCCTTGTAAGCCGTGGCCTGTTAAACAGGCCATTGTTTTTTTCTTTTTTTAGAAAATTACTTTCATGATGCCCATGCGGAAACCATATAGTATTATAGCTAATATTGTCATTTCCGAGTGAGAACAGAATATGGCCGCAAGCGTCATCTCCAGCACCACGAAGTGGAAAGAGTTCCTGACCCGGTACTACAAGAACCAGATCGGGCAGCTTGCCGTTTCCGAGACGAAAAACAAGGCGCTCGTCATCGAGTTCCCGCAGGTGAACCGGTTCGACGTCCGGCTGGCTGAGGAGCTGATCGCGAACCCGGACCTGGTGCTCGCCCACGCGGTAGAAGCACTGTCCATGGTGGACCTGCCGGTCAAGAAGGAGATATCCGCCCGGATTCGCGTGGCGAAAATGCCCAAGAAGACGCAGGTACGCGACCTGCGGAGCATCGACGTCAACCGGTTCCTGTCCATCGAGGGAACCATCCGCAAGATCACCGACGTGAGGCCGCGCATCATCGAGGCGGCATTTGAGTGCGCCCGGTGTAAGAACATTACGATCATCCCGCAGGAGGGCGGCGGCAAGTTCATCGAGCCGACGTACTGCTCCTGCAACGAGGAAAAGAAGGGCGTGTTCCGGCTCCTCTACCGGGAGTCGCGGTTCGAGGACTACCAGCGGATCAAGATACAGGAATCTCCCGACGAGCTGAAGGGGGGCGAGCAGCCCCAGACGCTCGATATTAACGTCAGCGACGACCTGGCCGGCCAGGTCACCCCGGGCGAGCACATCACCGTCACCGGGATTTTACGGTCGGCGCAGAAGATCAACAAGGACGGCAAGACCGCCTATTTTGACATTTACATGGACGGCAACTCCATCGAGCTGGAGGAGCAGGAGTACGACGAGGTCGAGATCAGCCCGGAGGACGAGGAAGAGATCGTCCGGCTGTCGAAAGACAAGCGGGTTTACGACAAGATCTGCGGCTCCATCGCGCCGTCAATTTACGGTTACGAAGAGGTCAAGGAAGCGATTGCGCATCAACTGTTCAGCGGTGTAGTCAAATCGCTGCCCGATGGCACCCGCATCCGCGGCGACATCCACGTGCTGCTGGTCGGTGACCCGGGTATCGCCAAGTCGCAGATCCTGCGCTACGTGGTCAAGCTGGCGCCGAGAGGCGTCTACGCCTCGGGCAAGAGCGCGTCATCAGCCGGCCTGACTGCCGCGGCTGTCAAGGACGAGTTCGACGGCCAGTGGACGCTGGAGGCGGGCGCGCTGGTACTGGCCGATAAGGGCGTCGCCTGCATCGACGAAATGGACAAGATGAAGAACGAAGATCGCTCCTCGCTGCACGAAGGCATGGAAAGCCAGACCATCAGCGTGGCCAAGGCCGGCATCCTGGCGACGCTGAAGTGCCGGTGCTCTATCCTGGGCGCGGCTAACCCGAAGCTCGGCCGCTTCGACCCTTACGAGAATATCCCGGAGCAAATCAACATGCCCCCGTCGCTCATGTCCCGTTTCGACCTGATCTTCATCCTGCAGGACAAGCCGGAAGAGCGCAGGGACGCTAACATCGCAGGCCACATCCTGAAATCTCACTTTGCCGGCGAGCTCAACGAGCACCGCAAGAACATCGCCTCCAGCCACGTGACCGAACAATCGGTCCGGGACGCCATGAAGGTGATCCAGCCCGAGGTCGACCCGAAGATGCTCCGCAAGTACATCGCCTACGCGAAGCGCAAGATCTTCCCGATCATGTCAGAAGATGCCCGGGAACAGATCATCAACTTTTACCTCAGCCTGCGTAAGCAAAGCGAAGGGGACAACGCTTCGATCGCGATCACTGCCCGACAGCTCGAAGGCCTGGTGCGCATTTCCGAGGCCAGTGCGCGGATGCGCCTCTGCGACAGGGTCACGCTGGACGACGTGGAGCGGACCATCCGCATCGTGACGACGAGCCTGAAGCAGGTGGGCATGGACCAGGAGACCGGCAAGCTGGACATCGACAAGCTCACGGTCGGCGTGGCGAAGTCCCAGCGCGACCGCATCAAGTCGCTGAAGCACATTATCGAGGACCTCGCCAAGGAGTATGACGGACCTGTGCCCATCGATGCGATCATAGACAAAGCGACGGAAGGCGGCCTGACAAAAGATAAAGTAGAAAAAGAGCTAAAGAAACTTAAGGAGATAGGCGAAATATTCGAGCCGAAGTCGGGCCACGTGAACCTGTCGTGACGGGGATGACCATATGGACTATGATGACCTGCTTAACCGTGGCAAATCGGAGCTGCCGGAGAATGTTGAGAGTCATAACCGCTTCGAGGTCCCGGCTGCGAAGGTCACTCGCGAAGGGAAGAAGACTATCGTGGCGAACTTCGGGGACATCTGCAGCAAGCTCAACAGGGACCCCGATGCCGTGGCCAAATACCTGATGCGCGAGCTGGGCACCGCAGGCAGCCGTCATGATAGCCGGATATCGCTGAACGGCACGTTCTCCGAGAATGACATTAACGCGATCATCAAGAAGTACGTGGAGAGCTTCGTCATGTGCAGGGAATGCCACCTGCCGGATACCCGGCTCCAGAAAGAAGGACGCCGTGCGTTCATCCGGTGCGAGGCCTGCGGAGCGAAGTACGAGACCAGAGTGACATGATCTGAGGGGTGACAGGGTTGTATCTGAAGGTTTACAAGGTCGACAACGAAGTGCTGGTAGCCGTTTGCGACGAGAAGTACATCGGGAAGGAGTTCTCCGACGGCAACGCGCAGCTGAAGGTGTCGGAAAAATTCTATGGCAACACCCCGGCAACGTGCCACGAAGTGGCTGCCGCGCTGCAGGAAGCGACTATCGCCAACCTGGTGGGCGAGGAGAGCGTGGCCTGTGCCATTGGCGCCGGCGTCATCGAGGCGGCCCACGTCATATTCATTGCCAACGTGCCCCATGCGCAAATGATCAGCATGTAGCCAGCCGTATGCGGTGCATCCGGGCGCTCGAAATACATAAACTTAAATATATAAAATTACCATACAAAGTTATAAGGGCTGATCATGCAAACGGTTGAGGCCCTGACACAAAAATACTAAAAGATATATATAAAGAAGAAGATTATATATTATAGCAGCGGAAAATGCTATTATCGCGGGAGTTTTACTCCCGGGATTCGGGAGTCCCTCTCCCGGCTTTACAGGCGGTGCGCAAAACATGGAAATCGACAAACTGAACAAGCGGATATTGCAGTTGCTACAGCGTGACGGCAGGATCACCTATAAAGACATCACCAAGGAAATGGACCGCGCGGAGTCCACGGTGCGCGAACGGATCAGCTTCATGGAAGAGCAGGGCATCATCGAGGGCTACACCGCCATCATCAACAAGCCCCGTGTAGGCCTTAACTGTAGTGCCATCGTCTACTCCCGGGTGCAGCCGACCCAGTTCGACGAAGTGGCGAACAAGCTGAAGCTGGTCAACGGCGTGCTCCAGATCTACCACACCAGCGGCGATAAGAACATGTCGTTCTTCATCACGGCCAGCGACTACGACGAGCTGAACCGGATCATAAAGATGAAGATCACCCCGCTGGGAGTCGATGACATGGACATCTCCATTATCATGAAGGCCGTGCGGGAGATCGCCGAAGTCAACATCCTGAGCGTCGACGAGAAAGAGGCCCTCGAGGCATCCCGGAAGAAGAAGGAGATGGCCCCGTCGCCTTCGCAACTCAAGAGCAGCGGCATGAAGCTGGGCGAAGCGCTCAAGGTCGGCATCGGCAACTTCAAGTAATACCGCCCGGAATCTCTTCTTTTTATTTTACATTATCCGATAGCTCTGGCTATCTGTCAGGGATAGAAAAATGATCATAGGGCAAGCGCGCCTGCTTTGGTATGTCGGATGCTAGCAGCTCATTATTGGCTTTTCGGCTTATAGCCGTTATCTGGAGATCGTAGAACTAAAGTCGTATCCTTTGAGCTTTTATTCACTGAGCCGGCACCCAGACACAAAGGCCACGAAGGCCACAATGGCCACAACGTACATTTAAAAAGGTTATGGAAGCCCCGTTATCAAAAGGACTTCGTGGCCATTGTGGCCATTGTGGCCATTGTGTCTGGGTGCCGGCTCTGTGTATACAACATTTCACAAATGATTATAGATCAATGATCATACCGTCGTAGCCTAGCGGGTAGGTCTTGATCGCCTCGTCGTGGGGCGGGTATATGTGGCTAAGGTGTACCAGCATGGTCCGTTTTGCATTCACCCGTTCCGCGAGCTTCATGGCATCTGCCGCGTTCATGTGCTTGGGTATATTGATGTGCGGGGGCACGATCGCGTCGGCGATGAGCAGGTCGGCATCTTGCATCAGCGCCAGGCTCTCGGCAGGGATGTCCAGGTTCGTGTCGCCGGTGAAGACAGCCTTTTTACCACGGTGCCTGACGACCATGCCCGTCGCCATCTCGAGGTCCGGGTGGGTGACCCGGAACAGCGTGAACTCCAGCTCGCCGATTATGAATGGCTTATGCAGTGCCTGATCGTGACGCTGGCAGCTCATGAAGTTGAACTCGCCCAGCACGTAGTCCAGGACACTCTTTTCCCCGTACACCGGCATGTCGCTCCTGACGCGCCAGAAGTCGCCGAAGCCCCCGGTGTGGTCGCGGTGATAGTGTGACCAGACGATGGCATCGAACCGCGTGACTTCGTGTTTTAAAAGTTGCGACCGCAGGTCCGGCCCCGTTTCCACCAGCACGTTCACGGTGCCATCGCTGAAGAGGAAGCATGGCCTGTAGCGATAGCTGCGGCCGCCTTTCTTCGCGTCCATGCAGGCCGGGCAGGAGCAACCGATCTTGGGCGTGCCTACTGCGTCGCCGGTGCCAAGGAACGTGATACGCATGGCTATGCCATAGATGGCTGGACAAATGAATTTTTCGGGTACGGGTGGTATCAGCTACACCATTATCCCGGCATGTGAGGCTGTCGCTTCTTGAGGAATACGTTATAGAACCCCAGTGCGGCCATTAAGCCAGCCGTGACGACCAGTGAGAGCATAAATGCCTTCGGGCCATAGCCGTCCTCGACAATTGCCCAGATGATCCCCATTATCACCAGCAGCGATATCCCCAGTACCACGAGCTGGCCCTGATATCGTTTGTTGAGCCAGCCTGCGGAAACACATATGATAAAACCCGCGAAGAGCAGCATGATAATGCCCGGGATAAAATCTCCCGTAACTACCTTTATTCCGCCTGCGATCAGCGGGATGAGAATCCCGCTGATAATGGCGAGAGTGAGTAATATTGCCAGGGAGCTTCTGGGGATCGTCATCTTCGAGCCATCCCTGCCCGGGCCTGAAGCGGTCCCGTTGCGCTGATGTCTTCCCACCATATAGAAGCCTGCCAGTTGATCTCTGTCAGACAGTAATTAAAAGGTGTTTCAAAAAATGAACGAATACGCCCTGGCGGCCTCCAAACCCGATGCAGGTATTACGCGGGAGCTCTTGCCCGCCCTGGCGTTTTGCGCGCGCGAGCGGCCGCCTGCCCGGAAACATGCATGACCTAATCAATAATTATGAAAATGAAGAGCGGGCAGGTTACGAGCTCTGCCCGTCGTTGAGCTTGAGGTTGATGCGCTCTTCGAACTGCCCGACTGCGCGGACCATATCATCCTGCGTGAGCTTGGTCCGGTCTTCGGTGAGCGCGTTCAGCACGGCCTCACGGACGACCAGCCGCAGGTCCGAGCCTGAGTAGTTCTCGGTCATGGACGCGAGCTGCTTCGTGTCGAACTTGCCCTCGATGGGCTCAAGGACCATCTTGAAGATCTTCTCGCGCATATCCGTATCAGGCAGCGGGAACATGACGATCTCGTCGAACCGTCTCCAGGCGGCGTTATCCAGCAGCTTCGGGTGGTTTGTCGCGCCGATCAGCAGGACGCCGTCGTTCACGAGGCTGATGTCGTCGATACACTTGAGCAGCGTGTTCACGGCCCGCTTCAGGGCGGCATGCTCGTCGGACGTCCTTGTCTTGGCGACGAAGTCGAACTCATCGATGAACAGGATGCACGGGCTCATTTTCTTGGCCAGCTCGAACACCTTGTCGATGTTCTTGGACGTCTCGCCCAGGTACTGCGACGTGATCATCGACAGCTTTACCTCGAGGAACGGCAGCCCGAGCCGTGCCGACATCGCACGGGCAGTCGAAGTCTTGCCGGTTCCCGGGGGGCCTACGAACAACAGCTTGCCGATCTCGCGGAGGCCGATCTTCCGCAGGTAGTCCCGGTACTCGATGGCCTTGACGATCTTCTCGACCTCGGCTTCCTGCTCCGGCGTCAGGACGATGTCGTCCATCTTCTGGCCTACCTCGTCCGGGGAGACCATGTGGACGAGCTTGAGCATGTCGACGCCTTCGTCACCCTCTTCCTCGACCTTTTTACTTAAGCCGTCCATCCAGGCACGGTCCGACTCCTTGGTCGGGTTGCGGGCGCGCACCTCCTTGTAATCTACGTCGATGGTACCGTAGTTCTGGTAATAATAGGCAAGCACAGGGTTTGCGTGAATACGGTCGTTCACTTCTTTCCTGGCGAACCACTTGGTGCCCAGGTCCAGGACAGTCAGCGTGTAGATCGAGCCGAACTCGTCGAAGTTCACGAAAGGCAGCGACGACATGATCGAGCTGGCGTCTTCGAGGCCGTAAATCGCCTTGATGTCAGAGTCCACTACCTTAATGGGCCGGTTGACCGTCTTCGCCTTGGCGTCCCAGTATTGCTTCCGGATCTTTGGCGGAAGATCGTCCTCCGTCAGCATGCTGGAGTTGTTATAAATCTCTGCCGTCAATAAAAGCTCAAGCACGTCGAGCAATGCTGTGTCGTTCACGTTTGCCATCGTTCACCAGTCCTGTATCGTAAAATGGAATTAATACGGGCCTACTACTTACATGTTACGGTTACAAATACATTTTCACTCTTTAGAGGTCACGGAGGTTTGCGAGAGGTCACAGAGCTCAGCACAGAGGACACAGAGGCCACAGAGGACGGCACAGAGGTTTTATTAATGAAAAGGTTTCCCATCAGCCATAATTTAAAAAAAACGCCCTCTGTGAATACCTCTGTGACCTCTGTGACCTCTGTGGTGAAGCTCTGTGACCTCCCGCAAACCTCGGAGACCTCCCGCAAACCTCTAAGACCTCATCGCCCGAGAAGGGTGGAGACGACCTGCATCAGGATGTCGCCGTAGAAGACGCCGGCCAGGAAGCCCAGGGTGATCGGGATGAGGAACGGCAGCTTGGGGGTCACCCAGACTTTATCCCCGATCTTGCCATCGCTCTGCCATTTCGAGAGCGTTCGGAGCATTTTATTATCTATCTCCGACCCTTTGAATCTCATGCGTTTTTCGACATGGCCGTCGATCTCCTCGTATTGGTGCATCAGGCGCAGGTGCTTGTCTTTTAGCTGGCTGATGGCAGCCTTATACCCGGTGAACGCGCCGAGCGGGTTGGCGATCACTTCGTTGATCGGGGCGGTCAGCAGGTTATAGACGAACATGCCCAGCGGCACGATGATGGTCAGCACCACGGCGTTGCCCAGTACAGAAAGTGCGAACACAGGGGACATGACGTTGTCAGCTACCGGGAAGCTCATGCCGAATAGCTCGATGACCGGGTAGAGAGGAAACATGAGTGCGATCGCAATGAGCGACTTGGCGTCCGCGCCTCCGAACCCACCCACCTTGAATATGATGTACACCAGCGCGTAGATGAACGCTATGCCTGCGCCCAGCCAGAGGAGAAAGCTGAGGTTGAAGTCGTTCAGCCAGAACGCGTAGAGATCGAATAGAAGAGCGATGCCCCCCATGACATACCATAGCTTATTCGGCGCACGCCGTATCTTCCAGTCGGTCACGCAGGAGTAGCCGAGGATGACGATGGTAACGAGTACCCTGAGTATGTCTAGCGTATTATCCCACTGGAACACGTAGGGCAGGGCCATAAAAAATGGAAAGGTTATATTTCTCTATAGCTAAGCGTGTACTCGGAAATCCGGTATGCGCCGATCGCGGGAGCCAGGTCCGGCCGGTCGCTGGAGATAACCGTGACCCGCTGTTCCAGCTCATCGCAAAGCTGCTGCTGCACCCGCTCCTTTAAGCCGGGTATGCAGGCCATGCCGCCGGTCAGGATGATCGGCTCCGTGAGGACGCGCTTGTACGTCTGGTAGTGGTCCTGGGCGAGCTGGGGGAAGAAGTTTTCCATGATCGCCTCGATTACGTTATTGACGTATTCCTCGACAGGCTTCATGATGCTCTTCTCGATCTTGAAGCCGTACTGGCCGCGATCGTGAATGTGGACCGAGTCGTAGACCGGCTTATAGTCGATGAAGTTGGCGAACTCTTCCTTGTACTTGCGCGCGGTGTTCAGGTCGATGTTGACAATGCCCTGGGTCTCGTTCTGGACGCCGAGGCGGATCTTCCGGTCGACCACATTGCCGCTGATCGTACCAAGGGTTACGGTGTGTACGGGCTCTCCGTTACGGAACGCGCTGATCTCCAGCGTGGTCGAGCCCATGTTGACGCTCATGAAGGTCTTCTTGATCGCATCAAGCCCGTCGAATGCCGGGATGGCGCCGCAGAAAGCCTCTGACCATGCCTGGCGGCCGGTGCGGCCGATGGACATGCCGGAGATGATCTCTTTCAGGTTCTTGCGGCCGCGGTCGTTCTCGACGGCCGGGTGCGCCAGCGTGACATAGCTGTTCTCGGGAATGTTATAGCGGTAGACGAGGTATTCGATGAACTGGGCGGCGAGCTTGACGCTGTCGTCGTCCTGCGGCAATCCGGCGCGGAACATGAAGTAGACGGAATCGGCGTACTCTTCGGCGGCTTCGTCGCCGAACTTGGTGGCCAGCTTGCCGGTGAAGAGGTCCCTGTATCGCGCTACGCAGGTGAGCGTACGGACGATGTCCAGGCTGCCTTCGTAGTTGGGCATGACGAGCACGGTGCGCGTCGACCCGATCTTCAGGCCGATGGGCACGGCATCGCTGCTGCGCTTCTTGATGCCAGTGTCGACGAAACCTGCCCCTGTGAGCTCCATGCCGGCGCCGTCCGCCAGCAGCTTATCATCGCGAATATCATTCTCTGCCATGTATTAACACCCTTTAGTCTTCCCCGTCCAGCCTCCATACTACCACGGACGACTTGCTCTCGTCCTGCGAAGTGTCACGCGTCTTGTAGTAGTACAGGCCTTTGACCTTCTCTATGTCATCGTTGATGACCAGCTCTTTCGTGATGATGGTGAGCGTGTTGGGGGGAACTTCCAGCTCGTTGCTCATCTGTATGAACGATACGCCGTCCTGGTGGTCGCGTATATACCTGATGACCCGTTCCTTGTCACGGGTCGTGCCTGCCGGCTGGTCCCTGGCTGCCGGCATGGCCTTGGGCACGCGAATCCGGCCGTCCGGCTCCGCAGTTATCGGCTTTTCTCGGGCCGGAGCCTCACGCGGGGGCATGTCGTGGCCGCCGAATAATGACCCGCTCCTCGACATGGTCCCGGTCGCCTGCGCATGCGGGACGCGCTCGATCTCCGCGTTCTCTACCTTGCGGTAGATGTCCCTTGCGGACACCATGGACGGGCTCTCTCCGGCATGCTCTGGCAGCATCGGCTGCTCGACCCTGCCGAACGAGCGTTCCGGCTCGCGCTTCCGTCCGTCGAGCTTCGGCTTCGAAGCCTGTGATGCTTCCGCCACCTGTGCCCGGTGTGCCTGTTCGGACTTCTTCAGCTCGGCTGCACGGGCTTTCTGGGCTTCGCGCTGTGCCTTCCGGGCCTCGCCCGAGGAGCGCACGCCGCCAATCGTCTTGCCCAGAGGCGCGAATACGCCGGCCATCGGGCCCATGAACATATGGCGTTTCGATGCCACCAGCGCCAGTATGAGGCCTAAGGCGATGAGGAGGATAAGCACGGCGCTGGCCGGGATGACCCATCCGGGCACCATCGGCTTATCAAGGCGCGCCGGCCAGTCCATCGTCTGCTGGTTCGCCACCATGTTGACCGGTTGCACCGCATCGGTGTAACCAGGTGCGGACAGCTTAAGCGTGTGTGGGCCGGCCTCGACATAGGCCGTGCAAGGCGTGGTCAACTGATTGCCGTCGGTGCCCATTAGCGGCTTGCCGTCGACGTATACCTTAGCGCCGCTGGGCTCGCTGGTAATTTTAATCCAGCCGGTCGTCGAGTAGTCCATCTTCAGGTCGGCGGTCATGTTGCGGGCGGACTGCTCGGTCTGCCCGATACCAAGGATGACGTTGGGATTATAGAGTGAGAAGGAATAGTTCTGGACGTGGGGGTTACCAGCCGGGTCCGTATAGGTGGCGGACACCCGGTACTCCTTACGGGCATAGACCTCCCTATTGTCAGGCGGGTCGCTGGTTACCTTGACGTCGCTGAACTGGTAGTAGCCGTTACTGTCAGATGTGGTTTCTGCCTTCTTGAGGAAATTGCCCGTGCCGACGTCCGTAGACTGCCAGAGCGATACGACCACTCCGGGGATACCGCTCCCGTCCCCGAACATCACCGTGCCGTTCACAGTATTAGTGTAAATATCGGGGATTTCCGCCGGTATGGGATTATTTGCCGGGTTCGACATCGGTACTGATAGGGTGAGGGGGTTGGCGTCCAGTTCTTTGTCCACCCCGATCACGTTAATGTTAGTCTTAATCGGAGACTGGTAAAGCATGCCATTTTCCTGGTATTGCACGTAGACACTGTAGGTGCCTATCGGGAGCTTCATGCTGTACGATCCGCCGGTATTAGTGAACGAATAATATCTCTGCTCGCCGGACACGGCATAGACGGCCGCGTTGGCCAGCTGTCGCGAGTTGGAGCCCTCCTGTTGCACGAGGCCCCACAGGTATCCGTACTCCGGAGGCGGATAATTCCTGAGGGTAGTCGCGGATGCGGGCAGGACGAGTATCGTCTGGCTTGCATCATTCCAGATGTAATCGCTGGTAAGCTGGTTCTTGTTAGTGTAGGTCTTGCCATTATCAGTAATTGTGATGATTACTTTGACAAGGGTGCTGCTGGATGGCACGCTGAAGAACCCGAAATTACCGTTCGAGTCAGCCGTGGTGGTCCCGAGAATCTGCCAGGAACCGCCAGAGGGCACGTCGTTGATTAGCTGTACCGTGGCGCCGGGTATCGCGTTGCCGTGTCGGTCAATCACTGTGCCCTGCACCGTCAGAGGCGTAGCGGCACTTGCCTGCTCGGCAAAGCATAATGGTAAAATGATAAAGCTGATGATGATAAATAAGAGGGCGAGTAACTTTTTCATCCTGTGACCTTCCGACCTTTCTGATTAAGCTTTTCCATCTACAAATATTTTATCGTATTATCGGTTTTACATCCAGCCTTTGTACAGTAAGCCATTATTACGGCTTTATCTTATCCGAAAACACAGGTTTTGGCCCCTGAGCCATTTTCAGATTTTACCATATAGTATATAAAACCTTCTCTACCAGACGATTTCTGTGCCTGTTTAATGCAAATCATCGCCTGGAAGCCACCTGTTTGCCTGAAACTGCATTTATTCGGATACTTTTCAATTCCGCGGCACGGCGCAGCCTGGCTGCGGGCTTGCAGCCCGTACAGCTAATAGTCTGCTGTCTCGCTTGCTTACTTAGAGTATGAGGTAAATAAATGTTATGCTACGATCTGTCAACCACTTTCCTGCCACAATATCGCAGGCACAAAGGCACAGAGTCGCCTTAAAGGCAGGCGGAAGGCCAGAGACAGACACGCCCATAATACTATATACCAGCCCTGGCGCATATGTCGGCGAGCGTGGTTTTTCCCGTCATTTCCCCCCATTTGCGACACAGCTTTTATTTACCATGACTTAGTGACTTTGTGTTAGAGAAGAAGGGAGGCGCTGCCGTATGCTAAAAGAAGCGACGCTCTGGGATTCGCTGGACGGGAAGGCGCGGTGCAAGGTCTGCTCGTACCGGTGCGTCATACAGGAAGGCAAGCTTGGCCACTGCCGTACCCGCAAGAACATCGACGGGCGTATCTATAGCCTGATCTATGGTACGGTGACCTCGACGGCCAGCGATCCGATCGAGAAGAAGCCGTTGTACCACTTCTATCCCGGCAGCTATTCCTATTCCATGGGTTCGGTCGGCTGTAGCTTCCAGTGCGAGCATTGCCAGAACTGGACCATCTCGCAGGCAGATATCGAGACCGTCTACACCATGGACATATCGCCGGAGCAGGCGGCGGACAACGCAGTGCGCGACCGGTGCAGGAGCGTCTCCTGGACTTATAATGAGCCGTCTATCTGGCTGGAGTTCACACAGGATACGGCAAAACTGTGTCACGACCGGGACGTGAAGACGGTCTACGTCACCAACGGCTATGCCACGCCCGAGCACATGGACGCGATGAAAGGCCTGCTGGACGCCTATCGCGTCGACATCAAAGCGTTCACCGAAGAGTTCTACCGTAAAACCTGCAAATCGAAGCTCGAGCCGGTGCTGACCTCGACAAAAATCGCGAAGGACGCCGGCATGCATGTAGAGGTCATCACACTGATCATCCCGCGTCTCAACGACAGCGAGGACGAGATACGCGGCCTGTCAAAGTGGATTTTCGACAACCTCGGGCCCGATACGCCAGTCCACTTTACCCGGTTCTACCCCATGTACCACATGGATCATGAGGCTCCGACACCCATTGCCACGCTGGAGAAAGCCCACGACATCGCCCGGAAGGAAGGGATCAATTATGTATACCTCGGGAACGCCCCGGGCAACAAGTACGAAAGCACCTGGTGCCCGAAGTGCAACGAGCTGCTGATCGAGCGGTACGGGTTCCAGATCACGAAGTATAATATTACTAAGGACAAGAAGTGCCCGAAGTGCGGGGAGAAAATCCCAATTGTCGGCGATTACGGCCGCTAAGAAGAAGCGACCGGGAAAAAGGCGGTGGCCTTCGCGCGCGTGCGAATGCCCGCCCTGACACATAGCGATATTCTCAATATTTGTTATTCACCCAGGCTTCGGCGAAGGTCAGAGTCTGCTCCAGCCAGTAGTCGATGGCGTATTCGACCTTCGCCGACGCTGCCTCGCCATAGATGGTCGCGGCCTTGATCTGGGGCTTGTTCAGCGGTGAGCCGATGCGGCTCACCAGGAAGACATAGGCGTCTTCGACTCCGCCGAGCTTCGCGATGTCCTCAGCGGCCCGGATGGCGATGATGTTGTAGATCTTGCCCACGTGGTTCCGGGGGTTCTTGCCTGCGACCGCTTCCAGTGTCATAGGCCGTCCCGGGGTGATCAGACCGTTGGCGCGGTTGCCACGACCTGTTTCGCCGTCATCGCCCATTTCCGCCGAAGTGCCGGTAACGGTCAGGTAAATGTCGTCGCCGTGGTCTGCAGCGTTCACTACTACCGATGAGTCGCCCCAGCCGGCGGAAACGTGATCGATGACTTTTGCCGCAATGTTCGCCTTTATGTCGGCATAGTCATCCATGCTCTTCGCATATTGTGATACGATGGCGTCGGCGACTGTGAATTGTGCCCGTTCACGCATGCGTATGCCCATGATCTTGCTGTCCTCTCCCGCGCCCCGGACGCTGCGGGCCAGGCGATCGATCTCGAGGACGTCCTTTTCGAGGTGGCTGAGCGGCGCGTAGCCCACGCCCATGGACGTGTCGTTAGCGCCCACATTCTTTACCAGGCTGCGCAGCTCCGCCGACCCGACGCCGATACGGGGCTCGATGGTGAACTGGCTGTCCAGCGCTTTCACCTCGTCCTTGAGGAACTGCGCCGCACAGTCGCGAGCGATCTCCTGTACGGGCACTTTGACGCCCTCCAGCTCGTCCGTCGCCCGGCCGCCGATGACGATGCTCAACGGCCGGACGATCTCGCCGCCGCCGAACGCCGGCTTCGACCTGCCGCCGATGAGCAGCACCTTGTCGACGTTGTGGTGCAGTATGGTGCCGAAGTGATCGAGATAATAGCGGGACAGCCCCCGGGAGATGGCGTCCGATATGCCGTCGCACAGGCTGTCCGGATGCCCCGGCCCTTTTCTCTCGACGATCTCGAACGGTTCCTCCCGGTAGGGCATGCCAGCGTGCCTGATGATCACGAATAAGACCTCTGTTGATATATATTATAAAATGATATAAAAGAAGTTGCCCGCCATCTTCCGGGCTTCCGCCGACTTAAGCCGCAGCAACGCCGCTTATTCAAGGAACTTCATGACTTCTGCGTTGAACTCTTCCGGCCGTTCGACGTTCGGCACGTGAGCGCACTTTTCCATGAGGACCACCCGAGAGCCCCGGATAAGCTCCCCGTACTTCCTTATGCCCGACGGGGGCACTAACCGGTCGAAGCTGCCACCCAATACCAGCGTGGGAGCCTTAACCTGTTGCAGGAGCCAGAAATAGTCGAGGTTTATATCCAGTATCTCGCTGCAGTTCCGGTAAAATGCCATGCGGCTGCGCCTGTCGTCGGGAAGCAGCCAGACGCTGTCCAGGCCGGGGCTGGCCGCGCGATCATGAATCAATCCGCGGCTGAAGGCCCTGCGGCTCCTGGCCATCACCCATAGGCTGGCCTTGAAGACGACACGATAATAGCGGCTGTCCATCGAGACGATGCTGCAGGCGTCGGCCAGTATGAGCTTCGTCACCCTGTCCGGGAACCGGACAGCGAACGTGGCAGCGACTACGCCGAGGAACGAGTGCCCGACGAGGGCTGCTTTGTCGATCTTCAGGACGTCCATGAAGGACTTCAGGAAGTCGACATAATACTCGACGCCATACGGAACATCAGGTTTGTCGGAGAGGCCGAAACCGGGGAGATCGGGCGCAATGACCCGGAAACGGCGTGACAACGGCCCAATATTGTACTTCCACATGCCATGAGAGAGCCCGTTGCCGTGGAGCAGGATGACCGGCTCGCCGTGACCTTCGGTCTGGTAGACAACCTTGATGCCGTTGACGATCGCCGCTTCATCCATATCGAACATGGTATCTTTTTACCGGTTGCTATTTAAAATTTGGCACAGAGGGCGCGTAGCCCTTTATACCCGGTCTAACATATCCCTTAGATCTGATACGGGTATCCCGGTATGCTCCGATATCAATTTCAGCATGCCATTCAAGGTGCCGCCAGGGATAGTCCCGGCACCCTTTGCGAATGTCAGGTTCCCATCCCCACCGATATGTGTTTTTAAAAAATAGCGTACATGACTGCCTTTTCCCGGGCGCTCGTATTCGTATCCGAGTCCATGTATGAACTTGATGAACTTGCGGCTTTTAATGGCAGGAAGCTTCGACATCGTGGCTGCCTTCTGCCTCGATGTCCGAGAAGTCTACCGGGATGATCTTAATGTCGACCTCTTTATAGGAAGGTATATCGAAATGACATTCGACCGCCTGGCGTATGTTCCTGACCAGCCGGTCATACGTCCGCGCATAGGTAAAAATGCCGTGATCCACACCGTTTGCGCAAAGCCTGCCGCTCTCCGGGTCCCGGAAAACCTTGAAGGTCACTTCTTTCTTTTCCGACATAGGTTGATCAAAGATCACTCGTCTGATCATAAATACACTTCTACATATTATCGAGGATATATGACATAAGTACATGTAAATGTAAATAAGCTTCCCCTGTGACGATTTCACACATATGAGTAACAATACAGAAAAATACCTTCGATTTATTCCTTAGACACTGGTACAAGCAGCCGCACCGCATCGAACCCGTCGACTTCCGGCACGCCCGACTCAATCCAGTTAGACAGCGACTGCTTCTTCAGCTTCGATTTCTCCTGGATCTGCTTTTTGACGGACTCCACGTCGCCGTGCGTCAGGCCGAAATAGTCGCAGAATGCGGCGGTGGTGGTCAGTTTAAAGGACCGGCCTTCCTTGATCTTCTCGATCAGCCCGCGCTCCAGGAGGACCGCCACATGATCGTAGACCTTGTCGCCCCGGATGTTGACCAGCTCGTTCTGGAAGATCGGCTGGTAGTAGGCGATAATGGACATCGTCCGCAGCACGGGGGCGGTCAGCTCTTTAGGCGATACGGACATGACCTTGCTGGCGAACTCGGGCTTGAGCTGCATGACGTATTTCCCGTCCAGCCGGATGACCTCGAGCGGCGACCCCCTGGCCCGGTATTCATCGATGATCTGGTCGACCAGCCCCGATATGTAGGCGACGCTGCGGTTGAGCATGACCTTCAGCTGGGCGTCCGAAACCGGGCAGCCTGCGGCAAACAGTGCGGCCTCGATCAGCTCTTTATCCTGCAAGCTTATCGCCCCTCCTGACGAAAATTTCCTCGAACAGGACTTCCTGGGTGAGCGTGACGTACTTCCGGTTGGCGAGGAAGAGCAGCGGCAGGTAGACATCGACGATGCCATGCGGCGTCTGCTCCTTGATCAGCTCGCTCATCACCACGAACTCCCGGTAGCCGAACTCCGTGTCCAGTACTTTGATCATCTCGACGATGCTCCGTTCGATGTCTTCGTCGTGGGCGATGCCGAGCACCTCTTCGAGGGTCTTCCGGGGCGGACGCTCGACCTTCCGGGTCTGCCGCAGCGCCTGGATGTCCTTGGTCGCGACCGCCCGCTGGAGCTCTTCGATCAGCTCCTGCAGTGTGACCGGCCGGGACGCAGTGTGCCGCAGCCGCGGCTCCAGCAGCGGCAACTCGTCGGGCTCCATCTCCCCGAAGTCGGGCGGCTCGTCGACGTACTCCTCTTCAGGCGGCGGGGCGTTGACGAGGATATCGGACTTCATGCGGAGCAGGATAGAAGCGTACAACAGCGTCCTCGCAGACACGCGGATGTCGATCTTCTCCCGCTCCTCGATCTTTCGGAGGAACTTATCGGTGACGTCGATGATATTGATGTTCCACGGGTCGATCTCGCCATTTCGGGCCATGTCCAGCAGGATATCGATCGACTCTTCCTGTCGCAGAGCCGGCTGCGCATCAGTTGCCATAGAGCCGCACCCCCGTGATGCTCGAGATGTTGTTCTCCTGCATGGCGATGCCGATCGTCCGGTTCGCCGACTCGATCATCGGCTTACGCAGGGAGACCACGATGAACTGAGCGTTCTGCGAAAGCGACTTGATCATACGGGCGATGCGTTCCGCGTTCGAGCCGTCCAGGAACATGTCGACCTCGTCGAAGGCGTAGAACGGCGCGGGCCGGTAGCGCTGGATGGAGAAGATGAAGGCCAGCGCCATCAGGCTCTTCTCGCCTCCTGACATGGCCTCGAGACGCTGCAGCGCCTTCCCGTGGGGCTGCGCGCGTATCGTCAGGCCGCCGGCGAACGGGTCCTCGGGGCTGTCCAGCACCAGCTCGCCGAAGCCGTCGGAGAGCTCGCGGAAAATGGACTTGAAGTTCTCGTTGATGGAGGTGTAGGCGCTCATGAAGGTCTCTTTCTTCATCGCCTTGTAGTGCTCGATCTTGTCCAGCAGGTCCTGGCGTTCGCGCGTCAGCGTGTCACGCTTCTCCGTGGTCTCTCGCAGGCGGGCGTCGACGGTATCGTACTCGGTGATGGCCAGCATGTTCACCGGCTCCAGCTCGTGCATCTTGCGCTCCAGCGAGGCGATGCTGGACCGGACCTTGTCAATGGGGGGCACGTCTTCAGAGGGAGTCACGCCGCGCTCCAGGACCGTCGCCTCCATAATCCGTATCTTCTCGAAGCTCTCTTCCCTGGCGATCTCCATCGTATTCAGGAGGCCCGTGACACGCTCGAGGGAACGGCGCGCGTCGTACAGGTCATGGTCCGCCTTCGAGAGCGCCTCTGACATGTCGTCCCGCTGCCGTTTAAGGCCGACCAGCTCCACGTCGATCTCCTGCTCGCGTTTGCCCAGCTCGGCCATGCGCTCCTGGTGCGCCTTGATCCGGGCTTCGTTCAGGGTGATCTTTTCCCGCAGCGAGGCAATGTTCTGGTCGATCTCCTCGATGCGCTTCCTGCCGTCAGCGATCTTGTTCTCGATGAAGCCCTGCTCCAGCTTCGTCTGGGCGATGGCCGCGTCCGCGTCCCGGATACGCCCGTCCAGCCGGCTCAGCTCCTGCTCGATCCGGGTGACTTCCTCGGTCAGCTTCGGGACCTCCGAGCCTTTCAGCTCCTCGTCCAGCTTGCCCACTTCTGATGACAACGATGCAATTTCGGCGTCCGCCTTAGCGATGGCATCTTCAGCCTTGATCATGCTGTCCCGCAGCGCCAGGCGCTCGTCGCGCAAGGCCGTGATCGAAGCCTCTTTTTCGCGTATGGTGTGCTCCAGCCGGACCATCCGCCCTTTCAGCTCGTCTCCGTGAGCAGACAGCTTTGTCACCTGTGACTCCAGCTCCGAGCGGTCCTTCTTCAGCGCGTAGGCGTGCCCGTCGATCGTGTCCACCTTCGCCACGACCTGGTCACGCTCGCTCTCCATAATGGTGATCTGCTCGGCCAGCGCCCGTATCTTCTCCTCCTCGGACGCCTTGAACTTCAGTTTCGACTTGTTGCGGAAGCCGCCGGTCATGGCGCCGCTCTTCTCCACGAGGTCGCCGTCCAGGGTAACCATCCGCACGCTGCCGATCATGGAGCGGGCCGTCTCCAGCGAGTCGACGACCACCGTGTCGCCGAACACGTACCAGAACGCGTTCTCGTACCTCTGGTCGAAAGTAATGAGATCGATAGCATAGCCGATGATGCCCGGGCCCTTCGCAGGCCGGAGCGACGGCTTCTGCCGCATCTTGTTCAGCGGCAGGAACGTCGCGGTGCCCTTGCGCTGGTCCTTCAGGTAGTAGATGCACCGGGAAGCGTCCTCGTCATTGTCCACGACGATGTTCTGGAGCCGGTTGCCTGCGGATACTTCCAGCGCCATGGCATAGCGGTCGTCCACTTTGCCCAGTTCCGCGATGGTGCCGTAGATGCCGGGCAATTCATGGCTGCCCCGGGCGCTGAGGATGGTCTCGACGGCCTGGCTGTAGCCCTCCGACTCCTCATACGCTTTCACCCTGCCCTCGGCCCGGGCAAACTCTTCCTGCAGCTTGCGCAGCTTCGACTCGACGGCAAGCTGCTCCTGCTTCGCGCGGGCGCGAGCACTTTCCATGTCGGCGATGTCGCCCGTGAGCACGGCCGCCCGCTTTTGCAGTTCCTTGATGTCGCCATCGATATGCCCTGTCTCCACCCTGGCGCTCTCGATCTCGCTCTTGCCGGAGGCGATGGCTGATTCGGCGTCCGCCTCCTCGTCCTGCTTGCGGCGTGCCGCGTCCAGGATGCGGTCTTTCTCCCGGATAGTCTCGTTGCGGCCGTTGCGGGCGGCCTCGAGGCTGTTCTTGAGGTCGGACAGGTGCGTCCTGACGCCCTCGAACCTGGCGTCGACGGCCGAGATCTTGCCGTGGACCTCGCCGAGCGCCGCCGTCTGGAAGCCGCGCTCGTTCCCGAGGCTGATCTTACGCTTCTCTTCCTCGGCGATCTTCGCGTTAAGGCCCTCGATCTGCCCCTTTGCGCCCTCGATGTCCAGGAACAGCTTCTGCTTCTCCCGCTCGCGGTTCCCGATCTCTGACTTCGAGAACTCGTTAATGTCGCTGCAGGACTTGACCCCGGCACGGGCGCCTTCGATCTCCCGGCGGATGCGTATCTGCTCGCCTTCGCCCTTCTGGGTGATGACCTCGCTGAGCGCCTTGATGTCGGCCTTCAGCTTATCGACGGCCGCCGCTTTGGCTTCGACTTCCGCGATGATCGCCTCGCGCTTCGTGGTTTTGTCTTTGATGTCGTCCAGGACGGCCTCGAGCTGCTGCTTGGCTTCCTTGAGCTCGGATAAAAGCAGGAATCCCTCGTTCCTGACCTTCTCGTCCCGGTAAGACTGGTAGAGCATCGCCTGGTCGCGCTCGGCCTTGAGCTGGGCCAGCCGGGTCTCGACCTCGGCGAGGATGATATTCACCCGCTCGATACGCTCCCGGACGACGTCCAATTCGGATAATGCCTTGTCGGTCTTTTCGTCGAACTCGGCGGTGCCGGCGATCTCGTCGATGATCTTGCGCCGCTCGTTATCGCTCACGCTGATGATGCGGGTGACGTCGCCCTGCATGACGACGTTGTAGCCATCAGGGGAAATTTTGGCTTTGGCCAGCTGCTCGTGCACTTCGTTGAGCGAACAGGGCTTGTCGTTGAAATAGTAATAGCTATAATAGCCGCTGTCGCTGGACTTGATCCGCCTGGTGACGGTGATCTCGTCCTGGTCGAGCGGCAGCTCGCGGTCGGTGTTGTCGAAACGGATGGTCACTTCGGCGGTGCCGGGGCCCTTGCCGTCGACGCTGTAGATGAGGTCGGTCAGCTTCTCCGCGCGCATGGTCCGGCTGCTGGACAGCCCGAGGCAGAAGAGGATGCTGTCTATGATGTTGCTTTTGCCGGAGCCGTTCGGGCCGGAGATGGTCGTGAAATCATCGTAGAACGGCACCTTAACCTTACGTGCGAATGACTTGAAGTTCGTCAGCTCGATCTCTTTGATATACATGACCCACTCTCAAATGAGCTTTAGTTATGCGTTCTTGCTCATCCGGAAGAAGCGCATGGCGTCCTTCTTCTCCTTCTCCCCGTCGTCAGGGGCCGCTGCGCCCACGCCGGAATCGTACATGACGGGAGGCAGGGGCACGCTTTGCCCGTCCAGCCCCAGATCGGGATCAGTAAGGCCTACGGTCTCGTCGCCTTCTTCCTCCTCGCTCGCGGCAAGTCCGACGATCGCCGCCTCCAGCCCGCCTACCTTCTTCATGACTTCGGAGAGCGCGATCTTGAGTCTCCCGGATATCGTCCTGAAGGTGCTCTGCCTTATCTTCGAGAGCCTTGAGGCGGTCGGAATTCTCGTAGCCGCCTATGCGTTCCTTCAGCGCCCGGATTTCCTCGTCCTTGTCCTTGAGCCTCTTTTCCAGTCGGGCCAGCACAATATCCTTAATATCCCCATCCATTAGTGTCACAATTCGTTACTGTAGCATAAATATTTAATGGTAATATGAAAATAGAAAAAATCAGCCGAGGAAGCTCTTTGTCCACGCCGGCGGCTCCGGGGCCGTACCCGCGGCCAGCATCGCCTGCCATGCCTCGTCGGTGAGCCGGTCCGACATGGGCTGTCTGAACTCGTAATAGCTGAACGCTGCACCCTGCGTGAGCGTCAGGACGCCATCCACCGGAACGATGACAAAGACGTGATACGGGCAGCCGACCGCTTCCTCCAGCACCCGTTCCGAGTTTGAGTCGGTGTGGACGTCAGCGATGACCGCCATCTTCTTATCTGCATCGCTGGCTATGGAACCGGCAGCCTCCGGCGAGAAGGTGGTCATGGATTCCAGTCGGTCACCAATATTCTTGATATACGTGTAATCGTCATCGGCTATCGATGTGCCGGACAGTTCCTTCTCCGCGATGTCCTTCAGCCTCAACAGCAGCGCGTAAAGGTCATCGAGCTTCGAGCCGAATTCTCCGATCAGCAGGTCCCGTGACACCAGGCCATCCCGGGTCATCTTCGCCAGCGAGGCCAGCCGCCCGAAGAGTTCCGGGTCAGGCTCGACATAGCCCCGGGTCACATTGTCATCCGGGATGTACGCCCATTTTCTCGTATAGCTTTGTTTTGCATACAGGATGGTATCGTGCCGCAGCTCTGTCCAGCTGCCCAGCGCGGTGTTCAGGCCTTTGTCAGTCCAGGCCTGGCTCTTCATGAAGGTCGGGTAGCCGTCACCCTTCCGGCCCAGCAGCGCCAGCAGGCAGTACAGCCAGCCCCAGTACAGGTTCTGTGCCCACGTATCAGCTTCCAGGGCGGCGAACTCAGACTTCAGCAGATCAAACTGCTTCAGGTAGTCCGGGTACTTCGTCTCCCCCGTCCCGTCAAGGATTTCGTAAGCGCGATCAGACCCGAGCACTGCCATCACGTCCAGGCCCAGTGGGAACATCCGGCCGTACACTTTGTCATGGACGAGGTTCTGGAAAATGTACGAGTCAGGTATGAAGCGCTGTCCCATGAGCCGGAAGCCTTTCGTGATGTCGTAAGGCTTACCTTCCATAACCAGCGTGGACTCGATCTTCGGGGGCCGGAGGGTAGCGGCCTTCTCGATGAATGATAAGATACGGCCGTCGTCCTCCAGGTCGGACAGGGACACCGTCTCCCCATAGACTTCCCGGATGAGCGGCCCGTAGTCGTAGACCGACAGGTCGTCCGTCTCGCCCACGAAGAAGACCGTGGGGTCGTACACCAGCTTCCACAGGTCGAAGGCCCGACCCTTCAGCCCGAGCACGACCATGATCGCCTGGCGGGTGTGCTCCTTATCGGGCTCTTTGACGGCAGTATCCTGCTTGTAGAGGTAGAACGGAATCCGGCCATACCACATCATGGCCTTGAAATATTTCTGGAGGGCGTCGCTCCTGGTATAGTGGCCCCGCGGCACGTACTGGCTGTAGTCTTCGACGATCCCGAAGATCGGCGATTCCGCGAAGCCTGCGTGTGCATCGATCAGCGCCAGCTCGGCATCGGCCAGGTCCCGAACGGCGGAGGGCACACCGCCAGGGCTCTCGCCCAGCAGCGACTTCGCCACGGCAAAGAAGGCCGCGTTCCGGCTGCAGAGATCCCGGAGCCCGGGAGGACAGGCGTCCAGCTGCGCCATCGATTCGTCGAGCATGAGCCCGGTCAGTTCGCCGATGGCCCCGGTCAGCCGGTCCGCCTCTACCCGACGAAGAGTGAAGTCGAACAGGACGTGATAGGCGTGTAGCACGGAGTCGGTAGTCACAAAGACAGGCGTCCCCGACTCTTTACAACGCTTGTACAGGTCGTAGATCTGGTCGTCCGCAGAGGCACGGGCGTAGAAGAGGTTTTTGGCTAGCAAAGCTTTGCCTGCCGCACCGACATCTGCAAGCTCCATGCCTGCCACGCCAGCGAGGTCGGGCGAGACAGAATAGCCGGCCAGCGAAGGAGTAACGGTGACGGGCAGCGGCATATAGTCCGCAAATGCAGCCCTTACTTTTCCGGTGATGGTATAGGTTGGGCTAACGGGTACCGGCGTCGAGGTGCCCGCGGGCAGCGGAAGAGTAACGGTCGATCGGGTGATGCATCCCGGCGCAGCCATGCCGAGCACCACGGCCCCGGCGGCACCGGCAACCTTCATGAATTTGCGTCGGGTGAGAGGCGGGCCATGCATATAGATCATTATATAATTAACGGTTTTAAACGATATAGCTTACTTAAGCTACGGTCGCGGCCGTAGTTAAAAACCGAGGCCTCTGAGGTTTCAAGAGGGCACGGAGACGTTCACCACAGAGGGCACGGAGACCACAGAGGACGACACAGAGGTTTGTTAAGGAAAAGGCTTCCCATCAGCCTTCTTCTAAAAACGTCCTCTGTGAATACCTCTGTGCCCTCTGTGACCTCTGTGCTGAACTCTGTGACCTTCTGCAACCTCGGTGACCTCTAAGCTATGCTCTCGGCTGTCCGGGCGGGCGGCCGCGAAGCGCCTTTGATCTTTGCCGAAAGGGTCCGAGCCAGATCGACGACCTTGCCCATCGCATCCCCGTCGGGCGGGCCGTTGATGTCTACGGCGCCGACCACGTCGATGTGCATGGGCCCGAGGACTTCCTGCGCCTGCCTCAATGCGCCGCCGCCCCAGCCGTAGGAGCCGAGGAAGGCGCCGTATTTCAGCGGCGGCCGCAGGACCTTCACGAGGCTGGCAGCGTAGGAGGCCAGCGGATGCAGGCCGCCGAGGACCGTCGGCGACCCGAGGACGAGCGCCCTGGCATCGACGAGCTCCCGGGCGATGTCCCCTACGTCCGCGCCCTGCAGGTTGAATACGCAGACCTCGATGCCGTCGTTCGCGAGGACTTCCGCCATTGCCTTCGCCATCCGATCCGTGGCGCCCCACATGCTGACGAAGGCGATGATCGCTTTTTCTTTCGTCTCGCCGGCGGTCCACCGGCGATATTCGTCGATGATCTTCCCCGGATTCTGGTAGACAGGGCCGTGGCTGGGGGCGATCATCCGGATGTCGAGCGGCGCGATCTTTTCAAGGGCTTTCTGGCCGAGTTTCCCGAACGGCATCATGATCTCGCCATAGTACCGCTGGGCCAGCGAGAGCAGCCCCTCGTTTTCGGTATCATAGAAGCCGAAGGCGGTGTGCGCCCCGAAAAAGTCGCAGGGGAAGAGTATCCTGTCCTCGGGAAGATACGTGAACATAGTTTCCGGCCAGTGCAGCCAGGGCGCTTCGATGAACGTAAGCGTCTTCCCCCCGAGGTCTAAGGCGTCCCCGTCTTTGACGGCCAGGATGCGCTCGTCGGGCACCTTGAAGTACAGCTTTGCCATCTTTGCCCCTTTAGCAGTGGTGACCAGAGTCGCGTCAGGACTTTCGCCCATCACATAAGGGATAGCGCTGGCATGATCGGGCTCCGCGTGGTTCATCACGAGATATTCCAGATCATTCAGGTTTGCCACTTTGTCGACTTTCTCGTGCAGTTCCTTCCAGAAGCCGGGGTTCACCGTATCGATGAGCGCCGTATGCTCGCTGCCTTTCACAAGATAAGCGTTATAGGTAGTACCCTGGGGGAGCGGGATCAGTGCGTCGAACACCTTCCGGTCCCAGTCTCTGGCCCCTACCCAGTAGACAGAGTCTGCAATTTCCTCCACGTGCCTCGTCTCGTCCATGAATAAGAATATTGAACGGATAATCTTAAAGGAAATGCAAATAAAATCAGGTTACACAGGTCGGGCTCGTCGCTGGCCGCGCAGGCAGTTATACGAGCGGCCTTCGCCGCGGTCACGCGCGCGGACCTATAACCATCCCTCGATTTACCGTATGCCCTATAGCAGCAGGAAACCAATATGTTTTTATTGTGTTCGGCTCATGTGTAACTGATGCGAACGATCGACTGGGACGATAGTAAAAGCTGCATTATCATCATCGACCAGACGGCCCTGCCGGAAAAGCTGGCTGCCCGGGACATCTGCGACCTTGAGGCACTGCAGGAAGCGATCCTGGCGTTGCGCGTCCGCGGGGCTCCTGCGCTGGGAGCGGCCGGCGCCTTTGGCATCGCCCTGCTGGCCCGCACCATTCCGCCTATGAGGCTGCCGGATTTCATTATCGAGCTGAAAGCTGGCGCTGAGCGCCTGAAGCGGACGAGGCCGACCGCAGTGAACCTGTCGTGGGGCGTTGATCGTACACTGTCCCGGGCTCTCTCAGGCCGTGACATCGAGGAGATCACGGCGCTGGCGCTGCGGGAAGCGAAAGCCATCGCCGATGACGACGTGGCGCGGTGTAAAGCGATCGGCGAGAATGGCGCACGGCTCCTGCATGACGGCGACACGGTGATGACTCACTGCAACGCCGGCCGGCTGGCCTGCGTGGACTGGGGCACCGCCCTCGGCGTCATCCGCTCGGCGGTCGCGGAAGGCAAGCACATCAATGTCATCTCGTGCGAGACCCGGCCGCTCAACCAGGGCAGCCGTATCACGGCATGGGAGCTCATGGAAGACGGGATACCGGTCACGCTCATCGCCGATAGTATGTCCGGCTATGTGATGCGTAACTGCAAAGTGGATGCAGTCATCGTGGGCGCCGACCGTATCGTGGAAGACGCTGTCTTCAATAAGATCGGCACGTATACGCATGCCGTCCTTGCGAAGGCCCACGGCGTGCCGTTTTACGTGGCGGCGCCACTCTCGACCTTCGATTTCACCAGGCGGGAAAAAGACGTAGTCATCGAGCAGCGCAATCCCGACGAGCTGAGGCAGTGTGGCGGCCGCCGGACGGCACCGGCGGACGTGCAGGTGCTGAACCCGGCCTTCGATGCCACGCCGATGGAGTACGTTACCGCGATCATCACCGAGCTGGGCGTACTGCAGCCACCGTTTGATTTTGGCGGGCTAGAGCAAAAATTGAAGTTGTGAAGGTGCTATAGAGAGCAGGACCAGGGAGCAAGATGAGCTACAGATACAACTCGCAGGAGATGAAGCAGGCAGTCGAGGCGGTCATCGACAAGATCGAGAAGAACGTGGAGCTGAAAGAGCACTACCTCTCGGGTCTCCAGCACGTCTACAGGGTGGACGGGCAATACCTGCTCATTTTGCGGTATAGCAAGAACAAGGAAGGGCATTACTACTTCTCGATCCCGACCGAGTTTCTCAATAATCTCAACATCAAGCACCTGGTGCTCATTTGCGAGGACTCAGAGCGTGTCTTCGTGCTGCCGTCGTCTCAGGTGAACGACCTGCTGGAGGACGTGGAGCCGGGCAGTAAAGGCTGGACACTGGATGTCTATGACAAAGAGGGCTGGGAGATGAAGGTCGCCAAGTCGACCAACAAGGTCCTCTACATCGATAATTACATTAACGACTATGATCTGATTTACTCGCGCAGCACGGCACTGGCCGGCAAGACCGCGATGCTCCTGATCTGCAAAGACAAGCCCGGCGTGCTCCGGGACATCGCAGGCATGGTCGCCAAGCACGGCGGCAACATCACCTACACCCAGCAGTTCATCATTGACAAGGGCGTCAACGAGGGCCTGTCCTCGCTCTACATCGAGGTCGAGGAAGTACGGGATATAGACGACCTCGTCGTCGCGCTAGAGAAGATGAACGTGACACAGAGCGTTTCGCTGCACGCTCCCCTGGACCGGATCTTCGGGCAGCGGGTCATCGTCGTCGGCGGCGGAGCGCAGGTCGCCCAGGTAGCCATGGGTGCTATCAACGAGGCGGACCGGCACAACCTGCGGGGCGAGCGCATCAGTGTCGATACCATCCCGCTGGTGGGCGAAGACAACCTCGCGGACGCCGTCGAGGCAGTCAAGCGTCTCCACCGCGCGCAGATACTCGTACTGGCCGGCTCTATCATGGGCGGCCGCATCTCCGAGGAAGTGCAGAAGCTGCATGAAGAAGGCATGCCTGTGATCTCGCTCAACATGGCAGGCAGCGTGCCCGACTACGCAGACCTCGTGGTCACTGACCCCATCCAGGCCGGCACCTTTGCGGTCATGCATGTGGCAAAGACCGCGGTGTTCGACATCGAACGCGTCCGCGGCAAAAAGTTCTAAGAGCCCGAGGCGCCAGGACGCCTCGTCCTGTATCCTTGACGTCTTTTTCTTATCGTTGGCTTTCAGCCGGGCGCTGTGACGGTTCGCCCGGTGTCAGGTATTTGTCAACCGGATAGTAGTATGATCCAAGGCTTTCCCGGAGGACCCGTGCCGTCCCCTGACCGGTGACCAGGCCCCAGTCGGTCTGCAGCTCGGCGGCCACGGCCGTCCAGTTGGTCGGTATCACGCCCGCCTGGGCCATCCTCGCGAGGGCACCCCGATCCAGGAGGTCGCTCCAGGTGCCCGATGCGTCCAGCACTGCATAAGCTGCGTAGCCGGAAGCAGTGGCCGATATGGTAGCGAAGGCCAGGCCTGCGTCCGTGCTCGTCCCGCACATGATCAGCTTTCTCCTGCCGGAATTCCGGATGGCACCGGTGACCCGGGGGTCGTCCCACGCATTGATTAGTGTCCTATCGATCACCTGGTGGTCCGGGAACATGACTGCCAGCTCCTCCATGATCGGCCCGTTGGGGCCGTTGCTGCCGCAGGTGGTCAGCACGAACGGCAGGTCGTACAATATCACGATCTTCGCCAGCGCTACGATATTGTTCCTCAGCAGGACCGGGTCGATGGTCTTCACTCCCGGCAGGAGCCCGGCCTGCAGGTCAATGAACAGGACTGCGGCGTTGTCAGGCGTGATACGCTCGTACAAAACGTTTGGCTTGGGCACTTCCATCATTTTCTCATCCTCATGATAAAACACTGCCCGCCTGCTCATCTATTTACACCGCGAGAAAGGAGGAAGCCGGGGTAAAAAGGAAAATGTCTGGCGCTACTGCACGAGATAGACCGTTTAGCATAACCGATTAGCTGTGGTAGGCTATGAATACGTGTCGGCCGCTCAGGAACTCGTCCCAGCTCAGCTCCGACCACTTTTTCGAGTATGCAGGTATCCGCTCCGGGACCGGCGGAGGCGACGGCCTGACCGGCTCCGGCCTGACGACGGGCGGTCTCGGGATGACGCCTTTGCGCTGCAGCACAGGCCCGTTCGAAGCGCCGATGATCGACGCAACGGCGTTGCCGTCCTGGTCCCATAGGTAGCCATCGTGCAGCCGGCCGAGATAATGAGGCTTATAGTCGAAGATGGCACCGTTGCTGATGAGAGCACGGTAGTTGCCCTGTCCGTCCACGATCGCGTCGGGAGGGACAATCCACCCGACTACGTTGCCGTTTTTATCGAAAATGGGTTCCATTGCGCGTCAATCCTGTCCTTCGATGATACAGGATTTTACACGCCATATTTTTTAATGATGTCCTTGAAAGCGTCGGTGACGACTCCCAGCTTCTCTCTTCCCACGCCGAATGTGCTGATCTTGAAGTTCTTTGTCAGCCCGGGCTTGATGCCGTGGATGCCCCGCTCTTTCAGCTCACGGTACAGGAAATACCGGTCGGTCTTCTGGGAGATGTCGTAGAACACGGTGCCCTCGAAGAACATCAGGTCGTGATTATGCGGCTTATCGCCAAGCTGGCGCATGCCGATGGACTCCATCTGCTCCGAGAACCAGCGGGCGTCGCTGACTTCTCTTTCCCAGTTCGCAGGCTGCGTGCGCTCGTAGACCTTCGGGAACGAGGCGATCATAGTCATGATCGTCGCGCCACGGGCCGTGCACCCGAGGAACTCAATCTCCTTGTTCTTGTTGGTGGGCGACTTCTGGAACACCGTGGCGTCGTACGGTTCGTTCACGCCGAGCACGCCGACCGGGCCCGATGCGGCCATAGACTTATGCCCGCTACCTGCGACAAAGTCCGCGCCGATATCCTTGCCATTGAAAGGCATGCGGCCGATGGCGTAGGCGCCGTTCACGATGATGGGCACCTTATAGTCATGGGCGACTTTAGTGATCGCACGGACGTCCGACAGGTTCCCGTAGCTGCCGTCCGGGTACGTCAGCAGCGCCAGCGCGGGCGGCTTCCCGGACTCGGCTTTGACTTCCTCGATGGCAGCGGCATAAGCTTCTGTCGTGATCTTGTAGTCAGGTGCCGGCGTCTTCCCGGTCATCTTGATCTTTAGCCTGGCCCGCTGTGCGGCGACGACGGACGAGTAATGCGCGTTACCGTCCAGCACTATCCAGTCGCCTTCCTTACACATGGCGTGCATGACAGCGAATTTTGACTCGCGGGCGCCATTGGTGACCCTCGCATGGTCCATGCCTAAAAAGGCCGGCAGCGCTTTGTGGACGAAATCGTATATGGGGGGCGTCTTTATCTGGTCGAGGCAGCCGCCGCAGTAGTCGCAGACGGAGTACCCGTCGCCCCATTCGACCAGGGCCTGCCGGGCTTCCGGTGTCAGGATGCCCCCGGTCTGGAGGGGGTCAAGGTTGATCGCCCTCGGCGTTTCCCGTTTTATAAGCCCGAACTTTTGCAGGTGCGCATCGGAAGTCATTGGTTTCGATACTTGATGCTGTTCATATTTAAGTTTGTCTGATGCGGCAATCCATCGGACCAGGTGAGTGGGCCGACCGTTGCCGATAATTCGGGACATTTTAATCCTAATGGCGGGCCATGACTTGTTGGTGATCATACCATGGCTGAAAAAAAGGGCAGAAGCGGGGAAGAGAAAGGAGAGATGAGCGTAAGAGCGGCGGGCCACAAGGGCGGCGAGACCACGGCGAAGACGCACGGCCGCGAGTTCTACGAGGAGATCGGCCACAAGGGCGGCGAGAAAGGCGGCCACAAGGGCGGCCAGAAGGTGAAGGAGCTTATCGAGAAGGGCAAGGAGGCCGAAAGCCGATAGTTTTTACCTTTTTCCTTTTGTGTTAGTCATTCCTGAAATGTTGTATACAATGAGAAGGCATCAGACACGAAGGCCACAAAGGCCACAAAGGCCACGAAGTCCTTTTTATAAAGGGGCTTCCAGGAACCTTTCTAAAACGTACGTTGTGGCCTTCGTGGCCATTGTGGCCTTTGTGTCAGGTGCCTTCTCAGCCTGTACAAAAAGATATGCAAATAACAATGTCTTTGTGGCCGCAAGCGCAGCGTGGTGAGTGCCAGCACTACCAATGTTGCCACGTACGAGGATACTGGGCGTTTTCATTTCAGTAATTGCAGGCGAAGTATTCCGTTTTTGTACCAAAAATTATAATACGTGCGTTGAAGAGATTTAGCTTAGCCTTTATATATGACAGGGGTATGGCCAGATGGAAAACAATACAGTTAAGGGTAACGGTACTGCCGGCCCGTTAGCGACCGCCGGGAATAATATCGGAGTGGCCGATGCCGAGACTCTTATCCGCACTATTCGCACAAGCCAGGATAGCGGCGTGCTGAAGAGCACGATCATCAGGATCGTCGAGCTGAGGGACCCCCGGTTCGTAGGGCCGCTGACCGAGATGCTGAAGAGCAGCAACATAAACGCCAGGCGTCTCTCTGCATGGGCGCTGGGCATATTTGGCGATCCGAAGACCCGCGACGCGCTGAAGGCGGCGCTGGCAGACCCCGATGCAAGCGTGAAAAACCTGGCAGCGGACGCGCTCAAAAGGATGGAGGCCAGGGCACCCGTTCCGTCACCTGTCCAGACGCCTGCTGCGGCGCCGGCCCCCGAGAAGAAGATAGAAAGCAAGGCGCCAGTCCCATCACCTGTCCAGGCGCCTGTTGCAGTGCCGGCCCCGGAGAAGAAGCATTCGACAGGCCACCTGGAGACGGCCCTGACAGCACTCAGCGAGGACGTAGACGCTTTCAACCGCCAGGCAGCCGCCCGGGCGCTGGGGGAGATCAATGACCCCCGGGCCATGGAAGGGCTACTCTCGGCGACGAACGACAACGACCCGATCGTGCGCAGTGCGGCGTTCCTGGCACTGGTCAGCTTTAAGAAAGACCCCAGGATCTACCCGGTGCTGCTTAACGGGATGAAAGACGATGACTTCGCCACCCGCGGAGAAGCGGCGCTGGCGCTGGGGAGAATCCAGGACGACCGTGCGTTCGATCCGCTGCTCAACGCCCTGCGCAACGGCCGGCCTGAGCTGCGAGAGAAAGCGGCGACGGCGCTGGGAGAGATGGGGGACCTGCGGGCGGTAGACGGGCTGCGCGGCTCGATGGCGAGGGATGAGAAGATCGAGGTGCGTAAGTCTGCGGAGAAAGCACTGACAATTATGGCTCATCATGTCTCAAAGGGGCTGAAAGACCCGGACCCGGACGTCAGGGAGATGACGGCGGATCATCTGGGAAAAATCCAGGACCCGTATCCTGTGCCTGCCCTGATCGAGACGCTGTGCGACGAAGTTTCGGTAGTCCGGGAGAGCGCCGCGAACGCACTGGGCATCATCGGCGATCGGAGCGCCACACAGCCGATCATCAAACTGCTGAAAGACAAGCGGGGCTATGTCCGGAAGCACGCCGCGCATGCGCTCGGCGTGCTCAAGGACCCGCAGGCAGTCGATGCGCTGATCCTGACAACCCGGGACGAGCAATGGTTCGTGCGCGTGGAAGCTGCCTGGGCGCTGGGACAGATCAGCAGCGATAAGGCGCTGAAGGTCCTCATGGCCATGTTCAACGACCAGGACAGAAACGTCCGCCAGGCAGCCGTCGAAGCAGTCCAGCAATACAAGAACTGCAAGGTCAGCTTCAAGCCGCTCCCCCGGCGGGAATAAACCATTCCCCGCCCCTGAACGGCGAACGATTTTTTTTGTCAGTATTGAATCATTATATGCTGAGCCGGCACTCAACACAACGTACACAATGTTTTACAGGTAATGGCCAGCGTAGCCTTGTTATTTAACGTCGTGTACGTCGTGTACGTTGTGTCAGGTGCCGGCCAGCCGGTACAGAAACTGACAACAATGACGATAATAAATCAATTTTTGATTTTTCTATAATTGAAAGGTTATAAAAAAGGGATAACAGCCCTCTGAAAGGGCTGCCGTCGTATTAGATTTACTCGGTCTTTTCGGTGGTCGGTGCGGGGGTCGGGGGCTCGGGAGCCTTCGGGGCCTCTGCGGGCACGGGCTCTGCCGGGGGCGCTAAGGGCGCTCCGACGGCCGGCCTGTAGACCAGCTCGGTCTTGCCGACTTCGACACGGCGCAGCGGATAGATGTTCTTCGTCGACTTATAGATCTCGGAAGCTACCTTGCCGGTGACGATGTCGTTGATGAACTCGTTGAAGCCCATCTCTTTGCCGCGGTTATTGACCACTGTGATCATGATCTTGCGGATGCTCTCGATCTGGCTGGTGCGGGCGCGCTTGACGGTCAGGACGACCGGCTTGACGCGGACCTTGAAGCCGTCCTTGGTGGTGACGACCAGGTTGGCGTCGATCTTGGACGTGCGGCGCTTTACCAGCGAGCGCATGTAGTCCTTGGTCAGCTCGTGGCCCATGAACGACGTGTAGGCGTTGTTGCCGCCGATCTCGTCGATACGGAAAATCATCTTCGTGTTCTGCTTGGTCCAGTCCCCGGTGATGTCACCGAGGGTCGCCTCGATGATCCTGCCCATCATCTTGGCAGGGTCGTCAGCCAGTGTCTCGCCAATGTTCACACGGTTAAACTCTGCCGGCGCGAGGATCTGGTACCAGTTCTTCGCCCGGAAGGCGTCGACCTTCTTTGTTGCTTTTCTCGCCATTAATATCTCCTCTACAGTGTTAAGGGTGGCTCTTTTTCAGGCAATGATCCTGTGCAGGCAATAAGCCTTTACAGGCGTAAGCCACAACCGCATTGCGCCCCGGAGGGCGTAGCTGTGCCAATGTGGGCACGACCCCGGCCGAAAAAGGCCCGGGCGTTTCACACTAAGGAAAATGAATCCTTTATTGGCTTGCCGGGATATTAGATATATCAGGATGTATATATGCTTATCTTCCGGAATTGCGGCGGGCGATGACATAAAAAAGCTGGCAGTCTTGCCGAAATGCGTGTCGTGCACATGTAACGGCCCGAAGGATGACAAGCCGACGGTTTTGTAATTAAACAATCGATAGAAAAATGAATTATATGGCTAATTGGAAACATATGCAACTGGCGATTGGGTATTAGCAAGAAGAATATTTTTTCACGGCTTGTTACAGCGTTGTGTCATAACTATACGATACTGGACGAGGTCATCGCCATTGCCATCGTCTTAATCCTCGTCTGCGGCGTCGCCTACGCGATAAGCGGCAGCTCCGGCAGCCATGATGATCCGTATACAGTCTCACTCTCGTATACGAAAACCCTTGACAACGGCACGACGATGAAGTATTACGAGACAAACGCTTCGTTGTACAAGATGTACATCCACAACAGTCCCGTGGCCTGCAATGTGACCTGCGACAGGCTGGTCGGCTTCATCCTGAACGACAGCACCGATCAGGTCCCATATGGCGATGGCAGCTACATCTGCATCGACTACGCGGTCGCTGTGCATGATAACGCCGAACGGCAGAACATCACCGCCGGCCTGGTCACCTGCGAAGTCAACGGCAGCATGCACGCCCTGAACGTCTTCAACACGACCGACCGGGGACTGGTTTACGTCGACTGCACCGGTGCCATGGCCGGCGAGCCGGTCCACAACTACGACAAGATCGCTCGCATAGACGGACGGTACCAGGTCGAGCCAATGATAGACATTTCCCCGTATTACTACGTCAACGACAAAAACGACACGGTCTCGAACGTACACGTGTACTGGTAGCTATTTTCCGGGTTCTTTCTTGCGTAACGTCATGGTCGTGAACGATAGCGCATTTTTCAGCCCTTTATCCCCGTTGGCGCCAGGCGACTTATCTGCAGGTATCCAGTCATCCTCGTCTATTATGTCCTGAGCTTTTCCGTTCTTTATAACCGGAACGGTCTTTGCCCCTCTGGCGACGCCAACAGGTGATGTATCCGCCGTGGCCTTTGTGCCCCTGGTGCCCTCCGTGTCCAATGCCCCTTTCATATCCCCGAAAAAGTTCATCATCGAATATTTAACCTTCTCAGGCTTCACGTCGACGAACTCCTTGCGCTCGTCCTCGGGGAACTGCATGTGTATCGAGAAGCGCTTCATCTTTGCGACCGAGGCATGGGTGAACCTCGCGTCGGCCAGTATCCGGATGCCATAGTCGGTCGGCGACCTGACGACGCGGCCGCATGCCTGCCGGACGCGTCGTACAGTCGGATATAGAACGCCATAGTCCCAGCCTTTGCCGTTACCAAACTTCTGGTCGTAGGCATACTGTATGGCCTTCATGCGGTCGTTCAGGCTCGGGAAGCCCACGCCGACGACCACGACGGTGCGGCACCGGTCGAACTTGTAGTCCACGCCCTCAGTCAGCGTGCCCCACAGGTACGAGATCAGCACGGCCTTTTTGCCGTCCTCGCCATAACGGAAGAAATCGAGCTTGGCGTCCTGCGCCGAGACCCCGACCTCGTCCACGAAGACCGGCACATGGACCTGCAGGCGCGAGGCGTATTTCTTCGCTTCCCAGGAGCTGGGGAAGAAGATGAGGACGTTGCCTTCGGAAGTGTTGATCACGTCCTCCAGCAGGGAGACAAGCGCGTTGACGGTCGCCGGGTCATCCCGGTTTTTGGCGAACTGGGGCGCCAGGTCGACCGCGAGGGTGCGGCGCCGCTCCGGGGGAAAGGTGGTGCCATAGGAGAGCTCCTCGGTGGCGCGCCCTATGCCAAGAGTCGCCTTCACCATCTCGAAAGGCCGCAGCGTCGCCGACATGAGCACCGCCCCGAAGGCACCGTCGAGCAAAGGCTTTGTCACGTCCGTCGGGATGCAGCTGAACAGCTCGATCCGTCCGTAAATTTCCCCTTCCCGGCTGCGGCGCACGTTCAGCACCGGGTAGTAGTCCACGCTGTCGGACCGGTCGAAGTAGGCGAGCATGAACGCGGAAGCGGCCAGCAGCGACGAGGTCTTCCGCACGTCCGCACGGCCTTCCTTGAAGTCCTTGTGGAACCGGGACTCGATCTCGATACCGCGGTCGATGGCCTCTTCCAGCATCTTCTTGTGATTGATCTTCCTGGCAGCCAGCTCGTGCAGGAGCTTCTGCCGCAGCAGGTCGTCGCGGCTGTACGGGTCTCTTATCGTGATATCCGTCCAGGAGTGGCCGATGCGCTCTGCCTCCCCGAAGCCGAACCGGGACTCATACGTCTGCACCATCGTCTTCTTCAGCAGGGAGAAAAAGAACTCGATATCGTCCCTGCGTTTGGCCCCGAGGTTCAGGGCCTCGGCCAGCGCCTTGTCTACCGTGTATTCGGTGAGCGTCCGGGACGAGTGGGAGCGCGCCTGCTGCTCCAGGTTGTGTGCCTCATCGAAGATCAGGATGATGCCTGACAGGTCGCAGTCCATCCATGAGAGAAACCTGCCTGCGATATCCGGGTCGAGCAGGTGGTGATAGTTGCAGATGACCAGGTCCGCATCTTTAAGACAGCGTTTCAGCAGCTCATAGCCGCACTGTTCTTTCTGCCCCGATTCCGCGGCTATCTCCTCTGCCGAGCGAACGCCGTCGAACAGCCACTGCCGGAACGGCGAATGATCGTTCAGCAGGACTTCCCGCAGGTACCCGCACGACCGCCGGCGCATCCCGGCAACTCCCGCCCCCTCGTCACCGATCTGGGCGGCGAGGCCCGCGCGCATGCCTGCATAGCTGCGATCGGTCTTCGCCTTCGCGATCGCCTCTTTCTCGCTCGCCTTCAGGCCGGCCAGGTCTTTCTCTGCCTTCAGGAGCTCGAAAGTATTCTCCCGCAGGGCGGAACATTCCTCATAATCCTTCTCCAGGGGGCACATATGGGCTTTGCCCTTGAGCACGACCACTTTGATGTCGGTGTGCGCCCGTATCTCCCGGGCCTCCTCGATGAACTGCTCCATCTGCTGGTGGACGTTGGTGGCAATGATCACTTTCTTCTTCAGCTGCTTTCCCACGGCCAGCGCCGGCGCCAGCGCTGAGAGCGTCTTGCCCGTGCCGCAGGCCCCCTCGAAGAGGACCAGCTTCTGCGCGGCTAACGCCTTATATATCCGGTCCATCGCTTCCCGCTGGTTCGGGTAGCAGGACGGCTTGGGAAAATAGTTTTGATGATCCGGTTCCATGGCGCGCTCTGTTTGTTGCTCTATCATAGGACTGACTAATATTTAACCGTGAGATAGGCGGGGTGAAAGTAATCATTGGACACGGAGGGCACTAAGGGCACTAAGGATGCAAGCCTGTACCTCAACTTCACCAATGCCCCCTTCGTGCCCTTAGTGCCCTCCGTGTCCAATGCTCCGAAACTTATTTAATTGTTCGTAACATATAGAACAATCATGCCTAAGTGGGTTTGCACTGTTTGCGGGACTGAGCACCGTGTATTATGCACGCCGGGGAGATGTGCCGCCTATCACAACCACGGCAGCTGCTGTCCCAAAAAATGCAAGAACTGCGGGGCTCCAGGGGAGAAAATGGTCATGGGCGGGCTGCCGCCAGGACAGGCTCTTGAGCACCCGGAGCTGGGCAAGCTGCAGGTGGCACCCACCGGGCCGCCGGAGGAGAAAAAGTAGGGCACCTGTCGTACTGCTGATCTTTCGAGGAACACAAAATTATTCGTTTTAGACCGCCTTGATAGTATGATGAAAATCATCGCCCTTTCCGACACGCATACGACTGGCCCGTTGCCTGCCGAATTGCTCGACATCGTCAGGGGAGCGGATATTGTCGTCCATGCGGGTGACTTTGTCACGCTGGCAGCCTACGAGTCGCTGAAGGGCGCCTGCAAGAGGCTGATCGCGGTCCATGGCAACTCCGATTCCGCCGTGCTGCACGAGGTACTGCCGGCAAGCCTGACATTCGAGACCTGCGGCGTGAAGTTCGGCGTGGTGCACAGCGGCAAAAATATGACCGACGTCACTAACATGCGCTACCTTGCGCTGGAAATGGACGTTGGGGTCCTCATCTTCGGCCATCTGCATCGGCCGATCATCGACCGGAGCGACGTGCTGCTGGTCTGCCCGGGAAGCCCGACGAAGCCCCGGATGTCAGACCCTTGTGTAGTGGAGCTTACGATCGAAAACGAAGGCCTGGTTTCGGGTAAAATCATAAACGTTTCCACAGGCAACCCCTGTGGCTACATTCAGTTCGCCAGATCGCTGTAAATAAAACGCATTTACTAATATCACATTGCCCATCGAGTCGTCATTAAAAATATGGGATATCCCCAAGTAAAATCCACAAACCAATCGCGGTGCGACGCCCGTGCTTGCTTCTTGTTGAAAAGGAATAATGACAACTTGAAAAGTCATACCGGCCGATATCTAATACTTCCCTTTCTAATCGCGGTGCGACGCCCGTGCTTGCTTCGCCGCACGTGCTACTACGGGTTTTTCCGGTGTTCCGGTGTCGGGCGACGGGCTCGCACCTTCGTCGGCCCAACGCGCCTTCGGCTGCGTTGAGCCTCCTTTGCAAGCCCTGAAAAACGCGCCTACCGGCAACGTTTTTCACACCCGACACCTTCACACCCCTCGCACAGCTGCGCGTGCGAAGGGGCAAGCCGAAAAAACCCTCCGCCTTCCGCGGAGAAGCACAGGCAACCCATACCAACAATAGTGTATGCATCTAAGCTAATACTTGTCCTGATACGTGAGCCTATGCTGCTCCGCGGTCCGCGGAGGGTTTTTCTGGCCGAAGGCCCCTCGCACGCGATAGCTGTGCGAGGGGTGCGGAGGCGGCCGGGCAATGAACGCTGCCCAAAGGGCGCGTTGCTTAGCGCTTGCGAAGGGACTCGACCTGGCGCAGCCGAGCGAAGCGAGGCGCCGCCGGGTCGTGTCTCCGGGGGTGCGAGCGCGGCCCGGACGGCGCAGCACCGGAAAAACCCGGAGTAGCCCATGCAGCGAAGCACGCATGGGCGTCGCACCGCGATCATTTAATGATGATATAGGAATTGACGTTCATTGAGTATATGTTATTGCACGAACGCATGGGCGTCGCACCGCGATTTGTATTGGACAGACCATGTCCTGCTATTCTATAGGTCTATGAAACTGCAAGAACGCGGCCCGATGTAGGGCACCTGAAGGAAATACCCGTTATAAATGCATTATCGTAAAAGCCAGATCGCTTTAACGGCCGTTGTTTTCCATGTCCAGCGTCGTCTGTGAAGTGAACTCGATGTCCCGGTTGGCACCGTAAAAAGCTCTCTTGGTTACGTTATACCTGGCGCGGATCTGCTCTGCCACATTAGCCCTGACCACGATGACGCGGTCCTTAAAAGAATCCTTTACGGAAAGATACTGCAGGCCACTGTAGCAATCCTGGACTTTCTCTGCTTTCAGTAAAGACAGGTACTGGTCCAATGTTGTGATGTAGAATTTTTCTGGCGGCTGCAATCGCTGTTCCATGTCCACGCCCCGGACATCGTGTATAATGCAGTTATGGTATAAGAAGGTGACCCTTACCCCGGCTCAATTATAAAGATGGTTTTTTTAATAAATGTGGATGAAAAATACCCGGGCTGCACGTCGATTGTTTTTCTTGGCCTTGCATAATTAACGATGAGAGATGGTCATGGCTTTCGTTGCATGCCCGGCCTGGACATCTGCGCTCGCGCGCGCTAAGGCGCAAGCCGAAGTCGCCGGTTTAATGTTTTTTTCATCGGACATCGGTCAGAACAAGGAGAAGTAGTAGTCCTCCAGCACATGCGAGGCCGCCGAGGCCGACAAGGAGAAAGCCACGATGCAGAAAACGGCGACGATGCCGGGGTCCGATCCCGAAATATGACGGTATGTGATCCACGTCAACGAGAACGTTAGCAAACCCGCAGAGAACCCCAACAAGAAGTGCAAGCAGATGTATGTCAGGTCCCACCATGGGAAATGCCTCATCACCAATATATAATATCTAATAATATATTTATCTTGCCATAGCACTATTGCCCATTGTAATATTGCCATATATGCATGGCCGTAAAAAATCGGGCATTTCAGCATTGATAGCACAGACTATAGCAAAATAAGCCATGTTAACTATTTTATAATACACTAAATTATAAATAAAGGTCAATTCAACTTGATATGGTCTTGATGCGCAGGCTCACCATTGAGGTAGACAACGGTATGGCGGACTGGATAGAACGCCGGAGGGGTACCATGAGCCCCGGGGAGTTCGCCGTCCGGGCCATCGCGGAATACCGGGCAGCCGATGAGCAGGCGACAGCCGCCAGGATGGCGCACATGCAGGATGAGATGTCCGGCAGGCTCGATGAGCTGCAGACACGAATCCAGAGGCTCGACAAATCACTAAAAGAGCGGCGTGTCCTGCGGCTGGCCGGCACCCGGCATTGATCGGCCCGCGATACGTTTATATCCGGGACGGTGAAACCATCCATCGATGGCCACCACGTATGTGCTCGACACCTCGGCATTCATCTACGGGATGATGCCCGGGGGCGATATGGAGACGGTCCCGGCAGTCTACGGAGAAGTGAAAGACGAGCGGTCCCGGATCAGGCTCGAACTCATGGAAGGCCTCAAAGTCATAGAGCCGGACGCCCGGTACGTCGGCCTCGTGTCGGAGTCGGCCGGGAAGACGGGAGATAATATGCGCATATCAAAGGCGGACGGCGACCTGCTTGCGCTCGCGCTCCAGGAGAAGGAAGCAGGAAAGGACGTGGCCCTCCTGACGGACGACTATGCTGTCCAGAACGTCGCCAGGGGGCTTGGCATCCGGGTCATCGCGTTGCGGCAGAAGAAGAGCAGGAGCCGCGTCGCATGGGAAAAACAGTGCACGGGTTGCCATCGCACCTTTGCGGACGGCGACTCGCCGGACGGCGACACCTGCCCGGTCTGCGGCTCGCCCCTGCGGATGAGAAAACGTCCTGTAACTAGAGGTAAGTAGCTTACCAGTGGGTAAGTAGCATACCAGAGGTATGTAGCATGAGGAATGTCAACGACCTGATCGAGAAAGCTACGGAGATGCGGAACCGCGGGCTGAGGGCCGGCGAGATCGCCGACGAGCTTAACATCTCCCGGGAGACAGCGACCTGGCTGCTCACGAGGACCAAGAAGGAAGGAAAGGAACCCTCAGCCGCTGCGCCCAAGGACATTTTCATCGACTGGAGCACCATCGGCAAAAGCTCGAGCCGGCTCATGCTGGTGGCCACCTGCCTGGCGGACATGGTGGAGGAAGTGCTGAACGACCTGGACACCAACGTCGACGTAGTCGTAGGCATCGCGCTGAGCGGCGTGCCGCTCGCGAATGTCGTGGCTTACCAGTATGGCGTCGAGCAGGCCGTGATGCACCCGGGCAAGCACCAGACCGAAATTGGCAAGCACCAGCAGGTACAGCCCACCATGAGCGAGAACTATGCCGACGTGAAGGGCAAGCGCTGCGTGATCATCGACGACGTGATCACCACCGGCTCGACCATGGAGGAAGCGATCAAGCTGATCGACGACCTGGGCGGCGAGACTGTAGCCATCGCCGTCATGCTCGACAAACGCGGCGCGGACGCCATAGGCACTGTGCCGGTGCGATCATTGATCAAAATCGGCCGCGTCGGATAATACAGAGAGCACAAAGGACCGGTATTACTCTTTTTCCGGTTGTATATCCAGCGTCCTCCGTGGCCTCCGTGCCCTTAGTGCCCTCCGTGTCCAATGCTTAGACGAACCGGATTGCAGCCTTGACGACACCGTTACGCTTATCGAAGGCACGGTAGGTTTCCGGTGCGTCTTTAATGTTGATATGGTTCGTCACGATGAAGCCTGGCCGTGCCTTGCCTGCCATGATCAGGTCTCGCAGGAAGACGTGGTAACTCTTGACCGGCGTCTGCCCGGTCCCGATGCTCACGCCTTTGGACCATAGCAATCCGAAGGGCAACGTCAGCATGCCGTGCTTTTCGGCCTCGTTCCTTCCGGCAGGGTCGTCGGGCTGATACACGCCGATGACGCCTATCGCGCCGCCGGGGTTGACGAGCCTGGCACAGTCGAGCAGTACCTGGTTGGGCTTGAACTGGTCCGGGTGAGCCCGGTCGAAGGCCTGGTAGCCGACGGCGTCGATGCAGCAGTCGACTCCGGTCATCTTCTCCTCTCCGGGACGCATTGCTTCGGCCCGGGTACGGTTGCTCCTCCGCTCGTTCATGATCTGCTCTACCGGATCCCCGTCCAGGAAGTTGATCGGGATAGCGCCGGTAGTCTTCGCCATGTCCAGGCGTTTCTGGTCCTTATCAATCACGTAGGTGTCCCCGGCACCTTTGAGCTTCGCGCTGAGGGCGGCCAGCAGTCCGACCGGCCCGGCACCGAAGATGGCCACGCTTTTGCCGACCTCGACTTTTGCCAGGTCGCACGAGTAATAGGCCGTAGCGAAGATGTCTGCCAGCATCAGGAAGTCGTCCTCGAACTCGTCTCCCGGCTTCCCGGGCAGCTTCAGGCACGCCCAGTCGCCGTGGGGCACCCGCACGTACTCGGCCTGGGCGCCTTTATAGGGCCCCAAGTGAACGTAACCGTAAGCCGCTCCGGCCCCCTCCGGATTCAGGGTCAGACAGGCGCTCGTCATGCCGCGCACGCAATTGATGCAGTCGCCGCAGGCGATGTTGAACGGGACGACCACCCGGTCGCCTGATTTTACCAGTCTCACGGCGTCACCTACCGCTTCTACGATACCCATGGGCTCGTGACCGATGATGACGCCGGGGCCCGCAACAGTGTGTCCGTCATACATATGCAGGTCGCTGCCGCAGATTGCCGCGCTGGTCATCCTCAAGATGACGTCTGTCGGTTGTTCGATCTCTGGCTTCGGAATGTCTTCCACCGCGACGTTTCCGGGGCCAGTGTAAACTACTGCCTCCATGATTCCTCTCACCACCGGTGAGTCGATGGCCGGCGTTATAAGATTTCCAAAAGAGAATCGCGAGCATTGGACACAAAGGGCACAAAGGAACATTAGACACGGAGGGGGCATTGGTGAAGTTGGGGTACAGGCTTGCATCCTTTGTGCCCTTAGTGCCCTCCGTGCCCTTTGTGTCCAATGCTTAACTCTCGATGACTTTCTCGATGTCACCCTTCATGCTGACCTGTTTGAGACGGTCCACGCCATGGACTTCCTCGACTACGTCCGCGACCGCCCGGGGCACCAGCTTTTCCCAGTCCTCGCCCGCGAGCATGCGGCGCCGTATCTCGGTACCGGAGTACTCGTGCCGGTTGTACATCGGCGAGTGCTTCACCGCGTAGCCGGACTCGTAGAACAGGCGGGACACCAGCGGGTTATTGGTGTATGCGACGGAGAACGGGGGCGTCATGGAATGCACGTGGGCGACCCACTCGGCGTTCCGGTAGATGTCGGGGATAGGGATGACATAAAAATACAGGTCCAGCTTCTCCAGGCTGCGGGAGATCATCAGGATGCGCTCGCCCGCGGTGAACGGGTTCTCGAGCGTGTGGCTCATCTGAGCGCTGCCGATGCCGATGACCAGCTCGTCCACTTCCCTGGCGATCTGGCTGATCACCTTCAGGTGTCCCTTGTGGAATGGCTGGAAACGGCCGATGTAAAAGGCCCGATTCACCTGCTTTTTCCCTGCCTTCCTGTTGCCTGCCATGTATGCTACCGGCTAAAGGTTTCAGCTGTTTAGTATTTTAAGCTATGCTCATGCCTGACAAATTTTAAGTAGTAATGGCTTTAACTGTTCGTGACACAGAGGGGCTGCGCGTGAACCTGACCAAGTACCGCGATCATCTGATCCATTGCATCGACCCGGCTTCGAGAGTGTTCGCGAAGCTGGGCCTGACGCCCAACCAGATCACGCTGCTCTCCGTCTTTTTCGGCGCCCTGGCCGGCGTGCTTTACGCCCTTGGTCAAGCGTACCCGGCCGCCCTGGCGCTGCTACTGTCAGCGCTGCTTGACTTCATCGACGGCGGCGTGGCCCGGATCAACCGCAGGTCGTCACGGTTCGGCGCGGCCATCGACTGGGTCGCGGACAAGTACGTGGACGGCATCGTACTCATCGGCATCGGCATAGGCGGATTCGTTGACATGAGGCTGGCTGCCATCGCCGTCTTCGGCTCGCTGATCAACACGTTCATCAAGCCCGTCGTCTATGCAGAGATCGGGTATGCCAGGAAGGAGGACGGCAAGATCAAGGACCCGCTGGAAGGCGTCGGCATTTTCGGGCGGCCGGAGACTATCATCGTGATCATCGTCTTTTCCTGCCTGAGCTCTCTGACCTTCTTCGGGTATACGCCCCTGGCGATCGGTGTGGCCATCGTGGCGCTGGGCACGAACCTGTCCGCGCTTCAGCGTGTCTTTTACCTGTACCGGAACCGTGAAAAATATTAAGCCTGTTCCGGGCTATTTATCTCGCATCACAGGGAACGGCATGAGAGTCGATATGCATTTGCACACCAGCAAGTCGGATGGCCGTGCCAGCGTGCACGACATGATCGATGCCGCCGAGAAGCAAGGGCTGGACGTCATCGCCATCACCGACCACGGCCCCGGCCATGGCAGCGGCATCACGGAGCGGCAGGTCCGGGAGACAAAGAAGGAGGTCGGTTTGCTTCAGCCGTCGTACCGCGTTAAGGTGCTTACCGGCATAGAGGCGGAGATCCTGTCCACCGGAGAGGTCTACCTCGCCGACCGGGACGGGCTGGACATCGTGCTGGCCTCTTATCACGCGGCGCCGTCAGAGGAGGCTTATTATCACGCGGTCTTCCGGGCGATGGAGGACCCCAGGGTGGACGTGCTGGCACACCATGCATGGAGCGCCGGGATGCAGTTCGGATTCATCAGGGAGCACGAGGAACATCTCGTCGAGCTGCTGCGTGACAACGGCAAGGCTATAGAGATCAACTCGAAGCACTGTCTGCCGACCTGGGACTTCCTGGCCATGTGCCGGGACGCAGGAGTAAAATATACCATCGGCAGCGACGCGCACAGGGTGACAGATGTCGGCTCGGTCGCCTGGGCAAACAACACGGCGCGGCATATCTTCAAGGATCAAGGGCTCTTTCTTCCTTGAATGGTACCGTATGACATCCCATCAGTAATTTCGTCGCATATTCAGTCGAAGACCATAGCTCAAGCCAGCGATCGAGCCGTTTCCCCGATGACAGGCGGATATCGCTTTTATTTTAACGGAAAGATATATATTAAATAGGTAATTATATTAATCATACACTGGACGAACGCTAACTGCCCTACCAGGATAAGCCGGGACTGAGGCGATATCATACTGTCAGGTCGTTCAGTTCGAGGAGCAGGTTACACCATGATCACAAAAGGCCAGAGGATGGTCCTCATATTCGGCGGATGGGTATTCCTGGTCCTCCAGATTATGGCCCTGTTCCAGAGCATTAACCTGGAATACTATTTTATGCTCTGCCTCACCGGGCTTTTCATTATCGTCGAGCTCTCCGGACCGTACATAGCGAAACCCCGATGGCGCGCCCGTATCGATGCGACACTGGCGATCGGAGCCCTGATTTTCGGCGCGCTGGTGATCAACAAAGTGCAAATAATGCTTGGCATGTAAGAGGGTGACCACATTACTGAACAACGACAGGTACAGGCACTGAAATCGCCTGCAGGCCGATCGGAGCGGGAGCAGAAGCCCGGGAGCCGTGGCGGCTTGAAAACGGCGGCCCAGGGTACGCTCGCCATCGGTTTGATTATTCTGGCGCTATGGCTGGCCTTCAACAACGGTTCATGGGTTTCCACACTTATCCTGCTCCAGGGCATAAGCATCGTGTGCCTTTCGATCCTCCTGTATTTCGTCTCTCCGGCCAGACATCTCAGCAGCGAAATCAGCGATGCGATGGCCCTCGCCAATATGCGGAGCATCGGCAGGATATTGTCATCCGGGCCGAGCAGGGCCAGAGGCATCTACGAACCCGCAAACGGCCAGGACCCCGTCATAGTCGTATTTCCGGACGCCCCTGCCGCGAAAGGCAGCGGACTGGTCCCGCCAGGGTCCGGTCTCTACCAGTATGCCAGGAGCATCGGTGCTTCGTTTACCGAAGAAGGCATCGAGAACGAGATGAGAGACCTGCTGAAGAACAGCCTCGAGCTGGCGGCGGACGCATCGGTCGCGATCTATGAAGACCAGGCATGGGTGACGCTAAAAGGCCTCGTCAACAGCGGCTTGTGCGCATCCATTCGAAAGGAAGATAAACGGATTTGTTGCCGGATTGGCTGTCCGATCTGCAGCCTGGTCGGGTGCGTGATCGTCGACGCCACCAAAAGAAAAGCCCGGATTGCCCGGATCAACGTGAAAGATGACTATGTGTATATTTTTTTCGAGCTCATGCGGGGCTGACGGATGTATCAGAATGAGATCGGCGGCGAGTCCCCAAAGGGTGTAAAGTCCGGCGAAGGAGCAGACGCATTGCCGGCTTCTGGCCTGATGGCCGGAAAGCTCATCACGGCTTTTCTTATCGTGACAATGACAGTCTCGGCCGGCCTGGCCTTGTATATTATCGCGGTACCCCACCAGGGCCAGCCGTTCACCGAATTTTATATCCTCGGCCCGGGCGGTAAGGCGGATAATTACCCGTCCGGCTTTGGCCCGGGAGAACAGAAAACGGTGCGAGTCGGTATCGTAAATCATGAAAACACGTATAAGACCTACGATCTGGTCGTAGTCTTGAACGACAGCAAAGCGCTGACTACTCTGTACGAGGAAAAGATCGGGTTAGGCAACAGGGAAACCCTGGAAAAGGCCATAGTGCTGACGCCGAACAGGACGGGGTCCGGGATGCGGATTGAGTTCCTCCTTTACAAGGATAACGACCGGTCTGTGCCTTACCGGGACCTGTACCTGCAGGTTAATGTCACCGATAAATGATCGGGGGACCATGTCGAGAGGAAATTTGCTCAAGATAACGGAAGGGACATGTATATCGATAATCTTTTAAAGATCAACGACTGGGAGATTAAAAAGTTCTTCATCCTGGTATTTGCCCTCCAGCTGGCGACATTCGGCGTGATCGGCGCCGGGCTGGCGGGCCTGAATATACCGGTGCTCCGGCCGCTCATCTGTTTCCTGTACCTGATGTTCGTACCGGGATACCTCATCCTGAGGGCCCTGAAAGTGCATAACCTGGAGACCGTGGACACAGTGCTTTACGCCATCGGCTCCAGCCTGGCAACGCTGATGCTGGCCGGGGTGCTCCTGAACGTGTTCGGCCCGGTATTCCATGTGGAAAAGCCTCTGTCAGTCTTACCGGTCACTATAACCCTCGGTATGCTGGTGCTGGCTTTAAGCCTGGTCTGCTATATCCGGGATCGGGGCTTTTTCAACCAGCACCGGGTAGATGTGAGACACCTGTTCTCTCCACCTGCCTTACTCCTGGGCTCGATTCTCTGCCTCGTGGTTATTGCCACGTACGCAATGGACGTTTACGACAATAATGCGCTCCTGTTCCTGCTCCTCATAGCACTGGCCGTAATCGTCCTCCTGGTCGGTTTCGACCGGTTCATACCCGGCCGGCTATATCCCTTTGCGATCTTCACAGTATCGCTGGCGCTGCTGTTCCACAGTTCCCTGATATCTCCGTATGTCACCGGATGGGACATACAGCAGGAAGTATATCTGTCGAACAGCGTCATAGCGAACGGATACTGGAACCTAAACTTCAACCACGTGATAAACTCGATGCTGAGCGTGGTGATGATTGCGCCGATCTTCTCGATGATGACAGGCCTCGACGTCGTCTGGGTCTTCAAGATCATCTATCCGTTTATCCTGGCGCTGGTGCCCCTGGGGCTCTACCAGCTGTCCAGGAAGCAGTCAGGGGAAAAGATAGCGTTTCTCTCGGCGTTCTTCTTCTCGACCCTGGTCGTGTTCTACACGGAGTTGATCGCGCTTGCCAGGCAGGAGATAGCGGAGCTATTCGTGGTGCTGATCCTGCTGCTCCTGATCAACCGGTCGATGGAGAAGTCCAGGTGGTCGGTGCTGTTCCTGGCGTTCACTTTTTCGCTTATCCTGTCACACTACGGGCTTACCTATATCTTCATGGGCTCTTTGATACTCATATGGGCCTTTCTCCAGGTGATCCGTAAGGCCCCTGTCGGCCCGCTGAAAAACATCCAGGTCAACCGGATGCTGACCGTATACCTGATCTCGTCTTTAGTCGCGTTCTGCATAGTCTGGTATGCCAACACATCGCTCTCGAACCCGTTCGAGACGCTGGTCTTTATCGTGGACAGGATAGCCCGGACAATTATGGACGACTTTCTTAACCCCGACGCTTCACAGGGACTGGCAATGATAAGCTCCGGCGGCACTCCCACGCTCCTGCACAGGCTGTATTTTTATATGCTCCTCTTTACGCAGGCCTGCATCGTGTTGGGCATCGTTACCGCTCATCTTAACAGGGATATTGCCAGGTTTAAAAGCGAATATTACGCTTTCGCGCTCGTCAGCATGGCTTTGCTGATCATGGGCATTGCGCTGCCATTCTTTGCCAGCGCCATCAATACTACGAGGTTATATCAGATAGCGCTCATCGTGCTTGCCCCGTTCTTCGTCATCGGCTGGGTGAGTGGCTTCAGGCTCCTGAAGCGTGTTGTCCGGCGAAAGGACATTGCGGGCGGCGTGGGCACATCGTTGAAGCTGCTGTCGGTATTCCTGGCCATATATCTCATGTTCAACAGCGGCGTACTGTTTGAGATCACAAAGGATGCGCCGATGTCGCTTTCCCTGAACCGCTCGATCGACAGCTATACGTTCAACGCCAACGAGGTGGCCGGCGCCCGATGGCTGTTCGCCGAGCGGAACTTGACCGTGACAACCGGCCCGTCGCCGGAGCCGGTACAGCAGGTATACGCCGATCATTACAGGAGCCTCCTGCTCACGGGCTGGGACATAAAAAACGACCCCCCGGTGCTCAACGATTCCACTGATATCCCTGCCGATTCCTACCTGTATCTGGGCACGTATAACGTTATGAAAGGCAAACTGGATGTTTATGTACCGTCAGGCGGGGGGACGCAGGAATTCTGGGACCTCGGGGAGATAACGATGGACCGCCAGAAGATATACACAAATGGTGGCGCCGAGGTGTTTATCTAAAGCGCTTACCACATCATCGCAGCTCGTTTAATTATTTTTATATTAATAGTTAAATATTTATAGTATTGTCCGATAAATGATCAATAAGCGTTAATAATGGAGGGGTTCTCATGAAAGCACTGGTTACCGGATGTGCTGGCTTCATAGGAAGCCATCTCACCGATCATTTATTGAAAGAGGGCTACGATGTCACGGGCATCGACTGCTTTACAGACTATTACCCGAGGGCCGTCAAAGAGTCCAATATTGCGTCGGCCCGGGAAAATAAAAATTTCAGGCTCCTGGACAGGGATATTTTAAGCATAGAGGAATTCCCGGAGGCGGACTACGTCTTTCACCTGGCAGCGCAGGCAGGCGTGAGGAATTCCTGGGGTAAAAGCTTCGATACGTACCTCCGGAACAACGTTGCGGCAACCCAGAAGCTGCTGGAGTACTACAAAGACAGGGGACTAAAAAAATTCGTTTACTCATCGTCCTCGTCAGTATACGGTAACGTCAGGCTGCCCATGTCGGAAGACAGCGTGCTCCGGCCGGTCTCGCCCTATGGCGTGACAAAGCTGGCCGGAGAGAACCTCTGCCAGCTCTACACTAAAAACTATGGCCTGCCGTCGGTTTCCTTAAGGTACTTCACAGTCTACGGTCCCCGGTTGCGGCCCGACCTTGCCATCAGCAAGTTTGTAGCCGCCATCAGGGCAGGCAGAGAAATAACAGTCTATGGCGAGGGCAGTCAGACCAGGGACTTCACGTTCGTGGACGACGTGGTCAGGGCGAACATACTGGCATCAAAAAGCAGAGTGTCAGGCGAGATCTTCAATATCGGGGGAGGGAACAGCGTCAGCGTAAAACAGCTGATCCTTATGATGGAAGACGCCCTGGGCAGGAAAGCCAACATTCGCAGGATAGAAAAGCAAAAAGGCGATGTGGAAAACACGCTGGCGGATGTCACGAAAGCGCACAATTTCTTAGGCTGGAAACCGCAGGTAGACATTGCCAGGGGCTTGATCGATTACGTCCGGTGGAGCGAACAGTTCCATGTACCTGAAGAGCCGGAGCAGCCGTATCCCCTGGCAACAGTCTGATACCGGGCCGAGGGCTAAAAGCCCTTGCCTGGCAAAGGAAAAAGATAGGGTTCCAGGCTTATGCCGGTATAGTCATTCCGGATTCTTCATGAACGCTCAGCCGATACCTTACACCACGTACCACCAAGAGTCGGCAGATGACCGGTGTCCTGGTCAGGCATAAGACGATGAAAAACGGGCAGGGCATCATCGCAGGCCGGACAGTCGCCCGCGCGCGCACGTGCAGGCTGGCAGGCTTCGCGGTCGCCGATTCATAAAAGTTTTTCGTATGAAAGACTTCGGAAATTTTCATCGTATATGCCTGTACAGCAGGTTCATCGGCGTTTCATGGGACACAGAGTTCACAGGGTATAGTCGTTCCTGAATCTTTTTGCTCAGGCTCGTGACCCTTCCGACACTAAGGCCACGAAGGCCACGAGGTACACGACGTACACTTTTAAAAGAGGCTGCTATTGCCTCTTTCCATCGAAGACCTCGTGTACATTGTGGCCTTCGTGGCCTTCGTGTCGAAAGGGTCACGAGCATACATAACCTTTTACGAATGACTATACACAATGTATAACAGGTTAATAGCAGGCATTTTTAAAAAGACATTGTGTACCTTGTGAACCTCGTGTACCTTGTGTTAAGTGCCGGCAAGCCAGTACAAAACATTTCACCAATGACTATACCAGGCAATAAAAAGCTAGCATAACCCGTCATATATTTTCAGGTAATCATTGATGACCCGGTCCCAGCTGAACTGGCTCTCTATTGCGGCCCTGGCGTTTTGTCCGAGACGGGCCCTTAAGCGGCAGTCAGCCACCAGGTCGGACAGCCGCTCCCTGTAGTCTTCGTCGGAATCGGCGACATACCCGTTCACGCCCGGCCGTATCATCTCGCGCACCGCCCCGACATCGTTAGTCACGACAGGCAACCCCATGGCCATCGCCTCGAGAATGGCAATGGGGAAGTTATCGTGGACCGAGTAATACAGGAAGATATCGTTATTTTTCAGGACCTCCTGCGGGGCATCCAAAAACCCGGTAAAGGTAATGTCCAGGCCAATGCCCCGGGACTTCTTTTTTACTTCTTCGAGGTATTTTCCTCCCCCGACGACGGTGTACTTTAACTTTTTATCGCTGCTCTGTCCCGCCTGCTCCACGATCCGGATGAGGTCGAGGACACCCTCCGCCTTGTCCTTAAAGCTGAACTTGGTCAGCGTGACGATGTTTACCGTGTCGCCCTCCCGGTGTCTGACCGGCTCGAACTGGTCGGGAAACACTGCGTTGGGGATTATGACCGCGTCGTCCAGGCACAGCCGCTCCTTCAGGAAACGGCTCGGCGTCGTGACTACGTCGGCCATTTTTATGGAGATCGGGAAGAAGCGCCGCCACAGGTTCCGTTCGATGGGATATTCCCCGTGTATGGTCAGTACCACGGGCTTTTTCCAGAGACGGAAGGTGATAGGGACCGCCGTATGCACGATGTCGCCGTCCGGATAAAAAGGGGACTGCAGTACCTTCTTCAGCTCGCACGTATGATGAGCCTTGCGATGGCCGTCCTTCTGCTGATTGGTCCTGCGGACAAGGCTTTTCCCCCAGTTATAGGGCCCGCCTCTGTTTACCGGAGTGATGACATTGACCTTCATAGTCGAGAGTCCTCGAAAAAGTGCTATGCCCCGATCAATTCCTGGCGATTAATTCCTGGTAGAGCTTTAACGTCCTTTTGACGGTGTCTTCCCATGAGTATCGGTTCAGTACCCGCTCCCGGCCGCACTGGCCCAGTCCCCTTGCGAGACTGTCATCAGACAGGAGCGCGTCGATCTTTTCTGCCAGGGCTTCCGGGTCCCGCGCCGGGACCAGCAGCCCGCAGCCGTCCACGATATCGGTGAGCTGGGGCAGGTTCGTACAGACAACGGGCACCTCGCTGGCCATGGCTTCCAGGATGGTCCTCGGTATTCCCTCTTCCAGGCTTGGCAGTACGAAAACATCGCTGCTCTTGTAGACTTCAGGCAGTTCCCGGTTCGGGACGAACTCCCTGATGCTGACCTTTTGTGTCAGGCCCATGTCCGCGATTTTTCTTTCTATGGACTCCTTGAGGGGACCTTTGCCGATCAGCAGCAGTTCCGTCTCCGGATGTTTCTTTGCCAGGATGGCGAACGCATCGATCAGGTATTCGACACCTTTGCCCGGGACAAAGCGGCCGATCCACAACAGCCGGCCACTTGCCGTCCGGTCCTGGCTCCGGGCGAACACATCGGTGTCAATCCCGTTGTGGATGACTGCGATCTTTTCGCCGTCGATGCCCAGATCAACAAGCGATGCCTTTTCGTTCTCCGTGTAGCAGATGATCCGGTCGGCGGCTTTGAAGGTCCATTTTGCGATGGTGGGGATATAAACGTCGTTCAGCCAGGAAGGCACGCTCTGGGACTTCAGGCCATGGTTCGTGATCACGAGCGGCGGCGACCCGAAAGCCCTCAATAAAGCACAAACGTTCGTGGAAAAGAACAGGTGCGAGTGTGCGTGGATGACATCGAAACTGCCCCTCTTGCGGAACATCGCGACGGGGAGCAGGGGCATCAGCGAATTCCCGTATAGCTTCAAGAGAGCCCGGAAACGCTGTATGCTATAGCCATCTCTGACCCCGTCGGGGGCGGAGTCGCCGTTACTTGCGGCATACACGGTCACCTCGTGGCCCTTTTTGGCCTGCAGTCGGGAAAGCTCATGTGCGTGGATGGGAAGGCCGCCGACAACGGAGGGATAGATATCGCTTGCTACTCGTAATATTTTCATGAAGTACCGCCCGGATATCGCTGTCTAGGGAAATGGTATATTAATATATAATAGTAACTATAAAATAAATCATTATAATTTAGAATAAAGCGTTAAATGTTTGAAGTACGTGATAAAAAGCAAGTTTACATCGCCGGGAAAAGGAAAAAAGACATGAGAAACCCTTTAGAAGGCTTTTAAGAGCACAGTCTTTACCAGAGGGATTTCCAGCGCCTTGAAGAATGCCCAGCCGGCGAGAGTACCAACAGCGTCCTTCTTGCTCAGCTCGAAACAGAGCTCCAGTGAGGGGTTGTATTTTGCCTTATACGGGCATAGCCGTTTCGTGTCCGCGCCCCAGTTCTCGCATATCTTGAGCCCGTCGGCTTTTGCCTTCTTGATGAGCTCCCAATAAACGTAATCAGGATAATGAGAGTCGTCCAGATGGGTCCCGCCCATCCACAATAACATCCGGTCTTTATACTCGGTGGTGACTATTGCGAACTTTAGCTCCTCCCGGTCATAGAGGAAGTAAATTTTCACGTTATCGGGGAAAGCGGCAATAAGATCTCTGAGATAGTCCGGGCTCTGGCAATGGTAGAATGTCTGGCCATATGCAGAGAGTTTGTCCCGCATGATCTCGAACACTTTTTCCGGGTCGTTAACCGCTTCCAGCCTTAACGAGCCGGACTGTTTCTCCACGGCCATTATATTTGACCGGAGTTTCTTCGCCAGGCGGTTCCATAGGTCGTCCAGCGAATATTCAAGGTTAATAACGTAGCCGTACTGAGGCTTCAGGGTATACCCGCCCCAGGCGAAGGACCTCATGTCGTCAAGCCCGGGGGACGTAGAGATCGACGTATAATTGGAGCCGATCTTAGCGATCTCTTCTTCCATCTCGGTGGCAACGATCTCTAAATAGCCCTCTTTCTTATTCTGTTTTAGTGTTGCGAAATTCTGGTTCATGACGAAACCCAGGTGGGGGACGTAGAGCAGGACTTGCATGGGCGGTGAGTACAGTATCTTCAGCCCATTTGCCCGCCTGAAGAAGAGCGGGAACAGGCAGATCAGCTCGCTGCCTTTATAGATCCCGTAGGGCAACAGTTTCATGCCGCTGTATTTCTCCATAATCTTCAGGAAATCCCACCGGTGAAACAGGAGACCATGAGGGCTCTTCTCAATAAAGTCATCCCACAGGGATTTATCGTCAATGATCCGGACCGTCAAAGAGATTTCTCCATCAAGCTGTTTCCATGCCCCCGGTTTTTACTTGATCAAGCCCCGCAGCAGTGGCACATTCATTGCGGTATAGAATGCCTTTCCGGCCATGTTTCCAAAAGCATCCTTCTTGTACAGGTACTGGCAGCATTCCAGCCCCGGATTGAACTTGGTCTTAAATAAGCACAGCCGCTTCGTGTTGGCGTCCGGGTTCTCATAGCTCGTGAACCCTTTCGCTTTGGCCATTTTCATGATATTCCATGTCAGGTATTCCGAATAGTCGCCATCCTTCGGGCTTCCGCCCATCCACGCGCTGACACGGCCTTTGTATTCTATTGTGACCAGCATAGAGACTATCTCGCTGTTCTCAAGCAGTTGATACGTGCGGACATTATCCGGGTAAGCGGCATGGATCGCTTTCAGGTACTCCGGGCGCTGGTTGTGCCAGAAAGTATGGCCCTCCCCGGCCAGTTTTTTCCTCATGATGCGGAACATGGTATGTGGATCGTTCTCGATCTTAATCTCCAGCTCGCCGGAGCGTTTCTCCATCGCCCTTAACCTTGCCTTGAGCTTCTTCTCCAGGCGGCCCCATAAAGCGTCTACCGGGTCTCGCAAGTCGATAACGTAGTTGTACTGCGTCTTCATGCTATAGCCCCCCCACAGGAACGATCTGACATCCGTTAGCCGGGGAGCTGTGTAAATCGATACGACGTTCGGGCTGAGCCTGGCGATCTCTGCCTGGAAATCGGCGACGACGAGATCGAGATAGTGCTCCTTTTTGAGCTGCCGTAACTCATCATAGGCTTCGCACATGACGAAACCCAGATAAGGGATATAGGTCAGCAGCAGTATAGGGGGCGAGTACAGCATCTTCAGCCCGTTCGCCCGCCTGAAGAAGAGCGGGAACAGGCAGATCAGTTCGTTGCCTTTATAGATACCGTAGGGCAACAACTGCATGCCGCTGTATTTCTCCATGATCTTCAGGAAATCCCACTTGTGGAACAGGAGGCCATAGGGGCTCTTATCGACAAAGCCATCCCATAAGGATTTGTCGTCAATGATGCCGGCAGTCATATGATCACCATGCGAAGAAAAGTCACAGCCCGTTTCTCCTTTAGAATATCATACATATAATAATATAATAATCACATATCTATTGTATAATAATATATAATACTTACGGCAATAGCTGGACGTGCCATTACCGGCATTGAGCTTAAATACTTATTTTTTCAAATTAATTTAAACTTAATGATAAAAATTTTATTTAGAATTAGCCTGAATATTAACATATTTTTTTAAACAATCGAAAAAATATGTAAAAAATTTCCAAAATAGCTGAAAGTATATATATTATAATTTTAAACTTTCTTAGCAAGCGCAATGAGTACTAACACTCTCTATAATTCGGAGGGATTGAAAATAAAAACTAAAACTTTTACCATAACGGCGGTAATTTTGATAATGCTATTATCGGCGTTCAGCGTTGTCTCGCTAAGCGACCGAAGCATAGCGAATGCCCATGCAGATATCCCGGCTTTATCCGGCCCGGTGCCAGCGTCGGTGACGGCGGCGGCCACGGGAACCGATCTTCTCTACGACGATTTTTCCACCCGGAGAAGCGATCTCTGGACCGTGTCCTCACGCAAAAACGGTCCCCAGGGGACGACCTATACGACCGCCAACGTCGCGTTTTCGAAAGGCAACGTCGTGCTGACGTCCTTGAACAGGGCCCACACCGGCGGCGAGGTCCAGAGCACGGGCCAGTATAGCTACGGCATATACCGGGCAAGCATGAAGCCGGTCATGTCGCCGGGCTCCCGCCTGAGCTTCACGACGTACCGGTACTTCGCGGCCGGGCCCGACGAGATCGACGCCCAGTTTACATACGAGAGCCAGAAGTACTACATGAACTTCGTGACCAACGCAAACGGCAGACAGAACGCCTATAAGTATGCATTGCCGTTCAACCCGTCTGCGAGTTACCACACGTATGGTTACAACTGGTACAGCAACAGGGTCGAATTCGTTGTGGACGAGAAGATAATCTGGACCTCGACGACGGCGATACCCACACATGCGTCCAACGTCCTGTTGAACAACTGGGTGATCAGGTATGCGTCTACACAATACCCGGCCAGCAAGCTGAACGTAGACTGGATCTCGGTCGCGCCGATCGGCTCGTCGCCGACACCGACGCCGGCCCCCACTGCCACGCCGACGGCCACGCCAAAGCCGACGATAACCCCGACGGCAACGCCGACACCGACACCCCGGCCGACCATCGCCCCGACACCGATGCCGACAGTGACCCCGACCCCGACGCCGAAACCTACGGTCACGCCGGCACCGACGGCAACACCGACCCCGACACCACGGCCTACTGTGACGCCGACACCGACGCCCAGGCCGACCATCGCCCCGACACCGATGCCGACGGCGACACCGGTACCGGGCCCCGGAGAGCCTGCCCCGTCGTCCAAATACCAGCTCTATGAGCTGTTCAACACCGACAGCGGCCAGTGGACAAAACGCTCGGGCACGTGGGACTCGTCCTTCGTACTCACGACGTTCTACCCGGCAAACGTAGCACTGTCGAACGGCAATCTCGTGCTCAAGTCGAGCGTCAGGGACCATGCCGGCGGCGAGTATGATTCCAGGAGCAAATATTCCTTCGGAAAATACAGGTCGAGCATAAAGCTGGACCAGACCACGGATACGTTCGAGACCTTCTTCAGCTATCAGTGGGAGACCTCGTCGGTTAAGCAGAACGAGATCGACATTGAGTTCATAAAGGGCAGCGACGGCAGGACCGTAATGATGGTGGGTACCTACTACGACTACGTCAGGACTCACTACGACTACGTCTTACCGTTCGACCCGAGCGCCGGGTTCCACGTCTACGGCTACGACTGGTACACCGACCATGTGGACTTCATCGTGGACGGCAAAATTGTCTGGACTTCGAGAAGCAACATACCGAGAAACCCGATGTACGTGGAGTTCAACAACTGGATCGTCAAGAGCGTGTCCGGCAGCTACGGCACGGGACTGAACACCGAGTACGTCGACTGGGTAACCTACGAGCCATTTTAAGGTAGCCGGGGTTTTCCCGGCCTTTTTTATTTAGATCATTGGGCATCGCGTTACTGTTTTCAGAAAATACCTTAGCGCATCGTCATTCCAGACATGTTGTATACACTGAAAAGACATTTAACACAAAGGCCACGAAGGCCACAATGGCCACAATGGCCTTTTTATAAAGGGGCTTCCATGAACATTTTTAAACGTACGTTGTGGCCTTTGTGGCCTTAGTGGCCTTTGTGTCAAGTGCCTTTTCAGCCTGTACAAAAGATATGCAAAGGACCGGTCTTAGATCATTTGGTCACATTCCCGTGGATGAATTTCAGGTTGACGCCGAGTCTTTTTTCGATCATTTCCAGTATCATGAGGTCTTCGGCATCCACGGCCTTTAGCAGGACCATGAGGACCGTGTATCCGATCAGATAAGCGGCCAGGCCGGCGGTCCCGAGGAGGATCGTCGGCGTCAGCGCCAGCCAGTTCATCGATAAAAAGGCCAGGGCCAGCAAGACGAAGGATAACCCGACGGACAAAACGTAGCTCCGGGTCAGGGGGTGTATCTTCAGCACCTGGAATAACCTTACCGAGAGCAGGATGTTGGCGATGGCCGCGGATAATGTGATGGATACCGCAGCGCCCGCGATCCCGAACGGCGGTATGAGCAGGAGGCTGAAAGCCAGGTTCAGGGCTGCGTTCACCAGGAACGACTGGATGATGTATCGGGTCTTCCCGATGGATATCAGCGTATGATAGTTGGGCCCGGTCAGGGGGTTGATGATGTACCCGAGGGCCATTATCTGCAACACGAACGCTATGCCCTCATACCGGGCCCCGAACAACAGGTTCAGGATTGGCTGGGGAAACAGGACGAACAGGAAAAAGATCGGCAGGGTACATAAGTACCCCCATTTGGTCGTGGTGACGTAGCTTCGCTTCAGTTCGGCCAGGTTGTCGCTGCCGAACAGGCTGGAGACGATCGGCGTATAGATGTACCCGAGCGAGTTCACCACGGTCAGCATGAGGCTGGCCATCATCAGTACGATATCAAATTCACCAACCAGATCGGGGGTCTTATAAAAAGCGAGGATCAGCATGGTTGCCTGGGACATCATCATGAGCAGCATGTTGACCGACAGCAGCGGCAGGGAAAACCGTAGCAGGTCTCCGGTCATCGAATTGTCCCCCCTGCGGAACAGGGGGCTCTGGCCCCGGTTAACCCGGCGGATATAAAAGAGGAATACGGCCAGTGTCAGGACAAACGACAGTAAATAGGCATATACTATCGCGTCGAAGGGCAGGTTGAACAATAATATCACGGCCAGAAACGACAGGTATGATAGCGGCCGCAGGACGTCGTTGAACAACACTTTTACCCGGGGGTTGCTGAAGCCCCTCATGATAGAGATCAGTATCCCGATCAGGAGTATGCAAGGTACACTCAACAACACGATCTTTAAGATTCCGGACAATGCGGGAGCGTGGAAAATGTTTGTAGAAATGAAGTCTGAAAACAAAAATGATATCAGAGTAAAGAATATTCCCGATAAAAGGACGATTTTTATCGAGGCATAAATTGTATTCATTACGCGTGCGTTGTCTGCTTTTCCCACGAAATAGGCGATGTATCTCGACGAGCCTTCGTCCATGCCGAGTATGGCTATGCCGGATATCATCCCGGTCACCGTAATGGCCAGCGTATAAATGCCGTACTGGTCCTGGGTCGTATACCGTACGAGGAGCACCCGGATGAGGAAATTCAACGCGAGCGAGACGATGACCCCGAAAAAGACGATCATGCTCCCTTTCATGATGCTTTGCAAAGAGTCGCCAGGAGCCTTAGCCATGATACCCATGGTAATATTGCAAACATTAATATATATATGCGTTATATAAAAAGTGGTATCACAAAATGGAGAAGGCGTTTTTAGCGGCATCGCTTATATCCCTCATGATTATATCCCTGGCCCCATTGGTACAGGGCTCCGTTTTCGATAGCATGCCATTTGTCCCTTCGTTCCCCGTGGCATTTACCGCAAGTTCGTCACCCCGGCCGATCGTCAGCCCGTCTGCCGGCCAGGACGTGTCTCTGATTGCACAGGGTCCGGACTTTACGGGGAACCCGTCGCCAGTTTCGGGGCTTCCATCGGGCTACAGGCTCTATGATACCTTCGACTCGCTAAGAAGTGACCTGTGGACCGTATCCTCTTACAAGCCGGATTCGGATACCCTGACGACAACGTTCCTGCCGTCTAACGTCCGATCTCTCGACGGCAGGCTGGTGCTCCGGGCTTCCGTAGCCAACAATAAAGGCGGCGAATACAGGTCTAACGGCAAGTTTTCCCCTGGCAAGTACAGGGCCAGCATCAAGGTCGATCAGGCGCCCGGCACCTACCTGACTTTCTTCGCATACGTGTGGCCGTCAGAGCAGGGCGACAACGTCCAGAATGAGATCGACGTCGAGCTGATAATCAACCACGGGAAGACAACTGCAATGCTGAGTACCTGGCGCGACTATACCAAAACGCAGTATCTCTATGAGTTGCCTTTCGACCCTTCTGCGGACTATCACACCTATGGCTTTGACTGGTACACGGACCGCGTCGAGTTCTACATCGACGACATGACCATGCCCGTATGGACTTCCCACAGCAACATCCCGCAGGACCCGATGTACGTCTACTTCAATAGCTGGGTGGATAAGGACCATCTGTCAGACTATGGAAACGGCGTCAGCACCGAATACGTCGACTGGGTATCCGTCGAGTAAAATATAAATATTAATAAATAATATTTAATTTTATACAACCGCCAGGCCCGTAACAAGTTGTGTACAGGCAGGCCGGCGGGCAGCGTAAAAACGGCCTTTTACTGCGGCCCTTTGCCTGGCCTGGCCCGGAAAGGCCGGGACATTAGCCCGGAGCGTTAATATGGACGTCATCATCGTTTGCCACACTGAGTTCGGAAAAGTCCGGGATCACCACGTTATATACGATAAAAAAATAAAGGACGGCGTCCGGGCCGGCGTACCACACCTGACAGAGATCGCGGACAGGTACGGAGCGAAAGTGACCTTTGCGGTGATGCCGGAGGTGGCTGCCGATTTCCCTGAAGATACCGGGCACGAGATCGGGCTGCACATTCACCCGGGCTGGGAAGAGTTCCGTTTCAGAGACGAGCGCTATACCGTCGGAGATGCATACCTTCGCGAGCACTGCATGACTTCATCCGCTTCTTCGGTACTGAAGGACCATCCATACGAAGATCAATGGAATATGATCAAAGCGGGAAAAGACCTGCTGACGGATACGTTCGGCTCAAAGCCGCGGGTCTTCGTAGCCGGGAGGTGGTCGGTGAATAACGACACCGTCCGGGCCCTGGTTCAGGAAGGGTTCACTCACGATTGTTCGGCGCCTTCGCATAAAAAGCCGTCTCACTATGACTGGTCGAAGCTGCCCCGGATATGCATGCCGTATCATCCCGACGGGAGCGACTATCAGAAAAAGGGCGATATGCCGCTGCTCATCGTGCCTATAGCCCAGACGTTCCTGGGAGCGAGCGTGAATCCGGAGATCATACCGGCGATAGGCGTGCAATGGCTAAAGGCTTGCTTCCGGGAGTATTACCGGCAAAAAATGCCCTTGTTCCATATCTGCCTGCATTCCCCATGCATGCTGGACCCGTACTACAGGGAAAGCATGGACAGCCTCATCAGGTTCATTGCTATGCACGATGTGAGCTTCAGGTTTGCATCCGATGTCCGGGAGTACGATCCGGTCCGCGCGAGGACGGATCTGATACCTTACCTCTCAGGAATCAATGTGAACATGATTAAAACGGGCCTGGGCGCAGTTAAACTGCCTAAAGCCGTGCCCGGCGGAAAATAAAGCGCAGGCGGTGTTTGCATGTTAGAGATCGACCGACATTTTCTGGCCTTCAAAAGAAAGGACATCTGGTTCAGCGATAGCCCCTTCGATGTAGACCACTGCCAGGGCGTTATGTTTTACTCTTGCCCCAACAAGGTCAATGCGAGAGGATTTTACCGCAGGGCGACGCCGACGATGACCCTGGACCTGACACAGGATGCCGACAGCCTGTGGAACAACTTTCACTCCCACCGGAAAAAGTCGATTAAGAAGGCGGAAAAGCTCGGCGTGACGATCAAAAGGAACCAGGACTACGAGCGATTCTACGAGATGGACCAGGCCTTCAGAAAGAAGAAGAAAGGGATGCCAAAAAGTTTCGTGAACGTCGATTACATGCGGCGGTATGGCACCCTGTTCGTAGCCGAGCTGGAAGGCGAGTTGCTTAGCGGCACCTTCTACCTGGAAGATCAGGATAACATCAGGGCCTTGATCGGCGCTTCCGGGAGGCTCGATGCCGATAAAAGCAAGGCCCGGCTCATGGGCGATGCAGACAAGCTCATTGACTGGGCGGCCATTAACTACGCCAGGGAAAAAGGCATTAAGGTCTTCGACCTGGGCGGTTATTATACAGGAGCCGGGAAGAACGAGGACTTTGAGAAAATCAACTCGGTTAAAGCGAGCTACGGCGGAGAGCTGGCCCTGCGCTTCAGCTACGAGAAAAGTTACTCGAAAGTCTATCATCTGGCCCGGATGCTGTATTCATTGAGATCGATGCCCTGGAGCAGATTGCTCCCGCGGGATGCGCTTCGGAACCAGGAAAGAGCAAGCTAAAAAAATACAGAGGAAACCATGAGAGTCGTGAGCATCGGAAGCTTCGTCGATTACCAGATCCAGCTGTCGAACACACTGGGGAAAACCGATGACACCATGCTGGTCGTCTATACGGTCAGCGACCGCCTGCCCGAAGAGCACCTTAAAAATATCGGCGAGGGCATAAAAATGGACGTCCTTTCCCGATCAGGGCCCATATATCAACCGGCCACCTTTATCCGGCTCTTGCATAGCTACCGGGCGGTCCTGCGGGACATTAATAAGTTTCAGCCGGATATCGTACACTTCCAGATCGGCAGCCCCATACTGGCATTCTTTTATCCGTTCCTGCGAAGGTACCGGCGGGTCACCACGTTTCACGACGTGATTGCCCATCCCGGCGAGGGAAAGAGATGGGAAAGCCTGTTGATGAAGTACATGCGCAGGTCATCAGACCGGATACTGGTCCACGGAGAAAAACTAAAACAGATGATGATCGAGATGGACTCGTCATTCCAGGGCAGGGTCCATTCCATACCGATCGGGCCTCATAATATCGAGCCGTTCATGATACATGCGAGAGATGACCTGGAAGAGGAAACTGGCCGCGTCTTATTTTTCGGCAGGATACACGAGTATAAAGGCCTCGAGTACCTGATCAAAGCAGAGCCTTTGATCACTAAGGAGATACCGGAAGCCCGGATCGTCATCGCGGGTACCGGCGAGGACTTCAGGAAATATGAGGACATGATGGTGAACAAAGACCATTTCATCGTCTATAACCACCACATCCCGTATAAGGAAGGCGCCGAAATATTCCAGAAGTGCAGCCTGGTCGCGCTCCCGTACAGTGATGCCTCCCAGAGCGGCGTCATTTCGACGGCGTACGGGTTCAAAAAGCCCGTCGTCGTGACTGATGTCGGGGCTCTGGCCGAATCCGTGGACGACGGCGTCACCGGGCTGATCGTACCGCCACGGGACCCACAGGCCCTGGCGGACGCGATCATCAGGCTGTTGAAAGATGACGTGTTGCGAAAGCGTATGGGCGAGAACGCATATCGTAAACTGAATACCGATATGTCATGGGACCGCATTGTGGGCATGACCGGAGAGGTCTACCGGCAATCGCTCAACAGCCGCAACTGACGTGGAAACTGACGGAGGGACACGCATGAAATGCCTGCGTCCGCTTGCCGTGGACGCCATCGTGCTCTGCAGCGACAAAATAGTTTTTATAAGAAGAGGCCATGAACCGTATAAAGACATGCTGGCACTCCCGGGCGGGTTCGTCGAGCGCGACGAGACTGTGGAGCAGGCCGTCCTGAGAGAGACGAAAGAAGAGACGGGCCTCGACGCCAAAATCCTTAAGCTGGTTGGCGTATATTCAAATCCACGCAGAGACCCGAGAGGGCCGGTGGTATCGATCTGCTACGTGCTGAAGGCGACGGGCGGCAACCTGCAGGCATCATCGGATGCGGCCGCATCGGATGATGCGGGCGAAAAAGCCCTTTTACCGTTGAGCGAGGTGCCGCGGCTGGCTTTCGACCACGAAGACATGATCGATCACGCGAGGGAGTACATTCATGGAATTTTGTCCGAAGTGTAAGAGCATCATGCGACCAGGCACCGGCGGCATGGTCAAGTGCCGCAAGTGCGGCCATGAGATGAAGGCGAGCGCGGGTAATATGATCGTCAGCGGCAGCCAGAAGCCGCAGCGCGATATGACCGTCCTCGAGGACAAGCAAGATGCGGGCCTGCCGACCATAGACGATGTCAAATGCCCCGACTGCGGCAACTCGAAGGCTTATTGGTGGATGCGGCAGCTGCGCAGCGCGGATGAGAGCGAGGTGCGCTTTTTCAGATGCACCGCCTGCGGCAAGACATGGCGCGAATATAACTAAGTCGCAGTTTTTTTATACGAAGCGGCCCAAGTAGTTAGCTAGTAAGCGATAGGAAGACGGTATCATGTTCAAGGCTGTTATTAATGCGGATGTCTTCAAGGACGCGATCGAGGCAGTCTCGACGCTGGTCGACGAGGCCAAGTTCCGGCTCAGCAAGGACGGCATGACGGCCCGGGCGGTAGACCCGGCCAACGTGGCCATGGTGGCATTCGACCTGAACGCGAAGGCGTTCGACACGTTCGAGGCGACCGAAGGCGAGATAGGCATCGACCTGGTGCGGTTCATGGACATCCTGGGCATGGCCTCGAAGGGCGATAAGCTCTCACTGAATCTCAACGAGGAGACCAGAAAGCTGGAGATACGCACAGGCGGGCTGGCCTATACGCTGTCACTGCTGGACCCGAGCTCCATCAGGAAAGAGCCCAAAGTGCCGAACCTGGAGCTGCCGGCGAAGATCGTAGTCAACGGTACCGAGCTCCGACGCGCCGTCAAGGCAGCCGAGAAGGTCTCCGACCACATGGCGCTGGGCGTTCAGGATAAGAACTTCTACGTGGAAGCCGAAGGCGACCTGGATAAGGTTCGCCTCGATATACCGGAGTCCAGCCTGGTCTCGCTGAAGAGCACGGGCAACGTCCGGTCGCTGTTCTCGCTCGACTACCTGAACGACATCGTGAAGTCGCTGGGCAAGGCGGAACAGGTCTCCATCGACCTGGGGTCGGACTACCCGGTCAAGTTTACCTTCGGCATCGCCGGGGGCAACGGCACAGTCGTCTACCTGCTGGCGCCCCGGATCGAGTCAGAATAAGTAAACGCCGAGTTTAGCGTGGCTAAACTCGATGCAAGTTTGGCTACGCCAAACTTGCCACCATCTTTTATCGTCTTTCGGCCTCTTTGCCCTTCTCGATGAGCTCACGAACCCTGCTGCCGCCCTTCACTCCGCCCTTGTGGCCGATCTCCTCGTAGAACTCGTGGCTGTGCGACTTCGAGGTCGCCTCACCACCCTTGCGGCCTGCGTCCCTGACGCTCATGCCGCCTTTTGCTGACGTTTCCATCCTCCTGGCCATATCATCACCAGACATCTCATCAGCCGTATATCGAAATTAACATGACCCTCAGAAAGAGCAGACACAAAGACACGAAGACTACAAAAAGTCATAACGACAGCGAGATATAAGGACAGCGACGTTCGATCGCAGGCCGATCACAACCCCACACCTGGCTGTCTGTCATTGCCGGGTCTTCCCGGCGGGCTGGTGCATGGTACAACGTCGCATATTCCGCTCCAGGCTTTTTTTCAATGCTTTGCGCCTTCGTGACAAAGCTTTTACATGGGTGGCAACCATAATTAGAAGGACGGCCTGGCACGCATATGGTCGCCAACCGGGAGCAAGACATGGACACGATCGCCTACTCCAAGTACCCGTTTACCCAGGAGGCCTCCTGCTACGTCAAGGACCGGCAGTACTCGATCGAGGACGTGATCGTCAAGGCCGCCTACGACCGGGTCCGCGTCAGGGCAAAGCGGCGGGTACTCGACGCCATCAAGGGCGATGCCGGCCCCGGCGACAGGCTGTCCGATCCGGAGCATGAGTTGCTGTCATACCCTGTCGCACGTATCATGGTGGCGTCCACGGGCGACCAGTACCTTATCAAGCGCTTTGCACTCTGGGAGTCGAAGCACGCCTATTCTCTGCTGCTGTCCGAAAGCGAGGCGGGGCTCATGGCTGTCGGAAGCGATTTTGGCGTCAACGCCCGCGTGAAAGACCGGGAGTTCGTGCTCCACTTTACCGATTACCTGAAGTATGCCGCAGGGCTGCGGAACATCGAGTGGAAGCTGATTAACAGGAAGATCGTGAGCGGCATGGTGTTCGTCCCGAAGGATGTGTTCGCGAGGCTGCTAGAGGAGGCGGTGCGTGAAAAGGTCCAGTCTGGCCTGACGGGAAAGGTCCCGGATGCCATCGTCACGGCGCTGGAGCCATACATGGCCGAGATCAGGATTGCGCTAGATGCACTGAAGGCAGAACGTAACATTACTGTAGACGGCGAGGTCAGCGAAGACGCGTTCCCGCCGTGCATGAAAGCCCTGCTGTCCGACCTGCAGAAAGGCGTGAACCTTCCCCATACGGCCCGGTTTGCGCTGACATCGTTCCTGGCCAATATCGGGCTGGACAAGGAGCAGATCATGGAGCTCTACCGGATGGCACCGGACTTCAGGGAGGACCTGACACGCTACCAGGTAGAGCACATCACCGGTGGTAGCGGCACAGAGTATACGGCGCCGTCATGCAAGACCATGATGACCTACGGGAACTGCATCGGGAAAAACCCGTATTGCGAGTGGGCCACCCATCCATTGAGCTACTACCGGAAAGCCATGTTCCGCCGGGCTAAGCTGAAAATGGCACCTGTACCGGAAGCAAAAACCGGCCCGGCAACCGCAGACAGCCCGGGAAAAGCCGATGACAGGAAGTTGCCGACATAGGCTGACGTCGGGACCTTTTTATACCGGTATACATCCGTAGAACTATGAGAAGGTAGATGACCAGACCCCCGGTCAATGCACATGGGAATGAAAAAGTGCTGGAAATTAGTCACAGGCCGGACGGGCGCTCGCGCGCGGATGTGTTGGCCTGCGGGTGCGCATGATTGTAGTTAAGCGGTATGTCGAGTTAGCGAGCCGAACAAATATACTTTAAATTCTCCCGTTGTAGTCGCCTTTTTCTAAAATTTTAAGGGAAGCCAGGAAGATCTGTCAGGATACCTTTGAGCATCTTCCTGGACTACTGGCGCCCTTGCAGGGCGATCAGGGCGTCTTCGTCTCGGGGGGCTTTGCCTCGACCGGCTTCATATCCGCCGGGTACTGACCGATCTTGATCGACAGTTTCTCCAGCACGTCCTTGCGCATGCCCTCGACGAACTTGATCGACCCGACTACCAGGTGGCCGCCGCCATTCACGCCGCCGCCCCTGATCTCGTCGCGCAGTTCCCGCACCATGCGCGGGATGTTCATCTGCACTCCCCGGGAGCGCAGCACTGCGAAGTCCGGGCCGTAGCCCAGGGTGACCACGGGCTGGCCTGCGTTCTTCCGGCACAGCAGGTCGTGAATTTCCCCGGTCGTCTTGCCCGGCGCCGGGAAGGTGAACTTGTGCGCGAAGTTCTCCACGTCGATCGTGAACAAAATCGCACCGTTCGGTAACGTAACACTCTTCACGTGCGGCATGGACGCATCGAGCTGGTCCGATATCATCTTGTTCGCCTGGTCGCAGAGCAGGCCGACGACCGCCTGGTGCCGGGAGGAGCCGCCCAGGTTGAGGATGTCGTTGATGATGCCCCGGCCGTCGTTGTAGCGCAGCCAGAACTGCTCGAAGTCAAGCGCGAGGGCGATCTTCTTCAGGTCCTCTTCCGAGTACTTATCCTTCACCAGCGCGAGGTACTTCGCGCGCTCCGGCGCCTCCGACCGGTCCCCGACCGCCGCGACACCTGCCATGTGTTTGATCTCGTCGGTGACGTCCGGGTTGATCATCCGCGCCAGCTCTACGCCGAGCATGCCGGCTGTTATCCCGAAGTCGCCGCCTGCATGATACGGGTTGACGTGCCCCTTCAGGAACGGGTCGACCGTGGCATCCGGGTGGTGGTGATCCACCACGAGCAGGTCGAGCCCATACACCTGGGTATACCGGTAAGCCTCGATGTCCTCCTCGGTGGAGCCGTTGTCCATGAGAATGATGAGCGGCATGCGCTGCCCGTGACGCTCGCTGTCCTCCAGCGCCATGACCAGGTCCTTGTTGACGTCCTCAAGCTCGTAGAAAGGAGCTTTGGACGGGGACCGGCCGAAGAAATGGTACTCGGCCTCGGAATCGCCTTCCTGCCTGATGAGCGGCAGACAGGCCCGCTCTACCGCGACGCCGGCACAGATGCCGTCGGCGTCCGCGTGATGGCGGATGATGATCGGGACCGACTTGAGGATGGCGCGGCGAATGTGCATTGCGACCTTTTCCATCTGGGGCCTGAGCTTCTCCAGCACCTCGCTCTGGACCAGGAAGTCGACGTGCTGGGGTTTCGCCCGGCTGTCGATGGCGGCCTCGATGGCGCCCTTGATCTCCGATGCGTCGTCGCCCAAGAGCTTCTTCATGTCGAGGACTTCCATCTGCAGGCCGTTGTTGCGCATGGTAATCTCGCCGATAACCCGCACTACGTCCTCCAGCTGTACCTCGGGGAACGCACGCATGCCCGCTTCCACGAACGCGGCGCACGAGACCGAGCCTTCCTCATCCGTGACCGCGAAGATGGTCGGCCCGCTGGTCTGCTTGATCTGCACGACCTCGCCGCTGATGCTCACCATCTTGTTCACGTACTTGTTGATCTCACCGGATTTAGTCCGGGGGAGGTTCTTTTCTACCTCGATAATCTTGAAATCTTTGACGTTGTGCGGAATGAGGTCGAAGTTGCCGTTGGGCTTGATGGAGTTTATCTTCACCATCACTTCTTCGCCTGACACATAGGCCCTGTGCACATTGCTCGAGTGGATGAGGCCCTTGGTCTGGGCGTTCAGGTTCACGAACACGCCGAAGTCTGCCGTGTTGGCGACCTTGCCGAGGTACGTCTTGCCAACGTCCAGGTCCGAGACGTCACATGCCGCGCCAAGCCTGTATACCGGATATATACTCTGGCATTTCTCGCAGACCTCTTTGCCCGGCAGCGCTGGCTCGCCACAGATCTCGCAGTTACTCATCTTGCCAGTACCGCCGCAGCCCTGGCACTTCTCCCGGGTCTGCAGCTTGCCTGACCCCTTGCATTTCGGGCAGAACCCGCTCAGCAGTCCCTTCAGGTCCTTCTCGGACATGCCCATCAGGTTCATGCTCTTCACTTTTCCAGAGCCGTTGCAGGTGGGGCAGGTCTGCTCGCCCTTCACCACATACCCTTTGCCCTGGCACGACTGACACTCGACGCTCATGATAATGACCTTGTTTTAAATATTCTATCAGGCAACTCCCGGCACGATGCCATATATATTTTACTGTAGCTGCCGCCGGTGGCGGGCGCATTTCGCCTGTCCGGACAGCGGAGCGGCCGGATATACTACTGTATGAAGCGCCTCTGGATATATAAAACCTCTTTCATGCAGATGGCGAAATACGCGGGCGGTATCAATTAGTTTCATGGAATAAAATATACGCGGACAGAAAACTGCTGATAAATGAAGATACGGGCGAGGTATTGGCTCTGCCGAAGCAGATAAGGTCTGCTCGCCCTTCACCACATACCCTTTGCCCTGGCACGACTGACACTCGACGCTCATGATAATGACCTTGTTTTAAATATTCTATCAGGCAACTCCCGGCACGATGCCATATATATTTTACTGTAGCTGCCGCCGGTGGCGGGCGCATTTCGCCTGTCCGGACAGCGGAGCGGCCGGATATACTACTGTATGAAGCGCCTCTGGATATATAAAACCTCTTTCATGCAGATGGCGAAATACGCGGGCGGTATCAATTAGTTTCATGGAATAAAATATACGCGGACAGAAAACTGCTGATAAATGAAGATACGGGCGGAGGTATTGGCTCTGCCCCGAAGCGGACGTGATCAAGATGCAAATGCTGAAACAGGACAAATACCAGAAGTGTATCGAACTGTGCTACGACTGCGCGGAATCATGCGATGCGTGCGCTAATGCATGCCTCAACGAGAAGGACGTCAAGAAGCTGATCGACTGCATCAAGCTCGACCTCGACTGCGCCGACGTATGCGTCACGACTGCCCGATACATGTCGAGAGACAGCGCGCTCTCCGAGGCGTCATGCGCCATGTGCGCGGAAATCTGCGATGCACGCGGAAGAGTGCGAAATGCACAGGAACATGGACCACTGTGTGAAATGCGCCAGTGTCTGCAGGGCTACGGCAGACGAGTGCCGTCGTATGGCCAAAATGGCGTGAAACATTCCGGTCCGGGAGGCCGCTCGCGCGGGCGCGGACAGGCGGAAGGGCAGGCTTCACGGGCATCTCATGTGAGGGCTATTAGAAATCCGGGCCTTGTTAAGGCGATGCGACCCCTGTCACGCTCGCCAGGGGCGCCAAATAGCCAGGGGCGCCAGGGTTTTATGATTGAGGATTCGTCCGGCACCGTTAATTTTATAAGATATGAACAGCACTCTATTGCTGCAATTAGTATCGGGCCTGTGGTCTAGTTGGTTATGACGTCGCCTTCACACGGCGGAGGTCAGGGGTTCGAATCCCTTCGGGCCCATAAGATTTTTGAAGGGCTCCCGGGGAACTTTCTAAAAAAAGTCCCCCTGGGTCTCGACACCAAACACATATGCCGAAGGCATCTTTTGCGATAGTTTTTGAGGGGCACACGGGGAACAATAGTTTGCTAAAAAGTTCCCCTGACATGTGCCGGTACAACAATAATATCCAATTGCCCTCGCCAGAAGGTGCATTGTATCGCCCGGCCGCCGCTCGCGCGCGCGAATCCCGAGAGCCTGTGCCCGTAGCCAGACACGGCCGGATTATCTGCGCCAGCCCTATTAAAAAGCGAGAGAAGAGATGCCCCGCAGCTTCAGGGCTCTTCCACCGGCGCCACGTACTTGCTGCAATCTTTGGCCTGACAGCCCTTACATGTCGCATCGTTGTCGCAGGGCTCGACGTGGGTGATCACGCTGGTCCGGGGGAAACGTTCGGTAATGTCCTTCTCGATATGGTCCACCAGGTTATGGGACTGCTCGACGCTCATATCCCTCGAGACGACCATGTGCAGGTCGATGAACCGGTCCGATCCCGAACGACGGGTCCGCAGCTCATGGAAGCCAGCGAACTTGCCGGAGTGATCTTTGATGATGCGCTGGATCTCGGCGACCTCTTCCTCCGGCAGCTTGACGTCCATCAGGTCTTTGACCGACTTGATCGTCAGCTCAAAGGCGGCCTTAAGGATGAAGAGCGCCACCAGGATGGCAAACACCGGGTCCAGTATCGTCCAGCCCGTCAGCTTGATCGCGATCAGCCCGGCGAAGATGCCCAGCGATGTCAGCACGTCAGTCCGCAGGTGCCAGGCGTCGGCCTCCAGCGCGATGCTTTCGGTGCGCTTTGCCGTCTTCATGAGCTTCGATGAGACGTAGAAGTTGACGATCGCCGATAGAGCCATGACTGCAATGCCCAGGTTCACGTCCTCGATGGTGACGCCATGGATTATCTTATTGTATGCCTCGTAGATGATCAGAATCGCGGCTACGAAGATTAGCAGGGCCTCGACGGTACCCGAGATGTTCTCGTACTTACCGTGCCCGAAGGTATGCTCGGAGTCAGGCGGCTCGCTCGATTTCCTGACGGAATAGTATGCGATGATCGCCGCCACAAGGTCAATGCCCGAGTGGATAGCCTCGGATATGACACTGACCGACCCGATCATAATGCCGACAACCAGCTTGGTAACGACCAGTAACGAATTTGACCCTATAGAAAGGCGGGCAATACTGGTCTTTTCGCGGTTTAACTCTTCTATGCTACTCATCGTTTCTCACAATGTCAGTGAAACTTTCGATATGACTTTAACATATATAGGGTTATCGACTATGCAGAGTGTTGTCCGGCTGTGAAAATTAACCCCGTTAAGTCTGTGGAACGAGCCCTGCAAGGGCAATGGTTATTAATGGAGAGGAGAAACATAATGTGGACACTGACCGGAGACGTGGCGGCATGATCGAAGATTTGAGAACCAGCAACATGACGGTCCTCCAGTTCCTGGACGAGCTGCGGGACAACAAGGGACACACGAGCATTATCTTCGCACCCACCGAGGACGACCTGCTTAACCGGAACTTCACCTTCTTCTACGACGGCGACCTGCTCGAGTACCAGGTGGGCACGAAACGCCTGGTCAAGGCTATGGTAGACGGCGATCAGTTTGTCATCAAAAAGGACGGGAAGGAGTATAAAGGCCAGAAAGCGCGGGCGCTCTTCAATACCGACAAGGAGTTCAAGCTATGGAAGCGGACCATCGATGACGAGCAGAACATGATCACGCAGGATGCCTGCGCCGTCGTTCACGCGTACGCATTGAGCCCGACCTGTGCATGGAAAGAGCTCCAGATGTCCAAAGAGTACTCGTTCTGCACGGTCAGGGAGCTGATGTCCTTCGTGCTGTCCTTCGAGTTCGAAGCAACCCTCGCCCGGTATATGCCCTTAAAGCAGAGCGGATAGAAAAAACTATTTCAACTTTCAGCCGCTGTAGCAAAAGCAATGGACTACGTGATCATGCTGGGCCTTTTCGCAGGGGCTATGACTACTGGCAGCACCATACCACAGATACTCAAGATCATACAGAGCAAGTCGTCCCGGGACGTATCCACTACGTTCTTCCTGTTCATGTCCGGCGGGATGCTGCTCTGGCTAGTCTACGGCATACTGCGATCGGACCTCGTGATCGTCCTCTGGAACGCGATCAGCCTGGGCCTGTGCCTCGTTATACTGTCGCTGAAGAAGATTTACCCTTAACGTCAGTTAAGAGTCATCCGTAGCCGATTGTGTAACCGGCTACGTCCCCGATACCCATGCTCTGCTCGATCTCTGAAAGGTCGTGCAACAGGCCGTCGAAGCCTTTTTCTCCCAGCGACTGACGCTCCGTACTGCGCACCATTTCTCCGGTTTCACTGACCATGTCTGCCGGAACAATCTCGTAAAGCCTTGGAAACAGTTCGGTGTCCTCGCGGGACATGTGAGGCCGGTACATGAAGATGTACGAACGGCAGAGCGTCATCAGGACGTTCATGTGGGTATCGTCGCGGATGCGGCCAGGCGTCGAGAGATCGATAATGCGATCAGTGACCTCTCTGCCGATTATGTGTTGCTGCAAGAGAGTATCCACCAGGTCTGCCAGGTAACCTTCCGCCCGGAATACCGGGAACAGGTAACGCTCTTCGCATTGCTCGTGGCAGCCAGAGACGAAAGACCGGGCTATCCGGGCCGCCTGGCCGACGGGCTGCAGATCGATCTTTTCACCTGCTTTCCAGTCCTTGATCGCGCGTTCGTAAACCAGCATGATACGATCAGCGACGCCATGGCCACGCATGAGTTCCCCTGTCGGCGATTCCACAGGCCGCAGCACTGGCACCGGAGGGGGTGACTGCAACAGGATATCAAAAGGCGGCACTTGTGAGAAACGAGCGCACATCGATTACACCAGAAAAAAGTTAGGAAAATGGCGATATATAGTCTGCTGAAAGAAAAACGGGAAAGGGGCCGTCAGGCTGGCGTAAAGCATCCCAGGTCCGACGTGCCTGCCGCCTCTTCGATTTTCCGCAGGTTGTCCATGAGACGGCGCAAGCCGGGATCGCTCATGAGCGTCCGCTCTTCGTCGTGCATGCGCATGTTGATATTGTCAATGTAGTTCTCGGTCGCGATCTCGTAGAGCGCCGGGAACGCAACGGTCTCTTCCCAGGCTGCATGGGGCCGGTACATGATCACGAAAGACATGCAAAGACCTGCCAGCTCGTTGATCTGCGCTATGTCGTCGATATGGCCGGCGCGTGTAAGGTCGATGATCCGGCTGATGAGCTCTCGGCCTTTGTCGTGCTGGATTTCCAGCGTGTCTACCAGCTTGTCCATCGTCCCGGACTCGCGGAGCTTCGGGAAGACGAACTGTTCCTCGTCGACCATGTGGTGGTCGGCGCCGAACGTTTTGATCGTGATGGCCGCGTGATTGATCGGGAAAAGGTCCACTTCCTCGCCCTCGATAATCCGGGCCACTTCGCTTTCGAGGACGATCATCAGCCGTTCCATGATCGCATGCTCCCGGGATAAAATCTCTGTCGGTGAAATTGATGGCAGCTCTTCCCCGAATTTACCCGGCGGCTCCGGCCGGGTCACCTGCACCAGGTTTCCGAGAAATGTCCCGGGCCAGTACTTAACTTTTTTACGATAGGTCAACACCATCCCCGAAACTAAATTAACAACCGGCCATAAAAAGCATCCCAGCCGATCAGACGGGAAAACCTCATGATCGACGTACGTCAGTGCTTCGCATTCGCGATGAGGAGACTCTTGAAGTATGGCGGGTACCAGAGGTAGCCATTCTGCCGGAGCGGGTCTGATAGCTCTATACCATTGCCTGCACGAGACGCCGTCACAATGTATGAGTGATAACGCATGCGCCGTGCCTCCGGGAATGTCATCAGCCTGCGGACTTCCGCCTCCGGGACATCGCGGTACTTTTTGTAATCGGTCGCCGGTTGTCGGCCTTTCAACAGGTGATAGGCGTAAACCCGGTACGCGCAGGGACTTTCCTCGATAATAAGCCAGCGCAGGGGATTAAATCCCGGAATGGCGCTCCCGCCCGACCGGACGGACACATACACTTTTAGGGCTCCGCTCATGGCAATCACAAGTGAGAAAAAGCCCACGTATATCCAGGGATTTTCAATGCCAGCCCTGCCGGTAAGGATGAAAGCGCCAAACGTAATGCTGGCGACCAGGAGCCAGGGTGTCGGGCCTGCCGCAATGCCGATTGTGAATTTTTTATCGGTAGCGGGATAGAGCAACGGGATGCCGGGGTACGCCAGGAAATCCAGGAGGATATGCGAGAGTGCACCTGTCATTATTGCGGCAACGGCGAACAACAATGGCGTACTGTAGCCGATCAGTGTCGCTGCCGGCAGAGCGATGAGCGCAACTAATAGCGAAACGGCAATGGCTCCGGCGATGCTGTGGGTGATGCCGCCATGCGTAAAAATATACAGCCGGGGATCGCGATCGGAAAACCGCTGGAACGTAATGTCGATGTCCGGCGCTATGGCGCCCAGCGCGGCGAACGGTATCAGCTCCGGCTGTCCCGCTATGGCGAAAACTGCGCTGATGGCAAGCGCGTGCGTCAGGCTGTCCACGACAGAAAGAGGGAAACAAACGGATAAAAAGGTTGTCACGGCGCATTAATGATATCAATAAGATATCAATATTATGTTATTAGATAGCAATATGATTATTATTTTAGTAATAGCTAACTATAAATATTATCATAATGATATCAATAATCATGCGTACGCCCGGCCAGCGGAAAGACATTTATAATATCGTGAAGGCCCGCCTTGAAAAAGGCATGAGCGGCCGGTCCGCCCGGGCGAATATCAATTATGACGGCAAGGCCTTTGACCTTGACTTCAAGACCTGGAAAACGTACGCTGCAGAGTTCGACGGCTCCCCGCCCGCAGAAGGGTCAACCTCCCATCCCGGCCCGGGCGGGGAGCAGGCGTCGACGTCCATGGTCTCCGCCATACCACTTACCACAGCCCTGGCATTGCCCTCGCGTGTCGGCCGCAGGCCGGGCGTCCACAAGACAAGGTTTCTCGTCTCGCTGTCGGACAGCCGCCTGGTACAGCTGAAAAACGAAGCCCTGCGAAAAGACAAAACCTATGCGGCGCTGGCTATCGATTATATCATCGAAGGACTGGAACGCGCCGAGAAGGCCCGCAAGGAATCCTGAATATTATTTTCGGCACGGATACGGCAGACTAATATCCGATGCCATAGTATGATTGAACCGCCATGCACCTGATCATCACCGAGAAGCACGACGCCGCCAGCAAGATCGCGGCCATCCTGTTTCCCGACCGCGCGCAGGAACGCGTTAACGGCGTGCCTGCATACCGCTCGAAATCAGCGGACGCGCTGGTCATCGGCCTCGCCGGCCACATCATGGAGCTGGACTTCCCGAAGGAGTGCCAGAATTGGAGCGCACTGCCCCCACGCAGCCTGGCCAAAACCAGGGTGATCACTTATCCATCGAAGAAAGACATTGCTTCGGCGCTGCTGATGCTCTCGACCGCCGCGAAGCGCGTCACCATCGCCACTGACTACGACCGGGAAGGCGAAGCCATCGGCGTAGAGGCTTACAGGATCATTAAAAAAGCGGCGAACCCTGCCTTTGACAGGGTGCATTACAGCTCGTTCACCAAAGAGGAGATTACGAAGGCTTTTTCACAGCCCGTGCCCATCGACTTCAACCTGTCCGCAGCAGCCGAGTGCCGGCAGGAGATCGACCTCGTCTGGGGCGCTTCGCTTACCCGTTTCGTATCCATCGTCAGCAACAAGCGCGGGAAAGAGTTCCTTTCTGTGGGAAGGGTACAGACACCCCTGCTGGCCCTGATCGTCGACCGGGACAAGGAGATCAACGCGTTCAAGTCAAAGGCTTACTGGGAGATCGTCGCTACACTGCTGAAAGGCGACATCGCTTTCACCGCATCCCACCGGCGGGGGAGATTCGATAAAAAGGAAGAGGCAGCGGCCATCCACAAAAAGCTCGGGAAGACTGCCACTGTGAAAGACATTGTTACCGAGCGTAAAAAAGAGCCTGCGCCCATCCCGTTCAATACGACCGAGTTCCTGAAAGCGGCCAGCGCCCTGGGCTTCACCGCGGCCAGCGCCATGCAGATCGCCGAAAAACTCTACATGGACGGCTGGATATCGTACCCGCGTACGGATAACACGGTTTACCCGGCGACGTTGAACCTCAAAGACATCGTCGTGCTCTTCAAGGACAGCCAGGAGTTCGCGAAGAACGCCATCGTGACCCTGGCGCAGTCTGCATTCGTCCCGACCCGCGGCAAGGTAGAGAGCAAAGACCACCCGCCCATCTACCCGGTGGCCTGCGCAAGGAAGACGTCGCTCGACGACCGGCACTGGAAGCTGTACGAGCTGATCGTCAGACGCTTTTTCGCCACGCTGTCCGGCCCCTGCGAGTGGAACGCGACGAAAGCGGCGATCGATATCAGCGGCGAGCCGTTTGTAGCCAATGGTAAAAGTCTGGCCGTCTCCGGCTGGCGTTTTCACTACCCCTATGGCACGCCGAAAGACGAGATACTGCCACCGCTGACAGTCGGCGACGTCCTCCCGGTGAAAAAGGCCGACCTGCTGGAGAAAAAGACCGAGCCGCCAAAACGCTACGGGCAGGGCAAGCTGATACAGATGATGGAAGACCTCGGGCTGGGAACCAAGGCGACGAGGCACGAGGCGCTGACGAAGCTGTACAGCCGCGGCTTCATCGAGGGCAACCCGCCGAAGCCAACGGCATTAGGCATCAGCCTGATCGACGCGCTGAAAGCTCATGCTGCCACAGTTACCAGCAACGCCATGACGAGCAAGCTTGAAAAAGACATGGACGGCATAGCCGGCAGCCAGATGCAGAAGGATACCGTGCTCCGCGAGTCCCGGGACATGCTGGAGAAAGTGTTCGACCAGCTGGAGGCCCACGGCGCCGAGATCGGGCGGATGCTGAGGACCGGGTCGGCGGAGGACAGCAAGATCGGGCCGTGCCCATTGTGCGGCAGCCCATTAGTGATCAGGGAGCGAAAGTCGGATGGTAACAAGTTCATCGCCTGCAGCGGATACCCGAACTGCCGTAACACGTTCAATGTGCCTGTTGGTACACTGCGGTTCGATAAACAGGTCTGCGAGAAGCATAAGCTGCATATGATTAAGGTCACGCCGCCGTATGTGATGATGGCTGACGGTAAAAAGGTGAAAGGAAAGGCATACGAATATGGATGTCCGGCCTGTAAAAAAGAAGGCCTGGCACCGCGACTGGCTTGATATCATTTTTGTATAGGGCAATAGAAATATGCCCTTGCTCAGGCAATGCGACCCCTGTCAGGCCCGCCAAGGGCGCCAAGAGCCAAGGACGCCAAGACTTTTTCACCAATCTGGAGAACAAGGAGGGCACGGAGATGAGGGTGCTTGAGCCGAGGGAGCGGGAAGGAGCCAAGGGAGAACGATTTTAAAACGAAGCTTAAGGAGCTAAGGAGCCTAAGGAGGACGATTAATAAAAAAGCTCCCTGGACTCCTTAGCTCCTTAAGCTCCGTTTTAAAAAACCGTCTCCTAAGCCTCCTTATCCCTCCCTCATCTTAGGCACCTTAAGCTCCTTGATCTCCTTGATCTCAAATTATTTGTTTTAAGAAAATCGCCGTATATAAACGTCTTGGCGCTCCTGGCTACCTGGCACCCCTGGCGGGCCTGACAGTAGGCGCACTACATATACAACAATATCTACGCAAGTCCAATATCAGCCCTGAGTGTGAACGCCTGCAATGTCAATTAATACGTCGAAGCTCCGCCGTCCGTGGGGAAGATGCCGCCCGTCAGGTCGGAGGCTTCGTCCGAGAGCAGGTATAGCATTGTTGACACCTGCTCCCAGGGCGTCGATATCCTGTGGTCCGGATCGTTTTGCTGGATGAGGCTGCCTGCGCGGGAACCGGGTGATGCCGTGCCCCGTCCCGCCTTTTTCGCCGCCTGGTACACCTCGTAGACCCGGTGTATCATGGGCGTATCGGTGGCCGGCGGGTTCACCGAGTTGACTCGAATCCCGTACGGGGCATAATCGATCGCTGCGTTTTTTGTGATCCCGGTTACCGCGTGTTTGCTGCTTGTATACGCGGGATTACCCGGCACGCCGATGATTGCGGCAACGGACCCGATGTTGACGATAGCCCCGCCTTTGCCCTGTTTGACCATCTGCCGCAGCTCGGCGCGCAGCGACTTGAAGACGCCGGTGATGTTCGTGGCAAGTATGGCTTCCCAGTACTCGTCCGCAGCCTGGTGGATCGGCGAGGGCAGCAGCCGCCAGTCCTTCGCATAGTCGACCGGTTTGTCATAGCCCAGGGCTTCGAAGATGCCAGCACCGTTGATGGCCAGGTCAAGGTCTCCGAACGCTTTGACTGTTTCCTCGACCATGCGATCGGCGTCTGCCGTCTTCGAGACATCGCTCACGATGGCGGTGACGTCGTGGCCTGCGGACTTGAGCTGCTTGACGGTCTCATCGAGTACCTTCGCACGCCGATCTACGCACGCGACTCTAGCGCCCTCCCGGGCTGCGCGAGTGGCTGCGGCGGCGCCCATACCGCTGGCGGCGCCGGTGATGAGCAATGTCTTTCCTTTGAAACGATCTGGAACATAATAATCGGGACTTAAAGGCTTGATGGAAAACACTGAATTCACCTCGCTATTTCCAGCAAAATGCCATGGATATTTTATTTTACTGAAAAAATGCACAGTTGGCAGGATGTCCGCGTACCTACAGACCTAACAGAACACACCGGTAGGGTTCTGGCGACTTAGCGATGGATTTGGTATTCCTAAACAAGCTGTGTAAAAGTCGGAGGATAAACTAAGTCAAAACGATATATAATAATATATAATTAAAATTTATTTATTCTAATTGGTTCTAATTGATACTTGACATTTAATTTATCGGCTTCTACAAGCAAAATAGCTAAAGAACCGCCACAAAACTGATGTAAATCATTAAAATAATCGTTATCATCTTCACCGGTTTTATTTTTATAACTGCTAAATGTGGGTATCGAAGATATTGATTGTAATATTGATTTTTTATTTGGCCTTAAATCGTGTGCATATCTATTTCTTATATTATTTAATTTACTTAATTTATCATAGACATCTTGAGATATCAAACCTATACTATAGATTGTATTTAATTTCATAGAGTAGGTATATTGCCTATCATCGACTATTTTTTCAGGATAGATACATTTATTTCTAATTATTTCATTGATGAGATACTCTGTTAGTATATGACTTATTATTACAACGGTTAATGGATCACATACCCGATCAATTCTTTTTATATAGTAATGCAACGGATTTGTTGGTTCAGTAAATTTTTTGCCCATAGTACCACTAAGTGATAAATTTATAGCTAATTATCTTATTAAATAGTCTATAGATATATTGATGAGTAATTTTTAATATAAATTATTCATTTTATAAATGTATACTCTATTATATGTGATCTTAAGTTGATATGAGACACTAAACACCATCATGCTGACCGGCAAGTACAACTACAACCCTATGGAGTATGTTAATAGTGAGATATGCGACAGTGAAAATACTATGCGCGAAATGAAGGGTAGCACAATCTTACGTGATTTTAGATACACAACAATTTCATATGGCATACGAAAGTATTGACGGTAAGACGCCTGCCGAGACCCTATGGTTCAGGTAAAGGTTGATAGTAAGTAATTAACGCTAATAAAGAATGCAAGCCAAGAAACAAATCAACAAATATAACTAATCTTTTAATTTGTCAGCAACATTTCTTAAAAAATAACCGATATTAGCTTCCTCCAACATTTTCCATTTTTTAAAATTGATATTTAATTCTCCTTTTTTACCTTCTAGCTCATCATCTTCGAAATCAATTTCGGATGATATTGGTCTTTTATAACATATGTATGCTGCCCAAACAAGCGGTTTGGGTTCACCATATTCGCTAAAATCTAGTTTTGGTCTAAGTCCATCCTTAGTTTGAAGTATCTGGTCGCAAGCGTTTTTAATAAGATTGATAGTAATAGTATTTTTTAATTCAACAAGACATATAATATCATATTTTAATTTATCTCTAGTGTAGTAAACCAGCAAATCGCAAATCTTTTCTCTTTGTAGATTTTGCTTACCATAACAAAATGGCCTGAATCCTGATTTAGTATTTGGATTTTCGTCAATCTCGAAAAAAAGTATTTTCTCTCCACGTTTTCTATTAGCATATACTTTAACACCTTGTCTTTTACAGCTGGTATTTTCCAATAAACATGTTGTGACAAGCATATTATATGGCATTACATATTCACCAAATCATTACTAATTGAAAACAATTTTTCAGATACTCTACTAAACGTCTTCCATTCTATTCGTCCATTTTTCTTAAGTATTGGCATTATTCTATTTTCGTCGAATAAATAAGCACTAACCATATCTTGTGGAATAAATGCCCTTCTATCTTTTAAGAAAAATAAATCTTCAATATCTTTGATATTTTCTTCATTAGATATTTTGCTTGCTTTTAATAAATTATTAAGATGATCAACGATGTAGGTACTCTGAGTTGTAATAACAACCTTTAGGCCAGCATTAACCATCATTCCAAGCAATTCAGCAAATTGTGCTTGAGCTGTTGGATGCAGATTCATCTCGGGTTCATCTATTATTAGTAATTCATCACGACGAGAAGCAAATCTAAGGTATAAAGCTAAAACCATAAGGTCTTTGATTGAGGAAGATGTTGATGGTATATCTAAATCAATTGATCCCTTATGCTTATAGAGATATTCACTAATCCCATCAGGCCCAGGTTCTGTGAACGCTAAATTTCCGGAAATAATTTTATCTTCAAGGATGACTGATAATTTGCTATATTGTACCCTATCATCTCTTATATAACAAGATTTATCATCGCATTTATCACAAAATTTTCTATTTTCTGATTTTTTAATACGATTAATAAAATTTACCATTGATCGCATAGGAACGGGTAAAAATACACGTCTACCGGATTCTTCAGCGACCGTTCTATTAACCTCTTGTTCAAGAGTTCTCATTTCATCTTTTTTCCTAAAAGAAGTTTTAGCAGTTTCAATTGCTACTATACCAGTTCGTTCAGATGGAAAATAACGTACATATTTAAAAAATGATCTTTGGATAGCTCTAAAGATATTGCCCACTATAAAATTTTTTATTGTCAATAAAGGTAATTTTTCTTTAATATCAGCCTCAGTTGTGTAGAAGTACATAACCTGATCATTATATTCTTTTTTAACATTTAGCAACCCATCTTTATCTTCATTATCAGAATCGCCTACTCCAACACTGTCTTCAACTCGCAGTTGCTTTAATCTTTCAATATATTCGTCTAAAGGTTCATTGAATGAGAAAAATACTTCATGGGTGTTAATTGCCTTCGATGTCGCCATAAACTTATTAAACCATATTTTTGAATTTTTAGCAACATCATTAATAAATTCAGAATAATATAAATTATAAAAATCTAATAAATTAATGCTTGCGTTACCCTTTTTGATTACATCATTTACCACATTATCAACAATCTCATATCTTTTAGTAACACGATTATTGATATACTCTGTAGTATAATAATTTCCTCCAGGCCAACCTAATATTGCAGATATTAAATATGCCGACCAAGTTTTTCCAGAATTATTTGGACCAATAAATATAGTTAACGGTTTTATTTCAATATCTCCACCGATCGTAACCGCACCAAACTTCTCAATATGAACTTTCATCCTATCCATTGATTATCTCTCCATGAGTATTTTAACCAATCGCTTATTGACCAATTATTTACATATATTAATATTATATAATATGTAGTATTGTTTTATTAGTATTTATTTATGAAAATATAATATATTTTTTTACAGCTTATTTAATCATCCCTAATCCCTTGCTTGGTTCCCAGAATCCCTTTATAGCAAACTATAAATACACGAGCCATATATAGGTCAATCAGACATAGGTCAAATGGACACAGGTCGTATAAGACATATGTCCGAATGGACTATGCCGGGCAGATGAGTGGAATGGTAAACCTGGACTTGATAATCCTGAGCGTCATGAGGGGCGGGCCCACGCACGGCTACGCGCTGAAGCATGGCATCGAGGCAGCCTACGGTAAGCGATATGTCAAGCTAAGCAACAGCTCGCTGTACCCGAGGCTCGCGAGGCTGGAGGCCGACGGGTACATTGTCGGCGAGGTGATGGCGCAGGATAAGGTCCCCGACCGCAGGATGTACAAGATCACATCAAAGGGCCTGGAGCACTTGAAAGAACTGGTTGCCGAGCCGTTGGGGCTGCGGGAGGATAAGTTCGACTATAAGGTGCGTGCGGTCATGTTCGGGATGCTCACCAGGGATGAGCGGCGTAAGGTGACAGGGCCGCTGTACATGGAAAAAATGCAGGAGATCAAGGAAGCGAAAGCGAAGCGGGATCAGTTTGGCAAGCTAATGGACCAGTATTCGCTGCTGGTGCTTGAGCACGGCATTCGGGAATTAGAGATGGAGTTCGAGCTGTACGAGAAAATGATGGAAATGGGGTGATGACAATGATCGATATCGCATTCAAAAACATGTGGCAGCGCAAGACCAGGACGGGCCTGACCATTGTGGCCATCGCTGTTTGTATTATGCTGTTCCTGGTTTTGTCGACCGCTACCGGCACGATGGACCAGATGTTCGCCGACTTCGAGCGGACAGTTCGCCGGGCAGATGTTCGTGAAGACGCCCTCGGTGCAGGCCGGAGCCGCGCTGGAGTTTCCTCCGGTCTCGTCCAGCCTGACCATGGAGAAGGCAAACGCACTGATGAACGTCAGCGGAATCGATACCTCCCGTAGCGCACCGCTGCTCCTTGTGCAGCAGGCGCCGTCACTCTTCCAGAACGGGCCCCCGCAGGTAATCGCCGTAGGCATACCCGAAGGAAAGGAGAAAGCGTACTACGGCGACGCGACCTTCGGCAATGGTACGGGCATTCTGACCGGAAACGACCAGGCAGTGCTCGGCAGCTATGCGGCCTATACGTACTATAAGGTGAACGTGGGCGACCAGATCACAATCCAGAACCACAAGTTCACCGTTGCCGGCATCGCCGACAATACCGGCTCGATCATAACAGACGGCATGGTGCTGATACCGCTGTCCGTAGCGCAGGAAATCTTCAACCGGCCGGGTGTCTCCACGGTACTGCTGGCTGCGCAGTCGGACGATAAGGTCGACAATGCTGGCTGCCGCTGTCCGGAGCCAGTTCCCGGACCTGCAGGTCATGACGCAGGAAGATATGACCAGCACGTTGGAGCAGCATGGCCTCGACGACGCACACGTTTATCGGCATGATCGACCTGACCATGCTCATCGTGGCCGGTGTGGTGACGCTCATGGTCATGTTCATGTCGGTGTCGGAGCGCACCAAGGAGTTCGGTATGCTTCGGGCCATCGGGGCGAAGCGCTCGAGAGATACTGACGCTGGTGCTCGAAGAGGCGGTCATCGTCTGCGTCGTGGGCAGCGTGCTCGGCATCCTCCTGTCGTTCCTGATGATGAAGGTGATGTTCGGGGGGACGCTGTTCTCCCTGGAGACCACGGTGAGAGCTGTAATATATATGACCGTGATCGGCGTGATCGCAGGCCTGATACCGGCCTACAGATCCGCCAGGATACAGCCGCTGGAGGCGATTCGCTATGAGTGAGACCGTCAGGGCTATCGAGATCAGCCGGCCGGCAAAGGCTGCTGTCGTCCTGGAGACGGCAGGGCTGAAGAAATCGTACCGGATGGGCAATGTGACCGTAGAGGCGCTGCGGGGCATCGATGTACAGGTCCGTGCAGGCGAGTTCGTGTCGATCATCGGCCCCTCGGGCTCCGGCAAGTCGACGCTGCTGAACCTCATCGGGTGCCTGGACCGGCCGACCGAAGGCAAAGTGCTCGTCGACGGCATCGACGTGTCGAAGCTGAATGACGGTAAGCTCACGGACGTCAGGGGTAAGAAGATCGGCTATGTGTTCCAGAAGTTCTACCTGCTCCCGTTCCTCACTGCCCTGGAGAACGTCGAGCTGCAGGCGCGGCTCGCCGGGCTGCCGGACGGAAAGAAGAAGGCGGCCGAGGCGCTCCGGCTGGTCGGGCTGGGCGAACGCATGAACCACCTGCCTAAGGAGATGTCCGGCGGCGAGCAGCAGCGGGTGGCCATCGCCCGGGCGCTGGTGAAGTCGCCGGCGATCATCCTGGCAGACGAGCCTACGGGGAATCTGGACACGAAGACAGGGGACATGATCATGGAGACCTTCAAAAAGCTGCACGAACAGGGCATCACCATCGTCATGGTCACCCACAACCCGGAACTGGCGGCGAAGACAAACCGGATAATAAAAGTCAGGGACGGGCTCATAGAAGCCTGATTCCCTGCTTCTTTTTAACCTTTTTTCGACATATTGATATAATCCGCAGGCCATACAGCCATTGTCATGCTTGAAATTTATTGCGACTCCTCCTACAACGAGGACGGGTCGTCCTTCATCGGTATCGTCGCCATTGCCGATGGCCTCGAGGTGCACCAGTCCACGACGGCGGTGCTTCCGGCGCCATCGAGCAACCTGGAGTGCGAGCGGGCGGCCATCTCGATGGCCATCCGGCTGGCCAGGGTCCTGCGCCGGGTCGACGATCAGGTGATCATATACAATGACTCCACCGAGGCCGTAAAGGAGTACCTGGAAGCCGAGATGTCACTGTTTCCGGTCGAGTATGTCCCCCGGGAGAGCCCGCTCCAGGCAGTGGCGGACCGGCTCTCCAAACGGTTCCCCCAGCGCCTGACGGAGACCCATGACCTCTGCCGCCGGCCGGTCGAGTCGTTCACCCCGGAGATCCTGGCGGATATCGCCGGTAACACGAGGACAGTGCTGTACCTTCAGAAGGACCGGGAGCGCTCGTCTAACACAAAAAGCTGCTATCGGCTGGTCGCCCGTACTGTCGACCATGTGCTGTCTGACGATCATTTTTATTGTGCCCGGTCGGGCGAGGTCAAGAACGTCAAGATCGCCCGGGACATCTCCGCCGACGTCGGTGCCGGCGAAATTGCGGCCGACCTGTCAGACTCGTATTTTCTACTGACCGATGAGACCTGGGGCCTGCGGCTGAAGGGCGGGGAATCCTACTCGATTCTGCCCTGTGAGATCCCCCACCGCATCATCTGCCATGAGGTTGACCGTTCGCCTGACAACCTCTGGCGGCGAGTAGCGCAGTGTAAGTAAATAAATAAAGTCGGCAGTCATGGCGATGAACAGTGTACCATAATAATCCTGCAAGACCGGGCACCGCTGGCAATGCGGACGGTCGCGCGCAGTACCGGTGTATACTCACACAGTCTTTTCGAACACCGACTTGTCGGCTCCGCAGACAGGGCAGACCCATTCGTCCGGCAGGTCTTCGAATGCCGTTCCCGGCGGCACGCCATTGTCAGGATCGCCTGTGGCGGGGTCGTAAACGTACTGGCAGACCGTGCAAATATACTTGTCCATGATAGCGCTCTCTTTTTTCTCCGGGTTTAAAACATTTGCCTGTGAAAAACACCGGAGGCGAAAAACTATTTTTCCCTTGAGGCCATACGGGTTATCATGGCGAAAAGCAGCAAGAAGAAAACCGCGTACAAAACGAAGCGAATCGGGAAATACCGGGTGGTCATGACTGATCGGGTAAAGTTACTGCTGATAGCCAGTTTCATGTTTGGCTTCCTGGTCATATGCTTCATTTTCATACAGCTGGCTTTATCGCAATAAACATACACGATCAGTGACATCTAAAATGTCAAACGGCCCGAATGCGGCCGTTTTGGCCCTGGAGGGTTTGCGTTGAGAGAATGGGACGTATGGCAAAAACACCCCGAGTATAATACGGTCCTTGCGTTGATTTGTAAGGTGCCCGGTGAGACGGTGGCAAAGCTGGAGAAAGCGGGCTTTGTGGTTGATGACGGGACGAAGCCGCCGGTAAAGGCAGACCAGCTCTTTATGGTACACATGCGGGAGTCTATGGACAAGAAGGACTACTGGAAGAAGTTCGACGAGATAACGGCTAAATATGGCAAAGAGCCTACGCCGATTCATCTCGAGGAGATGCCAGAGGTTATCATCCGTTTCCTCGGCAACGTTTCCGAAGAGCAGTGCCTGCGTATCATCGATGATACCATTAGCGTGCTGGTGAAAAACTCGTAAGTCCCGGGCAAGCCCGGGCCATGCCTTTTTTTAGCGACTACATGAGCAGGTAGAAAACGGTCATCAGGATGATGTCCGCCACGATGGCAATGTAGATCAGAGTCACGCTCCACTCGAAGATCTGGTTGATAAAAGCGGTGTCCAGCATCAGGTTCAGGATCAGCAGGGGCAGAATGATGAAGAGGAAATAGACCGACATGGCGAAGGCCTGTTTCATCGGGCTGGCCTGCGATTCCGGGAGCCGGGCGATGCCGGTCACGCCGTAATACAGCATCAGGAGGCAGATCGCGGCTATCGATAGCAGCGACAGCCACAGGACAGCATTGTCGACGATTTGCCGGCTTTCCATGAGCAATGACCTCGTCCACGTGTATATCCTCCCGGACAGATAAAGTTTCTTACGAATACGCTGATTACGATCGCCTGTAATAGGGGCTTAATCAGGCAACACAAGATAATTCAGGCTTAGATATGAGTATGATGCCGTAATATGTGATAAAACACAATCAATGCTTAGAAAAACACCCATTTTACTGTGAACGCAATTAATTTTGACTAAAATAGTATTAATATTTAACGTTACAGTGCTTCTATCGTTAATATAGGGTTTAGGAGGGTAATCATGGGGTTAAGGAAGTGGTTAATGGTAGCACTAATTGTGCTCATAGCGCTCGGGATAATGACCCCGGCGCTTGCATGGAAAGCCTCAAAAATCGGAGTCAGCGTCGGCGATTTCTTCTTCGGGGACGAGGCATTATTACAGAAGCCAAGCGCGACACTATTCCATTCTCAAACGGAGGCCGCGACGGATACTGAGGCATTTGCGCTCAACTTTCCGGCTACCGGTGCGGATCTCATAACGGATGGCGGCATTACGGAATTAGGGCCATCCATCGCGCAGACATCTGCCGAAACGCTCACTGCCGCAGATACGGGATTCTATAAGGCTAACTGGTGTTATACAGCATTTTCGAACCTTGGCGGCTACGACCTGGTGCCTGATTTCGCAGCATGGCATCCCATGAATTCGCCGGAGATGGCAGGTTCGGGCGTAAGCTGGCCGTATATGAACAATGCACCGCTGTATGGCGAGAGCGCGATGCAGTTCCAGCCGGCGATCGTCACATCACCGGATACCAGCCAGGCCAATATTGCGCCGGCCGCCGGGTTGTCTGGCAGCGGCAGCTTAATACAGCCATCCACGTTAAAGAACGCGTTCTCCGGTGTCACTGGCAACAATTCGACCGGCGGAAAGGCGACCAACGTAACTATGCTGGGCACTAACCAGTCGGCCAACAATACCGCTGCACAGGGTAAAAATGCCACAGCAAAGGCCCCTGTCACAACGCCGAACAGGGACTACAAGAACATGACCAAGCCGCAGATCAAGAACTCGTCCGTGCTTGAGAGGATATACAAGAACGCGAACGCGGTCAATCCGATCCCCAAGACATACAAGGGAACCGTAGACCGGCCGACGATGATCGCGCCCGTGTCGAATCCCATGGCGGACATTCTCGCACCTGCGAACAAGACCAAGGTCATCAGAGATGCCAACAACATAACCAAGAGCGGCACCCATCTCACGACGAAGTTCTGGGACCTGTAGGTGCAGCGGATGAAGCTCCGGCAGGCGCCGGAGCGCTTTTTTTATTCGCTACTTTCCGGGAACTGATCACGCTTAACGGCATGGCGATGACGATCTGAAGCACGATCATGCCCATGACAAAGAAATACAGAGGGTTCATGGGCGTGTTCAACAACAGCATAAGCGTGGGGAAGATGGTAAACAGCATGGCGATATCAAGGCCGGTGAGTATGAGCGCCATCTTCAGGTCGTGCAGCATGGCCACGACGAAGAAACACCCGACGACCAGCCACAGGCTCTGCACATAGGTGGTGAGCGACAGGTCCGGTACCGCGTTGATGGGCACGTTGAACAGGTACATGAAGGCGATTATGACAAGGAGTAAAACGATACAGAGGACGTCCAGCACTACCGGCAGAAGGATGGCTGACAGCCCGCCGGGCAGTCCTGCGCCTGCTTTTTTACTCTTCACCTTGACCTTCTTTTGCTTCGCCGGCTTTGCGGACGGCTTGCCGGCCTGGGGCGCTCCCTTCGGCGCCGGGGACACCGCGGGCATATCGGCCGGGGCGTCCAGGTTCAGGTCGGGAATGTCAAGGCTAAGCGTGGGCTCGGGAAGCTCGAGATCCAGCGAAGGCATTTTCATGTCTAAGTCCGGTAATTCTCCCTCGTTGGCCATTTCAACACCTTTTCTCGACAGGCACAGCAGCCATCGGGCGGCCGCCTGCTCAATTATCTTTATCGCCTGAATATATTAATAACCTTTTTGGTAAAGCCATATTTTCAGCTATTTAGCCACTATATGAAAAAATTACTTACAATTTAGAAAAACAGGTTAAAAAGGACTATATTTCATCCGGAGAATTGAAAACCCGGAAAAGGCTAAGGACGGAGCGTATCACACGCGTTGGCCCGGGCCAGGTAGACCCTCGCCTCTTCCGTCTTACCCATATTGTGGAGCATGACAGCCTTATTCATCAGCGCGTCACCGTAGCGCTTGTCTAACTCCAGGGCCTTGTCCACGTACTTCATGGCCTCTTTGGCCTTCCCCAGCCCGTACAGGGCGATCGCCTTGTTGTTCAGCGCTTCCGAGTCGCCCGGATTGGCCTTCAGGATAGCGTTGAAGCACTCGATGGCTTTCTTCTGCTCCTGCATGCCCATATACATGATGCCCTTGAAATTGAGCGCATTACGGTTGCCGGGCTCGATGACCAGAATCTGGTCCAGCAGGCCGATGACGCCGGCGTAGTCGAACGACTCGCTGGCATCGCCCGGGTCCTCGCTCATGATGACGTTCATCCGTTTTGCGACCTCTTTGAACAGCAGGCTGATGCTGTCCCTGGTGCTTTCGTCCCTCTTTGCAGCCTTCGGGCCCTTTGCTGCGGTCATGTTTTAACCATAAGCCCGCATCGCCTATATATCTTGCTTAGGCCGGAAAAATATTATACCTGCAGGGGAATTAGTCAAAGGGCCAACTGCCGGAGTGATCATCTTGAAATGGGAGCGCGTCGCAATCGTTTTTATAGTCGCCGTATCGATAGCCGCGTTTGTCATTCCCGCGTTCCATATGCCTGCGGTGCCACAACTGCAGCCGCTCATGATCGATGCACCCCGGCCAGGGGCAGGGTTAATCACCCAGACAGGCTATATGATAATTTCCGGTCTGCTGGCCGGATTCAGCCCGCTGTTGTTCCTTGCGTCGCTATTCCTTGGCATACTGCTTTTTGCCTATAATAAGAGCCGGATTCCCCAGTATACACGGTACTATGTCATTGGCGCCTTCGTGATCTTCTTCGCTTTCGAGTATCAGATGACACTGCCCGACGGCATAGAACCAAGCCTCTTCGGGTTCCAGATGATGATGATCATGGCCGTCCTCTGCCTCCTGTTATCGCTGCTTGCGCTGGAGTTCTCCCCGGGATTCGCCTCGCGGGCCGCCCGGAACGAAAGCGTCCGTGTCACCTACTTCATCTTCATCGGTGCGCTTGTCGCGCTGCTGATCGTGCTCTACGGCGGGGGCGCCAACGTGCCGGTCATCGACTACGCGGCTTCAACCGGCCACGGGCTCACCGAACTCCTGATCTACAACCTGTGTGCCATGGCCCCTTCGGTCGCGCTGTTTGCCGTGTTGAGCATGAACCGTATCCGGCTGCACACCAGGCTGGCCAACAACAGGGAAAGCATCCTGCTCATCGGCACTATCATCCTGGTACTCTCGCTGCTGGTCGTCGAAATCCTCTCGATCCTATCCTGAGGCCCCGGAGGTTCCATGAGGTCACAGAGCTTATCACAGAGGTCACAGAGGTCACAGAGGTACGCACAGAGGTTTGTTTTAACATCAGGGCTTCTCTGACAGCCGTTTCATAAAAAATCCTCTGTGTCGTCCTCTGTGGCCTCTGTGACCTCTGTGCTGAGCTCTGCGACCTCTCGAAACCTCTGCGACCTCGAATCAGGTAAAATGAGACAGCGTCAGATGTCCTTTCCGCAGGGCCACGGCCTCGATGCCCAGCTTTTCCCGGATGTCGCGGGCCAGCTGCTTGTCCGACCCATGGAAGGTATATACCATTTCGGGGCCGACACGCCGCGTGAACTCCATCAGCTCGTCGTAGTCGGCATGGTCGGACAGCGGGAAGGCCGTGTCCACTCTTGCGGCGTACCTGTGCCCGGTATCGATGGCCCAGCCGGAGACGGAGGCAGTCCTGGCACCGGCGGCAAGGAACTTTTTGACTCCGGGGTCATTGCGGCCAGCGGAGGAAGATACGATGACTGCGGGACCGGCCGGCTTGTCAGGGACCGGCCGGGCTTCGAACCGGTGCCCGAACTGTGTAAGAATGTCGTTCATCTTGATGATCGGGACAGTGGCGTACAGGTCGAAGCCACTCATCTCCGACAGTACTTCCTGCGCCTTGCCGAAGGTATAGGCGTAGATGACCGAGTGAAGGTCTTTCGCCGCGTTGTCCTCCGCCCAGTCGCGCATTGCCTGTACCACTTCTTCAGTCGGGGGAAAGACGTATTTATTCCGCCCGAAGGTGGACTCGATGATCAGGGTGTCGGCTTTGACGGGCTGGGCACCCGGAGAAAAGTACTTGCGGCGGGTGCACAGGTCCCCGGTATATAATACTTTTCGGTCGCCCTCGATCAGGAACATGGTAGAGCCCGGCACATGACCTGAGTCAAGCATGGTTACGTCCGAACACCCGGCTACCGGGAGCCGGGAGCCGGTCCGCTCGCATGCGATGGCACCGGTGATCTCCGAACACACGATGCTGCCGTTGAACGAGGACGGCACGTGGTCGAAATGGGCGTGCGATACGAGGTTCACGGAGTCTCTCGCGCAACGCCGGGGATCGCAGTGGTACTGCCTGCCGGAGAATACGGATATGCCGTTATCGAGGTAGATCATCAGGCCCCCGTTCGCGCTCTACATTGAAATAGTTGTCCGGGACCGTGGCGGATAGCTCTATGCAGGATAAAAAGCGGCTCCAGCGGGCCCTCAGGCCCATAGGTGGCTTTTTTATGTATATATATTTATAAGGGAGTTTTTTCTTCTTAGCTAACGGTAATTAAAAGCACGACAATGCCCTGTTAATCAAAAGCTTTATATCCAATCGTTTTTAAGTAACATATAGTCATTTATCAGGTATTTTTTCTCGAGGAGGTGTAAAAGCAATGAAGGAACTTCCCGTCGCATCCGTAGACCGGATCATCAGGAACGCAGGCGCCGACAGGGTCAGCGAGGACGCCAAGGAGGCACTCGCCGTGATTCTTGAGGAGTATGGCACCAAAGTATCGTCTGAAGCTATCAAGCTCTGCAAGCACGCCGGCCGCAAGACCGTCAAAGAAGAAGACATCAAGTTAGCTTCTCAGCGGCTTCATTAAGTTACTATGGCGGACGGCCTGGCCTGCCGCCACTCATTATGTTTTTTAATAAGTTTCAAGGAATGTCTCATCATATGAGCTCTGGCTCTTCATAGGTGACGACATAGCGGTCACCAGAGGACTTGATCTCTTTGACTGTGGGCAACCTGATGTCCGTTTCCTGCCCGGTCACGACCGGGGACCCGTAGACCTTCGACAGGTAAGCCGGTGTTTTGCTGCCATCATGCAGCCGGGCATTGACAAACGCCTCATGCCGGGCCAGTCTCTCGCCTGTCAGGCAGTCGCACATCTCTTTCAGCCCTTCGATCTTCGATTCTATGGACGGACGGAGGCCGGGATCGACCTCGTATCCGGTAGAGTTCCTGCCGGCAGCTATCGCTGCAAACATCGTGGTGCCCGTGCCGAGGAACGGATCGAGCACATGGTCCCCCTGCACCGAGAACATGTTTATCAGCCGATATGGCAGGTCGATCGGGTATGCGGCCGACCGTTCCCTGGCGCCGTTGAGATGCTGAGACGTCCCCTTCAGGTCTTCCCAGACGTCGGAAAACCAGGCGTTGCGCTCCTCCCAGAAATATGCACTCCGGTGCCTGGCCGGCCTGTCTGCCGGCGAGAAAGCGCGTGTGCCGCCCTTGCGGAAAATACGGATGTGCTCGTGCTCCAGCGTCACGTACGCGTTGGGGGGCAGCATGCCGGACCCCATGAACTTATTGGGCTTGTTGGTCTGCTTTCTCCACATGACAGGGGGCAACTCGTCATATCCGGCCTCGTGAAAAAAGCGTGCGATCCGGGTATGATTGGAGTACAGACGGAACGCGCCGTCGAGGGTCCTGGTAGCGTCGCCCACATTGACACACACGATGCCCGAAGGCGCCATCGTCCGGTCTACCTCACGCCAGACCCTGTCCAGCTCGCGGTGCATCAGCTCGTGAGCGAGCTTCCCGTCGCCCGAATCCATGGCGGGCTTCACCCCGGGGCTCATAGAGCAGAACAGTCGGTCCCACATCTCGATCATCGGGTAAGGCGGCGAGGTCACGGTCAGATGGACGGAGCCCGCAGGGACATCGCTCATCTGGCGGGCATCTTTGAAGAACAGCCGGTGCTCGGTGATCATGTCTCAGTGACCGTCCCTTTTCTCTATTCCTTTGATCAGCGCGGTAAGCGTGTCGTTGACCGGAGTGGGTAAGCCGTAGCGTCGTCCCAGCATGCCGATCACACCATTCAGGGCGTCGATCTCCGTGCGCTTTCCCCGGGACACGTCCTGCAGCATCGACGACCGGTTGCCCGCTGTTTCCCTGATAACCCTGAACGTCTGCTCCACCGGATCGGCCTCCGTCCGGACCCCGACAGCCGCAGCGACCATGGCCGTCTCGGCAACGGCGGCAGTCGTCAGCGTTTTCAGCGCAGGCACCTCCAGCAGCATGCCATTTGTCAGGCCGGTAATGGCCGTGATGGCATTGATGCCCACGTTAGCGTATAGCTTTTCCCACTGTGCGGCATGGATGTCCTCCGCTATCCTCGCCTTCAGCCCCGCCTTCGCCAGCGCGAGCAATGGCAGATCGAGGCGGTCACGTGCGCCAGGATCGACTGCCCCGAGGACCGTCTCGGTGTATCCTGCAACCTGCACCCTGCCGGGCTCCAGGAATGTGACGCCGCCGTATGTGAGGCCAGTGGCGATCCTGCAGGGGCTCAGGAAAGACGCCGCCGATTCTTCCGGGCCGAGGCCATTGTGGACGAGCACGACGATCGTCCCGGGGTTCACCGGCAGGCCTTCGACCGCGCCGGCAACGTCGTATGCCTTGACGGTGACAAAGACCACGTCAGATAATACCGGTACCGCCGAGATCGCCGGCCGGGCGGCCGCCTCCAGTGCGCCGGTGACAGAAATCCCCTGCCGCAGCACAGGGACATCCTTCTCCCGGCAGACAAGCGTGACGTCCTGCCCGGACGCGGCCATCATGGCGCTGTAGAAAGTCCCCAGCGCACCGGCACCGATGACGCTGATCTTCATGATAGCCATGTAGACAAGCAATGTATATCTGGTTTCCGTGAGCCGCCATGGGCGGGGCTTATCGTCGCATGCCTGGCAGGCGGGCGCTCGCGCATGCGTAAACATAAGCGGATGGGCTGCAGCAGACCAATGAATTAACCGGTCTTAGAATAGGGTTACTCGGCCTTAGGCTCCTCGGCCTTAGGCTCCTCGGCCTTAGGCTCCTCGATCTTGAAGACTTCCTTGAACCGGTCTTCGTTGAGCCTGAGGCGTATCTTGGGCCGGCCGTAGGGCGCCCGGACGTTCTCTTCGTAGATGACACCTATGCCTTCCAGATAGTCCTTGCGGCGCGAGAAGGTGGCCTTGGAGGCTAACTGCGTGTGCTCGCCCCAGGCGACCACGTCGAAGAAAAGCTCCTCGTTGATAGCCGCCGCCAGTAACAGCACGGCGACAAGGTCAAGCGTATTTGGCTTTAGTACAGTGTAACGGTTGTCCGACAGTAGCTTGCTGAGCTTGATAAAGTCCTGAATGGTATTATGGCCCAATAGCGCATGCGCAGGGTCGGAGTGTTCCATAGATAGGAACTATATTAAGTCGGGATATAACTATCTTTTGCTTAATAACCGTCGGATAAAAAATGGCGCCGCCTATGCCTGATTTGATCCCGGCGCCGGGCACGCGGGCGGCATCCTGGACAGGCGCTGCTCCAGCTGGCGCAGTACAGTCTCGCGTGCGTCGACCGAAGCCCTGATGCACGGGTGCCCGCCATCGTCCGCGCCGTATTCCACTCCGCGGACGACCGCGGTCTCGTGCAGCCATGAAAGTAGCGAGATGCCCTCTTCCGTGGAGGGCAGTGTCACCACGGCACAGGCCCATTTGGGCAGGTACCGGGACATGAGCAGCTGCAGCTCGTCGAGCCCCTCGCAGGTCTTCGCCGATATCGTGACCGGGTGCGGCGCGAGATGGGCGATGGCGTCCTTCGTCCTCTGCAGCTCCGCCGGGTCCGCCTTATCGCACTTGTTCAGCGCGGTGATCACCGGCACCGGCCCGATCTCCTGCCACATGGTATCGTGACAGGTGACCAGCTTGTCGAGGACGGCCTCCGCCGGCTCGCTGGCGTCCACGACGAGAATGATCAGGTCCGCCTGATAGATCTCCTCCAGCGTCGAGCGAAACGCCTCGACCATGAAGTGCGGCAGGTCCTTGATGAAGCCGACCGTATCGGTCAGCAGCGTCCGGCGGCCGTCCAGCTCGAGCAGCCGCGTGGTCGGCACCAGCGTGGTGAACAGCTGGTCCTTCATGACCACGGCCTCCCCGGTAAGGGCGTTCATCAGGGTGCTCTTGCCCGCGTTGGTGTAGCCGGCGAGCGCGACCATGTCGAACCCGCGCTCCTTGCGCTGGCGCCGGGTCTGGCCCTGCCGTTTCCGGATCACGGCCAGCTCAGCCTGTATTTTTGCGATTTTCCCGGTGATCTCGCTCTCATAAATGTCTGCCTGGTACCGGCCGAGGCCTTTGAAGCCGGGCTGCTCGCCCTTTTTCGCCAGCGTGACCTTGATCCGCGCCTTCGGGCGCTCGTAGATCAGGCTGGCCAGCTCTACCTGCAGCTTCGCTTCGCGGGTGCGCGCCCGTTTTGCGAATATCTCCAGGATGAGGTTGAACCGGTCGATGACCTCGACCTTGCAGGCCTTCGAGAGATTGTAGATCTGCACCGCGCTGAGCCGGTCGTCGAAAATGAGCTTGTCCGGCTTTACCCGCTCCACCAGGGCGGCGATCTCCTCGACCTTGCCCTTGCCCACGTTGAAGGCCTTGTCCGGCGTGCGCACCTGCGACACACGGTCCAGTATCTCATAGCCCGCGGAATGCGCGAGCTCTTCAAGCTCGTCGAAGCTATCGTCTTTCTCCTTCGGGTCTATCCTCTTCACCAGTATTGCGCTCGGCATTGATCTCCTGTAGCAGGCGGTGCACCGCGAGCGAGACGTGGTGCGCGACCTCTATGGCTCTACGCTCTCCAATGCTCTCCGCATATTTGAACTTTCTACCGAGCATGACCTCGACCCGCCACTCCGGGTATCCGTAGAACTCACCGTGCTCACTCACGATCAGGCCCTCGAAACGCGCGGCGGCCGAACTGATGATGCCGGCGACTTCCTCGACCGAAACGTCCCCGGCGAACCGGCGGACGATCTTCATGTCGTCGATGCGCTGGATATTGATCGGCGACAGCTCGACGGCGACGGCGACACAGACTAAAAGATAGCGCCCGTCCGGCATTTTGTGACGCCCCGAGATGTCGATGGCCACGACCTGCAAAGTCCCGCTCCCGTGTAATAAAAGAGATGCGAACGACAAAAGCGTTACGCTGTTGAGGTCACGGAGGTTACGGAGGTCACAGAGTTTCACCACAGAGGCCACAGAGGTCACAGAGGACGACACAGAGGATATTTAATGAAAAGGCTTCCCGTTGCCATCTTTTAAAAAGTCCTCTGTGCATACCTCTGTGGCCTCTGTGACCTCTGTGCTGAGCTCTGTGACCTATAGAAACCTCCGTGACCTCCATCGATAGAAACCTCCGAGACCTCTAAAACGGCGGCGAGGAGCCCCGGTGGCCGTACATCCCCAGGTGTACGAGGTCGTCGAGGTTCTTCCGCGGCCGGGCGTCCGGCGATTCTGCCGGGTACCCCATGGCCAGGCAGGACACGACCTTCATGTCGGGCGGGATATGGAGCAGCGATTTCAGGTGGTCCTCGTTGAAGTAGCCGACGTAGCAGGAGCCGATGCCGTTGTCCCAGGCGGTCAGTACCATGTTCTCGAGCACGATGGCCCCGTCGATCACGTACCATTTATCATGGGGATCGCCGATGCAGACGACGAAAACATCGCAACCTTCCACGTAGTCGCAGTTGTTGCATGCGATGGCCATCGACTTCTTCGTGTCCCGGTCCCGCACGACGATTACCGCCCACGGCTGGCGATTTGCCGCCGACGGGGCCAGCCGTCCGGCTTCCAGTATTTTGCGCATCAGGTCGTCGGGGATGCGCCGGTCCTCATACTTCCTTATGCTCCTGCGGGTTTCGATGGCCTTGAAAACGTCCATGGCTCAAGCTCCATATTATTATTCACAACGTAAATATAAAAATGCTACCGGCACAATGGACACAATGTGCACCATGTAGCCGGTTTAATAATTATCAATCAAATGTTGTTTAGACTGAGCAGGCATTCAACACGAAGGCCACAATGGCCACAAAGGCCACAACGGGCCTTTTAGAAAGAGGCCGTGCAAACCCTTTCTTTAAACGTACTTTGTGGCCTTGTGGCCTTTGTGGCCTTCGTGTTGAATGCCTTATAGATGTATACAAAAATTGTCATGAGCGATCGGTTACCGTAACAGTCGCATGCCGTTGAGGATGACAATGATCGCCGCGCCAGTGTCCGCGAACATGGCCATCCACAGGTTGGACAGCCCGATCAGCGTTAAGGCGATAAAGGCGACCTTGACGACGAGCGAGAACGTGACATTCTGCCAGATTATGCCCATGGTGCGCCGGCCGAGGCGGATCAGGTACTCCAGCCGGGTGAGGTCGTTGGACATCAGGGCAATGTCGGCCGTCTCGATGGCCGTGTCCGAGCCGGTGGCGCCCATGGCGATCCCGATGTTCGCTTCCGCGAGCGCCGGGGCGTCGTTGACACCGTCGCCGACCATGGCTACGTGACCGTACTTCTTCTTCATCTCCGCGATCCTGGCTACCTTGTCCTGCGGTAGCAGGCCTGCATAATACTCGTCTACGCCGGTCTTGCCTGCGATGACCCTGGCCGTGCTCTCGCTGTCGCCGGTTAGCATCGCCAGGTGAGGGATGCCCGTATCACGTAGCCCTGTGATCGCGGCTTCGCTGTTGCCACGGACCCTGTCCATGATGCCGAATACCGCCATTACGCCCTGCGGCCCGTTGAGGAGGACCGTGGTCATGCCTTCACCCTCGAAATGCGTGACCTCCGCCTGCACTGGCGCCGGAAGCGTCCCGAACATCCGGGAACCGCCAATCTCGTATCTGACCCCGTTCACCTGCGCGCTCACGCCCAGGCCGGGCGTCGCCTCGAAGGCCTCGACTCGCTGGAGGCTGAGCATGTCCCCGCTGCCGTTTGCCCGGATGATGGCCGAGGCCAGCGGGTGCTCCGACCGCTGCTCGACCGCCGCGGCGATACGGATGGCCTCCTCGTTCGTGCACCCGAAGGTCGCGACCCTGGCGACTTCCGGCCGGCCCTCGGTCAGCGTCCCGGTCTTGTCGAACGCGATGGCCTTGATGCGGCTGCATTCCTCCAGGTAGGTGCCGCCCTTGATGAGCACGCCGTGTCTGGATGCGTTGCCGATCGCGGCGACGATCGAGACCGGTGTGGAAATGACCAGTGCACAGGGACAGGCGATGACCAGCAGCACCAGCGCCCGATAGAACCATACGTCGAACGGCTGGCCGAACAGCGCGGGCAGCACGGCTATCCCGGACGCGATGACCAGTACGATCGGCGTGTAGTAGCGCGCGAACCGGTCGACGAACTCCTGCGCAGGCGCCTTGCGGCCCTGGGCCTCCTCGACCATATGCACGATCCTCGACAGGGTATTGTCCTCGTATGTGGACGTGGCCCGGACCTCAAGAGTCCCGTGCTCGTTCAGCGTGCCCGCGTAGACCGGGCTGCCCCGCATCTTAGCCTCGGGCAGCGACTCGCCGGTGATCGGGGCCTGGTTGACGGTGGACGTGCCTGCCGTAACGACGCCATCCAGGGCGATGCGCTCGCCAGGCCGGATGACCAGGATCTCGCCAGGCCGGATGTCCCGGGCGGCCACTCGCACCTCGATATTATCTCTCATCACGCTGGCCTCGCCGGGCGTGAGCGTGATGAGCGACTTGATCGAGTTGCGGGTCCGGTCGAGCGTATAGGACTGCAGGGCGTAGCCTACTGAGAACAGAAAGATGACGGCCGCCGCCTCTTCCCACTGGTTGATAAGGATGGCGCCGGCCACGGCTATGGTCATTAACATGTTCATGTCGGGTGTCAACGCCCGCGCCGAGTACAGGGCGCTCCGGAAGATGTAAAAGCCGCCTGCTGCGATGGCAAACGCGAAAGCGGCGATCGACACGTACCATGGGAAGCCAAGGAATGACGCGGCCGTGCCTGCGACCAGCCCGACGCCTGCGACCAGCGCCGAGAGTGTCCGGCGGTGCTTAAGGATGAACGGCTCTTCTTTCTGGCCGTTGCCCAGAAGCTTATATGTGTAGCCCATGCCCGCAATTGCTTTGCCGATCTTATCGACGTCTCCGGAATACTCCACGGTCAGGATGGCGGCAGCGAAGTTCATACGGGCCGAGGAAACGCCGGGCATGCCGGCCACGTATTTCTCCAGCTTTACGGCACAGTCGTAACAGTCCAGGCCCTCGATCTCGAACTCGTCGGTGCGGACGCCTTCTATCGATGCGCGATACCCGGCGCCATCGATGGCCTTCAGTATCTTCTTCATCTCACCACGGTGCTCGACGGTGAGGATGCCCGTGGCAAAGTTAAGATCGGCCTGCTCTATGCCGGGGATGGCCTTCAGCGATGCCGCCAGCTTCTCCGCGCAGTCGGCACAGTCCATGCCCGATATCCTGATCCGGTCTTTCCGGCATGCCTGCCCGACCGGACTGGCTTCAGTCGATCCCGGCGCTTCCGCGTGGCACTGGCAGCTACTGTCCGTACAAGTTTTTTTCTCTGTCATCCTCATCCCTTTTTCTCTTCAGTCGTGGCCGATGTGCTCCATGCCCTGCTCGAACAGCTCTTTGACGTGGGCGTCATCGATTGAGTAGTATATCCACTTGCCTTCGCGGCGCGACTTGACCACCCTGTGGGCTTTGAGCGTGTGGAGCTGGTGCGAGATCGCCGACTGGGTCATATCCAGGCGACTGGCAATCTCCTGCACCCGCAGTTCGCCCCCCGAGAGCGCGTCCAGGATACGCAGCCTCGTGGCATCGCCTAAGACCTTGAACAGCTCGGAGGCCCGGACAAAGTCCTCGATGCTCTTTTTATTGGCCCTGCTATTGAACTCGTTGGAATGCTTTAACATATGAATATATGCTCACATATTCATCATAATATTAATACTTTCTTAAAATACGCGAAAGATACTGTTAATGATTAGTTTACACTGCTAATGTCCGATGTGTAATGGCGACTTACAGGATACACGGCCAGAACCAGAAGCGCAGACGATGCTACGTCATCAGGCTAAATCTTCGCTTGCTGAATTGTCCAACACCAGATATATCATTCATCGATAAACTGGCTTTTCTTCTTACAGTCCGTGGTGCGACGCAGATGCTTGCTTCTTGTTAATAAGACCCATTGACCAATATCCATTACTTTCAATATTAATCGTGGTGCGACGCCCGTGCTGCTTCTTGAATTAGCATCATAGCTGATATCCTATACTCCCCATAATAACCGCGGTGCGACGCCCATGCCTGCTTCGCTGCATGAGCTACTCTGGGTTTTTCCGGCGCTCCGCCGTCCGGGCCGTGTGCTTACAATATCGGAGATTAATAGAGCAGGATATGGTCGGTCCAATATTAATCGCGGTGCGACGCCCATGCGTGCTGCGCTGCATGGGCTACTCCGGGTTTTTCCGGTGCTGCGCCGTCCGGGCCGCGCTCGCACCCCCGGAGACACGCCCCGGCGGCGCCTCGCTTCGCTCGGCTGCGCCCGGTCGAGTCCCTTCGCAAGCGCTAAGCAACGCGCCTATCGGCAGCGTTCATTGCCCGGCCGCCTCCGCACCCCTCGCACAGCTTCGCGTGCGAGGGGCCTTCGGCCAGAAAAACCCTCCGCCTTCCGCGGAGAAGCAAAGGCTAAGCGTACTAGAACTAGTGTTGGCTCGTTGCCTGTAATAGTATTGGTAAGGGTAGCCGATGCTTCTCCGCGGAAGGCGGAGGGTTTTTTCGGCTTGCCCGCTCGCACGCGTAGCTGTGCGAGGGGTGTGGAGGTGTCGGGTGTGAAAAACGCTGCCCAAAGGGCGCGTTTTTCAGGGCTTGCAAAGGAGGCTCAACGCTGCCGAAGGCGCGTTGGGCCGACGAAGGTGCGAGCCTGTCGCCCGACACCGGAACACCGGAAAAACCCGTAGTAGCACGTGCGGCGAAGCAAGCACGGGCGTCGCACCGCGATTAATACGGGGAGTAATGGATATTGGCCAATAGGTCTTTTTGACAAGAAGCAGGCATGGGCGTCGCACCACGATTAATATTGGAAAGACCATATCATGCTATTTAAGAAATCTTTAGTATTGCAAGAACGCATGGGCGTCGCACCGCGAAGGATACGAAGACGAGCCAGCCGGGTTAATTTACCGTGGATTTATACAAGATAAAAATCAATCGATTATCCGCTTTTAGGTCAGCGTTGGTTTATATAGAGTATGACGTATATATCTCATGCGATTTGACGATACACAATGTTTATATGCAATTTGACAGGATTATACAGGTCAGAGACATACGTAGCAAGCTGCGTAGTAGACAACATAGTACACGAATATATTGAGACAAAATCATGGTGCTCGACAATCTTGGAAACTCGCTAAAAGACGCGGTGAAGAAGCTCGCCAACGCCGGCAAGATCGACCGCGCGGTCATCGACGATGTGGTCAAGGACATCCAGCGTGCGATGATCCAGGCCGACGTCAACGTCCGGCTGGTCATGCAGCTCTCTAACCAGATCAAGAACCGCGCCCTGACCGAGGCGCCTCCCGCCGGGATGGATTCGCGGGAGCACGTGCTGCGGATTGTCTACACCGAGCTGGTCAACATCGTCGGCAAGACGACCCCGATCGCCCTGGAGCCCCAGACGATCATGATGGTGGGCCTGCAGGGGTCGGGCAAGACGACGACCACGTCCAAGATCGCCAGATACTTCTCCCGTAAAGGCTTAAAACCGGCGGTCATCTGCGCCGACACGTTCCGGCCGGGCGCTTACGACCAGTTGAGCCAGCTGTGTGAAAAGCTGGGCGTGGCATACTATGGCGAGCCGGGCAACACGGACGCGGTGGCCATCGTGAGGAACGGCCTCAAGGCGATGGCGAAGTACGACGTGAAGATCGTCGACACGGCCGGCCGCCACGCGCTGGAGACCGATCTCATCCAGGAAATGAAAGACATCTACGCGCTGACCCCGTTCACTCACAAGCTCCTCGTGCTTGACGCGGCTATCGGCCAGCAGGCCAGCGAGCAGGCGAAGGCGTTCAATGACGCGATAGGTGTCACCGGCGTCGTGATCACCAAGCTCGACGGCACTGCAAAAGGCGGCGGCGCGCTGTCCGCGGTCTCGGACACGAACACGTCCATCGCCTTTATCGGCATAGGCGAGACGCCCGATGACCTGGAGCGGTTCGACCCGGACGGCTTCATCTCGAGGCTGTTGGGCATGGGCGACCTGAAGGCCCTCGTGGAGCGGGCGAACGAGGTCATCACCAAGGACAACGTGGACGTCGACAAGATGATGCAGGGCAAGTTCACGCTGAACGACATGTATGCGCAGCTGGAGGCTATCAACAAGATGGGCCCGCTCAAGCAGATCATGTCCATGCTGCCGCTGGGCGGCATGGGCGGCAACATCTCCGACGACATGTACCGCATGACCCAGGACAAGCTCAAGGGCTACAAGGTTATCATGGACTCGATGACCGAGGCGGAGAAGGAAGACCCGAAGCTGATCGGCAGCAGCAGGATAACGAGAATCGCCATGGGCGCCGGGAAACCGCCCGAGGATGTCCGGGAACTGCTCAAGTACCACAAAATGATGCAGAAGGCCATGAAAGGCATGAAAGGCGGCGCCGGCAAGCAAAACATGCAAAAGATGATGAAACAGATGGGAATGAAGTAGTCGCTTTTAATGTATTATTCTGCATAATAACACTTCAAAAATTTTTTTCGCAGCCTTTCCCAGGGCTATACATGACCGCTCCGCTTCGCTCCGCGGAAGAACAAAGAGACAGCCCGGGATGTTCCCATTTATCTTTTTGATACATATGGATTGTCTTTGATGTAGAACCGCCATGGTTTATCTTTATCTTCGCCTGCGTAGCTAACTCCGACGCGGGTGGTTTGTACGATGTCGAAGTCCTGCGGCTGCCCATTGGTGACGTACAAGGGGCCTTCGATGCAGACGTCCTGGCCGTCGAGGGCTCGTGTGATACCCAGTGCCTGACAAAGCTTCGACGGCCCGGACGTCAGGTCCCTCGCTCGCCTTACCCGGCCACCGCGGAGCTTTTCCATCGCCTCAATGCCCTCGACGGGCTCGCCGGCCCGGATGAACACCACCGTTGGCACGCCCACGGGTCCGGTGACGATGTCGAGGCAGTAGTATACTCCGAATACCTGGAACACGTAGGCGTGCCCGGCGCCTTCGAACTCCGTGCGGTTTGCCTCCGTTTCCCCGAACCGGGCGTGCGATGCCCGGTCGTCAAATCCCAGGTACCCCTCGATCTCAACGATGCGTGCCGCTAACCGGCCGTAGTCGGGGTGCATCCGGACCAGCGTTTTGCCGAGCAGGTTCCGGGCTACTGTGAGCGTCGGCCTCAGGTAGAACCCTCTCGGCAGTATATGCTCATAAGTGGCCTGCGTTATAGTGTGCACGTTGGAGACTCACATCATACCCTGATAATAATTACCTGCGGTGTGCTGCGTAATTGTTAATACGAAGGAGCCGGATGTTCATGCATGCGCAAGTTCGTCATCGTGGGCCATAAGGCTGTGACCACCCCGAAGTTCAGTCTCAACGACCTCCCGGGAGGAGCGGGACGCATGGACATCGTCGCACGCTGTGTCAACGCATCGCTATTCCTGTCGCATGACCTCCGGCGGGACGTGGAGATCTACGCAGTCCTGCTCGGGGAGCCAAGCCCGCCGGTGACTATCCGTTTCAGCGGAGAGAAGGTCCGCTACCTCAGCCCGGACGAGCGAAGCCCGGCCGCCCTTATCAAGAAAGCCCTGGAAAAGGGCGTTCCCCCGGCCGGAGAAGAGGAGTCGACCCCCGGAATCTACGTCTCGAAGCGATCGTTCGCCGACGTCATCGGCAGCCTGGAAAACATCGTGTATATGCACGAGGATGGCGAGGATATCCGGGAAGCGAAACTGACCGGCGACGAGACGTTCGTCCTCAGCGATCACCAGAACCTGACACCGGAGGAAGATTCGGCCTTATCCGCCAGAGGCGCCCGCAGGATCAGCCTTGGCAAAAAGCTGTATCATGCCGATCATTGCATAGTCATGGTCAACCATGAGCTGGACCGGCGCTTTGATTGCTGATGTGGCAGGTAACGTCCCCGGATAGCTAAAATACCGGTTGCGCAACGGGCTTACGAATCGGTAACAAAACATTCATAGTATATTCCACTCACATAGCAACAAAGGTGACTTTTATGCTGCCGATCAAGGGGGGGAGGAGCAGCCTCCAGAGAACGCTATTACTTACGTTAGCCTTTGCTATGCTGCTGATAACGGCGGCAGCCTGTGCGGCGCAGACAGATACCGCATCGGAACAGGGCGATTTAGTATACGTCTGCAACGGGAATAACGTCTCGGTGCTCAACGCGACAGACCTGAAAGTGATCGACGTCGTCAATTTCGGAAGCGACATAAACCCGGGCTATATCGCACTGTCACCTGACGGGGATATGGCATACGTAGTGAGCATCACGGATAACAGGCTTTTCTTCCTGGACACCCGTAACTGGACCGTCACCCATGTGACGACGATTGGGTCGGCACCGGGCAAGCCCAACGCCGTGGGCTCCGCGATCGCAGTGACGCCGGACGGCAGTCGCATCTATGTCGGGGACTACCAGAGTAACGTTGTCCATGTTATTGATGCCGCATCTTATGCAGTAATCGGTAACGTCAACGTGGAGATCGCCCCCCTCGGGCTGGCAATATCCCCGGACGGCAGCTTTGTCTATACGGCTAACTCCGGTAGCGGCAGCATATCGGTCATCGACACCGGCTCGAACGCCGTAGTCGCGACCATCGCCGGAGGCAACGGGACCTTCGACGTGCGTGTGTCACCAGACGGCAGCCGGCTGTATGCATCGAACTGGTATGGCGGCGACGTCATGATCGTCGATACGGCGACCCGGAAGATGCTGGACCGCATTCAGGTGAGCCGGTGGATCGGCGAGGGCCAGGTCGGGATCAACAACATGAGGATTTCGCCTGACGGAGATACGCTGTACATAGCGAACGCCCGGGATGACACCATTGAAGTCATCAAAACGGACAAAGGGGTCGTCACCAGGACGATACGAGTCGGACAATACCCGAGAGAGATAGAGCTCAGCGCCGACGGCAGCTTCCTGTATGTATCGCTCATCGGCAATCGCAGCTTCGATGCTATCAGACTGTCTGACGACATGATCATAGAAAAGAGCACAGCCTGGACAATCCCGGTAGGCATCGCGTACCATACGGCTAATCAGTCGCTAATCGTGAAGCCGATCGTCGCACCGACGCTCGCCCCTACGCCTGTCGCGACATCGGCGCTGGCCCCTGCGCCCATCGTCACCTATAGCCCGACGGCTGTGCCACAACAGTCAAACATGTTTCTATGGTTCCTGAACGCTCAGGGCACTGCTACGCTCAAGCCGACAACCGTGCCGGGCGGGTCAACCCCTGAAGCCACACAGAAGCCGTACTTCTCCGGCTGGGATGTCCCGAAGCTCCCCGTCGACGTGAACGATGACAATATCGTATTGTGGGGCATTGGCGGACTGATAGTCTTACTCGGTTTCCTGGGGATCGTCGCATATTTGAGCATCATGAAAAAGATGCGTGGCGGCGGAGAGGAATAGGCCTCGTAATATTTTTTCTGGGACCACGCAGAGCCAATCGTCGCCGGATGTGCAGGCGCTCGCGCGCGTGCACGTGAACGACATCAGTCCCATAAAAAAATTATTTCCCCGGGCCACAGCACGAGGAACCACTGCTCGGCACCCCTGCGCAGCCACAGCTGCCGTCGTCGCAGGTCTCCGGGCCGCCGGTGAGCGCCGCCTTGATCATGGCAGCCGCACAGCCGACGCCACTCTGCACCCGGATCGCCGCCACCGGGCAGTTCATCTGACAGGCCCCGCACTCCATGCAGGCCTCTTTGTTGGCCAGGGAAGCCACCGACTTCGATGACAGAGACAGCAGCCCGGTCGATTTGCGCTCGCCGATCGTGAAGACGGCATGCGGGCAAACGTTGACACAGATGCCGCAGCCAATGCACTTGTCAGGATATAGTTCCAGCGTGTTCTGACGGTAGGAGTTGAACATCATATCGCCCCCATTATTTTCATTACGGTCAATATTGCCACCAGCAGGATCCCTATGACCAGCATTCCGGCCATGACAGGGATGTAGGTGAATATCTCCTTGCGTACGCCTGTCCGGGACGGGTACGGCGTGGCGCCGGTGAAGTTCAGCGCGAGATAGGCCGTGATGGGCGGCATTGCGAACAGGAACGTGAGCGCTGACGCGTACGTCTGCCAGTCGCCCGACAGGCCATTGATCAGCTGGTAAGCCGCGAACGGCAGCGACAGGATCAGGCCCAGCAGCAGCCCTTTAGAGCTGTAGTCCTTCGTCGGCAGGTACGGTAGAAGTACCGGGAACAGCACGGTGCCGGCCAGGACTGCCGTCACCAGCCCCAGCGCCGACAGCCAGCCCAGCACGAAGAACGCCAGCACGGCTATGACAGCGGCGGGCAGGATGATGCCCACCAGTTCGACGGGTATGAGTACGATGCGGTCGATCACAGGGAACCGGACACGGCGCATTGCCGGTGTCGCCTTGCCGGTCTTCAGGTACTCGTGCAGGTCGCTTGCCTTCACCGGCCCGTACTCGACCTTGAAGCCTGTCCGCTTCGTCACCTCGAAGGCCCGTACCCCCGGGGCGCCGAGCTGTGGCAGGATGATCTTCCTGTGGGACACCACGTCGGCCAGGCCGGTCTCCTCTATCCTCCGGACCAGCTCCTCTGTGCCAAAGGTCCCTTTGCCCGCGGCGCACCAGACGTTAACCCCGTAGGTGTCCAGTATAAGCATGTAGCTGTCGATGCCTTTCAGTGCCGAGCGGAGGGCGTCGAAGCTCAGCCAGTAGTTGGCCGTGACGAACACAGGCGAGCCTTTATCAGGCTTACCCAGCGCATAAAGGCCTGGCACCACCTTGTGCTCACCTCGCCGATAGCCCCAGCGGATGAGGAAGTGTTCAACCCGGTTGCTTAAAGTGATGTCACTGTCAGCATGCATTGTTTCCATGTGATCAACTCTCTTTGTATAACATTTCCAGCATACCGAGCACCCGCCGGTCGACGAGGGAGTAGTAGACCCACTTGCCGAATTTCCGGTCGGAGACGATGCCGGCGAACTTGAGTATCTTGCAGTGGTGGGACACCATGGTCTGGGGCATGCCCAGCCGCGCCATGATCTCGCAGACACAGAGCTCGCCGTCTTTCAGCGCGTAGATGATTTTGATCCGTGCCGGGTCCGAGACAGCCTTCATGAACATCGCCTGCAACCTGATCGCCGCATCCGGCGGCATCGTGGCTTTGTTTTCTGGCTCCCTGCAACAGTCCGGCAATAACTTCATCGCTTTACTCCAATCTACAGTGGTATCCGGTATTGGATATAAATGATCTCAGAGACCCCTCCGGTATATGCCCCAAAGCCCGACATCGGTGGCATGGCCGGGCACTGTCGCTCGACTGCCGACACGATCGGGTCTGTCGCATAAACGTTTATGTTACCGCTTATGAGATCACCACCTGCATATACACATGTCAACGTATTTAAATATGTCTATATATGCATATATCTTTCCGAGAAAGAAAATTATAATTATTGGAATCGCGATGATGGTGCTGATACTTATGAGCAAAGCTGACAATGCGGTATCTTGTTTCGGCAGCGGATTTAACTGTGCACAGGCGGTATTCTCCGCATTTAGCGAAGATGACGGTATGAGCCGTGAAGCCGCCCTGAAAGCAGCGGCCGCCTTCGGCGGAGGCATGGGCAGGTTAGGCGCTACCTGCGGGGCAGTTACAGGCGCATTCATGGTCCTGGGGCTGAAGTACGGCAAGTACCAGGAAGGGAGCGAGGAGCCGAAAGAGAAGACCTACGCGCTCGTCTACGAGTTCGCAAAGCGCTTCGAGGCCCGCAATGGCACGATCGTGTGCAGGGAATTGTTGTCCGGCTGCGACCTGCGCACACCTGATGGTGTGAAGATGTTCAAAGAGAACGGGTTTAACTCGTCGCGCTGCACGAAGTATGTGCGCGATGCGGCGGAGATACTGGAAGAGATGATGAAAAAATAATGCGAGCATAGCCCCGTCAGGGGCTTACCTTTTAATAGGACAATCTGATTAATTCTATACTACAAGAGGTTATTATGGAAGAGCCTATCCAGCCTGAATATGGGAACAGCCGTGGCCTGGCGAAAACACGGCTGACCATAATCTATCTGGCTGGCTTTTTCATTAGTCTCATTCTCTTAATTACATCTTACTTTTCTTATGCGCAGTTATTCGTCGATTTATTAACTCCGGCTTATGGTTTTGATAAAGCGTTTGATATAGTGACCTGGTTTACGCCACTAGCCTGGCTCATCTTTGCCAATCTGGCAGCCATTGTTGTGTTATTTTTAGCTACCCACATATTTCCCTTTAAAGATAATGCTAAAGAAATATTACGTGGAAAGTTCACTCGATCCATGTTTATGGCGGTTATCCTGTGCCTGATTAGTCTCGTCTTCTTAGATGTTGTTGTATATATGGTAAACAAAGAGTGGAAGATCATAGAACTGGTGCCACTGTTACTGCTGGGAATCTGGTTTTATACAAACAAGTATTATCGGCAGCGATAGCTCTTGCTTCCCGGACGATAAAAAAGCGGGTACACTCCCCGAGTGTTAGCCCGACTTATCCAATGAATTTTGTCCCGAACAGCCAAAGCAAATATATGCCATAGATTGCGAAGCCTGCCCCGAATACTTTTCTGGCAAAAGGTTCGTACTTGAGGATATTATTCAGGTACGACTGTGCAAACTTCGTGCTCATGCCCAGTAATATTGCGAATGCCATTATCGGAATGCCCGTTCCGAGGCCGAAGAATACAGGGAAGCTCATTCCAACGACGTTCGCTTGCATCGCGAGAGGTATCATCAGGCCAAAGAATACGACCGCTGTGCAGGGGCAAAGGGCGATCGACGATGCGACTCCCATGGCCAGCGCCCCCAGAAGTCCTTTATTTGACAGGTTTACGCCTTGCTCTGGTTTAATGCCCCCGCCAAGGGAGAAATTGAGCTTAACCACGCCCAGCATTACAACCCCTATGAGGATCAGGGACGCCCCGAGAATTAGATTTTCGTAGGCCTGTAGCACAGGTGCGAGATCCGCCACGCCTGAGCCGAACGCAAAAATCAACAGCCCGAAAACCGCATAGGTAAGCGCCCGTCCGATCGTGTAGAAAGTCCCCGAGAGCATGGCTCCACGGGGATTGTCCAGCTTTAAAGACACATAGGCGATGCCTGCGAGGTCCACACCCATGTTGCACGGGTTAATGGCCATGACGACCCCTACCAAAAAGGGGTAGAGAAGTGGTATGTTGGCCAGCGCAGTAACATCTGACAAATCCATGTTACTTCCCCAGCTGCTTGTCAATCGCCGTCTTCAGGCAGCTTATCGATGCGTCCCTGTTGCCGGTGTACATCCAGATTTCCGGGACATCGACCACGGTCTCCTGGCCGTTGCGGGTGACCACCATCTTGAGGGCCCAGTTCTTCGCGCCGTATTTGTCGGCCATCGCCTGGTCCTTCTTCAGGTCGAAGTACTGGGCGGAGATTTTGCCAGACGACACCAGGTCCGGGTAGTATGTGTTTAGCGTCTCCCCGATGTAGGTGTCGATGTCAGCGCATGACTTGCAGCAGCCTTTTTCATAGAAGGTAAGCAACTTGATGCTGTCAGGCGCTCCCTGCGCTGCCTGTGCATTTACATTTGCCGAACCTAAAACGGTAAAACATGTTGCGGCCAGCAACGCGAAAAGCGTTAATGCTACCGCCAATTTCCATCCCCATTTCATATTACCACCAATTAATGATTCTCGACGTTGATCGAAATAGCAAACTCTTCGAAATATCGGACGAGCGATAAAAACGGTTGAGATATGGGCGGGTTGAGCGATCGACTTAACGGGGTGTTATTCCCTTTTTGCCGAATGGTGACGTCTCCGGCTACCCGGATTCATATTGAAGCGGCGACTGCCATTATATGATACCAATGATAGCCGTTTAAATTACGGAGATACTGGAAATATTACGAATACATAAAAAATTAGTAACAGGGTGTTGGCATGACCAGGAAAGAGCTGACTATTTTCGAAGGCCCGGTGTGCTGTCCGACGGGCGTGTGCGGGCCGACGGCCGATAAAGAGATGATCGAGCTTAACGAGACTTTGAAAAGGCTGGGCGACGAATACAAGGGCATAAAAATCACCCGTGCAAGTATGTCGTTCAACGTGGCGCTGTTCATGCAGACTCCATTGATCCGTGATCTGGTAAAAGAAAATGGGGTAAGCATATTGCCCGTTACGGTCATCGACGGAAAAGTCCATAAAAAACAAGGGTACCCGAAGTACGCCGAATTAACGCAATGGCTGGGCCCGGAAGGGTAAAAATAATGTGAATGCCCGACAGACGGCTCAGGCATTTATCATATTGAGCGCATACTCCGCGAACAGGTAGAGCCCGTAGACGATGAAACCTGCACCCAGCGTTTTCCTGAGATACGGCTCGAATTTAACAATCTTTGCGATGTACGCCTTTGCGAACGAGGCGCTGACGCCCAGCAAAACAGCGAATACCAGCACAGGTATCCCCGTCCCGATGCCGAACAGGGCCATGAAGCTCATCCCGGTGGCGTTTGCCGTGAGCGCGAACGGCATGAGCAGCCCGAAGAACATGACGGCTGTATACGGGCAGAACGCCAGCGCAAAAATCGCCCCCAGGCCAAAGGCGCCGAGTATCCCCTTTTCCGACAACTTAAGCCCGAACTTCGCTTTCAGCCCGTCGCCGACCGAAATGTTCGGTTTCCACAGCCCGAGCATGACGACCCCTGCCAGGACAAGGACGGGCGCGAGGATGATCTTGTCATAGTCCTGCAGCGATGGCGCACTGTCCATTACCGCAGAGCCAAACATGAAGATCAGCAGGCCGATGACGGTATATGTCAGCGCCCGACCCATCGTATACATGGCCCCGGCGATCACGGTGCTCCGGGAATCGGCCAGCTTTGACGAGACGTATGCAATGGCGGCCACGTTAGCTGAAAGCGGGCAAGGCCCCAGGGCGGTAATCAGGCCGATGGCGAACGCGTAGAGCAGCGGAAAGTCCTTCAGGGTCGCCAGGGACGAGAGGTCCATACTATTTCCCCAGTTCCTTGTCGATCACGCCTTTCAGGCAGCTTATGCAGGCTTCCTTGTCCCGGACCAGCGCCCAGACCTCGGGCACGTCTTTCACCGTCTGCTGGCCGTTCTTTGTCATGACCATCTTCAGGCCCTGCATGTTGACCTTGTACTGGTCGGCCATGGCCTTGTCCTTCTGGTAGTCGATGCTCTGTATGGTGATCTTCCCGGACTTCACATCGTCGGCGAAGTACCGGTCCAGCGTATCGCGGGCGTACTGCTCGGCGTTGTTACAGGACTGACATCGCTGGGTCCGGTGGAAATACAGGAGCTGAATATTGTCTGCGCCCCCGTTGCCTTCGGCGCTGGCGCATATGCTATAGATCGCAGGATAGCATGCCGCAACGAAGAGCAATGCTATCGCTGTAAAAATGATCAGTTTCCATCCCCTTTGGCTCATAGTACCACTGGTTAAAAATTTTTTTAAATATTAAAAAAACAGACCCTTCAAATAGTTGGGAGGCCGGAAAAAAAGCTAGATGATAAACGGATAATCCGGGCGGACGGTTAAGGCCCGCCGTCGTACTTGAGAATGAGCTTCTGGAAGGCCCGCCCCTTCGACGTAAGCTTGTATATCAGGTAGGTACCATCCTTTTTCGAGGCGATCAGGCCGGCGTCCTTCAGCTGCTTCAGGTGGTAGGATAAGGCGGAGTACTGGAGCCCGGTCAGTTCGACCAGTACGCAGACGCACAGTTCCCGGTGCCCGAGCGCCTCGATGATCTTGACGCGCTTGGGGTCGGCGATCGCGTGAAACACGTCGGCTACGGCTTTGCTGTCCTTGGCCTGGATCAGGTCCAGTGCTTCGCTGACCTCCTTCGACAGGGGGTAAGGGTTTACACACAGCTCATTCATTACCGCACCGTCTTCTCGCAGTCGAAGCACATCGTCTTATCCTTGATGTCCGAGTAAAACTCCTTGCCGCACTTCGCGCAAATAATCTTCCGGAACCCGAGGTCTTTGTAGGGTGTGCTCATCGCCAGGTCTGAGACGTTCAGCCCGCACATGCATTTCTCGCTCATTCTGTTATCCCTCAAATCCTGGCTTTAATCCACTTTTTGATCTCGTCGCCCGACGGAACCCGGCCCATCGACTTGACCTCGCCGTCTACCGCAAAGCCCGGCGTGGCCAGGATGCCTGCTTCGACGATGGCATTGATATCACTGACTTTGACAACCTCGACGTTGGCGCCGAGGTCTTTCACGGCTTCCTTCGCTGCCTTCTCCAGCATATTGCATTTAGCGCAACCGGTACCGTATATCTGTACTTTCATCATTTCACCTTATCCTGTTTCATTTAATCGATATTTTAAATTATCGCCGCAAAGATTACACCGCACAGGATAGCCATCAGGATGACCAGCCCTATGTATGTGAGTCCCCTCTTGCGGCCCATGATGCTGGTTATGACCAGCATGCTCGGCAGGCTCAACGCCGGCCCGGAAAGCAGCATGGCGAGCGCCGGGCCTTTGCCCATGCCCTGCCCCATGAGCAGTCCCACTATGGGCACCTCGGTCAGCGTCGAGAAGTACATGAACGCACCCGATACTGAGGCGACCGATACCGAAGGCAGGCTGTCGCCTCCGACGAACATCTGGATGATACTCGTGGGTATCAGGTAGAGAATGATCGAGCCGAAGAACACGCCTCCGATGAGCAGGGGGAATATTTTCTTCGTCAGGAACCAGGTCTCACCCATCCAGGACTTGAGTTCGTCTTTACTGTACCAGCGGTATGAAGTATATACCGTAGCGGCTACCAGCGCCATGAGCACCGGCCCTTTGACCAGCCAGTTAATAGACCAGCCCCCCAGCACGAGGATAACCACCAGGATCAGGAACGTCAGCGGCGTCCGGTATTTATATCGCCCCTCGCCGCCGTCCTGAGAAGTCATCACGAAGGGCATGGTTTTCTGGCTTTTGTGCTCTTCGCTCAGCGATTTCTGGAAGAGGACTGCCATGATGGCCCCGATGACGATCGATAGCGTAACAGCGCCGACTGCCCTGGCAACGCCTATGTCATAGCCGAGCTGCTGTGCCGAGTACACGATAGCGAGCACGTTGATCGCGGGTGCGGAGAACAGGAACGCCGTAGCCGGGCCAATGCCCGCCCCACGCTTGTAGATGCCTGTGAACAGCGGCAACACTGTGCAGGAGCAGACGGCCAGCAGCACGCCGCTCACCGCAGCGACGCCATATGATGTGACCTTATTGGCATCCGGTCCGAGAAACTTCAGGACCGACTCCTTGGCAAACAGCGCAGAGATTGCTCCGGCTATGAAGAATGCGGGGACGAGACAGAACAAAACATGCAGCGATATATACTCAAATATGGCTACGATCCCCACATTGATTAACGTTAATACTAAATTAACGATCCCGTCTACCATACAACCACACTACAAATACCATTGAAATAGTAGGTATATAAGGCTTTTCAAGTTTTTTTGAAATAGAAAATATTTTATACTGGCAATTGATAACCATTTATAAGGACATCAATTGCAGCCGGTGAACGGCTAAGTCAAATAGACGATGGCGGAGTTGTTTATGGACAACAAAGGTAAAGATATGACAGGTGTTTGCTCGTGCGAGTGCAGCAAAGCGCCTAAAATCATTTATGCTTGCTCTGGCTCTTCGGATGTCGGGGAGATCACGGACCGGGCGGCGAGACAATTATCTGCCGAAGGCGCGGGAAAAATGTCCTGTATAGCAGGCATAGGCGGCAGGGCCGGGGCGATGCTGGATATTGCGAATGCCGCGTCTTTCATACTGGCACTCGATGGCTGCCCCCAGAATTGCGCTAAAAAGACGCTCGAACTCGCGGGCTACCGGGACTTCGGGCACATCGGGTTGTACGACCTTGGCTTACCCAAAGGGAAGTCTCCGGCCACGGAGAAGAACATCTCGAAGGTAGTTGAAAAAGGAAGAGATCAGCTATCGAGTAAATAGGACTCCCCGGATCATGAAGAAAATCACATTTAATAATGTACTGGCAATTGCCCTGATTGCGTTCGTACTGTTGAGCGTAGGATACGTTGCCTTTAAATATGTTAGTGAAAATGCCGCAGACAGTGGTGCCGATAAGACCGCGGCCCTGGTTGCAAGCCAGGTTGAGCCGGATAAAGTCGTTGTATACTACTTTTACGGTACGGCCCGTTGCGATTCGTGTATGAAGATCGAGGCATACACGAAGGAAGCCGTCGAAAGCGGCTTCCCGGAAGCCCTAAAGGAAGGGAAGCTGGAATGGCGTCCGTTAAATGCCGAATTATCCGAGAACCAGCATTTCATCAAAGATTATGGGCTCTATACCAGGACCGTCGTCGTTTCTGACATGAAAAACGGCAACCAGACCGACTGGAAAAAGCTCGACGAGGTCTGGAACCTGATCGGCGATAAGGACAGGTTCATGACATTCATCCAGGATAACGTGCGTACGTACCTGGAGGAACAGTAATGGATGGTTTCCTGGTGGGCGCCGGCATGGCCCTGTGGCTCGGGGTTCTGACCTCTATCAGCCCATGTCCGCTTGCCACTAACGTCGTCGCCATCTCTTACATCGGGAAACGCGTGAATAACATGAGATATGTAGCGCTCTCTGGCCTGTCGTACGCGCTTGGCAGGACCATTGTCTATGTCGCTATCGGCGCGATCCTGGTCGCCAGCATCCTGTCGGTGCAGGAGATTGCGCTTTTTCTTCAGAAATACATGAACCAGATTCTCGGGCCTGTGCTCATACTGGCAGGCATATTACTGCTGGACCTCGTGAAGCTGAACTTTGCCGCAGGCAACCCGTTCGAAAAGGCTGTGACCGGCATAAAGCACGACAGCGCCTGGGGTGCCGGGCTTTTAGGGATCGTATTTGCGCTGACTTTTTGCCCGATATCGGCCGCCCTGTTCTTTGGCGGCCTGATACCCTTATCGCTCAGGGAGGGATCAAGCTTCGTGTTCCCTGCGATATACGGTATCGGGACAGCGTTGCCCGTGGTGTTATTCGCTTTACTGGTAGCGTTCGGGGCAGGTTATGTCAGCAGGGCGTTCGACAGGATACGGCAACTGGAGTCCCTGACCCGGCGCATCACTGGCGTCCTGTTCGTAGCGGTTGGCATATACTTCTGTCTCGTATATGTTTTCGGTGTTTTATAGTCGAGCGGAAAATATTTCAAAAGGTGTCGGGGCCATAACGGTTAACATTATCATAGGTAGAAACGGATAAACACATTGTTTGGAGCCAGTCTGATCGCTGGAACGATGATCGATTCGGAGGATGACAATATGAAGACGCTGAAGATCAAATGGCAACGGCTTATATTCGATGAGCAGACCTGCCCGAGGTGCGGCTCGACGGAGCAGGAAGTCGAGAAGGCCGTCTCGCTCCTGAAAGAGTCCCTCAGGCCGTTAGGAATAAGGGTCGCCTTAGAGAAAAGAGAACTGACTGAAGCCGAATTTAAAAAGGACCCGTTACAATCGAACAAGATATGGATCAAGGGCCGGCCGCTGGAGGACTGGATTGGCGGAAAAACCGGCCGGAGCCAGTGCTGTGACGTCTGCGGCACGGCGGAATGCAGGACCATAGGGGTAGGGGACGAAGTCTACGAGGCTATTCCCGCCGACCTGATTATCAGAGCGGGACTCATCGCAGCTGCCGAGCTACTCGGTCCGAAGATGACGAAGGGGAAAATCACAAAAGAGCCATCGAGTAGCTGCTGTTCAAAATTATATAGCATTAAGTAGAGGGAAATAGACCCCTTTTTATGCCTAGTGTTTATGAATGCTTTACGCAGTTTTTCGCTCGCCAGATCGATAGCTTCGCGAGTTGCCGGAATATCCATAAATTCGTCGGGCATGATGAACCCGTGGGCCATCCCGAGATACTGTACTCCGGTCGTGGGGACGCCCGCCTCTGATAGCTTAAGGGCATATGCTTCGCCTTCATCTCGCAGCACATCATGCTCGGCGGTTATCACTAAAGCGGGAGGCAGGCCTTTCAGCAGGTCCGCTGAAGCCTGTAGCGGTGAAGCCATCGGCTGCATTCGCGCTTCTTTATCGGGCAAATAGCTGTCCCAGAACCTTTCCATCGAATCTCTGTCGAGTTCGTATCCTGATGCAAACTTGTGATAAGAGTTGGTATCAAAATTAGCATCGGTTACGGGGTAAATTAGTACCTGGTATGCGATCTTCGGCCCGTTCCTTTGCTTTGCCATTATGGCCATAACTGCCGCCATGTTGCCGCCTGCACTATCTCCGGCTACGGCCATTCTGGAAGAGTCGAGATTTAGTTGCTTGCCGTTATTTGCGACGTATTCCATCGCGTGATAAGCTTCCTCGATGGCGACGGGGTATCTTACTCCCGGAGAAAGAGAGTATTCAACGAAAACCACCGCGGCATTCGTCTTATTAGCGACCTCGCGGATCAGCCGGTCATATGTATATTTGTTGCCCAGTGCCCAGCCTCCGCCATGAAAATACATAATTACAGGGGGAGAATTGGCAGGTTCTTTAGGCCGGATGATACGAATGTTAACATGCCCGTTCGGGCCTCCCGGTAAGCTCATGTCTTCAATGCTGGTTGAGTCCGACCCATAGACCTGCTCAACCATTGGCGACTGAATGCGGACATAGCTGGTAAAAGCAAAATGAAACGATATTAACAAAATGGCAAATAACATTATCGATACCAGCACTTTCTGTGTTAAGATTGCCCGCACAACATCCCCGATGTAACTAAGAAGAATCGTCTAAAATATTTATTCGCAAGTAGCTACGAAAAAACGCCTATAATATAAAATAAAATGGTGACAGAGCCATGATATTTATTTTTGAACGCAATACTGCTCAAGTATAGCGCCACGATGACCCAAGCAGAATCTGCATAGCGGGATATGCTTTAAATATTATGCCGTTGGCCGATTTCGCTTTATTTTTGGTATATTACCGATATATTGAACATTCCATCGATAAACTATAACGATTGTTATTTCAAATTATTTTTTAATATAGTATCAATCGATTTCGGGGGTTGGGAGTCTTGGATAAAATTAACAGGTACGGCAATAACTTCGATTTTCTCAGGCTTGCAGGCGCGGTTCTAGTCATTTTTTTCACAGCATACGGAGTCCTGGGGGCGGGTTTGCAGGACCCTTTATCGCAGTTGACCAATGGCGGCTTAAACACGGGCAGCCTTGGCGTAGCCATATTTTTCATCATCAGCGGCTATTTGATCACACAGAGCTGGGATAAGAGACGCAACGTCCAGCGGTTCCTGTGGGCGCGGTTCCTGCGGCTGGTGCCTGCGCTGGCGGGCGTAGCGCTATTCACCGTTTTTATCATAGGCCCGTTAACTACCCATCAAAGCCTGTTGGACTATTTTACCAGCGGTTTAACGTGGGGTTATTTCAGGATCGTATCGATCTTTTTCCCCACGTACAGTTTACCCGGCGTTTTCACGCACAATTTTTCGGACAGAGTGAACGGAGCATTATGGACCCTGCCCATAGAATCCGCCATGTACATCATCATCTTGATCGCCGGGATAGCGGGCGTATTGAATAAAAAGCGCCTGGCAACTCTGCTGACCTTATCTGTGCTTGGTTTTTACCTTTATGTTAATATCCACGTCATGCATGTTATCATTCCTCTGGCGTCGCACGATTTTATCGAGCTGTTGCGGTACTTTTTGTACAATTTATCGCCGTTCAACCCCCTGTGCTTCCTGATGGGGTCCGTTTTCTACCTCAACAGGGACAGGATAAAGTTCGACTTCCGCATGGTCCTGCTGGCAGCGCTCTTTTGGGTGCTATCGGTATGGAGCTACGATCTTTTACTGCTGACATCGCTCATCTGCCTGCCATATGTGGTACTTGGCATAGCGTTTAAAAGTATCCCGTTTTTAGGCACGATTGGTAAAAGGGGCGATATAAGCTACGGGCTATACATTTACCACTACCCCGTACAGCAGATGCTGGTGAATTTTTTCGGGTTCAGCCCGTTAAAGCTGTTCTTTGCTACTCTATTAATCACAGTACCGCTAGCATGGCTATCCTGGCACCTGATCGAACACAGAGCCTTAAGCCTAAAAAATATCGACCATAAAATATTCAAAGCAGACATACCTGGCGCCCTCGCAAGACCCATCAAAGCGCTCACAGGCAACAGCGATTCAAAGAGCGTCAAGCCAAGGGCCGGGCCATCTAAAGTCGTTGCTAAGGGCAAACTGACGTTACTACAGAAAGTATCAAGGGGCACCAATCATTTCTTTGCCTACCTGTACGAGATACGTGCGGCGATAGCGATAGTCGTGGTCCTCTATGTGGCTTTTTCCGCAGTAGGCTTTGCCATGGGCGTAAATTATCAAAGCCCTGCCAGCGCGACAACCGCTTCATCGACTAGCGGTACTTCGCCGCTCAGTAACATAATGCCGGCAGGTCTTGCCCTGGGCATTATCGTTAGCAACGTGATTAACTGCTTTGTGACCATGGTCCTGGGAACGCTCCTCGGGATAATACCCCTCGTGTCAACCGTGACAGGCGGGATGGCAATGGGCTGGTTCGCAGGCATAGCTATGCAAAAAAGCTGTTTATGTTACATTATGGCAGGAGGATTACCCCGCGGGTTATTCGAGATACCTGCAATGTTGCTGTCATCGGCTATCGGCCTGAAGCTCGGATATAGCCTTGTCATGTCATTGGCCGGTAAAAAAGGGCTCATCGATGACATTAAAAAAAGTGTGAGGGCATTCGTTTTCTGGATTTTGCCTGGCATCTTCATCGCGGCACTGTTGGAGACGTTATTTACGTTCCCGCTGCTGGCGTGCATTTCAGGCGGGATATGATCAACGGGATGACATTTAACTTTATTTATCGCCGTGCTTTAAAGCGATCAACATCTCTATTACCCGCTGGTCTACCAGAGAATAGTTAACCCATTTGCCGGATTTACGATCAATGATGATCCCGGCTACCTTGAGTATTTTACAATGGTGGGATACCAGGGTCTGCGATGCGCCGATCAGCCCCATGATTTCACAAACACACAGGTCCCCGCCGGTTAATGCATAAAGGATTCTGATCCGGGTAGGGTCTGCGATGGCCTTAAGGAACTCGGCCTGTCCTTTTACGTCTTCATAAGACGGGATTTTTGCCTGAAGCCCTTCTACAGGGTCTCTATTACTGCCGCAACATTTGCCCAATCTCATGAATCCGCCCCGCCCATAATCCCTCGTATTGCAGTTTTTATCTTTCGTTTATAAATAAGCTCTTGTGGTTCAATAAATTTTGAAGTTTGATAACCATGATCGAAACATATTTCTATATTGCCATATAGAAATATGTATGCATGGACCGCAATATAAAATTTTTAAAGGCTATGGCAGACGACACTCGTATCAAAATTTTGCAATGCCTGTTGAACGGCGAGCAATGTGCCTGCGCCATTGTGCCATGTATCGGGAAAGCCCAGCCTACGGTTTCTAAGCATCTCAAGGTTCTGGAAGAGGCAGAGATCATAGAGTCCCGGAGAGACGGGATCAATATCTGGTACAAGATCCAGAGTGATGAAGCGGTAAAGATCATGGACATCCTGGGCATTGAAAAGATCGAATACGAAGGAAGCCAGCAGTGTGTCCAGCCGGCAGGTCTTCAAAAAGTGGCACGTAATTTAACGAAATAATGCGGAGGCAGAGAGATGAGCGAACAAAAGGCGGGACAGGACATAGTAACTATTACTCTCCAGATCGAGAAGTTGAATTGTTCCTGTGAGGCAAGCATGGTCGAGAAAAAACTTGGCGCCCTCGAAGGCATCAAGAGCTATGATGTCAATGCCGTTTCCGGGCAGGTCCGTGTTACGTACGACTCATCACACGTTTCCGTTCAGGATATCATCCGGTCCGTATCAGAGACTGGTCTGAATGCTTCATTGGTGAAGGACAAGAAGCACCGCAGCTCGTGGTGGAAGGAAAAACAGCAGCTTGCCCTGTACGGCTGCGGCATTATCACTCTTATCGCGTTTGTCGCCGGGTTCCTTGGCGCGCCGGCGCTGTTTACCAACGCGCTTTTTGTTATTGCAGTGCTCGTGGGCGTCTTCTATCCGGCCCGCAAAGCATTGATCGCCCTCGCCAACCTCACTCCGACCATTCACCTGCTCATGCTCATCGGGTCTGGCGGCGCGATGCTGCTGGGCATGTGGTCGGAAGCCGCCATACTGATATTTGTCTATTCCCTGGGCGATGTGCTCGAATCTTACGCCGTGGACCGGGCCAGAGGAGCGATCAGGTCGCTGGTCGCGCTCATGCCGAAAGAAGCGCTGGTCCGCAAGAACGGCCGGGAGGTCGTGCTTCCGACCGAGGATATCAGTGTGGGAGACGTGGTCGTGGTCCGTCCCGGCGAGAGAATTCCCGTGGATGGGGAAGTAGTCCGAGGCTCTTCTTATGTGGACCAGGCTGCAGTAACCGGCGAGTCCATCCCGGTACACAAGAAGCCGGGTGCAGATGTCTTCGCAGGGACGATCAATCAGAATGGGGCGTTGGAGGTACGGGTTAGCAAGCCTGCATCGGAAACGATGCTCTCCAAGATCATCTGCTCGGTTGAAGAGGCACAGGCTAAAAAGACATCGTACCAGAGGTTCTCGGATAACTTCGCCAAGTATTACACGCCGGTCATGTTCGTCCTTGGCGTAGTGGTGGCCACCGTGCCGCCCCTATTCTTCGGGGCAGAGTGGCAGACCTTTATCTACCGAGGGCTTGTCGTGTTTGTAGTATCGTGCTCCTGTGGCCTCGCCCTATCAGTCCCTGTGGCTGTTGTCGCCGCCATGGCGAACGCGGCCCGGAACGGGACGGTCTTCAAGGGCGGGGCATACCTGGAGGTCGTCGATAAGGTGAGGGCTATTGCTTTTGACAAAACGGGTACTTTGACCATCGGAAGGCCTGAGGTCACGGATGTCCATACGTTCAATGGCATTACTGAAAAAGAATTGCTGGACATGGCCGGTAGCATTGAATCGAGGTCCGGTCACCCGGTCGCCGCTGCGATCGTCAGGAAAGCCAGGGAAAGCGACTCTTTCTCGGGTTTGTCTGTGGACGACTTCCAGGAAACCTCGGGGCGTGGCGTCGCAGCCACTGTCCGTGGACTGCAATACGTCGTGGGCAACGTCAGGCTCCAGGAGGAGCGCGGAGTCACCCTCGAACAGGCCAGGGATACGATCGCACGCCTTGAAAACGAGGGGAAGACCATAGTCGTGGTGAGTGCGGCAGGGCGCCTGATCGGCTTGCTGGCCATCGCCGATAAGGTGAGACCGGGGGCGAAAGAGGCTTTACAAAGGCTTAAAGATGCAGGTATCAGGACGGTCATGCTCACCGGCGATAACGAGCGGAGCGCAAAGGCTATTGCCTTGCAGGCCGGGGTCGATGAGTACTACGCCCAGCTTTTGCCTATTGACAAAGTCGAAGTGATCAAGAAGCTCAAGGATAAGTACGGTTCTGTAGCAATGGTCGGCGATGGCATCAACGACGCCCCGGCGATGGCTGTATCTAACGTGGGCATCGCGATGGGCGCCGCAGGGTCCGACATAGCCATCGAGGCAGGCGACGTAGTGCTGATGTCCGACGATCTCTCCCGGATCGGCTACCTGCGAGAGCTCAGCAGCAAGGCGGTCGGCAACATCAAGGTAAACATCGTCGTCTCACTGATTAATGTCGCGTTCATGGTCTGCGCAGCGCTCATAGGCCTTCTCGGGCTGGTCACAGGGCTGCTCCTTAACGAGGCCAGCGCGCTTATTGTAATTATCAACGCGCTATTGTTGCTTAACTGGAGGAGCAAAGCTGAAACCGGTACCACGACGGCAGTGAACGAGAATATTCCCGCACCGCTCATCACTGTAAAGCCGGAAATGGGGCTGAATTTCCCGGTCGTCACGAACGATGGAGCGTGCTGCTCCTGTGCAGGGGAGACCGCGGAAAAGACTATACCAGTATTGACGACCAATGAAACGAAAGCGTCAGGACAGATCCTCCCGGTCATTAAGGAGGGAACGCCTTGCTGCTCTTCCGGCGAGGGGACGTCAGATAATCAGGCGTTGGCCCTTGCCACTGCCGAAAAGGTTCCGGGCACCATGCTGAAACTGGCGGTGATCAAAGAGGAAGGTTCGTGTTGCTCTGGCGAAGGGAAGACGGCCGAGAAAAGTCCTGCTCCATTCATCGAAGAAATGAAGGCAGTCGAGGGGCTTACGACGGCGACCTTCGCATTAGAAGGGCTGAGCTGCTCCTGCGAGGGGGAAATCATTGAGAAGCGGATGAAGTCCCTCAGGGGGATTAAAAAATTCAGCTTGAACCCCATAACGAAACAGATGGTGCTTGCCTATGAACCGGGATCCCTGACGATCCCTGACATAGAAAAAGCTGCCTCGAAGGCAGGGGTAAAAGTGATATTGTTAAAACAAAAATGATCGAAACATGGCCGGGATTCGTCCAGGACGGAGGAGGGAAGGTCCGATGAAGTATACAGCGGCATACAGGAGGCCAGCCCGAATGCCCGTTTTTCCTTTTATCGTTCACTTCTGTTCTGTGATCCACTTATTAATTTCTTCCAATGATAACTGTCGAAAGATATTTGTATATTCGAATATAAGAATATAACGATATAGTATGGAAAATGAGGTAAAGCTGCTGAAGGCCATGGCCGACGAGACCAGGATCAAGATCTTGCTTTACCTGCTGAATGGTGAACAATGTGCCTGCACGATCGTCCCATTCATCGGGAAGGCTTAGCCTACGGTCTCTCAACACCTCAAGATATTGACCGAGGCAGGCATTCTCAGCATGAGAAAAAACGGTGCGCGAGTATTGTACCGGATCAAAGATGACCGCGCAATCAGCATCATAAAAGTGCTGAAACTACAGCGAATGAACATAGAATAACAGGAGTGATAGGGCATGGAGAAGAAAGAACTGATTATATTCGAAGGGCCGATGTGCTGCTCGACAGGCCTGTGCGGCCCCACGCCGGACAAAAAGCTGATCGACATCAACGAGGCGCTGAAAAAGCTGTCGGAGGAATACAAAGGCCTGAAAGTCACCAGGGCCAGCATGTCCTTCAATCCGCAGCTATTCCTGCAGACAAAAGAGATTCGCGACATGGTGAAAGAGAACGGGCCAGGGGTCCTGCCTGTCACGATGATCGACGGCAAGGTAGTCAAAAAGCAGGAGTACCCCAAATACGCCGAGCTGAAAAAGCTCCTGGGCGGGAAGGGGGAGTAAAGACGATACGCGAGATGATCGTCCCGGAAAAGAAGGGCGAGACGAAGTTCATCTTTTTCAGCGGCAAGGGCGGCGTCGGCAAGAGCACGATGAGCTGTGCCACGGCCATCTGGCTGGCCGAGAACGGCTATAACACGCTACTGGTCACCACGGACCCCGCGCCGAACCTGTCCGACATATTCAACCAGAAAATCGGCAGCGCCGTAACGCCCATCCGCGGCATCGAGAACCTGTCAGCCATCGAAATTAATCCGGACGACGCTTCTGAAGCTTACAGGGACAGGATCGTCGCTCCCATGAAGGAGCTTCTCGATGAGAAGAGCCTGAAGACGATCAGGGAGCAGTTGAACAGCCCCTGTGTCGAGGAGGTCGCGGCCTTCGACAAGTTCATCGAGTTCATGTGCCAGCCTCAGTACGATGTCGTCATCTTCGACACCGCGCCGACGGGGCATACGATCAGGCTGCTGGAGCTCCCAAGTGGCTGGAGCGACGAGATTTCGAAGGGCGGGGGCACCTGCATCGGCCCGAGCAGCTCGCTGACCGGGGCCAAGGCAAAATATGACGAGGCTCTCGCATACCTGCGGGACGGGAAGAAGACGTCTTTCATCTTTGTCCTCAAGCCCGAACATCTCTCGATCGTGGAGACCAGGAGAAGCTCGGACGAGCTGGCAAAGCTGGGCATCCACACGAGCCTGCTGATCGTGAACGGTGTACTCCCGGACGAAGCGGCCACAGACCCGTTCTTTAGCAAGGTAAGGGCAGAGCAGCACACGGAGCTGAGCCGCATCGACAATGAGTTTGCCGACATCAAGCGTGTCCGGTACCCGCTGAGTGACAGCGAGGTCAAAGGCAGGAAGTCGCTGGAACTAGTGGGCGGGTACCTGTTCGAAGGCAAGAAATCCGTGCCTGCGAAAGAAAAGGCCGGGGAAATGCCGGAGAGCGTGGTGCTCCCGATCGTCGAAGCGAAGGATATCCACCGTCTGTTCACGCCTTCTAATGGCAATACGAGGTATGTCTTCTTCACCGGCAAAGGCGGCGTCGGAAAGAGCACCATCGCCTGCGCTACGGCGGCTTACCTGGCAAACCAGAAGCTTAAGACGCTCATCGTTACGACCGACCCGGCAGCACATCTCCAGTATATCTTTGAGCAGCCCGTCGGCAGCGAGCCGACCAAAATTTCGGGTGCCGATCAGCTTTATGCGGCGAGGATCGACCAGAAGGCCGCGCTCGACGAATACAAAAAGCGGATTCTCGAGATGGTAAAGGACAAGGACGAATCGACGAGGAAGTCGGTGGAAGAGGACCTGACCTCGCCCTGTGCCGAGGAAATGGCCGCTTTCGAGAAGTTCATGAGCTACTTCAGCCTGCAGGGCTACGACGTAATCGTGTTCGATACTGCGCCGACCGGCCATACGCTGCGGCTGCTGGAGCTTCCCGTGGACTGGAAAGGCTTCATCGACATCGGGACGCTGACGAAAGAGTCGTCGCAGACGGCAAGCATGTACGATAACGTCATCGAGTCGATGCGGAACCCGGATAAGAGTTCTTTCATCTTCGTCCTGTACCCGGAGTACACGCCCATCATGGAAGCCTTGAGGTCGTCAAGAGACCTGGAGAAGCAGGTGGGCATCAAGACCGCGGGGGTCGCGGTGAACTACATGCTTCCCGACAACTATGGCAGGAACACGTTCTTCAACAACCGGAGAAAGCAACAGCAGAAGTACCTCCTGAAGATCCACGAGAAGTTCAAGGCCCCGCTGCTGTTAGTCCCGCTCCTGGACAGAGAGCCGGAAGGCGTGAAAAGCCTGATCAGCCTGGGGAAAAAGATCCTGTCCGGCGAATAGACTGGCCGGGCTTGCGGGAAAAAGCAAGCCCGCGCTCAATATCATTATAGTAAAAGGAAAGGCTTATCTGGGAGTATTTCAATAATAATTGAACCAGACAAAAATGATCCTCAAAGACAAAATCCAGAAAACCTACCGTTACGGCGATCCGGACTCGCCTGTGGCGGTCCTGATGCTGGCCAGCGACTACGAGCGGTTCGACCTGCAAAGGTACGCGATCATCGGGAGCTGCTTCACTGAGAACCTGGGCGTCCAGCTGGTCATCACGAACGTGCTGAAGAGCCCGGTCATCCGGTACCTGATCATGTGCGGCAAAGAGAGCATCCATGGAGCGGGCGACGCGTTCAGGTGCCTGCACGAAAACGGCGTCGCGCAGATAGGCACTTACAGGCGGATCGTCGGATGTAAGAGCCTGCTCCCCTACATCGACGACATCCCCGAATGGGCGGTCGATGCGTATATGGACGAGATCATCCTCGTCGACATGACGGGAATAGAGGACGAAGCGGCGATCCAGGCGAAGATCGACGAATGTATCCGGGAGTACAGGGAAAAGCCGGTCACCCGGACTCCGATGGATACCGGAATGCCGGAAGTCGATGAGTATACCTGGAAACGATACGCCCCCATCATGGAAGCCGAGATGAAGAAACGGATCAGGGGATAACGCCAATTGAAACTGCTATTGATCTCAGACTTGCACGCGAACATGGAAGCGCTGCGAGCCATCCTCGAGAACGTGAGCTATGACAAAATCATCTGCATGGGCGATCTGGTCGACTATGGCCCCGACCCGATGGCGATCATCGACTGGATACGCAGCAACAAAATCCCGACGATCAGGGGTAATCACGATAACGCCGTGGCCCTGCATGTCGACTGCGGATGCGGCTACAAGTATAAGCACCTCTCGGAAGCCACGAGGGAATACACCTGGAGCCAGATCACCGAGTATGAAGAAATGTTCCTGGGGTCACTGCCCCTGAGCCTGGACTTCAGCTTTGACGGGCTGAAAGTCAGGGCGACGCACGGCAGCCCGAATTCGTTCTTCGACTACATTTACCCGGATACTCCTTCGGAACAGGTCGAACAGTGGCTGGGAGACGTCTCCTGCGACTTTCTGCTCGCAGGCCATACCCATGTGCCCATGATCAGAAAGCTATCAAGACTGACGATGCTGAACCCCGGCAGTGCGGGACAGCCCCGGGATGGCGACTGGCGGGCTTCCTGTATGGTCTTTGATACGTCCTCGCGACAGCCCGAGATTATCAGGCTAAAATATAATGTGGAAGCAACCATTAAGAAGATAAAGGCTTCAATGCCCAACGCCGGCGAATTGGAAGCCATCCTGAGAAGAGGATATTAAGGTGATGACATGGCTGAAGCGACCGTACCACGACTCTCATTCCTGGACCGCTACCTGACCTTATGGATATTCCTCGCAATGGCCATCGGCATTGCGCTCGGTTACGTATACCCGGCGTTTGCCGACTACCTGAACAGCCTCTCCTGGGGGACAACATCCATCCCGATAGCAATCGGCCTGATCGTAATGATGTACCCGCCGCTGGCCCGGGTCAAGTACGAGGAGATCGGCAAGGTCTTTCGCAACGTGAAGGTCATGGTGCTGTCCCTCGTGCAGAACTGGATCGTCGGCCCCATATTGATGTTTGTGCTGGCGGCGGTGCTGCTGCGCGGATACCCGGAATATGCGGCCGGCCTCATCATGATCGGCCTGGCCCGCTGCATAGCCATGGTTATAGTCTGGAATAAGCTCGCCTGCGGGGACGAAGAGTATGCGGCAGCGCTGGTGGCGCTGAACTCTGTTTTCCAGGTGTTCTTCTACTCCATTTACGCATGGGTGTTCATCACGCTGCTGCCCGGACTGATCGGCATGCAGAGCATGGTGGTGGACATTAGTATCATCGAGGTCGCCGGGTCGGTGGCCATCTACCTGGGCATACCGTTCGTCGCCGGGTTCCTGACCAGAATTATCGTCAGGCCGAGAATGGGCGCGGAGTGGTACGATAAGAAGTTCATCCCGGCTATCAGCCCGATCACACTGCTGGCCCTGTTGTTCACGATCATTGTAATGTTCTCGCTGAAGGGCCGCTTCATCGTGACGAACCCGCTGGACGTGGTTATTATTGCCATACCGCTGCTGATCTACTTCATTGTGATGTTCGGGGTGTCGTTCTTCATGTCCAAAAAGATGGACGTGGAGTACGGGCAGGCCTGTACATTGTCATTTACCGCGGCGAGCAACAATTTCGAGCTGGCGATTGCAGTGGCCGTGGGAGTGTTCGGCATCCAGTCCGGGCAGGCGTTCGCTGCCGTCATAGGTCCGCTTATCGAGGTGCCGGTGATGATCGCGCTGGTGAACGTGGCGCTGCGGTGGCGGGAGAGGCACTTCAAAGCCAGTGGATAGACACGCCCGCTATCCCAGCTTCTTCATCAGCTCTTCGGGCGTGTAGACTTCCTTCAGCCAGGTGAAATGCTTTTTATTATAGGTGATGAGAGGCATGTCCCGGGAAGCGGCAAACGCCCCGATGGCACAGTCGATGGCATTCCCGGGGAGGTCGTGTTTCAGCAACACCTTCGTGGCCGCCGCGCGCGCGAGCTCGACGTCAAATGGTACGACATCGATGCCATAGCCGTCGATAACACCGTCGAGAATTCTGGTGTGACCGTGTTTTTTCATATGGTGATAAGAAAGCTCCATGTAACCGACCGATGGCAAAAAGGCGTATATGCCGTTGCCATAAACCCAGTTAAGAAACGTCTTGCCGGCCGACATAGCGTTAGAATCAAGACAGATCCCCATCTACGTCGACCTCCCGGAACCTGAAGCCTTTTCGGAATTCCTTTTCGGTCTTATCAAAATCTTTCATCGTCTCGGCCATCTCGTCGGCCAGGTCATCGAGCTTCCGCAGCACGAACTGGCCGTCGGATTCCATGAACACGACCCTGTCCCCGGCTTTTAGCCCCATTTTCTCACGCACCTTGCCTGGCAGTGTGATCTGATATTTGCTGGATATGGTCACCAAAGCGATCACCATTTTGTAAAGCAGTTTATGAAACGTAAAGATAATAAAATATGCTGAAAAGAAGAAAAGTTTAAAGCATGGAGACGCATCTGGAAGGACGAAGCTTATGACCATTCTCGATACCGCCCGGCGCATCCTGAAGGAAGGCCCCATCTGCGACCCGTGCATGGGCCGGCAGTTCGCGAAGCTCTCGACCGGGCTGACCAACGCCCAGCGGGGCAGCGCGATCAAGCTGGCGCTGTCCATGCAGGCTGCGGCCGACGACGACAAGGAGACCCAGAAAGCGCTGGCGCCGACGCTTCCGCAGGCCCGTAAGCTGGTCGGGGGCGAGGAAGAGGAGTGCTGGCTCTGCCGGGGCCTGTTCCAGAAGCCCGAAAAGCTGCAGGAGTATGCCAATAAGTGCGTGGCGGCCGTCCAGGGCTACGAGTACGACACAATCCTGGTGGGCACGAAGGTGCCGCCGCTGATGTCCGAGAAAGAAGAAGTGCTCCAGTCCGAATGCGGCATCACCCATGCCGAGCCCCTGAAGTCCGAGCTGAACCGGGAGGTCGGCAAGCTGGTCTCGCTGATGACCGGCAAGGACGTCGACTTCGGGCGGCCCGACGTGCTCTTCACCATCGACCTCGCGGAAGAGAAGGTGGACATGAAGGCCAATTCCCTGTTCATCTACGGCCGGTACAACAAGTACGTCCGGGACATCCCCCAGACGCGCTGGCCGTGCAGGGAGTGTAAAGGCAAGGGATGCGAACGGTGCAACAACACGGGCAAGATGTACCCGGTATCCGTGGAAGAGCTGATCAACCGCGAGGCTATCGAAGCGTTTAGCGCAAGCGATGGCGTGCTGCACGGCGCGGGAAGGGAAGACATCGACGCGTTCATGCTCGGCGACGGCCGGCCGTTCGTCCTTGAGATGATCGGTCCGCATGTACGGCACGTCGACCTGCAGGCGCTGGAGACGCGCATTAACGCTTACGCTATGCCTAAAGTTAAAGTCGGTTGTCTAGTCTATGTGGAAAAGAGCGCCGTCGAAGAAGTCAAGAGCATGAAGGTCAACAAGGTCTACAGGCTTAAAGTTATATACAATGAGGATATTTCAATAGAAACACTTAAATCTTCGTTAGCTGCTCTAACTGACGCTGAGATACTTCAGCGTACGCCTGAAAGGGTGGCTCACCGACGCGCGGACCTGGAACGCAAAAGGCGCGTGTTCGGAACTGAGCTGGAACAGGTGAATGAGGAAAATAAGTACTTCGTCATGACCGTCCGCTGCGAAGGCGGATTATACGTGAAAGAGCTCGTTTCCGGGGACAACGGCAGGACAAAACCGTCGCTGACCGACCTCGTCAAACAGCCGCTCAAGGTCCAGGAACTGGACGTCATCAAGGTCGAAGGAGGAATATCATGGCAAGATCACACGGTGAAAGGAAGAAAACACGGCACAAGTTCAACAAGGACCTGAGGGCGAGGGGTTTCTCGCCGGTAAGCAAGGCTGTCCAGGAGTTCGATGTAGGGTCCAAAGTACACATCGACATCGACCCGAGCGTCCACAAGGGCATGCCCTATCGCAGGTTCCAGGGCCTGACGGCCACAGTAGTCGGCCAGCAGGGTCGCGCGTACCTCATCGGTATCAAGGACGGCGGCATGGCCAAGACACTCATCGTGCGGCCTCAGCACCTGAAGCCGCAGAAGAACGAGTGAGTAAGGGATAGAAAATGATTATCAAGAAGGTAATAAGCGAAGAACTGTTGACCCTCCCGGAGGTCAATGAAGCGCTCAATACGATCAAGGATGAGCGTGAGAAGGCGGGCGAAGAGCTCCGCTACGAGCAGCGGAGAGCAGTGGAGCACGCCAATACGTTCTCCAAGATCAGCGGCAAGTCGTCCAGGGACATGGTCAACGAGCTTCTTACCCTTGAGAAAATGAAGCTCGACATCGCCGTAAGGATTGCAAGTCTCTGTCCTCGTTCGAAGGACGAGCTGCGATCCATTTATGCCAAAGAGCGGTTCACCCTGACCGACGCCGAGCTTAAGACTATCTTAGATATAGTGGCAAAGTACACCTGACTTTGCCAAAGGCAAAATATATCTAAGCAATACTTTATTTTATATCAGGTAAATAAGTATCAATGATAGGGTGAACTATCGATGACGACAACCCATGCGCCCCACACCACTGACATAAAAGAGCAATACGCGTACATACTCGACTACATGCCGAACGGCTATTCAGGGGACACGAGGCCGATACACCTGCGTAAGCCCGTAGCCCAGGGGCTCGGCGCCGACTTCTTCATACTGCTGGAGTTGAGCATCAAGGAAGGAGAGCGCGTGGAGATCGAGAGTAAAGTCTTCGTGGGCAAGGGCGAGCGCGACATCGTCAAGCACGTGGAGCGCCGGCTACAGGTATGAAGAGCTCACCCACACGGCCGAGATCGAGCTGCCGCCCGTCATCGAGAGCATCGTGAAGGAGAATGAGGCGAAGTACGTCGAGTTCTACAACAACGCGCAGCCTATCACCACGCGGCTCCACATGTTAGAGCTGCTGCCGGGCATCGGCAAGAAGATGATGTGGGCCATCATCGACGAGCGGAAGAAGGGCAAGTTCAAGAGCTTCCACGACATCGAGGAGCGCGTCAAGGGCCTGCACCACCCGGAAAAGCTCATCGCCAAGCGCATCGAGGAAGAGATCAAGGACGAGTCCATCAAGTACAGGTTGTTCGCTAAATAATGGATCTCTCTCCCGATAAGAGAAAAGACCAGCATTTTTTAGTCGACCGCGGCGTGCTGGAGCGCATTGTCGCGGCGGCCGATATCAATAAGGACGAGGCAGTCCTGGAGATCGGCGCAGGGCCCGGCAACCTGACGCGGCTGCTGTCGGAGAAGGCCAAGCACGTCTACGCCGTCGAGCTCGACACGCGATTTGTCGAAAAGCTGGAGGCCGACTTCCGGGGCTCGAACGTGACCGTGCTGAAAGGCAACGCCCTGAAGATAGATTTTCCCCCTTTCGACAAGGCCGTGGCCAACCTGCCGTACTCCATATCGTCGGATGTCACCTTCAAACTCCTGAAAACCCCTTTTAAGTCCGCCATTCTGATGTACCAGCGTGAGTTCGCGTTGCGCATGGTCGCGACAGCGGGAAGCGAGGACTATTCCAGGCTTTCCGTGACCGTCCAGCACTATGCCGACGTACAGATACTCTTTAACGTGTCGCGCCGGTCGTTCGTGCCGCAGCCCGAAGTGGAGTCAGCCGTCGTGAAGCTGACCCCGCGGCCGCCGGAATATACGGTCAGGGACGAGGGACTGTTCATGCGTCTCGTCACCGCGGCGTTCGCGGGCCGCCGCAAGCGACTACGCAATGCCATCATCAAAAACGCCCACATGATGGGCATCCGTGACCCGAAAGAGATCGTGGCTACGCTGCCGCAGGACCTGCTGGACAGGCGGGCGGAACAGGTCTCTCCAGAAGAGTTTGCGCTGTTAGCCGATAAGATCGCTGAGGCTATGAGTCATGATGATCAGGGTTTACAGGGATAAAGAGTTCGAGCTGCTCGAAGGCGTCTACGACCCTTCGGAGGACTCTTACATGCTGGTCGAGGCGGCGCTGGCCGAGGTGAAGGCTGGCGAGCGCGTGCTGGAAGTCGGCACCGGCTCCGGCATCGTGTCGCTGTTCCTGAAGGATCATGCGGATGTTATCGCCACCGACATCAGCCCGCTTGCCTGCGAGAACGCCCGGAGGAACGGCATTGACGTCGTCAGGGCCGACCTGTATCATGGCATCTGCGGACAGTTCGACCTGGTCATCTTCAACCCGCCCTACCTGCCCACGGCTGACGAGGACCGGCTGGGCTCCTGGCTGGACCACGCTTTCGACGGCGGGCCGACCGGCCGGAAGGTCATCGGCCGGTTCCTGGAGAATATCGGCTCGATACTGCCGCCCTGCGGCCGGGTGCTTACCGTGTTCTCGTCGCTCACGGGCATTGACGAGGTTGAAGAGATGTATCGTAGCCACGGCTTTTCCGTCGAGACGGTCAGTACCGAGAAGGTGCCTTTTGAGAAGCTGGTCGTGCTGAAGTGCACCCGGCGCCCCTGAACAAGCTTAATAATGGGCGATTTCTAAAAAGAAAATCGATTTTTGTTATAGCCGCGCCAGTTCAGGCGGTCATGGGCCCACCTCCAGCAGATCCGGCACCGCCGGCACCCCCCGCGCCTGCCCCGGTTGTGGTGCCAGATCCGACACCGACACCGGAACCAACCGCAACGCCAACGCCAACACCGACACCGACGCCCGAGCCGACCGCCGAGCCGACCATGATGCCGATCCTGGTGGTGGCGAACACGACGGCCACGCCCACAATGGAGCCGATCGTCAAGACCAGCCCGGGATCGATTGACTGGTGGCTATGGCTGCTGCTCCTCCTTATCATAATAGCAGTTCTGGTTATAGCATATTATTACTACTCCAGAAATAAGAAAAAGCAAAAGCGTTGAAACATCTGTCGGATAGCAGTCAGGCTATCCGCTTTTCGTTTTTTATATCATGAGTCTTTTATCTCGCATGCCAATCGTTTCCGGCCATCATTTAAATGTCTGCGGAACAAATACATAGAAACGTAATGTAATTGACTTATCAGGCGGGGCCAGGTTCATGCAGGGCTATGTCACGGTCGAAGAGATGAAGGCGCTGGAGGCGAACGCCGACTATTTCGGGGTGAGCTTCGGCGATCTCATGGAGAACGCCGGCAAGGCGGTCGCGGATGCGATCACGGCCAGGTATCCGCCCTGCCGGGTGCTCGTCGTCTGCGGCAAGGGCAACAACGGCGGCGACGGTTTCGTTGTCGCCAGGCTGCTGGCGCTGAGGGGCTACACGGTCTCGGTGATGCTGCTCGGCCGCTCGGCAGACGTCAAAAAAGGCCCGGCCAGCGAGAGCCTGTACAAGCTGCGCTTTACGCATATCGACGCTATGGAGATCGAGGACGCGGTCATGATACCGGCGGATATCTTCATGTCCTGCGACCTGATCGTGGACGCCATACTGGGCACTGGCAGCAGAGGGCCTCCACGGGGCCTGGAGCGGAAGGCCATCGACCTGATCAACGGGAGCAAGGCAGCGAAGGTATCGGTCGACGTGCCGAGCGGCCTGGACTGCTACACGGGCGTTTGCAGCGGTTGTGTGCTGCCCGACCTGGTGGTCACCTTCCACGCCCCGAAAAAAGGGCTGGAGATGTACAACTATATCGTCGCCGACATCGGCATCCCGGAGAAAGCGTCACTGTACGCGGGCCCCGGCGACCTCATGAACATCAGGACGCGGGGCGACTGCTCCCACAAGGGCGAATGCGGCCGGGTGCTTGTCATCGGGGGAGGCCCGTTCACGGGCGCGCCTGCCCTTGTGGCCATGGCGGCACTCCGCGCGGGCGCAGGATGGGTCACGGTGGCCGCGCCGCAGCGGGCGGCTGATATTGTCGCGTCCTTTTCCCCGGACCTCATTACAGTGCCGTTAATCGATAAGCATAAGATCATCATGGCGGATGTGGACAGAGTGTCGCCACTGATAAAAAAGCACGACGTGGTGGTCATCGGCAACGGCGCGGGAAAAGACTCGGAGACGCTGGCCGCTATTTCTGAGATCATCAAGCTGTGCCGGAATGTAGTTATCGACGCTGACGCATTGCAGCCGGAAATGCCCCTGCGCGGTATCATCACTCCGCACCCCGGCGAGTTCCATCGTATCAGCGGTATAGATATTGCCGGTACTGACCAGAGGAAAGCCGTCATGAAATTTTCCGCAGAAAAGGGCCTGGTCACTCTGCTGAAGAGCAAGCCAAACGTCATCTCTGACGGCGAGCGCGTCCGGCTCAACGGCACAGGTAACCCCGGCATGGCGGTCAGTGGTACCGGCGACGTGCTGGCCGGCATCACGGGCGCCTTCTACTGCAGGAACGGTGCGTTCGAGGCGGCATCCTCCGCGGCTTTCGTCGGCGGCGCCGCAGGCGACATGGCATACGATGATAAGGGCTTCTGGCTGACTGCGACCGATCTGATCGGGCAGATACCGTACGCCATGAAAAAGTACAGGTCACAGAGGTAACAAGAGGTCGCAGAGCTCAGCACAGAGGTCACGGAAGTCACAGAGGACGACACAGAGGGCTTTTAAGAAAAAAGCTACCGGAAGCCCTGTTATTAAACAGACCTCGGTGCATACCTCTGTGACCTCTGTGTCCTCTGTGGTGAAACTCTGTGACCTCTCGGAACCTCTGCGACCTCCAGAAAGGACGTTAAAAGATGATAAAGCTCAATTCACTATAATGTATATATGCTAACGAGATCAGGAATAACGGCGATGCTAATGTCACAGTCGAGGGATTTTACACATGTGGACGGGGACCGGGTCAAGATGGTCGACGTAGGCGGGAAGACGGAGATGCTGCGTACGGCGAAGGCGCGCGGGACCATCTGGCTGACGCCGGCGACCATGGAGCTGATCAGGACGGGAAGCGTGAAGAAAGGGAACGTCCTGGCTACCGCGAGGGTTGCCGGGATAACGGCGGTGAAGCGGACCTGGGACATGATACCCCTCTGCCACCAGATACCGGTCACCGGCGTGGAGATCGACTTCGAGGTCGGCGAGGACCATATCGTCGCCACGTCTGTCGTGCGGTCCGCAGGAAAGACCGGCGTGGAGATGGAGGCGCTCTGCGGGGTCAGCCTCGCGTTGCTGACCATCTGGGACATGGTCAAGGCCGTGGAAAAGGACGAGACCGGCAACTACCCGTCGACCAGGATATCGGACATTGTCGTGGTGAGCAAGAAAAAGGAGAGCCTGGACAGCGTATGATCAGGGAAGAGTCTGGCGAAGAGACCGTCGAGGAAATCGTCGTCGAAGGGAAGATGCTGAACATCCGGATCATCCTCGTCGAGCCTGCATCAGAGGGCAACGTGGGCTCTATCTGCCGGGCGATGAAGAACTTCGGCTTTAACGACCTCTGGCTGGTGCGGCCCTGCAAGCTGGGCGACTTCGCGAAGGCAATGGCCTCACATGCGCAGGACATACTCGAAGAGGTCATCACGGTGAGCTCGCTGGACGACGCGCTGCAGGGAGTCGACCTCGTGATAGGCACCACCGGCAAACCCGGGGAGTATAACAGGAACCACCTGCGGGTGCCCTACTTCGTGCCGTCCGAGCTGCGGACGATGCTGGAGGATAAGTCCGGGAGGGTAGCCATCGTTTTCGGGCGAGAAGACCACGGGCTGTCCGCGGAAGAGCTGGGACGCTGCGACATCGTCGTGAGCATCCCGACCTCAGATGAATACCCGGTCATGAACATCTCGCACGCCGCAGCCATCGTGCTATATGAGCTGGCGGGCATGGAAGGCGGCGATTTCCCCCTGGCCAGCGGCGAGCTGCTGGACCTGCTGTATCGTAACTTCGAGAGCGTGCTACAGGAAGTCAACCACCCGGAGCACAAGCGTGACAAGACACTCCTGATGCTCCGCCGCATCATAGGCCGGGCCATGATCAACCAGCGGGAATATTATACACTGATGGGCGTCCTCCGGGACATCGAGCTGGCCCTGGCACGGATGGAAGAGACGGACACCTCCTGGGTCGAGAATAACTGATGCCCGTATTCCTTTTGTGTTGCGTACGCTCATGACCCTTTCAACACGAAGGCCACGAAGGCCACAATGTACACGACGTTTTAACAGGGAAGATGCACTCATAACTATTTTTATAAGTACGTAGTGGCCTTTGTGGCCATTGTGACCTTCGTGTTGAAAGGGTCATGTGCCCAGGTAAGGAAATACTCGAATTTTAACATCGTTAGTTTTTTCTCAATGGAGAGAGATTAACAATTATGAGATTGCTCGCCGTCTGTGACTTTCACAACACGTTCGACCGGCTGCCGGATATCCTGAAGAAAGCAGGCAAGGTGGACGGTACCCTGCTCGCGGGGGACCTCACCCAGTTCGGCCCGACGGAGAAGGCGAAAGTCGTCCTCGACGCGTTGCCGAAGCCGGTGCTGGCGGTGCCGGGCAACTGCGATAAAAAAGACATCGTCGACTTGCTGAGGGCCGAGGACTGCAACCTGCACGAGAACAAGTTCCGCATGGGCGACGTCACCTTCATCGGCATCGGCGGCTCCAACCCGACGCCGTTTAATACGCCGTTCGAGCTGACGGAGGAGCATATCGAGACCACTCTCGAGCGGTTGCTCCATGGCGTGAAGGGCCCGGCCGTGCTGGTATCGCACGCGCCGCCGAAGGGCTATCAGGACGAGATCCCGGGTGGCGTCCACGTCGGGAGCACGGCGGTGGCGAAGCTCGCGCCGAAGTTCGTTGCAGTGGTCTGCGGGCACATCCACGAGGCCAGGGGCGTATCGAAGATGGGCAGCACGGTGATCGTCAACCCGGGCCCGGCGTCCATCGGAAATGCCGCCGTCCTGGAGATCGACGAGAAAGGACACGCTAAGGTCGATTTAATATAGATGACTCTTATGCATTTTTCGTGTCGAATTTTATGTAATGCTGGCTCGCACCACGCTGCGCTTGCGGACACAAAGACACAAAGGTAAGGAAGGGAACAAAGAAACGATACGGAAGACGCAAAGATGATTAAGAATAGTCTTTCCTGAATCTCTTTGTTCAGGCTTGTGACCCTTTCGACACAAAGGCCACAATGGCCACAATGTACACGAAGTCTTAGGTAGAAAGAGGCTGCCATTACCCCTTTTTTAAAGTGAACGTCGTGTACCTCGTGGCCTTCGTGGCCTTCGTGTTGAAAAGGTCATGAGTGTATAAAACATATCACAAATGACAAACACAAAGGCTTTTAAAATAAGCTCTTTGTGTCTTGTGAAATCTTTGTGTCTTATGAAACCTTCGTGTCTTTGTGGCCGCAAGCGCAGCGTAGTGAAGGTTTGAATAATCAATTAGACGCGTTAAAGGCCATGTCATGCCCGGTTAAATTGCTTTAGACGTCAGTGCTTAAAAATGATAAATAATTACTTAATGTGTATATGTGAGCGAGAACAGGAATAACGGCGATGCAATGTCACAGTCGAGGGATTTTACACACGTGGACGGGACCGGGTAAAGATGGTCGACGTAGGGGGAAACCGGAGATGCTGCGCACTGCGAAGGCGCGCAGATATCTGGCTGACGCCTGCGACTATGGAGCTGATCAGGACGGGCAGCGTGAAGAAAGGGAACGTCCTGGCCACCGCGAGAGTTGCCGGGATAACGGCAGTCAAGCGGACCTGGGACATGATACCACTCTGTCACCAGATACCGGTCACCGGCGTGGAGATCGACTTCGAGGTCGGCGAAGACCACATTGTCGCCACGGCTGTCGTGCGGTCTGCAGGAAAGACCGGCGTGGAGATGGAAGCACTCTGCGGTGTCAGCCTCGCGTTGCTGACCATCTGGGACATGGTCAAGGCCGTGGAAAAGGATGAGACAGGCAATTACCCGGCCACCAGGATATCGGACATCGTCGTGGTGAGCAAGAAAAAGGAGAGCCTGGACAGCGTATGATCAGGGAAGAGTCTGGCGATGAGACCGTAGAGGAAATCATCGTCGAAGGGAAGATGCTGAACATCCGGATCATCCTCGTCGAGCCTGCCTTAGAGGGCAACGTGGGCTCCATCTGCCGGGCGATGAAAAACTTCGGCTTCAACGACCTGTGGCTGGTGCGACCGTGCCGGCTGGGCGACTTCGCGAAAGCGATGGCATCTCATGCGCAGGACATACTCGAAGAGGTCATCACTGTAAGCTCACTGGACGACGCGCTCCAGGGAATCGACCTTGTGATAGGCACTACGGGCAAACCGGGAGAATATAACAGGAACCATCTGCGGGTGCCCTACTTCATGCCGTCAGAGCTGCGGACGATGCTGGAAGATAAGTCCGGAAGAGCGGCCATCGTTTTCGGACGGGAAGACCACGGGCTGTCTGCGAAGAGCTGGGGCGCTGCGACATCGTGGTGAGCATCCCGACCTTAGACGAATACCCGGTCATGAACATCTCGCACGCCGCGGCCATCGTGCTATACGATCTGGCCGGCATGGAAGGCGGCGATTTTCCCCTGGCCAGCGGCGAGCTGCTGGACCTGCTGTACCGGAACTTCGAGAGTGTGCTCGCAGGAAGTCAACCATCCCGGAGCACAAGCGTGACAAGACACTCCTGATGCTCCGGCGCATCATCGGCCGGGCCATGATCAACCAGCGGGAATATTATACACTGATGGGCGTACTCCGGGATATCGAGCTGGCCCTGGCCCGGATGGAAGAGACGGACACCTCCTGGGTCGAGAATAATTGATTATTCAAACCTTCACAACGCTGCGCTTGAGGACGTAGTGATGGAATATAACAGTGTAGTGCGTGGTTTTATATCGTCAGGTTTTTCTCAATGGAGAGAGATTAACAATTATGAGATTGCTCGCCGTCTGTGACTTTCACAACACGTTCGACCGGCTGCCGGATATCCTGAAGAAAGCAGGCAAGGTGGACGGCACTCTGCTCGCGGGGGACCTCGACCCAGTTCGGCCCGACAGAGAAAGCGAAGGTCGTCCTCGACGCGTTGCCGAGGCCGGTGCTGGCCGTGCCGGGCAACTGCGATAAAAAGGATATCGTAGACCTGCTCAGGGCCGAGGACTGCAACCTGCACGAGAACAAGTTCCGCATGGGCGACGTCACCTTCATCGGCATCGGCGGCTCCAACCCTACGCCGTTCAACACGCCCTTCGAGCTGACGGAGGAGCATATCGAGACCACGCTCGAGCGGCTGCTCCACGGCGTCAAGGGCCCGGCCGTGCTGGTATCGCACGCGCCGCCGAAGGGCTATCAGGATGAGATCCCGGGCGGCGTCCACGTCGGGAGCACGGCGGTGGCGAAGCTCGCGCCGAAGTTCGTCGCAATGGTCTGCGGGCACATCCACGAGGCCAGGGGCGTATCGAAGATGGGCAGCACGGTGATCGTCAATCCGGGCCCGGCGTCCATCGGGAATGCCGCCGTCCTGGAGATCGACGAGAAAGGGCACGCTAAGGTCGATTTGATCTAGATGATTTAGAAGTGCAAGCATTGCGTTAAAGGCCATGTCATGCCCGGTATTATTGCCGGGCATATACAGCCGCATTCAAAAATCTGTCTTACTTTTGTGGTGCCAGGCCCGAGCTTGTGCAGGCGCAGGCAAAACACAGCACGCTAAGCTTGCCCTTGACCATAACGTAGAATGGCAGGCTTGCGCGTCTTCTGCATTTGCAACATGTTTCCATTGTTTTTTATTGACTCCGGGCAGTTAAGTAGCATACCCTGACTTATATACTTATCCCCCATATCAGAAGCAAATTATTAATTATTATTTTAAAAGTGCGCGGGAAAACGCATGATTTTTACACACAATGCGCCTCCCGCGGGACTGTACGTTTATACGGGTGTGGCCTTATGGACGAGGCTTCTCAGGCGCAAAGCCAGGACGGCGATCATGATGCCGTAGGCGATGGCGAAGATGCCGAGGGTCTGTACGAGCGCGATGAGACCGATACCGGGCCGCATGATGAGCAGCACGCCGATGGCGACGGCCAGTATCCCGCTCACCAGCAGGAGCAGCTCGCCTTTGATCGCCTTACGCAGATCTATGGCCGCCAGTATCTGCAGCAGGCCTCCGGCTATCGCGTAGAAGGCGATAATGTACAGCAGGACGAGCAGTGTGAGCCCCGGCCACACGAAGACGGCGATGCCGATCGCGATGCTCAACAGCCCCTGCAGCAGCCGTACCCACCAGTGTGCCTCGTGCCGGCGGGTCGTGACCGACTGCAGCACCAGCAGCAGGCCGTCGGCGATGGCGAACGCCCCGAACAGCAGGATGAATGCCGCAACGGTAATGCCGGGCATGAAGATCGCCAGCAGGCCGAATGCGATAGCCACGAGGCCCCGCAGCAACATGTCCTGCCACAGGCCGCCCCACGCCATGAGAAGTGGATTTGTTTCCATTAACGTCACCATGTCATTATTCAACTATCCTGATGATAATGCTCGCCGCATTTTTCTCTGAATTATTCGGCCCGCTATGGCAGGTGGCTGCTCTCAGGTTCTGCGTAAAAACGGTCTGCTCCGGGCTGAGAACAGGGTGAAAACGGGCAATAAGAAAGATTATTAAGGGATAAATTATTACCCTTTTGATTAAGCTGCTTCCCTTGATCGCAGGGAGCGGTTTTAACAATTTACTTACTTCAGGGGTTAGGGTATGCGGGGTACTAATTACGTAATAATAGCGACAGGCATCCTGATCGTCGCACTATTGCTCGGCGGCTGCACCGGGCCGTCGGAGGAGCGCATGAATGCTCTGGTCGAGGCTGCCGATGGCGGGATGGGCGGCCCTTCGGGCACTGAGGGGGAGATGCTGCACCAGGAGTCTATTACGGTCACCGCTGGCACGTACAGGTATTATCCATGCGATCTTGGAAAGGGCGACGAAGTGACCGTCACCGTCCTGGCCAGCCAGCCGATCGATATCATGTTCCTGGACGCTGCGGCCTTCGCCGGTTTCAAGGAGGGCAGTACCTTCGAGGCTTTTACCGATGGTACTGAGCTGGGCATGGACTTCAAGACCTTCACCGGCGAAATAGCTGATGCGGGACGCTATTACCTCGTGGTCGACAACTCGGCATGGCCCGACGGCGGTGCCTACCTTGGTACAGACGCCAGTGTAGACACTACGGTCGTGCGTTTTGCAGCCGGACAGGCCTCGCCTGAAAATACTCTGGAGAAATCCCCGTTGTATGCCGAATCGATGCGCCTGTCAGGCGGCATGTACCGATATTACCCGGTCAGCTGCCAGGCCGGCGACCTGCTACGTGTCGCGATCCTGGCCGGGCAGCCGGTAGACGTTTTCCTGCTGGATGCGGCCGGCTTTGAGAGCTATCAGGCAGGGACCGACTTCGAGTCTTATACGACGGGCACGCAACTCAACACGGACGTCAAGACTTACGAGTGGACTGCCCCTGCCCGGGATACGTACTATGTCATCGTCGATAACTCGGATAGCCCCGCAGGAGGGGCGCCTGCGGCCGACGGCATAGCCCTGGATGTAACGATCTTCAGCCCCGGCCAGTCGACAGGTCCCGCCATCGATTACGGCAGCAGTGCAAAAGTAGTGAGCACGGCGGCCGATGCGCTGGAGCGTGGCGACGACGCTACGTTCCTGAGTACGCTGACGGCCAGCGCCAGGACGGCAGCGGCAGACGGCCTGGAGATCCCCGCAGGAGAAAGAGCGGCCGTGGCTAAGGCACTTCGCGCGGCGAAAGTCGTCAGGGAGACGCCGGACATCGTGTTCTACGAGATGACGGCGGACGGTAAAACATATACGTTCTATACGGTAAGGGAGGCGGACGGGACATGGCACGTAAGTGGGTTCTGATCATCCTGCTCGTCATAGCGCTCGCCCTGTTGCCGACGTGCGCATCGGCGTACCTGAACAAGGAGACCCATCCGGCCATCAACAGTGCAGCCCTCGATTATTACGAGACAATGATCATGCCGGACGATCGTCCGGTCAGCGCGGCCACGTCGAGCGACAGGCTCAACTATTCGCTGGACGGTGCCTCATGCTACGGGCTCGCATGGGACCTGTCGGATGGCACTGAGAATTTCGCGCGAAAGGAGCTTTACCGGCAAAAGACGCTGGCCGACTGGATTGTCGACGGCGGCTTCTCCGCCGATGAGCCGGAGTACATCATGTCCCTCCGGCACTTCTATGACCCGAAGAACCAGAACAAGCCCTGGCTTACCGACCTCGAGTTCCTGCGGGAGATGGGCGAGGCCTATTACGGCCCCTCGCTCGGGGACCCGAAGATGAGCGCCCGGGACTGGGCCTTCGGGCTGAAGAAGGACGACATCTACGAGCAGCGGTACTCGTTTAACAATGGCAAGGAGTACTACCGGCTTGCCCTTGAAAATGTCAGCCGCGGAAATTACTATTACGGCATGGCATGGCGATCGGTAGGAGAGACCATGCACCTGATGTCCGATATGACAGTGCCCGCTCACGTGCGTAACGACGGCCACCCGAGGGCCGACCCCTATGAGGACGCCACCGATGCTCTCACGATACGGAAGTATTCCGATTTCGGCCTCTACCAGTCCTCGCCGGGCATCGTATATCGTCGCACGTGGGACCGCAGTAAGACGCTCAGCGGCCTGATGACGGACGTCGCCACGTTCACAAACGGCAAGTTTCTGTCCGAGGACACGATTCCCACCTGGAAAAAGGACAGCTCCGGCAACATTGTGACAGCGAACGGCTTCCCCGAATACCCGACGCCGAGCGTGTACGGCGCGACATCGAGGAACGGCTACCTGCGATATACCGTGGACGGCAACGAGATCAGGCTGGCAAAGCAGAACTGGTTCCTAGCCGGTGGTCGAAGATGAAATACGTGACCACATATCAGAACAGCTACCAGTACTACAATATCGACCAGTACGTGGTCGCCGACCAGCAGTCAACACTGATACCCACGGCAGTGAGGGCCAGCGCTTCAGTGTTGGACTCATTTCTTCCGCGGTTCCGTGCTACGGTCGACAATATTAAGAAGAGCCCGGACGTCGACGACGAGTACATCGTCGACGGGCACCTCGATTTCATCCCTACCAACGAATGGCAGAAGGCTCCGGTCATCCGCAATGGCCTCTGCGTAGTCCTGAACGGCCAGCCTTACCGCATGTACCTGGCCAGCGAAACCGACAGCTTCAACCAGGTCAGGTTCTCCGTCCAGGCCAGCCCCGGGGACAAGGTCAGCCTGATGTACGACCTGGGCGGCTACGTCATCTGTTCGGAAACGTACACAGTCCCGGGCAAAAGCGAGGCCGCAGCTTCGACACCGACACCTGCGCCGGGTAAAACGAAGAAGACTTATACCGGATATTATACAAGCTGGCCAGCTGCAGATGACCTACCCGTACTACGAGGCCGACGACCCGGTATACGGCAAGAGGATCGTACCCGACGGGCTGTTCCAGGAATACCACCTGAACGGCCAGCTGAAGAACACCGTCACGTACAGAGACGGCTGGAAGCAGGGACCGTACACCTCGTACTGGGACAACGGGAACAAGAACTACGAGTGCGAATACAAGGATAACAACATCGTCCCCTGGTCCGGTAAACAGTATACGAAGGACGGCAAGCTCTGGTACGTCGAAGAGGGCGGGATCAACGGTAAAAAGACATATTATATCCCAACGGATACCGGGACTATTTAGCCCGGGATGTGGCTGTGTTACCATACTCCGGCCCGATTCGGCCCGACATTTTTTATTTTCATTACAGGCGGGGAATAGACGCATGTCATCATCGCGTATTCGTGATATAACTCATAGATGTTGCGAGCAGGATCATTTTGGCGAACGACGGAGGCTTATGGCACGCCAGCGCAAGATTTATAAATGAGCGACGTGATCAGAAGATTAGTCAACGCAGTCTTTTCTCCGTTATTACTGCACAGCGTTATAAAAACATTTCAAAAATGCCTGCGGCGTAACGGGGAAAGGATTATATATAAAAGACATATAATTACGAGTGACTAATTTTGTGTCTATTACCAGAGGAATTTTGATGGAAGACAAAATCTATAAAGGCACTACCACCATCGGGATAATCTGTAACAACGGAGTCGTACTGGCGACCGAACGTAGGGCCACCATGGGCAACTTCATCGCTAGCCGTGATGCCCAGAAGATTTACCGTATTACCGATAATGCCGCGATGACCATTGCAGGCTCAGTGGGTGACGGCCAGAGGCTGGCACGCGTCCTTCAGGTCGAGGCCAAGCTTTTCGAGCTCCGTCGCCACGGGCTGATGACCATTAACGCGCTATCCATGTTATTATCCAACATTCTCGCCGAGAACAAGTACGTGCCATTCTACGTACAGATCCTCATCGGCGGCGTCGACGCCAAAGGTCCGAGAGTTTACTCGCTCGACCCGCTCGGCGGCCGGATCGAGAGGATAAGTTCGTGTCCACGGGCTCGGGCTCTCCCATGGCCTACGGTGTGCTGGAAGACCGCTACAAGCCGGGCTTGAGCACTGAGGAAGGCGTAGAGCTGGCCATGAGGGCGCTGGAGTCGGCCATGAAGCGCGACTCTGCGTCGGGCAACGGCATGCAGTTCTGCGTAATTACCCCGGAGAAAGTTGAGGTCTTCGAGAGGGAGATAAGCAAACAGGTTTACAACTCCTGACCCTGTTGCTTTTTTTAGAAGGATTGAGGGGAAAAAACAGTGACGATTGACGACGTTTTAAACGATCTGCGCATTAAGATCTCCAACAAGCTGCCCAAGGGCATTACCATTTCCGACCTCGAGTTCGAGGGCCCGGAGCTGGTCATCTACACGACCGAGCCCAAGGCATTCGCGGACAACGGTGACATTATCCGCTCGCTGGCCAAGGACCTGCGCAAGCGGATCGTGGTCCGGCCGGACCCGAAGATGCTGCTTGACGCGGAGCAGTCCATCGAGAAGATCAAGCAGATCGTTACCACAAGAATCGGGCTTATCGAATTTTTACTTTGACACTGACACAGGTGAGGTCATCATCGAGGCGGAGAAGCCGGGGCTGGTCATCGGCCGGCATGGCTCGACGCTTGCGCGGAGAGTCACCAAGCACATCGGCTGGACACCTAAAGTCGTGCGTTACCCCGCCTATCGAGTCCAAGACTGTGAAAGACATCAGGCAGTACCTGCGCTCGGTAAAAGATGACAGGAAGGCGATCCTTAAGACCATCGGCCGGAAGATACACCGGCCTGTCTCGACCAAGGACCAGTGGATAAGGATTACCACGCTCGGCGGCTGCAAAGAGGTCGGGAGAAGCTCGTTCCTCCTCAGCACGCCGGAGACCAAGATACTCATCGACTGTGGCGTAAGCACCGGGGCCGAGAGCAACGGGACGCCGTACTTATATGTGCCCGAGGTCAGCCCGCTGACCAACATCGACGCGGTCGTGCTGACCCACGCGCACCTCGACCACTGCGGTATCATACCGCTGCTGTTCAAGTACGGGTACGAGGGGCCGGTCTACATGACGCCGCCGACCCGCGATCTCATGGGCCTGCTACAGCTGGACTACATCGAGGTGGCCAACCGCGAGGCAAGCGGCCGCCATACGAATCGGCGATGATACGCGAGACGCTGAAGCACACCATCACGCTCAATTATGGCGACGTCACCGACATTGCGCCGGACGTCAGGCTGACGTTCTACAACTCGGGCCACATCCTGGGCTCGGCCTGCGCTCACTTCCATATCGGCGAAGGCCTCTACAACGTAGCGTTCACCGGCGACTTCAAGTACGAGAAGACCCGGCTCTTCGACGCGGCGGTCAACCAGTTCCCGCGCATCGAGACGGTGATCATGGAGGCCACGTACGGCGGCATGCACGACATGCAGCCCCAGCGCAAGGAAGCCGAGATCGAGCTACAGCAGATCTGTAAGGACGACTCTGTCGCGGGGCGGCAAGGTGCTCATACCCACGTTCGCCGTGGGCAGGAGCCAGGAAGTCATGATCGTGCTCGAAGAAGCCATCAGGAAAGGGTGGATTCCCAACGTGCCGGTCTACCTTGACGGCATGATCTGGGAGGCGACAGCGATCCATACCACGTACCCAGAGTACCTGAACGTGGAATTGCAGGACATGATCTTCCACAAAGGCCAGAACCCGTTCCTGTCTCCCTCGTTCGTACAGGTCGATTCTCCCAAGAAGAGAGAGGAAATCCTGCAGGAACCCGGACCCATGCATCGTGCTGGCGACGTCGGGCATGATGAACGGCGGCCCGGTCATGGAGTACCTGAAGAACTATGGCGCGGACAAGCGGAATACGCTGGTCTTCGTCGGCTACCAGGCAGAGGGCACACTGGGACGAAGGATCCAGAAGGGCTGGGAGAGATCCCCATGACCGAGAACGGCAAGACCGCGATCGTGAAGATAGCCCTGGAAGTCACGACAGTAGACGGCTTCTCGGGACACTCGGACCGGCGGCAGCTCATGGAGTACGTGAAGCGCATGGACCCCAGCCAGAGCGGATCATCACCAACCACGGCGACGAGAACAAATGTCTCGACTTAGCCAGCTCCATCTATAAGAAATACAAGATGGAGACCAAGTCGCCGATGAATTTAGAGACGATTCGTTTAATTTAAATGCGATCGAGGGGGCATGGCCCTCTCGACACCTACTTTTATTTACTTTTACTTCTCCGAGAAGCCGGGCGGCTCGTTCGCGCGAGCGTGATTTTATACCGGGTCCAGGAAAGTCGATGCACTCTCCAGCAGCAATGCGACAATTACCCGCCAGGCATGACCAATCCGCTTCGCTCCGCGGAAGATCAAAGAGCCAGCCCTGAAAATGGCATCGGTCAACAGGCGCGCCATACCTCCGATACCTTCATTAACGATCAATTATAATTATTGTTCTTGAATTTATAAAAACAGAGGCATTGACATGACAATCCTGCCGGAGCTCACGAGAGAGGAGATGCTGCGGATGCTTGGAAGAAAGGAGCGCGTCGGCCGCATCGGGCTGAACGATGACCCTCATCCGTATGTCGTTCCGACGGACTTCGCCTTCGAAGGCGGCGCCATCTACATCCATACGCCGAACCTTGGCCTGAAGGCGAGGCTGGCGAGGCTGAATCCCAACGTGTGCTTTGAAGTCGACCGATACAATGGCACTGTCACCGACTTCCGGAGTGTAATTGTCCGGGGCCGGATCACCGAGGTCGCCGACCCTGCAGAGCGCATCCGGGCCATGAAGTCGCTGGGCCGGAAGGCCGCCGGCTCCGACCTGGCCGCGGTCCATGCCGTCTGGCAGGATGGCGGCGGCCAGGAGGTAGCAGCGCCAAGGATTACTATTTTCAAGATGGAATCACGGGCGTGACTGGCGTGCAATCCCCGGGTAACGGCCACTGAACGGGGCGCCGGGGCCTGAGAGCCTGCTGCAGCGAATTCGAATACTATAAATCATTATTTTGTTATCGTGCCTGTAACGTTGCAGCAGGCGCATTTTCGCTCCGTCCTCACGTGGGACAGGCAGTCGACCACATAGCCGGACAGCATACCCTCAACCGTTTTCATGACCCCGAGGACTTCCTCATCGGGAGAGCCCGCCCTTAGAAATGCCGGCAGCATAGTTGGTCACCACGACGATACCCGCGTAGCACATGCCCAGCTCCGGGCCGACGCTGCCTGGGCACCATGGTCATGCCCACGACATCGCCGCCCATGGCCGAATATGCCCGTATCTCCGCAGGCGTCTCGAACCGGGGGCCCTCGGCGCAGACGTACGTGCCTTTCTCGTGTACTTTGACGCCGGCCGGTTTGGCCGCCAGGATACATTTTCTAAGGTCGGGACAGAACGGCTCGGTCATGTCCGTGTGGACGACGACGTCCTCATCGTAGAACGTCGACGGTCTGCTCTTCGTAAAGTCGATGAACTGGTCTACGAGCACGAAATCCCCGGGCCGGATGAAGGCACGGAGGCTCCCCGCGCTGGCGACGGCGATGATCTTCTCGACCCGGCCTGCTTCAACGCCATGACGTTCGCCCGGTAATTGATCTTATGGGGCGGGCAGGTGTGGCCCTCGCCATGCCGGGCAGGAAAGACGAACTCGACCCCGGCCTTATCCGTGTAGATGAAGACAGTAGCGTCGCCGTATTTCGTCGATATTAAGCGCTTTTCCTTCAACGCGCAGCCAGGGACATTGTAGAACCCGCTGCCCCGATGATGGCCGTCAGTGGCATAATAGCTGGAATACACCGGACTAAATAAAGGTTATCACGCACTACACTGCGCTTTACGGATACTGACACTCACCACGCTGCGCTTGCACCACAAAGACACAAAGGTAACAAAGGCACAAAGGTTTAGGACATAAAGGATACTAAGATACAAAGATATTTCATAAATAATTCTTTGTGTCTTATCACTCTTTGTGCCTTCCGTCTTCGTGTCTTCGTTCCCTTAGTGTCTTTGTGGTGCAAGCGCAGCGTAGTGCGTGCCCATGTACAGAACGATTATTTACGGCAGACGAAGAGTCCGTACCCGGAATCCCGGCATTACTTGTACATGTTCCTGGTGGTCTGGATAATCGCTTTTAGCATCAGGGGTTGAGTGTAGTAAAGGTAAGCCACTTTCGCCATCGACAGTATGGCACCGAAGCCGTCTTTCTTCTTTAGCCATGCTTTCTGCTTTGGGGTCTGCGATAAAGTGTTCCGCGTCAACCTTTCGGAACTGTCCCTGGTAGATGTCGCGCCAGTCCTCGTGGGTCAGGATGCCCCGGTCGGTCTTCGAAGAGGAGGGAGTAAAGATCGCTTCCAGATCCTTGATGTCGCCCTTCAGTTCCTCGGTGGACTTACGGGTGATACATACCTCGTTGTCGCACAGGGCCCCTCCGGGTTTAAGCACGCGATTGTATTCGCCGATGGCCTTTGCCACATCCTCCACGAAGATCGTCACTGACTCGACGAGCACGGTATTCAAAGAACCAGTCTGCGAAGGGCAGCTTCCGTGCATCGCCCTCCATGATGGTGACTTGCTCTGCGGAGCGGCCTGCCTTTCGCCGCTGCTGGCTTTGGCCTGCTCGACCATCTTCGGCATGATGTCGATACGGTCACCTTGCATTCGAGCTCTGAGGCCAGCCTGCAGGCGGTCTTGCCGAGGCCGCACCCACGTCCAGCACCTTCGAGCCCTTGCGGATGCCGGCCTTCTTGATCAGCCGGTCGGTCGCCGCTTTACCGCCGATGTGCCGGGCGTAGCCAATCTCTGCAAGCATGTCGAGATGTCGAAATTACTATCACTACCATTACCGAACACCGAAAATAATATCGGGCACTATGAATTTAAGCCGTTATAATGAAAAGTACGGTTTTTTGGGCTTTATATCCGTTTAATTGTTAGCGACATAAAAAATAAATATACCGACAGCTTACGATCGGTCATGGCTTCAGAGCAGGCTGATAATGGGGCAGGCGGGCGCAAATCCGGATACTGGAGGCCCGGGATCAGAATGGT
>CAVYKK010000020.1:0-159118 GCA_963769045.1 uncultured Methanocellaceae archaeon
TGCGATGACCAACAACGTCGATGACATCGCCCAGTCGAAATGTATCTTCGTCATCGGGAGCAACACCTTCGAGCAGCACCCGCTCATCGGCCGGAGCATTATGCGGGCCAAGAAAAATGGTGCCAAGGTAATTGTCTTCGACCCGAGGTTTACGCCTACTGCGAAGCAGGCTGACCTGTATGCGTCCTTCTATTCAGGCCACGACGTCGAGATCCTGAATGCCATGATGCATCACATCATCGAAAATGGCTGGGAAGCGAAGGAGTACATCGCGACGCGGACCAAGGACTACGAGAAGCTCAAGGCCGTAGTCATGAAGCCCCAGTACACCCCGGAGAATGTCGCACAGTCCTGCGGCATGTCGGCAAAGGACATCAAGACGGCTGCCGAATGGGTTGCAAAGTCGCCATCGTCCGCTCTGCTCTACTCCATGGGTATCACCCAGCACACCACCGGCGTGGACAACGTGAAGTCGACTGCGAACCTGCAGATGCTCACGGGAAATGTCGGCAGGATCGGCGGCGGCGTGAACGCGCTCCGTGGCCAGAACAACGTGCAGGGTGCCTGCGACATGGGCGCGCTGCCCAACGTGTACAGCGGCTACCAGAACGTAACCCTCGAACCGAGCATCACAAAGATGAAGGAAGCCTGGGGCTGCGATGTCGCAGGCGGCAAAGTCGGGTACACAGTCACCGACATGATCAACGTGCTCTGCGACAACCCGCCCAAGCTCAAGTGCATCTACATCATGGGCGAGAACCCGATGGTATCCGACCCGGACCTCGGCCACGTGGAACATGCCCTGAAGAACCTGGAATTCCTGGTCGTGCAGGATATCTTCCTGACAGAGACAGCCCAGCTTGCGGACGTTGTCCTGCCGGCGGCCTGCTATGCGGAGAAGGACGGCACTCAGACGAGTACCGAGCGCCGCGTCCAGCGGTTCAGGAAGGCCGTGGAGCCACCTGGAGAGGCAAAGGCCGACTGGCAGATCATCTGCGAGCTCGGCACAAAGATGGGCTTCGGGAAACAGTTCGCATTCAAGAGCCCCGAGGAAATCTTCAACGAGGTAGCCAAGGTCACGCCATCCTACGGTGGCATGAGCTACAAGCGGCTGGAGAAACCGGAAGCGCTGCACTGGCCCTGCCCGACAGCGGACCACCCGGGCACACCCGTCCTCCACACCGTAAAATTCAGCCACCCTGATGGCCTCGGAATCTTCACCCCAATCGAGTTCAAGCTTCCCGCAGAGGTCCCGGACGCGGAATACCCGATGATCCTGACCACTGGCAGATGCATCTGGCAATGGCACACCGGTACCATGACCAGGCGTTCGCCGTCGCTGGAGAACGAAGCTCCGGCGAGCTGGGTCGAGATCAACGATGAAGACGCGAAGAGACTCGGCATCCAGGACAAGGAAGTCGTGAAGGCGATCACCCGGCGGGGCGAGCTAATAATAACCGCGAAGGTGACCAACGGCATCAAGAAGAACGAGGTGTTCATGCCCTTCCACTACGTGGAATGCGCTGCGAACAAGCTTACCCACAACGCGCTCGACCCGGTCGCCAAGATCCCGGAGTTCAAAGCCTGTGCAATCAGGATAGAAAAGATCAAGGAGGCCTAAAAATGGTGGCAAAAGGCGATTTATTATACGCGTGGGCCAAGGACAACGCGATCCAGGAGAAGGGCGAGACCGGTGGCGTGATCACCGCGCTGCTCAAGTACATGCTGGAAAGCAAGATGGTCGACGCGGTCTACGCAATGAAGAAGGGCGTTGACATTTACGATGCGCAGCCAGCCCTCATCTCTGACCCGAAGGAGGTCATCCAGACAGCGGGTTCACTCCACTGCGGCACGCTGCTGGTACCCAAACAGCTCACTAAATGTGTGCTCAGCGCGGCCCCCGACATGAAGATCGGCGTTGTCGTGAAAGGCTGCGACGCGATGGCCATGTACGAGATGGCCAAGCGCGGCCAGATCAACCTCGACAACATCGTCATGGTCGGCGTAAACTGCGGCGGCACAGTGAAGCCTACGATGGCCCGGAAGATGATTAAAGAAAAGTTCGGCGTGGACCCGGACACCGTGGTAAAGGAAGAGATCGACAAGGGCCAGTTCATCATCCAGACGGCCGACGGCAAGCACAAGGGCATCTCCATTGACGAGCTCGAAGAGCAGGGCTATGGCAGGAGAAACAACTGCCGCCGCTGCAAGATGAAGGTCCCGCGGCAGGCGGACCTGGCATGCGGCAACTGGGGAGTCATCGGCGACAAGGCCGGGAAGGCTACCTTCGTCGAGGTCTGTAGCGAGAAGGGCGCACTGGCGTTGAACCAGGCCATTGCAGCAGGTGCAATCGAATCCCAGCCAGCCCCGGAGAAGGGGAAAGAAATCCGCGGCAAGGTCGAGGGTGCCATGTTTAAGCTCGCAGACAAGTGGCGTGAAAAGGACTTCAACGCGCTGGGCACTGGCACAGAGCGCCTGCAGGCTGTCATGAAGGAGACCGCCAGGTGCATCAGGTGCTACGCCTGCGTCGAAGGCTGCCCCATCTGCTACTGTACCGAGTGCAGCACCAAGAAACCATACCTCGTCCCATCGGGCGATGTACCACCAGGATTCATGTTCCACCTGATTCGGTTCACCCACGTCGCGGACTCATGCATCAACTGCGGCCAGTGCGAAGAGCTCTGTCCGGCCGAGATCGATAACGCCCGGCTGATGCACATGATCCACAAGGACGTCGAGGCGATGTTCGGCTACGTGCCGGGCGTCGACATGAAGCTGCCCATACTTACCGTGGCACAAGAGACCGAAGAACGGAAGCGGCTTGCATCTACCGGAACCGACCAGATCTTCAAGATATTCAAGGAATGATCGGCTGGTGCTATCGTGACGACGATAAATTTAGACATCCAGAACAGGACCTGTACTGGATGCAACAATTGTGTTGTCGCCTGCCCTGTTAACGCGTTAGAGCTGACGGTTGCCAACCCGGTGACCAAAAAGAAGACCTATAACGTGATGAACGGCAAGGCAGTCGTTATCGATGAGGAAGTATGCAACGGTTGCGGCGTATGTTTAGAGGTATGCCCTCAGCGTGCAATCACACTTACTACGGAGTGAAGTGGAGGAGAAGTTAGATGTTTCCCAGTTATTCAAAGAAAATCAAAGATAACAAGCAGGTTATCGAGCAGAAACTACTGACTCAGAAGCTGAACCTGTCAGTAGACCTGGATCGATGCACCGGCTGTGGTGTCTGTATCGACGCCTGTCCGGAGGAGGCAGTGACCCGCGGGGCCATTGGCGCTGTCAGCCGTGGCAAGGCTAAGGTGGCCAAGGTCGACGTGGACGAGAAGAAGTGCTCGTTCTGCGGCGTCTGCAACATCATGTGCCCCTTCAACGCGATCAAGCTTTCAATCGACGGCAAGGACAAGTTACCCATCCTCGAGAAGGAAGGGTTCCCGACCCTGGTGAAGAACGCGAAGATTGACCAGGACAAGTGCACGAGATGTGTACTGTGCGAAGAGGTCTGCCCCCGCGACGCGATCAAGAGAGAAGTCGCCAAGGTCGATCAGGGCCACAAGGCTGCTTCGACGATGAAGTACGCGATCGACTACAAGCTGGACGAGAACAAGTGCACGCTGTGCGGCATTTGCGCAGAGACCTGCGACGCGTTCAAGATCGACTACAAGGAGCCGACCCCGCTGACTGTCAAGAAGATCGGCAAGCTTAGCTTCGACGAGAAGAAGTGCGACGCCTGTAAGGTCTGCGTAGAGATCTGCCCCAAGGATGCAATCGCCATAGAGCGGAAGATTACCCAGGAGCCCAAGCTCACCGGTAAGGTCGACATTAACCTGGACGACTGCACAACCTGCAGCTGGTGCCAGCAGATCTGTCCCAGTGAAGCCGCGAAGGTCGAGAAGGTCTTCGAGGGCGAGCTCACCGTGGACACGAGCAAGTGCCCGTCCGGATGCTCTACCTGCGTAGAAGTCTGCCCCTGCAATGCGCTGTACCTGCCCCTCGTAGAAGAAGCAGGACACAAGCCTGGCAGGCTGGCCTATAACAAGGACTTCTGCATGTACTGCGGCGCCTGCATTAACGCATGTCCGGCCGATGGGCCACTCAAGATGAAGCGGTCCAAGGTCAACATCAAGGGCGAGAAGACGAGCCTGTTCAAGAAGATCGAGGCCAAGCTCATGGTTGAGAAGACCCCGAAGATCAAGGAGGCCTAATCATGGCGGCTTTACCATCACAGGTATTAAACATCAACAAGGGCTTAACCAACTTTACCCATGACATAGAGAAGGAAGGCGGCGAGAATATCGGCGTCTGCTTCCAGTGCGGAACCTGCACCGGCAGCTGTCCCCAGGGGAGGCGCAACGCCCTCAGGACCAGGAAGGTCATGAGGATGGCGTCGCTCGGCCTGAAAGAGGAGCTTCTCCATGACGACACGATCTGGTATTGTTCGACCTGCTACACCTGCACAGACAGGTGTCCGAGGCATGTCAAGCCGACCGACGTGATCATGGCGTTGAGGAATATGGCGACGAGGCAGTACCTCGTGCCGAAGAACTTCCTGGCGACTGCGGGATTCATTTACCAGTCCGGTCATGGCGTGCCGAACAATGATGCGAACAGGGCTGTCCGTGTCAAGCTCGGTCTGCCAAAGGACCCGCCGACGACTCACTCGCATCCCGAGTTTATCCCGGGTATCCAGAAGATCCTGGATGCGACCGGTCTCATGGCCATTAAGGCGCATGTCGAGGGGGCGAAGAAATAATGTCTAAGACATCATTCTATTTAGGCTGTATTGCACCAAACAGATACCCGGGCATCGAGGCCGCATCAATCAAGACCTCGAAGGCACTGGGCGTCGAGCTCGTCGATCTCGTGGGCGCTTCGTGCTGCCCCGCTCCTGGCGCGTTCGGCTCAATGGACATCCTGACCTGGGAAGCGCTCGCGGCAAGGAACATTTGCCTGTCTGAGCAGATGGGCCTGGACTGTACTGTAGTGTGCAACGGCTGCTACAAGTCGCTGTACGACGTTAACGAGAAGCTCAAGGAGAACCCTGCGGAGGCAAAGAAGGTCAATGAGCTGTTGAAGCTCGCGGGCATGGAGTTCAAGGGCACGATCGAGGTCAGGCACCTCGCGGAGCAGCTCTACCGTGACGTGGGCGTCAAGAAGATCAGGGACAGCGTCGTCACCCCGTTGAACGGCCTCCGTGTAGGCATCCACTATGGCTGCCACATGCTGAAGCCCGCCAGGGACAGGAAGTTTGGCTCTCCGGCGTTCGGTACCGAGTACCCGACGTTCCTCGACGAGATGGTCGAGGCTCTTGGAGCGACCAGTGTCGATTATGTCGAGAAGATGATGTGCTGTGGTGCGGGCGGAGGAGTCCGTGGCTACAAGATCGACTATGCGCTGGACATGACCAACGAGAAACTCAGGAACATGCAGGCAGCCGGCGTCGACTGTATTGTCGATGTCTGTCCGTTCTGTCACCTGCAGTTTGACAAGGGTCAGCAGGAGATCAAGGAAAAGTTCGGCGATGTCTACAACATCCCGGTGCTGCACTACTCGCAGCTCTTAGGCCTGGCACAGGGCATGAGCCCCGAAGAACTCGGGCTCAGCGTACATGTGATCCCTGTAGACAAAGTGCTGGATAAGATTGTGTGAGGTGAAAAGAATGGCAAACAGTAAACCTAACAGAGTCGGAGTCTTCATCTGTCACTGCGGTACCAACATCGCCGGCGTCTTGAATATTGAGGAGTTAAAAGCCTATGCAAGGACTCTTCCCAATGTCGTGCACGCCGATAACTACACTTACATGTGCTCGACCCCCGGCCAGTCCAAGATCAGGGAAGCAATCAAGGAACACAACCTTAATGCCGTCGTAGTCGCGGCGTGTTCGCCCCGTCTGCACGAGCCGACCTTCAGGAAGGCAACGGCAGCCGGCGGATTAAACCCGTTCGTCTTCGAGATGGCTAACATCCGCGAGCAGTCCTCGTGGATCCACATGAAGGAGCCCGAAAAGGCAACCAGGAAGGCCAAGGATATTATCAGGATGTCGGCGGCAAGGGCCAGCCTGCTCCAGCCGTTAGAGACGAAATTCATCCCGGTCGAGAAGTCGATCATGATCATCGGCGCAGGTGTCGCAGGTATCCAGGCTGCCCTCGAGACAGCAGACTCGGGCATCACCACGTACCTCATCGAATCGACTCCGTCTATCGGCGGTAACATGTCGAGGCTGGACAAGACGTTCCCGACTCTCGACTGCTCGCAGTGTATCCTGACCCCGAAGATGGTGGATGTCGAGAGACACCCCAACATCAAGCTGATGACCTATTCGGAAGTCAAGAAGGTCGAAGGCTACATCGGCAACTTTACCGTTACGGTGAACCAGAAGCCGAGGGGTGTCAAGATCGAGGACTGTAACGGCTGCGGCGACTGCGCAGACGTGTGTCCGGTCAACAGGCCTAACGAGTTCGACATGGGCCTTTCCGCGAGGAAGGCAATCTATGTGCCGTTCCCGCAGGCTGTGCCTCTGAAGTTCACGATTGACTTTGACTCGTGCGTCAAGTGCGAGCTGTGTGTCAAGAAGTGCGGCGACAAGAAAGCCATCGACTTAGAGGACCCCGGCAAAGACGTGGAAATTAAGGTCGGCACGATTATTGCCGCCACTGGCTTTGACCTGTACGAGGTCGAGAAGAAGGACGAGTGGGGCTTCAAGCGGTTTGACAACGTGATTACCGGCCTCCAGTTCGAGAGGTTCATCAACGCATCCGGTCCGACGGGCGGCAAGCTCGTCAGGCCATCTGACGGTCAGAAGCCGCACACCGTCGCTTTCGTGTTATGCGCCGGGTCGAGAGACCAGGATGCTAACCCGTACTGCTCGCGTGTGTGTTGCATGTACTCGTTGAAGCATGCCCACCAGATCATGGAGAAGATGCCTGGAGTTGTTCCATACATATTCTACATGGACATAAGGGCGTTCGGCAAGGCCTACGAAGAGTTCTACTACAGGATTCAGGAAGAGGGCGCGAAGTTCATTCGCGGCCGTGTAGCCAAGATCCAGGAACTGCCGAACAAGAACCTGCTCGTACAGGCAGAAGACACGATGCTCGGCCAGCCAATTTCACTGGAAGCAGACGTCGTCGTGTTAGCATCGGCCATCGTCCCGAAGGCGACGACCGAGGCGCTCCGGAACAAGCTGACCATCAGCAGAAGCCCGGACCTGTTCCTGCTCGAGGCTCACCCCAAGCTGAACCCGTTCTCCACAAGCACCGATGGTGTATACCTGGCTGGTTGCTGCCAGGGCCCCAAGGACATCCCCGACACAGTTGCTCAGGCAGCTGGTGCGGCTGCGGCTGCACAGATCCCGATCAACCAGGGCAAGGTCGCGCTTGAGCCCATCGCGGCAAAAGTCAGCGAAACGCTCTGCGCGGGCTGCGGCATATGCGAAAGGCAGTGCCCGTACAAGGCCATCACAATGGAAAACCTTGGCAACGGCAAGATGAGAGCAAACGTTAACGATGCAATGTGCAAAGGCTGTGGCACCTGTGGCTCGTCCTGTCCGGGCGGCGCTATCTGGATGCAGCACTTCGCTACCCCGCAGCTCATTGCACAGATTGATGCATTCCTTCTCGGAGGCGACCAGTAATGGCAAATGAAGCAAACGGCGAATGGCAGCCCAAGATCCTGGGCATTGTCTGTAACTGGTGCTCCTACGCAGGCTCCGACCTGGCGGGCACCTCCCGTATCCAGTACCCGTCAGATGTCAGGCTTATCCGCCTGATGTGCACGGGCCGTGTAGACCCGCTCCTGATCATGAAGGCATTCATGGACGGCGCGGACGGCGTAATCGTGTCCGGATGTCACTTCGGCGACTGCCACTACCTCGAAGGGAACTACAAGGCAGCGAAGAGGATGTTCTATGTGAAGCGTGTCCTCAAGTCCCTCGGGTTTGACGACCGGCGGGTCAGGATGACCTTCGTCTCGGCATCAGAAGGTGCCAAGTGGGCTGAAGTCATCAAGGACATGGTCAAGACCATCAACGAGCTGGGCCCGAGCCCCATCCAGGCAGCAAAGTCGGCCGCGCCCGGCGCGGCTTCCTCTGGAGCCGACGACCTGGCAGAATTGAGAAAGATAGGCGCTGGTAAGAAAGTCGAAGTCGCACCGGTACAGAAGACGTAACCGGGGGACTTTTGATAAGGAGACCCGAGAATGACTAACTCAATTAATGTAAATATGATATCCGGCAGGACCGTCTGGCAGGGTGTGGCTATTGAAGGCCACAAGCATGACGACGGTTATATCAAGGCCTGTGGTATCGTGGAGATGGATGTCTCTGACATGAAAGCTCTCCACGTGTTCCCGGGCCAGACCGTGAAGGTCAGGTCGGCATATGGCGAGGTAGTCGTTAGGGCGGTTAAGGCAACCCAGGGTCCTCACCCTGGGCTGGTCTTTATTCCCATGGGGCCGTGGGCGAATCAGGTGACGAGTCCGGAGACATATTCGACGGGCATGCCCCATTTCAAGGGAGTAAAAGTGACGATTGAACCAGCACCTAACGAGACGGTTATGAACGGCATCAGGCTGCTTCAGAATTCCGTATTAAACCTCAAGCAGGAGGGCTAAACCATGCATTCGGAAACTCAGGCACAGGAAACCGCAAGGACCGGTAACCTGAAGGTAGTGACTGATGTAGTCTGTCCCTTCTGTGGCACGCTCTGTGATGACATTAAGGTCGTCATGGATGGAAATCATATCGTTGACACGCTTAACGCTTGCGTGATCGGCAACGAGAAGTTCAAGTCCGCACAGGCGGGGCATCGCATAATGGCCCCGATGGAGCGGGCGGACAACTCTACCGAGTTCGGCAAGGTAAGCTGGGACTACGCTATCGAAAGAGCAGCGCAGATCTTAGCGAACGCGAAGCGTCCGTTGATGTACGGCTGGTCGTCCACCTCCTGTGAAGCGCAGGAAGTCGGTAACGAATTGGCCGAGGTCTGCGGCGCTGTCACGGATAACACTGCTTCTGTATGCCACGGCCCGTCGGTTATGGCTATTCAGACTGTTGGTGCTCCGTGTTGCACGCTGGGCGAAGTCAAGAACAGGGCTGACCTCATTATTTACTGGGGCTGTAATCCGGTGCACGCGCACCCGAGGCACATGTCTCGGTACTCGACCTATCCGAGAGGCTTCTTCACAGAGAGAGGCTTCAAGGACAGGACCGTAGTGGTCGTAGACCCGAGGCCGACTGACACCGCCAAGCAGGCGAGCATTCACGTCCAGGTCGAGCAGGGCAAGGACTACGAAGTCCTGGATGCACTGCGCACGGCTACCCGCGGCGAGGACATCCCCGACGTGGTTGGCGGCGTGAAGAAGGAGCAGATCAAGGCGCTCGCAGAGCTGGCCAAGTCTAAGAAGTTTGGCTTGCTGTTCTTCGGTATGGGTGTTACGCAGACGACTGGCAAGCATCGTAATATTGACATTGCGATCAGCTGGGTCGCTGATATGAACAAGTATACCAAGTTCAGCCTCATTCCCATGAGAGGCCATTATAACGTTACGGGTAGCGGCCAGGTTATGTGCTGGCAGTCGGGCTTCCCGTTTGCGATGGATTTCTCCCGGGGCTACCCGAGGTATAACCCGGGAGAGACGGCGGCCAACGACATACTGCAGAGGCACGAGTGTGACGCGGCACTGGTTATTGCATCTGATCCGGGAGCGCATTTCCCGTATTCGTCGATGAAGTGGTACGCTCAGATCCCGACGATCGCTATTGATCCGCATGAGACTCCGACGACTGGCGTAAGCAAGATTGTGATGCCGTCGACTATTGTCGGAGTCGAGGAAGAGGGCACTGCTTATCGTATGGATAACGTGCCTATACGCTGCCGCAAGGTCACCAACGCCCCGGAAGGAATCCTTTCGGATGCCGAGATACTGACCAGGCTGCTGAAGCGTGTGAAAGAGATCAAGGCCGAGAAAGCAGGGGGCGTGTAAGCCATGGCAACGAAACCTACCACTGCGAAGAGCGAATTATTGATCAAGAACGGGTTTGTGTATGACCCTGCTCATGGCATTAAGGGTGACGTGAAGGATATTGCGGTCCTGAACGGCAAGATTGTCGAGGCTTCCAAGCTTTCGACGAAGGCCAAGGTCATCGATGCTAAGGGCAAGATTGTGATGGCGGGCGGTATCGACCCGCACACTCACGTCGCGGGCCCGAAGCTGAATGTCGGCAGGCTGTACAGGCCTGAAGACAAGCTGCACGACCCGAACCTCCGAACACACACGGACTTACTGCGTTGCGGTGGCGGCTTCTCGGTGCCGAGCACTTTCGAGACCGCTTACCGGTATGCAGCGCTGGGTTACACCTACCTTAACGAGGCGGCTATGCCTCCTCTGCTGGCGAGGCACACCCATGAGGAGATCCATGACACTCCGATCGTGGACCAGACAGCTTTTACGCTGCTGGGTAACAACTGGCTCGTAATGGAGTATATTAAGAAGGGTCAGAAAGAAAATCTGGACGCTTATGTGGCGTGGATGCTCAAGGCCACTAAGGGCTTTGCGGTGAAGCTGGTTAACCCTGGCGGAACCGAAGCCTGGGGCTGGGGCAAGAACTGCACGGACATCGACGACCCGGTGCCCTACTTCGACGTCACGCCGAAAGAGATCATCCAGGGCCTGGCAGAATCGAACGAGAGGCTTGGCCTCCCGCACTCAATCCACCTGCACGGCAACAACCTGGGCCACCCGGGCAACTATACCACGACCCTCAAGACGCTCGCGCTGACCGAGGGTATCAAGACGAACAAGAAGTCCGGCAGAAACCAGAACGTACATTTCACCCACGCACAGTTCAACTCGTATGGCGGGACTGCGTGGAAGGACATGGTTACTAAGGCGGATGCTATTGCGGACTATGTGAACAGTCACGACCACCTGACGATCGATGTCGGTTTTGTCACGCTTGACGAGACGACGACGATGACGGCGGACGGGCCTTTCGAGTTCAGTCTTAGCAGCATTAACCACCTCAAGTGGGCCAACCTGGATGTCGAGTTAGAGACCGGCTCGGGCGTTGTGCCATTCATTTACGACCCGAAGAACCATGTGTTCGGCCTCCAGTGGGCGACGGGCCTCGAGCTCGCGCTGCTGGTCAAAGACCCGTGGAAGTGTTTCATGACGACCGATAACCCGAACGCAGGGCCGTTCACACGGTACCCGTTCATTATGGCCTGGCTCATGAGCAAGAAGGCGAGGGATGGCCGGCTGAACACGCTGCACAAGTGGGTGGCGGAGAGGAGCAAGATCGCCGGTATCTCGAGAGAGATGACGTTCGATGATATTGCGACGATGACCAGGGCAGGGCCTGCCAAAGCACTTGGCATGTCCAAGACTAAGGGTCACCTGGGTGTCGGAGCGGACGCGGACATCGCGATCTATAGCTACAACCCGAAGACCCAGGACAGCACGCAGGACACTGACGGGCTTATTCACGCGTTCTCAAAGGCGGCTTACACCATCAAGGGCGGCGATATCGTTGTCAAGGATGGCGAAGTAGTGTCGATGGGCCAGCCGAAGCAGCTTATCTGGGCTGACGCCGATGGCTTTAACAACAAGCAGGTCGTCGACGACGTGGTCAACAAGTTCCTGAAGTACTACTCGGTCACGCTGAACAACTATCCGGTGCAGGACGTATATGCGGCCCACCAGACGGTCATTAAAGCGGGCTCGCTGGCGGGAGGTAACTAACATGGAAAAAGTTACTTTAACACCTAACGGCGAGAAGTACCTCGTACTGGAAGCCGAATGTATCACGCCGGACAATTTCGCGGGTAAATCGCTTGAGCAGATTGGTGACATGAAGGTGTGGGAGGGTAATACCACTCATCGCCTTGGCAAGTTCTTCGACATTACCGGCACGATTGCCGCTACTGCCGCAGAGCAGGCAATAGTCATCAACGGGAATGTTCCCAGGGTGAAATACATCGGCTCTAAGATGACTGCCGGTGCTATTCTTTGTAAGGGCAATGTGGACATGTACTGCGGTGCCTGGATGAAGGGTGGCCAGATCCTGGTGAAGGGCAATGCTGACGCGTTTGCGGGTATCCAGATGGAAGGCGGCGACCTCGTAATCGAGGGTAATGCCGGCAACTATACTGGTGCCAGCTATCGTGGTGACTGGCGTGGCATGAAGGGCGGCAACATCCTGATCAAGGGCAATGCTGGCTCTGATATTGGCGAGTATATGATCGGAGGCACGATCACTGTCATGGGTAACGCTAACATCAACGCGGGTATCCATGCGGGAAGGGCTGTCGGCTCTAAGGAACCTGGCGGCAAGATCGTGATCTACGGCAACTCGCCAGGCCGTGTCGGCGCCCAGATGACCCGCGGCACTATATATGTGCTGGGGAACATCGAGACGATGATGCCCGGTTTTGCGCTGAAGGAGACGCAGGAAGTGGACTTCGAGGGTAAGAAATTACCGTTCAAGGTCTATACCGGCGACCGCGCAGAGGCCGGGAAAGGCACGCTTTACGTGAAAGCATAAAATGCAAAAAGACTATATTGGTCGGCGGGCATCTCATAATGAGATGTCCACCCCTGTTTATTTATCAAAAAACATTGGGCAAAGCTATCCCGGTGATAATACCATGGTACCCTGGTTTAATGTCCTTCTTAATTCGACACTGTCGACCACTCGTTATCTGACAGATAACTATGCGAATGTCGAGTTCAAGGTTATCGGTCAGGAAGAGCGTGACGGCCACATCTACCGCGTTTCCGAGTTTGTTATGGACAACCGGGTGATCGTCCACTCCGTAGTAGACATCCCCGTCAGCGAGAACCCGGCGAAGTTCGTCGAAATCATGCGGGAAAAGATCACCCCGATCGGCGACGCCCTCCGTGATAATGGCTACTATGTAGAGCGGGAAATTGTTCATCATGACGCCAGCTCGAAGGTCTATGCCATGAGGGGCGACGTGAACCTCAAAATCACGGAAAAATATTATAATATGTGACTTTTTCCCTGATACATCATTTATTTTCATCCGTATTATCTTTGCCATATGCCCGACGTCTGCTTACAGCTGCGGCCATCCAACAAGGTGAAAGAGTACGCCCGGATGTTTGACTTTGCCGAGCGCTGCGGGTTCGACGGCGTAGAGCTCTGCCAGCCTCCGTTCAGCATCGACTACGAACGGCTGAGCCTGCTCTCGCTGGAGCACAACATGCCCATACGCAGCATTATTGCGCCAAGCCCTCTCAGCACGACGGGAGTACTGATGCACGGAAAGTGCTTCGCAATGGACCAGCTGGACCCGGACATCATGGTCATCGAGGTCCCGCGCGTTTCTCTGTTGAACTGGCCGGCGCAGACGATTTTCCGGAACAACGTTGAACTCTTCAAGGAGACTTACGGGAAGGAAAAGATCACCATTGAGAACAGCAGGCCGACACAGTTCCAGCATCCTGTGCTGGATATCAAGCGGCTCCGGGACTTCAGCTACGCTCACGACATTTTTATCAGCTTCGACGTGTCAAGCTGTGCGGCATCGGGAATGGATATTTTGCTGTCATGCGACATGCTGATGCCCAGGATCAGGAACGTCCACTTTAGTGACTACGGAGGCCAGACTGCAGCCGGGCATCTTGTACCGGGCATGGGGCTCCTGCCACTGGGCATGTTGCTGTCGCGGCTGAACGAATACCGCTACGATGGCCTGATCACGCTGGAAGTAGACCACGCCGTGCCGGAAAGCGAGGACGGCGACCAGCAGATCCTTTACAGCGAGATTGTAGGATTCATCAAAAGCTACTTCGACCGCCGCCGTGTCACAACGACTGCCGCTGCCGGAGCCACATAAGCGCGAACTGGCTATCATTCCACATGGCTCGCTTTCATCCGTCCGGGCGATTCCTGTAAAGAAGCTGTGCAACTAAACGCTGAAAACATGTGCCTCATCGTCGCCGGTTTCGCCGTCGCGGGCTATTGCCGCAGGAAGCATTATCACGAACCGGCTGCCCTGATTGTAGTCGCCCGGCACACGGTCTTCTATCCATACCTTGCCCCGGAAGTCTTCTACCAGCGTCTTTACCAGATATAGCCCGAGGCCTTTGCCTGTCAACTTCGCATGCTCCTTACCGACACGCTCGAATATCCCGGGCTTTTGCTCGTCGGGTATGCCCGGGCCTGTATCTTCGATGACGATCCTGCAAAATATTACCCCGTTCTCCTCAGTCTTGCGCAGGCTCATATTGATCGCCAGTGGCCCGGTCGAGTGTTTTATGGCATTTCCCATGATGTTCGAGAACACGTCTATCAACAGCTCGTTGGCCAGCACACAGCAGTCGCAAATCGCGCTGTAGGTTATAGTAATGTCTCGGCCCGGGACATTCGAATGACGCCCCTTCACCTCGGTCAGGACGTGGTCCAGACAGATATATCGTGACTTCAGGACACCTTTTCTCTCCTTCTGGAGCTTCCGTACGCTGCCGATCAGGTCCGAGCTGTTCTTCAGGGAGTCCATTGCATTAGTGATCAATTGCAGATCGTCGCTGTTCAGTGACCCCCTGGACTTTAGCTTATTGCCTGCCAGCTCGAGGAAACCCAGCGCAGCCATGTTCATGTTGTTGATATCGTGGCCCATCAGGTCGAGGTAAAGTTCTGCTTGTGCCTTGGCGTCCTGCAGGGCGATTTCTGTGTGCTTGCGCTCTGTCATATCATAGGCGGTCACAATGCCTGCCGGCCTGCCCCTGTACTCAATGAAGCCTGCGGTGAACTCCGCCCACCGCTCCTCGCCGGCTTTCGTGATGTACCTGACCTCGTACCTGGTCGGCACCGGCTCGCCTTTCTGCCGCGCCTGCCCGTACATCTTCACCATCTCCTGGTACTCCGGGTGGACCATTTCCCAGTAGTTTTTCGTCAACAGCTCGCCCATGGAGAACCCGGTAAATGCCACGGCCGCCGGGTTCGCGTAGATGAGCTTATTGCCCTGGTACATGAATATGGCTGACGGCGACAGCTCGGACAGGACACGGAACTTTTCTTCGCTTTCCCTCAGCGCCTCCTCCGCCCGCTTGCGTTCGGTGATGTCCAGCGCCGTGATTACGCCTGCGGGCTTGCCATGGTACCGGATCGGTGCGACAGTCAGGTCTGCCCAGCCCACGTCACCGCCTTTCCTCACGAACTTGATCTCGAACCGCCCGGGGATCATAACGCCGTGCAGCAGGTCATTGCCGTACTTTTTTAGGCCTTCCCTGAACTCGTCGTGTATCAGCTCCCAGAAATCCATTGCCCGGATCTCTTCGTTCGCGTAGCCGGTAACGGCTGATGCCGCCGGGTTGGCATAGATGAACCGGTTATCCTGGATCAGAAAGATGGCGGCTACTGACGTGTCGGCCATAACCCGGAACTTTTCCTGGCCCTCCGCCAGTGCCTGAGCCGCGTTCCTGCGTTCGGTGATGTCCCGAAGAAAAGCAATCATCCGCTCGACGCCGTCAAACTGTATGTAGCTGGCATGGATTTCCATCGGCACTTTCCGGCCGTCGCGGGTATACAGGAACGACTCCAGGTGTGCCCAGCCGCCCTTCCTGACGGACAGCCATACCTCCCGGTACCTTTCGGGCGTGTACTGCGGGTCCAGGGTCCAGATGCTCATGGACAGGAGCTCCTCCCTGGAATAGCCCATGATCTGGCAGGCCCTGTCGTTGACATACTGGATCCTGCCATTACTATCCAGCCAGATCGAAGAATCGGTGAAGTGATCAACGGCAAACTGTGTCATCTGCAGCCGTCTCTCCTGCTCTTTCAGCCACGATATGTCCGTGATGAACGCGAAAAAGACAGGCTCGTTTGATTCGGGAGGATAGTACATATGCATAAAAACGGTCACGGGAAGCACAGAGCCATCCTTCCGGACCAGACTGCCCTCGAACTGGCAGGATTTTGCGCCCCGGCCCAGTTCCTCCATGGTCTTTTCCACACGCTTTCTCAGCTCATCGTCAGTGAAACTGGCAGGCCACCTCAAGCCTTCGGCTTTTTCGGCCGTATAGCCCGAAAGCAGGTAGAATTGCGGGTTTGCGGTCAGCAGCCGGCCATCCAGGCACCAGGCGATAAAGGATACTGTATCGTGCTTGATGGCCTCTGCGGCAAATCCTCCCATCTCAGACAGGTCCTTCAACCCGCGCACCATTCAAAGATCGCAGAGCACAGATAAAAAACCAATAAATGAAAAAAGCGAAAAATCGTAAGCAGGGCAGGGCCTGTACTCCGGCCCGTGCCGTACATCCCTATTTCTGGGCAGACTTTTCGAGCGCGTCCACGATCTCCTGCACTTTTTCCGCAGGAATGCCCACGATCATTTCCTCGTCGGCGATCTTCGCGTTCTTCCTGGAGCCCATGCAGCCCAGCGTGAAGTTGACCGCGCCGGTCATGTAGACTTCGGCGACGGCGTCGGCACAGATCGACTGGATACCGGAGAAGTCGGCATAATTCCTGCCACCGAGCGCGAAAATGTTCGCTTTGGCGATGCGCATCATCTGCTTCGGGTTGCCTATAATCACGACCACGTCCGGCTTGAATGCCGCCTTCTCCAGCGGCGCGTACATCGTGGCGATATAGTCCTCGTCGACTCTCGTGATCGAGCCCGTGGTACGCTTTGCCGCACCGGACGAGCCGAAGTCGCCCAGCCCGAAGTAGAACTCGCCGTTCAGCACCTTCTCCGGCGTCTCCATGACGCCCAGCGCCCCGGCACCGCCTGCACAGGCGTGTTTGTCCTTCGTGGCGTAGAACACGTCGCCATTCCGGGCCTTCTGCACCATCTCGCAGTGCCGGACCTTCTCGCTGATCTCCGGGATGCCTGCCGGGATATCCTCGCGCTTCCGGATAAGCTTGACAGCGACAGGCGAGCCCTTCAGGCCCAGCATGGATTTCAACTTAGATGAGAGTTCCTCGTAAGTGCTCATGGGTTTGTACCTTCTATAATTAGAAATTAACGGCGTTAAACGATATATGCTTTGTGAAATGCCTGATCATGGCTCATGACCCTTTCAACACAAAGGCCACAATGGCCACAATGTACACGAAGTATTTTTAATAAAGATAATGCAGAGCGAACTATTAAGTAGCTTGTAAATACAGTTATCTTATATGCAACAATTTGAAAATAATCCTGGTATTATAAACAACCAACATTCCGTAGAAAATTCAATTCCTTTATATATTGAAAAAGTCGGCGCTCACATTTTAGATTTAGCATTTAAAATACATACCGAACGTGGGCCGGGCATGCTGGAGAAGACGTATGAGTTTTGTCTTTTTAATGATTTAAATGATATGGGTTTCTTTGTTAGATCACAAGTACATTTACCAATTGTACACCATGGACATCGATTAGACGATGCTTATAGGGTTGATTTAATTGTGAACGATTGTGTAGTTGTGGAATTAAAATCAATAGATGGTTCAATACTTCCTGTTCATAGATCCCAGGTATTAACATATTTGAAATCTGGTGGATATCGCTTAGGGCTATTAATTAATTTTAATACAAAAAGCTTAAAAGATGGAATTGCTCGTATTGCGAACTAATTATTACATAAATGCATATTTTATCAGCATTTTATTATATAATACGTTGTGTACCTCGTGGCCTTTGTGGCCTTTGTGTTGAAAGGGTCATGAGCCTGAATGAAATGATACGGGTATGAATACTTAAAACCAGGCTGATAATGTCTTCTGCTTCTTAGTCTCGGACATGGCCTTGACCAGCCGCTCCAGCACTTTGTCGACACGCTCTGGCGAGAAGCTGTGCTCCTCACAGAGGAAGCGCTTGATCTTCTCCGGGTCGGGCTTGCCCCACTTGATCTCGTACTTGTCGGTGACATCGGGGTGGAGGAAGAACTGTTTGATGCCCTCGTAGTTATCGACGGTCTGGCCTATCTCGTCGAAGATCGCTTTCATGTCGTTCGGGTGTTTCCTTACCAGTTTCAGCGCCGTCTTCGGGCCGACCTTGTAGATGCCCGGGTTGTAGTCCGTGCCTACGAGGATGGCCAGATCGATCAGCTGCTCCCGGTTGATGTCCAGCTTCGACAGCACCTCGTCCAGCTCGAGGACTTCGGGCTTGACATCGATCATGATGTTCTTGCGGGGCATCTTTCGTTTGCCAGTGATCGTGATGTTCCTGACGACACGGGGCGAACCGAAGAGCAGCGCGTCGTAGTCCTGCGAGCCCACGTAATCGGCGTTGCCTTTCTGGACCATATAGGAAGCTTCCGCCTCGCCCTCCGACGGCGCGGTCAGGTACGGGACGCCCATATAGCCGAGCAACTCCTTTGCATCGGCGATGATCTGCTGGTTGATCGACGTTGACGCCTGGGCATACTTATAGGCCTCGGCGCTGCCAGCCGCTCTCGCTGCCTCGTACATCTGCCTGGCTGCCTCGCGCACCTCGATCCTGGCCTTGATCGTATCGGCCTTGAAGGAAGGCGGCTTGCCGTCGAAGACGAACACCGGCTTGACGCCTTCTTCGACGAGGTTCGTCACCCGGTAGATGATGCCAGATAAATGAGATGTCACATTGCCCCTGTCATCGGCCAGTGGCGCACCGTCCTGCTGGCGGATGATGCTCAGGAACTGGTACAGGGTGTTAAAAGCGTCTATAGCGACGGTGCTGTTGTTCAGCTCCTTCAGCTCGATCTCCCGCGGCTCGACGAGATCGCCTAAATCGACTCCCATTCTCTCTTTTCACTCCATATTAGGCAGTGCGCCTATCATAATTAAACTTATGTATGGCAGAGCCGCTATGCGAAACGGGCCTTGTATGGTGTGACAAGTGCAGTCAGGCGCCGCCTCTAATTTCCCCTCGCCTTTATTAGCCCGGCGAAGATCAACCCCGCCGCTATATTTACCGCACTGGCTATACGGCATTTTCTAACTAATTTCAACTATTTAAGCATTATTTTCTTTCAGTTATATATTTAGAGCAATATTTTAGCCGTTTTTGCTTATCAGAAGCCCATTTTGCTATATTTTATCCAATTGAGCCCTCTGACCATCTTTTTCAAATGGCAATGTTTATCACGACTCTGTCGAATCTGTGGTACTGTAGGGAGTGTAGTTATGAAGATGGTATACAAAATATCAATAGCAGCAATCGTGCTGCTCTCGCTGGCGCTGATCGCCGCTCCGGCCCTCGCGCAGTACGGATATGGCCTCGGGGCAGGCCCGGGCTACGGTGGCCTCGACGGCGCTTGCGGTGGCGCTGTAACTTACGGAGCCCCGCAGGACTGCATCGCTCAGGTCTCGTGCAACGTACCTGTCACGACGGAAGTGCCGGTTATGACATGTACCCAGGTACCACAGGAAGTGCCCATCGTGGTCCCGGTACAGTCGTGTACTGCAGGTGACCGTGCCGAGGGCCGTCATCGTCCCTGAGACGGTCAGTGTGCCTTACGTGACCTGCGCACAGTCGTCCACCACGGTGCCTGTGACGGTACCCGTGCAGTCGTCGGTGCCGGTGACCAACCTGGTCCCGCAATGCTACACTGTGCCGCTGGGATGCGGTGCAGCAGCTGCGCCCGCGTGCTGAGCCCCTGTTAATAGGGCCTTCCGGCAGGTTTTCAAATCAGGACCTGCTGATACTGTGAACAGAACCTATGCCTGCGATGGCAGACTTAGATGACGATATAAAAAGCATGCCTCCGGGCGGGCATGTCCCGCTCTGCATTCATCGGATGCACAGCCGGAACGTGCCTAACTGCAATAAAAAACGGGTTGGGAAACCACGAGCCGGCCTATTCCGCCGGCTCCTTACGCTCATTTTTATAAGGATACCTTTTGATGCCGCCGCAGCGCTCGCAGGTGATCAGGATATTCCTCCCGTCGATGCGTACCCTGGCATTGACTCCCGGCGCCAGGTAGCCGCAGCACTGCTTGCAGACATGCCGCTTCAGCTCTCCCGGAATGCCCACACGGTGACGCATGCTGATCCTGCGGGCGATGTCGACATACCGGTCAGCCAGGTCCGGGCGGTCGCGACACGCTTTCTCCGCCATGCCGAACAGCCTCTCGATCCGCTGCGCCGCCATATCGACATTAAACGCCTTCCTGGCCGCTGCCTGTTTACTGCGCTTCATTCTGGTTCCTGATGTGCCTGCGTGATAGATAAACGTATCCATGTATGACGATAATTTCCGTTGCTTCGCCGTCCAGGCAATATCAGAAGTCGACAGAAGAACAGGATTTGGTCCGTCCAATATCAATCGCGGTGCGACGCCCATGCGTTCTAGCAATACTAAAAATTTTTTTACAGCAGGATATGGTCTGTCCATTATTAATCGCGGTGCGACGCCCATGCTTACTTCGTCGCATGTGCTACTCCGGGTTTTTCCGGTGCTGCGCCGTCCGGGCCGCGCTCGCACCCTCGGAGACACGCCCCGGCGGCGCCTCGCTTCGCTCGGCTGCGCCAGGTCGAGTCCCTTCGCAAGCGCTAAGCAACGCGCCTTCGGCAGCGTTCATTGCCCGGCCGCCTCCGCACCCCTCGCACAGCTGCGCGTGCGAGGGGCCTTCGGCCAGAAAAACCCTCCGCCGACCGCGGAGAAGTAAAGGCTACGCGCACTGGACTAGTATTGGATCGTTGCCTGTTCTAGTGTTGGTTTGGGTTGCCGGTGCTTCTCCGCGGAAGGCGGAGGGTTTTTTCGGCTTGCCCGCTCGCACGCGTAGCGGTGCGAGGGGTGTGGAGGTGGCGGGTGTGAAAAACGCTGCCGTAGGCGCGTTTTTCAGGGCTTGCAAAGGAGACTCAACGCTGCCGAAGGCGCGTTGGGCCGACGAAGGTGCGAGCCCGTCGCCCGACACCGGAACATCGGAAAAACCCGGAGTAGCACGTGCGGCGAAGCAAGCACGGGCGTCGCACCGCGATTAGAAAGGGAAGTATTAGATAGTTGTCATTATTCCTTTTCAACAAGAAGCAAGCACGGGCGTCGCACCGCGATTAGAATGGAAAGTATTAGCTATTGACCGGTATGGCTTTTCACAAGAAACAAGCACAGGCGTCGCACCGCGATTAATATTGGAAGTAATGGATATTGGCCGATAGGTTTCTATACAAGAAGCAAGCATGGGCGTCGCACCGCGATTAGTATTGGCAGTAGTAATATTTGTCTTAACGGAAGAGGCACATAGAATCAGGATATTGCGCGCCGATGCCTGTCGCATGCCGCCTCCGGCGGTACAATCCTGCTGCCCGTCCTCCCGCCCTCTGGCGCGCTGCGCTATTGCATGCCGACGATGGTCAGGGTCGATTTGTCGGGGATATCGCTGCGTGTATCTTTGCCTCTATCGCCCGCGTACGCGAGCGTCTGCCCCGCCGCCGACGACGGGCTCTGCCCGTTCGGAGGATGTGACCATAACGAAAGTAACATTCACAGGCTTATTATTGAATCTCGAAAAATCGCCTATAGCCACGGTCCTTTCGTTCCCCGAATGAGGTTACGGTTTAACTTACAGCACCAGTAATGTGAATGTTACGTTTCCGTTTCCTTGTGGTACTTGTCGGGACCGTGGCTGTATAGGTTTAGGTGGGTATTGAGGTGGGTGTTGAGGTGGGTGTTGGAGATGGAGTTGGTGTAGTCGTAGGTGTAGGTGACAAGATCCTATTACTACATGGCTCTCCACCTTTTGGGTGTTGAAGCATATATCCGCGTGGGTATTCGCGGTGTCATGCTACAATCACTTCTTATGTAATTACACTATATCAAACCATATGTCCTAGTTAAGCGAAAATATTCAGGGGCATATGAAAAAGAAATGTCTTTTCAAATGAATACCGCTTTTTCGGCGAAACTGCCTCCGCTTACGTCGTTATTTGTCGTCCCGTCACAGGCTGGAGGGCATGCGGACGCAGGCTCACAAGCCCGGCGGCCACCATGTCTGTACCGGGATTATGCCCGGGAACAGGTACGGCAGTATAGTGACGAATCGCTGGATGATTTGCATCCATCCCAGCACGAACGGCGACTGCGACGCCGAAGGACTCTCTGTGAGCAGGCTGCCCGACTGGCGGCGAAGGCACAGGAGACGGGCCCACTATCCCGGGCATCAACGGCCTGTCCCGGATAACAGGCTGATTGGGCCATGAGACTGGCGGCATAGGCGTAGCCAATGCCGGCTGCACCGATGGCATGGCCTGGCTAAATGGCTCCTGCAACGGCTGTACCGGCTGCGCAGGCGGATTTTGCTGGAACGGCTGCTGCATGGCTTCCGGCATCTGCGGCATGGGCGGCGGAGACGGCGACGGGGCCGGCGTGCTTACGACGGAGACGCCTCCTGAGATGGTGTTGCCACCGCCGACGACGTGTCCCGCGCCGCCTGAAGTATCCTTTGTGCCTCCGGGCTTGAAGGCGGTAATGTAGCCTGACGCAAAGAGTCCGATGAGCACGGCTGCGATCAAAATGATGGCCGCCACTATTGCCAGCTTGACGATTTCCCTCGCCACGATAATCCCTTACGTATTTTTGCCTGACGGGGAAATAAGCATGACCACTATATTTCTGGACAAACCGTATCCGGGGGCGTCTAACGTCGATATGGCCCGACTTCATACCCGTCGTGGCATACCAAAGTTTATTATTATGCAATCTTCATTAGCAACAGACGTTCCCGACAGGGAAGGAGCCATAGAGATCACATGAAAGAAGAAATGAGCAGCGTGGACGTGTTCGCCGTGGTGGGCGAGCTGCAGTTCCTCCTCGACGCCAAGCTCGAGAAGGTATACCAGCACACCCCTGACGAGATTCGCATGCGGCTGCAGGAGTTCAAGACCGGCAAGTACGACCTCATCGCCGAGGCCGGACGCCGGCTCCATATCAGCAGCCATGCCCGCGAGTCGCCCAAGCTGCCTCCGGCGTTCGCCATGATCCTGCGGAAGTACATGATGGGCGGCCGGATTACTGCAATACGCCAGCGCGGCTTCGATCGCATCGTGGAGATTGAGGTGCTGCGAGCAGGCGAAACGACCATCCTGGTCGTAGAAATGTTCGCCAGGGGCAACGTCGTGCTGCTGGACGCCGGCCGGAAGATCATCATGCCCCTCAAGTCCTTTAAGATGAAGGACCGGGACGTGCTGCGGGGCGAGGTCTACGAGTACCCAGCGTCGCAGCTGAACCCGCTGACGCTCACCGAAAGTGAGCTGGTCCCGCTCTTCCGTGATTCGGATAAGGACCTGGTACGGACGCTGGCCACGCAGACCAACATGGGCGGCATGTACGTGGAGGAAGCATGCCAGATCGCAGGCATTGACAAGAACCGCCCGGCAAAGTCGCTGGCGGAGAGCGAGATCAAGGTGCTGCTCAACGGCATCAAAACACTGCTCAAACCCCTGGCCGAAGGCACGCTGCGCCCGCATATTGTCCGCAAGGACGGCAAGAACGTCGATGTGCTGCCGCTGGAACTAAAACGGTACGACGGCTTCGAGAAGGTCTTTTTCGAGACGTTCAACAAGGCGCTGGATGAGTACTACAGCGCCGTGACCGTCTCCGAGATCAAGGCTGCGGCCACCGAGAAGAAAGCGGAAAAGACCGGCCCGCTGGAGCGCCGTCTCAAACAGCAGGAAGACGCCATCGCCAAATTCGAGAAGGAAGAGGTCGAAAACGTCCGCAAAGGCGAGATCATCTATGCGGATTACCAGCAGGTCGAGGACATCGTCAGGGTCATTAACGGCGCGAGAGCGAAAGGCTACTCCTGGGACGACATCAGGAAGACGCTGAAAGAAGCGAAGAAAACCGGCAACGCCGCAGCGACGGCCATCCAGTCCGTCGACCCGGCGACGGGCACGGTGACGGTGAAGCTGTCCGATGCGACGGTCAACATCGACGTGGCGCTTACGGTGCCCCAGAACGCGCAGGCCTATTATGACAGGGCCAAGAGAATAACCGCCAAGAAGGGAGGCGCGCTGAGGGCAATAACGGAGACGAAGAAGGCTATGGCAAAGGCGCAGCCTCGTGCCGATGAGCCCGCCCGGAAGAAGGTGTCTACAAAGCCGCGCAAGGCACGCTGGTACGACCGGTTCCGGTGGTTCTTCACCTCCGACGGGTTCATGGTCGTGGGCGGCAGGGACGCGGATTCCAACGAGGAGATCGTGAAGAAATACATGGACAAGAACGACGTCTTCTTCCATGCCCAGGCCCACGGCGCCCCGATCACCGTCATCAAGACCGAAGGCCGCCCGGTCACGCCGGAGGCGCTGGCGGAGACCGCGCAGTTCGCCGTATCCTATTCGTCCGTCTGGAAAGCCGGCCAGTTCTCGGGCGACTGCTACTGGGTGCGCCCTGAGCAGGTGTCCAAGACACCGGAGTCCGGCGAGTACGTGGCGAAGGGAGCCTTTATCGTCCGCGGCGAAAGAAACTACATGAAGGACGTCCCGGTACGCGCCGCGGTCGGCATCCGCTTCGACGAGTCGGGCTGCTACGTCATCGGGGGCCCGGTGAACGCGGTGAAGGCACGTGCCAAATACACCGTCATCATCGAGCCCGGCGAGCTGAACCAGGGAGACGCCGCCAAGAAGATTTACCGGCACTTCCTCGAGCACGCGAGCCAGGACGATGCGAAAGCCATTCGCCAGGCTGCGTCGCCCGACCGTATCATGGTGTTCATGCCCCCGGGGGAGACGAGGATTGCACAATAAGAATTGTGCAATGAGGCGCAATGAGCGCAATGAAAATTGTGCAATGAGGGTCGTGCAATGAAGGTCAACAAGGAAGAGCTGCGGGGAGAGTACGGCGAGATTTCTCTTACGCCGGAGTCGCTGGACGACCTCTGGCACCTGAAGTACGTCGTCGAGCCCGGCGACAAAGTTTTTTCCATGACATACCGTGCAGTAGACTCCATTGCCGACAAGATACGCCCGGACAAGGTCGAAAAGAGGCTCGTGAGGCTCGGTGTGAATGTCGAGACCGTCGAGTTCCATAAGTTCTCCAACCGGCTGCGTATCAAGGGCACGATCTTATCCGACATCGATGCCGGTGCCTATCACACTTTGAACATCGAGCCGTACACGGAACTGTCCATTATCAAGCACTGGAAGTCCGACCAGATCGAGCGGATACGGGAAGCCATCGAGGCGGCGAAGCGCCCCGAGGTCGAGATTGTGACCATTGAGGAAGGCGAGGCTGCTATCGGGTACCTGCGGCAATACGGGATCGAGGAAATATCCAGGGTGCGCCAGTCGTCCTCCGGCAAGCGGGAGGGCACCGATACGCGTTCCGAGTTCTTCGGGGAAGTGGCCAGGCAGCTGAAATATGCGGACAAGGTCCAGACCTTCGTGGTCGCAGGGCCGGGCTTCATCAAGGACGACTTCGTGAAGTTCCTGAAGAACAACAACCCGGACATCGCCCAGAAAGTCGTCGTCGAAGACATCTCCTCCATCGGCTCTTCCGGCTTCCAGGAAGTCCTCCGCCGCGGCGCCATCCAGCGCCTCGTCGAGGAGACACGCATCACCCGGGAAGCGCAGCTTATCGAAGAGCTGCTTGCCGGTATCGCGAAAGACGGCAAGGTCACCTACGGCTTTGCCCAGGTGAAAAAAGCCGTGGACTATGGCGCGGTGGAGACGCTGATGATCGCCGACGAGACACTGCGGGGCTACCGGGAGAAGGGGGCCACGAACGTCGAGGCGCTCATGCGCAACGTGGAGCATTCGCGGGGCAAAGTCGTGGTCTTCTCCACCGAGTTCGAGCCCGGTCAGCGGCTGGAGCGGCTCGGCGGGATTGCTGCACTGCTGCGGTTCCCTGTCCCGGCTGAGTAATTTTTATACCTTGTTCAGACTATTCGACTACTGTCACGCTCGCCAGGGGCGCCAGGAGCCAGGTTCGCCAAGGCAATTTTAAGCAATTTTCTTACAGCTATAATGTATTAAAAGTCTTGGCGCCCTTGGCCCCTGGCGCCCCTGGCGCGCGTGACAGGAGTCACATTGTGTATGCAAGGCATAATGCACATTGCTTATATCGTAAAACGCACGCGCGCGAGCAGCCGCCCGCCAGCAACTGGAAGCCTCGACTATAGTACCGGCACGTATTCCGGTAAATTTTTCCCAGCATTTTAACTCACTGCAGGTAGCACTCCTTTTATCACATGGACCTGATCAAAGACATCGTCGACATTTTCCGCAAGGACTGGAAGCTGTTAGTAGCCGTCAACGTCTTCTATTTCGGCATCCTGCTGGTCGGCGCTCTCATCGCGCTACTGCGCCCGGACATACAGGGGTACTGGCTGGGAGTGCTGGCCATGGGGCTGAAAACCGGCCCGCTGGCGCCTGTGGGCAGTGCCATACAGGCAGGTCAGGTGCTCAACCTTGCCTGGCAGATTTTCCGGACTAACCTCATCTCGGGGACGCTCGTCTATATCACTATCCCGGGGATTCTCTTCCCGCCATGGACGCTGTTGCTCGGCGGCTGGCGTGCCCTGCTCTGGGGTATGGCCTTTGTCGTGCCATACGGGCGTCTCACATTCGGCAAGCTAGTATTCCACTACGTCACCCTGCTCATCGAGGGGGAAGCGTACGTGATCGCCATCTTCGCCTGCATGAGGCAGGTCGAGGCGCTGATCTGGCCCTCACGCTTCAAGGAAAGCTCGCGACTAAAGGCCTATGGAAGAGCGATTATTGACAATTTCAAGCTCCTGTTAGTCGTGGCGGTCATTCTGGCCGTCGGCGCCGTTTACGAGGCTTTCGAGCTGTTGTTCATCCTCATGCGATAATAAACCCGGCCGCGCAACAGAGGCATTCTTATACAAGGAGTTCAATAGTTCAGGCTGATCACTATGAGCATAACAGGGGACATCGCAGGCATCTTCAAAAAGGACTGGAAACTTTTCCTGGCGTGCAACGTTTTCCTCTTCGGGCTGTTCATCCTCGGCATACTGGTGGGGCAGGTGTTCCCTGATATCCACGACATGTCTGTCGACTTCATCGAGCAGGCCACCACCACCGGGCCGATCTCCACGGCCAGCCAGACCCTCGAATCGGGCGACATCCTGCTGGGCACGTGGCAGATATTCTCTCATAACTACTTCGTGACTATCGTCCTGGCATCCCTGCCCTCGCTGGTCTTTCCGCCGTGGATACTTGTCGTCTTCGGCGCGCAGTTCTTCGTCTTCGGCATCATCTTCTCTGTTCCCTCTGTCATAACGGATCCGACCGTGCTCATTCCGCTGCTGGGCACGTTGATACTGGAAGGCGAGGCCTATGTCATTGCCATTTTCGCCACCATGAGGCTGGTCGAAGCGGTGATCTGGCCTTCACGCTTCAATGAAAGCTCACGGCTTAAGGCGTATGTGCGCGCGGTCATCGACAACGGAAAGCTCCTGCTTGTCGTCGGGGTCTGGCTGGCCGTGGCGGCGCTTTTCGAGGCCGCATCGCTCGTGCTGGTGGGCGGCATGGCAAAATAGCAACAAATTAATACTCCCTTGCACATTACAATGAGTGACGGGCAGAACCATGTTGAAGGAAAAGAAGCTATTCGAAAGCCTGAAGCAGAAGCTGCGGCTCCCATCCGTCGACAAGGAGCAGATTGTCCGGCATAACATCAGGCTGCCCTTCATCGCCAAAGATCACCTGGTCCAGAAAGGGAAAAGCCTGCTTCCTGCACAGTACCGGGCGATTAGCAACTTCCGGCAGAGCATCCAGCTTCCGGAGATCAACACGGACGACCTCGTCCGCAAGGGCATGGACCTAATCGATGTCCGTAGCTACTACGAGACTCACTTTTACAGCCGTATATCCCGATACTCCATCCCGAGCCTTTCAATGATGTACGCGAACAGCAAGTTCAAGACGTCCATCTACAAGGCGGGCGAGCCCCAGCCGTGCCTCGACGAGATCTTTTACAAGTACGAGTCGCTGATACCCTTCGGCAAGGAGTACTGGTTCGCCATCTTCACCTCGCTGGACGGCAAGAAGCCAATGCAGCTCGTGTCCACCTTCGGCCGGCGGAATTCCCGGCGCAGCGTGATCGACGACCTCGAGGTCAGCGGCCTGAACCCGGTGGGCGACGGGGTGCTGTCGACCGGCGCCTTCGTCTGGTGCTTCGACGGGAAGAAAAAGCTGTTCGTCCCGCCGGTCCAGACACAGACCGTGGCCGACGGAAAATCGATCGTTACGTCAGGCGATGCGCTGGACATCGCCATCTCGGGCACCGTCCCGGAGTACCGGGTCGAGATCAGGAGCGATGCCATCACCGGCGATTTCCGGCTGGTCAAGCCGGAAACAGGCATCAGCGAGGAAGTCCTCAACGAGCTTAAGATGGGCCTGAACTATCAGGTATACAACCTTTACTACAACTTCGAGGGCACGCTGAACGGCAGCGAGTACAAAGGCCGCTGCTACCTGCAGAAGGTCATCCTGTCCACGCCGATGGTGCCCTGGTACTGGTGCCGGCTCGTCTTCCGGGACGGGTCGTTCCTCGTGTTCTTCAAGCCCTACTTCGGCTCCAAAGAGTACAACTATGCGCTGCGGAACAAGGGCGTCTTCTACTCGGCAAAGCACGACCGCATGTTCTGGTTCTACAACATCGACGTCACCAGCGACGCAAAGCGGGCCTTCTGGCGGTTCCGGAGCGTCAGCGACGACTACGCCCTGGACATATCGGTAAAATCCTACGCCGACCACCGCTTCAACTTCCGCAGCGGCGGCGTCTTCAACTACCACGAGTTCATGGTGAACGTGAAGAAGTTCAGCTTCTCGGGCGACGGGGGCAAGATCAAGGTCAGCCAGAAGGACCTGGGCCCCGGCGCCGGCATGGTCGAAGACGCGACCGGCATCCTGATCTAACTGCCGCAAGTTTAGTCATCCCTGTTATATCTTGTACATGCTGAGCCGGCACTTGACACTACGTACACTACGTACACGACGTACACAACGTTTAATTATAAGGCTACGCTTGCCATTACCTGAAAAACGTCGTGTACGTCGTGTACGTTGTGTACGTAGTGTCAAGTGCCGGCTCAGCATTAATAACATTATAAAACTGACTGAACATATTGAGCATTCGTTCACGCGCGCGAGCGCCCACCGGGCATTGCAGTTCGGATAACATTTACTTACATCAAATGAGCTTGCCGTAAAATAATTTGTAATTACCATGTAACAAATCGAAAATAACTCGCTCACCAGGCCCTTTTATAACAAAAATTATCAGTTACAGGGAAAAAGATATATAGTTTTGTCAGTCTGTGTAATTAAGAGGTTATATGAAAAACGAGAGGCGCATTAAGGTCGATTTTCCTAACGTCGACCTTACCACCAACGACATCTCCACCGAGTACATCAAGGCAGGGAAATCTATCGTCGAGGAGGGTCGCATGCAGAGCCTGGACGAATTTCTCAACGGCCTGGACGAGTACAACCACCTCCAGTACCGGCTGATGGATAAGACAAAGGCCTTGTGCAAGTCCATGGAGAACATGGTAGACAACGACTTCGTCGTGGTGAACGGCCTCAGCTCATTCTTTGATGAGATCGACCGGATTACGGAGCGTATGGATACGATGACATACTTCGTCCCCCGGGACGAGGTGCTGCAGGTCCTCGAGGACTATCTGTCATTGCACCAGCGGCTGTTCAACAAGCCGATGTTCTATGTGGAGAACGGCTGGGATAACCTGCAAAAGTACGAGCCCTAAGCCCAGGTCTTTACCGTTGATATACTAAATCGGGACGACCCGTCTGTCAGCGACACGTCATATGCGCAGCCACAGACGCTCGCGTTGCCCGTTTCTCTTTTTACAAGGACACCGCCGATGTTTTCGACAGAGCTCATATCGCTGTCGTCCAGGTATTTCGACGCCAGCGACTCGTTAAATTCGAACGAATAGGCGATACCGCGGGCTATCATGCTCTCCTCAATGCTTGATACGGCTATGTATGCCCGTGCTTTGAAATTGCCCGCAAGAGCCACACGCTGTTCCCACTGGCAGCCGCCAGTCTCGCCTGCCGCCTGGAGAAGGCCTGCATCCTGTACCCATACGATATTATCGACGACCTCTCGCTGGAGCGCTGGTTGCTCTGTCGGATAAGAAGCACTGATCGAGTAGAGGTACGTTGCCAGCACAATAAGGCATGCGCAGGCTGCCAGCGCCGAAAGCAGCATGATCTGGCCTTTGTCATCTTTCATCCTTCAGCCTCTCCAGAGAATTAGCTTGCAGTCTAACGCTTCATGTGTATCCAGCCGGAACCCCAGGAAAGGCCTTGTATACATGACGACGCCGTCAGGCGGATAATCTCCTGCATCCCCGTAGGGTGTGACGAGGCATGCCCTGACTCCGGAGGGTAAAATGCTGCGTATGTCAGACTCGATGGCTGCCGATTGCTCGTCCCAGACCGTTGGCATAGATAGAGTCTGTGCAAGGCCAGGATGCCCCGGCCGGTTATCCCGGTATTCGAGTATGTACAACAGGTCGGCAGACATAGTCCTCAAGTCGTCGTCGCGATCGCTCTCTTGCAGGTATCCGTGGGGCATCGCGTTCAGACAGGCCACGCACGACAGCATCAGGAAAGCGCCGATGACCGCCTCGATCATGTGCAGCGCGCCTTCCCGGTCAGCGATCAGTCCCTGCCGTCCCCACATACTTCCTCCACATGTAAATGACCAGCTTTCCTCCTTTTTCGTTGCCGTCCGCATCCCTGATCGCGACCAGCCGGGTACACTTGCAGACGTCCATCGTGCCGTCGTCGACGATATACCCGGAAGCTACGGTGACAGACCCGTCGTTTGCCGAGACCTCTATCCTGATGCCGTAGTAATGCTCCGAGTCGTCCAGGCCCAGGTGCCTGAACAGCTCGGAGTCGTTGAAGAACCCCAGGGCGTAGACCTTTTCCTCGGACAGTATACACGGCCGGCCGTCCGACAGCCCGATGAAAGCTGCACCTCTCGCCAGAGACGGGCTCATATGCCACCCTTGCGGCGAGCCGGGGCTCAATATCAGCATATCGCCCATCGCTTCGGCCATCGGGCGAAGCTCTGTCGCATAGCTCCTGGTGAAACCGCTCGAGACTGTGCTGATGGCAAAGTACAGGACAATGGTCAGCAGGACGATAAAAATGCCATATCCCGCTATGAAGTCTATCGTGAAGGCGCCGCCGGCATCGTCGCTCATGACAGGGTCACCGTCCTCGAAACGGCATCGTAGGCAACGGTGTGTCCCGGTGGCGTGCTGGCAATGAATCCTGTAATCTTTACGTTACTGGCTCGGAACGATACCGGGGCATGGTACCGGTGTCCCGAGACGCTGACGTAAATGTCATGCCCGTCAGGCGATGGATAGGCCAGATACGGCTTGTCGCATATCAGCTCGGGCAGGTCAATCGTCCTGAGGCATGATATGTCTCCCGGCCCTGCCATTTCACAGGACGACAGGCTGATCGTCGAGGCTACCCTGTAAGCTGCAATGGCTGTGGCATCGGCTTCGGTAGTGGACGCGAACACGTTTAGCGCAGTGCCGAGCGCCAGGAAAATGACAATGGAAACGCCCGCGAGCAAGGCATATTCCACAGTGGTAGCGATCCCGTCATTATCTGTCTGGCCTGATCTGCAATGTGACACAGGTGACATGGACGTCAGAGACACCTCCTGAAACGGTGGTTATAGTATTGCCATAGCATGTTACCGCGAACCCTTCGTCCCGCAGGAATTTAGCCCATCCCTCCGGGTCCCTGGTAGATATGGAAATGATGGCATCGGATGGCGCTGACACATTAATGCTCTCCGATCGTTGCGACACCGCCCTGATATCCAGTATGGCGTGGGAGTCAGACAAGACCGCACCGGTATCTGCCTTAATGCACACGAGGTAAATGTACAGCCCTTTCCGGCCGTCGTGGCTTGCTATAAAGATCGATGGCTCTCTGATTATGTCAACAATGCCGCTGTCGTTGCCTATGACCGCGCCGCCCTCGAACGAGACTGACCTGAAGGGCGACTCCAGCCTGATACTGCCCGTTCGTATGGCAGGCACCTCTTTACTGCCCAGCTTCACGCTTAGCCTGGTAATATCGTCGCCTTGGTCCATAGCCAGTAGCTCATAGCCTGCGGGCATCTGAAGCTCGTAAGCCACATAGCATGTATTATTCGTGCGTGCCACCTCAACGGCTGTGGCTGCAAGCGTCCTGATTGATGCTGTCGCTTCCGAGTGGCCGATTCTTTCCGCTGCGGAAGAGATCACGCCGGCAGCGCCCGATGTGACACAGATCACCGCCGTGGCGACCATGCCAATCATGATCGCATAGCCGAGCAGCTCAGAAATGCCCTGGTCATTCATAGCCCGATCGCCCCCATCAGGTCAAATCCCGGGAATACGATCAGCTCAAAGACGAGGAAAGCGACCGTCGTTAGCGCTGCCGCGTCCTTCAGCCCCCCGAAGATGGAATTGTCCCTCATAGCGCCGATGGTCAGACCGGTGCAAACGGTGACCGAGACGGATAAGAAATAATATGGCATGGCATAAGTGACCGGGCTTTCAGGCGTGATAGCCTCGCCGGCCGTCAGCGCCCTGAGCTGGTGGGAAACCGGGACGAACGACGAGATACAGAGCGAAACGACGATCAGGAACACGACCGCAGTGAGATACATGACCAGCACTGCCGAGGATATGCCTGCTTTTCTCTCTGATTCGAGCGACCGGGACAGTCTGCCTTCCGCCGCGATCATCTTTAACACGCTCTCCGCATCGGGGCTCGATGTGAGGGCCTCGTTGATGACGGATACGGACCTGGTAATGTAAGCGTTTTTCACTCTCACGGCCATTGCTCGCAGCGATGTCGCCAGGTCGAATCCCTCGTCCTCTATCTCCGACAGCACCCGGCGGACTTCGTCTGACATGGCCCCGTAATCACCGGCGGCAGCCCGCTTCAGCGCTTTAGGCATCGAGCCGCTGGCCCTGACGTATTCGGATAAATCGTAGAAGAGTTCCGGCGCTCTTGCGTTGATCTCGCTGTCGTATGACGCCATCAGGCTATAGGCAATGGCAGCGGGCGCCAGCAGAATCATCAGGAAGACGTAGATCGCCGTATCAATCGGCAACAGCAACAGGGTAAGTCCTGCGCCGAGCATGCCCGGCTACGGTTGCAGCGATCATAACGCCAGGCATCCCCATGGCCTTAATCGTTGCCCGGATGCTTTCTGCCTCACCGAAAGCTGTCACGGGTTTGCCTCCGGATATGCTGCCTGCAGGGACTTGACCGCGATGAAGCTGCCCAACGGCACGATGATCAGCGCGTCGATCCAGACCAGCATGTCACCGGCAAGCATCCCGGCCATGTTGAAGACCAGGTTGATGATGGCAATGAAAATGGCCGCGATGCCGATCACCGACAGGTAAATCGATGACACGCCCTGCACCGTCTCGTTGTACTTCCTGACCTCGAGCGCCTTTCGCGCCGCCAGTGACTCGTACTTGCCCTGCAGATAGTCCCGCAGGCTGCCGCCGCTGTTATAGATGGCCGCGATCCCGATCAGAAGCTCCTGCCAGATCACAGACGGCGAGGATGACTGTGCCATCCGCAGCGCGGAGATCACGTCCATCCCGTCTTCCTCAATCAGCGAAAGTGCATATGTGGCTTCCAGAGCGATATCCTGCCCGTACACGCTGCCGAGGTTAGACAGGTTGCGGAGCATCCGTTTCAGGGGCACGTTGTAGCCGGCCATTGCCAGCATCAGCCCGACGGCATGGATGGCATTCGCATCGATGAGCGCGCCCCTGTAGTTCTTCAGTGACGACACGTAGTACAGCCTGCCGTAAAATATGGCAACGGCGGCGATCGTACCGGCCGCCAGAGGATATGTCGCTTCTGGAAACAACGTGATCTTTCCTGTGGCGAACAGCCCGACAAAGACTGATGCCGCAGCCATGGCAAAACCGGCTGCTGCCAGCGATATCGATCTGTACACATAGTCAGTAAAATCCCGGTCTTGACGGCACTGCCCGTACCTGATGGCATATTTGCCGAGCGCACCGGATCGTGAAAAATTTCCGGCAAAAGACCGTAACATGACTATCTCAGGGAGTCTCATAGATCGGCAACCCTCCCCTGTCAGGCTCCTGCCTGGAGCGGATTTTTTCCATCAGCTCTGTCCTGTTGCGGTAAAATCCCTCTATCACCCTGCGCACTTCGGCCTCGCTGCAGATCATGTGGCCGGCCAGCCATCGCAGCACAGCTGTACGATCGGTGATCTCCGCGATCAGGCGGCCTTCGCTCCAGCCACGGTCATCCCTGATCTTCTCGATGATTGCTGACTTCACCGGACGCATCAGTACAGCATCGCTTGCCGGATCCCATTCGAACAGGGGATTGATCTTCACCCGGCCGTCTTCGATGCCTGCGACCTCACAGATCGACCGGCATCGCCTCACCTTCACTTCCGCGGCACCTGCAGGGATAGTGACCATAGACAGGCTGACGCACAGGGACATGCCGGCGGCGATATGAGGGCGATATGTTGAAGGGTTCGTCGGTGATGCGGTTGAAGAAGCTGGACGGGCTGTCCGCATGGAAGGTCATGATGACCGTGTGGCCGGAGTTGATGCCGTGGATTGCTGCCCTGGCACCCTCGGGCGTGCGTACCTCGCCGACGATCACGTACTCGGGGCGTTGCCTGAATGCGGCGACGAGAAGGTCGAACTCGGTGATGGGCGCATCCCCGGACTCCCGTCACGACCAGCGGCGTCCAGTTCAGGCTGGACAGGCGCACCTCCCTTGTATCCTCGATGGTCACCACCTTGTTCTTCTCCACGATGAAGCTCGATACGGCGTTCAACGCCGCCGTCTTGCCCGACGCGGTACCGCCGATAAACGACATGCTGCACCTGTTTTCCATCGCCAGCCACAGGAACGCCAGCGACTCGGGCGAGAAGGTGCCGTTCCTCAGCAGCTCAGCCGCTCCTCTGGCCCGGTTGGCCAGCCTGATAGAGAACGTGGTGCCATTCGAGCTTACCTCCCGGTATAATGTGACGTTGAGCCTGGAGCCGTCAGGCAAGGCCACGTCCTGGATGGGATTGGCAGCGCTGATGGACTTACCTCCCTTCTGCACGAGGTACATGACAAAGTCGTCAAGCTCTTCCTCGCTTTCGAACCGGATGTTGGTCGGCACAGACTCGAACCCGGGCAGGTACGCGTAAACCGGCATATGGTAGCCGTTACAGCTAATATCTTCAACATTCGGGTCGGCGAGCAGGCCATGGATTTTCTTGTACCCCCAGAAGTCCCGCTCCAGGCAGTAGGTCATCTTTTCCTTGACCTCGCCGGCAATGCCGCGCTCGCCGCAGAGATGGTCGAACTGTCTCATAATGCGCTCCCTGCCGCCGATCCTGCGCATCTCCGCCAGCGCAGAGCGCGTTTTCTTATGCAGCTCTGCCACGATGGCGTCGTACTTCTTCCTGTCCTGGACCGACAGTTGAGGCTCTGTCAGCTCGTACCTGTACTGTCCCGCCTCACTGTCCCGGAGCACCTGTGCCATACACCAGCGGTTGATCTGGTAACTTTTTACCACACTGATGCCGCCGTGTGCACCGGCATCGGTCATGGCAATCTTACCGTTTTCCTCTCCGGCAATGTCCGGCATCTCATCATTTTCAAATAGTACAGAGCGACTCACACTCGGGACAGGGCGATCTGCTGTCGTGTCATCCGCCCGTGCTCGCTTGAGCGCCTTAGGCATTGTGCGTTCTTCGTCCACGTCCAGCAGCGTCTCCATCGCCAGGCTATTCATACGTACACCTTACTTATTTACGTTTACAAGAAAATAAATAAGCAATATGTTATTTATAGTTTACTGTAAAAATAGTTGGCATATATATGAAAGCTGATCCGGCGATATGTGGACATGGCATTAGCGGCAATGGGTATCTCATAGAAATCCCTGGCATGAGGGCCGTCTATACGTCCGCCGATGAGCAGCGCCATCTGCCGCCGGATGACATAAAGCAGGCCCTGGACGCATGCAGAGCGCTGAACGCCGATGTGACTGTCATCGAGTCGAGTGATCGTGTCATCGTCGCAGCCGTCAACTGCTACGATAATACCTATGCTGCGGCCGTCTGCGACCCCGGCGTCCCGCTGCCTGCCATTGCCCGCAGCCTGCAGGTGCGACTTTTAAGCCTGTCTGTGCCGGACGCCCGGCCGGATGTGTTGCCTGCCGCTACAGTGCGCAGTGTACACTGGCCTGTGGGAGCGGAAGATAGCAGCAGTCTTCGGAGAGCAGTATGCTGCCGGACTGGTTACCGCTATGGCGCCGGTGAAAGCACCTGATGCGGTCAGCATTGACGATCTGGAGCAGATGCGCATGAGGCTGACTTCGATCCTCGGAGGATGCCTGGATCTGCCGAAAGTCGACAGGCGCATAATCACGTGAAAATTGAAACGCCTGCTACTATCGCTTAATTCAACGATCTGGCTAATACCTTTAATAGGGGATAAGGAAAAGGTCGATAATATGAAATTAACGTTAGGCTTTCTTAATTTGTTAATTTTATTTAGTATCATCTCTACGTGTGGTTGTATTTTATCTGACGATAAATTGTCATCATCCAGTTATATAGTAATTCAAGAAGTTAGCTATGATCATGGAACAGTAATTGCTGGTGACAGTGTCCCTCATAATGTTCCGCCTCCTGAGTTTTATAGTTATGATGATCCATCAAAATATGTTCGTGTAAACAGCAGTTTCAAAGCTTTACATGGTTATTATTACGAGAAAAATTCTCCCTGGAACTATACGACTAATTTAACGGTTAGCGGTATCTATGATTACCCATATCGTCTACGGTCTGGAGTAATAATCGATAGTATCGATAGCAATGGCACAGCATACATGACCTATAATGGCGAACGGATAACTTTAAAGATTGGTGGTATCTGGAGTTCTGGATTAACCTTGACACGAATTGTTAATGAGACTTTAGTGGTTCCTGATTACAATGTTAACATGAGCTCGACTGTGCAATATAATACCTCCTGGATAATCGAGAATAAAGGACTTTATAGTAAATAGGTGGCTTCGAGACCTAATACCGGCAGTCCGCACTCCTGCCTGAGGACATACTATGATTGCGACTTATGTTAACATTGCTCTCGTATGCGCGCGCGAGCGGCCAGGCAGCGGGCGTTTTTGCCTGTGTCCCGCTGTGCGACACATTGAGGCGCGCTCGTGACTCTATTGATTTTAGAAGAAAGTTAATAAATCAGTCCGGCTTATAAATGACAGTAGCGCCAGGCATCGGCGTAAGCCGATTAAATCGCTAGGCTGGCGCTGCATTGCTGCAATTTTTTATAAAATATTCAATTTTATTGACAACTTTACAAAATTAAAAAGAAACATTACTACAGGGCCTTTTCAATTCAACGATATGGCCATAACCTTTTTATCAAGCGCTAAGATATTACAATATATCACTTACTATAGTGAAACATGGTATCCGACTCTTCCTGTAAGAATAAATCGGGCACCATGGCCATATAGGCATAGTTGAGTTGTATTAGAAATATATAAAACCTCTCTTCTATGCCTCAAACTATTGAACATAACCCAAACGGCTATGTGTTTACTAAAATTGCTGTTTAGGGGCATAAAGGAGGGTAAAATATGGGAAATATGAAAGAATTTTTAGCTATATTAATGGCATTTGTAATACTATTAAATATTCCAATTGTAAACGCAACTCCATTAAATGATGAAGTTACCAAAAACCATCCAGTACATGCACCAAAAGCGCATAGTCTTGAAAAGCACCAAGTAAATTATACTAAAGTTGACACTGCTTATGGTCAGATAAATGTGCCTAATGAGACTTATTTAAAAATGGGTAAAGAAAAGATTGCAGAAAAGTATTCTGAATTTTTAAAATTACAGGAAGAATTTAAAAAGATGGACAAAAAATTAGGGATTAATAGATCAGACAACATAGAAAATTTTTCATTAACCGACCCCTTACCGGCAAGAATGCAATCCCAAAACCTTCTATTGTCGGATAGTTTTACATTAGAACGTGTGTATTTTGATCGTGGAAGTAGTAGCTGGCAGCCAATGTTATTATATGGTCGCCTAAACCCAACATTGCTGGAAAACCCAGATGGCGGAAGGTATTTTAATAGTTATCAAGAGCGTGAAATATACCTTAATAATAACATGGATTGTATAGAGATAATATCCGATCAGCGGTATAATGGAGAAACTGTAGTATGGGTGGCCATATATGATAATAATTTCAATCAGCCTGTTAGCCAATCAGTTTTCGATTTAAGTATTGTAAATGTAGTAAATCCTATAGAATATGATGTAATCCTTGATTCTGAAGATCAATCATATGATATTTGGTTGGTTGATACAGTGTCAGGGAGTACTTACTTCGATAGTTATCCTGACACTGATAATTTTAGCAGTTTCATAACATATTATGACGGATCAACAGAATTACATGATTACTCAGACTATGTGCACCCATACCGGATTAGAACTAATTTTGTTGACTATTACACTAAAGTAAATGGGTATATCGTTCAACCTTACAACATTTTTAATAATATTAACGTTGGTACAGACAGCCCATATGTATATGCATACGGATATGGTGCAAATGGTCAAACTTATTCTTACCAAGCAATAGAGAATCCTGATCCGTGGTCTTAAGTATTCCACATATTTGATAAGATGGGTAAATTTTCACTCATCTTATCCTAATTTATTAATTATTAAGGAAAATATTAATAAAACGAAGATAGTCAATAGGTGAAATAACATGAAAATAGGTAAATGGCTAACAATAGTAGCAATAATAATAGTTATATTCATCTTTGGAATAATTCTAATAAGTACACAACATGATTTTTTTCCTAAGAATATTATTCAACAAGAGTCTGGAAAATATCTTAGCTTTCCTGACGGAAATTTAAGTAAAATCTATTTAATTAATTCTAGTGCGAGATATGGCACCTATGATATAGATATGATAAATCCTACAATCACAATAAAAAAGGGAGAACATTGTGTCATTGTTACAGGTACTATACGAAGCGATTACGATCAAGAATATTGGATAGAGCCAAGTGTGCAACTCTATAATAAAACTGCTGATAAGGTCGGGCAGGTAACAATGCGCGATTCTCCATGGAAGTCGTTTGAAGTAGTCCGTACCCTGGGCAATACGACAAGCAATTTTAAATTATATGTGAAATACGATAAAAACGATATCGACAGATATGAAATTTATCTTGCTACAACGCTTATGGTGAGACCTCCACCTTAACAATTATCGGAAAATATGCAGCCGCACACAATCCTTGTATCAATAGGATCTCTGGCCTGGTGCTCGTAACCATGCCCTCCTGCCCACCGCGCGTCGTATTCTCGACTATAATGGCGACAGGGTTTAATGTGTTACCTCGCAATACAATATGGCGCCTACACATGCGAGCCGCCTGGCAGTGGGCGTTTTTTACTAATGCCATGCAATATGATACATTGAGCCGCGCTCATGACTCTATTGATTTTAGAAGAAAGTTGATAAATCAATCCGGCTTATAAAGGACAGGAGCGCCAGGCATCGGCGTAAGCCGATTAAATCGCTAGGCTGGCGCCGCACGGCTGGAACGGGCGGATTCCCCTCGGTCCGGGCCTTCCGTGCGCTTTAGCGATCTGCGCATGATAAAACTTATCTTGCTTTAAAACCTTATACTCACAATCCCTGGTGAATCGCGTGTTATTACCGGACGTTCAGGCAAATAACCCGGCTGTCATGATCGGCCTTACAAGGGTAGGCGTCACCGACGTCAAGAAAATGGTCGAGATCACGAGGAGCGACAAGCGCCCCATCATTCTCATCCCGACGTTTGACATTTTCGTCGACCTGCCTTCAAACCGCAAAGGCGCCAACCTTTCACGGAACCTCGAGGCCATCGACCGCACATTGGAGGAGGCCCTGAACCGGCCTGTATACAAGATCGAGGACCTGTGCGTGGACGTGAGCCGGCGCCTGCTGGAGGTACACGAGTACGCGACCAACGCGGAAGTGCGCATGCACGGCGAGTACATGATGAAGAAGCGGTCGCCGAAGACCAACCTCGAGTGCCAGGAAGTCTACGACATCTACGCGGACGCCATCGTCACCCGGGGCGGCCCGGTGAGAAAGACCATCGGCGCCCAGGTGATCGCGATGACCGCATGCCCCTGCGCCCAGGAAATTTCGCGCGATACAGCTTTCGGCAAGCTCAAGAAGCTGGGCGTCAGCGACGACATCATCATCAAGTTCCTGGATGACATGCCCATGCCCACCCATAATCAGCGTGGCGTCGGCACGATCCGGATTGAGTCAGGCGAAGACGGGAAGATACCCATCGAGTCGATCATCGACATCATCGAAAACTCCATGAGTTCCCAGATGTACGAGCTCCTGAAGCGCGAGGATGAACGGTTCGTCGTCGAGACTGCGCACAAGCATCCCAAGTTCGTCGAGGACTGCGTGCGCACGATGGCCAAGAACCTCGTGCTGCGGTTCCCGAACCTGCCGGATGACGCGGTCGTCACCATCGAGCAGGTGAACGAAGAGAGCATCCACCGCCACAATGCGTTCGCGGAGCGGATGGCCACGTTTGGCGAGCTGAAGAAAGAAGTCAACAGCAACGGTAACGTCCATTAAAGGATAACCATCGCTGAATCTTTTACTAATTTTTAATGGCCGGTCATCCAGCCGCATGCCTGTCAGCAGCTCGCGCGCGTGCGCGCGGGGCCGCCCGCCATTGCGATAAAAAAGCGAAGGACGAGGTCAGTTCTTCATTGACTTGAAGTACGCCTCGACCTCTTTACCCTCGACGAATGCCAGGCCGTTCTTTTCTGCGTACTTTATAGCGTCGGCCTTCGTGAGCGCTTTCCCGGTCTCACCGTCGAGCATTTCGCACATGACCATGGTCGGCGTGATCTTCGCCGCCCGGGCAAGCACAATGGAGAGCTCTGTCTGTCCTCTCCGGTCCTTTAGCAGTCCCGGGGCTGCCCGTAGCAATGGCACGTGTCCCGGCGCCCGGAACTCGGAGCCGAAGCTGATGTGGTTGCCGTTGAGCGCGCTATTCGTGATCGCCGCCAGCTCTTTGATAGTCAGCGACCGGTCCACGTCGGTGATGCCGGTGAATACCTTGCGGTGGTTTACCCACAGCGAGAATGATGATTTGGTGTCGTAAGGGATGTCGCCGACCTTCTCGTAGATCGACTCGATGGCCCCGAAACCGTTGCCGGAGTCGCCCGCGTACTTCAGGACGTCGGTGATGTAGGGGATGCCCAGGTTAGTACACGCGACGGGGTCGATGGCCACGCACATGAGGCCGCCCGCGTCCCTCCGGAGCTGGTAGACGTACTTCGGGGTGACGAACTTAGCCGCAAACACGAGATCGGTCTCACCTTCCCGGTTGTCGTAGTCATACAGGCAGATGATCTTCCCTTCTTTCAGCGCTTTGATCGCGTCTTCTATCATTCCAGCTTCACCTCTACTTCGTCTCCGTCGGCTATGCCGAGCGTCTTTCTCATGTTCACGGGCGCAATGATCTCCAGCAGCGTCGGGGGATAGCTTGTCCTGTCCGCCCTGACGATCGCGCACCTGATGCCCCCTATGCTGACCTTGTAACACTTGCAGCCGCCGAACGTACGGTTCTCGTCGCGGAACCCGTCGATCTTGATCGCGTCCTGCTCCGGCGGCTCGAACGGTCCGGATAACTTCAAGTTCAGCGTCCCGGGGAACGGGTCGAAGCCGAGCTTCTGGTTGAACTGTTTCCGGTAGCCGTCGAGAGAAATGTAGTACTGTCCTTCGCCAAGGCCGGTCACGACCTTGCCTTTGATGACGATAGCCGGCGCATTCTCGAACACGTGCTTGTAGTCGAGGTACTCCGATCGAAGGCGCAGCATACCCTTATCGGTAATCCGCACCCGCTGGCCCTCGCTGGTAACAACCCGGGTGATGAAGCCCTTGTCTTCAAGTAACGACAGCTTGCGTGCGGCGGTCTGCGTGCTCGTGCCCAGCGAGGACGCGAAAATCGAGGATGACAGGCTGACCTGCTCCCGGTTTGCGCCCATGAGGGCAAGCCGCTTCAACGTCTCAACTTCCATTAAGCTCACCAGATTTTAGCAACTCATTTTTAGGATGCATACCATGTATGATATGCCAATATATAATGTTTCTGACGGGGCAACGCTCTCGTAAAAAAGCATCGGACACAGAGGGCACGGAGGCCACGGAGGGCACGAAGGGTGCCAACGTTACTAAGCCACTGCCGTTCGCGCGTGCGAGCGCCCGTCAGCCCGGCACACGACGATTAGCCCGGCCGTCTATGCGCCCTGTACCAGCCGGATTTCCCCGTTGTGATAAACAGGCAGCACCGGGAACCTGTTGATCGCGGAACAGACCAGTTCCACGTCCGCGCCATAGCCATAAGCCGTCAGTTTTTCGCCGGATCGCGAGCGCCGGATGCCGTCCAGCAATTTCCTTCCCTCGTCGCTGGAAACCGTCGAAGCTACTGCTTCTCCAGTAGACGAGCCCGTACAGATTCTTCCGGCGATGCGCTCGATCAGCCCTGCCGCGCAAAGGTCCTCGTCCGACTTCCTCGGCGAGCCCGAGGCGAGCAGGTACGCGTGGGGCGTGGCCGCTATCGCTCTGGCCACGGCGCCTGCGTTGAGCGTGCTGGCAATGATGCCGCCCTCGACCATGATCTGTGTGCCATTGGTCGTGACCATGACGATAGTCTTTCCTTTCAGCGGGATAACCGACAACTCGGTCGGCGAGTTGCCATGGACGAAACCTTCGACCTTTATGCCGTTCCTTTCCCCTACGGTCAAAGCGTTGAGACGCCGGCCGACGGCCAGGGCCTCATCGTAGTCCCGGACGGGGATCACCCTCGCAGCGCCGCAGGAGAGCGTCATGACGATGGTCGAGGTGGCCCGGAGCACGTCGACGATCACCGGGACTCCGGCCGGGTCACGGAGGAACTCGTCTCTTCCTTCGGGCCCGACAAAGTATCTCATAAAAACGCTACTCGGGCTTAAGCAGCCTGACCCACTTGAGTCGTTCGCCGCCTTTGAATTCCATGCCCCGGATGAAGATGCGGCCATACAGGCGGTGCATCAGCGCCGCGTCCCCGAAGCCGTCTCTGGCCGAAAGCAGCTTATTCTCATAGGCCTCGACCTTTTCCGCCCCCAGGACCCGGTCAGTCCACTTATCCACGTAGTCCGGCTTACAGTCATTCTTATCCAGCTTCCGCAGGACGGCCCGGTAATCGTTCTTCATTTTAGGTGCCAGGTCTGTTTGTAACAGGGCATCAATCTTTTTCCGCAGGTTCGCCACTGCCTTTTCCGTCTCGCCGTCGATTGTGCCTACGGCCTTGAAAAACTCGCCGTCCTCGTAGGCCTTTTCCTCCGCGAGGACCTTCTCGATGGCCTTTGTCAGCTCTTTCGACGGTACAATGCCTTTGCCGCCGAGTGTGGTCAGCAGCCTTTCGTAGTAGTGGTTGCCGAAGTCGATGACCGTTACGTCAGTGTCTTTTTCCTGATCCTTCGCGGACAGCCTGGGCTTCCCGCCATCCATAATGAGGTTGATGCGGCCCTTTTCTCTGGCCGCCTTCATGATCAGCTTTTCCTGCCGTTTGTCCAGCCTGATTGCCGTGATGTCAAGCGCCATGGTCTCTCTAATCTCAACTTCTTAGAGCCGATGACATATAAATCATCCGGCTTCCTGGAGGTCACAGAGGGTTCGAGAGGTCACAGAGCTCAGCACAGAGGTCACAGAGGTCACAGAGGTATTCACAGAGGTATGCTTTTATAATAGGGCTTTTCCATTAGCCTTTTTCCAAAATATCCTCTGTGCCGTCCTCTGTGACCTCTGTGACCTCTGTGCTAAGCTCGGTGACCTCTCGTAAACCTCTGAGACCTCTAAAAGGTGAAACTCTGTGACCTTTTGCAAACCTCAGAGACCTCGAAAACTAAGAAAATGTATTGTACGCCGCCACATGCCGGGTAATACCCTTTTGGGCCGGCAAGCGCGGCATACCTATAATCATCGCCCGATCCGGGGGAGCGTCCTTCTCGGTGATAGTTATGGTTTAAAAGCCTTCGGTTGGAAAACCGCTGCTTATTTCTTGTACTCGGTGTAGCCGCACTTGCCGCAGGACACGCGGTCCTTGTGGGTCGCGAGGAATACTCCGTCGCCGCACCGCGGGCAGGTCTGGCTCTTCTTGACGGCCTTGCCGTCCTTGACCTCGTACATCCGGCCCTTGGTGTTGTTCGTCTTTACCTTTGCTTTACCTGCTGGTTTACCTGCTGGTTTAGCTGCTGGTGTTGCTGCCATTTACATCACGCCTTCTTCTCTGCGCCCTCTTCCTTCTTCTCGGGCTTCTTCTCGTTCCGCTGGATGATGTGCTCAGTCTCCACGTCCTTCAGGCGGTCTACGTTCTCGTAGATCTTTGCATAGCCCTTAGTCTCGCGCTTGCCGAATTCGGACTTCATGCGCTCGATAATGACCAGTTCCGGTTTCGAGTTCAGGTATGCTGCCAGTTTCTCCTTGATCTCCTGTCTCGACGGGGTGCCCAGGTTATGACTGATGCTGAACTGGACTTCGCGCCTCTGCAGGAGGGGGTTCTTCTTTTCTTCCAACACTTTTACTTCCATACTTATCACCATTTGGTTGATGATTGTCATTTACCGTATGTTCATCATGCTTCAGCATGATCTTCATACGGTCGCCATCTGTTCAAGGATAGCCTTAGTCTCTTTACGCTTTTCCTCGGTCACGCGGACCACGACGACACCCTCGTTGGGCTGGCCGTAGATCACGACGGAGCCGACAGGGGCATACAGGCATGCGGGAATGACCGCGAGGTCTTCCTCGCCGTTGACGAAGATACGCACCGGCACCTTCGAGCTCATGTTGTCTCTGATGGCATCCATGAGCGCCTGCGTTACCAAGCCTGGCGGGTTGTCGACGCGGATGTCCTTAAAAGACTCGTGGGCTGTGCCCTTCCTGATCTCGTGGTCGACCGGGATGCGCATCGTGATGTTGTCCACGAGGCACATGTCCGGCACGATGCCGGCCTTGATCAGGTAGTAGGTGGTCACGTCGCCGATTGAGATAATCTTCACAGGCTTCCCGAGGCTGCGGATGACCTTGGTCAGGCATTCGGCGCCCTTCCCCTTATACAGGGTGCCGAAGGGCGTCTTCAGCTTTTCACGCAGGGCCTCAGTCAGCTTTAGCGCCAATTTACCGCACCTTCAAAGCGAACTTGCCGGGACGCTTGATGTTCATGAGGTGCGCGATCTCTGACTTTACGGGATCGATGATGACGACGTAGCCGCTCCAGTCATCGCTCAGCGAGCTGGACTGGCAGATGGGGCACACAGTGCCCTCAAGCAGGCTGTGACACTCCCTGCAGGCCTTCAGATTGCTGCCCGCCTTGCGGGACCGGGAGTCCGATTTTGTTTTAGCCATTAATATTACTCCGTAGATTGATACTTTCGAGTAGACATCTCGTCATAGTAACTTTGAGTATATAAATGTTCTTTCAGGCCCGCCCAAGGCGGCATTGATCGCCGTCCCGGACCCGTTGCCTGCGGATACGTGTTCAGGCCCGGTGGTGTGACGTTTCACAGTAAGCCGCCTTTCCGTCCTGGCTCCAGGGCACTATGCCTATCGTGACCTCGGACAGGTTGGGAATGTCATGGTACATGTGATGGCTGATATGCTCGGATATCTCGTTGCACTGCGTCGTGTTCAGGCCCGCTTCGAGGGATATGATCGCCTCCGCGTGCAGCTGGTGTCCGAGCCACCGCATCTGGAGCCTCTGGATTTCCTTTACCTCAGGATGTTCCCTGATCACGCGTTCCGCCTTCTCCACGAAAGCCGGGTCTACAGCGTCCATCAGCCGATACCACATCGACTTTGCGGCGTCTCTGGTGATGAACAGGATGACCACGCCCATGAGAATTCCCACAATCGCGTCTACAACCGGAAAGCCCAGCCATGCGCCGATGGCTGCGACGAGGACAGCCAGCGACGTGAGGCCGTCTGTCCTCGCGTGGAGACCGTTGGCCACCATAGCGTCCGAGCCGATCTTGCGCCCGGTCCGTATCTGGACAATTGCGGCCAGCTCGTTGCCCGCAAAGCCTATGATCGCGGCTGCGGCTACCCAGCTCAGGTTCGTCAGCGGGACCGGGTTGAACAGGCGGCCGACCGACTCGTACAGGATATAGAGCGCGCTGAACCCGATGGAGAGCACGATTAAGACACCGGCCAGGTCTTCCGCCCGCCCGTAGCCGTAGGTATATCTCTTGTTGGCCGCGCGGCTCGCCAGCCAGAATGCAAACAGCAACGGTATGGAATTGATCGCGTCGCCGAAGTTGTGCACCGTATCGCCGAGGAGCGCAACGCTGCCGCTGGCCAGGTAGATGCCGATCTGGAACACAGTGGTCAGGCCGAGCAGGACCACGGCGAGGTAGATCGTCCTGACGCCCAGCGCGTTATTCTTCAGGGCAGAGTCGCCGGCCATGCTGCCGTGATCATGGTCATGGCCGCCTATATGAAAGACCGCGGCAACAGTGCCAAGGATTCCCCTGCCATGCTCGTGATGGTCATGGTCATGGTCATGGGAATGATCGTGTTCGTCACTGTGATGATCGTGCTCGATGCCATGCCTGTGCTCATACTCGTGCTCATGGCCGTTAATCGCGCTCATTTGTTTGCTCCGTATTACCGTACGTTGTCAGCCTATAGAAAATCTCAGTCATAAATACTTGACGTACGCTCCCGGCATCGGTGTCGTTTATCGTCCATTGCCATAAGCTTGCAGGATATAAGCCTGTCTCAACGGTAGAAAAGTAAAGGATTGGATAAGACGGAATCCGGTCAGGTTTTCACTTCGCCGGCCGGCGCACTCAAGACTTCCCCGCCGGCTTCCGGACGCAGATCGGACACAACGATGCTCGGGTTCATGCGTTTCAATTCCTCGATAAGGTCGTCAATGTAGTCCGTGTTTTTCCATACGGGCAGCCTCAGGCGTTTCTTGTCATCGCCCGAGTCATAGATGACTATCGGCCGCTCTTTCTCGAACACCATGATCTTGTCGATATCCAGCGCCGGGATTTTCTTGCTGAAGAACGTCGAGACTAAGGCCAATCCACCATCTGCTGCCATCACCCGCTCGTTGACGCCCCTCCATACCAGGTAGAAGCACGCGGCGCCGCCGATGAGGAACAGGGCCACAAAGAAGACGACGTTGAGGATAATGTCTCCCAGCGGTGTGCCCTTGCCGGTGACATCGCTGACCCACAGGTACAGGATAACTAGTGGGACAATCAGCAATACAGCCCCGAGGCCGCCAATGATCACTGCCATTTCCAGATGGTCCTTTACTAAATCGCCCCTGTAGATTTTACCCATACTCCTATCATCGGACTGCCGTTAAAATATATTTTGCCATGCAGTAGAAATTGTTTTGTATCCCCGCTGCTTATATGCTCCGTGGAGGCTCACCTATGACGATGCCCGTCTCTCACCCGACGCTCGACCTTTGCGGCACGGTCAGCCGCTCGCTGGCAGGAAAAAAGATCGTGCTGGCTGTCACCGGCAGCATTGCGGCCGTCGAGACGATCAGGCTGGCCCGGGAGCTGATACGCCACGGGGCCGAAGTACAGGCGGTGATGAGCGTGGCCGCACAGACGATTATCCATCCGTATGCTCTGCAGTATGCGACCGGCCGGGACGTTATCACGGAGATCACCGGCAACGTGGAGCACGTGGCGTTCTGTGGCGCCAGGAAGGAAGCGTACGATTTGCTGCTCATCGCGCCCTGCACGGCGAACACCATCGGCAAGATCGCGGCAGGGATCGACGATACGCCCGTGACGACCTTTGCGACCACGGCCATAGGCTCTAAAATACCGGTGCTCATCGTGCCTGCTATGCACGGCTCCATGATGGAACACCCCGTCGTACAGGAGAACATACGGAAGCTCGAATCGATCGGCATCCGGTTCGTCATGCCAGTGACCGCCGAGAAGATCGCCAAGTTCCCGGATAATCAGGTCATAGTGCTCAATGTCGAACGGGCCCTCGCGTCCTCTCCGCTGAAAGGCAAAAAAGTGCTGATCACCAGCGGCCCGAACGTCGAGGAGATCGACCCGATACGAGTGCTCACCAGCCGCAGCACCGGGAAGATGGGCGCGGAGCTGGCGCTGGAAGCGTATCGGAACGGCGCCGACGTGACAGTCGTCCACCGGGGGAAAATAGATGTCCCCGGTATCCGGAATGTCTTTGCGGAGAGCGCCCGCGATATGATGGACGCGGTGATGAAAGAGCTGAAAAAAGGGTACGACATTTACATCAGCGCCGCTGCCATATCCGATTTCACGGTGAAGAAAGCCGGCGAAAAGATCAGCTCGTCCGGGCCGGTGAATATCGAGCTGAAGCCGGCGGCGAAGATCATCGACCGGGTGAGAAAGGAGTACCCCGGCCTGTTCATCGTCGCCTTTAAAGCCGATACCGTCGACGAGGCGGAGCTCCTGAAAAGGGCGAAGAAGCGAATGGCAGACCTGGGCGCCGAAATGATCGTCGCCAACCGCTTCGGCGGCGTCAGGGACACGGACGTGAATGATGTCTATATTCTCCAGCCCGGCCGGAAGACGGCCCGTAGCAGTGGCAACAAGAGCACGGTGGCTGCGGCCATCTGTGGCGCTATCGCGGAGCGCTTCGAATGAAAGCACTCTCGCCGGGGTCGAGAGCGTTCGCACCGGCCCACATTACCGGCTTTTTCGTCATTCACGACGAGCGTGACCCGTTGAAAACGGGGTCCTGCGGGGCCGGCCTGTCGCTTGACGACGGCGCCGTCACCGAGGTCACACTCTCGGATCGGACAGAGGTCTTTCTCAACGGCAAGCCCGGCGAGGCGACTACGACCATGTCCGTCATACGAATGCTCGCCGATCACCCTGTCCGCGTCGAGACCAGGCTGCGCATCCCGGTGGGCGGCGGCCTTGGCGCCAGCGCGGCGGGCGCCGTGAGCACCGCCCTGGCGTTGAACGAGCACCTAGGCCTCAATAAGACGATGAACGAACTGTTGTATGCCGCCCATGTCGCAGAGGTGACGAACGGCACCGGCCTGGGCGACGTATCAGGCATGAGCAGCGGCGGAGTGGAGATACGCTTTAAGCCCGGCGTCCCGTTTGCCATCGACCGGATTCCGGTCGGGCCGATGTTCATTTATTACGTATACTTCGGGCCCGTGTCCACGAAGAGCGTGCTCTCCGACGACCGGGAAAAGGCGATGATCAACGGCGCCGGACGCAAGTGCATGAAATCGCTGCTGGCAAAGCCGACCTTCGCCGGGTTCATGCGGCTATCCCGGTCGTTTGCCGTAGAGACCGGGCTGATCAGCCCGAGAGCGCTCGACGCCGTAGAGGCCGTGGAGTCGCACGGCGGGATGGCGTCCATGGCGATGCTGGGCGATACAGTGTTTTCGACTGTACCCGACGGCCTGGCGGAGTTCGGGGAAGTGCGAAGGGCGGCGATCGATATGGCCGGCCCCCGGCTCCTGAACGACGAGAAAAGGCCGGACTTTTTTAACTCCAGCTAGCGATTAATAGTGTACGACGACGTCGATCTCGCTCGTCCCGGGCTCGTTGACTATCGTATCTTCGCCCTCGCGCTTGAACTCCAGGTTAACGGGGATGCCGCCTACCATCAAGTCGTCAATCTTCAGCATATCCAGCCAGCGGGGCAGCGCAGACTTTACCAGCGTCAGCCGTTTGTCCACTGCCTGAGGGATGAATCCCAGCGCTGCCGTCAGCATGTAAGGTATCGTCCCGGCGGACCAGGCCTGCGGACTACAGGCCACCGGGTATCTTATCGGCAGGCCATAATACTCTCGCTGGTATCCGCCGAACAGCTCTGGCAGGCGATAGTGGGGATACTCGCTGGCCGCATCGTACATACAGGTAAGCAGCAGGTCGGCCTCTTTCTTGAACCCGTACTTGCACAGCCCGACGGCGATGAGCGAGTTGTCGAAGGGCCATACCGTGCCGTTGTGGTATCCCAGCGGGCTGTAACGCTTCTCATTTGACGATAGTGTCCTGATGCCCCAGCCCGTGAACATATCCGGCTCGAACGTGCGCTTTACCATCAGGGCAGCCCTGTTGCTGTCCACGATCCCGGACCACAGGCAATGCAGGGGGTTCGAGGATATCACATCGCAGAGGCCGTCCCGGTCGATCGCTTGCGCATAGAACCCTCTTTCGCTCATCCATAAGTCCCGGTTGAACTTCCGCTTCAGGCGGTGGGCGTCCTGTATCATCCGGCTGGCCAGGTCCCGGTCACCGGTCCGCTCGAGCAGGGATGCGAGTCTCACCTTTGCCATGTAGAAATACCCCTGGACTTCCGAGAGCGCGACAGGCTTCACAGCCAGCGAGCCGTCTGAGTGGCTGATGGCTTCCGGCGAGTCCTTCCATCCCTGGTTTTGCAGGCCTTTTGCCGACCTGGGCACATAGGAGGCATATCCCATGTCTCCCGGGTCCGCGTACTTCTCCATCCATGCGAGGGCTGACATCACATTGTCCTTCAGCTCGTTGAACAGGCCCATGTCGCCGGTCCAGTCGATGTACTCCGTCAGCAGGATGATATACAGCGGCGTCGCGTCTATGCTGCCATAGTACGGGGTCATCGGGATCTCGTTCAGGTTCGCCTTTTCTCCGACCCGCAGCTCGTGCAGGATTTTGCCCGGCTCCTCGTCCTTCCAGTCGCTGAACTCCCTGCCCTGGTATCGTCCCAGCAGCTGCAATGTACTCCGGGCCTTGCTGAACTCGTAGGGCATCGACTGAATGGCCGCTATGATGCTGTCCCTGCCGAAGAGCGCATCGTACCACGGGACGCCTGCAGAGTAGAAGGCGTATTCTCCGTTGCTCATGTTCAGGAGCCTGAAGATCTGCCAGCGATCGCTGAAAGATGCGGTCGAAGATGAGGTTGTCCGTGCCAAACTTCCTGCAGCCTTCTATCGTATGGGCGTATGATTCCCTGAGCGTTTCCAGGCGTTCTTCAATGCTCAGGTCGCCATCTGGCCGGGTTTCACCGGTGACTCCGATATCTTCTGCGTGCATGCATAGCGTTACCATCTGCCTGCCTGCAGGCTCGAGGCTCAGGTCAAAAGTGCATGTATGCCCGTCCTCGCACCCCGGTGCCGGATCGAAGACCAGCCTGGTTTTCCTGAGATGGCCGTCCTTTCCCTGATATGAGAATAACAGTACCCCGTCCTTGTAAACTGGCTCAAGGAGCCGGCCGTCTCTCCCGGCAGTGATGCCCCTGACCGTAAAGATATCGGCGAAGTCGGCATCGAGCTCCAGCGCCAGGCATACGTCGATGGCGAACTGGTTATGGTTCAGGATGGTGATGCGCTCCTCGATGAAGCCCGGTATGACCCTTTCCCTGCGGATGGTGACGGTGTTCCGGGGTACCTGGCGCCCCATGTTGTCCCTGAAAGTGCGGTTGGTCATCACCACCGTCGAAGCGTAATCCTTCTCGTCGCTGGACAGGATACTGGTAAGGAGCCTGCCGTTGAGCCGGGCTACATACCCGGACAGGAACCTGCAGTCCCGGTGGTACAGCCCGTAGCCCTGCTCGTCTCCCCGGGGAATGTTGCCGTTGTGCTCCGTGATCAGCGTTACATTGCCCTCGCGTATGACCAGCGAGCCGATTATATCTTCGACGGCTGTCTGGTAATCCATGTGCTCAACGGCAGGCTCTGGCATTATAGAAGCGTGATGTTTTTATGATTAAATGGATTGGCCGGTTTGTCGCCGGACATCGGCGATCGCAAGGGTACAGGCGGTATCACATAATACGGCTTTTCCACTTATAACCGAAGCTGGCCGGGCACGCCGGTGGAAGGCTTACTTCCAGGGCGGCAACGTATTCCCGATAATTGATCGCTGCTCACTGCCGACGCCGTAAACCCGGTAAATGATACGGTCGGCTTCCTTCATCAGCCGGAGCTTTTCGTTATGCTCCGGCGTCGAAATCATTTCTTCCGCCAGACTTTCGATCCTGCCGATGTCCCTTATACCCGGCATGACGACAGGCAGGACGTCAAGCCACGTCGGCAGGTAATGATAATATCCTCCCCCGATCTGGATGCCCTTGTAGACTGTGCCATAGACGAACGACATGAGCTCCGAGTTCAGCAGCACAGTAAAATACTTCATTGATAGCGGAGAGCCCCTTAAGCCGGGCACAGCGATGCCGATGGGATACACGTCTTTGGTCACGTACTCGCCTTTGCCATCGTATGCCGCCGTAATCCTGGGCGCATGCTGACAGAGGACGATTTTCTCCTGCGTGAAATTGGATAGCGGCGGCAGCACATTATCATGCGCCTTTAGCCGGGCCTGGTCATAGTTGATGTAATACCCCTCCCAGCCGAACCGGAACAGGTCGACCTCATTCCTTTTCGCGTAGCTCCGGCCGCCCAGGTACTTCATGACCGGCCCTTTCTCGCCGTTAAACGACTGCCCGACGAACAGTTCCCGCAGGCCTTTTTTATGGAATGAGACCGCCGACCGGAAGGTGATATAATCGCCGATAGGCTTTCCCTGCCCGAAGATGCGCAGGAGCATATCGGCGATATCGCCTTCTTCCGGCAGGCAGAAGAAAGTACGGTTGTGGCCGATTGACCGGTAAAGGTACTGCGGCACCATCGAAGCATTGCCATTACCGGCCAGCTCTTCCGGGCTCAGGACTGACATCCTGGTCTTCACGACATGTCCGTCCGCAGGCGGGCGATTTTCATATGACAGCACGATCGGGTATACCATGGCCCTGTTAAAAACGTCAATCCCCGAAAGGTCTGCCAGCTCGATCAGCGAGCAATCTCTCAATAGCTTTTCCCGCAGGTGAAGCGCATATCCGGCCACCGTGAACTTATCAGGTAGTATCAGGCAGATTTTGCCACCGTTAGCCGCAAGCCGGTTACACTGGAGAATGAACGGTATGTAGAGGTCGAAAGCGCCCCGTATGCCGCCTGGCCAGCTCTCGCGGCAGGCGCTTCTTAGCGCCGCGGGCATCTTTTTGGCCTCGAGGTATGGCGGATTGCCCAGGATGTAGTCGAACCCGTTCCGGTATACGCCGAGCCTGTGTTTGATCCTGGCCACATCGCCCGCTTTATCATTCGCGATGTTATCGATCGAATTGGCGTGAAAGACGTTGAACCTGACCCGGCCCATGCCAACCAGGGCTTCCGGGCCAAGCTCGTTGAGCAGGACGATGTACAGGTTGATCTTGCAGATATCGCACGCCGTCTGGCTGATGTCCAGCCCGTAGAAGCTGCCGGCGGCCTGCCGGAGTGTCTTTGCATCGACTGTATCCCGGGCAATCAATGTTCGGAGTACCTTGCGCAAACCAGCCGTGAGGAATGCACCGGTGCCGCAGGCGATGTCGATGAACTTCCTGTCCGGCAGGCCTTCATCTTTTTCCAGCTCCAGCAGGCCGATCATGTAATCGGCCACGAACGGCGGCGTATAGAACTCGCCGGCGCCTTTGCGGGTGCCGTTCGCATGGGCAGCGTCCTCGTAGAGGCGGCCCAGGACGTCGAAGTCACAGGGGTCGACGATGCTGTTGATTGTCAGCTCAAAGCGCTCATCGATCTTTGCCCCGAGCATGCTGCTCATAATGGCGTTTAATGACATCGGGCGGGAAATCCGGGTATTTTAACGCCAGATTGCTCCTGAGGATGGCAAATCCCAGCTCATGGAACAGTGTGTGGCGTGGCCCGCATAGCCATCGCTACAGGCCTTTTTGAGAATTTCCAGGGTCGACGTTCGGCGGGTGGGAGACATAGCGGTCGCTGGCATTGTTACATGTGCCGTTTGAGATATAAAAGTCGTGTGCCTCTGTCTCAAGTCATCCGATCGACAGCCGGGGCGCCTTTTCGCGCGCGCGGGCGTACGCCGAGGGGGCGACGATTGCCCGGTCTGTTATCATTCGCATCTTCTACACGTGCACTCGTGTCGCGACCCAGGGGGCTTTTAGTAACAACAGGGAGCCCGGGCTATGTGATGCAGCCTTATGTTATAAAAGTGTACAGGGGGAACTTTTTGGGAAAAAGTTCCCCCTTGCACCCCTTCAAAAACGATCTTTTTTTATTGTGCCTTCGGCACTTGTGCTGGTGTCGAGACCCAGGGGGCTTTTAAAAAAGCCCCCGGGAGCCCCTCAAAACCTTAACGGACTCGCCGCGATTTGAACGCGGGTCGCCGGGTCCGAAGCCCGGTAGGATGTCCTGGCTACCCCACGAGTCCTGCAGTGGACTCAGGTACTCTACCCACGTATTAAAACTTTTGTATTACCCCGGGGCCGTCCAGCCAAAAGGTAGCACAGGATGTATCTGTCAGGTAAGCGATAGGTCACGACAGGCTCGCAGCAACATTTATATATAATTGTCTTTTCCGGCATCCCCTGACTTAATTGTTGTGAAATATGCGCATAATAATTCATAACACTATATTATAACAGGCTAACGTTGGCCTCATTTCTCTGTTCATACAGCAGGTCCAAGCGTTAGAAAGATTTAAATACGTGCAGTAGGTATTGTATTTCACAGTAGGAAGTGTACTTCCTACTATGCAATGAGTGTACCATTGGTGGAGGAATAAAATTGCCTTCTGACAAACTCAAAGAGATCACTGATCTGGTTAAGAAGCAAAAGATCAAGTACGTAGACTACAAGTTCATCGACGTCCCGGGCACCTGGCAGCACAAGACTCACCCTATCGCCGAGATGGACGAGGACGTATTCAAGTACGGCACCGGATTCGACGGCTCGAGCATCCGGGGGTTCCAGGGCATCGAGGAAAGCGACATGCTCCTCATCCCCGACCCGACGACTGTCTTCGTCGACCCATTCATCAAGGAACCGACTATTTCACTCACCTGCGACGTCGCGGACCCCGACGGCCTGAAGCCGTATCCGAACGACCCCCGCTATATCGCGAAGAAAGCCGAGAAATACCTCGTCGAGTCCGGCATCGCGGACACGAGCTACATGGGACCGGAACTGGAGTTTTTCATCTTCGACAACGTCACGTTCGACGTCATGACCCCGCATAAGGGCATGGGATATTCCATTGACTCCAACGAGGGCATCTGGAACGCCAGCCAGAACAACGGCACGCCCAACCTCGGCCACCGGCCCCGGTTCAAGGAAGGCTATTTCCCGGTCGCCCCGACGGACACTCAGACCGACATCAGGAACGAGATGGTCAGCACCATGATGGACATGGGCCTGAAGATCGAGCTGCATCACCATGAAGTCGCCACCGCAGGACAGGCAGAGATCGGCATGCGCTTCGACAAGCTCCTGAACGCCGGCGACAATTCCATGAAGTACAAGTACGTGGTCAAGAACGTGGCCCACCGGAACGGCAAGACCGCGACCTTCATGCCCAAGCCCATGTTCGGCGACAACGGCAGCGGCATGCACGTCCACCAGAGCCTGTGGAAGAATGGCAAACCCCTGTTCTTCGACAAGGACGGCTACGGCCTGTTAAGCCAGACCGCGCTGTATTACATCGGCGGCCTGCTGACCCATGCCCCGGCGCTGCTCGGGCTCTGTGCGCCGAGCACTAACTCGTACAAGAGGCTTGTCCCGGGCTATGAGGCACCGGTTAACCTCGTGTTCTCCAGCCGCAACAGGAGCGCTGCAGTGCGCATCCCGATGTACTCGGACAACCCGAAGACCAAGCGGATCGAGTTCCGGCCGCCCGACGCGACATCCAACCCGTATCTGGCCTTCGCGGCCATGATGATGGCGGGTCTCGACGGCATCAAGAACAAGATCGACCCCACAAAGAATGGCTTCGGCCCGATCAACAAGAACATCTACCACCTGCCGGAAGCTGAGAAGGCGAAGATCAGGTCTGTGCCCTCCTCGCTCAGCGAGTCGCTGGCGGCACTGGAGAAGGACCACAAGTTCCTCACCCAGGGAAAGGTGTTCACCGACAGCTTCATCGAGAACTGGATCGACTACAAGACAAGCAACGAGGTCGACCCGGTCCGCATCAGGACGCATCCGTACGAGATGTTCCTGTACTACGACGCGTAAAGTGGCCAGATACATATCCTCCACCACTTTACCCTTTTTTTATTTTCCACTCCTGTCAGTCTGTTATTAGATAGATAATAAGCGGCAGGTATCTTCTCGTGACTATCCGATAAAATAAAGCCTGACTATGCGAGACAATGGCCCGGCTGGCTCCTGAAGAAGCCGGCACTGTTCGAATAAGCACTGGGGGAATGAACCATGTGCCTGCCGGACCCTATGTCGCATCAGTTATGATATTACGGCTTTCGCCGACCGTTTTTTATGGTGGAAATATACGGAAAGCGATAGCAATGGTATCGCTTACAAAAATGTAATTACAATTTCCTAGGTAATAAAGTTTTTCACGAAAATTTCAAATTAATTCAGTAAAGTCTCTTATAAAACGAATTATATTATTAGATCAGGGACCGCCTGTAAAGATATCAGAAATATTAATAAAAGATAAAAATAAGTATACGACCTAAATGGCCTTTGCGGCCAAAATGGCCGCCAGCTGCCCTAGTGGCAGCCGCTGCAGCCGGGGCCGCACGCCGCATTCGGGTTCTTGACAGTAAAGCCTGCCCCGTAGGGTGTCTCGATATAGTCCAGCTGGTAGTCCTTGAGCTCGCCCTCGATGTCTTTGCTGTACACGAGGTTGATGCCATTGGAGCTGGCCGTGATGTCGTCTTCGTTCTTCTTCATGTCAAGCGCCGGGGCGAACTGTGGCCCGGAGCATCCTGCACCGGCAAAATAGATACGGATCAAGTAATCGGTCTTTTCCTCTTTGGCCAGTAAGGTCTTCAGCTCTGAAGCCGCCCTGTCAGTTACAGTCACCAAGTTCAATCACCTGAATTTGTAATCATAATCTTTAAATTTAATACAAATATCTTTTGATCAGTCTTTTCATATCTTTTAGCCCGGTAAAGCACGGCGATAAAACTGAATATCCGCCCATGTAGCCATTGGATAAAAAGAAAAAGGAGTTACGCGACTTACGGTTGCACTGCAGGCAAAAGGCCGCATAGCCCTGCCACGCAGGCGCCTGCGGGAGAATGTCTCTCCCGGCAGTCCGTGACGTTTTACAATATCTCGGCGCCGTCGTCTATGGGCGTCTTGGTCGGCTTGCCGTCGTAGGCGTTGATCTCCATGTAGCCCTTGTGGCTCCGTATGGACCAGAACGGCACGTATATCATTTCCATAGTCATGTTCACGTCGGTGTTCTTCGGTGTGAACCGCTTGTGCTCCACGAAGGCGGCTTCGCCCTGGGTGCCCTTGAAGCGGACCTCCTTGCTGTGGTCCTGGATGATCGCCTTCATGGCCATGACCTTCGCCTCTTCCTCTGTCATGACGGCCTGCTGGATATTGTAGGGCGTCTCCGGGATATCCACGCCGTCAATGGGCTTGACAGCCGGGGCGTTGTCCACGTTCTTGTTAATGGCGTTGATCATCTTCGAGCCCTTGCCGTTCAGGGGCACAGAGACGTCCTTGTACTTGGATATGACGTCCAGTGAGTAGTTGTACTTCCAGAAAGGAATGAATGCGATCGAGACTTCCGTGTCCTCCGCGCGGGCGATGTTGCCGGCGATCTTGATGGCATCGGTGCTCTTGACTTTGATGGGTATGGCGCGAATCGGCAGCTTGACGGGCTCCTCCTCCGCCTCTTCGGCTTTGGCGCTCTCCGGCTCCTCTTCTGCCTCGACGATCTTCTGCTGGGGCTCCGGCTTCGGCTCGGGCTTCGCAGCCTTTGCGGGCGCATTCTCAGGTGCGGGAGCAGGGGCGGCCTTCGTTTTCTCTTCTGCCTGGGCGCCGCCGTAAAGGTCCTGGGTCAGCGCAGAGATGTCCTTCTTCTGGGGCGCGGGCTCCGACGCGAACGGGTCGTTGCCGATGTCCAGCCTCATGAGCACAGCCTTGCCGATCTGCTTCTCCAGCTCCGGGCGGTCCCAGATCATGATTTCCTTCTGCTTGGCCGCCTTTTTAACGTCCTCTGAGAAGAAGGCCATGGAGACGATCAGGCATTTGGCGCCGCCATCGTTGCTAATCGCATCGGCGATCGTCTTGATGTCGTCGGTCGAGGGGGTATCCAGCACTTTGATAGCCACGTTATTGTTCGGCTTTTCCGCGAAAAGGTCGAAATTTTTCTTCTTAGCACTTACCGAGTAGTTATAAGTGCTAAAAATCTCGGCTATGACATCTAATAGATTATTTGACATCGTAACTCCTTTTTTGATTGTTTATTAATGAAAAAATAGATAACCTTTTGACATAAATAAATTGTCGTGTTCTATGATATCGACAGATGAAGAAATGATGTTTACCAACGCCAGAATCGAGTCGATCATGTACCAGGTCACCTTCAATCCCAAGACGCGGGAAGGCGACATAGTCGTGAACGTCTGCCTCGTTGATAAAAAAGACCTGGACGAGACTCTCGAGATCTTCCGTCAGGTCATGTACAGCGGGCTGTCCGTGTGCAGCTACCTCCGCATGTTCGACGAGGGCGAGACTTTCTCCGGTTTGCAGATACCCCAGGGCAAGGTGGGCATCGCCACGGCGTGCAGCATCACGATCGACGGCGTGCTCCTGAAGAGCGGCATACCGGTGAAGCCGATGTTCGGGGGCATCGTGCAGGTCCGTGACCGTGTGCCTTTACGGTTTACCGACCTGATCAGCTACAACAGCACGACCATCGACCCGCTGGAGGTGCTCATGTCACAGGAGCTGACGTCGGTCAAGGAAATGATGCGCACCGGTTCCGGGAAGATCCTGGCCAACTTCCGCGAGGTGCCCATGAGCGCCAAGGACGACGTGGACCATATCATCAACCGGCTGCTGACCGCCGGGTTCTACGGCATCCTCGAGGTCGGCGAGCCTAACTCGCCGGTGCTGGGCGCTCACGTGGACAGGGACCATATGGGGATCATCATCACTGGCGGCACCAACCCGATGGCGGCGGTACAGGAATCGGGCATCCCCATCATTACCAAAGCCATCAAAGGCGTCATGGACTTCCATGAGATGAAGAAGCTTGTGTGACAAGCTTGCGCTCGTATGAGGCATCGGGGCCTCATGCGTCCTTCTTTTTTTCACCGCCCCCAAAATCGGCATACACCCCCGTTTAAAAAACTTTATATCCTAATAATAAGTCTTATGTGCAAGAGGGTAATGTGATGGCCAAGAGCAAATTCTTACGGAGGCAGACCGAGCCGATCAGGGTGACCGGGAAGTCGGTCTCCGGGCTCACGGACGCCATGGCTCTGACAGGCTTCCAGGGCAGGAAACTGGGTGAGTCGGTACAGACCTGGGCGGAAATGCTGAAGCAGAAGAACCTGACGATCATGATGGGCTACACCGGCGCTATGTCCCCCGCAGGCATGCGCAAGATCGTCGCGTACCTGATCCAGCACCGCATGATCGACTGCCTGGTATCGACCGGGGCCAACATGTTCCATGACATCTTCGAGTCCACCGGCGGCAGGCACTATGTGGGCACCCACGTGGCCAACGACGAAGCCCTGTTCAAAGACGGCGTCGACCGGATATACGACGTCTTTGCCGTAGAAAAGGACTTCCGCGGCACCGACTACATGGTCATGGACTGGGCCAGGAAAAACCTCGACCCCAATAAATCCTACTCCACCAGAGAATTCTTCTACCTGCTCGGCAAGCACATCGTCGAGGACCTGGACGCCGATGCGGACGGCATCGTGGCCAGCGCATACCGCCACAACGTACCCATCTTCGTCCCGGCGCTCTGCGACAGCTCCATCGGCATCGCGCTCATGGTCGCCCGGAGAGCAGGTCATCAGGTCAATGTCGACCAGATGAAGGACGTCGACGAGATCACCCAGATCGTCGAGAACACGAAGAGGACCGGCGTCATCTACGTGGGCGGCGGCGTGCCCAAGAACTTCATCCAGCAGACCGAGGTCATCATGTCGATGCTGGAGCTGCCCGTTGAGGGCCACAGCTACGCCATCCAGTACACCACGGACGCCCCGCAATGGGGAGGCCTGTCCGGCTGTACCTTCGAGGAGGCTGTCTCCTGGGGTAAAATCGCCGGCGTTGCGCCTAAAGTACAGGTCTTCGCGGACGCGACCATCTCGCTGCCCATCGTCTCCCAGGCACTCATGGAGAAGACGCAGTCATACATCGATGCGCGCAAGTCGCCGCAGTACGACTGGTCGGGTAAGAAGCTCAAGGTCAGGTTCGCCCCGCAGCCGGCGCCGGTCGCCCCTGTTAAGAAGCCCTCTAAGGCAGCGACGACGTCTGCGACGTCGGCAAAAAAGAAGGCGAAGAAGTAGAGTGATGCTTATGAGGCCATCGAAAGACGAGTATTTCATGGAGATCGCCAGCGTGGTCGCGAAACGCTCGACCTGCCTGCGCATCCACGTCGGCGCGGTCGTCGTCAAGAACGGGCAGATCCTCTCGACCGGCTACAACGGCGCCCCGCACGGCTTCGAGCACTGCCTGGACATCGGCTGCATACGGGAGAAGCAGCACATCGCCCACGGCACCCGGCACGAGATATGCCGGGCGGTGCACGCGGAGCAGAATGCCATCATCCAGGCAGCCATTCACGGTGTATCCATCGAGGACGCCACCGTCTACTGTACCCACCAGCCGTGTATCCTCTGTACCAAGATGATCATCAACAGCAAGATCAAGCGCGTCGTATACCTGAACGAGTATCCCGACCGCACGTCCATCGACTTCCTCAAGCAGGCCGGCGTCCAGATCACCAAAATGCCCGGCGGCAGGGACGAGCTGGGCGAAATACCCGACCAGGTGTCGGACGAGGAAAAACAGCTCAGCGGCTGACTTTTATCTTTGATCACTTCAGTCACATACGCTCGCGACCCTTTCAACACGAAGGCCACAAAGGCCACAAAGGCCACAACGGGCTTTTTGGAGAAAGGCTGCTATTGTCCTTCTAAAAAAAGCCCGTTGTGGCCTTTGTGGCCTTCGTGTTGAAAAGGTCAGGCTCCTGTGTAAAAAGGGTGTGCGAAACATTAAAACGTACACTAGTGCGCTCTTCTCACTTGTTGTCCGCTCTTCCGCTATCCGCATGTCCCCCGGAGAAGGATGGCGGGATGTCGCTTTGTTTTGGCTGCGGCGGTATCACGTCCTGCGGCTTGTTGAGCAGGTCGAGCAGCTTCTTGCCCCAGGCTACCGCCTCATCACGGTTGAGGTAGTTGACCTCTTTGAGCTTGTATCCTTTCAGGAAATACCAGATACGCATTGACAGCCGGTCGAACTCGGTCATCTCTTTCAGGTCGATCCTGCCGAGGAACGCCTTCGACCCTATCACCGTACCCGTGACATGCTCGAATAACGGCTTCACGTCCTTCTGGCCGGTGAAACGCTTGGCTCGCTCGGGCGTCATGTCAAAGGGCACGCTCACTGTGAACAGGGCGATCTTACGGTTCTTCAGCACGTCCCTGTTCCGGTCCAGGAACAGGATGATCCGTGACGACAGCATCTCGTTATAGATCGGACAGCCGACGACGACCAGGTCGTAGTTGAAGCCTTCCACATCGCCCACATGTCGCAGGTCTGCATCGTTAATCCCCTCGGCAATCCAGTTCGCGATCTGCTCTGTGGCGCCGTACTTCGTATCGTAGACTACGAGCGCTCTCTTCCCTGCCATGGATACTCCTCTCTCAAATATTCGGGTTACGCAATTATGTATTATGTCGCCGGATTTCGCGGGCTGGAGGTCTCAGAGTTTTCGAGAGGTCACAGAGCTTCACCACAGAGGTCACAGAGGCCACAGAGGTATTCACAGAGGTTTGTTATAATGACAGGGCTCACGCAGCCTTTTTCCAAAAAGTCCTCTGTGCAATCCTCTGTGACCTCTGTGACCTCTGTGCTGAGCTCTGCGACCTCTCGCAAACCTCCGTGACCTCACATAAACCTCCGTGACCTCACATAAACCTCCGAGACCTCAATCGCTCGAAAGCTTTATATCACTTTAATGAAACTTACTTTTGTACAATTACATGTAAATAAGTAATTGGCAGGTGACAGACAATGGATACAAAATCTTTCATATCGGACGATAGCGGCGTCGAGAACGCCGTGTACGGCATCCTGATGATCGCCATCGTGGTCATGGTAGCGTTGCTAATCGCGGCCATGGTGCTATCCCAGGGCGGACAGGTACAGGTGCTCGCCAGCTCGCCGAAGGCCAGCATGACGGGCGTGCTCACGGCCGGCACACCACCCACTTTGCTGGTCAACCACGAGTCGGGCGATCCGCTGCAGGTAGACCAGATGGTGCTGAACGTGTACGATGACGACGGCAAATTAATCGGGACAACGGATATAAGCACGTTCACTACGGCCATGACGCCAGAGCAGCTCAGCCCGGGCATGCAGTCTTCGGCCATCCCGCTAACGGTCAGCAACCCGATCGTAAAGGGATCGAGATATACCGTCAAGGTGGTCAGCTCGCAGACCAAACAACAGATTGGCAGCATCGTGATGGTAGCAAGATGAGGGCGAACATAGTTGTGTTCGCAAACGTTTTGACATTCGCGGACGACCATGCCATCGCCGACGCTTTCTACACTTTGCTCTCGGCCGGCATCGTCGTGATGGCCGGGTTGGCTATCTCAGCAGTCGTGCTGGGCATGGCAGGGCAGCAGGGAGAAGCCGTCGCCGGCCAGATAGAGAGCATCGGCGAGGCTGGCATGGAGAAAGGGCTCTACGCGTTCTACTATACCGTAGACGTGTCCGTGGACTTTTCGTCGTCAGACCCTGGCCGCATACCTCCCGGCGACTATCTCAGCACCCGTATCGATCCCGGCATATCGCTTGATCGGTCGAGCCTCCCGGGAAACGCCCCGGCATCCGGCGGCATGGCTGTCTGGGCCGGGTACGTATACATCCGCGAGCCGGGCGACTACACCTTCCGGCTGGAGAGCGCTGACGGCTCATGGCTCTGGGTGGATGGCTCTCTGATAGCGGACAACCGTGGGGTGCACCCGTCGAGCACGGTCTACAGTGCCTCTGTGCATCTCACCTCAGGATGCCATGCTATCAAGGCAAAGTGCTTCTACACAGATGCCGACACTGCGTCATGCCACGTGTCAATCGGCACAGGCGGAATATGGTCAGAGCCCGTTTACTACCGGTAGATCACTATGCGTAAAGCGTGCACTAGCATGGCCGCCATCCGATGTATTTATGAACTTTAGGGTGCGATATGTCTGGATGGTGTTGAAATGAGTGGCCTTCCAGCTTCCCCCCTGTCAGAGATCTTCGGCAGCAGCTCGTCTGCGGACCTGATCGTCTTTTTAGTCTACAACCATGACAGGGACTATTCCGTACAGGACCTGGCCGACCGTCTGAAGGTATCAAAGGCCAAGGCTTCCAGGATGAAGGAAGGGCTGTTGAAGCACGGCGTCATCCACGAGACGAGGAAGGCCGGCAAGGTGAGCTATTACCGATTCGACCGTGGCAGCAAGTTCGGCAAGCTGATCTATGACCTTGTCTTCGCCTCCCACGCGCCCGATCGTACCCCCGCTGTCCCTGTTGCGCCAGCGCCGCCGGCACATAAGAACAAGGGCAAAGACGACGGCGGCAGCAAGATCATAATAGCTTAGCTGCAGAGTCGCGAAGGCAGTAAAAGACATAAAATTTTTTACGCTGAGTCGGCACCTGACACAACGTACACAACGTACACGACGTACACGACGTTTTTCAGGAAATGGCCAGCGTAGCCTTATTATTAAGCGTCGTGTACGTCGTGTACGTCGTGTACGTTGTGTTAGATACCGGCTGAGCGGATAAAACGATTCGAATGGCTACGAGATGGATACCTTTGTGTTTTAGTGGAAACTATTTATTCACCGCCCGTTATCTCTTAACAGCTATCGGGCTGACCGGGTAGCATTGGAATGGTGGGCACATGGACGAGCAAAGACCGAAAAGGATGGGCATGCTGAACGTTACGCTGATCGTCATCGTCATGGTGCTCTGCGCGTTCCTGGCCATAGAATCGCTCTTTATCATCGCTTCCGGCAATTTCATACCGGACTTTTCCCCGAAGCCGCCGGCCGAAAAGGTGGCGGTGATATACGTCGAGGGCGAAATGGTCACCGACAGCAACCCGGGCCCCGGCTATGCCAGCTCGGACGCCATCATGAAAGAACTGCGCGATGCGCAGAATGATGCCAGCGTGAAGGCGATCGTGCTGCGAATCAACTCCCCCGGCGGCAGCCCGGTGGCGGCGCAGGACATCTACGGCCAGATACTGAAGACGAAGCAGGTCAAGCCTATTGTGGTCTCCATGGGCGACATGGCCACCTCTGCAGCCTACTACATTTCCGCCCCCTGTAACAAGATCCTTGCGGCCCCGGACACCTGGACCGGCAGCATCGGCGTGATCTGGACGCTGCAAAACCGCAGCGAGCAGTACCACCAGCAGGGCGTCGAGATCTACGTGGCCAAGTCCGGCGAATACAAGGACATCGGCTCGGACTGGCGCGGGCTCAACGACGAGGAAAAGTCCTACGTGAACGACCTGATTAACGAGACGTACAACCGCTTCGTGGACGTGGTCGCCGATGCGCGCCACATGCCCCGGGACGAGGTGAAGAATCTCTCTGACGGCCGGGTATTCACAGGCGTCCATGCGCAGGAGCTCGGGCTGATCGACGGCATCGGCGACCTGTACGACGCCATCGACGCCGCGTCAGAGCTCGCCGGCATCACGGGCATGCCGGAAATTGTCCCCTTCACCACCAATTCGATGTATTACGATCTATCCATGAGCGGCCAGGCCAGCGGTAACCGGTCCTCCGGGTACTACCAGCCCTATTATTCGCCGTATGGACAGGTACATGCCTGAATATTATCATACCTGTAACTTTTTGTATATGCTGGCTGGCACTTAACACTACGTACACGACGTACACGACGTTTTGCCGGAAATGGCCAGCGTAGCCTTATTGTTAAACGTCGTGTACGTAGTGTACGTAGTGTTTGGTGCCAGCTGAGCGTATGTAAACAAAACATGGATGTCTGCAAAATGCGATTTATTGGCCAGCCATCTTTTTCGTGACGGCATCTGACCATGAACCGGTCAGACGTCCGCCCAGCGCCAGTTTGCCCAGCAATTTATCTATCGCAGGCGCCACCTTTTCAGGCTGTGTACCGGCCAGTTCTGTGCCCGGCAGCGGCGTGAAATAATGAGCACGTATCTTGCCGCCTTCTTTGATGATGGCCTGGATGCAGTCGAGCGTCGCCGCCTGGTCTTCCTCGCTTTCCCCGGGCATGCCGAAGATGAAGTCCACCACCGGCGTGAGGCCGGCGTCTTTGATGGTTATGGACGCGTCTACAACCCTGGCCGCCGAGTGGCCGCGGTGGATAGCCTTGAGCATGCGATCGCTGCCGGACTGCCCGCCCAGGTGTATCTCTTTATTTGCGCAATAGGTGGTCACCAGCCCGACCATTTCCGGCGTCACGAACTCGGGCCGTACTTCCGAAGGGAAGGTACCGAAGTATATGTTGCCCGACAGGTTTTTCAACAGCCGCTCCACTGCCTCGCAGTCGGGCTTGACGCCATCCGATCCGTAAGCAAAGGCGTTGGGGGAGATCAGCCGCTTATCTTCGTAGAACTTGTCGTATTTGCAGATCTTCTCGACGCTCCGGTGACGCATGTGATGCCCGAAGAGCGCAGGTGTCTGGCAGTAGGCGCAGCTCCAGGGACAGCCGCGGGATATCTCGATAGGCCCGTATAGCGGCGGCCGGAACGGCGCATACCGGTCGAGGTCCGCATCGTCTCTTCGACCGGTATAGTGATATCGGCCATCCTTCATGAACGCGATACCCTTGATGTCTGTCACATTCCTGCCGCTCCCGATTGCGTCGAGCAGTGCCGGAAGCGTTTCCTCGCCCTCGCCCACGACCACGTAGTCGAAATGCCCTGCCGCCTCTTCCGGGCACCCGGACGGGTGGGGGCCTCCGGCTATAAAGATCGAGTCTGACTTTGCCGCATCGACTTCACGGTACACTTCCGCTGCCTGAGGGGAGGCAAAGCTGTAGAGCATTACGCCGTCCTCCGGCCGCCTGACCAGCCCGTAATCCGGTAAAACGGCACCCAGCACGGCTATGCTGTAGCGATTCTTCGGGTTCCAGCGGAAGTTGATTTTCATTTCATCAACACAAAGACACTGGGTCTTGATAAACTTCTCGGGGCAGTCAAATCTGGTTGCGGGCAATATATGGGGAAGAGAAAGGATGATAAGTGAATACAATATATATTTGTTCAGGTCGTCGGTATGGACATCTCGCAAATGCTTATTTATCTGGTGCTGGCCATCCAGGTAGTGCTGGTCATCGTCACAGTTTATTTCTACATGCGCAACAAGCTGCGACTATTTATCTTCCTCGGCCTCGGATTCCTGGCCCTGCTCGTCGCGACCGTGCTGCGTATCGCAATGGCGGATACGGACACCGGCCTGTACGTCAATCTGCTGGAAGCCGCTGCGGGCCTGTTCTTCCTGGCGGGCGTGCTGTCGACCATATAGCGGAGTGCCGAATGCTCATACCATCCACCAGAGTCGTCTTCGAGGGGCTGTCCCGCGAGTACTATCCGCGGCAGAAGGAGCTCGCGTCGTCTAAGTTCAACGGTTGCGCGAGGTTAGCTTTCGCGGACTTCGAAGGGGTGGTATTTTACCGTGACGGTAAGCCCGTGACAGCCCTTGAGGAGTGTGGCACATGGATGGCGCTGGGCGACGAGCTGATCGCCCCGCTGGAGAACAAAGCGGCGGTCACTGACGGCGTCATGGGTATCTACGAGCTGCCGGGGGAAACGATCGATTTCTTTGCGGGCAGGAAGGTAGCCAGTACGGTCGAGACAGAGACGGGGCCCATGCTCGGGCTGCGCACGCTGATCGAAAACCTGCTCCGCGACCGCGATGTCTGTATCTTCAGGGCTAAAGGCCCTTCGTGGATTGGCTATGCATTCATCGCAGCCGGTCGCATTATCACCGCATCGTTCGCATCGGAAAAAGAAACTCTCGAAGGCGATCGCGCGGCAGGTGCGTTGCGGCAGGCATCGGGCAGAGTCGCGGTCGCCATATACTTCCTCGAAGGCGGCATACCGTTTATTGAAGTGACGCCTTCGGTAGAGATGCCTGCGGCAAAGGCGGCGCCCCCGGTCGAGGTCATGCACCCGCCGGAGCCCGGGCCTGCCCCTGTCGAGCCGGTCATTATCACGCCGGCTGCAGTGCCGGCGCTACCGTCGGTGCCGGAGGTCGAGCTCAAGGTGGTGGCCGGCCAGGACGAGACTCTCCGGCTGAAACACCCCTCGAAGCTGGTAGCGCTGGAAACGCTCGAGGACCGCCACGTCGTCTGGGTGGACGGGGTCACGCTGAAAAAGCTGGGCGTCAGGGACGCCGGGACAGCCAGCATGATCCTCCCGGGCGGTATGACCGAGCAGGTGACTCTGCTTAAGATGGACCTGCTCTCCGGACAGGGGAAATATGCCATCGTGCCCCGGAAGCTCCGCCGGCGCCTGTCCCTGGTGCCGGGCACACTTGTGACGCTGAAGCCCGGGAGTGCGCTGGTGCCAGTCCGCTGAGCCGGATTCTGCGAGCGGCTTACTGGATTAGCAAAAGGTAAATGTTATAAACGATTACTATTATTAGTAGTACCAAACAAGCACCACTGTTCAGTCTATCGGGCCCCGGCGGCTTCTCCGGGCTCCGCTGCTTTATCTGCGGCCCCTTAACGCTGGTGCCGGTGGTCTGTCAAGCTCACAGGAGGAACTATTACATGGATTATACAATACTGGCGCCAATTGCAGGCATCCTCGCGCTGATATTCGCTGGATACCTCACGTACTCCGTCATGAAGGAGAATGCCGGGACGGAGCGCATGAGGAATATATCCTCGGCCGTGCAGGAAGGCGCAATGGCGTACCTGAACCGTCAATACAAGACGATTTTCATTATAGCAATTATCATAGCCCTCGCCATGATCGTCGCGGGCGTCCTGACCAACGACCTGACGGCATGGCTGTGGGTGATGGGCGGCTTCATCGTCGGTGCCGTGCTGTCGGCCGCTGCCGGGTATATCGGCATGAACATCTCGGTCCGTGCCAACGTCCGGACGGCTGAGGCGGCCAAGACCGGCCTGTCCAAAGCCCTCTCGGTCGCCTTTAAGGGTGGCGCTGTCACCGGCTTCGCCGTTGTCGGCCTGGGCCTGCTCGGCATCAGCCTGATGTACCTCATTACGGTAAACTTCTACATCCAGCCGGGACAGCCTATCGACATGGCTGCATTGCGTCCGCTGATCGGCCTGGGCTTCGGCGCCAGCCTGATCAGCCTGTTCGCCCGTGTGGGCGGCGGCATATTCACCAAGGCTGCCGACGTAGGCGCTGACCTGGTAGGAAAGGTCGAAGCGGGCATTCCAGAAGACGACCCCAGGAACCCTGCGGTCATAGCCGACAACGTGGGCGACAATGTGGGCGACTGCGCCGGCATGGGCGCAGACCTGTTCGAGACGTACATCGTCACGGCGCTCGCGGCCATCCTCCTCGGCAGCATCTCGTCGACATGGATCAAAGACGCATATAATCTCTCCAGCATGGCAATCAGCAACCTGGTCGTCTTCCCGCTGGTGCTCGGCGCAGCGGCCATCTTCGCTTGTATCGTCGCAGTCTTCTTTGTCCGGCTGGGCAAGGACAACAAGATCATGTGGGCGCTGTACAAGGGCATGATCGTGTCGACCGTCGTCGCTGCAGTCCTGTTCTACATCGTCGATTACCTGATGATGGACGGCAACATCAACCTCTACCTCTCGTCCCTCGTGGGACTCGGCGTCATGGCCTGCATGGTCATCATCACCGAGTACTACACGGCAACGAACTACCGGCCGGTAAAGGAAGTCGCCAAGTCGTCGCAGACCGGCGCCGGCACCAACATCATCACCGGCATTGCCATGGGCCTGGAAGCCACTGCGCTGCCAGTGCTTGTCATTGTGGTCGGCATCTTCATCGCCTACTACTTCGCCGGCGTCTACGGCATTGCCATCGCGGCCGTCGCGATGCTGTCGGTCACGGGCATCATCGTGGCCATCGACTCGTTCGGCCCCATCACGGACAACGCGGGCGGTATTGCCGAGATGGCCGACCTGCCCCCCGAGGTCCGCAAATCCACGGACGCGCTGGACGCGGTAGGCAACACCACCAAGGCAGTCACCAAAGGTTATGCCATAGGTTCGGCGGCGCTGGCAGCGCTGGCCCTCTTCGCGGCTTTAAAGGCGGACATAACCGTTACGGACCTGAACCTGAGCATTGACAACCCGGTCGTGCTGATCGGCCTCTTCATCGGCGGCATGCTGCCCTTCCTGTTCAGCTCCATGTGCATGAGAGCCGTGGGCAAGGCGGCGTTCGATATCGTCAGCGAGGTCCGGAGGCAGTTCAAGGAGATCCCGGGCATCATGGAAGGCACGGGCAAGCCCGAGTACGGCAAATGTGTCGACATCGTCACCGCGGCCGCGCTCAAGCAGATGGCCCTGCCGGCAGTCATGGCCGTCCTGGCTCCGCTGATCGTCGGGTTCCTGCTGGGCCCGGCGGCGCTTAGCGGCCTGCTGCTCGGCGTGATCGTCACCGGCCTGCTGCTCGCCCTCCACATGACATCGGGCGGCGCAGCCTGGGACAACGCGAAGAAGTTCATCGAGCTGGGCAACTACGGCGGCAAGAAGAGCGACGCTCACAAGGCCGCAGTAGTGGGCGACACAGTCGGCGACCCGTACAAGGACACTGCAGGCCCCGCGCTCAACGCGCTCATCAAAGTGATGAACACGGTCTCGCTGATCTTCATCGGCCTGATATGCACGTACTACCTGATAAAGTAAAATTGACGCCGGGCTCTGCCCGGCCATTCTTTTTATCTTCCGTCTCCAACGTTTCTACTGGATGATCATACCCATTGTTTATTTCTCAGCATCGAACAACACGGCCTACGTAGCGCAGATCATCGCCAAAGGTATCGAGAGCTGCGTTCATGATCTCAAATCCGACCTGGTGAGAGTCGAGAATGCCGGAGCCCGGAAAATCGATCTGTCACGTGATAATGTCATTGGCGTTGGCGCTCCCATCTACGGCGGCTTTGCCGAGCCGGTCATGCGATGGGCAGGAAGCTTCGACTTTTCCGGAAAAAGGGTATTCCTGTTTTCCACGGCCAGCAAGTACCACTTCTCGTCTACCCGCCAGATGATCGACGTTATACGTAAGAACGGCGGCACCATGATCGGGGCGCTGGAGATGAGGTTCCCCGGCACATTAGACGGCGTCTTTTTCTCGAAGGAGCAGACCGACAAACACCCGCTACAGCGATCCGAACTGGAGCGGGCATTGCGATTCGGCAGAGAGATTGCCGATATTGTTAAAAAGGGCGAGGGATACGCTGATTACGCGTATCCGCACCGGCTCGGGGCCTCGTTCATGCCGCTGGTGAATGCTATAAAAACGGCGATCGTAGGTCTGATCAAGCGTAGCCTGTTCGAGAGTAGCTGCGGCCTGTGCACAGGCGGGAACTGTAGCGCCTGCGCAGGCGTTTGCCCTGTCGACGCCATCGAAGTTAAAGGAAAGTGCGCGGAAATCGACAAGAGCAAATGCATCGCCTGTTTCCGGTGCTTCAAAGAGTGCCCGCAGGGGGTTTTTTCACTCCGGTTCGCCGGAGGCAGGGAATATTACCGGGGGCCCTGGCAATTGAAAGGTTACATCGAACCGGACGAACTGGCGAGGACTACTCCCTGTAAATGATGACCTCTCTCCCCTGTCAGTCACGCATGCGCGCGTGAGCGGCCGGGCAAACTAGCGACGTAAGCCCAATATTGGCAACGCGTGAAGGAACAGTTGCACAGTTAAAGGCCTCAGAGAACGCAGAGGGGCGCAGAGTACGCGGTTTCTATAAAAGATCGCTAAGCCAGATACCTAAAAAGAAAACTGCGCTCTCTGCGCTTCTTTGCGGTCTCTGCGGTCTCTGCTGCCTTCTGCTTATTTTATCCTTATGAATTATTTACCGAACAGTTCTTTAACTTCCTTCAGCTTCTTCCTGATCGGTATCTGCTGCGGGCACTTCTCTTCACACTCCCCGCATTCTGCGCACTTAGAGGCACAGCCGTCGGACATAAACACGTTGTAGACCATCTTCGGCTGTTCTGGATCGCCGAACATGATGGCATTGTTGTACTGCTCGAAGCAGCCAGGGATGTTGACCCCGTTGTTGCATGGCATGCAGTACCCGCAGCCGGTGCAGCCCACCTTCATCCGTTCCCGATAGGCAGCCTTCACCCGGTCGACGAGCGTCATCTCCTTCTTCGTCAATAAGCCGGGCCGTCCCTCATCAGCGTATTTGAGATTATCTTTTACCTGGTCAAGCGAACTCATGCCGCTCAATACGACGGTGACCTCGGGGTGATTCCAGACCCATCGCAGGCCCCAGCCGGCCGGGCTGCGGTCGCTGCCCGCTTCCTTCCATATCTTATCGATCGCGGGCACGTGCCTGGTCAGCAGCCCCCCGCGGAGCGGCTCCATGACTACGACGCCGAGGCCTTTCGATGCTGCGTACTTCAAGCCTTCGGTGCCGGCCTGGTTTTCCTCGTCCATGTAGTTGTACTGTATCTGGCAGAACGTCCAGCCGTAGGCGTCCACGCATTGTCTGAAAACGTCCAGCTTATCGTGGAACGAAAAGCCCGCATTAGTAATGCGGCCATCAGCGAGCGCATCGTCCAGGAAGTCGGCCATGCCCAGTTTTTCCATATGGCCCAGCCGGTCCTGTGACAGTGCGTGAATCAGATAATAATCGATGTGGTCGGTCTGCAGCCTTTTCAGCTGCTCGTCCAGGTATTTGTCCATGTCCTTCCGTTTCTCGATCAGCCAGGTCGGCAGCTTCGTGGCCATGCTGACCTTTTCCCGGTAACCGTCCTGAAGCACTTTACCGACGATGGTCTCGCTTTCCCCGTTGTGGTACGGGTAGGCCGTGTCCACGTAATTAACACCATGGTCGATCGCGTAGCGGATTGCCTGTTTTGACAGCTTTAACGATACTCGCCCACTCTTGAGCAGCGGCAGCCTCATGCACCCATAGCCAAGGATAGAGAGGTCTCGGTCGGAATTTTTCATTCGCCTGTATAGCATGAAATCACTGCTTTTTCGAATATTGTCTAATGCTTTTTCTTAGAAAGCTGTTCGCCGTAAAGCCCGATACAGTCCGGATTCAGCTCATGGATCAGGACGATCATGGCCTGCGCCGGAAGGCCGGTGACCTCGCATGCGGTCTTCGTGAATCCCTGGATGATCTTCTCTTTCTGTTCTGTGCTCAGTGGCCCTGTTTCCATGGTAATTATTGGCATAATTGTTCCTCCCTGTCTTTATTTCATTCCTGTCTTCATCAGCTTTTTACCGTCATTCCACGCTTTCCCGACCCGGTCGCCGATGGTCCAGTAGCCGTTGTCCGGCATCGTGAGCAGCAGCGGGCCGACCTTTTTGAAGTCCGGCTTTCCGTCTGTCAGGCAGCGCTCATCTGCATATGAAGCGACGATCTCGCCGATGAAAATGTCATTCGTCGGCAACTCCAGCGCCTTCACCAGGCGGCACTCGATACTAAGCGGGCACTCTTTGATCATAGGGGCCGTCTTCAGACCGCCATAGAACACGTCGAACTGTTTCGACTTGTCGGTCTCCTCGCCAGAGACGAGCCCACAGTAATCGGTCTTTTCGACCATGTCGGCAGAGGGCACGTTGACGCTGAACGTGTTATATTGATTGCTATGACGCTAAAACGGAAATACCATTGCCCCGTCGAGGCCGCCATTGACATTATAGGCGGCAAGTGGAAGCCTCTTATCCTGTGGGCGCTCAAGGACGGCACGTTGCGATTCAGCCAGATCGAGGGCGAGCTGCACGGAATCACCCAGAAGATGCTGACCAGGCAGCTCCGGGAGCTGGAGAAGGACGGGCTTATCTCAAGGAAAGTCTACGCACAGGTGCCGCCGAAGGTGGAATACTCGCTGACGGACTCCGGTAAATCGCTCATGCCCTGTATAGACATGCTCTGTGACTGGGGCGCGAAGCACATGAGCGACCAGATCGAGTACGAGTGCAATGGTAAATAAAAATCTTTAGTTATTCTTGGCGCCCTTGGCCCTTGGCGCCCTTGGCGAGCCTGACAGGGGGCGCAAAGCCCTGGCAGAGCATGTGTCGCTATTGTTGCGTAGGCATGGGACTCCTGTCACGCTCGCCAAGGGCGCCAGGTAGCCAAGAGCGCCAAGTATTATTAAAAAGAGACATATCCCGGCAGTTTTAGCCGGGATTACTGTATTATGCGTGGTAATGAGTCCCACCGAGCGCCCGCTGGGCCGGCGACATGGACTCTTCCTTGCCCGGCACGCCGCAAGCGTCGGCCCGGCACTGCTTGCATAGCCGGAACTGGGGCAGGTACTTTTCGGCGACGCTGCGCGCCTGTTCGAGGTCCTTGCACTCCGGCGCCTTCATGTTCGCGAATTTGTACAGCGGTATCATGGGGATGATGTTCATGAGCACCGCGCCTTTCTCGGCGGACATCTTCGCGATGGGCTCGATCTGGTCTGCGTTGATCTCCGGCACCAGGACGGTGTTGACCTTGACGATCAGGCCGGCCTTCGCCGCCGCCTCGACACCGGCGAACTGCTTCTCGACGAGCAGCTTAGCGGCCTCTTCGCCGCGGTATGTTTGATTGTGATATCTTACCCACTGGTAGATCTGTGCGCCCACTTTGGGGTCGAAAGCGTTGATGGTGACCGTCACGCTGGAGACGCCGACCTTGAGCAGGTCCGGCACGCGCTCCGCCAGGTACAGGCCGTTGGAAGCGACGCACTTGATGAGGTCCGGGTGTCGCTCGTGGACGAGCTTCAGCGCCTCGAATGTCTCCTCGTTGGCCAGCGCCTCGCCGGGGCCGGCCACGCCGACGACCTTCAGGTTCTCCAGCTCTTTCACGACCTGGTCGACCCGATCTGCCGCCTGTTGCGGGGTCATCACGCCGGACGATACGCCGGGGCGGTGCTCACACTTGTCGATCTTCCTTGTGCAGAAGTTGCACTGGATGTTGCACTTGGGGGCGACGGGGATGTGTATCCTCGCGGTGGAGAAGTGCGCCTTCTCGTTAAAGCAGGGGTGGGCCGAGGTCAGGTGGGAGAACTTGGACCTTCCGCCTTCGAAAACCTTCAGTTGTTCCATGAGATGTCTCCGGTCAGGTAATGGTAATATGACACTGATCGCACTAAACCTTTATCATGCGGTCGAGCGGCTTTTAGCCGGTATCGCAACCTGCGTTGCCCGGTCAGCCGACCCACGATAATGAGCTTGCACAATCGTTAATTTCATACATTTGAGCAATTATAAAATTATATACTTTCCTAAAAATGGGGAAGGTCCCGGAGGTTTGCGAGAGGTCTCGGAGGTTTGCGAGAGGTCACAGAGCTCAGCACAGAGGTCACAGAGGCCACAGAGGTATTCACAGAGGTTTGTTTTGATAACGGGGCTCACCAAAGCCTTTTTCTAAAATATCCTCTGTGCAGTCCTCTGTGGCCTCTGTGACCTCTGTGGTGAAACTCGGTGACCTCTAGAAACCTCTGAGACCTCAAAAAGGTGAAGCTCTGTGATCTCTCGCAAACCTCCGGGACCTCTACGTTATTATTTTGGAATTATAAGGTTGAAATTAGCCTCAAATTTGAAAAGAAAACTATATAACCGCTTATTTACATAGAAGCAATAAAAATGTGGGTTATGCTGCTATGAGGGCGCGTTCGTTATTCCTTTCAATCATCCTGCTTTTGATCACCCTTGGGCCGGCGACGGCCTGCGCGCAGTATGCCAGGACAGATATCCAGTACTCCTATCCGCTGGATGTCGGCCAGATGATCAACTGTTTTGGCATCACGAGCGCAGAAAGGATGATCCTGATCAATACGACGCCACAGATCATGCTGCAGAACCCGCTGATCATCATGGGCTCGGGTGCTGACATGATCGAGTATAACAGCGTCAGCGCCTATACCAGCATGCGCGTGCTGGATAGCAGTCTCATCACCGGGGACGGGATCACCAGCTATTATGACAGGCCATTGAGCTATTATGACCTCATCCTGATAGGCGGCCCCGAGCATAACGCGATGACGAAACAACTCCAGGAGCAGGGGCTTCTCACCTGTACCGGGACTGATCTCAAGATGCCCGGCCTGGTCATCGAAGTAGTCCCGCTGCCGGATGGCCACAAGATCGTCGTGATCGGTGACGTATCCGGTTACGCCTACCATAAGAAAGACCTCCCGCTCAACGGCATCCTGCCCGAGACGCTGGCGCCGTCCGCCGCGATCGCCCTGGGCACCGGCCTCGGCGTGATCGGGGCAATGATATGCGCTACCGGCACCTATGGCAGGTTCCGGCGCAGGGTCCGGGGTTTCATGTCCGGTTACCGTAACGCCAATACCGCAGAAGCGGCAAGCGAGAGCTATGGCGACATATCTCAAGCGAGACTGCATGGCGCCAGGAAATCGCTGGTATTCGGCTTCAGCATACGTGAAATCATGACTATGCTGGCCTGCTGTGTCCTGTTCAGCGGCATTTTCCTCCTGGCCGACCGGCTTGTGCTCGACAGAGAAATCGTCATACTGTACCTGGTCATGGGCACCATCGCGGTAATCGTGCACGACCTCGGTCACAGGATGGTGGCACGTAAGCTGGAGATCGACGGGGAGTACCGGTTCTGGGGCCTGGGGACGGTCACCATGCTGCTGACGTCCTGGCTGTTTGGCATGGCGTTTGCGCAGCCGGCACGGTACGTGTTAAACCAAGAGAGCGAGCTGGAGATTCGGGACATGGCACTGGTCACGCTGGCGGGGCCGGCAGTGAGCCTGCTATTTGCCATTCTCTTCCTGCCGTTCGCATTGATCGGCGGCGTGGCAGGCCAGATTGCCGTCGCGGGCTTCACCATGAACCTGATGACTGTGGTCTACAACCTGATGCCTTTCAGCCCGATGGACGGCAAGATCATATACGAATGGAGCAAGCTCTTCTGGATGCTGATGTTCATGCCTCTGGCGTTGTTCTTCATCCTGATGACGCTGTTCTTCATATAGGCCGCTTAAGGCCGATGTTTTCTCATTTGTCCAATCGCGGCAGCCCCAATGATCACGCTGATAACCGACGCAAAGAAGCCCGGCGAGGGCACATTCTCAGGTGCCCCGGCCGTCGATGTATTCGACAGTCCAGGAGTCGCTTTGCCAGGGGCGATATATGCTTCGACGACGGTAAACAGACCCGAAGCGGTGGGATTGTTGCTTCCGACGATATTTAGCTGATAATAAATGTTCAGCGGGGCCGTTCCTTCGAGCCAGTAGTCGTTGGCCGCCATGACCCACCGGTAGTGTGCCGGGCTGCTCGCATTGCAGCGTTTAGCGTCTGTCGGCACGATCGCATCGCCCTCGACCAGATCGTAGGCACGTGTGACGCCCGGCTCGTCGATCTCCGCGTAAGCGATCGATTCGCTGTCCGGCGTCATATACAGGTCCACGGTGAACGGCTCTCCGGGGTGCAGTACGACGCCTGTGACAGTTGCTTCCTGCCCGTTATAGTACGCTTTTATGCTCCTCCCGCTGGCTTCCCCTGAAAAAATTACGAGAAGCACGATCAGGACCAGAATGATATAAAATGGTTTCATGGCTGTACCTCCTGTTGCTCGTCGAATCCCTGGCTTTTTTCATCCCATCCGCCTGCCTTATCGCCGACGCCCTGCATCCCTGGCGGCACCAGGATAAACGCGGAGGTCTTAGCCGTAAACTTGAGTGGCTCGTTATTGCCGAGGTAATGACCATTCTCGTCATAGACCGTCTGGTGCCTCCTGTTATACGATATTGCGGCGCTCCCGAAAATCGGGTCCGGAATGGGTTCGACATCCGCATCATAGACTGTAAAGACCGGAATTTCACCATGTACTTCGATGTACCAGACGTTCAGCGTCGCCCACCACCCGTACGGCGGCAGCAGCGGCAGGCCTGAAGGGACCTTGCCCATGGCTTTTTCAAGCACGACATCGGCGCCTTTTCTGGCGATCTCCTGCCCGGCCTCCCTGGCAAAGTCCCTGATAGTCACCTGTATCTTCTCTTTTAGCCGGCCTGTGACCTGAGCAATAGCCTTGTGCTCTGCGTCGGCGATCTTTTCTTCGATCCTTCGGGCAAAGTACTCCGTGTATTCGTCCACGTACCCTTCGGCGTACTCCCTGGCATTTTCCATGACCGCCGTTGCGCTGTCGCCGGCTATCTCATCTGCGATTTCTCTGATAAGCGTCCCGTTGCTCAGGTCACTGACAATGGCCTTCGAGTCGTTGCCTCGCCGCTCCCAGGCATGTTCTACTGCCCTGTCGATCGAAGGTTGTGGCACCGCACCACTGATGGACGTATCTTCCCCGAGCACCGCGACAATTTCCCGTTTCAGTTCTCCCTTCATTCCCGAGGATAACTCCTCGACCAGCCGGTCGCTTTCGGCGACGACTGTCTGGTTCGCCACACGATCAGCGCTTTTAGCCATGGCGTCGATGCCCTCAATGAGCGGTTGCGACAGCTGATCGGCTATCTCGTCGGCCCATGGAAAATCGGCTGCGGGGGAGAAGAGGCATATGTTCCTCAGTCGCAGTGTCCTGACAGTATACCCTGTCTCTTCGTCGGTATGCAGGCCGGTATCAAGGAACGAAGGACTCTGGTCCACTGCAAGGGTCACATCCTCAGTCCAGGGATACCCGCGGGCAAACTCGGCACTGCTGTTCAGGGTCATGGCCAGGCCGAACGGGATGTAGAACTGATTGCCAAGATAGCTCTTTGCGCCGGCTGCGTTGCCGGTCAGATCGGATGCATTCTGGCCGGTCCCTTTCATTCGCCGGTCTATCGTCTCGTTGATCCGGTCGCTACAATTCCCGGCCGCGTCTGCCAGCTGCCTCCTTATGTCTTCGAGAAACGCCTCCCTGATCCTGAAGATAGCTTTAGTGCCACAGGACCTGTACATCGGGCGACCATAGCTCTCGCGCTCGTCGAAGTAGCTCTGGCGGTCCAGGTACCTGTCATATCGGTCGCAGTACATACGTTCGAGCTCCCGGTAAGCTGCCTGTGCTATGGCTGCCGGAGACCCTCCGTAGCTCATGGGATCGATATCGACGATTATCTCCTTTTTAATCGTTTTACGGAGGTCGCTTAGTTCATAGTCCGCCTCTATCTCTGCCCAGATGGGGTACCGGTTGCCCGGGCCACAGACAAACTCCCGGTTCTGATTGACAAAGGCCGCAGGCACCCTGGCCTGCCATCCGTCCCGGTCGGCGATGATATCGGCGAGCGCCCGTTCAAAGTAGCCAGTCCCGTCGGGCACATCGAACGAATCCTCATAACATTTGATCACATTAAGGAAGTTGTCATCCGAGAACACCTTGCGGCCGAAGCTAAGGTCCTTTTCATAGCTGTATACGGAATAAGGGCCGGCCACGTCGTTGCTACTGCCTGCGAGTACTGGATCGGCCAGGTCCGCGGACGACGTCTTATACTTCCCTGCCCCGAAGTACCGGAGCGCCGAATACTCAGGTATCACATATGTGACAGTCACCCTGTCTGCGTAGCCTTTGCCGTCGCTGTTGTCCCTGCAGACCCGGAATGTCCTGGTGAGCAGCCTCCATTCCCCGGCTGCCGGCGGCTGGGGTTCTGTCACGGCGCTTTCTTCTGCCGTGCCGGTCATGTTGACCCGTGAATAGTAATCCCGGTCTCTCCGGATATCGACGTACATCCTCGCCGTATAGGCGCCCTCGAAGGTACACTGCGAGTACCCGCCGAAGCTCACATTATCGTAGGCATGGTCCACGATCTCGCCGATATCAAACGAGTATTTCTCAGGCGGCTGCGTATCATTCTGCGGCAAATCGTCTTTGCTATTGTTGACTAAGTCATAGTTGTTGACCTCTGACGGCCGGGCCGCATTGCCATAGCACCTGTACGCAAGCTCGGCCAGGGCAAGAGGATCGACCGAGTTGTACTCGAATCCCTGCTCCATCAGCACAGCCCCGTTGGCGATCAGCTCGAGATGCGAGTTGTCCACGATGTTCAGCGGTGTGCCCATGGCATACTGCGTATATCCCCTGGCCCATGTGTACGCAAACGAGGCAGCGGTGAGGTCCAGGAACATCGGTGTCCCGTTCAGCCTGCGCTCATACTCGCCGGTCATCGCTTCCAGCAGAGGGTAACGTGAAGCGATCAGGCTGCGGATAATCGTGTCTTCGCTAATGGTTTCATTACTGCCGGCCTTACTGGCGGTGATACGAACAGGTACTTCCATCGAGTAGTAGGCGCAATATTCCTTTTCGCAGCCGATGACCGGGTGATCGAAGTTGCGGTACAGGGTCATGTTGTCAGGTATTATGGAAACCGACCTGTAGTCGCCGATCATGGATGCGTGGACAGAATAGTCCCCGTATACAAACGTGCCGTTGTAGTTTGCTTCCAGGTACTTTGAAAGCTGCCTGTAAGTCAGGCTTTTCAGCCTGTCTTTTTCTATATCCCCCGGGCTCTCTCCAGCCGATCCGCTTATGTTGACCGCCGGGGCTTTTCCGACCTCTGCTTCGGCGGAGAGGCCGGCATAGTTCAGGGCGGATGATATGTCCGAAATCGCAAGCGTTAAGGCCTTGTTAATGTCCCTGTCCCGGTCGTCCCCGATGCCCCGGGATATCCCGATCGATTCCACACTCATAAGATATACCGTGATGATGGACGAGACGATGACCAGCAGCACGCCGATAACGGCAAAAGGCACCCGGGCCTCCTCATTTTCAAGCATAAGGCTCCACCCAGACGCTTATTGTGGCCACGGCACTCGAAGGCATATATCTCGATTTCAACCATGATAGCAGGGTGTTGCGTGCCCCATCGACGTCCGTGGTGCCATCGGCTAACCCGCCTGCCATATCATCGGACAGTTGATCCAGCGCATCCCGGTTATTGGCGATAGCCAGGTCGGCTATGAGGCCTTTCCCGGTATTATTGATAAAGACAAGGGCACGGTTGTTAAACGTTTCATTGCGAGAGAACTGCTTGAGTATCCTTACAGGGCTCAGGTGACTGTCCTCGATAAAAGACCCGAGCGTGTTTGCCCAGATTTCGTCGACTATCAGGCCGGTAGTATTTCTAAGGCATCGCTCGCATATCTGTCCGACATTTTTCCGGAGGCGAACGCTGTCCGCATCTATATTATACTCCTGCAGGCTCTGATTTAGCATGTCAAGATCACGAGCATTCGCGATCCCCAGGGATATCACGGTAATATTCGTGGTATATGGCATGGTGACCGTAGTGCCTGACGACGCGGCGCCGGCCGGATGTGGTCTGCCAGCTTTTACCTCTCCCCCGAACGCGACACCCACAAGAGGCGTCCATCTAAGCGTGAATTCGTACCCATACCGGCTGTCCAGCTTCGCCCGGATGGACTGATCTATCAGCTCTGTTGCCGCCCTGTCATATTCAGTGGTGATCAGGTTCAGACGTAAGGCGCCTGTACCTGACAGGAACTGGCAGGCTGCGTCCCCGGCGGCAATGTCCATGGCCGTCCGGTGCCTGTTCCCCCTGCCCAGGACCGCTTTCGTAACATCCATGTACAGGATGTCGTTCGTGGCGTTTATGCCACCGGCGTTTGCTATCGTATCCGCCACGTCGCCGAGCACCCGGTACTCGAAGAAATCCACTTTCTCCGATTCCAGCGAGATCATTGTACTCGCTGACAGTTCCCGCAGGCTTCTGTCAGCCATCGACTGCTCTGTCGCATGCCCGGTGATCACCGGACTCATGATGGCGGCGCTGACGGCTACAAGCGCCAGGAAGATGACGGCGTCCATAATGGTCGAATACCCGTCTTCACTCAACGTCCCGCCTCCGATGTTGTAACCGTCAGCGTTCCGGGGATACTGCGGGCGTCGTTCAGCCTGACTGTGATCGGCAGCCTGTAGCTCGCCGATCTGGCCCGGCTGTCCTGTATGCCCGCTGACCAGGCGAATATATCCCCGTCGATCCTGGCCTTGACTTTTTCGCCGGGGATGCCATAGCCCCGGAAAACATCGGTCCTGCCGGAGACGTTGTCCAGCTTTTGTGCCTCCAGCACGCAGGACATGTCTTCACAGGCAACCGAAGGGTCTGCTGCTATGGCGTTAGCCAGCGTGCGCAGATCATCCTTCCGATCGGCATAGTATGCTTTTGCCTCATATGAAGAATAGGCGGAAAAAATGATATAAGCGAAGAGCAGCATTCCGATCGCCACCAGCCCCAGCGCCGGCAGGTCCGTATAAGGTTCGGTCACTCCGCGCTCATCGCTGAAAAACGAAGACGTAAGGCTCACTCTCCGTAACGTGGCTGGTATTATTATATGTGTAAAGGAACTGTTTTTCTATCGTCAGTGGCTCTGGCCGGCTTATAACGAGCGGATGGGAGGCCATGTCACGGCATGCGTTTTCTATCAGGACTGATACTTCGAAGCCTGCCGTCTGGTTCAGTGGCGATGCTTCTGTCCCGGGACTCCCGAACGTCCTGTTGATGTACTCGTGCATCCCGGCGGTATCGTCCCAGAAGATTTGCCCTCCGGAGCTATAGGAACCGGGATACACTCTGACTGTCAGGGGCCTGGCGAACTCTCCGCCGGTTTCGTCGCTGGCAATGACATAGTCGGAAGTGATCTTTATCTTAATTCCTTCCGACGGGTATATCCGATTGTGGCTGACTGTCACCGAAGAGACCGCTGCGGTGCCTATGTCCCCGCAGACTTCTGAAGCGATAGATTGCAGTGCGATCGCTTCATTCGCATGGCCGGTCGATCTGAACAGTGCAAAGGCCACGATCATCAGCATGGCGGCGGCAATGGCCACGCCCGCGCCTGACAGCAGGCTTTCCATGGACGCATTGCCGTCCATTATGCAGCCTCCGGGAGAACGAGTGCCATAATGCTGCCATTCACGGAACCGATTCTGATGCTCACCGTGTATCTGCCCGGGTACAGGGCCAGCGGTCCGCCGTATGCGAGGCCGGGGCTGCCATCACCCAGAGGTGCTTCCGTGAAAAAGGTCTCATTGCCGCCATCCTTAAACTGGATAGTATACATGCCGGCGCGGGGAGCTACCGGGCCGTTTGCTGGTGCCTCCCCGAACGTGATCATTCGTACGTTACCCGGAACCGTAAGCCCTGTAAGTATGAGGCCTTCCCCGTCGATACAGCCATCCGCATACTCAGCTGCGGCCGTTTCCGCAATCCGTGCCGCACAGGCCCTTGCCCCTGAAGTCGAAGACTCGTCAATCAGCGCCAGCACGTACGTTGCGGCAAGGGCTATGGCGATGGAAGCGGCGACCAGCACGGTTACCAGCCTCATGGGCAGGAAATCTGCGCCGTCAGTATTCTCCAGCATACTTTTTTACATTAAACGGTAAATTACTTATAGTTTGCGACTTAATTTCATGTTAGGGAGAATATGTCACAATACAAGGAGATAACTGATGCGGACTTATCCGGGAGAGTCATGTGCCTGGAGCAAAGGACGAAAGGCCTTCAGGGGCGTATCTCTGCTATCGAGGTACGGCTGTCAGGCACTGCCGTCCGTCAGGACAACGAGGCCGGTGCCTGCAATGATATGGATTATATCCCTGCCGCGGAGTTTTCTGGCTTGAACCAGGAGTCCGGGCGGATGCCTGATCAGGCATGCCAGCAAGTAAGCCACCGGCCAGGGCCCGTACGAGCCGTGGATGCAACAGGTCTTATTGCCGGAGCGATCCTGATCGGAATAGGCATTCTTTTGTATGCCGGAAACCTGGAAATTTTGCGAAATCCAATAGTAGCGATGGGGTGCGGCATCGTACTGATCGCCGGCGCTGCCCTGCGGGCGGTCCTATAAATAGCTATGCTATATAATTACTAAGCTGTAAGCGTATGGAAAGTAATAATATTAACATTTTTATATTCACGAGATATTGGACAGGAAATAAATAATTATCTTAATACTGTCAACGCTACTTTTATTTCATGATATGAAAATATATTCGCCTGTTTATCATGTGGTTGATGTAATAGCCCCTAAAACATAAGTATTAAATACCCTTTAGTCAAATAAATCAAATTCGTAAGCAATAGTTCAGGAAACACTATTGGGGGTATATTTAATCTATGAGAAATGTCTGGCTACGCCTGTCTACCATTTCTATTATAATAGTTTTGGGTGTTATCGTCACCGGTCTATTTAGTATGGACGCTGCGACGGCATCAAGCAGTACGCTCACCATCAACAAGGTCGTCATCAGGCCAGCAAACGTTGCGGTTGGCCAGCATGTAGCGGCAACAGTGACGTTCGATACTACAGGCCTGTCAGCAAACTTGGGGAAACAGGTCAACATTACCTATAGCTACCCTGGCGGCAGCTATACCGATTCGGCCATCGTCCAGGGCAGCACTGTAGTGCTCAATAACTTCGTGACCCCTGATACCCCTGGTACCCCGTATACTGTGACCTGGACTGTCGATGCCGCGGGACAGGACAGCAAGTCCGACTCATTCACAGTCTATGGTCCGGCAGTGACCTACACGTTCGAGTACAAAGGCAACCCCCTGGTGCTGCCAGATGGCACGATCGTCGTCATGGCCAACGGCTATTCCCAACAGAAGTTCCTGCTGACCGCCCGGGATTCTGATGGCAACATCGTCAATGCCAATGGCATTCGCGTCACTTCGTCGGAGCGGGGCGACCTGAACTATGTCCTTGACGCCTACAGCAGGGCGATCGTTACTGTAGGACCTGAACTGACCTCGTCCAGCGAGACCATCACTGCCACGATCAGTGGAATCGCCGGATCAACACACTATAGGTTGCGTTTCATAAACGGTAACCTGGAAATTACAGCCTACAACAGAACGAATCATTTTGATCCGATCAATAAAACGAAGATCGGCGATATTATCGATATTAATGTAAAGCTCAATGACGGAGACGACCCCATGGGCGACGTGCCTGTCTCGATCAAGTGCATATGGCCGAATGGCACAGTAGATATGGTCAATTCCGGGGTTTATACAACTACCCACGGAGGCGCTGACAAAGGCACCGTCAGGCTGTTCGACAGGTTCACGGCAGGCCTTCAGAACACCAATACCGTAAACGTGTTCCTGGTACAGGTGCCCGTCCTCGGGCTGATGGATGCCTGCATGGTCTCCGGGTACAGCACCAATGCAGCCTACATGGACATCATTGTTACCCCGGTGGACCCGGCCACGGACGGCATCAGCTACCGGTCGGTTAATGCCGACGGCCTGCACGGCTACACCATCATCGCCCACGTGAGGGACATCCATGGCAACAGTGTCTTCAACGTACCGGTGGACTTCTATACGTACTCGAACCTCGATACGAACGGCGAATTCACCAGCGAGATCACCAACGTCTACAACGCGGCCACCAGCGACCTTGGTTCGGCCAGCGCAGCCACGCAGCCCCATCTAAACCCGGGCAAGATCAAGGTCAACATATCGACGATCAACAACCTCCACCAGGACGTCATCCTGTACTACACAGCTGGTGAGGCGACACTGATTAACGTGGCCGCTTACCCGATGACCGTGGCGAGCGGCGATGTCGTCAACACGAACATCGCTAACGATATCCATGCCACCAAACTGGTCGCCTACGTGACCGACGACTGGGGACACCCGATCGCGGACCAGACGGTGGACTTTACAGTGGAGCCGGACAACGACGGTAATATCAATGGCACTGTGACGCCGGCCACGGGCAAGACGGACATCAACGGTATGCTCTCGGGACAGTTCGTCCTGGCAAGTACTGCCATCGGCGAAGGAGAGGTCAATGTGACTGCCTCGTCCGGCAGTCTGCCCCTCGCCAGTGTAAAGATCAAAAACACCGAGGATAAGTTCCTGAACATCACTACCAGTCTGGACAAGAGCCGGGTCGCTGTCAACGGCGTGGTCAATGTCACGGTCAACGTGAGTGGTGTCGGCTGGCAGCTGGGCCGCAAGCCTGCGGATGTCATCTTCGTCATGGACCGCTCGGGCAGCATGGGCGATGCCCTGGGCTACACGAACTACGGCACGGATGCCGGCGGCTGGTTCGCGCCTACGGTGATCACCAACTCCGGGCTAAGCACCAGCGGATGGACCAATATCACTTACAACCACGATAAATTCACACGCATGATTTTGAAGGTATGGCAGTCTACTCCCTCGTATCCAACTAGAGATGCTAAAATTATTAGTGCTGATTTCCCTGGTTCGATGGACTCGAATGAGACGCGCACTGTCCAGATCACCATGAAGAATCCGGGCAGCCTTCCGTGGATGGAATCATCCGTGTTGCCAATCACGGGGGAAACGAAGACCGAAGGCGTAAGGCTCGGGGCATACAATTCCACCGCATATACTAATTTCGGCATGAACGGGACATGCGGGTCATCGATCCGGTCTAAACTGCCGGCGTCTTTCGTCGTGAACAAAGACGATACATATACCTTCACATTTACTATTACTGCGCCGATCGTCCACGGAACCACGGATATAAACTACAATCTCCAGTACCGCATGATCTGGGAAGGTATCGTCTGGTTTGGCGATACAATCTCAAAGAATATCAAGGTAAAGCCCGATGGCATCCCGACACCGACGCCGACTGTGGCGCCGACCCCGGTACCTACGCCTGCGGCGACCGGCACGGATACCTTCCCGTCCATCATCGACTCCGGGGAGACTAAGACGGTTACGGTAACCATGAAGAACACAGGCGATGTCTCGTTCCCGTGGCCGGTATCGACCAGCCAGTATGCCCTGACAGTAACTGGCTCTACCGCCACTTTCGGCATGGGCACTACCACCTTCTACGTAAAAGACTATGTGGCAAGCGATGTAAACAAGGACGGGACCGTGACCTTTAGCTTCCCGATCACCGGGCCGAAGAATATCGGTGCGAACAAGTCCTTCAGCGTCACGTACAAGATGTACAAGGACGGGGCGGCATTCGGTACAGGGTACACGAAATGGATAACCGTGTATAACAGCTCGATCCCGCGTGCCTCCGCCTTGTATGGCGACTGGTACTACGTGAAAAACTTCTGGAACCCGGACGGTAAAGTAATCACCGGGCTGTCGTCTTCAATCGGCTGGGCTCCCATGACTTCCAGCACCACGAGCGTGTACGGCATCCTGACGAGCGGCACTGGCAAGGGAACCCTGCCGACGTACGGGAGCACCACGCCTAGCCTGACGAAAGACACCTATGCGCCGCCGGGCGTCTATTCGATCCAGACTGGCCGGTACTACGTCAGCGGAGCTGCGGCCTCGTATAATCTGTACGTGTGGGACGACATGAAGATGGGCCAGATGTGCGACGCGGACGCGACTGCAAAGCGCAGCGCGAGGACCTTCATCGACAACAACCTCACCAACGAGAATGATCGCGCAGGCCTGGTCACGTTTAACAGTACGGCCACGACGGACATGGGGCTGGTAACGCTCAATAAGGTGGGCACGACGGACAAACAAAGCCTGAAGGACGCGATCAACGAGACCAATTCCGCAGGTGGCACCAGCTTCGCCGCCGGCCTCCTTAACGCCCGTATGGAGTTCGATACTAACCCGAGCACCGTGGGCGCGAGCAAGTACGAGATCTTCCTGACGGACGGCTGGTCGAATACCGACCCCGCCCAGGACCTCATCGAGGCGCAGAATACCGCCGACGATCACATCACGGTGTTCACCATCGGCATCGGTGACACGCCCACCCAGGTCAACGAAGCCTACCTGAAGGATCTGGCCAGCATGACCGGCGGCCAGTACTTCTTCGTGAGGGACAATGTCCAGCTGCTGGAGGCATACTCGACTATCGGTAAGATCATCAATCAGAACATCACCCGCGAAGGCAGCACGCTTAACCTCATACCCGAGCGCATCGAGATCGACGGTGCACTGGTCGACAGTACCTCATATGTGCCGGGGTCCGCTTACACCATTAAGAATAACACGTCATCCACGATGAGGCAGGTGGAGCCCACGATTACTGTCGATGATGGCGAGAGCATGCTGTCATGGGCCATGGACCCGATCAAGATAGGCGATAACTGGAGCCTGAGGTATCAGATAAGAGCCAACGCGAACGGTTCCACCCATCCGATAGGTCCGGGCAGCAGGGGAGTATTCACGCCTTTCGAAAACCCTGAAGATATCTATATCTGTGGACATGCTCAGCGGCCTCGTGATAATCGGCGATAGCGGTGGCATGTCGTCGGCGGATGTGCTGAATGTGAGTATCAAGGTCCCGACGGAAGATTATAATCTCGAGCAGCCCTTCCAGCTCATCACGTGGAACGTGTCCTACAACAATACCGGCACCTACACGCAGCTGGTCGAGTTTGCCCCCTGGGGCACGGATGAATACCGGCCGATCGCCAGCGGCTTCGTCGGCGACCATAGCTCATCGTTCGACACGGTCTGGGACCTGTCGCAGGCAGCCATCGACAAGGGCAAGTACACGATCCGGGTCACGGCTACTGATGGTATGTTCATAGCCAGCGGCATACGGAACGTCACCATCAGCTACCTGTCGGGCAAGATCAGCATCGATAGCCCGGACACGAAGGTTATTTATTAAAAACTGATCGCCGGCAGGCACATCGTGTCTCCGGCGATGAATATTTTATTTAACTATCGTCTATGGAGAGAATGAAATAGATTTACTATTTCATTTATGTAAATACTATTTCGCCCCGCTCACAATGCTTATATAGTAAACGATAAATATGTTCAATATACAGCGTAAGGCACGATTGGCCTTTCTGGCTCCAGCTGCTATACCGGCCAGTTGCCTGTCACCATGGTGGGAATCGTATTGCTGACACTGATCCGGCGAGGCCATTTCCGGCCTACGATCGCTGACAGTGCGAAAACCGAACGAAGGAACTTTATATGTCTGCATCCAGTGGCTCTTCGAATAGCTCAAGGAAGCTGTTTAACCTGTTGTTATTCCTGATAGTCATTGCTCTCCTGTTCGGGGCCGTTATCACCTTATGGGCCATGTCCGGAAGCCCGAACGCAGGCAACCAGAATAACTCGAGCACAGCTCCGGCCCACCCCAACGATACCCGGTATGGTACGGCCACTACGATGTCCATCGGTGGTATAACGCGGACATCGCTGCTGAAGTCCCTCGATCTGCTGCGCACGGGCAATGACACCGCGTCTTGGTTCCAGTCGAACCCGCAGTGGCGGCTTTTCCAGGCGCAGGCCGACTATGTGGACTGCACGGGGCTGTCGAAACAATGGAGCATGATCTTCCGGTCGGCGAACAGCAGCCTCATAGCATACGTTGACAACGGGACGTCGTTCCTGATACAGGTCGAGGAGGCAGACAGCGGCGATTTGCCCTTGTCCTCCGGCCAGGTCCTGCAGGACAGCACTTACATAATTGGCAACGCAACGAGCACGATGGGCATCGGTGACGATACAAATGCCACTCCCTTCGGGCTGGTCTTCCGCGACGACGACGATGACGGCATCTACCGGCTGTCGTACAATAACCCCGCGGATATCAGCCTGTCGTTCGCTTATTACTATAATGCAAGGAGCGGTGAGCTGATTGAAGACACGGCGTAAGGTTTCTGGCGGCAGGCAACGGCCTGTAACCCGGGATGACAACGCGCAGTGGCTGCTCCTTTCGGCGATCGTTGCCGCCATGGGCCTGGGCGTGATCATGGTCCTGCTCAACACGGCGGTGCTGAACGGGCATTCGTCGATCCTGTCGATCACCAGTTTCCCGAAGAACGACATCCGTGACCTGCGGAGCATGTCGACGAGCGAAGCGACCATGATCGCTAAAGAAGTCAATGCGGACGGTGCCATCGTCGACAAGTCGCTGGGCTTTAAAAACCTGTACGATGAGTTCGTAAACGAGACTGTCCCGCTTTATACGGTGCACGGTGCGCTCGTTAACATCACCTACGAGCCCAAAGTCGAGTCCGTCATGTTGGGCAATGGCAATACTATATTGAAAATTGCCAAGGTGAACCTCACCATTGCCTACAGCAACAGCGATACGATCTACAAGGAAAATATCTCGGTGGGTACCTGACGATGATCAAGGCGTCGAAGCACATGCGTTCTGATGAAAAAGGCGTCAGCGCCACGGTAGAATACATTCTTACGTTCGTCATAGCTTCCGGAATATTTACGCTCCTGGTCCTGAATTTCAACTCCCTGTTCATCGAATCGCCCCAGTATATCGTCACGCGCAACCAGATGGCCGACATTGGCAATGACGTGAGCACCAAGGTCATTGATACCTATCTGGTCGCCCCGGATGAGGGGAGCATCACCACCTATTTTGATATCCCTACCACGGTGGCCGCGGGGTACACGTATGATATTTCCGTCGAGGAAATTACCGGAAAGGACCCTTCCATGGAGGAGCGTGTGGGAAAGGATCGGGTAGTAGTGATCCACACATCCAACGGGATTTACGTGAACACCACGCTGAGTGGCGCAAGCCTGACGATCCCCATCAGGGGTAAAACATCGAGCACATCGTATTTGCATAATGTCGTCTATGATACAAACGCAGTTTAAGAGGTCTAATAGGATGAGTAAGCGCAGTAGCGATCTGGCGGTATCCGAATCACTGGGGTATATCCTGATCTTTGGCATCGTGATGGCCTGTATCCTTCTTTTGTACACCCTCGGCAGCCAGATCATCGCTGAAAACCAGAAGAGCGCCAGCTTCCAGAGCATGTCGCAGAACTTCAACGTGATACACTCCGATGTCATGGCGGTCGCGGCAGGATCGTCCCCGGTGATGACCACGAAGATGAGCATCACCGACGGTACGCTGGTCCTGTTGCCGAGTGCTGACAGCTTCAGCGATGATCGTCGTCACCTTCAACGACCAGACGACTGAGATCCAGATTGGAAAGCTGGTCTACGAGTCGGCAGTGAGCAACAAGGCTATCGCGCTGGAGGACGGAGCCATCATCACGTCGTATGGCCTCAATGGCAGCGACGGATCGGTTATGCTTAAGCGAGCCGAAGCTGTTCTATTCGCCGACGACAAGTACGCTGATGATCGGCACGATCGATATCACCGGCGAGCACTCTGGCATCAGTTCCAGCTTCGCATCGCTACAGCTAAAATCCGGCGAGTCGCCCACGCCCCACACCATTGAGAGCGCCAGCCCCACGGGCGAGCCCGTCAGGTTCTGCATCAAGACCGATTACACGGACGCATGGTTCGACTTCCTGACCAACATTCCGGGGATGAGCGTGCAGGTCGACACCACCGGTGACCCGGAACACTGGACCAACGTGACCATGCATGACAAGAAATACGTCGCCGAGGATGGTCCGGCACGAACCCCGACATCAAGAAAGTCATCATTGTCTCGTATGACGTCGGGGCAACAATCAGTTAGGAGCGGTTGACCAATGGCTGGCTGGATCGACGATACGGACGGAAATATTAACATCGACTTCCTCATTGGCCTGGTCATTTTTCTGGGCGCTTTCATGTACTTGATCGTCTCGATTCCCGGTATTTTCCTGCCCTACCAGACTAACTCGATGGATCTGGGATCGGTTGTCTATCGCACCAGTTGTATACTGGCGGAGGACCCTGGCTGGTACGCTAATAATGAACTGGGCGTCAGCGGGCCTGACTGGGAATCATATAGCATTGCCGATCTGGCCCGGGTCGGACTGGCGGTCGACAAGAGGACGCCCAACGTGCTGTCCAGCGAAAAAATTCAGGTCATGGGCAATCTCCCCTATATGGTTTCCCGGGACAACCTGGGCCTCAACAACACGCTCACTTACAATTACTCGCTTAAGATCGGTAAAATTTTGCCCGATGGCAACACCGAGGTACTGCTCGACAAGTCCAACCCGTATACCTCGGCCACCACGGGCAACGTGGAATCGATCGATCGCATGGTCCTGATCACGGGACGGCCAGGGCCTCTATTATGATAATTCTACGTTTGCGAGATTCACTAGGATGAAACTGCCTATCAGCCGGGAACCGAGCTTTGACCGGACTAATGTGACCTTGCGGCTGGTCAATTTTGTCCCGACCAACGGGTCCATTGGCGACTTTAAGGTATCTTATTACATCGGCCCCTACTATGATGACGAGGATGCGCTGGTGGGCGCCATCCCGAACAAGGAATATTTCATCAAGAAAAACAACGAATACGTGGATGCTGGTGATATGGAGATCCAGCCGTTCAACGTCGGAGATAAGATCGACATCATTATTGATGTCAGGGCGATAGCCGGCCCGAGTATTTGTCGCAAGGGCTGAACATCAGCCGGATGCTGGTTTTCTCGACCGGATTTTCTCCGTTCCCCGGTACCATTGATTCGAACGATATAGAGGACTACAATACGACGAACCCATATTACAGGTACTTCGATTCGAATGGCATCATGACCCTGAAGGTGTGGGAAGTATGAGGCTACACGCCGATGAGGACGGCCAGCTACACACAGTGGAGGGCATTGTCGCAGCTCTCATCCTGGTCTTTGCCGTGATATACATCACAGGCGCGATCAATCTGGTCTCGCCTCAGATCGAAAAGTCTGCCGTGACGAAGCTATCCGTTACCGCCGAGGATATGCTGACCGTGCTGGGCACAGTAGACCAGCCGTCGAACTACTCCAGCGTGCTGTTAAGGAATATCTCCGCATGGAACGGCGACGAAGCGAACAATACCAGTGAGGTCAACCGGAGTGAGTCTTCTCTCTTGAACCTGGACTATACGATTTCTTCGATGTTGCCGGCTAACGTAATGTATAACATGTATGTCACCTACTGGGACGAGACCAACAGTGCCTTAGTGACAAAAACGTTGATTTACCAGGGCGACCCGCAGTTCAGCGCCGTATCTGCGTCGAAAAAGATCGTCATGAACGGTGTGGATCTTCAGGACCTTACCGATTCCTACTGGTATGATATTATCAAGCCCTACGAGCTGGCAAGGCCCGAGACCGTAGAAATACGGCTTGTGGTATGGATGATCTAACCTGGAAATGTGTATGGCTGCCCCGGGCCGTTCAGGTCCTTATGCAGTCTTCGCTGCCGCACTGGGGGCACAGGATCGGAAAATGCGACGGATCTTCCTGGAAAACGAACCCGCATGTCCTGCAGGCGAAATACACCTTATTCTGGTCAATACCCTCGTCCCACTCTTCCATACAGATATGTGCTTTACGTTAAAGCATTATATATTATTCGGTAAGCCTGGGCACGGCTGCGTAACGATGCCCGACTCAAAAGTTATAAAGGGGAATCGCATTAATATATAATTGGTGGATTTTGCCTATGGACAGATCGCTGGAATTTGGCGGCAGGCGTGTCGAGCCTGACGTGCGCCGTCTTAGCGACATGCGCGAAGTAGTCTACGATATCGACTGGCTGAAGACTGCCCCTGACATGGACTTATATTACATGTATCGGGACCTGGCCATGAGCAGGCAGGATAGGTCGCTCATCCTCGATAACGGACTCCGCTACGACATCACTGTGATACCGCCGAACCGGCTGGGCGACGAGTACATCAAGACCGCAGGTCACTACCACCCTGAGATTGACAATACCGGGTACACCTACCCCGAGGTCTATGAGGTGCTGCACGGGACCGCCCATTATCTGCTACAGCGGTGTGACGGCGGCCACATTTCCGACGTGGTCCTCATCGAGGCCCACGAGGGGGACAAGGTGCTGATACCGCCGAACTACGGGCATGTTACCATCAATCCGTCCAACCAGGAGCTGAAGATGTCCAACTGGGTGTCCCGCAAGTTCTCTTCGATCTACGAGCCGTTCAAAAAGTGCGGCGGTGCCGCCTACTTCGAGCTGGCGGGGGAAAAGCTCATCCGGAACGGCCGCTGTGACAGCCCGCCCCCGATCAGGTTCCTCAAGCCGACCAACGTGTCGAAGGTCGGTCTCCAGAAGGGCAAGGAAATGTACGGCCTGGTGCGCGACATCGACAAGCTGAACTTCCTCAACGATCCGATGGCCTACGGCTGGCTGTGGGACGAAGCGATGGACGATAAGAACCGCGCCGAAGCGCCAAAACAGTAACAATAATTGCAGGCAGACAGACGGGCGTCCTCGCGCGCGCGAGCGCTTTTATCGGCCCGGTAAGCGACGATAGCACTGCCATCTTTTTAATCGTTAATGCCCGACCTGGGCTCCCGCTATCAGCCGGCTCCCGGAAAAAATCCGGCCTATGTATCGGCGAGCGCCGGTAAACGCCTGATGGCGCCTGCAACATTTTCTTTATTGTCGCTCTGCATTGAGTACAGTACGCTGCCGTTCCCGGCGATGGCCCGGGCCACCAGGCCTTTTTTCACGAGCTCACGGAGGTAGCTGCTGACGGCGGGCTCCGACACCCCCAGGGCATGTGCCAGCTGGGCATTAGACATCCCATTGCTTTCCTGCAGCGCGATGAGTAATCTGCGTGCCCAATCCCGCCGGAGCAGCGAGATCAGGGCCCGTTCCGGTTCAGTGTAGGCATTCGAGTTCCCGAAATAGCGCACGTACTTGCCATCCCGGTACGTCACGATACGGTGGTTGATGCCCAGAATGAACAGGTGGTACCGGGCCGTACCCGTATTCATGCAGAGCAGCCGTCCGATCTCGTACATAGTGCTGCCGGGCTCTCTCCGGACGAGGTCCAGCACCTTGTTGCGGTTCTCATTGTCGTTAATCCTGCTCCTGGCCCGGGCGACGGCGCCTACCAGGAAGAACCTGAAGAACATGTACAGCGCGGCAACGAAGGTGAAACCCAGAGCGATGTTCGTCCGGACGGCAGACAGGCCCCCATCGCGGGTGCCGTAGTAGAGCGTTCCGTTGTCGATGGCTATGCCGGTCAGCATCGAGTCTATCGGCTTGTTCCAGAGAATGTTGCCGTCCCTGTCCAGCGCGGCAACTCCGCTTGCATAGCAGATCATGGAACGGTTGATCAGCGCCGGGCAGGTATACGCGTTGGTATCCGATTCGGAGTAGTAGTTGAACAGCCTCGTGTACGTCGTACCATTCCAGTAGCCTATCGGGTGCTCGTAGTCATACAGGTAGTAGCCGACGTAGATGACGTCTCTCGAGGCCAGGACGTTCACCCGGGAGTTACCCAGGACATAGAAGACCAGGCCCGCGTTGTCCAGTAGTTCAGGATGGTCCTCCGAATAATAGATCGAGTTCCACGCGGTCTGGGAATATTCGAACAAGCGAAGGACGTTTTGCCGGTCGGCGATGACAACCTTCTCCACTGCCGGCACGATCTCCCGTGTCCAGAGCCGGTTGCCGGTCCGCATGTCTACCGCCGTGATGTTGATCGGGAGCAGGCTGTCGATACCCGGCATGAAGTCTTCCCCGTACTGACTGCGGCCGAAGTATCCGGTGCCCTGCGACGCGACCAGCAGGTCGGCATCTGCCAGGGGCGGCTGCATCACCGTAAACGAGCCACCCGGTACGATCTTGTAGATCACAGGCGTTCGGTTACCCGCGAGATTGTACCGCGTGTCCCGCTCCATGTACGCGGTACCATCCGGGCCGAAGGGCATGGTGCGGAGCAGGGTCACGTTATCCCTGACATCTGCGGCCCACAGGACGTTTCCATCGGTATCCAGTGCGATAATGCCATTCTCCAGCGGCACGTATAGCCGCCCGGCGTCGAGCAGCGGAAGATCTCCTCCCCCAAAGACCGCATCCCGGTCGATATCCTGTCTGCACACAATGCCATCTACTTCTGTCTCCCAGCGCAGCGTGCCGTCACGGTCATAAGACGCTAACGTGTCCGAAGGCACCCGGCCATCCTGGTCCCAGGCGCCCTGAATCCCCCGGCTGAGCTCCGGATCAGGAACCATCCCTGCCCGCATGAGGTATACGTTACCTTTTTCATCCACTGCAGGAGGGTCCGAAACGTCAGGGATACGGTACAGGAGCGTACCATTGGTACCGAGCACCTCTAGCAGATACGAGTGGTACACGTACAGACGATCGTCGCTCACCTGTATCCATGCGTCCCGGTACTCGGGCGTCAGGATGCTCACGGTAATCGGCTTTTCCCAGAGCTTCAGGCCGCCCTTAATGGCGATGACCCTATCGGCGGTGTCCTCTCTTGTGCTGAAATAACTGTTCTTGAGATACAGGTACATCGTACCGTTGTCCACGGCGAACACAGGCCGTCTGTCCGTCTGCGACGTCCAGCCGGAGTCCTCGTAGTACCGGGTGACCCTCAGGCTCCGTTCCCACCAGTTGATCGCCATCCATGGATCGGTTACTTCATAGGACCATTCGATTCCTCCGTCCCGGCCGAGTGCATACACGTTCGTGCCGCCCTGTACCTCGTCGAACATGTAGAGCGTGCCGTCACTGCCAGTATACATGTAAGGCGTCGCGTTGACCGACGAGGTGGTCCAGTTGCCACCGCTATCCGTCGGGCCGTCCAGGACACCAATAACGAGCACCGTGCTCAGGAAAATGAGCGATAAGGCTACTACAGCTTCAAAAGCGGCGGCTCTTTTCATCATGGCACCCATACCGGATAATGGCCGGGTTAAAATATAGTTTCTCTCACGACCGCTTAATCGCTACACGGAGGCCACGGAGAAGGAAGCCATTTCCTTTGTGGCCTCCGTGCCCTTAGTGGCCTCCGTGTCAAATGCTCAGCAGCACGACCACGAAGAAGATGACATACAGCACGCCCCCGAACATGAGCGACGGGGCGCTGATCTCCTTATGGTTCGAGCGCAGGTACAGCGTGATCGCCGAGAAGAGTGCGATGCCGATGCTGATGGCCTCGAGAAGCTGGACCTTATCTGACAGGACGAGGTGCCACTCGGTGAGCAGGATGCCGATCGTCACGGGGATGCAGCTCTGGAACACCATGGCGCCGGTGATATTGCCGATCGCGAAGGTATCCTTTTTCGCCCTGATCCACAGCATGCTGTTAAATTTTTCGGGCAGCTCAGTCGCCACAGGACACAGGATGAGCGACAGGATTAGCGGGTTGATACCGATAGCAACGGCGATGTCCTGGATCTGGCCCACGAACAGGTACGAGCCGAGGATGATGGCGGCCAGCGAAGCGACCACCTGCACGATGATTGAGATGGTCAACGGCTCGTTCATCTCCTTACGGAGCGAACGTGGCGTGCACTTATTGGCCACTTTACTCAGGTACAGGGCATTCAGCTCGCTTTCACCCTGGGTCTCCCCTGACTTCAGCGTCTGGTAGGAATAATAGCCGTAAATAGGCAACAGCAACAACGCTGCCCCGTATTTCAGGTACCAGACTTCATGAGGCATGAACGCGGCTATGGCGGCAATCCCATAGGCGATCAGGAAAAACTTGATGTCGCGCTTGATGAGGTCGCCGTTGATCAGGAGCTTGTTGACCCCGCGGCGGCGCCTGAACGCGATGACTGACAGGCCGCAGACCATCAAAGCCAGCGTGGCCAGCATGAAAGGCGCGCCAAGGATGGCCCCGGTGCCAATCTCCGAGCCGGCCTCGCCGCCGACCAGCAGTATCGCGATCAGCGGTATGAGCGTCTCCGGCAGCGCAGTGCCCACGGCCGCCAGCAGGCTGCCGACCGCCCCTTCCGAGAGACTAAAGCGTTTTCCGACCCACTCGACGCCGTTAGTGAACAGCTCGCAGCCAATCAGGATGACGGCGAAGCTGGCGAGAAAAATGATCAGGTCCATATGCCCACGGCCTCTAACTTAGGCGGATAGTCATATATAGTTTTCTTGCCATATGCAGGATGATGGCTGTATTAATGAAAAGCGACGGCACAGTGGTCGCATCCGAAGTAGAGCTGGCAGACACTTATCTAAAGAAAACCGTGGGAGTGATGTTCAGGCGCCACTTGCCACAGGGCTTCGCGATGATCTTCGACATGGGCCTTGAAATGCGCGCAGGCATCGCAATCCATATGCTGTTCGTTTTTGTCTCCATTGATATCGTTTACCTGGACCGGGACCGGCGCATCGTGGACATCAAACGCCGCGTTCTCCCATGGATCGGGCTGGCCTGGCCAAAAAAGCCTGCCAGATATGCCATCGAGTTGCCTGCAGGGGCCGCAGGCGAGCATGGGCTTAAGGAAGGCGAAGTGCTCCAGTGGTAAATTGAATCGAAACTCATGCTTGCAGGCTTCATAAGCCAATGTTTGACAAAAAAGCAGGATGGCAGGAATGTATCCTGTTCATCTCTGTGGTTTAGAGATGACAGCCAATGACCTGTATTGATTTGAAATTAATATTATAAATTTCTGAATTGAAATTTATAACCAATTTTTCCGTATAAATATGAAATTACCGTTTTAAAAGGAAATACTTATCAATAAAAATTCCCATCTATACCATGGGGGGCAATCGGTGGTGGCCAAACGATTAGTAAGACTAAGCCTCGCAAGAATATCGGCCCTGACCTCGAAGCCCAGATAAGCCTGGATTTCCTGCTGGGATCATCCATATTTTTACTGGCGTTACTATTCGTTTTCACCTTTATACCCCAGATGTTCGTCCCTTTCCAGTCGAATTCTGACGAGTTAACCATGGCAGCAGACAATGCAGCCATGACACTGGTGGAAAACGTGCTTATCGATAACCGGCACGCCGATTCTCGCCTCGCCATGGCCCCCGTCCCGACCGACTACGTATATTCTGGCGCTGATACTCCGGGAATCATTGACCGGCAAAAATACCTGGACCTGATAAACATCATTAATCCAGGCAGCCCCGGCTATAGCCAGGATAATGTAACTCAAACAAAGAAATATCTGGGTATGGGTTACGGGCAATCCGTTTTAACCCCCTATGAGAATTTCTACAATCTTCAAATCGAGCTAAAAACTGATCAAAATCCTTTAAATGACCCGATCTATATCAATCCGATCTCCCCTGATGGCCTGCCTCGCGGTACGAATGTAGGTCAGAGCAGGAGGTTTGTATATGTACAAAATTCTACAAACAACTATACTATGGCGATATTAACCGTGAGGGTATGGTAAAACGATGTTATCCAGGGACGACAGTGGGCAAATTCAGACCATAGAGGCTTTTATTTCGGCAATAATACTGGTAACGGTACTTGTTGTTGTCGTACAGGCTACTTCAGTAACCCCCCTGACCACATCTTTTACCAACCAGCACGTAAAGTACGAATTGCAGAACATGGGCCAGGATGTACTTTCCGCGCTGGACGAAATGCCCTCTCTGCCTCCGGCTCTGGCAATTGATACTACACCGTCAAAGCTGGAAAAGAGTATCAGAGACTGGCTTGAAGGCGATTATGGCACACTTCCCGTCGGGGACCCGTATGCACCTCACGGCGACTGGTATACATATGATGGTGCAGGTTATTTCAGGAGCGCAACCTCAAGCCATTATCACAGCCCTACCACAGATCTTGAGAAAGCTCTTACTTTTTCATTTTCCGGCAGCGCGATTGCCTATAACGTCGAAGTCCGATACCCGGATGCCAGCGGAAAAGTATACAGCTCAAAGATGGTCTGGAACGGAGACCCTTCGGACAACTGCATGACCATATCACGTTATATCGCTTTACACGACCCTGTAGATCCGGGCAATCCCGGTTATGCTGACCTATCCTCTCCAGGCGGTCTGATACCTGATATTAGCCCTGACACGACCTTGCATAATGTTGTAGAAATAAGATTAACGCTATGGGTGATGTAAATGGCCGACTACAACGACGATTCCGGACAGGTGCTGCTGACAAGTACGATCCTGTTTGTCGTCATTATCATCTTCATCGCCCTGATGCTAAACAGCATCATTTACGCCACAAACGTTGCATATCTGGGCTTTATGGATGGATCGAAGTACGAAGACCTGTCGATCCGGAAACTGACGACCGGTGAAGCCCATGGCTCCTATCAGACGTATCCGTCCCGTTTCGATGACTCCATTGCTCTTCCAAATCCACGCCTGATCAATCGGACCAAGTATATGGATGATTATGAAAGTGCGATCAATTATCTTACCAACTCTAAAGGCAAATATGTCGAGTTAGTTGATACTTATTATACGTCACCCCATTCCGGTTTGATCACTACTCAGACAAAGTGGGACATGGTCATCACGGATAAAAACTCAAAGACGAACTATTCCATACAGACCGGAAGCTGGAACCCAACCGCCCCTCGCCCGCCGCCGAGTATGCCAATGCCGAGCGTGCGATTCAGCAACGCCTCGTATGATGTTAGCGAAGGCGGAGCAGTTACGGTGACCGTCAATCTGTCTAATATTTATGATCAGACAGTCATTGTGAACTACGATACACAGAATGGTACTGCAACAGCGCCCGTGGATTATATCAGTTCTTCAGGCTACCTTACCTTCACTTCCGGAGAGTTGGAGAAGACCCTCACTATCTTCACGGTCCAAGATTCTGTCTATGAGGTGCCGGAGACTTTCACTGTCAACTTAGTCGGGTTCACAAATCCGGATGGGTCTCCGGTCTCTGCCGCTATTAACATTGCGGATGATGATCCGGCCCCGGAGACTCCAGAGACGCAAGAAGATTGGGCGATGAAAGTGAGCTGTACTGCTGTCCGTCAGGCATCCGGTAACCAGAAGGATGTGACAATTACCGCAGTTGTTGAAAACACCGGGATAAATTCCTTAACCAACATAAATCTAACGCTAATATCACCTACGGGTAAGTCATTCTCATCCGGGGTGAACCCAGCGCCACTATTAGGCACTCTAAACCATAGCAGCACTTACACCTATACCTGGGTAATAGTAACGCAAAACCAGAACGATCTGGTTAACGTAAAGGTCAAAGCGACAGCGAACGAGATCCCGGACGGAGTGAGCTCGGGCACACAGATGGGTATTTAGGATATTAAAAAAGCAGCGTGGTCACAATGAGTTCGTTCACAAAAGATGATTCGGGAGTCAGCATATTGGTAGAATATATATTTACTACAGCAATAGCTGCCGTACTTTTCTCGATGCTCCTGATGAACCTCGGATCAATCATGACTAAAAGCGACCGGATCGTTATGGGTGAAGAGCTGGATATCGCTGCAAGTATCCTCTCGAACCAGCTCTCGGACTATTCAAACGAGCTGCAGCTTAACAGCTATACCCAGTTGTTTTCGCTGGTCAGCACAGAGGACAGCGCAAGGTATTTCGATTTACCGGAGCCTTACGGGGGCAAGCAATACATCATCGAAGTTAAAGACGACAGTACCGTCTATCCTGCCGATCCCGATAAGCACAGGGGTATCATAAAAGTCACCTACGGATTAGACCCGACAGTATATTCTGTCGCCACCTTTAACTCGCCTGTCCCTGTACAGCCAAAAACGATCTATTGCGTTACCTATAACATGAAAATTAGCTTAAGCACAGCCGGCGGCCACAACAGCATGGTCCTGGAGGAAGTCTGATGAAAAAGTCAATATCCGGGTCCGACGAAGGGGTATCTGAGTCGCTTGGCTTTATCGTCATATTCGGAATATATCTCACTGCATTAGCCCTTATATTTTTCATCGGCTATCCTCTGTACAATAATTACGTGTACCAGAGCCACATGCAGAACATGATGCAGGGCTTTGATCTGGTATCTGAAAACGGCAATAACGTAGCTCTGCTGAAGACTCCCTACCAGCAATCCGAGCTAAAGCTATACGATGGTACAATCGCCCTTAAGGATGCGGGTAATTTACAGTTACAATGCTATGCGGATACAGGAGGCAATAACCCCATCGTTACCGGCGATGGCGGTTCTACATCAGGCGATTCCGTCACATTGAGGATACTGGAATATTCCAAAGATGACAGCCGCATCGCTTACCTCCTGGGAGGCGTGTTTAAAAAAGACACATATACCTATCCTGTGGTTAAAAGACCGATCATCTACAACTACACCCGGCTGGATGGCACTCCTGTTCTTGTCGTGCCGCTGATATCTTTCTACGACAACCAGTTCGCTTTGGCGGGTAGCACGCTCGCAAGGATATCGTTCGGCACCCTGTATTACTCAAAGAAAGATCAGACTGTGGACCAGCCAAAGCTTCGTACGTACGAACACGTTAAACTCATCAAGATAACTATTACTGGCGATTATAAAGATGGCCTGTATATGTATTTCCGGGATGACTGGGGCTTCATCAGGGACGATGTTGAAAGCAATGATGAAAAGATAGTCATGAAAAAAATATACGACACACCGGACACGGGCATTATCGTGAACACGTTCCAGAGCATCGTGGTTACTTCAATAAATGCGGGCTCCATCTGAGTAAAGATCAAGGGATGAAAGTATGGTTCAAACCTGGAATAAAACACCTGGCAGTCGCAAAAGATTTGATGACAACGCCGTATCGGAAGTGGTAGGTTACGTGATCCTGTTAGGTATTGTCATTACCGGATTGTCGTTCATCGTTATCATGATCCTGCCTATCATCAATAGCTCAAAAGATGACGCACAGTTCAGCCATATAGAGCAGGCATTCACGACCGCCGATTCAAGAATAAGTAAGGCCAGGTTCAGTACGTCGATTTTCCAGGAAACACCCTTTCAGCTGAACGAGGGGAGGGTCATCGTTAACGGAAGCGATTCTAATAGCTATATAGAACTTTACAAGCACGACGAGGCTACCAATACTGATTACCTGATATCTCATACTCTCCTGGGGACGATAAAGTGTGTAACTGATCATGGAGAAGTAGCTTACCAGGACGGAGGCGTATGGGAGATGTCCCCGGATGGCGGTAGCATTATGATATCGCCCCCAGATTTCGATTTTAACGGCGAAACACTTACTCTGCCCATAATGTCTATTACCAGTAACAATAGCCTTGCGACTAACGCCAACGGCAGAGTGCTGATCGATATTCAATCCCTTGACCCGGTTACGATCTATCCCCGGGATAATAGCCCTAATCCTGAAAGTTGTGTAAACCCTGTCGAGCCGGGCAAGGATATCATCGTCAAGATCAAATCCGATTATTACCTGGCATGGGCCGATTTTATCAATGAGCGTACGAAAGCCACAGCGACGATAGACCCCTCTAATAAGTTAGTGATCGTAACGTTGAAAACAGGAAGCCCCACACAGAGCGGGCTCATATCAAGCGGTATAAATAGTAAGCATATGGAAACTGCTACCGATAATGCTCCTGTCACAAAATATACCATACACCTGGAGAAAAGGAACACCGGTAAGGATTATTACTTATCCATGAGGCCACCAGACGGCACGGATCCCTTCCTGGCGATTGAAACCGCTCGCATTAACGGGCCGGGTAAGGAAGATATCACTATAGCATATAAATATACGGATACGGCTAACCACATTTACGAGGCGTTTTCCACAACGCTCGAATTCGACTCGAGCACGGAATACTCTTCAATCGACATAAACCTGCTCAGTAACGATTTATCTCTGGTGTACGGCGATGAGGACGGAGACGGAAACATCGATGGCGCTGTGAACCCTGATTCCGTCACATGGGGCGTCAGTGAGACAATAAAAGACTCAGGGACGTTCCCGTACATTACAAACGGCAGCGATGCGCATGCGGGCGATGAAAGGACGCTTGCCGATATCACGCAGCACTACCTGCGGCTAATGGCCATGAAACATCCCGATACCGGGCCCGTCTACAGTACTTATGGTACGGAGAACGGTAATGATAATCAAAAGGTCCACTACAATCCTCAGGATTCAACTTTCCTGTTCCAGTATACCTCGAAGCAGGATCTTAAGTACCTGTATGTGACTTGCGGGAATCTTACCGTTGATCTGAGGACAGCCGGATAAGAAAATTACACTTTTTAAATTTTTTTATCCGGGATTTATTTTATAACCATCTTTCTTCCAGGCTCACTATAGGCGGCATGTTGCGCTTGTGCTCGCTGTTCCGGACGCGTTCCATGATCATCCTCACGGTCGCATCGTTAACGCCGGCAGATTTCTCCACGTCACCCAGGCTCATGCCCAGGTCGAATACGCTGTAGAGTATCGAGTCGATCTCCTCGTAGGTGGCGCCCATCTCCGCCTCGTCGGTCTGGCCTGCCCAGAGGCCGGCAGAGGGGGGCTTTTTGATGATCGCTTCGGGCACGCCCACGTGCCGTGCAAGCTGTCGCACCCGCGTCTTGTACAGGTCGCCGATGGGGAGCATGTCCACGCCGCCGTCACCGTACTTGGTGAAATAGCCCATCAGCAGCTCGGTCTTGTTGCCGGTGCCCAGCACGACGCGGCCGTCGAGGTTGGCGGCAAAGTAGTTCATGATCATCCGCACCCGCGGCTTCACGTTGGCGTAGGCCAGCCGGCACTCCGCCGGGCCGAGCTTCGGCCTTTTACCGTAGACGGACTGGACGATGCCGTCGATCTCGATGACCTCGTAGTCGATGCCCAGATCTTTAGCCAGCGCCTCCGCGTGCTCCATGTCTTCGGGAGGCGTTGAGCCCGTCTCCGGGAGGAGCAGAGCGTACACGTCCACCGCCCTCGACGCGAGCGTCGCCACCAGCGCGGAGTCGATGCCGCCGCTCAGCGCAACAAGCGCGCCGCTGGAGTTGCTCATCTCGACCACGCGTACGATCGCGTCCATGATCGCGTTTTCTACCTTTACCAGGCTTTCCTTCGGCAGCTCAAGTCCTTTCATCGTGACACCGGATATGTTCAATGATACTATGCCCTTGCGGGTTTATATTTTATTGCGAAGAATTGATAAAGCCGCAAGTCCGGGATACCTATTTCTTCACTGTGTCAGATCTTTTAAATGGAGGAACCCGGTTGGCGCAGAAAGACCTTTACCCTGTCGGGCTTGCCATCGCAGGCGCCGTGTTGTTCGGCGCCAGCGCGCCGGCATCGAAGGTGCTGCTCGGGACGGTCGACCCGGTAGTGCTCGCCGGACTGTTGTACCTTGGCAGTGGCATCGGCCTGGCGCTGCTATTGCTGTTGCGGCGGGTGGCGTCGTGGAAGGGAGAGGCCGGGCTGACGCTGCAAGATATGCCCTGGCTGGCCGGGTCCGTGCTCGCCGGGGGCATCGCCGCGCCCATACTGCTCATGGTCAGCCTGCGGCATACGCCTGCGGCCACTGCATCGTTGCTGCTGACCTTCGAGTGCGTGGCGACATCGGCCATCGCCGCTCTGGTCTTCCGCGAAGCTATAGGCCGACGCGTCTGGATTGCCGTAGGCCTTATCACGCTGGCCAGCGCGCTGCTGGCAGTCAACCTGTCGGACGGCTTCGGCATTTCGCCAGGCGCGGTCGGCGTTATCGGCGCCTGCATCCTGTGGGGCATCGATAACAACCTGACCTTTTACATCTCCTCCCGGGACCCTGTCGCCATCGGCATGATCAAGGGACTGGGCGCAGGCACGTTTTCCCTGGCGCTGGCATTGCTGCTCGGCCGTACCGTCCCGGTGCCCGATGAGATGGCCCCGGCGCTGGGGATCGGCATGATCAGCTATGGGCTAAGCATCGCTATGTTCATACTGGCGTCCCGGGGCATGGGCGCCGCACGTACCAGCGCATGGTTCGGCATAGCGCCCTTTGCCGGGGCGGTGCTGTCACTGCTCATATTCCGGGAGTCCCCCGGGCTGCAGTTCGCGGTATCTGTCCCGTTTATGGTAGCGGGAGCGCTGCTGCTGTTCGGCGAGGAGCACAGTCACATGCACATCCACCCGCCAATCGAGCACGAGCATTATTACATGCCGGACCAGCACCATCCGTTCAAAACGGATGGCCCATACAGGCACCGGCATGGCGAACTGCGTCATTCTCACCACCACAGGCCCGACATCCACCACCGGCACGAGCATGAGCGCAGGGAAAAAAGCAACGACGGCAAGCGCCGTTAGCTCACGATCGAGAAGTCCGTGACCGTCCCCATGCCAGGATCTTCGTCGCAGTTATACGGGGATCTAAAGTGCCTGATATAAGGCGATCCGATGGTCAGGTTCACAGTCCGGTCAGCCACCAGGATATTCCCGTCGATTTCCTCCTGCGTGAGGCCTGTGTCGTCCACATAGATCATGCCCTGGTCCGTCGTGTTGAACCCCACGATCATGTGAATCGTCGAGTTATTCAGGACGATCCGCACCATATGGGCCTTAATATAGCACAGTTCCGCGTTGTCGTGAAGCTCGACGGCGAAGCTGCTGCATTCGTGCCCGGGCCCGTACACGCCCGCTTCAGTCGGGTCGTCTGCCAGAAAGCTGATCAGCTGGCCATAGACCGGATCGGTAGCGTTCCTGTTCTCGGTGATGTATATGCGTGTCAGGTTCTCGTAGAAGAAGTCGATGGGCTCCTGGAAGAACCCCGGATGGCCGGGCACCGGTATCTCGTCTTCGCCGCCTGCGTCCGGCGGAGAGCTTTTAAAATTGATGACCACATAGGCGCCCGCGAGCAATACCAGGATTAGAATGATGACTATAGCATAGGTAATGACCTTCGGGATTCCCTTCTTTTCTCCCGCTCCCGAATCACGGCCTGCGGTTTCAATTTTGTTTTCTTCGGTCATCTGCAGTCAGATTTATCCTTCAAAAGTATAAAAACTTGCTTTTTTTGCGCTTGAGGGGACGGAGGTTTGCGAGAGGCCGCAGAGCTCCAGCACAGAGGCCACAGAGGACGACACAGAGGCTTGTTTAATAAAAGGCTTCATGAGCCATCTCTAAAAAACGTCCTCTGTGCCCTCTGTGGCCTCTGTGGTGAAACTCGGTGACCTCTTGATACCTCTGAGACCTTAAAGTTTGAACTTGCCCGCGAGCACGTCCTTGCTGACCTTATCGAGGTCCTTGTGGGTGCCTACGTCGCTCCAGTAGATGCCGGTCGAGTCGAAGCCGCACAGGCGCCCGGCTGCGGCAATCTTCGGGAAGACGTCTGTCTCGATGGAGCCTACGTCGGGCATCATGTCGACGACTTCCGGCTCGATCACGTAGAGCCCGGCGTTCATCTTGTAGGGCAGCACGGGCTTTTCCCGGAACTGCACGATATGGTCGCCGTCGAGGTCGATGATGCCGAAAGGAGAAGGCATGTCGATCATGTTGATCGTGCCCATGCAGCGCTTCTCTTTGTGGAACGCGATGATCCGGCCGATGTCCACGTTAGAGATGATGTCGCCGTTCATGGCGAGAAACGTGCCATCGATATACTGCCGTGCCGCCTTTATCGGCCCTGCGGTGCCCAGCCTGTTGTTCGGGTCCTCGTAAGAATAGTCGATGTTCATGCCCAGCTTGAGGCCGTTGCCGAAGTGTTCTTCGATCGCTTCGCCGTGCCAGCCCACGAGCAGCACTACATCGAACACACCGTATTTCTTCAGCAGGTCGAGCTGGTACTCGAGGATAGGCTTGCCCGCCACGGGCACCATAGGCTTCGGGACCTTGTCGGTGATCGGCTTCAGCCGCTCGCCCCGCCCGCCGCAGAGGATGAAAGCTTTCATGCTTTACCTCACGCTGTAAAAGTCCTTGATGCGGACAGTGTCTTCGAGGAACGGCGTGGAGACCTCGTGCAGCACCGTGTTCTCCGTGGCCACGATGGTGTGGGGCACGTCCGGCTCGATGCGGATGGTATCGTTCTTCTGGAAGAACTCCTTGTGATCCTCGAACTCGATGTACCCGACGCCGCTCATGATATACATGGTCTCGTCCTTCCGCGGGTGCTTGTGGAACGAGGTCTGGTAGCCCGCGCGGATGAACAGCTCCTTGGTCAGGTACTTGTCCGTGCTGATCAGGACTTTTTCGTAGCCCCAGGGCTTGTCCGTCTTGTTGTTATATTCCTTGCGCGCTTCCTCGAGGTCCCGGACGGTATTGACCAGCGTCCAGTACACGTTGTCCTCCCGGTAATATCCCAGCTTGCCGCTCTCCGCGATCTGCGGGAAGATGGTCTGTTCCACCGAGCCGCCCTCGAAGTCGTCAAATGGCAGGTCCCTGCTCATGCAGTAGACGCCGCCATTGATATAATAGTCGAGCACGGGCTTCTCCCGGAAGGACTTCACCCGGTCGTCCCCGAGCTCCACGATGCCGAAGGGGCTGCGCATCTTCGTCACGAAGAGGGTCGCGCTATAGTGGTTGCTCTCGTGCCGCTGGAGCATGCGCTTGAGGTTCACGTCAGCCACGATGTCGCCGTTCCTGACCATGAACGTATTGCCGTTGTCCGCAACGTCCATGCCTGCCTTGATGGCCTTCAGCGTGCCCATGGGCTTTTTCTCGATATGATAGATAAGATTGATCCCCTTGTATTTTTCACCATAGCGGGCCTGGATCATCTCGCTCCTGTACCCGGTAAGCAGGACGACGTCGTGAATGCCGGCAGCCGCAAAGTCGAACAGTTGCTTGTCCAGGATGGTGTAGTTCTCCCTGATCTCGATGAGCGGGGCCGGGATCGAATCGGTGTAAGGCTTCAGCCTTCTCCCGTAGCCTCCGCATAAAATCATGCCTATCATAGTCAATACCCACAGACGCGATGGTCTGCTTAATAGCTAAGCCAGCATTGTAATAAATCTTTTTGCTGGCCGCAAAGACACGAAGGGGACGAGGACACGAAGAATCAGGTGCAGGTATTCGAACCTACTTTGTGTTAGTTATTTGCATATCTTTTTGTACAGGCTGAGAAGGCACCTGACACAAAGGCCACGAAGGCCACAAAGGCCACAACGTACGTTTAAAAAGGTTCGTGGAAGCCCCTTTATAAAAAGGACTTCGTGGCCTTTGTGGCCTTCGTGTCAGGTGCCTTCTCATTGTATACAAGATTTCAGGAATGACTATGTCTTCGTCCCCTTCGTGTCTTTGTGGCTTGAAAAAGTATATACTATACACAGCGGATGTATTGACCATGACTGTCTATTTCACCCCCTGGGACACAGGGCGTAACCTGATGGAAATGGCTTCGAGCCTCTACGATGCGGCGGGAACGTTCGACTGCGTATCCCGGGGCGACCTGGTGGCCATCAAGCTCCACGTGGGTGAGCTGGGCAATCCGCACTATGTGCCGCCGTTCTTCATCCACCGGATCGCGGAAGGGGTAAGGGCAGCAGGCGGCAAGCCGTTCCTGACGGACTCCAACACGTATTATCACGGGATGCGTGCCAACGCCTGCGACCACATGGAGAACGCCGCCCTCAACGGCTACGGGGGCCTGCCGTTCATCGTGGCCGACGGGCTGCGGCACGAGAACTCCCGGCTGGTGAAGACTAAGGGCATCCTGGACCAGATAGAGGTCAGCGGCGTCATTGCGGAAGCGGATGCGATGATCGTTGTCTCCCATGACAAGGGACATGCACTGACGGGCTTCGGCGGCGCGATCAAGAACATCGGCATGGGCTGCTGCCCCGCGGCAGGCAAGCTGCGGCAGCACCGCACGGTCGGCCTGACAATCGACGAGGCCAAATGCGTCGGCTGTGGCGCCTGCCGGAACGCGTGCGAGCTGAAAATCCCCGAGATCGTCGAGGGCAAGGCACGGAACGTCTCGCCGGAATGCATGCGCTGCCCCGCCTGCGCGGGCGCCTGCCCGACCGGCGCGATCAAGCTGGAGAACATCGGGAACGTGAGCAAGGCCCTGGCCTCTGCGACATATGGCGTGCTCTCCACATTCAAGAAGAATAAGGTCTCGTACGTGAGCTTCGCGAAGGACATTACCGAGTTCTGCGACTGCCTGCCCGGCCCGGGCAAGATCGTTATCGACGACATCGGCATCTACGCATCGGACTCACCCGTCTCCGTCGACGCGGCGTTCCTGGGCATGGCAGACTATGAGATTTTCGATAAAGCCTATGGCACCGACAGCTTCCTGCAGGTCAGAGAGGCAAAGAAGATCGGCATCAAGGGTGACCTGAAGCCGAAAGTGCAGGAAGTTTAATATTTTTATAAACCTTGGCGCTCTTGGCTACCTGGCGCCCTTGGCGAGCCTGACAGCCGGGTGCGCAGTGCAACATATCGTGACATATGCTACCACAATGTGTTATCGCACCGGAACGCTGGACCCCTGTCAACGCTCGCCAAGAGCGCCAGGTAGCCAAGAGCGCCAAGACGTTTTATGGATTTATTTTTTAGAGCAAAGGGCACTGGCCATGCAGATGGCGTTCTCATAGCCGCTGCCTGCCCTCGGACGTGTCTACATAAACGATGTCTGTGCCGACGAGCGGCGCACCATAGCCCTCGCCGCAGCCGACCAGGCACAGTGCCCGGAAGATGAGGTTGCCGCTGATGCCGTCGGGGCCGATCACATAGTTATGCTCTTTCACCGCATCTTCAAGAAGAATCTGCGCGTGGCAGGCCTTTATGCCCGCAGCGTTCAGCCTTCGCGCGACTTCCTCCGCGTCGTCCAGCGTCTTATCGACCCGTGGAGATCTGCCTCTGTCCCCTGTGCGGCCGCCGGAGAGCACGCCAATGTCCGGCTCGATGCCGAACTTTCTCATCAGCTGCGCGCCAAGGGCGCCCAGCTCTACCCGGTCCTCCACGGTCCAGCCCTCGTCCACGCCGACGGGTGCGAAAAAGAAGAACTGCCCGTCAGGTGTCTTGAGAAGCGAGACACGCATGACCTTCTTCAGGCCCATCGCCGACTTCAGGCATTTCAGGGTGTTGCTGGCGCTCAGCGAGCCGCGGACCACACCGTCGGCCTGTCCGGCCTTCAGGAGATCGATTAGCTTTGCCTCAGGATCAGGAGAAATGATCACGGGCAGCTTCGTGCGGAGGCGCTCTTTGCTGACGAGCGTCACGACCGCGTAGCCTTTTTCCGCACGCTTCCTCGGCGCACGCCACGGTCTTTTCCACGTATTCGCTGCCCACGCCCATGGCTATCCTGGCCTTGTTCTCCTTTGCGCGGGCGACGATCGTTTCCCAGACCAGTGGCATCACGACCTGATCAGCGGCAGGGCTTTGTCCTGGTAGAGCGCAGCCGCGTCCGTCCTTTCCTCTGACAGGGCTACCGCCGCAAGGGCTCCGATCCGGCCTGGCTGCGGGCCCAGGATGTCGATGAACTCGATGCCGTTCTCTTCCGCCTTACGGTTTACCTCTTCCATAGTGACCAGCCGCTTTTTTATCTCCCAGCCGAAGTCGTTGAGTGCAGGCGGAATGCCGATGCCCCGGTAGACGGCGATGCCCGGGTCTTCGGACCGGTTGTCCGCCTTCACGGTGCCGACCACGCTCTTGATGAGCGCATCACAGGCTTCGGGCGTAACGGCAAAGGTGATCGCAGACGCGACGCAGTTGGTCGTCTTATTGGGCGACCGGGGGCATAGCTGTATGAGCCGGAGGTTGAGCGCCTGGACGCCGGGCAGCGTCGCGGCGATCTTCTGAGCTTTTAAAGCCGTCACCCAGGTCGCGCCGCCTTCCTTGTTGTCGGTGTCGTCGACGCCTATAGTGACCTTCTCGTACCGGGGCGTGACGATCTCCACGCGGTTCGTGTGGGCGCCGCCCACCTTCAGGTCGTCCTCTGTCGGGTAATTGGCATACAGCACGCCCGGCGCCTGCGTGAGACAAGCGGCAATGCCGAGGCCTGCGCCGCCCGTGCCAGCCCACTTGGTCCTGACGGTGTCGCCGTCGATGGTGACGCCCTCCAGTGCCTGCCCTCCCATCTCGGCGTCGGCCGGCCCGAACTTCGCCCGCTGTTCTCCGAGCCTCGCATGCATGATCATGGTGGTGCCTTCCACCTCGCACCAGTCGATCAACCCGCCCGCCCGGCAGCGGTTCACCGCATCCCACTCGATGGTGCCTCTTACGGCGCAAGTCTCGATGATCTCGGCGACGTTCTTCGCCGGGTCAACCATGGTAAGCAGACGCTGCGAGAACAGCGGCCCGAACTTATCCTTAACCTGCGATGGTTCCAGCTTCATGGGCATCACTTGTAAACGATATTTTCGTTAATAATATGCCCGGAAGCTATTAAAGGTCACGGTGCACAGCGGCCGCTATAAGGGGCATAATATCGGTCTTATATATATATAAAGTATTAAATTCTAATAAAGCAATTTTAATATTGAGGTCAAAATGAGCATTATCCGCCTGAACGCGTTTACCGACGATTCAAAGTCAAGGATCATCCGGTTGATAGGCTCGTTATCCTTTATTGCGATTATCACAATTATCGGCCTTTTCGTCGCTGAGCAGGTGAACAATACTTATTTCAAGAACTTCACCATCGCAAACACGCACATATTGACAATCCTGATTGGCAGTGCTCTGGCCACCTTTGCAGCATTGATCGTCCTGCTCCAGTTCGAGGGGCTCTATGCAAAACTTTCGCGTGAGAATAACGAGCGCAAACAGGTTGAAAATGCGTTGGTGAAGAGCAAGGCCATCCTCTCCCGGGCCCAGGTGATAGCCCATATCGGCAACTGGGCATGGAACATTAAGACAAACAGGATGACGTGGTCGGATGAAATTTTTAAGATATTGGGTTACCAGCCACAGGAGTTCCAGCCGTCCTTTGAATGGCTGATGCCAAGGGTGATCCCTGAGGACAGGCCCCTGATTACAGCTTCGCTTGAAGCTGCCCTCCGGGACAACAAGCTCTTTAACATTGACTATCGCGTCACCGCCGCCGATGGATCCGTGCGCTACGTGAACACCGTGGCCGACCGGATCAAGCGTGACAAGGCCGGCACCCCAGAGTGGATATACGGGATCAGCCAGGATATCACCCGGCGCAAGGAAACAGAAAAAGCGCTGATGAAGAGCAAGGCCATTCTCTCCCGGGCCCAGGAGATCGCCCACATCGGCAACTGGGCATGGGACATGGGCACGAACGCCATGACCTGGTCGGACGAGATTTACCACATATTCGGCTACAACCCGGGTGATGTCCGACCGTCTTACGAATGGCTGATGTCACAGGTTCTACCTGATGATCGACCGATGCTCTCCTCATCGCTGGAGGCTGCCCTGCGAGAGAACCGACTCTTTAATATCGACTTTCGCATCCTCAGGTCTGACAGATCCGTACGCTATGTGAATGTCGTCGCCGACCGGATCAAGCGTGACAAGGCGGGCAATCCACAGTGGATGTACGGGATTATCCAGGACATCACCCGGCGTAAGCAAGCCGAGAACGAGCTGAAGGATGCCAAGGGTCAGGCCGAACTGTACATTGATCTCATGGGCCACGATATCAACAATATGAACCAGATCGCCATGGGGTACCTTGAGCTTGCATACGACAAGCTCGAGAATGAAGGCAGACTGGAAAAAGCGGATGCCAGCTTGCTTGAGAAGCCAATCGAGGCCATGAAGAACATCGCCCGGCTCGTTGGCAACGTGAAAAAGCTTCAGCGGGAAAAGCTGGGCGAGTACCAGCTCAAGCCGGTAGACGTGGGACGTGTGCTGGCCGATATCGTCACCCAGTACTCTTCCTGTGTCCCTGGCCGGGACATCAAGATCAATTTCAGTCCTGCCGCCGGGTGCATGGTCACGGCGAACGACCTGATCGTCGATCTCTACTCGAACATCGTTGGAAACGCTATCAAGCACTCCCGGGGTCCGGTACAGGTTGACATAGGGCTGAATATGGTACAGGAAGGTGGCCGAAAGTATTGTCAGGTAACCATCGATGACAACGGCCCCGGCATCCCCGACGACATGAAAGATCAGCTGGTCAGACGCCAGTGTACACCAGGCATACGTTTCACTGGCAAAGGACTGGGACTATGCCTTGTGAAAACACTTGTCGATGATTTCCACGGAAAAATGAGGATCGAGGACCGGGTGCCCGGGCATCATGAGAAAGGTGCCCGGATTGTGATCATTCTACCACTAACGCAGACCTGACGTGGTCAACAGCTGCCGTTTTCCTCTTTTCCGGACGAGATGCTCCGACAATATCGCCGTGCCCTCCTCCGCGTCGGGGGAGTGCCGATGCCTGCAGGAGCGCAGCATCGGCACAATCGTCCTAAACAGCCCGGCTATTTCTTGAGCTGTTCGAGCAATTCCTTAGCCCGGTCTGCCCGGACCTTCTTCTCCTTGACCATGGCCTCGGCGACCTTATCGATCAGATCGCCGGTCGCACCGGCCTGGATGGCTACGTTCCGGGAGTGGAGCTGCATGTGTCCGCGCTGTATGCCCTCGGTCGCCAGCGCCCTAGCGCCGCGAAGTTCTGAGCCAGCCCGACAGACGCCATGATCTCGCCGAGCTCGCTGGCTGTCTTCACACCGAGAATCCTTACGTTAGCCTTCGCCGTCGGGTGCGACGCGGTTGCGCCGCCGACGAGTCCGACTGCCAGCGGCAGCTCGATCGTGCCGACGAGGTCACCGTTCGCGTTCTTCTCATAGCAGGTCAGGGGCATGTAAGTGCCGGTGATCGCCGCGTAGGCGTGCGCACCCGCCTCAATCGCCCGGGTGTCGTTGCCCGTGGCCAGCGTGACGGCGCTGATGCCGTTCATGATGCCCTTGTTGTGTGTCGCGGCACGGTACGGGTCCGCCAGCGCGAACTCATAGGCCTTGATGACCGCGTCGACGACGTCCTCGCCGCCGATGCTCTCTTTAGTCCAGACCGCCTTCGCCCGCATGAGGCGCTTATCCGCAAGGTTGGAGATGATGCGGAGATACACTTTGCCGCCGGTGATCTTCTCCAGATGGGGCCCCACGGTCTCCGCCATCGTGTTGACCGCATTGGCGCCCATGGCGTCCCGGCAGTCGACGATCAGGTGGACGATCAGCATCTCATGGCCTGGCTTGTTCGGGACCTCGCGTACGTAGGCTTCGACGTCCTTGCAGCCGCCGCCGAACTTTACGAGGATCGGGTCGACCGCGTTGCAGATTTCCATGATCTTCGCCCTGTCCGCCAGCACCGCGAACCGGGCGCTGTACGGGTCCTTGACGCCCGTCACCTGGATAAGGCCGCGCATGACCGGGCCGGTGCTGCTCGTGGTGAATCCGCCTGCGGCACGGGCCATCTTGGCCGCGTTGGACGCAGCGGCGATCACTGATGGCTCCTCGATGGCCATAGGCACGAGGTAGTCCTTGCCATTGATCAGGAAGTTCACTGCCAGGCCCAGCGGCACCGGCATGACACCGATCACGTTCTCGACCATCCGGTCCACCTGCTCCGGCTTGAGCGCACCCATGTTGCCGACAGTAGCGACCTCATCGGCCGTCAGCCCCGTGAGTTCCTGCACTTTCTTAAGCCTCTCCTGGGGCGGTAATTTGTAGAATCCAGAAATCTGTGAGCTTTTATCCATGAAAGTCACCTGTACAGATGGCATGTGTTTAATTGATTAATAATTTATCCGTCGTGCTTTGAGGTCTCGGAGGTTGCGAGAGGTCACAGAGTTTCACCACAGAGGTCACAGAGGCCACAGAGGACGACACAGAGGTTTGTTAAATAAAAAGGCTTCCCATGAGCCATCTATTAAAACGTCCTCTGTGCATACCTCTGTGGCCTCTGTGACCTCTGTGCTAAGCTCTGCGACCTCTCGCAACCTCTGCGACCTCAAAAAGAGATAATTTGATTAAGCATCCACGCCCATAGACAAGCGATTTGCAATGCATGGCCGGGACGCGATCAACTTTCAAGTGATGAAGAAGCAGGGGCTGACTGAGCCATATGGCAGCCCCATCGAAGCGTTAAAAGCTCTCCTGCTGATCGACGCGTCCATTCTGCCTGCCGCTTACTATAATCTTTTCATACGCTCGAAAGAGTCGAGCCCTGCCGCAATTGCCCGGGAGGTCCAGTCCGGCCGGCGCATGGCGCGGGTGATCGGGCTGAAAGGCGTGCCGCAGGTCGTGCCCCGGGAGATGATGTCCCACTTATATTCCCTTACGAAGGCCGACCGGGAAGGGCGGGCAATAGTCATGCTCAACGGCTGGGGCGTCGACGGCGGGGAATACGAGCGCATCAGGCGCACCATCCTCGACGTGCTGGACGACCGGGAGAAGACGCTGCCCCAGCTTAAGAACAGCCTCCCCGCGTCTATGTCCCGGGAGGTCACCCGCCGCAGGGGGAAACGCATCGAAAAATCGACCAACATCGCTCTCGTGGCGCAGGCCATGTACCAGCGATGGGAGCTGCTGCGCGGCGGCGTAGGCCGGAACACCTTCGAGGACCCGGGCCGGTACTCGACGTTCGAGCGGCGCTTCGGCACCATGAAGCTCGACGAAAACCGTACTGATGCTATTGCAGCCATGGCGCGGGCATATGTTGAATGTTATGGCCCGGTCAGCTCCGAGGACTTCGCATGGTGGGCCGGCATGACGAAAGGCGAAGCCGCAAAGGCTTTCGAGCAGTTGAAGGACGTAGTGCCTGCCGAGATCGAGGGCATACCCGGGAGGTTCTTCATGTCGGGGGATAAGGCAGGCTCGATTGAGCCGCTGCCTCGGAGCCCCGCGACTATCCGCATGCTGATGACCGACGACCCCTACGTGAAGGCCTACGCGAACCGGGCCCGATTCATGCCCCCGCTCTACGAGGGCACCGTGATCACGAAGTTCGGGGAATCGACGCCCGTCGTGCTCATCGATGGCGTGGTACACGGCCTCTGGAGCATGAGCGGGAAGACCTGCGTCGTCGAGATGGTTGCCGGGCCGGGGGATTCGGAGGACGAGATCAAGGCGGCGGCGACAAAGGCAGGGCGCTTTTTCACTGGCGGGTCAGTAGATGTTGTGTTCACGGCCCACCGGGAAAAAGTGTGATGCTCCAGGTAAAGCTCGCCAGGACTTTTTTAAAAAACTGCTTTCATAGATCAGTCTTGTTAAGGTAATGCGCACTGTAAAAAGGGGTTCCAGTGTTCCGGTACGCATAGCCTTGACCGGGTATAAGTCTCTTTTAAAACTCAAGCCCGCATGTAGACGTCCGGCCCTCTGGCCATGCCGCTCGCAGCCGGAATGTAGGTTATGGTCTCGGTCGAGTAGTTAGGCACGGTATAAGTCAGATTATAAGTGTCCGGCCCCTTACGTTCCCAGACGCCACTGTACGTAGCGGTCGAATCGCTGTCCTGACGATAGAAGGTACCATCGGCCTCGAACTGGTAAGTCGCATACGTATTGTTAGCGCCATGCCAGGAAAAAGTACCGATGATCGGGTCATTAGCCGCGGGCGGCACCGGCGTGATCGTCGGCGTGGGCCGGTATTGTGGCAGCGGCTCGGCCGTAGGCAAAGGCTGCGCCGTGGGCAGGGGCCCTGCGGTCGGCAGAGGTTCCGCCGTCGGCATTATGCCTGGCGTCGGCGTGCCCGTATAATCGTTGATGTTATCCATGCACCCGCAGGTCGCCACGATGGCCAGCGAGATGAAAACCACTGCCAGCAGCCTCATATGGTGCACTTTCATGTCGTATATGCTCTTTAGGGTTTCGGGTGCAAATGTCCGGTAAAATGAAATGGCAGGCACCGGTAGCGCCCCGGCTTTTCCATGCGCTCGCGCGCTGGCGCCGGACGCCGTCGCCATCACCTGCTGGCCGTTATATACACAACATTTAAGTATTGTCCACGTTATTTACATACGGTGCATAAGAACATGACAGCGTGGGATTGCTTTATTGGCCTCCGGGCCCACTGATTATCTTCTCACACCACGGATTATGCACGGCGCTTCTATCATTTACTTCTCATCTAGCGCACACCATCTCGCGAGGAATCTGACGTGATACAGGAAGAGAAAGAGCAGTACAACGGCAAGAACATCGAGGCCGGGGTCGAGGAGTTCTGGCAGTCCAGCGACGCCTATCGGCTGACCCGTAATCTCCGACGCGGCAACAAAAAGTTCTACTTCGTGGACGGCCCCCCGTACACTACCGGGCGCATCCACCTCGGAACGGCCTGGAACAAGATCATCAAGGACTCGGTGCTGCGCTACCGCAGCATGAACGGCTATGACCTGAAGGACACGCCCGGCTGGGACATGCACGGGCTGCCCATCGAGGTCAAGGTCGAGGGCATCCTCGGTTTCAAGACCAAGAAGGACATCGAGCAGTTCGGCGTCGCCCGCTTCACGGAAGAGTGCAAGAAGTTCGCCATCGACAACATGCACCAGATGACCGGGCAGTTCAAGCGGCTCGGCGTGTGGATGGACTGGGACGACCCGTACATGACGCTGAAGAGCGAGTACATCGAGGCGGCATGGTGGGCGATGAAGCAGGCCTATGAAAAGCACCTGCTCGAGCGGGGCCTGCGGAACGTCAACTGGTGTCCGCGTTGCGAGACGGCCATCGCAGACTCCGAAGTCGAGTATGCCGACCGCACCGACGACTCGATATACGTCAAGTTCCCGCTGAAGGACGAAGAAGGATTCCTGGTCATCTGGACGACCACGCCATGGACCATACCGGCTAATATGGCGGTCGCCGCCAACAAGGAGTTCACCTACGCGATGGTCGAGGCTCTGCCTGCCTCCGTATTGGAGCAAGCGTCCCTTGAAGCCGGACTGGACTTCACCACACTTGTCGATCATCATTCCGACGGGAAGCCGAAGCCCATGCGCTATGCGGACAAGGTCGCGAAGATGAAAGAGGCGATCGGCGAGGAGAAGCTGAAAGAGCTTCACGCAAAGCACGGCGAGAAAATGATCATGGCCGTAGACCTGATCGAAGGCGTCATGAAAATGGGCCATTATGCCGACTATCATGTCCTCTGGACAAAGGTCGGTCAGGAGCTCAAGGGCACGCAGTACGTGCACCCGCTTGCCGATCTCATCCCATGCCAGAAGCAGACGGAGCACAGGGTCTACCTGGCCGACTTCGTGGCAGGCGAGAACACCGGGCTGGTGCATATCGCGCCGGGCCATGGTCTCGACGACTTCGAGCTGGGCCTTAAAGAGGGCATACCCGCTTACTGCCCGGTCAAGGAGAACGGACACTACGACGACACCGTGGGCAAGTACGCCGGCATGGAGATCCGCGAGGCCAACCACGTCATCCTCGATGACCTGAGAGCCCGCGGCCTGCTGCTCGGCTCTACGGAGATCACCCACCGCTATGGTCACTGCTGGCGCTGCAAGACGCCCATCATTTTCCTGACCACCGACCAGTGGTTCATCGCGGTCAGTCGCATGAAGGAGGACATGCTTGCCGAGATCAAGCGCGTCAACTGGTACCCCGAATGGGCCGGCTCCGCCCGGTTCTTCGACTGGGTGAGCGGTGCCCGGGACTGGTGCATCTCCCGGCAGCGGTACTGGGGTATCCCCATACCCATCTGGAAGTGCGAGAAATGCGGCAGCCTGAACGTCATCGGCACGAAGGAAGAGCTGGAGCGCGAGTGCGGCAGGGAAGTCCCTGACCTGCACCGGCCCTTCGTGGACGAGATCAGGCTGGAGTGCGAGTGTGGCGGCCCGATGAAGCGTGTGGAAGACATCTTCGACGTCTGGTTCGACTCCGCCGTTGCCTCCTGGGCGACGCTTCACTTCCCTTCGCATAAGGACGAGATGGACTGGTGGCCGGCCGACTTTATCGTGGAAGGCCACGACCAGACCCGCGGCTGGTTCTATTCGCAACTCGGCGCAGGCATGGTCGGCTTCGGCAAGGCGCCATACAACTCGGTCTGCATGCATGGCTTCACGCTGGACGAGCAGGGCCGCAAGATGTCCAAGAGCCTGGGCAATGTGGTCGCCCCCGAGGAGGTCGTCGACAAGTTCGGCGCCGACTCGTTGCGACTGTACGTACTGTCCCAGAGCGCACCATGGGAGGACCTGAGCTTCTCCTGGGAAGAGTGCGGCAACGTGAACCGCGCGCTTAACATCTTCTGGAACGTCTACCGGTTCCCGCTACCCTACATGGTGCTGGACAAGTTCGACCCGGCAAAGGTCACCTTCGAATCGGTTAAGGATCACCTCCGCGTAGAAGACCGCTGGATACTGTCCCGCCTGCAGGCCGTCATCAAGGAAGTGGACGCAGGCATGGCGAACTATGAGTTGCACAAGTCCACGCGGGCGCTGATCACCTTCATCCTCGACGACCTGTCCCGGTGGTACGTGCAACTGGTGCGCGAGCGCACATGGGTAGAGGCGGATGACCCCGACAAGCTGGCGGCATACCGTGTCCTGTACGACGTGCTGGGCACCACGGTACGGCTGATGGCGCCCTATACGCCATACATCTCGGAGCGGATGTACCAGAACCTGGTACGCAAGGCCGACCCGTCGAGCCCGCTGTCCGTCCACATGTGCGACTGGCCGACAGTTAATGAGGCATTGCTGGACGAGCGCCTCAACCTGGACATGGACATCGCCCGCAAGATCGTGGAAGCGTCGTCCAATGCCCGTCAGAAAGCGAAGCGGAAACTCCGATGGCCGGTCCGTAAGATCGTCGTCGCGGCAGACGCGGCTGACGTGGTCACCGCTGTCAGGGACCTGTCCGGCGTCATCAAGGAGCAGACGAACTCCAAGGAGGTCGTGCTGCTGGCGCCCGGAGAGGCGAACGTCGAGCTCGGCGTGGAGGTCGTGCCCAACCCCAAAGCGATCGGCCCGGTGTTCAAGGGCAACGCCGGCAAAGTGATCGCCGAGCTGAAGGCAGCTAACGGCCGGGAGATGCGACAGGCGCTGGCGAAGGACGGCAAGTATACGCTGGAACTATCCGTCGGCCCTGTAGAGGTCACGCCGGAGATCGTCGGCTTCCGGGACGTCATCCCGGAGCACCTTGCGGTGGCCGACTTCCAGGGTGGAAAGGTCTATGTCGATGTCGAGCTCACGCCGGAACTGGAAGCGGAAGGCTACACCCGCGAGCTGATACGCCGCATACAGGAGATGCGGAAACTGATGAACCTGAACGTCGAGGACCGCATCAAGGCAGAAGTCTACGTAGGCGACGCTAAGGTGCAGGACCTGCTGAAGACCATGAAGGACTACATGGCCAGCGAGGTCCGGGCTAATGTGCTCGAATTCAAGGACACTAAGGAGGTCCCGGGCTTCGTCAGGGACTGGGACGTGGAAGGCACGCCGGTCACCATAGGGCTTGAAAAAATATGAGATACGCAGAGTGGGAGCCATACTACAAGGCCATACTGGAGGACTTCGGCTGGACGGCGGAGGGCGACGAGGCAGCGGCAAGGGCCATGGCCCCGATGCTGCCCGACCCTGCCCCCACGCTGGCACGGCTGAAGGAACTGATACGCGGCAGGGACGTACTCGTCTGCGGTAAGGCACCGAGACTGAAGGACGACCTCGAGCAGGTGGACCGGTCGAAGTACACGGTCATTGTGGCTGACGGGGCCACTTCGGCGCTGCTGGCCGCAGGCATCGTGCCTGATATCGTTGTGTCCGATCTCGACGGCTCCCATGCCGATCTGCTGAAAGCGAACGCGATGGGCGCCATTGTGCTGGCCCATGCCCATGCGGACAACGTGCCCGCCGTGAAGGAGGTGGTGCCGAAACTGAAGAACGTGATCGGCACTACACAGGCGGCGCCGTTCGATCACGTCTACAACTTTGGCGGCTTCTCGGACGGCGACCGGTGCGTGTTCCTGGCGAAAGAGTTCGGGGCCCGCAGCATCCGGATTATCGGCTTCGACCTCGACGATACCAACGTGACGCCGAAGAAGCTGAAAAAGCTGAAATGGGCTCGGAGACTGCTTCGGCTCTTAGATATTGACGTCTGAACGTGCATGATTTAAGATAAATAAAAAAGCCTGGCAACGCCTGTTTTTTTCATGGCGTGCAGGTAATCATGGCGATATAATTTATTTCTTAGAGATTGCCTGGTAGATAACGGCACCGATGGCGCCCAGTACGATGGCGACAACGATATAGATCGGTGCACAGCAACAGGCAGACCCAAAGCCGCTTATGGCAGAGAGGCCTATGCCGGTCCCGAGGCCTTCAGGGAGTTCTGATCCCGTATAGGTGGTACCGCTGATGAGCGGTGTGATAAACGCCATGACGACCGTGATTCCTGCACCAATCAGCCCGGCTACGCCGCCGCTGACTGCGCCGACCATCAGCGCATCGTTCATGTCTTTCAGGAGGCTCATCGTGTAGCGGACGGCTAATGCGCCAGCCCCTAACAGGACGACGATCTCGACCAGCCAGATACAGCATCCGATGATCCCTAAAAGCGACGTGGTCCAGGTCCCGATAATGTCAAACGCCGACCTGATTAAAATCAGTATAGCAAGGATGACACCGGTAATGATACCGGCTTTAATAGCCTGCGAATATTTGATCTCCATATAATCACCTAAGCTATTATCGCCTTTTCAGTATAAAATAGTTACATTAGCCCATCTATAACATACGGTTCGGTTTTTATATATTAGACCGTGCAAAAGGGTGCCCGGCATCGTTTTAATACGGGAGCGCATTACAATGACCGAGATGAAACCCGAGATATCCCGCGCCGTCATTCTCGACGGGTACGTAGACGAACCTGCTTGTCTCGGCGTGCCGCCATACATGGCGCCGTACCCGAGATATGTGGCTGGCGCGTTGCCATGTGAAGTGCTCTATTACACCATCGACCAGCTACGGGCAGATCGCTCTATCCTGGACGTCATGAATAAGTCGGACCTCGTGGTAGCGATCGCAGGCGTCACGGTGCCGGGCAAGTATCTCGGGGGTACGCCGGCCACACTGCCTGAGCTGGAGAAGCTCATGGCCGCCGTCCGGACCACGAAAATCCTCGGCGGTCCCGTATCCATGTTCGGCGCCGGCATCGAGGGCGGCAAGAGCGCATCCCGTATCAAGGCCAGCCGGAGCTTCGACATCGTTGCGACCGGTGACATCGAGGCGGTTGTCGCCGGATACGTGCAGGAAGGCAAATCGGTGGACCCGGGGCTCCGCAGGACGTCTCGCGACATCGCAGCCTGGGCAGTCAGGGGCGCAAGGATAGTGCCGCAGCATCCCGACTTCCCGAATACTATGATGGAAATGGAGACCTACCGGGGCTGCTTCCGGGGCAACTGCTCTTTTTGCACGGAGCGCTTCTACGGCCGCCCGGATTTCCGCAGCGTGCCAGACATCGTGGCCGAGGTCTCAGCCCTTTACGACCTCGGCTTACGCCATTTCCGGCTCGGGCGACAGCCTGACCTGCTCACCTACGGGTCGAAGGGCGACGGCGAGTTCCCTGAGCCCAACGTGGAGGCGATCACCAGCCTCTATAAAGGCATACGGGGAGTGGCGCCGCAGCTCAAGGTGCTGCACATGGACAACGCGAACCCCGGTACCATCGCCCGGCACCCGGATGCGTGCAGGGCTGTGCTCAAGACGATCGTCAAATATCATACGTCCGGCGACGTCGCCGCCTTCGGCATGGAGAGCGCCGACCCTCACGTCATTAAGCTGAACAGCCTGAAGGCGCAGCCGGACGAGGTGAAGGAGGCCATTCTCATCATGAACGAGATCGGCGGTGCCAGGGGCGATTCCGGCCTGCCGGAACTGTTGCCCGGCCTTAACTTCGTGTACGGCCTGATCGGCGAGACAAAAGAGACGTTCCGGCTCAACTACGATTTCCTCGAATCGCTGCTGGCAGAGGACCTCCTCGTCCGGCGCATTAACCTCAGGCAGGTGATGCCCTTTGAAGGTACCTGCATGGGTGACGTGGGTGACAAGATAGCTAACAAGCACAAAGGAATATTCCATGCCCACAAGAACAAAGTACGTGAGCATATCGACCTTGAGATGCTCAGACGTGTGGCCCCGGTGAGCACGGTTCTGCCCGACGTGCGCATGGAATTACGCGAGGGCAGCCTGACGTTCGGCCGGCAGATCGCCACCTATCCGCTGCTTGCAGGTGTGGCCGCCGAGCTGCCTCTCGGCACTTTCGTGGACGTAAAAGTCGTAGGTCATGGCTACCGCTCCGTTACTGCTATCCCGTTCCCCCTGGACGTGAACAGTGCCTCGATGAAGACGCTGGAGAGCCTGCCCGGCGTCGGTAAGAGCCGTGCATCGGCCATCGCCCGGGGCCGGCCTTACAGAAATGCGGAGCAACTCGTCGCCGCCATGGATGACCCGGCGGTCGCGCGCGGTCTGCTTGATTTTCTCACATTCAGGTGAAAGCCCGGCTGTTTAGCGAAAGATACTGGTCTCCGTCCAACTTTTTCAGCGTTTATCATTAAGCTATCCCGGATGAACATGGATAGGGGATGGACATGGAATTGAAAAAGCTGATCATGCTACTGCTGGCCGTGCTGCTGGTCGTTACCTTCACCGCAGAAGCCCAGGCGAAGACGTATACCGTCTCGATGAAGAACATGGCGTTCGAGCCCAAAGAGCTCACGATATCGGCAGGCGATACGGTAACCTGGACAAATAACGACCCGATGTTGCACGATGTCGACATAGACAACCTGGGTAAGTCCCCTGAAATGAGCAAAGGGCAGACCTACTCGAAGACCTTCGACAAGCCTGGTACATACGACTACGACTGCGATATTCACCCGGGCATGACCGGGAAGATCATCGTGAAATAGATATTTCGTGATCAAGCCACAGCTAATTTATATAATAATGGGGGCTATACATACTATTGTGACCTGATCGTGTACCCCGGAAAATCTATATTGGTTATACTGGTACTCGCTGTACTGGCTGTATTGCTGGCAGGATGTTCCTCTCCGACGGCAACTCCCGCGGCAACTCCCACGGCTACTCCTGCCGCTTCCGCAACGCCGACTTCAACGACGCCGGCGCCTGCACAGGCCAGCGTCCAGATCAAAGACTTCGCATTCAGCCCCCAGGATGCCCGCGTGGCAAAAGGCGGCACAGTAACATGGACGAACCTGGATAACACCGCCCATACGATCAGCTTTAGCGGGGTACAGTCAAAAGTCCTCAATAACGGCGATACCTACTCCAAGACCTTCAATGAGACCGGCACGTTCGACTATAACTGCGGCATACACACATATATGAAAGGCAGGGTCGTGGTCGAATGATGGAGCCGATCCGCGACATAGCTCTCATCCAGATCGCCGGCTATCCGCTGGTGGTCTATATGGGCATACTTACGCTTCTATCGCTTCTTTCTACAGCCTCCTACGGCTACCTGCTGTTGAAAAACAAGATCAAAGGAACGATCTGGAACCATATGAAAATCGCTACGGTTACCATCGTTATCGCCCTCCTGCATGCCACGCTGGCCCTGTCGCTTTTCTTATAGGCTACAGGCATGGCATAGATATGATATAGAGGTGCAGTTCGCCTTTTTTATCTGTCAGACTTAATATTCCGGCTCCCATAATATGATCACGGATGCATGGCACTGGCGTGATACTTGCAGCGGCATTATTTCTGGCACTGGCGATCGTCGTGATCATTCCGGCAGGCTCGGTTTCTTTCCACGGGGGAAACCTGACGTGTGCGTTCGCTGTCGTGCAGATCAAGAATGGCACTTTCGAGCCTGATAGTGTCAGCGTTTTCCGGAACGCCACGGTGGTCTGGACCAACCCCGGTCAGGGTGAGCATTCGATTAGCGTTGGCGGAGACATATCGCCGCCCATCATGCCCGGCCAGTCCTTCACGAAAAATTTCCACGAGTTTGGCACTTACGACTGTTATTGTCGCTACCATCCATCAGAACGCGGCATAGTCATAGTAAGATAAAAATGGGAAGAAAATAATCTAATTAATATAAGATGAGCTGTGCTTAACGTATGATGAGTCGTGCCGAATTTTTCGCAAAGGTCAGAGACAACCGGTCGTACGATTACACGACCGAGCAGCTCTATGCAGCCTATGAGGCGTACCTGACCTGCCCGAGCAGCCCTTTCCGTCAGAAAAAACCGGCGGCATTCGACTGCGCCCGGTGCGGCAACTGCTGCCGTCGTCCATGGCGCGTCGAGGTAGACCTGCTTGATGCGCTGCGATGGATTGACGAGGAGCGATATGATATCCTTGCTTCGCTCGAGCCCCGGCCCTGGGGCCAGCTGGACGAGCCTGACATCGACTCGATCATCGTAAGGCAACTGGCAGGCAGGATCGCGGGAGAAGACGACGAGCGGATGACCAAGGCATTGGCCGTTGTCAGCACCCTCGCGGGCAGTGAGGGCAGCTACGTGCTTCCCAAAAACGAGGGCTGCGGGTATCTTATCGAAGGCGAGAAGGCTTCTTGTCGCATACACGATACCAGGCCAGAGGTCTGCAGGCGCTTCCCTGGTTTCAGATAACTATAAAATCGTCGTCTGCCGGAGCTCTCGCGCGCACGCGTGTCTCAGCAGGCATCAAGGAGATGTTTTTCCGCTTACCTGAACGCGGCTTTACATTCTTCGAGTAGCTGCGTGTTGTCCGGACGCTGGCCTGGCTCGTAGAGCTTGTGCTTGGCCCTGATGATGCCGCTCGGGTCGACGACCAGTATCTGCGGGTCCGATATGTGCGTGATGACTTCAAAACAAACGTGCTGCTGCTCGGAGCTGCATTGCCCTACGCCGTACATCCAGGTAATCGAGTGGTCGCTGTCGCATAACATGGCAAACGGGAGCCTGCGGTCAGCGACGATCTGCTTTCCTGCGGTGACCGGTATGATCGATACGGGGAACAGGACGACATTTTCATCCTTGAACCGCTGGTAGTCGCTGGCCAGGGAAGACAGCCGGTCCATACATCTCGGGTCCTCGTGGTTGAAGAAGAACAGCACGACAGCTTTCTTATTCTTGCAGTCGTATAGCCTCACGGTCCTGTCGCTGGTCGACGGCAGGGTAAAATCGGGTGCCGGTTCTCCGACGTCCGTCTTGTACACCATGTTATACATAAGACTTCAAAAGAGGTTTCGGATGCCGGGATAAAAACCAGACCCAATAAAAACGCATAACGCTTAGCGACGGGCTTTGCCGCGGAAATGGTACCGGCCGGGACGGCCGGCGCTGTCACGTTCGCTGACCAGCCAGGCTCCTTCGCTGTCGTGCACGACGATCAGGTCTGTAGCGCTCCTTCCGGCGTCCGTGTCCAGCTTTTGCAGCAGGCCGATGGACTCTTCCAGCTCCCTCGTCCTGCGGGCTATCAGCTCCTTTGCCATCGCGAGCCGCTCCGCGTCGTCCATCTCGTCTTTGCCGCGGCCGTCACATTCACCGCATCCTATCCTGTTCTCGTCAAGGTAGAACGGGTAGGTACGGCAGATAAACGGCCTTGCCCCATAGATCGTGCACCGGCCCTCTTCGAGAAAGATACAGTCCCCATCGGGCTTTTTACGCAGCGCCCACTCGAAGGCCTGGCGGTTACCGTAATCGTCCTCGTCGCCGTCCTCCTCGGGCTCCACGACGTCCAGCCATTCCTTGCCCGTGGCAGCCATGATTGTGCGAATCTCGCCCGGGAAGACCGTGACAGTGTTGTCGCCGAAGGCGCCCCGGCAGCATTTTGCGCACTTCGCGCACTTAAAAGCAGGCAGGCGTTTAGCGATTTCATCGGGGCTCATTGCCCTGGCATTTTTCAGGTCTTTCCTGAACCGCCTGATCTCTCCCTCGACGCTCATCTGTGACTCTCGCACACATCGAGGAAATTTTTCAAAAGCAGGATGCCCTTTTCCGTATGGGAGACTTCCGGATGCCACTGCACGCCATAGAGCGGCTTCGACTTATGGCGCATCGCCTCGTACTCGCAGATGTTGGAACGCGCGAGCTGTACGAAGTCAGGCGGCATTTTCGCCACCTCGTCCTGGTGCGACGCCCAGACGACCGTCTTCGGCCCGATACCCCTGAGGATGTCGTCTTCCTCGACTACCTCGATGTCCACGCGTGCGAAGCCGCCGTACTCGCCGGTGCGGAGCTCGCCGCCGTAGGCCTTCGCCATGAGCTGGTGGCCGAGGCATATGCCGAGAATGGGCTTATCGATCTTAATGAGGTTTTCGCCGTTGCCTGCCCGGTCCATGGTCGGGCCGCCGCTGAACACCAGGCCGTCGGGCTGCTGTTTCAGGACGTCGTCTACTGATAATGTGTTAGATATGAGCTTTGCGTCCATGCCAAGGTCGCGCAGCGACCGGTGGATCAAATGGCACGTCTGCCCGTAGTTGTTGACGACCAGCAGTTTCAGCTTGTCCATGGTTGTCTCATTCTGTAAATTAGTATATAATCATTATCATTGTCTCCATGCCTGTGACCGGTGGGTGTTCCGGGCAATACCTCTCAAGAGCTATTTGCCCTGATTATCTTCGGGCATTAAGCGAATTACATTTATAAAACAAAAAACTATAAGAGACCTCAAGAAACAAGTACTTAGTAATCAAGGCAAATTTAGATGTAACAAGGATGGCTGATATGGTGGCGGCTATAGTAGCAAAGAATCGCACTCAAGCAGCGGGAAAAGTAAATATCCCCGCGGATGAATGTTTCATCCGTAGCGAAAAACGCGAGTTGATTCTGATGCCCCGGGATCTCCTGGATATTGAGATTGATTACTATATGAGGATTAAAAACGACCTGCTTAAGCGTGCGAAAGGCGAATACGCCCTGATCCACGGGGAAAGGCTAATCGATACCTTCGGATCGAAGGAAGATGCAATGAAAAAGGGTTACCAGATGTTTGGCAACAAGCCATTCCTGGTCAGAAAAATCACGGAGACGGAAACGCCCCTTTTCTTTACGTCCTATTTGATATCAGCCGAATCTGCGAAGTGACTATGTCTTCTTTTACGATCGAATGCCCGGACCTGCTGACCTGCGGGCCCGTCATCGATGTCGAAATCGCCGTCCCTAAAGGTCTGGCCAAAATTTTATATCGCGAAAAAGAACCTGTTCCCCGCCCGATCACGGTCAGTGCGTTGATCGACACAGGTGCCACGCGTACGGTCGTCAGTTCCAACGTAATCAAGAGCCTGAACCTCGTGCCTCACGATCAAACGAAGGTGATTACGGCGACTCATGATAACATAGTGGCGTATCACCACCACTTGTCTGTCACACTGCCCGGAGGCTGCGTCTTCGAGCTGTCCGATGCTGTGGAATTACCCTTAATCAACCACGGGATCGAATGCCTGGTCGGCCGGGAAATATTAAAGCACGGTATCTTCACCTATGACGGCCGGGCAACAAAGATATCGTTTCACATCGTACCTCCGTAGCGTCGATAAACGTTACTGGTCATACTCCCGAATCAGTTGGCGGTATCCGGTAGCACAGCTGCTTCATGTGCCTTCAGGCGATACTCGCCTTTTATAGTAGGTCGCGACCACCTTTGCCGAGTCCAGGCCGGAGACGCCAAGCCCGGCAAGGTCAAGCATCGTCTGTTCGACGGACACGACGCGGATGTCATCTATCAGGTAGACATCGTCCATCTCCCTGTCAGGGCTATATATCTGGAAACTCACTCCGTTGCCTTCTCCCAGCAGGCTTTTCGTGACCAGCGCCGCGTTCTCGTCCGCGTAGAGCTGGATGCAGCCCCCCGATGCCCTGCCTTCGAGGTACAGGTCGGCCGCCGTGAACAATGCACATGCCGACTGGGGTATTATGCCGGCGACGTTGCCGTACAGCTCGTGCAGCGCCTCGGTCTCGTCCTCGTAGGCGCTGGTGAACTCCATGGCGCGCAGGCTGTTCACCGGCCGCTCCCAGGCCACGTACTCGAAAAGGCGGCCGATGTCCGAGAGCCGGACCTTCTTGCCGTGTTCTGTGGCTGCGCCGATGTCGATCAGCTTCTTCACGACAGATCGCGTCCAGGGGTAAGATACGCCCGTCTCCACAGACGCATGGTTCATCGTCGCTTCCTCGTTCCTGATAAAGTAGCAGACCACCTTCCACGAGCCCGGCGACGTGATCTTGACCGCCTCAGAAGTCATGCCCCTCGGCTTCGCAGACGTGAGCTTCTGGAAGACGCCCCCCGATTTGACGAATGCAGTCTTCGCATCCGGCGCAATCGCGGGAGCAAAGAGCTTCAGTACGATCTTTCTGCCGCTGTATCGCTGGGCCACGACCCTGGCGTAGAGGCTGAGCTTCAACACTGTCTGGATTGTGGCCCGGGTCAGCTTGATGCCCACGACGAGGACTGATGCCTCCTGCTCCAGGATAACCTCGTAAAAATCGCCGTCGTAGCTGACGGTCTCTATTGCCGCCGCGGGATAGTCCCGGCGCAGCATATCGATCACCGCCTGCACCTTAGGATTGCCCGCCTGACCTTTCAGGCTCATAAGGGCGTAATTGCGATTAGAGTCTATAAATATCTTTACACGAGGGATGTATAGCTGCATGGGATGCTATAGCTGCAGTACTAACGCCTGACGCTTGAAAAACGCTGTACATATATGGCTTCTTCTGATTTGCAGATATTACTTTCACCGCGCTTTGAACGGCCTTATATACCATACTGATATATGTTACATTGTCTCCCGCACATTAAAACGGAGACTTGAGGAAATCGTATGGTGAGAGAACTCGCAAAGGAATTAAAGGATAAGTTTTCATCCATGGGCGCCCCCGACGTGCCCCTGAAAGAGATCGAACAGAAGCTGGACCTGCTGGTGAACCAGTACAAGGTGCCAGAGGACGAAGCCCGGCGTACGGTGTACAACCAGTACGCAAGGGACTTAAAGCTGCAGCGGCCCCAGGCCGGCGGCGATGCGGAGCTCGTCAAGATCAAGGATATCGTCAAGGACGGCATGTGGATCGCGCTCAACGCAAAGGTCGTCCAGCTATGGGAAAGCGACAAGAGCTCGATCTCCCAGGTCGGCCTGCTCGGCGACGAGACAGGGATTGTTAAGTTCGTCGTCTTTTCCAAGTCCGAGCTTCCGCTGCTGGCGGAGGGCAAGAGCTACCACTTCTCCAAGCTCGTCACAGACTCGTGGCAGGGCCGCTTCTCAGTGAAGCTGAACAAGGCCACGGTCATCACCCCGATCGACGATATGGATACCGGGGGCATCGAGACGACGATGACCGGCGCCATCGTGGATGTACAGTCCGGCAGCGGCCTGATCAAGCGGTGCCCCGAGTGCAACCGGCCCCTGAACAAGGGCCTGTGCGTCGACCACGGCAAGCAGGACGGCGAGTACGACCTGCGCGTCAAGGCGGTGCTGGACGATGGCAAAGTCGCACAGGACATCATCCTGAACCAGGAGATGACCTACAAGGTGACGGGCATCGACGTCAAGATCGCCAAGAAGATGGCCATGGACGCCGTGGACCCGGCAGTGGTGCTCGACGAGATCAAGCGCATCCTGCTCGGCAAGTACTTCACCGTACGCGGCCGCGTGGCAGGCGGGCGCTACCTGCTCGTCACCGACATGGACCGGACGGCGAAGGACATCACGCTGGAAGAAGTGCTTAAAAAAGTGGGGGCGATATAAATGCCTCAGGCAAGAGAAGTCGCAAGGCGAGTCTTTGCAAAAGAGTTCAACGCGTCGAACATGCTCTTCAAGGAGAGCGAGGACCAGTATTCCCCGCAGTACGTGCTGACACCGACCGGCGCCAAATGCAACCGGATCTTCATCGTAGGCACGCTGACGGAGAAGAGCGACATCGGCAACGACTCCGAGTACTGGCGCGGCCGGGTCACTGACCCCACCGGCGCGTTCACCATCTACGCCGGGCAGTACACTCCGGAGGCCGCCCAGGCGCTGTCGGACATCGAGGTGCCGTCCTTCGTGGCGGTCATCGGCAAGCCAAGCAGCTATAAAGGCCAGGACGGCAACCCCGTGATCACCGTCAGGCCCGAGATCATCGTCCCGGTGGACGGCGATACGAGGGACCTGTGGGTGAAGGACGCCATCGAGGCAACGGCCGAAAGGCTACAGGCGCTGAAAGCCGGGTCCACCCCCGACGCCGTAAAGGCGAAGGAGCACTACAACCCGAACGTCGACGATTACAAGACGATGCTCCAGACCGCGGCCAAGTCACTGAAGTCGATGGAAGTCGTCGTGACGAACGCGCGCTAAACGCAATCGCACAGGGGTCGGAAGACACGAAGATCTCTCGAAAGAGGGTCTGTCACCTTCGCGTTACAAACCCCTGTGGCTTTACTTTTTTATGATAGCAGCTATAGTGAGTGTTCTCTATAGGGCTTAGAAAAATCGCGCTGCTCGCCCGGCCGCTCGCGCGCGCACATGTGAATGACCGGGATGGGCGCACAGGATGTCAACCTATCGAAAAATTATGCACTTTGTTTCGGCACGCGACTCCTGTCATGCTCGCCAGGGGCGCCAAGAGCCAAGTTCGCCAGGACGAATAGACAATAAGGAATTTGATCCCATTCCTATAGCATTCCTGGCGCCCTTGGCCCTTGGCGCCCCTGGCGAGCGTGACAGTAGTCGCATAGCCTGAACAAGGCCGAATTACTTTCGCAGGCAGTATAACGCCGCGCCAAGTCCGATGCCGATCAGTGCCACGAACGCCGCAAACCCGGGCGTCGGGGTAGGTTCGCTCTCGTTTTGAAGCTCCTCGAACTGCCGTTCCAGTAACTGGGTCGTATAATTGGTGCCGGCATAAATGGTGCCCCATGTGACGCCCCGGCCCTTCATGTTCTCGTTCTCATCTGTTCCGTACGTGTAATCGGGGGTGAACCAGACGATCCGTCGGTTGTCAAGGTCGGCCACGTATACCCGGCCGTTTTCGTCGATAGCGGGACTGATATGGCCGATGAACGGGTCCGGCCCGCAGCCATTCCACTTTGCCACGAATGCGCCGTCGGTCGTCAGCTTCTGTATGCGCCTGTTGCCGGATTCGACCACATAGAGGAAGCCGTCCATGCCTATTGCGATATCGAATACCCCGTTGAACGTGCCGTTCGCCGAGCCCAGCTTTCCGATGGTCCGTGTCGTGCCGTCGGGGGCGATCACATTGATACGGTTGCTGACACCCGCTGTATATATGGTGCCGTTCCTGTCGACTGCCAGACTGTCGAAACCTTCCGATGGCATTGTGGTATTCTTTGCGCTAATAACGCGCAGCGTGCCGTTGGCATCTATGGCGTCGATTTCCCAGAAGTGGACAGAATCACCGGCCTGACCGCTCTGCGTTTGAACGACGTACAGGGTGCTGAAATATACGACGCCGCACGGGCTGACGGCCATTTCGACCACGGCCAGGTCACTCTGGTTGACGTTGCTCCATAGCAACGTGGCATTCCCGTTCTCATCTATCCTCGTAATATTGAAGATTGTGTGCGGGCTCCGCTTTTCAGACATCCTCTCCAGAACATAGAGGTTGCCCGCCTCGTCGAACGCCAGGTCCACGGCCGGCCGGTCTAACGTCTTCGCGAGCGTCCCGTCGGGGGCAAAGACGAAGATGCAGTTGCCCTCGCTCACGTTCGAGGCCGCCGCGTAAACGTTGCCGTCCGGCCCCGGCGCTATCCTGGATGCCGAGAACGTGTCGTCGACGGCCATCGCCGGAGCGACAGACAGAATGCAAAACAGGAGCATTAGCGATGCTGACAGGACGATGTTAAAGTACCTCATTGATACCCGACCGGTTGGATGATAAACATAAGGAAATAATGTATAATAAATATTTTATTTTGATTCTGTATTTACAAAATCGAATCAGAGCCGGTCCATTATCCTCATGACATGCGGCCGGTACTCTTCTTTGATCGAGTAAGCATAGCTGTTGTCGTCGCCGGCCGTCCTTTCTACGATGCCCTTCTCTGCCAGCTCGCTGATATGCCGGTGTGCTGCCGTCGTGGACACGTTCAGTTCTCGTGCCAGCTCCGGCCCGGTGATGCCCGGCCGTCGGGACAGCACGACCAGCATACGGCGCAACGTGTCCCGGCGCATCAGGGATACCAGCGACCGCTCCTGCTGCGAGTAGGCCCCGGCGTTGGTGAAGTAGCGCAGGAACTTGTCGCCCTCGTTGTGCGCGATGACCTTATGGTTCAGCGCCAGGATAAACAGGTGATACCTGACCGTACCGAGGTTAATGTCAAGGCTCCTCGCCGCTTCGGCAGCGGTCATGCCGGGATTGTCAGCTACGTACCGGAGCACCTGCCTGCGGTTCTCGTTTTTGTCGATCAGGCCCTTTGCACGGGCTACCGTGCCGAGCATGAAGAACCGGAAAAATACATAGACGGCGGCAGCAATGGCGATACCGGCGGCGGCGATGCCCGCGCTCTTGCTTCCGACCCGGCCATCCCAGGTACTATAGTAAAAGCTGCTGTTGTTAGCGACGGCCCTGTAAATATTGCTGGCTATCGGCTGCCTCCAGAGCATATAGCCGTCATTGTCCAGCGCGTACAGGCTATCGATGTAAAGGCACCTCGATCGGTTGGCAATGACAGGCAACTCTAAGACCTGATAGTGATAGCTCACATACGTCACATTTTCCCCCGGGTAGACGACGATGATGCCCCTGTAGGATGGAGTAATCGGGACCTGGTCCAGGGGAGTTACGAAGACGATGCCGCTGCTGTGCTCGTCTAAAACGCTGCCCTCCAGTCCCACTTGAGCAATAGTCTCCTTTGTGAGTAGCATCGTATGCTTATCGGCAGAGGGCACGGTAAAGTTCCACCGGGCCGTATTATTCCTGACGTCGTATGCAGTGATCGTGTCGGATGGGAAGTCCTTTGAGCTCAGTATTTTTTCAAACACGTTCAGGTCAATATGCACGTTGCTATTGTAGGCGTAGATGACCCCCTTGCTGCCGGCGACCGCCACAAGGCCCGGCTGGCCGCTATCCGGGACGTCGTACAACATGTAAGGCCAAGATGCGTCAGAGACCTTTCCGTCGCCAGAAATGATCAACATGTCAGATGTTTGAGAAGGGTACTCGAGCTTGCTCATGTAGACATTGCCCCTGTCATCAAGCGGCATGAGCGGGAATAGTATGAATGTGCCGCCGGTAGCGCGGCTGATCCAGTTGATCTTGCCGTGAGTGTCCAGGGAAGCCAGGCCGTTTGACACGGGCACGTACAGCGTGCCGTTCCAGTATAGCGGCAGGCTGCTATACTTCGGCCATACGTGGTAGTTGGTCATCGACCTGATCACTCTGTCGCCCAGGTCTGTGCTCCATCTGAGGCTGCCGTCAGGGCCGTAGGCATCCACGGAGCTGCCAGAAGTCAAATACTCCGGGTCGAAGAATAGCCTGGTCACGTCCTCGCCCACGATCACCGTGTCGTTGGGCCGATTCTCATAAAACGACAGGTTATACATGGCTGGCGGCCAGGTTGCCGGGATCAGGTATAGCCAACCGTCGTCGCCGACTGCCGCCGGGCCGGAGACATTGCCGATCGTGAACAACAGCGTGCCATTATTCCCGAAAACGTCCTCGCGATATTCACGATAAAGGTACAGCCGGCCGTCACGCTCGGTTAAGGTGGCCATCCCCTCTATGTCAAAATTTTCCGGGCCTGTCAACCCCAGTATATCGAGGCCGGTGACATTATAGCCATCCAGGGGCGTTTCCCATTCGATTTGGCCCTCTGGCGATACGGCCATCAGCTCTATCGGCAGGGTAAACGTCATATTCGGGTCGGCTCTGGCGCGTTCGATATCGCCTTCAGTGATCTGCCGATAGACGAAAAGGTACAGGTGCCCCGAGCGCTCTGCGACGACCGGGGACGACGGGATTAATGGCATGTGACCGCTATCTTTAGTCAATACCCCCAGTCCGGTCAGGTTGCTCAACACTTTCCATTTTCCGGGGATAACCGTCCGCCAGACGAGGTTGCCGTCGCTCTTCAAGGCAGAGATCGTATTACCCTCGAACGTATAGAGCGTGTCGTTACTGCCCACAAACATGTAGTCGATAGTGCCGTTAGTCTGCTGCTCCCATCCCGGCGGCGACGGGCCGGCCGATGTCACCGCAAAGAACAGCAAGCCTGCGAGGCAGATCAGAATGATCACGAGCACAGCCTCGAACACACGTGCCCTTTCCATACCGCTCACCTGATCATCTGTGCGGCTTAGCTTAAATATAGGTTCTCTAACAATGTGTTGACGGCAAATCTTAGCCAGTAAAGATTCTGCCGATTTAACTATTGTGCCATAAAACTTATAAACTCGTATCCTCATCGTTTGATTGTCAGCAGGCGAATCACAGTGTAGCCTGACGGTATTCAGGTCGTGAAGAATACGGATAAGGAAACAGCATTTATCATCAAGTTTACCGTTTGCTTCGTGGTTGCCGCTATTGTGCTCATCGGTGCAGGATATGCGGCCATCACCGTGATCGGCTCAATCGATTTCAGCGGGAAAACCAGTCCCCCGACGCCGGTGCCGACGCCTTCGCCGACGATCGACCCCCAGACTACCCCGGACCCGACGGCTAAGATCATCGTCCCTGCGACGCCGACGCCGGTGCCGACGCCGGTGCCGTCCCGGTACTCGGTCTATGTCAACTATCTCGGCGACGTTTCTAGCCGGACATATGCGATAAGCTATACTCTGGGAAAGAACGCCCAGGGGAAGCTGTCAGATCCGATCGATATGGGTCTCGTGCGCTTTTCGTTATGGAATAGCGGGAGCGTTCGCCAGGAAAACACTTACAGCCAGTTAATAAATAACGGGGCCAGCTGGTCGGGCTCCGACGGGGATGCTATACTGGAGGATGGCGAGGCTTTCTCGTTCGTAGTAAGCTACTACGCGCTGGACATCTCGCCTGATACCGAGTCTCGCGTGACCTTCTTCGCGGGTGACGAAACGGTCAAGACGACCACGTTACCTGTCCTGGTCAACCCCGTCATCACCGAGGAGCCGCCAGACCCCTGTGTCACGCCCACGCTCGATCCATTCAATCCATTCTATGGCTACGATTAATCCATACGTCTTGTGACGCCGGAGAAAATCCTCTGGCATTTTTTCCACTTATAGTCATTCTCAGATAGTTTTGGACATCGTTGCTATAACACGAGGTTCGCGAGGGCTAAGCATTCCTGAATCTTTTTGTACATGGTAAGTCGGCACCATAGAGACGTGAACAATGTCAATTATGTCAACTACGGTTTTTTGGAAGGGTTGCCATACCAGAATAATATTTAGTTGACGTCGTTGACGTTGTTTATGTTGTTCAGGTGCGGCAAGCGCATAAAAAGTTATGTGAATGCGAGCATACGAGCGCGCAAGCGCCCGCCCGTAAGATGACTGTCTGCCCATCTGATTGCAGACAAAAAAAATTTACAGCCGGTCCATCATCTTAGTGACGTACTGCCTGTACTCTTCCTTGATAGAGTAAGAATAGCCCCTGTCAGCCTGCGGGACCTTCATGACGACGCCCTTGGTGAGCAGCTCGTTCATGTGGCGGCTCGCGGCGCCGGTGGAAATGTTCAGTTCCCTGGAAATCTCCACGTTGGACAGCCCCGGCTTCTCGGCCAGCGTGTTCAGCACCCGCCACATGGGCTCGCGCTTCATGAGCGAGACTACGGCGCGCTCTTCCATGCTATACGAGTTGGAGTTGGTGAAGTACCTGAGGTACTTGTCGTCCTTGTGCTCCACGATCTTGTGGTTGATCCCGAGGATCAGCAGGTGGTACCTGACCGTGCCCACGTTCAGGTGCAGGTCCCTGGATATGTCCACTGCGGTGACGCCGGGGTTGCCGGCGATGAACGCCAGCACCAGGTTCCGGTTATCGTTCTTGTCAAGCCGGTCCCGGGCCCGTGACACCGTGCCGAAGACGAAGAACTTGAAAAAGATGGCTAAGGCGCCCAGGATGGCGAACCCCGTGACCATCATATTGACGGACGTGCCGAAGATCTTACCGTCTCCGGTGCTGTAATAGATGGTGCTGTTGTTCGCCGCTGCGGACGTCACCGGCGAGCTCAGCTGCTTCTCCCACACGAGCTTCCCGTCGAGGCCGAGGGCATAGATGCCGCTCGAAAAGGCCGCCCTTGAGCGGTTAAGGACAATGGGAGCCTCATACGTGGTGCTGCGGAAGCTGACATATATGACGTCCGAGCCCGGGTATATGCTGATGTCAGGCCAGCCGACAGGCGTGAACGTTATCACTCCCGTCATGGGGTTTGCATACTGGTAGTACTGATCGCTATTCGGACCCAGCACGTTGACACCACTGCTCTGTCCCCGGAAGATGTCGTCGATGTTGCTCTCGTTAAGTGTCACGGTCTGCCGGTTGCCGACCGGCAGCGTGTAGCTCCATAGCGCCGTGCCGTTAGTGACACTATAAGCCGTGATCTTCTCTGTGCCCAGGCTGGACACGCTTCCCATGTTGCCGAACGTCGCCTTGTCCACATTGTACACGATACCGTCGCTTGCTGCCGTATGGACGAGGTTGCCATACTTCGAGTCATATTGCCATGGGGCAGTGCGAGTCATGCCATCCGGCCCGATAACGTAGATGTTCGAGATAAGCGAGCCGGGGTTCTGCTGTTTGATGTAGATGTTGCCCGCGGAGTCGATGGGCATGAGGTCAAAGAGTGTATTGTCGTCACCCGGCAGGTATTTCCACCACATGGTGCGGCCCATCTGATCAAGCGCCACAATGCCTCTGGTCAGGGGCACATATAACGTGCCGTTCTGGTATAATGGCAGACAGTTGAACTGAGCCCACAAGTCATCCGCAACGTACTGGGTGGCCACCGTGCCCTGAATTTCCCGCTCCCAGATGTTGTCCCCGCTGGCGTTATACGCTTCTATCAGGATCGTGGACGTTGTCCCGATCGAGGATGTCATCATGTAGATATTGCCGTTCTCGTCGATCGACGCGGGCCGCGCTACGTTGTCGATCCGGAACAGCACCGTACCATTCCTGTCGACCACGGTCTCGGTATTGTCGTTGAACACGTACAGGCGGCTGCTGTCCGAGCGCAATGCGACAGACTGCTTCATCCTGAAGTCTTTCATGTCATCGAGCCCGATGATATCGTTGGCATTGATTTTGACCTTCAGGGGCAGTTCCCACGCAAGCTTGCCGTCGGGTGAGATCGCGAGCACCGCCGCGTCGAGGTATAAGCTCGACAGCCCTGCCTGGTAGTACTGGATTTTCAGGTCTTGCAGCGCGAGGTCCGGAAGCGCCAGAACGTACAGGTATCCGGACGAAGCGTCAGCCACAGGGTACGATTCCACCGTGCCTGACTGGTCGGCCGCATAAGTCGGCCGCTGCCAGCTGTTGATGATCTTCCACTGGCCCGGGACCTGGTAGTCCCAGATGAGGTTACCGCCGCTGTCGATGGCGTAGATGCTGTCGCTCTTGAACGCGTACAGCGTATCGTTCTGGCCGACCGTCATGTACTGGACGACCCCGCTGCCCTGGAACTCCCAGCCGGAGACAGAGTGCGAGCCGGAGGTGACTATCAGGTACATCGCGGTCAAGAGCACAATGAGTACTATGGCTAATGTCGCCTCGAATAGATAGGGTTTCCTCATCGATCTCACTGCATGTGTATCTTAAGGGGCAGTTTAAATATAGTTTCTCTCACCATAGGTCAACATCCGGTTGAGCAGCGAACGAACGGGCATAATATAGATTTATTTTGCACATTTAATGTAGAAATAATCGTCCTGTCGGTTAACTGGCTCCAGTAATTCACTAAATGCGACATAACCCTTTAATAACCTTTCCGCTGATATGGGATCATACGGTGTTGTTGAGATGAGGCGGCAGACGTTCGCGATCGTGATATTGTGGCTACTGGCCGTGTGTATGATTTCCCTCCTGGCCATCGGCTCTTTTCCGGATACGGCCGCGGGATATGAATGGTCGAGGACCTACGGGGGGCATTTTCAGGATAATTGCTTTTCGCTGGTTGACACCTCTGACGGTGGCTACCTGATCGGCGGGTGGACGGACTGGGAATTCCGGAATGCCAGCTATTCGTGGAGCATTGACAACTTCTTCCTGCTGAAGGCCGATAAAAACGGCAATCAGGAATGGTACCGTATCTACGGTGACAACCAGAGCTTCATGGGAGGCTACGTCTGCGAAGCCCCCGGGGGAGGGTACGTCCTTGCAGGCGGCCTCGGGCAATACGATATCGGCTCTATCGGCCTGATCAAGGTCGACGCCGATGGCCAGACCCTGTGGGAGAAAAATTACCGGAAAGGCTTCGACGGCCGGGTAAAATCGCTCGCGGCCGTCCCCGATGGCTATATCCTGGCTGGCACGTGCAATGGTAGCGTTTTCCTCATGAGGTTTGACCCGGAGGGGAACCTGATCTGGGACTGCTCGTATGATGTACCCGGCCTGGATGCCGGCCGGGTACTGCCGACGACCGACGGGGGCTTCATCGTCGCTGGCGGACCCGCTTTCATGGCCAACAGCCGGATGTTTTTGATGAAGACCGATGCGGGCGGCAACGAGTCATGGATCAAGTACTATGGCAGCGAGTTTGCCGGGGGTACATCAGTCATCGAGGATCGTGCCGGTGGCTATGTAATCGTCGGCCACGAGAGCACCACGAACACGTGGCCCTCGGAAGAATACCAAGGCTCGGACGTTTATGTCGTGCGGACGGATCGGGATGGGAACGTCCTGTGGGATAATACGTATGTTACCAGCCCCGATGACGACTACGCGAACGATATCGTCCAGGCGGACGACAGTGGCTATACAGTCACAGGGACAGCGGTCCGATCCCGGAGCGGCCGCTACGTGATCGATTCGGACGCGTTTCTCCTGCGGCTGGACAGCAACGGGACGCAGCAGTGGCTAAAGAAGTTTGGCAGCCCCGGCAAAGCCTATGGCATCGCCCTCTTAAAATGCGACGACGGCGCGATCGTGCTGGCCGGCGAACGGCACAATAGCGATATCCTGCTGATAAAGTCACCGGACGCTCCTGACGCACTGGCACCGCTGGAAGAAACGATCAAGCCCGTCGAGGTACTGCTGTACCATCATCCGGAAATAATATACTGCATAACGCCGCTGTTCCTGGCTGCGTTCGTATCCCTGTCGGTCGCACTCATTACGATAAAAAGATCCCTGGATAAACGGAAAAGGCCGCCGTGAAGCAGTCTGCTTACGATGCCGGCTCGGCGCCCATCGTTTCGGCGGCCATCTCCTTGCCCTTCACGCCGTACCTGACGTTCACCGCCGAGCCCCGCTTGAACGCCATGATCTCGGGCGCCGCGAGCAAAGCCTGGCCCGTCGCCAGCAGACGGTCATCCTTGTCGACGAGGAGCACTTCCTCGAAGGCCCGTATCTCCGGGTCGCAGCTGACCACGAACTTGCAGAACGCCGTCTTGCCCTTCGCCACGAACGGCGCCGCGTCCTCGTTCATTACGACTCGCTTCTGCGGGTAAGGCAGTACCGCCTTAAGCTTCTCGCCGCCGAAGGTGCTGAGAATCAAAAAGCCGTCGTTCGCCCGGACTGTCGCTATGCGCCGGTCGCCTTCCACGATCTGGCGCACCCGGCCCGTCCTGGACAGCGTGAATGTCACCCCGTCCGGGAACAGCGCCTTTCCCGCGCCTTTGCCGAACTGGTAGTCGGCTATGGTCCTCATTCGCTCCAGCATATCAGGTCATAATGAAAGCTGCTTATTGATATCATTTACTGTAGCACAAAGGCACTAAGGTTTTGAAGGCACAAAGGACCTGTTTTGTATCATCTGCTGCCTATCAGCCTTTGTGTCCTTTGTGCCCTTAGTGTCCTTAGTGTTACCGCCAGGCAGTCTCGTTCTTCGCCTCGTAGTCCTCGAACGCCTGCATCAGTCCCGAGACTACCTCTGCGCCCGTTTCGAACAACGCTTTCGCTTGCTCATCATCCACTTTTTTAATGTCATCCCGCATCTCATCGGCAAGTTCGCGTAACCTCATTTTGATCGGGGTAGTGTAGCGCCTGGGATCGTTTCCAACCGCTCTTGGTCCTCCCATCATAATCATCCAGCTCCGATCATATTTCCGCGGAATGCCGATAAAACAATATGGCGCGGTATCGATGATTCTACCTGCGTAGCAGATCTATGATCGATAGCGCAAGTATCCCGGCTCCTGTCGCCGTCCCGATGAACAGTAAGACCAATACGATGTATACACGGAACGGTACCAGGCTGATCGCGGCCGACGTCAGTGTAAGGACGACGAAGAACGCCAGGTAAAGCTTCTTCGAAAGCGGGATGGGAAACACCTTTGGTGCTATCTCGACGCGCTTAGACTTCCGCATGCTAAGGTATGGGGCTGTTGCATAATTAGTTCATGATGGTTGTCCGGGGGTTGGCTTCGCATCTAAGCTGGCGGAGCACCTGGATTTGTCTTGCCAGGATGGATAGGCCGGCTTTCACCTTGTTTCTGATGATGCCTTTCGTCGTTTTCATTAGAAGGCCGAGATGTTCTTTTAAAAGGCTGTTTGTCACCTCGCAGTCATTCCTGTTTTTATACAAATGATTCAGCCTGTTCCCGTGGACCTTGCAGTAATCCTGTAAACGGTATTTGCCCTTTACCTTTTTTGCGTTTCGTTTATTCTTCCGGTTGATCACTGTTACTCCGGCATGGGCGAAATCCTCGACGTTCGCTTTGCTATCGTATGCTCGATCAAGGAAGAGTCCGGCAGCTTTCAATATGCCTGGTCCGAGCCGTCCTGCCAGTCTTCGAAGCACTGTGTTGTCGTGTACGCTGGCACTGGTTACCGTGTAACTAACGGGCACCAGCAGCCTCGTATCATACAACAAGTGAACCTTGTAGCCCTTGTAGAATCGTCTATCGATATGATCGTAGCCCCAGCCTGACTGCCCGTCCTTTTTCCAGGCTTCGAGCTTCGTGCTGTCAGCTCCCAGTTTCACGAACATGTTAGAGTCCAGTTCATGGAGCTTGCCGGTTAGCAATGATACCAGCCGGTCTATGCTCTTTCCCAGTTCTCGTTTGAATCTGCTAAACACGCTATCATGGGGCAAACTGTCAAGGCCAAGAATCTTCATTTTATATTGATCACGCGCCAATACCCGGAGAAGCTCATGGACGCTGGGAATCCCCTTCAACTCCATGTACAAAAGCGCCCGAAGCAAACCGATCCGGCCGTGAGCACAATGCCTGCCCCTGCCCTTGTAACGCTCCAAGAACAGAAACAAGGACCAGTCCACCGTTTCCAGCACCTCGAGGACAGGGTCAGAAAGTATTTTACACTGGCAATCAAAACAAGAAACCGGCATCTGCCAGCCCGAACAACCGTTTTTACTAGTCATAAAAACGAAGACGGCTCAGATGCCCATATACTTGCTATCTAATTTTGCAACAGCCCCAAGGTATAGTAAAACAATGGCGATGCCATACATCAGCCATACGATGACCTGAGGCAGCAGATTCTGCAGCGTCTCAGGCCTGATGCCGAGGCCCATGACAAGGTAGATGAACCCCAGCGGCACGAGCAGGACCACGAGTTCCGGCGTAGAAGGCAGCAGCTGCCTCATCGTATATCTGTGCAGTCCCAGGCGCCGGTACACGAATAGCAGCGGGGTGAATATGACAAAAGCAAGCAGGACTGACGCTATCGCGTTTAGGGGCGAAGGCGACTGGCCGCCAAGGTTTATCCCACAGAACAGCGCGAAAGCTAACAGTATCATGTAAGTCCTAATACGGCCGGAAAACAGCCATCTTAGCGGTCGCGGGAGCGCCGCCAGGATTTCCCGGGATCGGGTCAGGACGCTCTCGGACACGAACAGCGGGATAATAAAGGCAATGAAGGGGTGCCAGAAGAGGAGCAGGGTCGTCGTCTCGACCACGGCGATGCCGCCGAGGAACCACATGGTATCCGGCCCCCAGCCCACCCAGATAACTTTAGTGACGTATGCTTCGTATAGCCCGAAGATGATGCCGGCCAGGAACAGCGTGTATAGCCGTGGCTTGCTGAAGCGGTAGACAACCCATGCGAGCGCGATCGTATGCAGCCCATATAGAGGGATGGTGATGATCAGGGACCAGACGAGCGAAGTGGCCAGGGTCCCGGGCTCGAAGCTGCGGATCATCGAGGAGCCGGAGATGATCTCGGCGAAGAAGAACGAGATCAACGATATTAATACCCAGGAGTAGTAACGGCCCCACGGGGGAGGATTTCCGCTCATCAGCCTGTATCACGTCGTGCAAAAGCTTAATTCATGCTGTTACATTCTACACGCAGAATTTCATGAGAACACTGGTCTTCGAACTGTCCGGAGAGCACGGGACGCTGCCTGAAAGCGAGGTCATCGGGTGCATCGAGGCATACGGCTGGCCCTACCGGGTGACCGCGGAGTACGATCAGGTCGTGATCGTCGAGACAGACGCCGATCCGGAAGTGCTCGCCAGCCGGCTCGCGCTGACCCACAACATACTGCAGCTGCTCTTTGTCTGCCCGGCCGATGAGGCTGCCATCCTCGAAAATGCCCGAAATGCCGACCTCGGGATGACCGAAGGCCAGAGCTTCGTGGTACGGTTGAGCCGGGTGAAAACCTATAGTGACATCTCCTCCGAGTTCGAGAAAAAGCTCGGCGCGGCCATCTGGCACCGGGGCTACCCTGTCAGCCTGACGAAGCCAGACGTCACCCTCCGGGCTATCCTGACAGAAGGCGTCTGCATCTTTGGCAGGCTCATCTGTCCGGTCGATCGCCCTGCGTTCGACGAGCGAGCGCCCCTGAAGAAACCGTTTTTCCTGCCCGGTGTGCTGATGCCCCGGATTTCCCGGGCGGTCGTGAATATGACTCGCATACGCTCAGGCTGGATGCTCGACCCGTTTTCAGGCACTGGCGGCACCCTCGTCGAGGCAGGGCTGATCAGCCGGGACATACACGTGGTAGGCTGCGACATCCAGAAGAAAATGGTCTATGGCACGCGCATGAACCTGCGGTACTATAGCACGAACTACGACGTGGTCCGCCAGGACTCGCTGAGCATGGGAATAAAAGACAGCTCGGCCGATGCCATTGTGACCGACTTTCCCTACGGGCAGTCCACGCCTGTCATGGTGGCTTCGGGGATCGACTTCTACCACGGCGCGCTAGCCGAGATCTTCAGGGTGCTGAAGCCGGGGCGGTACGCGGTCATTGTCTCGAAAACGTCGATGGAAAAGCTATTAATCGATGTGGGCTTTACTGTAATTGAAACGCACCGGCAGCGAATTCACAAGAGCCTCACCAGGCACATTACTGTCGTTAAAAAATAATGGATTAAATTTTTAGGATTAAGGGATGTAAATGCAAAAAGCGAAAGAACGCGCCGTCATCACGGTGAACGGCATCGACCACCCGGGCATCATCGCGGCCATCACGAAGGCATTAGCGGACCTGGACGTCAACATCGAGGACTTGAGCCAGACGATCGTGCAGGGACTGTTCACCATGATCCTGATCGCCGACATCACCGACCACGACCTCGCCCGCCTCCAGGAGCGGATGGCGCAGGTCGGCAAGGAGCAGGGTGTCCAGATCACCGTGCAGCACGAGAACATCTTCAAGTACATGCACAGGGTGTAAGCCGGGGACCGGACGATGAGCGTATATTCTATTGAGGAAATCCTCGAGACCGTCAGCATGATCCAGGCCCAGCACCTCGACATCCGCACGGTGACCATGGGCATCAACCTGCGTGGCTGCATATCGCCCGACATCGACACAATGCGCGATAACATCTACAATACCATCACCACGCGGGCGAAGAACCTGGTCTCCGAGGCGAAAGCCGTCGAGGAGAAGTTCGGCATTCCCATCGTCAACAAGCGCATTGCCGTAACGCCTATCGGGAACCTGCTGGACACCCCGCTGGCCGACGCTACCGAGCGCGAGGCCATCGACGGCGCAGTCAGCGTCGCTAAGACGCTCGACGCTGCGGCCAAAAAGCTCAACATCGACTTCATCGGCGGCTACTCCGCCCTCGTGCACAAGGGCTTCACCGTCGGCGACTCCATTCTCATCAACTCGATTCCCGAAGCCCTGACGAGTACAGACCGTGTCTGCAGCTCGATCAACGTCGCCACTACGAAGAGCGGCATCAACATGGACGCCATCCTACTCATGGGCCAGGTGATCAAAAAGACGGCAGCCCGCAACCCGATCGGTTGCGCGAAGCTCGTCGTCTTCGCCAATGCGCCTCCGGACAACCCGTTCATGGCAGGCGCCTTCCACGGCGACGGCGAGCCCGAGACTGTGATTAACGTCGGCATTTCCGGGCCCGGCGTAGTCCGTGCCGTCCTGTCTCAGATGGACGACGCCGACCTGGGCCAGCTTTCCGAGACCATCAAGCGCACCGCGTTCAAGATCACCCGGATGGGTGAGCTCGTCGGCCGGGAAATGGCCGATCGTCTCGATGTTGAGTTCGGCATCGTAGACCTGTCCCTCGCACCCACCCCGGCAGAGGGCGACTCGGTCGCCAACATCCTGGAAGTCATGGGCCTTGAACGCTGCGGCACCCACGGCACCACCGCTGCTCTTGCGCTGCTCACTGACGCCGTTAAAAAAGGCGGCGCGATGGCCACTTCGTATACGGGCGGCCTCTCCGGCGCCTTCATCCCCGTGAGCGAGGATGCCGGTATGGTAGAAGCCCTCAAGGTGGGCGCCATCGGCATCGACAAGCTTGAGGCCATGACCAGTGTCTGCTCCGTAGGACTGGATATGATCGTGGTGCCCGGCGATACCTCGCCAGAGACCATTTCGGCCATTATAGCTGACGAATGCGCCATCGGCATGGTCAACGCCAAGACCACCGGCGTCCGGATTATCCCTGCCGGAAAAGAAGGCGAACACGTCGAATTCGGCGGCCTGCTGGGCGGCAGCCCGGTCATGGGGCTGAACAAGTTCTCGTCCGCGAAGTTCGTCAGACGCGGCGGCCGAATACCTGCACCGATTCAGAGCTTCCGCAATTGAACTACCAGAGAACCAGATCTTTTTTAGCAACCCTGGCTTAAGCGATTATCGCCGGGACGGCTAATTATGCCGTTCCGCACTCTTTTAAAAGAGCCGCCAGGGTGTTAACTTTTTGTGACATAAGGCTTATCCGGCGCCGGCCGTTATGCACTGGTGGAGTTGAGGTTTCGCATGAGCAAAAATCGCAATACTATAGCCATATTCTTGCTGATCTGCACGGTCGCCGCATTTGTACTTGCTGTGAACTCATCTGCCGCGTCGGCAGCCAGTATCACCGGGCAAGTCCTTGACAAGGATAATAAGCCTGTGCAGCAGGCAATTGTCACGCTATATTTTAACCAGTCAAAAGTCGATATTGCCGGCAATCCCGCGCTGACCGCTGCGAATGGCAGCTACAAGATCGCGGGCGTCACATCGAAAGTCTACAGCCTGACGGTGGAAAAGAACAGCTTTAGCTATAGTGAAACGGTGATAATTAACGATAACGATGTTATCGTTAACATTACGCTGCCCGGACACACTGCCGCCCTGGCCACGACGCCCTCGCCAGTGATCACGCCGACGCCGCCCCCCACGCCAACCCCGACACCCACGATGTCGCCGACAGCGACTCCAACGCCGGTGCCGTCGTCGACCGCTCAGCCATCGCCCGGATTCGGGCTGCTGATCGGGCTGGCCGGAGCCGGACTGGCGATCGCTATCCGGAAACGCTGACCGATCTTTCGAGGTGGCATCTGCACGTCTGTTGGCTCTACTTGCTTCGGGGCAGGTGTGCCTTGCCACTGATCTCGTCGATGACGATCTCTACAACGCAGGTCTTATCCACGATATCGGCAGGCATCTCTCCGTCACGCTTGCCAACATACTTATCGACGAGCATCCAGAGGGCGTGTAGCTTCTTTTCTCTGTCTGTCACAACCTTCGCCTTACCGCGGGCGATGACACTGCGGTAATATGCGCCACAGCTACAGGGCTTACCAGTGGTCGTATACAGCTCAAGAAGCTCATCGGCCTCGAAGCCGACCTTCGGGTTGGCTTTAATGTAGCCGAGCTTCATGCCATCGAGGGCACAGTGGAAGTAGATACGGTCGTCCTCGAAGGCGAAGTTGACCGGGACGACGTAAGGCACGCCGTCCGGCGATATGGTGGCCATTCGGCCCACTGGTGTCTTGTTCAACAGTTCGGTTATCGCCACGAGGTCCATGCCCCGGGATTTGCGGTCTGCTTGAGTTACTTTCATCCGATCACCCTGGCGGCAAGTCTACTGGCAGGCTATAAGTGTTATAGAACTCGTCGTGCTCGCCCCAGTATAAGCAAAGATGAAGGATGATCTTCGTTTCGTTCGGGCTGTGGGGCCCGCCTTGCCAGTTGTACGTAGCGTTGCCATACCCACGGATCGGCTGATCGTAGCGGTACTCGGCCGAGTACGGCATCTGGCTGGTCGTATTATAAAACTCGTCGAGCATGATGAGAACGTTGCTAATTTCTGTATTGCCAGTATTGTTCAATACCAGGGCGTAGTTAACCGCTCCGCCTCGGGGAGAGGGCACATATCCAAAAGCCATCAATTGTAGCTGGGTGCTTTGTCGGGTTCCCATCGAAAAGTCAGCGATCAGCCCGGGATTAGAATCAGGGCTCGATGATGGCTTCTGCGTCGGCTGGTCCTGCCGGTACGCGCAGCCAGCGATGGTGATAGATATCATTATCAAAAATATGATAATTACAATTTTTGGCTTCATTGTTAGAGGATATGTCCAGCAATCGCTTAAGCCTTTTTACTCGCGTGAGGACGCCTTAAAGAAAATGGGGAAAAATTTGTGACGTTAATTAAGCCCCAGGCGTCACCTTCATGTCCTTCACTCTGACCGTAGGCGAAACCACGGACCCGACGAACTTGTCGTCCCGGCCCATGCCGTCTACCTTTTTCATCAGTTCGAACACGTTGCCGCTGATCATCATGGACTTGATCGGCTTCGTCATGACGCCGTTCTCGACGACGAAGGCGTTCCGGCATTCCACGGAGAAGTCGCCGCTGATCGGGTTGGCTGTGTGGGCGCCGATGACCGAGTTCACGTATATGCCCCGGTCGGTCTCTTTTACCACATCGCTCCTCGGGTACTCGAAGCAGATGTTGCGCGGGCCCACCATCGGGGGCGACCCGTAGGAGCCACGGACTGCGTTACCGGTTGATGCTCTTTTGTCCTTGCCGGCCGTGTACGTGTCGTAGAGGAATGTCTTCAGCACGCCGTCGTCCAGGATGACTGTCTTCTGCGAGGGCACGCCCTCGTCGTCGGATCGGGCTGTGCCCAGGCCGCCGTCGAGCAGGCCGTCGTCTACTACGGTCATCCCTTCGGCAGCGATGCGCTGGCCGATCTTCCCGGCCAGGCCCGATCGGCCTTTCTGGACGTTCTCGGAGTTGATCGACGAGAGCAGGGTCGATTCCAGCAAGTCCCCGAACGCGTTGGGGCCGAGCAGGACATCGACCGTCTGCTCGAATGTCGGCTCTGATTCCAGCGAGCTGCGGGCGAGCTTCGAGGCGTTGCGGCCTACGGCCTGCATGTCCAGGTCCAGCGACCGCGCGACGTCGTAGTCGTAGGCTGTCGAGACGCGGGTTCCTTCCTTCATGATGACGTCTACGTAGCCCATGAACACGGTCTCCCGGTCCTCGACGCTAACGCCGCTTGAGTTCATGATCGCCGTGTCGGAGACGACGCACGACAGCTTCCCGAACGTGACCGAGGCGCCTTTATCCTCTTTCGCCGCCTCGATCATGCCGGCGGCGATGTCCATGCACTTGTCGAGCCCTATCTCGTCGATGCGTTTGTCGAAGACGCCGTGAACGTTTTTATATGGTCGGGGCCGGGGAAGTCCTTTCAGGTCAGGGTCGGCCGGACGTGCCTTCGCACATTCGATAGCGGCCCGGACAGCTTCCTCGAACTTCGCCGGGTCATTTGACGAGGAATAGCCCTCTGCGCCATTTGCGATTACACGCACGCCGACGCCTCCTGACACGCTTTCCTCGCCGTAGCCCAGGTCTCCCCTGACGGTCTCCACAGCGACAATGCGGCCTGAAGAGGCGTATACTTCGGCTTCGCTCGCGCCCAGCTTCATCGCCAGGTCGACCAGCTTCTTTGCCTGGCCAATGACCAGCGTCGTCTCTTCCCTGATCATGCCTGTCCCCCCACGACAGCGTCTTTGACAAGAATATGCGGCGACCCGTCTCCGACAGGGACGCCCTGGCCGGCCTTACCGCACCTTCCAGAGTTGAACTTGAGGTCGTTGCCGACCCGGACGATGCTGTTCAGTGTCTTGAGTGTGTTGCCGGAGAGCGATACGTCGCGGATCGGCTCCCCGATCTTTCCGTCCTTGATGAGGTAGCCCATGACAGCGTTGAACTGGAATACGCCTTCGCCGGTGTTCACCTGGCCGCCTCGGGAGCCTTTCAGGTAGATACCGTTCACGCCATCGAAGACCTCCTCTTTTGTCATGTCACCGTTATCGATGAACGTATTACTCATGCGTACTACCGGACGTGCCAGGCCGCCGGCCCTGGCGTTGCCGGGCTCTCCGCCGAGCTTCGCCGCAGTTTCACGAGAGTTAAGGTAGGCTTTCATAACCCCTTTCTCAATAATCGTAGTACGACGTGAGGGTACGCCTTCGCTGTCATATGGGTAGTAACCATAGCGCAGCAGCGTCGGGTCATCGTGGACAGTCACCAGCCTGCTGCCGATCTCCTGGCCGATCTTCCCTTCGAGGCAGGAGTCGCCGTCGAGCACTGTGTCCGCTTCCGATGCATGTCCGACCGCCTCGTGAATAAACACGCCGGCCAGCTCCTGGTCCAGCACGACGTCAAAGCGCCCGCTGGGAGAGGGCCTGGCCTTCAGGAGACAGACCGCCTCGTCCGCAGCCTCTTTAGCCAGCTTCAGGGGGTCACACTGGTCAAAAACCTCATAACCGCCGACGTTGAAGTAGCTGCGCCGCCCTGCCTGGAGGCTGCCATTCTCGCCGGCGACGGCCGTACAGCTGAATCCTGTCCTGGTGATGTCGTACTCGATCCGCTCTGCGTCCGTGCCATAATGGATGCTGTGAGCGAAAGATTCAGAGTAATTAATGCGGGTGCTCTTGATCAGTCCGTTCTTGTCCGCCTCTCTCATGGCGGCCTCGATCGCCTTGCAGAAATCCTGCTTTTCCCGCAGCGAAATATCGGCAGGGTTCTTCTTCACCCGATAGACTTCCTTCTGCCCGGATTGCGCCTTCTTGAGGTCGATTTTAGGCCTCGGGTTCAGCTTATGGAGCCTCCGGGCCAGCGACAGCGACGAGTCGATGGCATCGCCCGCCAGCGAGGGATCGTCTACGGTAGTAAACCCGTACGAGCCGCCGATCAGTGCCCTCACCGCCGCCCCGGACATGAAATGGGTGGAGACCTCGTCGATCTCGCCGTTATCGTAAGCGATTGCCGTTGTGTAGCCGTGAAGCTCCCTTACGTCATAAAATTCTTGCATATACCATCACCTGGGGACGAAAAACAAACCTGAAATTAATTGTACGCTTGCTACTTTGCGTATGTTTGTATAAATCCATTTCTACCCGAATGGGGGAACACAAGCCGTATTCCTGTCGGATGCCTGTACCATGCCATGGCCCGCCATGCGTTTTTCTCCGGATAGACGACAGTATGCGCCCCCTTCTATCGACCATGGCACTGGTGATCAAAAGTTTTATATACTTATCGTATGTATGTACCTCTGCTTAAGATGTATATACGATGACTATATGTATCAATCTCTGATGTGCATATACTGTTGATATACATACCGCCAGGCTGTACGCAGCCAGGGGTTATCACATGACAACAACCAACGATCTAGTAATAAGCACAGACAAGCTGACCAAATCATACAACGGCAAACCGGTCCTGAAATCGCTGGACCTCAAGGTGCCGAAGCAATCCATTTTCGGCTTCCTGGGCCCCAACGGGGCTGGGAAGACGACGACTATCAAGCTCATCCTCGGCCTCATACGCCCGACGAGCGGGGCCTGCTCGGCCTTTGGCATGGACACCATCGGCAACAGCATCAAGATCAGGCACCGCATCGGATACCTGGCGCAGGACCCGAGGTATTATGAATATATGACCGCACGTGAAACCCTGAGGTTCACTGCCAGGTTCTTCTATGATGGCCCGAAGGATGAGATCGAGGCCCGCATCGAGGATACGCTGAAGCTGGTCGCCATCGACGACAAGGCCGACCGGTCAATCAAGGGGTTCTCAGGCGGCGAGCGACAGCGCCTCGGCATCGCCCAGGCTTACATTAACCACCCCGAGCTGCTCATTCTCGATGAGCCCGCCGCATCGCTTGATCCGATGGGTCGCCGTGATGTGCTGGAGCTGATGAATAAAATCCGCAGCGAGACGACCATCTTCTACTCCACACATATTCTTGACGATGTCCAGAAGGTCAGTGACATTGTAGCCATTCTCAATCATGGCGAGCTGGTCGCACAGGCGCCAATTGAACAGCTCCTCGCCGGAAAAGGCAACGTTACCTACCGTGTCGTAGTCAAGGGCGACGCAGCGAACGCCCGGACGAAGATCACACAGTTGCCCTGGGTATCTGCCGTGAACACGACAGGACAGAACGGGCACACCGCCATGCTGGTGAGTGTCACAGACGACGCGAAGGCAGAGGATAGCCTGCTGGAAACAGTCCTAACCGGTGGTGTCAAGGTCGTAGAGTTCGGCCGCAAAAAGATGGATCTTGAAGACGTGTTCATGGACCTCGTGGAGGGGAAGACCAATGTCAACTAAACAATTAAAGTCGGTCGAGAACCTGGGCTGGACCGCAGGCCTGCGCAACATGCTGCGCAAGGAGAACGGGAAGTGGTGGAGCCTGAAGTCCCTCGCGGCACAGCTTATAATCTGGACGCTCATCGTCAACTCGATGGTAGCTCTCGCCGTGTTCGTCATCCCGCAAATCCCGATCACAGAGGATGTACAGGCACAGATCAACAGCACAGGCGACGATGAGGCTAAACAGGCAGTCTCCAATGGCATGCTGAATTTCACGCCGGAAACAATACTGACATTTGGCATGTCCATGTTCTTCCAGGTCATGAGTATAGCACTGCTCATCGGCGGCGTGATCCTTGCCCACGACTCCATCCTCAAAGAGCGTGAATCGGGCACTGCCGCATGGCTGTTGTCCAAGCCGATCTCCCGGAAGGCGTTCGTACTGTCCAAGCTCATCGCCTGCATGTTCGGCCTGCTGGTCATCGTCGTCGCAATACAGGCGATCATCGCCTATGCGCAGATATCGATCGCTTACGGCGGGCTGGCCCCGGTGTTGCCATTCCTTGGCGGGCTGAGCATAATGAGCCTGAACGGCCTGTTCTACATGGTGCTGGCCCTGGCGCTGGGCGCATTCACGCTGTCGCGTGGTGCAACGCTTGGCCTGCCCATCATCGTCGGGCTGGTCGGCAGCGTCCTGCTACAGGTCGTAAGCGAGCTGCAGTATGTAACCCCCTGGACGCTCGGCGGAATGGCCGAAACCTTCGCGGCAGGCGGTGCGCTGCCGGACTGGGCAATCTTCCCGATCATCGCGACGGTCGTATGGATCATCGTCTTCGCCGGAGCGGCGATCATGAGGTTCGAGAAGATCGAGCTGTAGATGCGGGAACAGAGAGGGCTTCCTCCCATGGGCCCTCTCCCCGAATTTTAGGTAAATTTATTCAAGTAAAGACGGTGTTTTCATGCAGCTAAGAGCGCAGCGGCTGATCGTACTGATGGTGTCGATGTTTATCTTCACGCTGGGATTCGGCATCATAGCGCCAATCATGAGCTATGTCATCAAGGACATGGGCGCGACGGCGCTCGACCTGGGCTTACTGTTGGCCACTTCCTCGGCCATGCAGTTCGTATTCGCACCTGTATGGGGCCGGCTCTCGGACCGGTTCGGCAGGAAGCCAGTACTGCTGGCAGGGCTCTGTGGCTTCGGCATATCCTTTGTCATCGTCGGGCTATCGACTGAGCTATGGATGCTGTACGTATCACAGGTCATCGGCGGCGTGCTCTCGGCAGGTATCTGGCCGGCGGCACTGGCCTATGTGGCCGACATCGCCCCGCAGAAAGAGCGCGGCAACCTTATCGGCTTGCTGGGTGCAGCCTCCGGCATGGGCATGATCGTCGGGCCGGTTATGTCCTGTATCATGGCCACATTGAGCCTGCAGCTGCCATTCTTCGCGGCAGCTGCCCTCGCATTCGTCACCATGGCGTTCGTGGTCGTGCTGCTGCCGGAGTCCAGAAAGCCGGGGTCCGGCGTGGAAAAGCATGATAAGATGTCGATGCTTGCCACCATCCGGACGCCGTTCGGCGGGCTGCTGCTCCTCATGCTGTTCATCAGCTTTGCCATCGCCTGCATCGACGGCACCATGGCATTCTTCATCATGGACCGGTTCGGCCTCTCCGATATGCCTTCCACGATGCCGTTGTTCGGCGGGAGCGTCATGATCACCGGCCCGCAGGTAGTGGGCGTGATCTTTGTGTTTGCGGGCATCACCGGCATCATCTGCCAGGCGCTGCTGGCCGGCAAGGCGATCAAGGTGCTGGGCGAGGAAAAGGTCGTGATCATCGGCCTGCTCCTGCTGGCCGCGGGACTGCTACTGCTCCAGCTAACCACGGGGCTGGCTTCGCTGACATTCTACATCTGCCTCATGATCACAGGCGGCTGCCTGATCAATACCGGGATCAACACGCTGGTATCTAACCGGACTGACGACGATCACCAGGGCGAGGCGATGGGAATGCTGGGTGCGTTCAACAGCCTGGGCCGGGTCCTCGGCCCCGCAGCAGGCGGCTTCGCCTATGTGATCAGCATGAGCCTGCCCTACGTCAGCTCGGCGCTGATCTCATGCCTGACGGCGGCTGCCATTTCGATCAAGTCTAGGATGAAACCCCGGGTCATAGCGCCCGGGAAACAGGTGATGTAAAATGGGTGGTGATTTGATGCACAATATCATGCTGCGCAAGGATATAATCATCCGGGCCACAGCCACGATATTCCTGGTCTTAGGCACCGGCATTGCCCTGAAAACGGGGGCATTCCTGTGATAAATTCTCGATTGCCCATGTCAATGAATAATAAAACTACAGAAGGAATGATTACAATATCCGATAATGCTATACGGCGGAAGCCGCTGAACAAACGTGCCTGCCGGCAAGGCCTGGCAATTTTGTCTTTACTACTGATCGTACTGTTCCAGTGCGTGACAGCCACCGCACAATCGACCGTGACGGCATCGGGTTCATCGATGTCAACTGAAGGGCTGTCACAGTTATCGTTAAACGATATTGGCACTTTAAAGACCCTCATCGACGGGCTCATGCAGGAGCAAATCGACGATCACCATGCCCCCGGCGGCGTAATCGCCATAGTCATGGGCGGACAGATCATCTTTGCGCAGGGCTACGGCAATGCCGACGTGGAAAACAGTACTCCCGTCGTTGCCGGCGAGACCCTGTTCCGCATCGGCTCGTGCACGAAAACTTTTACCGCCACTGCCGTTATGCAGCTGGTGTCGCAAGGGAAGCTGGACCTCAACGCTGACGTAAACAATTATTTAAAAGACTTCAGCGTCCCCGAAAGCAATTCCCGGCCGATCACGCTGGATAACCTTCTGGCCCATACAGCGGGCTTCGAGGTCCAGGACGCCTGTGGCAAATCCCTGGTGATCGACCCGGGCAGGATGATATCGCTCGACGATTACATCAAGAAGGACATGCCCGCTATAGTGCGTCCTCCGGGCGAGGCCTCCAGCTATTCGAACTATGGCTATGCCCTGGCGGGATACATTGTCGGAGAGGCATCAGGCATCCCCTACGACCGGTACCTGGAAGACAACATCTTTATCCCGCTGGACATGAGGAACACGACGGCCGGGCAGCCCGTCTCCGGCGCTCTCAACACCCGCCTCGCCAAAGGCTATACATACTCTGGCGGCAGTTATGCGGCGGGCAGCTTCGAATACGTGGTGCCCTCGCCGTCGGGCTCCATCAGTGCCACTGCCACGGACATGGCCCATTACCTGATCGCGCGGCTGGATGGCGGCCGGTACAATAACAGCAGCATACTTGACCCGGGCACGGCTGCCACGATGCTGACCCGGGAGTACTCCAACGACCCCCGGCTGAACGGGATGGCCTACGGCCTGGTAGAAACCGACATCAACGGAAAGCGGGCGCTCGTCAAGAGCGGGGATACCCTGCTGTTCCATAGTGAAATATGCCTCCTGCCTTCGGAAGGTCTCGGCATCTTCGTCGCCTTTAACGGCGACGGCGGCACGCAGGCATACATGGACGTAGTGCAAGGCTTCTTCGACCGCTATTACCCGGCGGGAAGCCCCGGCACGCCAGTGCCGATAGCCGGGTACCGGGAGCGGGCAAAGGATTATGCCGGCACCTACTACTCCACACGGACCGCCTATACGACCTTCGAAAAGATCGCTGGCGGGCTGTCCCAACAGTACGACGTGACCGCGAACCCCAACGGTACAATCAGCATTGCGGGCCGCACCTTCGTCGAGGTCCAGCCACGCTACTTCGAGGAACTGAATGGTACTATGCGGCTGGTCTTCAGCGAAAACGCCGATAGCAGGATCCAGTACCTGTTCGTCGGCAGCGACCCCGAAGGCGGTTCGCTTGCGAAAGCCGAATGGCACCAGACCATGGGCTTCCACCTGGCCTTGCTGGCCGTCTGCCTGCTCACATTCCTCTCGGCGCTGGTCGCCTGGCCGGCATCATGGCTACTCAATCGCCGGAAGAGTAAACCAACAAACCGTATGCAGTCGCTTGCCAAATGGGCCGCAGCCATGGGGTGTGTCCTGGACATCGGATTCATCATCGGCTTCCTGCTGCTCCTGACGATGGCCTACAACGACATGGCCTACGGCGTTCCGCTCGCTTTACTCATAGTGCTCACGATACCGATCATTGCGGCACTGTTGACGATAGCGTCACTTTGCTTCACGGCATTAGCCTGGTATCGGCACTACTGGAGCCTGCCGGGGAGGATACATTATACGATCGTGACGATCGCGCTGGTGGCGTACCTGTGGTTCCTGTACTTTTGGAACCTGCTCGGGTACAAATTTTAACCGCAAGAAGCGATGTGTATCAGGCGGCCCCCTGCGGTTTCCTGAACGGCGGGATTGATTCCCGGTCCCGCCGTATCTTCTTCCTGTAAATCAATAGCTATTTATAACCCGACCCATTATTGTTTGGCTATTACCTGGCCGGTTGACCCGGGATGTCACAGGATGCCATAACATGGACGAGACGGAAAACCTGATCATCAGCACCAGCAAGCTCGCAAAATCGTATAACGGCAGGCCGGTCCTCAAATGGATCAACCTTAAGGTGCCGAAGGGCTCGATCTTCGGATTCCTGGGCCCCAACGGTGCCGGCAAGACGACGACCATCAAGCTCATTCTCGGCCTCATTCGCCCGACGAGCGGCAGCTGTACCGCATTCGGCCTGGACTCGATCGGCGACAGCATCCAGATCAGGCACAGGATAGGCTACCTTGCCCAGGACCCCCGGTACTACGAGTATATGACCGCACGCGAGACCCTCCGGTTCGTGGCCAGGTTCTTCTACAAAGGGCCGTCTGCCGCAATCGAGGAGCGTATCGAGGATACGCTAAAGCTGGTCGGCATGGAGGACAAGGCCGACAGGCCGATCAAGGGCTTTTCCGGCGGCGAGAGACAGCGCCTTGGTATCGCACAGGCGTATGTGAATCATCCCGAGCTGCTCATCCTCGACGAGCCGGCGGCAGCGCTGGACCCGTCGGGGCGGAGAGATGTGCTTGGGCTGATGAACAAAATACGCGGCCAGACTACGATCTTTTATTCGACCCACATCCTGGACGACGTGCAGCGTGTCAGCGACATCGTCGCTATCATGAACCGGGGCGAGCTGGTGGCACAGGCCCCGATTGAGGAGTTGCTGTGCGGCAAGGGTAACATCCCCTACAACGTCCTGATGAAAGGCGGAGACGTCATGGCTATAAGGAAAAAAATATTGCTGCTCCCCTGGGTGTCCGCCGTGGAGCTGACTCCGCAGAACGGCACTACGGCCATGCTGGTAAACGTGAGCGACGACGTGAAGGCGGAGGACTGCCTGCTGGAAGAGGTCCAGGCATGCGGCGTCAGGGTCGTGGCGTTCGGGCGGAAAAAGCTGGAGCTCGAGGACGTATACATGAATCTCGTGGAAGGGAAGTACCATGACAACTGACATCGAGCTAACGGCCTCGGACGACTACGGGCAGATGGCCGGCTTCCGGAACATGATGCGTAAGGAGAACGCCCGGTGGTGGAGCCTCAAATCGCTGGTGTTCCACCTTATAGTCTGGCTGGTCGTCCTCAACGCCCTCGTGGCTGTCCTCCTGTTCATCGTCCCGGCCATCGATAACAGCGCGGCGATCCGGCAGGCCGCCAACGCTACTGCCATTGCCGATGCCAGGATGCAGGTGGCCAATACGGGCATGGGCATGTTCTTCCAGATGGCCGGCTTCGCCGTGTTTATCGGTGCGGTTATCTTCGGCCACGACGCCCTGCTCAAGGAGCGCGAGTCCGGCACCGCTATATGGCTGCTGTCCAAGCCGATCTCCAGGAAGGCTTTCGTGTTCTCGAAGGTGTCCGCGGTGGTCATCGGCGTGCTGGGCGTCATCCTGTGCACGCAGGGAGCAATCACCTACGCCATGTGCTCCCTCGAGCTGGGGAGCCCCATGCCGGTGCTGCCATTTATTGCCGGGATGGGCGTGCTCTGCCTGGGCGTCCTGTTCTACCTGATGCTGGCCATCGCACTGGGTGTGTTTACCACGTCCCGCGGGCTTTCGCTGGGCCTCCCCCTGATCATCGGCATCACCGGGGGTTTCTTCCTCGGCATTTTCCAGGCGCTGGGCACGTTCAAAGAGCTGGGCTACCTTGTGCCATGGAACCTGACCAGCTACGCGACCTTGCTGGCGACCGGGGTTTCGCTGGAGGCTGACAAATACTGGCCATGGCCCGTGCTGGCCACGGCTGTCTGGGTCCTGCTGTTCATCGGCGCCGCCCTGGCGAAGTTCGAGCAGACCGAGCTATAGGCCTGGGCCAGAGTGAATTTCACGGGACGAATTTAACTCCCGGCAGCATGACACCTTACTGGTGTCATAATGGGACGCTATTTGTCCACTTTCATTTTTCTGATGACCTCGCATAATCCTGCGGCGGGAGAGCCGACTGCCAGGATTATCGAATGGGGCACTGACAGAGACGTTTACCATGTCGGAGACCGGCCCGTCGCTTTCATAGAGATCAGGAACACGGGCAGCCATGCCATCGAAGATGCGGTGGTGAAGCTGACCGTTACCAGAAAAACGCCCATAGGGGCTGTTACACTGATAAAAGATCAGGCGCATAAAGCCTTAGAGTTGGTGCCGGGGTTCAAAGTCTCCCCCGGGAAAAGCCGTCGGTTCGAGGTGTCGCCCTTTCAGATCCCGGATACCAGCCTGGCGAAGGGGACCTACGAGTTGAAGGCTGATATCGTCATCGAGGGCCGGTCAGTCGGGACTCTTCATAAGACCATCAGCGTGAAGTAGCCCGTCTTCATCTCCTGTATGCGTGCGCGAGCGCCCGTTGCACAGACCGGAGGCCTGTTGTTTTGCACATTATCGTGATACCTGCTGTACTGCCCGATGATTGTATCTGACTGGAAATCTAAAACCGATGCATGACAGGGCTGTATATTTTGATCTTCCGCTCTGCGACCGAAGGGAGTAGAGCGGTGTAGCCGGGGGAGTCCAGCGGAGCCCGGAGGGCGGAGCGACTAGTGTCGTGTCAAGCGTGATATGTCGTTTTATTGTCCCGGAACTGTTCTGGCGATGTCTCTGCGGATTCCCGGGCCGGGCATCGTCGTCTGACTGGCAGTCCACGCGTGCGCGCGCGAGCGGCCGCCCCGCCTCGCCATCTCATGCTATTATGCGACATTTCAGCCTTGACACGACACTAGAGGGGGGCGGGAGCCCCCTCTTGATCCGTCAATGTCAGAAAGGTAATTCAGCCCTGGCTTATACGTGTTTCCGAAACGGCTTTTAGCAAATGCGCGCCGACACCTGTGGCAAGGCAGTCTCATTTTCCGCCCTGGAACGCGTGCGCGCGCGAGCGGCCGAGCGGCCGACACTCGAAAGCCTGCCCTTGGCTCATGGTAAAGCGATAAGATAAGAAAAACGATAAAAAAGGAATGGCGAGGGTCACCGAAGTGCCCTCGATATAACCTGATTCTTTAATGCGGCAGCGCCTTGTCGAAGATGCCGATGCCCATCTTGTCCACGGAGAAGTTCTTGATCTTGTCGATGAAGCTCTCCTTCTTCTTTCCGCCGGACAGGGCATGCTCGAGCACTTCGCTGATGTTCGA
>CAVYKK010000021.1:0-131810 GCA_963769045.1 uncultured Methanocellaceae archaeon
TGTCGGCAGGTGATCGGAGCATCGGTCAGGCATAAGAGGATGAAAGACTGGCAGGGCATCTTCGCAGGCCGGACGGGCGCTCGCGCGCGTTCGCGTAGGTCGGCGGGCTTTGCAGTCGCCGATTCTTAAACGTTTTTCATGAGAGCGTCAGGAGAAGACGCCTTGATGCCTTCTCCTGGTCCACTTAGCGAGCTTAAAAAAAGGAAGCGGAGGTGCCCGTCACCGGGCGCCTCATTTACAGGTGCTTCTTCGCTTTTCGCTGGCGGAGCACGTATACGGTGCCCATGATGGCGACCAGCGCGATCACTAACGCGCCGATGATGCCGAAGATCATTGTCGATCCGACCTGTGCGCCCTGTGTAGCGGTTTCAGCGGCTGACAGCGGCAGCCCCTCAATGGCGACGAGCGCGAACTGGGAGAGGCCGTGTGGCGAGAATGCCCGGAAGACCATCATGTCGCCTTCCGTGCCGGCGAACGTCGTTTCGAGAGCCTCGGCGTAGCCGTTGCTGTAGCGGAAGACCTGGACGCTGGCGATGCCGCCATGGGCGTCTACCCATGCTCTGGAGACCTTCATGGTGATCGTGGCGCTGGCGATGTCCGCGCCGTTCGTCAGGTCGGGGTGGTCGACGACGAGCACGCAGGCGATGTCAGTAATGTCTTCGCTGCCTTTAGCGGCGGCCAGCATGAACTGGCTTTCCACTGCCGGGTCCGGCGTTTCGGTCACGTACATGTCGAGGAAAGAGTTCTCTGGCGCATGGGTCAGGTTCACGTCTACAGAGCCCGTGACCGACGTACCTCCGATATTGCCGTTGACATTGCCGCTCTGGAACGAGACGTTCCCGTCGCTCCTCTGCTGGACGTTGGCCTGGTTGATGTCGAAGCGCGTCTCCTCTGGCACAGGCATGGGCGACGGTGTCGACGCTGCCTGGCCGGAAGGCACAGGGGCTAACGATCTGGACGGTGTAGTACTCGGTGGGGCTGTTCCTCGTGTACTTGACACCCATGTATTCTACCTCGAGCGTAGCTATGATCTTGAGCAGGTATGTCCCTGGCTCAGCATCGGCCGGCACAGTAATAGACGTCGTGCCGGTTGTGGCGGGTATGTTGCCGGTCGCTATGTTGATGTTCTGGCTGATCGTCTCGGTCTTCGAGGCCTTTTCTTCGCCTGACTTATACAGGTAAGTATAGGTCGTGACCTTGACGGGGAAGTCGTTGATCGTCGGGCCTGAGTATGTGCCCGACGCTGTCGCGCTGATCTGGATGGTCTGTCCGGGCGTTGCCGTGATGACCCTGGACGAGTCTGCGGCCGGAGCGGTGGTAATTGAGTAGGTGCCGCTTACGGATGGCATTAGCTGAGCTGATGCAGGTGCTGTGAATGATAGTAACAAGAATAGTATTAACAACGGCACTGTTAGCTTGCGCTTCATAAACATACATTTATTTGGTTTAATTAAAAAAGCTTTGGATTTCAGGAATATAATTAGAAAATAGTACAGGATTATGGATAATTTGTCTAAACATCATATAATAGCTTCAAAAAAGGATAAATGTCACTAAATATGGCTGTTACGCAGGTAGAGCAGCCAGAAGTCCTTCAGGTCGGCATAGGCATTTCCCAGCTCAAGGTCGGCCTGCCGGATCTGCCCGTATCCTTCGTTGAAGCCGCTGTCCGCATTCGCTTCGGTGGAGATGCTTTCGAACGTGGCGCGTGCCGCTTCGGCGTACTGGCTGGCGGCATCTACATGCGCGTCATAGCCGGCCAGGCTGCGCTCAAGGGCATCTATGTCGTTGCCACTGGCGCTCAGCCCGGAAATCTTCCCGGCCGCGATGGCCGAGACGCTCTGCGCCGTAGCGATGCGTTCGTCGAGCTGGTCACAGGCCATGACTCCTGCATCCTTTTTCATGTTGACCTTGATCATGCTGGTCTGCTGATTGGCTTCGTCCGCCAGGGCATTGACAGTCTCCAGGTCGCCTGCGGCCTGGATATCAGTGTCGTGCTGACGATACCAGGCGATGTTATTATCGGCAATGGCAATGATCGCGACTTTTTCCTCGGTGCCCAGGCTGCTCCGGGCAATTTGTTTCTTGTACAGCTCCAGCTGGCGAATGACCAGGCTGATCTTCAGGCTGGCAGTCTTCTTTGCCAGCGTAAGTCGGGCATTATCGACGACTGTACCCTTGTCCGCCTTTACGGTCGCCATCAGGTTGTGGAGCGTCGGTACGGGCGGCGCGTTGATCTTACCCAGCTTCAGCTGTCCGGGGGGGACATGCGTTGCGGACGTGGCGTTCTTGTCCTTGCCGGCATGCTGTGTGACGTCACCCGACGGTACGATGGTCGGCTGGGCCTTCGCCGGCTGGCTTGCCAGCGCCGTCGATGTGACGGCCATGATCAATGCGATGACGATGAGGATAGAAATTCCTGTTTTTGTGATGTTATACCGGGACATTGCGACCAGGCTCCACCTGCTATAGCTACCTGTAGTGCTGCCGAATATATAATGATACTTTCCCGACCGATGTCATGACAGGTAATAACGATGGAAAATTTGACTCTGCTGGCTTAATAAAACTTTATCCGCACCGGATTCGCTTTAAAAAAGTATTTATGCGTTTAGGCTTATTATCCAAGTATATGTCAGGGTTGAGGATTTTGGCCACGGCAGACCGTATTCCCCGCCTTGTTGCACCGCTGGCAGTGTTTGTTTTTTGCCTCCTTGTACTCTTGCCGGTCAGCGCCGCCGCCGAGAGTTCGGTACATGGCAACGTGTACGACTGGTCTACTTTTAACACGGTTAACAACGCGATTGTAAAAGTATATTCATTGCCGGACATGTCCCTGATCAATCAGATGGTGACCGGTTCGGACGGCTACCGGTTCAGCCTGCTCGCAGGGAACATATATGATTATGGCCAGCAGCGGGACGCCCGGCACACCGGACGAGATCACTGCCATCGAGAACGTCACTGTGCCTGCCACCGGCGAACGCATCATCGACCTTGTCCTGTTCCCCCGGGATAACATAGACGACCTGTCCGGGTATGTCGAGGATAACGCCACAGCGACCCCGTCCCCCACCGAAAGCCCGACGGCCAGCCCTGTCCCTACGCCGCAGCCCGGCAGAGGGGATTGGGCACCATACATGGGCGCGGGTGCCATTTTACTGGCGATCATCGCTATAGCGGCAGGCCTCCTGTTCCTGCGGTATTTTAAGCCTAAACCGCCAGCCAGGCCGCCCCCCGCGAAAGAAGAGCCGGTAGCGCAACCGCATCAGGAAATACAGCCCGCTTCGTCCCCTGAAGAGCAGAAACAGGAGCCGCCGGAACAATCATCGCAAATGCAGGCACAGCAGCCGTCGCAACAGCCGCAGCCGACGACATGGGATCTGCTGCTGCCGCAGGACTGCCGCGAGGTGCTGGCCATCATGGAGAAGAACGGCGGCCGCATCACCCAGCTCGACCTCCGGAAGGCGTTACCGTACTCCGAGGCCAAGGTCAGCCTCATCGTCTCTGACCTGGAGAGCCGCGGCCTGGTCAAGAAGATCAAGAAAGGCCGGGGCAATGTACTCATCATGAACCGGCCGGGACAGCCTGACGAAAAGAAGGGCAGTAGCGAATAGAACAAATTTTTTCTCATTCTGCGCGTAGCTGTACTCCATGAGCAGTTAAAAAGCCGCAGAGATCGCAGAGGGACGCAGAGAACGCATTTCCTTGTTAAACATGGCTAAACGAAAAATCTCTAATAAACTGCATCCCGTGAAAATTTTCTTAGTTCAGGCATGCGACTACTGTCAGGCCCGCCAGGGGCGCCAAGGGCCAAGTTCGCCAAGACTATTAAATATATAGGGATCAAATTCACCCCTGACACGTTCCTGGCGCCCCTGGCTCTTGGCGCCCCTGGCGGGCCTGACAGTAGTCGCATTGCATGTGCAAGGCTGGATTTTCAATAGCCTTTGCATGAAAATAGCCATTTCTCATCAAAGAGTTCTCTGCGACCCTCTGCGATCTCTGCGGCCTTTAACTGTCCCTCGTGTTCCAGATCGCAAGCACAGCAAAGGCAGGGTACCCGGCTTGAAGAAAATATTCTATCGCTTTTCGCTGTGACCGATGTAGATGCCCGTATAGCATTTTGTAAGGGACAATAAAAAAAGACATGGGGGCAAATGCCCCCGGTTTAGAGCTTTGATCTCTTCTTCCATCTCGGGCTTGTTCTTCTTCTGCCCGGGCATCCACCAGTTCCATTTGCCCATGAGGCACATAATGGAGGGCACCACGAACAGCAGCATCACGATCGCGTTGATCATGATGCCGAAGAACAGGACGAAGCCCATCTGTTGCATCATCTGCATCTTGGACAGCATCAGCGTGCTGAAGGCGCCGCCCATGATCAGGGCGCAGATGGCGATGATCGTGCCCGTCGACTTGACGGCCTTCTTGATGGCCTCCCGGTCGGTCGCGCCCTTGAGCTTTTCCTCGCGGATGCGCGACACCAGGAAGATGTCGTAGTCTACGCCCGTGCCCATCAATGCGCAGAAGAGCATCATCGGCAGCATGAAGATGATTACCTCGTTCTGCCAGTACTGGAAGATCAGGATGAACGCGGCTACCGTAACCAGAATGCTCACCGACAGCGACAGGATCATCCGCAGCGGCAGGAGGATAGACCTCAGCAGCGCGAACAGGATGATCAATATGCCGATGACGACGACTGGCAGTACGATGTAGAACCCGTTCATCATGGCCGACTCCACGTCGTGCATCATTGCCGACGCGCCACCTACGTGGACCTCAGTGCCCTGTCCGGCACCGTTTGTATATTCATCGAGGGTCGAACGCATGTTGTCAATGGCTTTGTACGCTTCGTTGGCGTACGGGGAGCCGGTGAACGATGCGTAGATGATCGTTGTGCGGTTGTCCTGGCCGACGGACGACTTCAGGTTGGCCATGAATGTCGCCTGCTCGGCGGCCGGGAGCACGGCAAGGTTACTGCAGTCGATCGCCGTGCCCGAGGGGCAGGTGATCGAGTACACCTTGTCCACGCCGTTGATCTTCGCGATATCTGCCGTGATCGTATCTATGCGACCCAGGGCGTCCGCCGACGGCGCCCCCGAAGCATCGTAGATGCTTACAGGCAGCGTGACCGTGACCATTGCACGGCTCATTGTGCCGCTGCCCATCGTGTCTGCCATCAGGGTGTAGCCGACCTTGCTCTCGACGCCCGACGGCAGCATCGACACGGTATCCATGCCCGTGTTCATCTGTGTGGCGTAGTAGGCCGACGGTATGGCGATCAGCACGGTTAGCACGACAATCACTTTCGCATGCTTCAGGCTGAACTTCGTCACGCTTTCCCACATGCCGGTCAGCGAGAACCGTGGCTTGCTGTTGAACAGCTTGTTGGGCCAGAACATCCGGTCGCCGACGAGCGTCAGTACTGCCGGGATCAGCGTGAGTCCGGTCAGCATGGATATGATAATGCCGAGGGAGACGCCAATAGCCATGGACATGAACATTGCCTGGCCCGAGAGCGCCAGCGCTCCGAAGCCCAGTGCAGCGGTGAGGCCGCTCGAGGCAATACTCTTGCCTGCGTGCTCGACCATTGCGGTCACGGCGCTCTTCACGTCGCTGCCGTTCTTCCGCTCTTCCGAGTAACGGGACAGCATGAACACACAGTAGTCGATACCCGCGCCCATCATCAGCACGATCATGAAGGTCTCGACAATGTAGTAGAGGTCCAGGAAGTAGCTGACGATAGTGACGGCGCCCATGGTGGCTACGATGGCGACGCCGATCGCCGCGAGGGGCACGAACGGGGTCAGAATCGATCTGAAGTACAGGAACAGGAGCACCAGCACGACGAGAATCGTATACATGTCGATGTTGCTCATGTCGTTCATCGACGCGCTTTCGGTGTCCTCGCTCATTGCCGCCGAGCCGGTAACGTAGGCGTTGAGGCCATCGTACCCGCCTGCGGCCTTGACCTGCGAAATCTGGCTGCGCAGTTCCTTGACGTCGTCCGACACGACACCCGAATCCTTGATCGGATCGGCGTCCAGTGTCACGACATACAACGTCACGTTGCCCTTGGCCAGGCTTCCGGTAACGTCGGCCGGCAATAAGGCAGGATTGTCGTAGTCATGGGTGGCTGCCCACCGGGAAGCGACTGCCATCAACTGCGTGTCAGACAGGTTCCGGTCGAGGCTCAGCAGGTATGTGAAATATGAGCCGTCGCCGGTCAGGTTCATGCTCTGCATTACCCCTTTGACGATAGACGCTTTTATGAAATCGGTGCCAGCGCTTCCGGACGGGAGGACGCCGCTGCCCGGCATGGCGCCTCCGGTGAGGCCGCCGGATACGGTAACGTTATTTCCCGACGCGTTAGTGGCGTTAGCCGTCGCGTTAGCCTGGGCCGCTGCCGCTGCCGCCGCTTGCGTCAGCGCACCGTCGTAGGCCGCGTACATGCTCTTGTATAGCGTCGGTGTCATAGCGGCGAGCGCCATCTGCTGCGCGCTGTAGACTGAAGCCGTGCCCGTCAGGTTTAGCATGGACGGGTCTTTAGAAAGCGCGGCGTCCAGGCCGTTGACGAAACCCATGGTCGCCGTGCGGTTATCCGACTGGATGACCGCGATCAATTGCACCTGCGAGGACTCTGAGGCCTGCGGGAACTGCTGGGCGTAAATATCCTGTGCCTTCTGGGAATCCGTGTCCTTCGGCATGAAACTCGTTGCGTCGTACTGTAGACGATCGGACAGATTCAACGCCAGGGGTGCCATTACAATGAGAATGATCGCCCATATTGCGATGATGACCCAGGGCTTCCGGGTGATAAACTGACCTAATTCTTTAAACATATTTTTTCACCTGGCATTTTATCAATACCAGCATGCTAACGACTGCCATACGCAGTTGGTCGCCACATCAGGTTAAATCGGCGTGTACAGCAGTCTTTCCGGTAAGCGCGCAGATTATAGTAAGTGCGCTTACTGTGCCAGCATAAAACGAGTACTTACTATAAATATTTTGGCTATATGGAATTTAAATCAATAATGATTATAGATAGATTACTTCAACTTTTTAAGCAGCCTGAGGAATACTTCCCGCTCATCGCCGAGCGGCGAAAAGAACTTATCGTCGAACTCCGCGGCGTGTTGCACCGCGCGTTCCACCACAGCCAGCCCCTTTTTGGTTACGATGAGCGATTTTGCACGTTTGTCACGCGGGTGGCTGACCCGGATTATGTAACCTTTCTTCTCCAGGGTCCGCACGACTTCTGACACCATCATTTTGTCCGCGTCGAGAAGATTGGCAATGTCCATCTGGGTGATGACCCTTTCGTTCTTTGTCAATAACATCAGGCTTGCCAGCATCTTGAACTGTGTGTTGGTCAGGTCGAAATCGCCGACAATATCCTGTAAGCTCTTTTCCCACAAGTGCATGACCAGATTCAGGTAAAAGCTCGGGCTATCGATCAGTTTCTGAACGGCCGGAGAAAATGATTCCCAGTCGATCTCTCGGGCAGTGCAAGACAATAATTCCTTGTCCAGTCCCTTATCCATACACAGGTAGATAAGCGTGACATGTTAAAAATTTTGTCATTCAGACGGTAAATGTCAAATACTGGGAATTATGGTCCCATCGTAAAATTAATAAGCCGGCTCTGCTAATCCAGACAGATACTTAGCGATACCGCTGCAAACGCATGGATACTGTACAGGAGAGCATCCGATGGCCTTAAAAACCGACATTTACAGGAAGCTGCATGCGCTCAAGAGCCTGCCCGAAAATGCTTTCTATCTCGGCGCCATCGCTTTGTTCGTACTCGTTATCCTGGCGATGCTATATGCATCATCGCTCTTTATGCATAATGAATCGACGATATATGATACGGGCCGGTTCTTCGCCATGGCGAAGGTCATCGTCAGCGGCGCGACCCCTTATCTGGACTACCAGGACCCGAAGCCCCCACTCATCTTCTTCACGCTGACCATCCCGGTACTGCTGGGGCAGCAATTTTTTGGCGGTTTGCTGCTGATCGGCATGTGTAACCTGATAAGCGCTTTAGTGATCATGCAGATCGGCCGGAAACTGTACGGACGCTTTGCCGGCCTGGTCGCGGGGCTGCTGTTCCTTGTGAACATAGGCTGGGCGCAGGGCTATTTCGTGATGACGGAACCTTTCACGGTCCTGTTCATCGTGCTTGCTACTTACTTCGCGCTGTTCTCGGAGAAAAGGCATTACCTGGTGGCTGGCCTCTGCGCGGGCATCGCCATCGGCTTCAAGCAATATGCCCTCATAACAGTGCCATTGTTGCTTCTCGCCCTGTATCTCGACAAAGAGACCAGGAAGATGCCGGCGTTCCTCGCAGGCGTCGGTATCCCGATGCTTGTCATTTTCGGGTCTATCTTCTTCGTCTATGGCGTGCAGGCTATGGACGCTTCGCTGTACTGGAGCTTCGGCGTGGCCGGCCATTATATAGCGAGAAACAAGGTGGACCCAGTGATCAGCACGGGGACGGATACCTTCGAGCTGGCGCTGAATGTCATAATAGCCGTGGTCATATCCGCTTCGCTGTATCTGGGGTATAACAAGTTCATGAAAAACCGGAAGCCGGACACCGTGGAGACATATTTCCTGCTCTCGGCGGTCGGTTTCTCGCTCACGCTCCTCGTCCGGCAATACCTGCACTACTGGGCGCTGGCGCTGCCGTTCCTGGCTATCCTGTGGGCGGGATGGCTGCTCAAGAAAGACCGCTGATGCCTGTTAAGCTGGCTATTTCAAAGGCTCCTGGCGAAACGCACTGCCGTCCTCGATGTCAACGCAATAATAATATACAGCCTGGGCCTATTCGGGAATGGTGCCATAGCATGCTGACTTTTATCGGGCTGGGACTCTGGGACGAGACGGACGTCTCGCTCAAAGGCCTCGAAGCGATCAGGGACGCGGACGTAGTCTATGCGGAGTTTTATACTTCGAGGCTGATGGGCTCCTCGATCGAGAAGATGGAGGCGCTGTACGGCCAGAAGGTCAACGTCCTCGTACGGGAAGACGTCGAGCAGCATCCGAAAGATAACGTCCTGAAGGATGCCGTTGACAAAAAGGTCGTCTTCCTGACCGGCGGCGATGCCATGGTGGCGACCACGCATGTCGATCTGCGGCTTCGCGCAAAGCAGATGGGCATCGAGACGCGCATTATCAATGGCCCGTCCATCCAGTCGGCGGTCTGCGGACTGACCGGGCTGCAGAGCTACAGGTTCGGCAAGGCGGCCACGATCGCGTTCCCCTACAAGGGTAACATATCCGAGACGCCTTACGACACGGTGAAGATGAATAAAAAGAACGGGCTGCACACCCTGCTGTTCCTTGACATCGACCGGGAGAAGGGCTTCATGACAATCAACGAGGGGATAGACCTGTTGCTTGCCGTGGAAAGCCGCCGGAAGGAAAACGTGATCGACGACTCGTTGTGCGTGGGCATTGCCCGGGCAGGGTCGCCGGGCCCCTGCATAAAGGCGGGGAAGACAGGGGCCCTGAAGTCCTTCGACTTCGGCAGACCGTTACACATTATGGTGATCCCCGCCGATCTGCACTTCCTCGAGGAAGAGGCACTGCAGGCTTTTACAGGCTTATAAAAGCCTGTCTGCAGGCCTGTAAAGGCCTGCCTGTATGCCTATAGCCATATTTTTATGATATTTACGACAGGGTTGGTATTTCGGAGCCCTGTACGCCCGCCACTTTCATGGCATCGTCCAGGCTGGTAACCTGGAGATTACTGCCGACATCCGCCGTGCTGGTAGAGACCGGCTGAGTCAGCATGTTGTTGTTCCTGCCGAACGTATTGAGCAGCATGTTAGAGGTGTCGCCCATGACCTGCGAGGTAAGCGCCTTCGTATCAGCTGCCGATGAGGTCGAGGTCGGCGAACTGCTTGCCGGCGTAGCCGCCTGCTGGGGGGTGCTCGCCGGTGCAGCTGCCTGCTGTTGTGACTGCTGGCTGATAGAGTCCCTTGTGGGCAGCATCTCCAGGGCATTCCTGATGAAGGACCTGCCGCTCTTGATGTTCACGTCCATGTACAGGCTCTTGAACTTGACCACTTCGGTGGCACTGCCGGTATAGCCTTCGTACTTCGCGTCGACGCGTATGGTGTCGCCGATCCGGACGCCGGGCACGCTGAATCGGTACAGGTCGCCGGCCGTAGCCCCGCCCACGTACCGGCCGTTCAGGTAGACAGTTACCTCGGCGCCCTGTATGGGTATCTTGTCGAGGTACACGTTGCCGGACACTGTGAGCGAAAACGGCGTGTCTGCGGTCTGTGCCGTTACGTCCTCGGGCGCAATTGTCTGCGATGGCAGCTCGGGAGCGACCTGCTTCGTGATCCCCGGCACGACGGGACGACCCAGCAGCGACGGCATGTTAAACGCTGCGATGCCGGCCGCCAGCACGGCGATCAGCATCACTGTTATGACAATATTAATGATCTTCATGTTCCCACCTTTTCCCCGATCGCCTGGCGATCGAAACGCATGTGTTACCCGATAATTAAATATATAAATGGTAGTTATATAATTATATCTTGAATTAGAACGGCGCGGCGGCCTTTTTAAGCCCTTTTTTAGCCTGAGCGACCGGATCGGGTATGTTTGCCGCGGTTAATGTTATCGACAGGCTGGACAGGGGCGGACAAATATCGGCTAATGGCAATATGGAGTCTCGTGAAAAACGATTATCGGTCATGCGGCGATAGGCCGTGGCTTTTTCGCGCGCGCGAACGCATGCTCTGCCCGGGGCATGCGGCGATTGCCACACCCGTTTTATCATTCATACCCGGCCTTTGCCATCAGTCGCCGGACAGAAAGGCATGCCGGGGAATCCCGGGGCAGATCGAGGAGCGAACGTCCGGCGATAACCGATTCCTGTACCAGGGGATCGAAGTCGATCTTCCCGAGGTAGGGCTGGCCGGTCTTCTCTTCGATGCCCTCTTCCAGCGCTTCGGGAAACAGACAACCCCCTATCGTATAAAAGTGATCGAAGCCGATCTCGATTTCCCGGATAATCTTATAAGAGCGTTTCACGTTCTCGAACGACTTGTTAGACGGTCCCATGACGTCGAAGATGTCATTTACGCTGTCCGTGATCTTTCGGTTCAGGTGCTCGAGGCCTGCCGGAGAATCGATTAAGACATACTGATAGTTCTTCGTGAGGGACTGGAGCGCGCCCTTCAATGCCGCGTCGGGAAGGCAATAGCACCCTTCTACCCATTTCGTGCCGACCGCCATGAGGTCGAATTTATCGCCTTCGTACAGTCCGCGCTCGAATATGGTCGTCTCGATCCGTTCTCTGGGAGATACGCCAACCGAAGTCCCGCCTTTTTTTATGAACGTCTCCGTGACGAGCTCCGCGATGGTCTTCACGCCTTCCCGTTCGAGGTCAACACCCACCATCTCGGCGAGGTTCTGGTCCGGATCGACATCGACAAGTAAAACCGGAGTCCGGTCTTTTTCGATAAAATATTTCGTCATCAGGGCCACCAGGCTGGTCTTGCCTGTGCCGCCGCGTCCCATGGTCACCAGTGTTTTCATGATTTTCCGCCGTTCTTGCCGGTGAGCTTTCGCCCGATGTCTTCAATTGCCCTGAACGCAGGAGTGCCATCGAGGGCAAGGACGGAGCTGCCGCGAATGTCCGATTGTACAACTGCGGCATCGAATGGCACCATGCCAATCAACGGAATGTCATGTTCGGCGGCAAACGCGCTTACGATGTCCTTTTGGGCATCATTTTCTATGCGGTTGCCCACCAGGACAACATGGGCGATGCCCGCCCCCCGGGCTATACCGGCAATCTTCGCGGCAGTGATCAACGATTTCCTGTTCGCGTCGCTCACCACCAGCATCCAGTCGACGGCTTCCGCCGTGCCCCTGCCCAGGTGTTCGAGACCCGCTTCCATATCGAGCACTACGGCCTCATTGCGTTCGACCACAAGGTGACGGAGCAGTGCCCGGATCATGGTATTGCCGGGACACGCACACCCCTCGCCCATCGACTTTACCGCGCCCATGACCAGCAGATGCACGCCGGCCGGCGTTGAAATTGAAAAATCCCGGACGATGTCGTCCACGGAAAAGTTCAGGTTATAGACACCTGAAAAATCTGTGCCGGTCTTTCTTGCGATTAGCTCTTCGTTCTCGAGGATAGGGACAATCCGGGCCGCCTCTTCCTGGGAGAGCCCGAGGGAAAGGGCGAGGTTGGGAGACGAATCGGCGTCGATGGCCAGCGTAGTGTAGCCGTCCCGGGCCAGAGACCAGGCGATACAGCCTGCTATTACTGTTTTACCCACGCCCCCTTTGCCTGCAATTGCGATCTTCATAGATGAGCTCCTTTTTATGATTTACTGCGTTTCGAATATCTTCAATAGTTTTAATCTGAATTGTCATTTGTGTATCTTTACATAAGCCCATGACCCTTTCAACACAAAGGCCACAATGGCCACAAAGTACACGAAGTCTTTAATAGAAAGAGGCTGCCTTAGCCCCTTCTAAAAAAGAGTACGTTGTGTACATTGTGACCTTTGTGGCCTTTGTGTTGAAAGGGTCATGAGTGTATACAATATTTCTGGATTGACTAAACCACCCCTTTCTTATTATAAAATGCCGGGAACATCTCGCGTTTTCCGGGTATGTAGAGAGCGGCCAGGTATTCCTCGTAAAAGTCCGTATCGACCATGAGGTCTATGTAAGCCATCTTCCCGGCGATGTCTTCGGCCATGGCCCGGTGGTCGCGGGAGACGAGTGTGGCGTAAGCGCCCGAGAGTGATCCGTTGCCTATCGGGTGAAGCGTTCGCGGCGGGAAACTCGGGAAGGATACCCAGTCTCGTCGCGTTAGCTATGTTCGTGTAAGTGCCGAACGCCCCGGCAAGATATACGTGCCGTATATCCGATACGGTGAGCTTGCATTTGTTCAGGAGGACGCCGATGGCGCCACAGGCGGCAGCCTTGGAGTCCATGAAATAATCGACGTCGGGCTGGGTTATCACGATATCACGGCCGATCGCCGACTGGCTTGCAGGCACCAGCACATACTCCAGGCCCTCTTCCCCGGGTCGCACGAGCGGATGGCCGCTACGCAATTTTCCGGCGAAGTCGAGTGCGCCGGTCATCACCATGATCGTTATAGCATCGATGATGCCTGACCCGCAGATGCCGCGAGGGGGAACGTCCCCGATGACAGTCCAGGACACGCCGGATGTCCCCGGGTCAAGGTTCACATGCTCGATGGCGCCTTTCATCGCCCGGATGCCGAAAGTGGTGCCCGCCCCTTCGAAGGCGGGGCCCGAGGCACATGACGCCGAGACCATCCAGTCTTTGTTCCCTATAATGATCTCCCCGTTTGTCCCCAGGTCTATAAGAAGGGAGATTTCATCGGAACTGTACAGGCTGGAAGCTATAACGTCGCCGATTGCGTCCCCGCCGACAAACCGGCTTACGTTGGGCAGCAGGTAGAGGTAAGCGCCCTCGTGCAGGCCAAGCCCGCTTTCATAGGCTTTTCTTACGAGGGAAGCGCGGGAGACGTCCGCGTTAACCATCTCGAGGTAGCGCGGGTCCATCCCGCAGAACAGATGGTGCATTACTGTGTTGCCTGCCATACACATATCCACGATATCGGTCTTTTGTATGCCGGCAAACTGGACAAGCGATGTAATGACCATGTCGATACTCTCGACGGCAGCGTTACGTATCTGCGCCAGCCGCTCGGGTGTGCTGGCATATCCGATACGGGTGATTAATTCTTCGCCATATGTGATCTGTCGGTTGAGAGTCGACTTAGTATCAATGATTTTTCCGGTCTGCAGATCGACGAGAGACCCGACCACTGTTGTCGTTCCAAGGTCCATCGCGACGCCATAAAGGGGATGAGCGTTCGTTATAGCGTCTACTCCGATCATTTCAGGTGGCGAGCGGGCCAGCGAGAGCGTGGCGACAAGAGGCTCCCCCGATGCGTGAAGCGCCCGGTACATTTGCTCCGGCACGTACGGCCGTACTCCCGTATATCCTGCCAGACGTATGGATTGCATACCCGAAGGCGACAGCGAGATTTCGACGGGATAACGCGCGACTGCCGGAGATATGTTGTCGATTCTTATCGTGGATGATAACAGTATCTTCGGCGAATCGATCCGGCTCTCTACCGGAACGGTAAACTCGCAGTCTTCAGTTATTCGCACCTGGCAGGCCAGATAATAGCCGTTTGCCTCTTCTTCGGCCGTAAGCCTCTTCCCGCCGGCCTGTACCGCGGTCGCACATTTCCCTTTTGTCAGGACAACCTTGCACTTTTTGCAGGTCCCTTTCCCGCCGCATATCGACTCGATGGCGACGCCTGCCGTTCGCAGGGCGTCCAGCAGCGGCATCCCGGACGGTACCGTAACGGTCCGGTTCATCGGCTGAAAGATGGCGAGGACTTCCTTGCGGAAGTCCTCTAAGACCGTTTTCCCGGGCATATCGTTCATGCGTGGGTGTCCTCGGGAGGCCAGTGCGTCTTAAGATATTCGTTCAGGCCGGAAGAGTCTCTCGGCCCGACGATGATGTCCCAGCCACTCAACTCTTCGATCTCGCCGCTCAGCCTGGCAGCCAGGCCGGGTATGACCAGGTGCCTGTGGTCGACCATGCTGTCGACCTTGTTCTCTTTCAGCGCATTCGCGATTGACTCCGCGGTGAGGTACCTGCCGGCGACGGCGCTCTCGACGCTGTTGCCGCCAGTGTCGGCGACGATCAGGTAGCAGTCGATGTTGGCGGATTTAATGTCGTTCTCCACTATGAAGTACGTCAATGCGTAGTTCGACGTGATCAGCACCGGGGACATGCGTCCCGGCGAGCCGAACGTCTTGACGCCGGAGTCGACCGAGACCGGTTTACGTGGGTCCGTGTAGATGTTGAACCGCCAGATCAGCTGGGGCAGGAGCGCCCAGCCTTCGACGCTGTGCATGATCAGCAGGTCGGCGTACCGGGACAGCAGCATAGCGGCCATCCACGCCTCTTTCCACTGGATGACGTCCCGGGAGATCTCCGGGGAGAGCCAGGCGCTGATCGGAGTCCCCAGCAGCGGGTAGCCGAGAAGCTCGTCGTTGTCCTGGAATACCGAGCGCCGGATCTGGGAGAACTCGTGAATGGTCAGGGCGAGGTTCGGCTCCACAGAGGTGCCCGGGTCCAGGACGAGGTCGGCGACCCCGTATTCCACCAGCGTCTTCACCAGCGAGCGCAGGCCCGGTATGTCGTGCGGCGCGGACACGACGAGCGGACACTGATATTTCAGGGCGACGTCTGCCATTTCCTTCCAGTTGTCCCGCGTGGCGGCATACAGGAGCGGGCGCCGGTCTTTGACGTGGTTGAGGCCAGCGGCCATGATCCCTGGGTCGAAGGAGCAAAGCACGAGGGGAAGGCCCGTCTGGCCGGCCACGTACTTGACGGCCGCGGCAAAGGACGCGGGGTCGTCGGACGTCGAACGCACGGTGATCGCATCGAGCCTGAGGTTCCTCCCTATGTAATTGAAGGTAAACGACTTGACCATCTGCAGCCGGGCCGCTATCTCGTCCCTGGCCATATAATCGGCGACGTCAATGGCTATGGGGGCCGGATTGCTGTAGGTGAAGTCATGCCGGTCCAGGACGTATTTCCCGCCGATCTTGATCGTATTACTGCCAGTGCCGATGGTTACCGCGCGCACCGGCGGCATCATGAGTTCGAGCAGCCTGGCGTAATCAGCCTGATATTTCTCCTCGGTAACCGGGGTGCAGCCGTCGAGGGCAAGCTCGCCGTTAACCACTTTCGTGGCAAACGTCATGCAGTTGGCCTCATGGCACTCGCCGCAGTTGGTCTTCGGGAGCAGCTTGTACACGTCGATGGGGCTGATCTCTTTGATGCTTTTCTTGCGTTTGATCTCTGCCATACAAGCCCCCTAAATCCTCGCCGTGCTCCAGCACGTTTCCGGCCCGGATGGCACGACAACGTCCTTCTGGATCAGCATTTGCATGATGTCTTTCAGCGTCTTTATCGTGGTCGGGTGGGCCACCATATAGATGTCGACACCTGCCAGCATCAGGGTAAGCGCGTTGATCGTCTCCCACAGCGGGCCCCGGAACTCGCGGGGGCCGTACTGCGGGTCCATCTTCATCCTGGCCTCCCGCGCTACCCACGAGTTGGACGCGGCTGAAATGGTCGGCTGTTGAAGCTCCTCGTCCCCCATCAGCGCCGCGTGGCGGGCACGCTCGTGGATGGAGAACGAGTACTCCAGCCCGTAGCCCAGCGCGACCGTCGTGAGGTCCATCACGATGTCCTCCGGCGGGAGGTACTCGAACAAACGGCGGTTCAACTCCTTGGCCTTGTTCAGGTCGAGGCCGCTCAGCCCGATGACCGCATGGCCGCCTTCTTTTACCGCCTTCGCGATGGGCTCGATGACGTTCGCGCTGGCCATGTCCAGGTTAACCGAGTTCAGCAGCAGCCGTTCGCCCTCGGCGACGCCGGCGATGCGCTTGAAGACCAGTGCGTCCTTGTGGGGGTCGCCGCAGCCGCCGATGATCAGCGGCACGTCCACTGCCTGCAGGACCTTCTCGATCGTGCGCGCGGCCTTTGCCGGCGACGAGTCGCTGCCCAGCGGGTCCGTCGACACAAGGTGGACGGTGACCATGTCGGCGCCGAACTTCTCGACGTTCCGCTTCGCCCACTCCGCGGGGTCGTCCATGACGTCCTGGATGCCTGCCTTTACGGCTGCAGGCATCGGTATGTTCATGTCGAAGACGTCCATGGCCAGCACGGGCAGGTTCTTCGGGGGCCGGTCCACGTAGACGAACGGGGGCGCGTCCGATCCCCCTATAGTGAAAGCCTTACTGCGGCTGCCCCCGTCCTTTTTCGTCGCCCCGAGGCGCACTTCACGGATGGCGCCGGGGAATTTCTCCGACGGGGGAGCATACATCTCGTTGTATAAAACGGACGGCTTTTCCTTGAACAGGCCTGGCAGGCCCGCGTTCATCGGACTTGATATGGCGCGGGACAGTGCATTGCCCGAAGGGATGAATAGCTCGAGGTTGCCCACTTCCATCGAAAACTGTTCCAGTTCCACTCTGTCCACGTTGGCCAACAGTGCGAGAATATCCTCCAGGACATCCCGCGATTTCCCGGGCCCTGACTGCTCATTGCGTTCCGCCATATCATTCACCTGCCCCTGGTTTCTTAGGCTTGATCGACTGGATGATCACACGATCGGCATAGATCCTCGCATTTTTAAGCGTAATCTTAAAACCGCCGACAGTGAGGGGAATATCCTCCCCCGAAAAGATCGGGATACCTGCATGCGCTTCTTCTGGTATTTCTGCCTCGGCCTGCCAGCGCTTGATTACAGGATGATCATGCTTCGTGAGAAACTCCCGCAGATCGTCCACTGTCTTCACGTCTTTTTCCGTGGCGATCTTTTCGAAGACGTCGGCCGGTATGAACGGCTTCATCTGCTCTTTCACTTCCGCCGGCATCCAGACGACCCGGGCGTACCCGCCGTCCGCCGACAGGAACCTCGGGGACCGCATGTATTCCAGGGAAAGGCCGTGGAACCCGTCGATCTGCCGGCCGCCGCCCGTCGAGTCGGCCATGGTCGAGAACGCCAGGCCGTTCACCGTGGCCTCGCGATAGTTCCGGGTGACGATGCCAAAGCCTTCGACTTCAGGGATGTAGAACGCAATCCCCTCGAAGCACCCGCAGGACGTGTGGGGATAGCCGAAAGCGCTGTACAGGTAGACTCGGTCGACCTGGCCGAGCGAGCGTTTCTTCGCGCTCTCGTTGACCCCGGTGTACTCGCCTTTTTCAGGGTCCAGGCACTGGCCTTTTTCAATGGGGAAGATCAGCCCGTTGGGATCGATGCGCGCCGACGCGCGCCCGTCGAACCAGCTGATGGCGCCGCAGTTGGCATACCGCTGCGGGGTAATGACGCAGACGTGGCTGGGCGCGAACGACTGACATAGCGCACAGCCGTAGAACACGTCCACGTCGGCATCGGTCAGACCCCGTGCGCGGGCGTCGCGGGCCTCGTAGGCGCTCTTCGCTTCCGCATACTGCTTCGATATCTTTTCCGCGTCGGTGTAGAAAGTGATCTGCATCCGCTCGACGATATTGAACTCGTTCTTGAGCAGTTGCTCCAGCACCTTGCCCACGTAAGTAAGCGAATTGAAGCCCTTGTTGAACGACTTCTTCGACAGCCTGACCCAGATGTCGTAGCGCTGGTTGAGGTGCATGAAGCCCTCGATGTAGTTGGCGTATTCGTGGATGCGGCGCTCGATCACGCCCTCGAAGTCCGTTTCCAGCTGCGCGCCGGCGATCTCGATCAGGATGCCCAGCGGGTACTTGCCGCCCGGCGTCATCGCGGCGACGTCCGGGCCAACGATATTGATGGCGCCGTCCTTGACCTGGTCGGCAGGCTTCACCCGCACCAGCTCGAACTTCTCCTTTATATCGGGACCGCCGAGCTCGACGTACATATCGTTCTTGCGGATGCGCTCGCCTGCGTAGGCCAGGCTGACGTCTACCGGTATGTTGCCGAAACCGCCCGGGGTCCCCGGTGTCTTCTCCGGGGGGCACTGTGATTCTTCAGCCATTTTAGCCCTCCTTGCGTCCGATGATAGTATCGAGGCTCTTCTGCCATTCTCCGGCCGCTATGTTGGCGAAGGAAAAGCTCGCGTGAGGCTGGTACGTGTTGTCCAACGTCACGGTCCGCACCTGCGGGGCAAAATGCTTTAGCCCGGACAGGATCGTCCACTCCATGTAGTATGGCAGGCCCGCGAACAGCGCCAGGTCGTGAGGCCCTTTGCCTTCCGGCCCCGTCCATGCGGGATCCGTGAGCCGTTTGCCCGCATCGACAGCCGTCATTATGGTCGCATGCGTGTACCCTCTTTTTATCAATGCAAAGTTCGTATGACCGGTGGCAATGATCGGTATACCCCTCGCGACTCCGAGATCGATTAGATAGTCGATCAGCTTCTTTTCGCCGAGAGTAGTCTCTGCCGCCAGGTGCCCGACGATGAGCACAGGACGCTTCGATCGCTTGATCATGGCGTCCACCACTTCAGGCTTAGTAATGACCATCGCCTTTTTCGGCCCGGGAATTTCGGCGATCTGCCAGGGTTCGATTGCTGCCATGACTCTTACGCCCCCTTATTCAACTGTTGCTTTAGAAGCGTCGGCTCGGGGATCTTTCGCTCTTTCCAGTCCGACTGCTTGAGAATGGCAATGATCTCCTCTTTCATGGTGATCGGGACATCGCTCATCGCGCGGACGTAGACCGGTATGTCCTTCGGGGCCGTGCCGATACAGCCTCTTGTGGAAGTCGATGTAATGCGTCAGCTTGATTGCCCGCCCTTTCGACGTATCGTTCGGCCGCATGCAGAGCTTGGCTGCCATAACCATTGCCTCTTCTTTGGTCTCCGCGGCAAAGAACAGGTGCTCGGGCGCGGGGCCCACGTAGACCTGCTCGCCGGTCCTGCGATCGAGATTGTACCAGTCCGCTTCCCGGTCAGCCCGGCCCATCAACATGCGCCGGTATTTCGTGCCATGCGGTCCGACAATGACCGGGATGCCCAGACGGTTAAAGCCCATGGCTATGGCGGCGGCCTTCTGCGACATCGCGCCCCAGGCGATGCCGACGGCGCCGACGCGGTTGTAGACGTAGTCGGCGATCTCCTCGTAGTTCCCCCGCAAATTCCGTCTCGCGAAAATGCTCGCGATCTTGATGGCGGCGCCTGAGATGTGTGCGTTCGCCACACACGAGCCCACGTTCACGATGCACCCGGCGTCGAAGTCGCCGGGGAACTGCTCGTAGGGCGTCTTGCCCTCTTCGTCCTTGTACATCGCTATGGACATTGCCGTACAGCCGGACGTGACCGCGATGTACCGCCGCTTCGCGAACTCGACGCACATCTCGGCGACCTCTTTACTGCCGTTGGCATAGTTGACGCAGCCGACGAAGGCGACCACGCCGGGGATCTCCCCGAGCACGATGGGCCCGCCGACCTTGCGGATCTCGACGTCCTGGATGGCGCCCCGGCCGGATCGGATCACGGAACCGCTCGTCCTTGATCTTTTCCGCGGCGGCAGCCACGATCATGGAGTGGACCGGGAGCTTCTCGGTGCAGGACTGCTCGCAGCGGAGACACCCCACGCAGATATCGTATACGGCGTTCATCGGGGCTGTATCGCCCTGCGCCAGCGCCTTCATGGCTTCCGGTATCCGCAGGTTATCCGGGCAGGACCGCTGGCATTTCCCGCAAAGCTCGCACTTCCCGGCCAGGGTTTTGAGGTCCGCCGGCAGGACGGTCTTCTTCTTGCGCGCGGGTGCGACGGCGCGGGCGACCCGGACGGCGACCTCCCCGACTTTTGCCGGGTCGAGGAGCAGCACGCCGGGCATCTTTCCCGACTCCAGATCAGCGACGATCTCGTCCGTCGCATCGTTCGTCCGGTCCGGAAGCCCCATACAGTTCTTTTCCGACGTGGCGATGAAGGGGGCGAGGATATTGCCGGACTCCGAAAGCAGGTCGGTGCGCACGCACTGCTCGTCGACCACGACGACGTCGGGAATCCCGCTGCGTATGTATCGGGCCTGATATGACATGGGGCCGACGATCTTGGCGCTCGTCGAATATCGCGTGGCGTCGAGGGCCGTGCAGCAGATGCCGGTCACTTCGACCTGCCCGGTGAGGTCGTGATCTTTGAGGTAATCGATAATGTCGATCGAAGGCAGCACGTTGTGCCCGACGACCAGGATGACGGGTTTCGACTTATCAATCGCACCCATACCGAGGTCGACCAGCGGGGCTTCGGGGTCCGCCTTCGGGTAGTTGAACGCCGAGACCTGGGCGATGTCGGCGATCTCCATGCCGACGTGGTCCAGCATGCCCGCATGGAACACCTTGGACTCGAAGTCGAGGCAATCGCCCTCCTGTCCGGTGTGCGTCGCGGAGAGCAGGCCGGTGATCCCCCGTTCGACGTAGTCCAGCACGTCCCCCAGGTCGCCGAGCTTTTCAGGCCTGACGCCGCAGACGAGCCGGGTGACCGGCGCCTCGACCTCTATTGAGCGGCCGACATCGAGCGGATAGTTGTTACCGTACTTCCCGATCAGGTGGGTGACGAGCTCACGGGCGTGGCTGGTGTGGGTGGCGGCTCCGATGCACGTCGCTATCAGCACCATGCGGGACTGCTGGGCCGCGATCCCGATGCCGCATGCGCCCCGCTTGTTGCCGGTGAGATCGCACTTCCCGTAGGTGCAAAGGTCGCAGACGTCACTGGACGGCATGTAGAACGGCTGGTAGCGCGCGAGGAGCTTCCTGTCCCACTCCCGGAGGGCCGTCGTGGAAGGAAACGGGGTGGGGCCGCATTTCTCTTCCCAGTTTTTCGGGGACAGCTTTCCGATCGATACCTCAAGGCCCTCGATATGCCCCCTGTCAGATTCAAACCCCTTCATCCGGATGTTAATATTTTTCATATCCAATGTTACCACTCCGAGACTGTCACGAGCTATTCCGGGTCAACATAATGACTAATAAGTAATTATTAATCATTATAATTTCATCGCGATATATCTATAATTATATCTTCAACGACGTTTTGCATCAATTAGTTTTCTGTGTAGCGGTGGTATGTTAGGGGATTCAGTATTATACTTCAACATGACAGGTGTTTCCCGGCTGTGCGTAGTGGTCCCCGCCATTGGAGCCGCACGCATAGAACAGCAAAGGCTCGTGCCTTAACCGCGCCTGTCCATTCTGCTCGCGCGCGCGAACGCCGGACGGCTCGATTATCGTATTCCCGGACACCATAAAATAGATATTTCATCAGAATAGTGACATTAAATCTGTTTAAAAAGGAGGGAAACGGCAGGGGATTTGTTTATTGTCACAGGCTCGGTAGGGACCATTTTCGGAGAGACCGGTTCCCATGAGTTCAGGTTCGCGGTCACGGACCAGACAGGCGTCAAGCGCACCGACTACGTGAAGGTCTGGCATCCCACCGACGGGTGGGTACTCGGCCAGGTCATGTCCATGACGCGCTCGTCGGACAGCCATGCCGCGGACGGCGCCGCCGGCGCGGGCGGCAAGGGGATATTCAGGCCCCAGGACAAGATCGTCGCCAGGGCTACCGTCATCGGCGTCCGGGACCCGCAAGGCCTCCTGCGCACGCCCAAGACGCCGTTCTGCCCCGGCGACCGGGTGTTCCCTGCGGACAGCGAGCTGATGGTGGCCACGCTGGGGCTGACCCAGGGAGGCGCTTATCTCGGGGTGCTCGAAGGGACGGACCTCCCGGTCATGGTGGACCGGAACAAGCTGGTCCAGAAGCACATGAGCATCCTGGCCATGACGGGCAGCGGCAAGTCATACACGGCGGCCGTGATCATGGAAGAGATGATGGAGAAGGACGTGCCGCTGCTGATCATCGACCCGCACGGCGAATACTCGACGCTGAAGTACCCTAACGACGATGGCGACATCGAGGAGCTCAGCAACCGGTTCGACGTAGACCCCCGAGGCTACGAGGACGTCACCATATACACGCCCGCCAACCTGAAGACCTGCGAATACGCGGATAAGGTGCTGAGGCTCAACGGCCGCAACCTGAAGCCTGGCGAGATCATCCAGTACGCCCCCGGCGAGTTGAATAACTCGGAGATCGGTCTGGTCTACGAGGCGGTAAACCAGCTCATGGACGACCGGCGCAACTTCACCATCAAGGAGTACAGCATCAAGGACGTGCTCATGGAAATCCAGTCGTCCCGGAGCAACCAGAAGTGGGCGGTGATCAACAAGCTGGAGCCGCTGATTAACGCCGAGTTCCTGTCGGACCGGCCCACGCCGGTGCAGGAGCTGTTCACGAAGGGCAGAGCGTCCGTCGTGGACATGAAAGGCGTCAACCCTGACGTACAGCAGATTATCATCGCCCGCCTGCTCTCGCAGCTATTTGAAGCCCGTAAGGCCGGAGCCGTGCCGCCCGGCCTGGTGGTCGTGGAAGAGGCACACCTGTTCTGCCCGGAGCGGGGCTTCCTGAAGACCACGAGCGGCGAAGTGCTGCGGACCATAGCTTCGGAGGGCCGCAAGTTCGGCCTCGGGCTGATGATCGTGTCCCAGCGGCCGGCCAAGGTGGACAAGAACGTCCTCTCCCAGTGCAGCACCCAGATCATCATGCGCGTGACCAACCCGAACGACCTGAAGGCCATCACGAAGAGCCTCGAAGGCATCAGCTCCGAACTCGAAGAAGAGATCAAGCGGCTGCCGCCCGGGGTGGCGCTGTTCGTGAGCCCGGATATCCCCCGGCCAATCATGGTACAGGTGCGGGTCAGACGCAGCAAGCACGGGGGCACCTCGACCGAGATATCGGACGAATCGGAGGACGACGCCGCAGAGCCGATTATCGAGGAAGAAGCAGAGGAAGAGATCAAAGAAGAGACAGAGACGAGATCGGCAGAGCCTGTAGAGAAGAAAGTTCCTGTCGGGAGCCTGTTCAACCGCATCTTCGGGAGACGGTGACGTGGCCGCCGACCTCCATGAAAAGACGTTACGATACCGTGGCCTGCTGAAAGCGGCGCTGGACGACGTGAAGAAGGCGGCGCCGGAAGGCTCTGAGCTCAGCCGGACGGCGGACGACTTCATGACTATGGCCAGCAGCTATTACCAGGATGGGGTCCACTTTATTGAAACAGGAGACGAGGTGAATGCGCTGGTCTGCTTCAGCTACGGGCACGCATGGCTGGACGCGGGCGTGCGGCTGGGCGCTTTCAGGGTGACGAAAAAGGACCTGTTCGCGGCTTAGTAAATAATCGCATGGTCAATAACGGCAGCGTAAAACCCATATCTATTACACTGATATATCGATCTCTTTACAGTCGGATGCCTATATGGGCTCTGGCCCATGGACTTCTATGAATTTTTCAGGCGCTCCGCCGTCCGGGCCGCGTTCTTGCAATATCGGAGATCAATAGAGCATAATATTGTCAATCCAATATTAATCGCGGTGCGACGCCCATGCTTACTTCGTCGCATGGGCTACTCCGGGTTTTTCCGGTGCTGCGCCGTCCGGGCCGCGCTCGCACCCCCGGAGACACGACCCGGCTGCGCCTCGCTTCGCTCGGCTGCGCCCGGTCGAGTCCCTTCGCAAGCGCTAAGCAACGCGCCTGTCGGCAGCGTTCATTGCCCGGCCGCCTCCGCACCCCTCGCACAGCTGCGCGTGCGAGGGGCCTTCGGCCAGAAAAACCCTCCATCGACCGCGGAGCAGCACAGACTACCCTTACCTGGACTAGTATTGGCTCGATGGCTATACTAGTGTTGGTATGGGTAGTCTGTGCTTCTCCGCGGAAGGCGGAGGGTTTTTTCGGCTTGCCCGCTCGCACGCGATAGCTGTGCGAGGGGTGTGGAGGTGGCGGGTGTGAAAAACGTTGCCGAAGGCGCGTTTTTCAGGGCTTGCAAAGGAGGCTCAACGAGCGAAGCGGGTTGGGCCGACGAAGGTGCGAGCCCGTCGCCCGACATCGGAACACCGTAAAAACCCGGAGTAGCACGTGCGGCGAAGCAAGCACGGGCGTCGCACCGCGATTAGTAATGGAAGTAATGAATATTGGCTAACAGGTTTCTATACAAGAAACAAGCACGGGCGTCGCACCGCGATTAGTAATGGAAGTAATGAATATTGGCTAACAGGTTTCTATACAAGAAACAAGCACGGGCGTCGCACCGCGATTAGTAATGGAAGTAATGAATATTGGCTAACAGGTTTCTATACAAGAAACAAGCACGGGCGTCGCACCGCGATTAGTAATGAAAAATTGTATACTAATTGATCGATGCTTGAGTTGCAGTCAACACAAATTGGCAATTGGTAAATAACCGGATTGAATTTTGTATAACTGCGGAACTCTTAAATATGACTAATAAGCTTTAAACAATGAATACCTATACGTATTACAGATCATCATGACAGTATCGCTGTGGGCAACGATGCCCCTATCGAACTGTTTTACAAGGAGACGGGTCGGAGTGGAGGAGAAAAGTTCACATGGTTAATTATTTAGTCGTTTTAGAAGCCGCATGGCTCGTCCATGACGTGAAATCGGTGGACGACGCAATGAGCGTGGCCATCTCGGAGGCAGGCAAGCGGCTGAATGCGGCAAAAATGGAGTACGTCGAGGTCGAGGTCGGCACGACATACTGTCCTTTCTGCGGGGAGCCTTTCGACAGCGCCTTCGTGGTCGCGGGCATGGGCCTCGTCGGCCTGCTGCTGGAGATGAGGGTGTTCAACGCCGAGAGCAAAGAGCATGCCGAGCGCATCGCGAAGAAAGGCGTGGGCAAGGCGCTAAGGGACGCACCGCTGAAGGTCGTCGAGATCAACGAGATGGAATAGGAGCGGGCTGCTACGGCCGACAGTCACTTTTCGCGCTTCAATAACTTTTCTGAAAGGATGCCCAGGCTCAGGGGCAAGAAGAAACGGCGCAAGGGCATGGAGGAGCAGCTGGCCAGTTACGCCGATTACATATTCGAGGCGCCTGCCCTCAGGTACTCGCTGTCCTGCATCGTCGTGTTATCGGCAGCTATTGGTCTCATCTCTTTCCCGGGCGGCTGGAGATCGGACATTTTTACCGGCATGATCCTGCTGGGCGTGCCCGCGATCCTGTCCACGTTCCTCACCAAACCGTTCTCCGAGCTGTTCGGCAAAAACCTCACCTACAACAGGTCAGCCCTCATTTCCCTGTTATCGCTGGTGGTCATCTCCCTGGGAAGCCTGATCACCGGCCTCATCGCCTACGTTACGAACACGCCATACAACTATACCGGGTTTGCGCTGGCCCTGTCGACCGTGTTCGCCCTGCGCATGCTCATCCTGCTGGGCATTTCCATCAACAGCCTGCCCAAGGTGCTGATACCGGCGTCGCTGCAGACGGTCTTTAGCGGACTGCTGCTCATCTATTTCATCCGGGACACCGAGGTGGCGTTTGACCTCGTGGTATCGAGCATAATCTTTGCGAGTGCGGCCATCGTATTCGTCAAGTACGTGGACTACCCGATGGTGAAATCGTTCGGCGTCAGCAGCTTCGACTTCGTGCAGGACTTCATCGGCCACATCACCGAAGGCTCTCAGGACATGGAGGACTTCTTCGAGAAGATCGGCGAATCAATCGACGCTCCGGTGAGCGTGCTGGCATTCCGCCGCTCCGACGGGACGCTGAAGGCGACGATCATCACCCCGTACGTGCACCCGGGGCCGATGGGAGAGATCGGCGGCGGCAACCTGCCTGCCGTAGTATCCGGCGCCTTTAAGAACGAGGGCACGGTCTTCGTCCCGCACGGGACGGCATATCATGACTTCAACCTCGTGACGGCGGACGAGTCGCATAAGATCATCGATGCCGCCAGGCGGGCACTGGACCGGATGAGCTACAGCGAGCTGGCCACCCGGTCGTTCCGGGCGAAGGTCGGCAACACGAAGATACTGGGCCAGCGCTTCGGCGACTCGGTCTTCCTCGTCTCCACCCAGGCCCCGACCTCCACGGAGGACATTGAGTTCTCCGTCGGCTTCACGGCTATGGCCGAAGGCAGAGTAGCAGGGGCACGGTGTGCCACTATTATCGATGCCCACAACTGTACCGAACCGTTTGCCACGGCCATCGAGCCGGGCACCCGCGATTCCTATAATATCATCCGTGCGGCCGCCAACTCTTCGCGACATTTGCTGTCACTGTCGGACAGTCCGATGAAAGTCGGCATAGCCGCTTCGCCCCCGATCTGGACGAGGCTGGAAGGCATGGGCGACCTGGGCATAGAGGTAGCCGTAGTCGAGGTGGACGGCCAGCGTACGGCGTACATTGTCGTCGACGGCAACAACATGATCTGCGGCCTGCGGGAAATCATTATAGAAAAGCTGCCTGTCGACGAGGCGGAAGTAATGACCACCGATACGCATGTTGTGAATATTATTTCTGGCGCCAACTATATCGGACAAAAGATGAACTGCGACCTGTTAGTGGAGACCATCCGGAATCTGGTCGATAAAGCGATCGCCGATCTGGAGCCGGTGACCGCCGGCATGGACATCGAGATCGCAGAGGACGTACGGGTATTCGGCTCCCACAAGATCGCCAAGCTGGCCAGCACCGCCAATGCAATGGTCGCCATGTCCGGGGCCTTCGCCGCTGCCGTAATCGTCGCGGCTGTCTCCCTGACAGTCCTGATACTGACATTCGTCCGCTTCAACTAAGAGGCCGAGTTGCCAGGAAGGCGCCTTGGCCCCTTCCCGGCAACTCGGCCTCTTGATCATTCAGGAGGCTTTTTATGCGCTGTTGTCGTATTAGGAGTTAGAATGGACCGGATTACGAAGACATTGTGCGGTATCGACGATGTGCTCATCTGTCCGAGATGCACGCTGGCGCTGTCCAGGACGAACGTGGTCGTCGGCGACGGGCCGGACGATGCAAAGGTGATGCTGATCGGTGAGGCACCAGGCAAGAACGAGGACAAACAGGGCAAGCCGTTCGTGGGCGCGGCGGGCAAGATCATGAACTCGCTCCTCGAGAAGGGCAACGTCGACCGGAGCACTGTTTACATCACCAACGTCGTCAAGTGCCGCCCGCCCGGAAACAGGGTGCCGAAGCGAGACGAGATCGAGGCGTGCAGCGTCTACCTGAAAAAGCAGCTGGACATCATATCCCCGAAGATCATCGTCCTGCTGGGCAAGACCGCGGCCGAGTCATACCTGGGTCGCAAGGTAAGCATGGGAAAGGAGCACGGAAAGCCGTTCGAGCACGAAGGCCGGACGATTATCATTACCTACCACCCGGCATCCGTCATCTACAACCGGAAGCTCTGGGACTCTATCGAAGAAGACTTTAAAAGTGTCAGCGAAGCTCTCCGCTGACAGGCTATTTCTTATTCGTCTGCGGCGGCTGTGCCGGGACGGCGATCGCTGCCGGGAAGGGGTCTCGTTTAATAAGGACAGTTGTGGTCGGCGTCGGTATCTCGATGCCCTCGGCTGCAAAACGCTTAACGATACCACGGTAAATCCGGTCGGGCACCACCCAGTCCTGGCGGTAGGTGCTCACGCTCGGGAACATGACCAGCTTCACCGCAAAGCTGCCCAGCTCGTTGACATAAGCCCGCGGAGCCGGGCTTTCGATTACGCCTTCGGTCGACCGCGCGATCTCTTCCATGATGCGGGTGGCCTTTTCGACATCGGCATCGTACGATACGCCGACCCGGATAGTCAGGGCGACCTGCGTGTCAGGCATCGACATGTTAGTGACTTTCGACTTGGAGACTTTGGCGTTCGGCACGATGATGATCCGGTTATCCATAGTCTTTATCCGGGTGCTGCGCAGGCCGATCTCCTGGACGTCGCCCGCGTCGATGCCCTCGATCTTCACGCGGTCGCCGACCCGGTACGGCCGGTCGAGCATGATGGACAGCGCCCCGAAGAAGTCCGAGAGGAACTGCTGTGCGGCCAGCGCGACCGCAACGCCTGCCACGCCCAGGCCGGTGATCAGCGGCGTGATCTCGACGATGTTCAGCTGGTCCAGGGCCATGATGATGGCCAGGACAATGATGACGGCGCTGAATATCTTCTGCAGGAACGGGATAAGCATGTCGTCCAGCGTCGTCTCGGTGCGGGCTGAAATGTCGTTCCTGTACCAGTTCAGCAGGCCCTTGACCAGGTTATTCGCGAGATATGCCATGACGAAGAGAAGCACGACGATCAGCAGCCGGTCCAGATAAAAGTCAAGGAAGCCGATGTACTCGCCGATCACCTGAAGCGCAAGATATGTGCCGAGCGCGACGATAGCCCACTGCAGCGGGCCGTTCACGGCCTTGATGATCTCGTCGTCCAGCGTCGTCTCGGTATGCACCACCAGCTTCGGCGCCACGTGAGAAACCAGATACTTTACGACTTTGGCCAGCACGACTGAAACAGCGATAATCAGCGCGGCCGTAATCAGGTCTGTCACCGCCGGGCTGAACCCGGTAGCCGCCGCGATCTGCTGCTGCAGGCCGCTAAACAATGTCGTGCCTGCGATAATGGTAGAGGTGCTGCCGCTCATCTGTTTTTAGATCAGCGTTATGGTATTTAACGATTTCAGTGCTATCAGGTAGTACAGGGGGACTGTACAGTAAGGTGTTAGGAAGAAACGGATATTGTAAATTTCGTAAAAATAATTCAAAATTTGCAATTTCTGGAAAATAACTGAAGTTTTATATTGGTTCCAGTCGATATACCAGGTATACATGAAAGATGATCCGAAAGAAAAATGGATAAATTATTTTACCGTTGCAGGGCTGGCGGTCTTTGTCATATTAGGGATAGTATACCTGAACCTCGACACCATCAGTCAGATGAATATTAACTTTTCACTGGACCCGTCCTCGTCTAACCTTTCTCTCCCGGGCCTGCCGAACATCAACTTCGACTGGTTCACCATGATGGACCCGGTCTCAAAGATAATCTTCAGCTTCCTGGTCCTCATCCTTGGCGGATCATTGATCGGCAGCGCCTGGCTTTTAATAGCCAGGAAAAGGGCAAGCTCGAGAAAGTAGCGCCGGTTAACGCGATCGTCCCATGCCCGTGACAAGCGTTTTTTCGTAATACAGGTTCAGCGGATGTTCGCGGTACGGTTCGAACGCCGGAACCTGCCGGTACCCGGACCGCTCGTACAGGCAGAGGGCTTCCGGCTGGTAGATGCCGGTTTTCAAGCGTAACACCGTAATGTCCGTGCTCCATCGCGTATCCTTCCAGGTGCTGTAACATCTGCCTGCCCAGCCCTTTGCCGCGGAACGGCGGGCGGACGTACATCCGCATGATTTCGGCAGAGCCGGGGCCGATCGGTTTCAATGCACCACAGCCGGCCGGTTGGCCGTCTGTACGAAGGACGAAGAATGCGACGCCTTCCCTGGCCATCTCTGCCGGGCTGAGGCCGTGCTCTCGATCATGCGGATACATCGGAGCTATATAGCGCTGAAGCTCATCGATAAGCCCAATGGCTTCCGGCGAGTCGGGAGGTTCGGGCGCTATCGAAACGTGCATGACATAATATTGTTTTTTAATGATACTTCTACGTTCTCAGGTCATTCTTGTCTGCACGTACCACGCTGCGCTTGTAGCCACAAAGACATAGTCATTCGCGTATCTTTTTGTACAGGCTAGACCGGCACCAAACACAACAGTACACGACGGCCACGACGGCTACAACGTACGTTTAATTAGGTCAGGATATGCCGGCCATTATCAGTAAAACGTCGTGTACGTAGTGCCACGTGGCCTCGTGGCGTTGTGTCGGATGCCTGCTCAGCGTTACAAAAAGTTTCAGGAATGACTAACACAAAGTAATGAAGACGCAAAACGGCTGTCTGGCTAATAAAATAAGATATTTATACTTGCCCCTTGTACGCTAATAGGTAGTGGCTCGGGGTATTTATGGTTGCAGACGGCCGTCCGGACGTCGATGAGACTGCGTTTAAGGCACAAATCGCCGACCTGTATGATTCGCTTGACAGGGACGATATTTTACGCTCGGTAAACATCATCGACTCTATCGGCTCTAATAAAAATTTTCTCGCGATTGAACCGCTTACCATACTACTTGAATACCCGGACGAACAGGTAAGATCGCATGCTACACAGGCCCTCGATAGGCTACGCGACCGGGCAGCGGTCAAATCCGGGGCAAATCCGTCAGGTAATGTGCCTCCCGGAAAAGATAATAAAAAGCGCGACAGGCGGACATTGACAAAAATTGCCGTAGCTGTCATAGCCATCGTACTAATCACCATCATGGCGATAGCGGCGGGCGCGTTTGTTTATTCTGTCCTGATGCCGCCGGTCTGGTCGGAACAGCTATCGTATAAAAACAGCACCGGGCAATACCAGAGCGTCGTCATTTATCGAAATGCGACAGACCTGCCGTATGACGAAGTGCAACAGTTCGTCGCGGCTGAGAAGACACGAATTGAAGCGGCAATCCTGGCTGACACTATGGAACGGCCTGTCGAATACGCCGTAGAATTGCACGATAAGGCCGAGAGACAGGGCATCAACTGCAGCCTCATTGCGACTGAGATCTCCAACGGATACCCGGGCCACGTTTGTATCGCCTTCAACACGAAAGACAGGGGCATGTATTTCGTCGACCCGACCGCGAGAAACGTATCCGCTTCGGATTACCCGGGCATCGATTACGGTAAAATGACGCTGATGAGGGACACATGGGTCCTGGATGCCGGTTTCCTGGACGGCAACAACAAAGAGGTATATGTGACCGTATACCGGAACGCCTCACCCGTCTCATATGACGCGCTGACCGGGTTCCTCGCCAGTGACCGGACCGAAGACGCGACATACGTCGATCCGACCTACACCTGTGCCAACTTTGCCACTAACCTGTTCAACCGCGCCGAAGCGCAGGGAATCAAGTGCGGCATGGTCATAGTGACCTTCGACGGCCAGCCGATCGGACACGCGTTCAACGCTTTTCCTACGACCGATAAAGGCGTTGTATTAATAGACGACACGGGGCTCGTCGCGGCCCAGAAAGCCAGCAGCCTGGCAGAGTTCCAGACCGACGCGGTCGTCTATGTAGAGAAAGGCAAGCCCCTCGGGGAGTTGAACTTATCCCAGGTCGACGGGCACCTCGACTATTCCTTCTACGAGGAAAAGAAGAAGATCATCGACGAGTTTTATAATCAGTTCTACCTATACGAGGCCGATGTTAAAGGTCCATAACGAGGCCGTAGACAGGTACGATGCCGATGCGGCGGACTATACGGCAGCGGTCAGCGATTTTAACGCTAAGATGGCCGCGCATAACACTGGCGTGGACCGGTTCAACGCGGAAGAGGCAACTATGTATAACCAGTATCGGAGTGGCGCCATCACCGATGAGGCATATTCCAGCTGGTATAATACGAACATAGGCAAGATCCCGCCGGCACCGACGAACGGGAGACCAGCTCGACGCCTGGAAAGCCAGGCTCGACAGCGATCGCATCCGACTGAACAACGAGATGGTGTTGTTAAACCAGAGACATGCGGCATTACTGGAAAGCGAAGGATGCAAATGGGCGGTCTACAGCTACTGGCAGCCGCCTGACGGCGTGGTCAATAAGATTGAATACGTCTGGTAAAATGTTTTGGTGGTTACCAGTAAAGCACGCAACTTGCCGTTTCCTATGCTATGCGCCCACGGTCACGCTCGCCAGGGACGTGACAGGAGTCGCACAGCCTGGATAGAGCTGAAAATCGAACAATGAGCAGTCTGATCTGCAGGTTATCCTTGCCCGCGTATAATATTGAAGTCGAACGTTCATGACCTCCACTGTCCCGGATATTAATCGATCGTGAGATTAGGCTTAAATAGGCATGTCCTGAAACTTGATATCAGGTCAATACATGTCCAAATTGATTCTCATTGCCCTGCTGGCTATAGCCGTTATTTTATGCGTCGTAATGATTAGCGGATGCAGCGAAGAGAAACAGGCAGATACACCGGTATATAATTTTTCGATGCCGGCATATGGCCATGTTTACCTTGATGGCAAGGCAGTCAGCGGTGCCCTGGTCACGGCAGTTTCTGTCGACGGTGCCAGCCGTGCGTCGAATGTCACGAACGACAGCGGTGCATACGTCCTGTACCTGGTGCCCTGGAACCGGTATAATGTCACGGCCACATACCAGGGGCTGAAACAAAGGTTGAGACCGGTATACCTGCATAACCTTACCGGAGGGTACATTGTCAATGAGGACATTGCCGACCGTTATGACATCGACCTCACGAAGACACCGAAAACGACTATAACCGGGGTTGCGTCATATGGTCCAGGCAGTCCGAACCCGGCGAACGGTGTCTTCATCGTAGCGACGCCTGCCGATGGCAGCGCTCCGCTGACCACAGTGACCGGCGAAGACGGGACTTATTCCTTCGACCTGAAGCCGGGCGTTTCGTACGGCATCAGCGGGAAGTACAGTGATTATTATGGGCAGCATTGCGGGATCCAGTTTGCTTACCGCAACGATGATTACTGCAACGGCCTGACACTTCAGCAAGGCGAGACGGCCCTGGTGGATATACGTGTCTTATGGGTCCATCCACCTAAAGGCCTGTACTATAACTTGAGTGGGAAAATCGGGACCATTACGAGCATACCGGCCCTCCCGACTACGATGACAGGCCATGTGTACCTCGACGGAAAAGGGGTCAAAGGTGCCACCGTGGAGGCAATCAACCTCGAAAGAGGCGGCCGCACGACTACCGTCACCGACGACAGCGGCAGGTACAGCCTCGGCCTGAACACGACGACCCTGTACAGGATCACCGCCGTAAGCCAGGGCCTGCAGCACAGCATCGGACCGATCTTCCTGGAGAACAACGTGACAGAGGCACATAACATCAATCTCACCGGGACGCCGATTTCGAGCATTACCGGACGGCCGCCAGAGAACGAGCCCTGGCTGGCCCGCCCGGGCGAAGTTACTATCGAAGCAGTACCTCAATATGACGGCTCGAAGGTTAAAACAGTCACGGACACGGACTTAAGCTACTCGCTTGAGCTGGAGCCGTTCTTATATTACAATCTCACCGGGCAGTTCCGGGATGCAAACGGAGCATACCATGCCATTGAGTTTGCATCGAGTACGGGAGTAGTGATGTCAGAGGTCATGGTAAGGCCGAACGAGACAGTGACAGTCGATTACTTCACGTCTGTGGCTTATTACTGATCGATATCGCATTATGGCCTCGCCCAATATACATTATTATTTTACACTTTTTAATGATGAGGGCAAGGTAAATTTCTTTTTAAGGCAGGCTATGCAGGCAGCGTGCCATTATAGACATAAATCGCGCCGTTGCTTACCTGGTAGGTTATGACTGGCGGGTGGTTTTCATTGACCATCTGTGTCCAATCATACAGGCTGTCACCGGTAATAGTGATAATGATCGGTTCTGTATCATTACCGTCCGGCCATATGCTTGCCCAGCGCGGGGCCGAGTTCATTGTGTAAAACATAAGCCGGCCATCCTGTACGTAAACGGGCTCTACCATCACCTTGCCGCCCGACAGGTAAGTGTAAATGTTAGCGCTCCAGTAGTCAGAATAGGCGTGGGTGACGTTTTTACTCTCGAGGTAAGTGATGAACCCCTGTTGGAGCTTGTTATAGTCCGGATGAAGCTCATTCAGGGTCAGCACGTTCGACCCGATATTGACCAGGATAATGGCTATGACTGCAATCAGAGGTATGTAGTTAACTCCGCGACGCATCGTCCCTGTAGCGGCCACCAACAGGGCCAGGATGACAATCGGGGTGAGGTACCGGCCAGGATCGCCCGCCATTGTCATCGACATGAACCCGAGCATCATGAATATCCCGCCGAAGACAAGGACCGTTTGCAGGAAACGGTCTTTTCTTTCGAGGATCACGAGCAGGACTACGATGAGGAGGACTATGGCGACGATAATACCTCCTGCGTCGCGGGCAAGGGCAGCGGTGAACTCGCTTAACATTTCCGGGTGCTGCAACAGGCTCCCGATCGACCCCATCTCCGTCCCTGTCGAGGCCAGGATCGGGCCTCCCGTCCAGAGCTGGCCTATCCGGGACTTCAGTGCAAATATGATTAACGCAGGCACCGTCGATGCGAGCCAGAGGACAGGGCTGCCTTCTGCCCCGTCAGTTTTCTTTTCCGCCCCCGAAGGCTGCCTCTGCTTCCAGAGCAGATAAACCGAGTAAACGATGAGCGGCAGGGTAAACACGGGGAGCATGAGCGTATCAGAGAATACGCCCAGGAACTGCAGCAAAGCGATAATCAGCACTTTCCACCTGAGGCTCATGCGGAAGGGCGGCCGGTCAGCGTAGAAGACCAGAATACAAAGCAGGATGAACAGGGTCGTACCGTTGTGATATAGTGGATAAAGGACGTACCGGAGGCCCAGGAACGGGAAGTTAGCGACGAGTGCCGCAACGACCAGGGCTTCCATGCGGCCCGCGAGGCGCAGCGCCAGCGCGGCACAGGCGAGCATGATACCGACGTAGATCGCATAGCCGGTCAGCACCAGTGCAACGGGGCTATAGCCAGTCAGCGGCTGGATGACCAGGTGGAAAATGTAATCAGTGAAGAAGTAAGGATTGCTCGCCGGGAACACGTACTCGAAGTTACCCTGCATGACCTCCATGGGAAACAGGCCTGCGTTGACCGAGTCGCTCGTCAGGGGATAGGTAAATGCCAGATAGAGGCCCAGTGACAGACCCGCGACGGTGGCCGCCAGAAAGAAGAGGGTTACTAGTTTTTGCACGCCCGGGCTAAAAGTAAGCCGGTCCGGCTGTGTGTCGGCAGCGGGTTGCGATGCGCCTTTTCTTTTGTCTTCTGTACGTGAATGCCTGGGTCGTGACATCACTATTGAATGGAATGATTAGATAATAAATATTTATATGCCGCGGGCCTGCGGCAGGACGCCTCGAGGCGGGTAGGCCCGGTACATATACCAGGGAACATCGATTATTGCTGATATAAAACAGAAGATTTGATGTACAGAAAGTATAGACAGGATTCTGGCATAAAGTATAGTCATTGGTGAAATGTGTTATACATGTTTGCCGGCACCAAACACTACGTACACAACGTACACGACGTACACGACGTTTAATAATAAGGCCACGCTTGCCATTACCCGAAAAACGTAGTGTACGTCGTGTACGTTGTGTACGTTGTGTTGAGTGCCGGCTCAGCATACAAAAAGTAGCCCCAATGACTACGCTAAGCATCCGACTGTGTAACATAATACGATAACTAACGACCCGATGGATTGACATGATAACCACAGAACAAATAAAAGAAAGACTGAAGAATGAAAAAGACCCGATCCAGTACTTAGACCGGGAAGTAGCCCTGTGCGCCAATCTGATGGGGGCCCGGTGTCAAAATGTCCAGGATATGATCTCTGCCTATAACCACCGGGTGGATGAAAATGAACCGTTCGACCTGGAAAAAATCAAGGAGGAGTTGAAAAACATGGGTGATATGTACATGGAAATCAATTCATATCTTAAAGTCAGGAAGGAACGGGTTAAACAGCAGAAGCGGACCGAACAGGTAAACAAGGCGATGGTTAAACGGCGGGAGTGGATCGAGGAAAAAAAGAATACTCCGAACGAATAAAAAGAATCATGATCTTAAGCTTATTTTACATATCGGATAGTAAATATTCCTTTACGGCAGGTGAACTCGAAAGTTTATCAGGATTGTCTCATCCTGGCCCAGCGTCAGATTCATTGCCCATCCGCCGTAAAGCGAATTATTAGGAAAGTTGCGATAGTTTAACCACACGGGCCAAGGGCCGTCTCCTCTGACCTGGTATTGTACTCCTGGCTTGACCTCAAGAATATATCTCCCGTCACTGCCCACCTTTGCTGTTATCGTATCGTTACTATTCGCAGGTCTGGCTATTATGGTTTCCTTGGAAGCGTTGGTACTCTTGGACCCAGGTGGACCGCCAATAGTAACACCTTGGCCCATGATAAATGAGCGTGGTGTCTTTGTGAGGTTAATGTCATAAGTGCCGGCTGCGACCGGCCATACGGTGTGTGTCAGCCCTTTGTAAGAAGCGGTAAGATTATATTGCGTTCCATTCGGCAAATACAGCGCATATGTGCCATTTCCATCTGTAACGTTGGATATACGATATGTTCCGTTGGCAGAAATCGCCCTTATCTGTGCGCCAGCGACCGGCTCGCCATCCAGGTAGATATGACCATCGGTTAAGATGGTGTCGTTACCATAACGAGTAGGCACCACGTTACTACAACCACTGGTAATAATGGCACAAATAATCACTGTAAACATAAGCGCTTCAAATGTAAAACGCGGCATATATTCGCCTAAAATAATGTTACTATTTGTGGGTATTTAACCGTTATGTACTAATCGTATGATTGGTACGTCGCCGGGTCCAAAGTCCAGCAGGATTGACCACTATCCCACGGGACTGTAACGCGTAAAGCCGAAAGGGGCTTACATGACGTTTTAGAGGATCTGGATAGCGATGGATGCGAATAAGCGATCTACAGCTACTGGCAGCAGCCGGGCGACGGAGCCTGTAAAATTGAGTACGTATGGTAGACGTGCGGTTAATGATGGCAGGGATATGCCCGTTAAAGATATAACAGGCAAGGCACGATGCTTTCGATAGTAAAGATATTTGTCGAATGATAAGCACACCCTCGAGAGAAATATCTACCAGAATTAATAAGAGAAACAAATATCCTATGGTCGATGAAACAAGGGGCAAATGGCATTTATGTCGATCGTCCGGAACATTTTTTCTCCAGGGAACGCCCTGTACGCCGGGGCCAAAAAATCCCGGAAGCTGCCGCACATCCTTACCGCTGTCCTGCTTCCGCCGTTCATCCTTATCGTCTGCTCGCTGATTGGCGGGATCATTTATAAAATCATAATGCCGGAGAGCCTGACTCGCTCATCGCTGTCGGAACACGTACGGAAGTATCGAAAAAGGTCATACCGCCTTCGTATACCTTCCTTAAAATTTAGACCGCAGTCCCCACATTTACTCTTTGAATCGGCAGCGCTCCGAACCCATTGCGGTCAGTCGTAATCCCGGTACTGCCCATTGTGATTTGTGCCACGTTTAGTTCCCCTTGTTTATATAGCATTTCCCATTTTATAGGCTATAGCCATTTCGGGCTTACCTTTGATATCGCCCACGTCAGTTACTCCCGTGGCGCAGACGATGCCGGCTTCCTCCACGTGGTCCAGACAGGCTAGAAAGCCCCGGAAAGTGGCAATTGCAGCGTCCATGGACTCTTTCCTGCCATCGGCGCAGGTCGCTGTGAAGTAAGCTTTCTTGTCGGAGATCCGGGTGTATTGAGGACATGTCCGATCTATCAAGACTTTCAGCTGTGCGTTCAGGCTGTAGAAGTAAATCGGGGTCGCCATGACCAGCACGTCCGCCCGGACCATTTCAGTCAGGATATCGGCCATGTCGTCCTTTTGCACGCACGTCCCGCCTTTTTTCTGGCAGCTCATACACCCCAGGCAAAACATGATATTACGGTCATGTATGTAGATTTTTTCGGCCTGATGTCCCGCATCCCGGGCACCGAGCATGAACTGATCACATAGCAAGTCCGAATTCCCGCCCTTTCTGGGGCTTGCAGCCAGGACTAAAACTTTTTGTTTCACCGATGTCATCCCTATGAATACTATGAATTTTTCCTTGTTTATGTTCGCTTGAATGCCTGTTTCGCCATGGCGACTCTCTGCTCCAGATCGGGTCCTTCCAGCTCTTCCACGATCGATTCGAGTAGTTCCGGTATATCGAGGTGCTGGGGACATTTTTCAAGACATTCTCCGCATTTAACGCAAAGCGACGCGAATTCGGACTCTCCCACGGACAGGACACTGCCCAGCCTTGCGACGTAGAGAAAACTGGCCTCGCCTGCGTTGCCTGACATGTACCGGTCGTTGTATACCTCGAAGCAGAGCGGAATATTCACCCCTTGCGGACAGGGCATACAGTACCTGCAGCCCGTGCATCCGGCTTTCATCAGCTCGCGGTACTTCAGCTCGACCTTTTTGATCAGCTGCAGTTCGGCCTCAGTCAGCGAATCCGGGCATGCCTGGCCTGCCGCTCGAAGGTTCTCTTCGATGTGGGCTTCCTCGTTCATCCCGGAAAGGACGACCGTGACCTCCGGGCGGTTCCACACCCAGCGGAGGGCCCATTCGGCGGCGGTCCGCTTCGTCGGGGCCCCGTCCCAGATCGCTTTCACGGCCGGAGGCACGCGGTTAGAAAGGTTCCCGCCCCGGAGAGGCTCCATAACGACGACGGCCAGGCCTTTTGATGCCGCATATTCCATGCCCTCGGTGCCCGCCTGGTTCTTTTCGTCCAGGAAGTTGTACTGGATCTGGCAAAAGTCCCAGTCGTAGGCGTCCACGATCCGGCTGAAATCGCATCCGGCGCCGTGAAAGGAAAAGCCGGCATTAACGATACGGCCGTCCGCTTTTGCCCGGTCGAGGAACTCAGTCACGCCCAACTCATACGCGCTGTCCCATAAATTTCCGACGAGTGCGTGGACGAGGTAATAGTCGATGTGGTCGGTGTCGAGCTTTTTCAGCTGGGCGTCCAGGAAACGGTCCATATCCGCCCGGCTTTTTGCCATCCAGACGGGAAGCTTTGTCGCAAGCCGGACCTTCTCACGGTACCCGTCGGCGAGGGCACGGCCTACGAACGGCTCGCTCTGCTCCCCATGATAGGGCCAGGCTGTATCGACATAGTTGACGCCGTGGTCGATCGCGTAGCGTATCTGCCTGGTGGCCCGTTCTTCGTCAATGGTACCGTCCGCTTTCACCGGGAGACGCATGCACCCGAATCCAAGGATGGAAAGTTCGTCTCCGTTTTTAGGGACTTTTCTGTACATCATGGCTGTTCACACCGCCTGCTTGTTCATCCCGATTTTACGCAGCCACGCTGCTATCTCATTCTGCGCATTCGTCACGTCTCCGCCCCGGATTGCGAGACCATCCAGGACCGTCGACCGCGGGCAATGCTCTTTGATATCCGCAATACTTCGGCCCAGCCCGCTTCCTTCATGCGTACAAAACGGAACGATCGTTTTTCCGGAAATATCGTATTCCTCCAGAAAGGTGAGCACAGGCATCGGCATCGTGCCCCACCAGTTGGGGTAGCCGAGGAAAATCACGTCGTACGCAGCCATATTCTCCAGGCGGCCGGCAAGCTTTGGTCGGGCATTAGCGCGTAGTTCCTGCTGTGCTACCTCGGTGGTTTCCGCATATCCCCCGGGATAAGCATCCGTCGCCTCAATACGGAACAGATCGCTTTCAGTCATTTTCTGGATCATCTTTGCTGCGACTTCGGTGTTGCCGACAGGCAGGTTTACGATCCTTCCGCCAACGTAGTTGTTACCCGGACGCGAAAAATAAGCTACAAGGATTTTCACGTTTATCATTCTCCGGCCGCTTTTGTCGATATCGCCTGATGCGACCACAGTATACAATTAGTACATAGTGTATAAATAGTAAGTACGTACAATCATGTAACATACGTACAGGAATGATACTATGGACAATAGTCCTGAAGAATACAAGTACGACTGGCCAATCGACGCCACCCTGGACGTGATCGGGGGTAAGTGGAAGCCGCTGATCATTTACGCGCTAAACGACGAGACGTTGCGCTTCAGCCAGCTGCTGGACAAATTACAGCCACGGGTCACCCAGCGGATGCTGACCAAACAGCTACGCCAGCTCGAGGAAGACGGCCTCATCACGAGAAAGGTCTACACACAGGTCCCGCCGAAAGTGGAATATTCTCTCACGGAACTGGGCAAATCCCTGACGCCGATCCTCGACCAGCTCTGCGCGTGGGGGTCCGAACACATGGGCGACCGGATAAAATTCCAGTGTGAATAATCTATGGCAGTCGTAATATTTCGTAAAATGTCGTTTTACTATTCAGCAAACTGGCATCGAATTGTGGTTCAGCCTAATCTTAAAAGAAACTGCGATCCTATGGAAAACGGTAGCAAATCCACGATGGCTACCGGGCACCCTCACGCGCGAGCGTGGATGCCCAGGCTGGTCATGCGACGAATTGCCAGGCTTGTTTTTCATCCTCTTATACCTGACCAGACCCCGGTCATCCGCCGACTCTCTGTGCACCTCTACGATCTCTGCGGCCTAAACCGGTCCTCGCGTTTCGTCACGTATCGCATGGAAACAGCCTGAGATCACCGATATGTACAGAAACCAGCCCGGTCGGCCTATCCAAACAACGCAGATGAACCAAAAAATAATGATAGGAGTAGGTTCTTGTATAATGCGTATCCGCTCGCAAGAATGAAGAGTCCGGGGATGTCGACCACGGTGCCCACGACTCAATCCCGCACAAAAATGTTATTGAGGAAGTGATATAAGGACATTCTCGATTTTATCTGAAAGCGTCCCGGGCGACCGATTCGTACTGTGTATACGTTGTTATCAGGGATATGTCCATATGTCCTCATGTCTTTAAAAGTCTTGCCGGGAAGTCACGTTCAGGAAGAAGTGCGCGGGAGCCTTATGATCTGGTAATTGCCACATTAAATGCACAGTTTTTATATACATAATGCACAGTTATCATACATGGGGATAATTTTGAGTTTAAATGTCAATCTCGGTGCACCTTATGATCTTCGAATCAATGAGGTAATAAAAAAGGGTTATGCAGCTACCCAGACCGAAGTAATTCGGCAAGCCATAATGTATTATACAACTTTTCTCGAAGAGCAGGAGGAAATTCGGTTGGTTAATAAGGGCGTTTCTTCTGATATGAAAGACATAAAAAGCGGCAAAGTTAAGACTATATCGCATACTGAATTAAAGAAGAAATTGGGATTGTGATCGGGTGCGTATAGTATATTCGGAGTATGCCGAAAGAGCCCTCACGAAAATGGATACGGGAAAGCAAATCGAGTTTATTCAACATATAGAGAAAATCGCTGAAATAGGACCACGAAGGCACCTTAAATATGGTCAACCTTATAATGTCGAAGAAGTTGGGCAGGGGAGAATTGCTTTTCAAATCGATGACGACACACTGTACATAACGAGATGTTTCGAGACCCATAAAGAATATCGAAAGTGGTATAAATCTTTAGAATGAGAACTGCATCACAAATAAACTATACCAGGCGAGGCAACAGGCCTTTCTGATGGCCCGCCATTGCGTCCGGGCAGGGGTTCGATGGGTAAGAGTAAAACCGGCGTGTCTCGGCCAGTCCTGATTGATATTTGATTCTTTCCAAACTGTGAAAAGTATTGTTATAAATTATACCTCATAGTCTTAAATTGGACTTATTTTGCCAAAAGGAGAAAATTGAGTTTTAGGGGATAACCAACCATACTAATATTTATCATGGAAGGACTATCCCCATTTATACCATAGTCCCGACCGGATTCGAACCGGTGTCGCCGGATCCAAAGTCCAGCAGGATTGACCACTACCCCACGGGACTGTAACGCGTAAAGCCGAAAGGGGCGTTCGTGTCGTTTTATGGGATACTGATTATTTATACTTTTTCGGCAGGACCCGGTCATGAATATGGTCGTTAACATGTTAAGGCTGCGAAAATCGGGCCTGGTATAAGCTGTTTGACTTCTGTCATGCTCGCCAAGGACGCCAAGAGCCAAGGACGCCAAGGCTGGTAAAAAGCAGGACATGTATGCCAGTTATTGTAAAGCTTGGCATTCTTGGCGGTACATGGCGTTCTTGGCGACCCCCATACCGGATTTTACAAAACACCGGCATCACTGACAAACCATCTATTGAGATGAGACACCAGCCGACCCGAAAAATGTGCGAAAGCCTATGCCGGTCTCGCACCCGCGCGCGAACGCCCGCCCGCTGACATCGCCGAACCCTGCCAGGTAATAATAGTCTTGGCGCTCTTGGCTCTTGGCGCCCTTGGCGAGCGTGACAGTAGTCGAACAGCTTAAACAAGGAATTCCCAGGGGAAACCCGAAGTTCGTCCAACGATAATTTTTTAATAGGTTTACCGCCATGATCATTTGCCAGACGAGCAGGCGGAGCGATTAGAATGCGTTATGATGAGCTCGAAAAGCAATTGCGCCAGTGGAAGATCACGGTAGTGCCAAAAGAGTCGAAACTCATCCGGGGCCATGATGTCGACACGTACCGGCAACTTGCCCGGCAGACGGAGAAGATCGACTACGACTGCGTCTTCCCGGACGGCGGCGGCTGCAACGGGCGATCGAGGGGCCCGAACGGCTGCTGCACGCCCGGGCGCTGTGCAGAAACGCTCGGGTACTGGCGGCGGGAAGGCGGCACGCTGGACGAAGATACCGTGAAAAGGCTGGCGGAGGCCTATGACCCGAGGGCCGGGTTCCTGCGTGAAGGCGAGGGCTGCGTGCTGCCGCGGGAGTTGCGCAGCCCGACCTGTCTGTTCATTTATTGCTCGGACGCAAAAATGACTGATGATGACCGGACATTGCTGGCCCGGATCCAGTTCGGTGCGTTCATGGGCCGTTAAAGCCCCGGGGTGGCAAGGGAATGGAATACGATAAGCTAACAGGACTGTTGCACCAATGGAAGATCACCGTCGTGCCGAAAGAGTCTAAACGCATCCGGGGATACGATGTGGACTCATTTCGCAAAATGGCGAAGCAGACCGAAAGCATCGATTTCGACTGCGACTTTAGCAACGGCAACTGCTCCGGCCGGGCCATGGGCGGCAACGGCTGCTGCACGGCCCAGGGGTGTTCCCTCTCCTTGGGTTACTGGCGCAAAGAGGGCGACACGCTGGACGAGGACACCGTCAGGAAGATAGCCCCGTTCTTCGACGAGAAGACAGGTTTCGTACGGGACGGCGAAGGCTGCTCGATACCGCGGGAGCTGCGCAGTCCGACATGCCTGGTCGTCCACTGCTCTGACCTGATGATGACCGACGAGGACAAGATTTTGCTGGCCAGAATCCGATACGGGGACCGCGTGAAAACAGAGTGAACGGGACGGCGATGCTATGGATTACGATGAGCTGAAGGTGCTGCTGCAGGAACGGAACATCGCCGTCGTGCCAAAAGAAGCGATGCGCGTGCGCGGCTACGACGTCGACACTTACCGTGAGATGGCGAAGCAGACCGAAAACCTCGACTACGACTGCGATTTCCACGACGGCGAATGCAAGGGCCCGGCCCTGGGCGCTCCCGGCTGTTGCATGCACTGCGCGAGCGCGTTCGGGTACTGGCACAAGGAAGGCGGGGTGATCGACGAAGATACCCTGCGTAAGATCGCCGGGTTTTTCGACGAGCGTACAGGCTTCCTGCGGGAAGGCGCAGGCTGTATTATTCCGAGAGAGCTGCGGAGCCCGACCTGTTTGTATATCTTCTGCTCCGACGCGAAGATGTCCGGACAGGATAGAGAGCTGTTATATCGAATCCAGTACGGGAAAAACTGGTCCTGAAGGATAGTAAACGATATTTAATCCATGTCTTCGGCACAAGAGCGGGAGTCGAGACCCAGGGGACTATTTGGTAGTATGAGGGAGCCCGGCTACGCGATGTAACCTGTTAAGGAAAAGCGTACAGGGGGGACTTTTGGGAAAAGTCCCCCCTTGCACCCCTTCAAAACGATCCTTAAAATTGTGCCTTCGGCACTTGTGATTGTGTCGAGACCCAGGGGGCTTTTGAAAAAGCCCCCGGGAGCCCCTCAAAACTCTTAGTGGGCCTGATGAGATTCGAACTCATGACCTCCGCCATGTCAAGGCGACGTCATAACCGACTAGACCACAGGCCCGTGCAATTTTGCGAACTATAGTAGTCCGATCTCCAATATTAAACTTTCCCTTGATCGCTCTCGGTCACACGCCAACCGATGGCGTCTGTTCAAAAACAGCAGATGCTAAGGGTAACACACGTGTTTGCCCGTCCGGACGCAAACCCGCTCTGCCAGCCCATACGCGCACGCGCGCGACCGCCAGCCCGGCCCGCGACCTATGTATACATGACCATCGGATGCGGTTATTTTCACGACACTCATGAGAAAAGCTATAAAACAGGGTGGGATGTTAGACTAATGAGGTTAGCGTACGGACAGGCTGGACGCGATTGCCGGCAGGCTGAAGGCCAGGGAAGGCGCGTGGCAGGAGTACGAAGTCCTGGAGGATGCCCCGGAAGACGAGGGCATGATGCCCGACTGGCTCTACGGCGGGGAGTTCCGGGAAGCGCTGAAGGTCAGGAAGAAGTACACGGGCCTCTACGAAGGCAAGTCCCTCGAAGATGCCATCCCCGGCAAGCCCGTCACGAACGGCTCCGGCGAGTGCTATTGTATCGAGAATTCGGATAACTTTTCTTTGTGCCCCATTGAGCGTGACTCCGCCAGGAAGGCGTTGCTGTCAAGCCTGCGGCTGCTGCGGGGCATTGGTCCGGAGAAGGAGGCAAAGCTACGGGCCGACGGATATGCGAGCATCGAAGACCTGCTCGATCACCCCATGTGGCAGCACAAGGCCCGGAAGCTCATTGATCTGGTCGATACCTGCGACGCCCGGTGCATACAGGAGGAGCTGTGGCACTGGCTGCCGAAGTCACATCCGCTGAACCTGTACACAACGGCCTTCGCTGACATAGACAAGCTCGCAGTGATCGACATCGAGACGATGGGGCTGTTCTCCCGGCCGATTTTCCTCTTCGGCGCGTCATTCGTGGAAGACGGCAGGATCACCACCCGACAGTTCCTGGCACGGGACATCGACGAGGAGCCCGCGGCCATCGAGGCGTTCTGTGAGCTGCTGGCCGACAGGCCCATCATGTCGTACAACGGCCGTTCCTTCGACGTGCCATACGTCAACCAGCGGCGGTGGTACTACGACATGCCGGGCGTGATCGACAACACGCACTTCGACATGCTTCACTTCGCGCGGCGCATCTTCCGGGAGACGTTGCCCGATGCCCGCCTGCTCACCATCGAAAAGCATTTATTCGGCGAAGACAGGGCAGATGATGTGCCGGGCGCCATGGTGCCGGAGTTCTACGAATCCTACCTGGATACGGGCAACCCCGGGCCGCTGGTGCCGGTCGTCGAGCACAACAGGAAAGACATGATCACCCTCGCCCGGCTGTTCGCGAAGCTCTGCGAGGAAGAGCACGGCAATGTCAGTCATAGATGAGTATATCCGGGATATCAGGTCGTCCGACAACTACGAAGGCCAGATCGTCCACCATGAGGAGATCGATGAACGAGAGCCTGCGTACGATGACGTCAACCACATTTTACACGAGAAGATGCGGGGCTACCTCGACGACACCGGGGTCCGTCTCTATTCCCACCAGGCGAAGGCAATCGACCTCGCGCTGGACGGCAATAACGTTATTATCTGCACACCGACGGCCTCGGGAAAGACTATGGCGTTTAACGTGCCGGTTTTCGAGGCCATGCTCCGGGATAAAAAGGCTACGGCGCTGTACCTGTACCCGCTGAAAGCGCTGGCGAACGACCAGCTCAAGACACTGCGGCAGATGGACGTCGCGCTGGGCACGAAGGCAATGCCAGCTGCCTATGACGGCGATACGCCCCAGTCATCCAGGGCTACGATCAGGGACACGTCGAGAATCATAGTGAGCAACCCTTATGCCATTCACCGCTACCTCGCGTGGAACGACCGCTGGCGCCGGTTCTTTACCGGGCTGAAGTACGTAGTCATCGACGAGGCACACACCTATAGAGGTGTCTTCGGCTCGAATGTCTCAATGCTCTTGAGACGGCTGCTCCGGGTGCTAAAACGTTATGGCGCTGACCCGCAGTTCATCCTATCCTCCGCGACGGTCTCGAATCCGGAGGAACTGTCGAAGAAACTGACAGGCAAAGACTTCACCGTGGTGTCCCGCGACGGCTCGGGACGGGGACGTAAGCACTTCCTCTTCTGGAACCCGCCGGTGCTGGCCGGGCAACGTACATCTACGCACCAGGAGACCGCCGCGTTAATCGAAAGGCAGCTCGACTACGGCCTGCAGACACTTTGCTTCACCAAATCCAGGCGGATGGCCGAGCTGGTAGGCATGTGGGCCAGGGAAAGAGGCAACGGCGCCCACCGGAAAGAGATCATGCCCTACAGGGCCGGCTACATGCCCGAGGACCGCCGCCAGATCGAGGACGACCTGAAATCGGGCAAGCTCCGGGCCGTCACGTCGACTAACGCCCTGGAGGTCGGCATCGATATCGGCTCGCTGGACTCGGTCATCATCTCCGGCTACCCGGGCACCAGGATTTCTACATGGCAGCAAGCAGGCCGGGCGGGCCGGGGCCGGGACGATGCACTGGTGACGTTGGTCGCGTTCGACGACCCGATCGACCAGTACTATATGAAGCACCCGGACCGGTTCTTCGGCGGGAAGAACGAGCAGGCGATCGTCGACCTGCGCAACCCGTACATCCTCATGGGCCACATCATGTGCGCGTCAGCGGAATTACCCGTGACCGTCAGCGACTACGCCTACTTCGGGGACGTCTCGGAGATCGTGGAGACTATGGCTGTGACAGGTCTGCTGCGGAAGACGCCGAGAGGGTACGTCTACGGCGGCACCAAGACGCCTTCGGAGATCGTCAGCCTGGAGAGTATCTCGGGCAAGTCGGTAAACGTTCTCTGCGACGGCCATGTCATCGAGACCATGGACACGGCCCGGGCCTGCTCGGAAGCCCACGAGGGTGCCGTACTACTCCATATGGGCGAGACTTACCTGATCGAAAAGCTTGACCTTGGCCTGGGTATTGCGGAGGCAAAGCGGCAGGACGTGGACTACTACACTCAGGCACTGAAGCTGTCCGATGTATCGATCAAATCGGAGACCTCCCGGAAGACGGTGAATGGCATCACGGTATGTCTCGGCGAGGTCACGGTCACTGAGCAGTATTACGAGTATGCCGTGAAGCGGTTTGAAAAGCTGGTCGGCTACTACCCGCTGGACCTGCCGCCCCAGAAGTTCGAGTCCGTTGCGGTCTGGTTCACGCTTTCGCCGGAGTACCAGGAGAAGATGCTCGCTGCCGGTGGCGATTTCAACGGCGGCATCCACGCGGTCGAGCACGGGATGATCGCCATGGCGCCGGTCTATGCAATGTGCGACCGCTGGGATTTGGGGGGATTGTCGACACCGCTGCACCCTGACACCGGCGTGCCGACCATCTTCATCTACGACGGCTATGAGGGAGGCATTGGCATCGCGGAGAAGTGCTACGAGATCTTCCCCGAACTGACGCAGGCCACACTGGAGCTGATCAGGGACTGCGAGTGCGAAGCCGGGTGCCCGGCGTGCATCTACTCGCCCAAGTGCGGAAATAAGAACGCGCCGCTGGATAAGTCTGCGGCGCTCAATATACTGGCACATATGCGCACAGAAAATGCTGTATCTAATCCAAATTCACCTTAGTGATAAGCGCCGTCGGCCTGTCACACGCCTGCGCGCACGCGCGTGTCCGCCCCTTGCCTGGTACCTGGAGCCCCGGATGATTTACTAAAAGAAAAATTTAGTCTTTCTTGCCCCAGAACTTGTCAGCTTCCTTCTCCATTTTGTCCAGCCGGGTATAATAGTCGGGGAACTCGTTCAGATGAGCTAATGCGATCTTGCCGGTGATCAGCGGGTCGTCATTGGTCACGTTGGTGTGCGGATCTACCTTACCATGCTCCAGTTCCACGTCCATGCCACGGCGGAACTGCTCGATATCATACTTATCCCACTTGATGCCAAGCTGCTCGCCGATCGTCTTCGCCTGCTCTGCGGTAAAAACCTTCTTGCCCATGGAAAAAGTCTCCAGATATTGATTCAAAAAGATGAGATAAATATTTTACCTCTCGAAAAATCTGTCTGGCAATCCACAACGCTTCCGGGATTTTAATTTAAAGATATCTCCCTGTCGATGGTAACCATTGTGTCGAAACCGTAACGCTTATTGCGTCAGGGTGCCGTGATATTTCCGGTGTGTAATATGCCAAGGTACTCACTTGAGGAATTCGTACAGCAGACCGCCCAGAAGGACAAGGGCGAAGGCATGTTCGAGCTGGAGAACCACAGGCTACTCGAGATCAACCTGAATGGCCTGGTCTGGATTAAGATCGGCGCCATGGTTGCCTATACAGGCAGCATGAAGTTCGAGAGAGAAGGGATGATGGAAGCGGGCATCGACAAGCTCTTCAAGAAGGCGTTGACGGGAGAAGGCGTTCACCTCTCGAAGGCCACCGGTACAGGCAAGCTGTACGTGGCAGATAACGGCAAGCGTATCTCCATCATTAACCTGCAGAATGAGTCCATCTTCGTGAATGGCAACGACGTGCTGGCTTTCGAGTCGTCGGTGAAATGGGATATCAAGATGATGCGTCGCATGACCTCGATGATGGCCGGCGGCCTGTTCAACGTAAAGCTGGAAGGCACGGGCATGGTCGCGATCACGACCTACGGCGAGCCAGTCACACTCCGGGTCACGAAGGGACAGCCGGTCATTACCGACCCGAACGCGACGGTCGCATGGTCCGGTAATCTCATGCCTGAGCTGCGGACGGACATTAATCTCAAGACGCTCATCGGCAGAGGCAGCGGCGAATCCATCCAGTCGGTCTATACCGGCGAGGGCTTTGTCGTGGTCCAGCCGTACGAGGAAGTCTACTACCAGCAGCAGGCCGGCGGCCATTAAAGCCAGCCTGCCACTTCCTTTTTTATCCTTTCAATGGCTATACGCAAAGGATTTTATAATATCTTAGTATCATAGTTCCCGTTGTGCCTTCGCGGATTACTTTCAACATGCTTGGCTCAAGGGTTAATATTCATGCGGGGTAAATTATGCACGTGAGCGAACTAACCGCTTTTCCGGGTATCGGAGAGAAGATTGCTGTTAAGCTGATCGAACACTTTGGCTCGGAACAGGGAGCCATGGAAGTGCTGCGCCAGCGCGACGTGGCGAGCCTTGCGGAAGTGCCGGGGATCAGTGAAAAGTATGCCGTGTCTCTGGTACACCAGGCGATCGCTCACCAGGACGGCGTCTCTATCGAGGACTTCCTGCAGACGCCGGAGGCCATGAACGTCTACGAGAAGGTCATCGGCCTGATCCGGTCCTATTCTCATACCCCGTATTCCCGTGCCAAGCTCAGCACGTACATCCCCTACCCGTCCACGAAAGCCAGCCTGATCAAGGCCACGCAGGCTACCCTCGAAGACTATATCTGTATGGCGGAAAAGCTGTCCGATAACCAGTCCCTCGAGCAGGCTTTGAAGAAGCTGAGATACCTGAAGAAACCGTCGGGCGTCCAGAAGTCCCGCGACCGTGTCGTCCTGTCCGACAACAAAAAAGACTACGAGACCATCCTGAAAGGCGGCATAGACAAATACCTCGACGTCCACCTCATCGAGAACGTCCACGACCTCGTGGACATGGCGAAAGGCTACGCGCAGGCGTTAATAGTGGGCCAGAAATATTCCGGCGGCGACTATCCGGAAGAGCTGAGCCTCGAGTTCGTCGATAACCCCGGCGACCTGTGGTGGCTGGTGCCCGAAGTGACCATCGGGTTCTTCGCGACCAACAAAGAGCCGTTAGAGGCTGCGCTGGAGACCATTCAGATCGTCAGGGGGGAATCGCCGGCGTTCTGTAAGTACATGGACGAAGCGAAGACCGCAGAACTCTCGTCCGAGCTGGCCCGCATCAGCCCGGATGGCGAACTAGTCGTCGGCGTAGACGCAGAACTGGACCGTTTGAAGGGCATACTGGCCAGGTTTAACGTCATGTTGCAGGCAGTCCTGAAAAAAGCGAATTCCGATTTACAGGAGCGCATGGAAAAGAGCACGGTGACACTCAAGGGCTCGCAGCTGCTGGGCATGTTCGGGACCGGCCAGGACGCCGGGCTGAAGAACATGCTCGAGAAAGAAGTATCGAAGGCATACGCAGAAGTCGTCACGTCTGCCAAGGAAAGCATGAAGAACGAGCTGTCCCTGAAGCCGTTCGAAATGCAGCACGTGGATGTCATGTTCAACGACGAGATTGTGTACCCCATCGAGATCAACCACCGTGCGGTCGAGAACTTCCGCAATGCCGTGAACCGTGCCCTGACCGGCCGGGCGCTGGAGAACAAGCGTGCCAGCGCGAAGAAGCTGGCGAAGTACGAGCCTGCCTGTAAAGACATGATCCGCGACACTCTGGAGTTCGACATGTATTTTGCGATTGGGATGTTCGCCGCCGACTACGGGCTACGGATGCCGAAGCTGGCGAAGGCTGGCATCAACATATCCGGCGGCCGCAACATCTTCCTGCAGAAGAAAGCGGAGCCGGTATCGTATTCGGTGGGCGTGAAGAACAAGGAGACCAAAGGCGAGCGTATCGTGCTGTTGAGCGGCGTCAACTCGGGCGGCAAGACCACGATGCTGGACATGCTGGCGCAGATCGCCATCCTCGCGCACATGGGCTTCCCGGTACCCGCCGAGGCCGCAGACATCGGCCTGATCGATTCGCTGCTCTACTACAGCAAGTCCAAGGGTACGCTTACCGCAGGAGCATTCGAGACGACCATAAGGGACTTCTCCCGTATCGTTTCACCGGGCTCCAAGCTGGTGCTGGTGGACGAGCTGGAGTCGATCACCGAGCCGGGCGCGTCCGCGCGCATCATTGCGGGCATCCTGGAGGCACTCCACGAGAGCGAGGGAAGCGAAGCGGTGTTCGTCAGCCACCTGGCCGAGCAGATCATGGCCAACACGAAGTGCCAGATAAGGGTGGACGGCATCGAGGCGAAGGGCCTGGACGCGAACCTCAACCTGATCGTCGACCGCACGCCGCGCTACAATTACCTCGCGAAGAGCACGCCTGAGCTGATCGTCGAGCGGCTCACCCGCTCATCGGCGGGCGACCAGAAGGCCTTCTACGGGCGGCTGCTCGCAAAGTTCAAGAGCAAGTAAAGCGTTCTGCGTTAAAGGATAGCGGGCAGGGTACAATGGAAACGGATGCTCTGTCGCGCACAGAGTGATTTTTATGACTATAGGGAGCCAGAAATTCGATACTGCTTTTGTCAAAGAGAACCTGATGGGCCCGAACGCTTTGCGGATAGCCGCCGAGCTGGCGCAGTCACTGAAGCTGGAGAAGGGCATGCGTGTCCTGGACCTCGGCTGCGGAAAGGGTCTAACCTCGATATACCTGGCAAAGGAATTCGACGTAACGGTCTTTGCCACCGACCTCTGGATCAGCGCTTCGGAGAACTACGAACGGTTCAAGTCGATGGGCGTGGACGATAAAGTCATCCCCATCCATGCTGAAGCTCACGACCTCCCGTTTGCGCAGGAGTTTTTCGATGCCGCCGTCAGTGTCGACGCATACCACTACTTCGGCGTCGAGCCGGACTACCTGGAAAAGCACTTTGCCCCGCTCGTCAAAAAGGGCGGGCAGATAGCGGTTGCGGTGCCCGGGCTGAAAAAAGAGTTTACCGCAGAGGTCCCCGCCGGGCTGGCCCCTTACTGGATCGAAGAAGTAAGGAACACGATCCGCTCGCGCGGGTGGTGGCATGACTTATGGAAAGCATCGACAGCGATCAGCCTTAAAGAATGCAGAGAGATGAAATGCTTCAAAGAAGCATGGCAGGACTGGCTGACGTGCGACCATGAGTTTGCCCGCAAAGACGTCGGCATGATGGATGGCGGCGGCTGGGAGCACTTCAACCTTGTCTCGATGGCGGCCGAAAAGCGCTAGGGCAGGCCACGATTTTTATTTTTCGTCCGCGAACGTTTCCAGCAGGATATCCCCGTTCATCCGGTCCAGCTCGTCAAGGGCCAGGAGCAACTGTCGGGCGTATACCTCCACGCTTTTGATATCCGTGGAAAGCCTCGTGCCATTGCTTACCGCATTTTGCGCCATATCGTCCTGCCACCGGTCGTCACAAAGACGATAATACTCTCTCGTGGTCTCCATCTGGATACAATGAGCCGCAAGCGCATCGAAATCGGGACGAATGATACCCTCGTTACACAAATCAAAGATAAAGCAGCCATCGTAACAGTCGCCGTCTTTCTTGCGCTGCATCTTCAGGATACTGGCCCTGGTCACGTGAATGGTGTTGAACGGGTACAGCCGGCAGACCATGGGTTTCGCGTCGTTAACCGTACATCCGACAGCTTCCGAATAGAAAGAACAGACGCTTTTCCTCGTTTTGATGGCGATGCCTTTGAAAGGGCCATGCCCGAAAATGTCATAGACGCTGGCATCTCTACAATACTTCCGGACAAAGTTCTTGAGCGGCACATGCAGTCGCCGGGCCAGGAGCTGCGCGTCGTTGAGCGATATGATGATGCCGTTCTGGTTCTTGCAGCAGGCACCGCAGCGGTTGCACTGATAACTCCGGACATCAATCGGCACCGGGCTCTTTACGCTCTCTCGGGTAATTCCTAATAATGGTGCTAATTGCCGTGCATCGTCCGGTGTAATATTCCCCATAAGAATCCCCGCTATTTGATTATCCGGCCACACATGAAAACCCCGGGACCATCTGCGATGTGCAGGGACAGTCATGCGTGCGCGCGCGGACGCCCGGCCGGGCATCGTCGAAATGCCCGATGGCCAGTATAATCATGTATGGCTCGTTGGCGCTGATCACCTATAAGCTTGAGCGATGCGGCGGATCGGATGGCAAGCTATATATTCAGTCATCGCGTTGATTCGAAAGATATTAATAGATAAACATATACAGCTTTGTACAAAAATATACATTGGAGGCCTTTGGTGAGCGCTAACAAACCGGTGTCTTCAGATCGTCCTGCGGATTTATTCCTGCCGAGGAAAGACCTCGAACAGCTGCAGCTCAAACGGCTCAAAGCCGTCGTCAGGCGGGTGTATGGCAATAATGCTTTTTACCGGCGGAAGTTCGACGAGCTGGGCGTAAAGCCGGAAGACATTAAGAGCCTCGCGGACATCAGCAAGCTGCCCATCACCGATAAGTCAGCCCTGCGCGACAACTATCCTTATGGCCTTCTATCCGTGCCTCGCAACGAGATCGTGCGCATGCACGCATCGTCAGGTACAACTGGCAAGCCGACGGTCGTCTACTACACGAAGAACGACATCCGCACATGGGCGCAGATGTTCGCCCGCTGCCTGCGGCTCGCGGGCGTTACCCGCAACGATGTTTTCCAGGTCACCCCGGGCTACGGGCTGTTCACCGGAGGGCTGGGCTTCCACTATGGCGGCGAAGAGCTGGGCTGCATGGTCATCCCCATCGGACCCGGCGATACGCGCAAGCAGATCGAGATGATGAAAGACTTCGGCACGACGGTACTTGGCGGCACCGTTACATACTCGCTGCGGATTTCCGAAGTATGCCGGGACATGGGCATCGACCCGAAAGATCTCGGCCTGCGTGTCGGCATTTTCGGCGCCGAGCACTGGTCAGACGCGATGAGGAATCAGATCGAGGGCACCTTCGGGTTCAATGCGTTCGACATCTACGGCCTCACCGAAATGTTCGGGCCCGGCATCGGCCTGGACTGTAAAGAGCACCACGGCATTCACATCTGGGAAGACCACTTCATCCTCGAAATCCTCGATAAACGCGGCGAGCCGTGCGACGAGGGCGAGCGGGGCGAGATCGTGCTCACGCCGCTGACTAAGGAAGGCATGCCGCTTATACGCTATAACACGAGAGACTTGAGCAAGCTGATCGGCGAATGCTCCTGCGGGATGACACACCGGATCATCGACCGGGTCCACGGAAGGACGGACGACATGATCATCGTGCGCGGTGTAAACGTGTTCCCGGGCCAGATCGAGTCCGTGCTCATGAAACACCCGGATATCAACAACGAGTGGTACGCCCACGCGAGGCGGAGTGAGTGCGGATCGATGGATTCGTTGGTCATCCGTGTTGAGACGGATAAGCCTACGAAAGAGATGATTGCCGGTCTCACCCGCGAGCTGACTTCTACGCTCATGGGCCTGAAGCCCGAGCTAGAGCTTGTTCCGGTAGGCACGCTGCCCCGGCAGGAAAAGAAGACCCGAAGACTTATCGACGAACGTAAGTATTAGGATAGTCTGACGTGTTATCCATATTTTACGATCGGCCTTTTTGCTGTCCATTTTCCAGCTTCTGCAACTGCATCACCAACATGGGTATCAATCGTATGGCCAAACTGTTTCAGATCTTGCAGCTGGAAACCTGAATCCGAGCCCTTAGATATCATTTAGAGAGGTGAGTTGCTTATCCGCTCACCTTTCTAATTTTATTACTTATAACAAGATAAGTAAAATATGATATAAATTAAGCATCTCGGGGTAAGATACGGTGAACAAGAAATTTACCATTGGAATAATAACAATAATAGTATTTTTATGCTTAGCATTTCTAATAAATTCTTTAATAAATATATCGCATCAAAAACCCATTCAACCTATGAGTGACATTTATCTCAGCTTTCCAAATCTGGGTGTAACAACAGAATGTCCGATGCACAAAGTGTACAAAGAAAAATAGGCGTGAAGGCTGCCTTATATTAAGGCGAGGCCTTCGAGCTCCTTGACGATGTAGTCGACGGCCGCTTCGGCATCCTCGGGCTTCTTGCCGCCGGTGACGACTAGCTTGCCACTGCCGAACATCAAAACTACGACCTTAGGGCTGTCCAGCCTATAAACTAAGCCCGGGAACTGCTCGGGCTCGTACTCAATGTTCTCGAGGCCGAGGCCGATAGCGATGGCGGTCAAGTTAAGTTGGGAGCCCAGGTCGACCGATGCGACGATGTTCTGCACGACGATCTCCGGGTTCGGCATTACATTGATACCGACGCTATTCATTTTTTTAAATACCTTATCCAGGCCTTTGCCCACATCCTCGATCTTCTTGGAACCCGTGCAGACGATCTTGCCGCTTCTGAAGATGAGAGATGCTGTCTTGGGGTCTTGTGTCCTGTATACTCAGCCCGGGAACCGCTCCGGGTCATATTCCCCACCCATATCGAGAGTCACACGTGTCAGATCATCAATCTCATGTCCGATGGCAGTGGATGCCACGACGTTCTCTATTTTAATAGTTTTTTTCGCTTCTTCAATTCTACTCATATGCTTAACATCTCGGATTTTTTCTAATACCTTGGCTTTATATCAAGGCTATGCCTTCTAATTCCTGTACGATTCGGTCGACGACTTCTTTGGCGTCTTTGGGCTTCTTGCCGCCGGTGACGGCAAGCTTGCCACTGCCGAATAACAATGCGACGACCTCGGGCACGTTCGTACGATACAAGAGGCCAGGAAACATCTCAGCGACGTCATCTATTTTAATAATTTTTTTCCCTTCATCAGCTTTACTCATAGGCATACATCTCTAATATTCTACGAATACCCATTAATAACGAGTATTTATCAAATATTTGCATAGGTACTATATGCAAGTACCCACGGTCACCCGCCACGGCGCCAGTAATCCATTACAATGAAAAGAACTGGAGAATAAAAATGGGCGGCATGCGGTCTTCGACTGGCTGATCTTCGAGGTGGCCGGGATGTGTGAGGAGACCCTGGTAAACCACCCACGTCACACCGAGGCCATGCTGATGAACATCTTGATAGAGATGGAGATGCGGTTACGAAAGCTGGAATGAAATCGTTCAGTATCAGAGGTATAAAGATTCTTTTAATCTCCCTGGCGCCCTTGACTCTTGGTGCTTCTGGCGGGCATGACCGAGGGCGCATAGACTGTATAGAACTTGCGTCACTTTTGTTGCATAGGCAAAGCGACTACTGTCACGATCGCCAAGGGTGCCAAGAGCCAGAGGCGCCAAGGCTTTTTTATCCTGATAGACATAGCCATAATTTGTCAATAAAAAATCAAGAGGCCCTGGTAACCATAGGCCGGGTAGTGTCAGGCATGGCAACCGGATGTGGCGTGCCGACGTAGGGAAACGTCTTGAGTAAATCACGGTGATGCCCGACCTTGTCTGTCGTGACGACACCGTTGGTCAATACGCCTATCTGGAAGTCAATGATGTCGTCCGTCAGCGCCCTCCCGTTTGGATAGCCTGTCGGACGGGAATAATCGTAGTCCAGAATATCGGGCAGCAAAGTAAGAGCGGTTTCCCGGGCGTTCTCGAGGCTGCGTCCATGCGAGGCTAAGAGATCGGTAAACTTATTGGTAAACATCTCCCGGTCACGTGTGGGCTCGATCTGATTGAAGGCGTCCTTATCCTCGTCTTTCGTAAACCCGACGTTGATAAAGGGGCGGCCCATGCGATCGATCTGGAAAAACGGATTGCCATCCCGAGGTATTAAAACCCGCCACCAGACCCCTGTCCGGGGGTTATCTCCCAGCTCGCTATTGGGTAGTTCCAGGACGATACTAAAAACGTTCTTATCCAGGAACATATCCGTGCCTGTAAAATGCATACCGTTTTTATAGCCTTCCAGGTCGAAGAAAAAGGGATCGCTGCGTATCCCGGCAAAGAAGCGATATCCGCCCGCCTCGGACACAGTGAACTCGTTTCCGAATGCTACCGGTACATCCCGGAAGAGTATATCACCTTCATTGCCATTGCCTCTGGCTTGCTCGCCGCTGGCGCGTCGAAGCGTCGCAAGCTGCATACCAGGTTCTTTGGGTGAGAAAGACACACGATACGCGATCTTCAGCCACGGCGTCTCCGTTTGTGTCTATTTTCAACTCGTAGACCGCCTCGGACGAGAACGAATCGGCGAGCGTTGGCGCGAAAGGATTTACATTGAGCACCAGAACGGATCGGCCGTAATCTTCCGGATTCCGGAACGCGAAGTGATCACAAATATCCACGCAGGCATCCATATTTGGCGATTTCACACCCGGCGCATCCAGATGATCTGACATAGGTTTCCTCCTGACAATCTAACATTATGAATCTTCATCGGAGCTGTGACCGCTACTTAGATAGTATGCGATAACACCGGCCCTATTCCATGCTCAGGTTTGTCTCATCGCATTTTTAAAAAATTACCGGATAGATGAAGCGATCTGGCTTGCCTGGCAACCCCACGATGGGTGCCGGTTGACACGAAGGACAGGAAGGCAAAAAAGAATTAGAATTGTCGGTTTTGAGCTATCCACTGGGCCTTTTTGTGCCTTCCTGCTCTTCGAAAGCCTTTTCGTGTAAAACGTTGTCTAGTCGTTACTGGGGTATCACTTGTGGCAGTTGCGTCCGGGGAATCGAGGGGCCTGGTCCGTCTGTATTACAGGACTATTTCGTTCGGACTTACGCTGGGCCTGCTGGCCGTAGCGATCTTTCTCGCCAGCGAACTCATGTGGCAGACTTTTGCCAGTACGACCACATGGTCGGCAGAGGCTTTTGCGATCCAGTCTATTGTGATCTTCATCATCATAGCGCTGGCTGCCGGGGCGCTCTATGCCGTTATCATGTGGTTCAAGAGTGACATCGGGCACCTGCTCATCGGCGACATCATCGCCGGCGGGGCCATGGGCACCGTGACATATCTTTTACTGCTCGCTTCAACGATCGCCTACGGTGACACAATGATTCATCTCGGCTTCGATGGGGTGTACCCCGCAGGGCTCTCTTATGCGGCTGCAACGTTGCTCGTGCCACTGGTGACGATGGCCCTGACCGGGGCGATAATGGCATCAGTCGGGGCCATCACCTGCCGGGCTGTCATCAAGAAAAAGAGGCCTGCCGACAGGGACCTGAGGAATGCTGCGCTGGGCGTGATCGGACTTATCGTCCTGATCGTCGTGGTGCCGCCGCTGATGGCCCTCGTCCTGTCGGGTATCTAAAGCGGAGCTACAGGAGCCCCGCCTCGTTTGCTTATATCTTGTCTTTCAATTCGATATTTGCCCTTGGCACGAGGCCCCAGTTCGTGACGTCCAGCACGGTCCTGATGGCGCCCTGGGTCGTGATAGACTCATACTTCTCCCCGGGCTTCAGGTCCTTCTGTACGCCATCCACGCTGATACGTATCCTGCCGTCGGCGCCATGGAATAGCACTTGGACGTCCACGCCGAGACTGCTTCCCACGTTATAGTCGAAGACATAGCGGTTGTTGACGTCGTCGCTGTCGGAGAAGCCGAAGATGATCTGGGACGTGTTATAGTCCATGCCTGCCTTCCTCTTCAGGACGAGCTGCTTTTTGGTGTCGCTGAACTGGTAGTTCATGGTGACGTTGGGGACGATGATGCCCTGGGACGTCGGGTCAGTCAACATGCTGTTCTTAGAGACTTCTATGAACAGGACCTGGTCCGCAGGTATCGTCGACGACCCTTCCGTGAACGCATCTGTCGCATTAGGCGTTGGCGTTGCCGTCGCAGTCGTGTTCCCCGAGCCATAGTACTGCGACATCTGGTCCGACGTCGGCAACTGCGACAGCATGCTCAGGATCGGCTCGATGTCCGAGCCTGGCAGGCCTGACACCGGGTTCGCAGAAGCACGATTCGACGGGCTGAAGAACTCCATGTTGTCCAGGTTCCAGTTGTTGAACGCACTCTGTGACGGCGTCGAGACCTGCAGGTTGCTGGAAGGCACGCTCATGCCCAGGCTGGAAGACGGCGTGCTAAAGCTGCCCAGACTGGAAGACGGTGTGTTAAAGCTGCTGCCCAGGCTCTTGGGTACGCTTGACGTGGATGAGCCTAACGAAGGTATGTTTAAGCCTGACAATCCTGACAATGAAGACGGGATGCTGAAAGCTCCCGACGAGACGATGACCCCTGCGAGCAGCAGGACCATTAGTGCGACCATTACCCGTTTCATTTCACTACCCTCAATACGTTGTTGCGTAAAATAGGCCATTCGTGTCGATAAGCCGTTGTAAGGGTTTCGACGGCAAAAAGCCCCGGGGCTGCTGATAAAAAGCCTATGCACCTGCCCTGCCGGGGGAAAGTTTATCGCCGCCGACCCCCTCATTGCCTGAATGACATGGCCACCGAGTATTGCGTGCTATCATGCGCCCGTTGCGGCGACTGTTGCCGGAAACACGGGCTGTACCCCGTGACGTCCTCCGACCTGGCGGACATCTCCCGACATACCGGTATCGAGACCGGCGAGCTGTTGTCACGCTTCTGCACGGTGGCCACGCATGACGGCCGGAAGGGCCTGTTCACCCGCGGCTCTGACATAGCATGCCCGTTCCTGGCCGACGACGAATGTTCCATACATGCGTTCAAGCCCATGGTCTGCTCAGTATTTCCTGACAATGACGGCTACGTGACCGTCCGTCGCCTCAAAGAAGGCATGAAGGCGTCCACGGTCCGTGGCGAAGGGCTGTCCCGCTGTGCCATCTGGAGCATGCCCGACGACGGCGTCCTCGCGCCTGACATCGAGAATACCGTCCGTTTCCGCATCAGGGAAGATACCGATGCCCATTATTTTGTGGGGCATGACAGCATCGACGATGACATAGTGGACTACCTGGCCAGGCTTGCTGAAACCCGCTTATCTGACCTGCCATTGTTCCTTGCTACCTCACAGAAGTATGGCTTACTCAGGCAGTCCCATACAGGTCTGCTACGCGACGTGACGCCGCTCATACAGGCCGAGCGCGACATCCTGTACCGCTACTGCGACACATATGCGACGGCGAATATGCTGCCGGAGACTGTTATCGAGTGCAAGGGCGTGAGAGCCACATTCGTCGGCGGGCGACCGGGCATCATGGTCTTATGCGACGAGCTCCCACCTGCCGCAGAAGAGGCTCATTTCCTCTGGCGCCGGTACGGGGAGACTGGCATCTTTTCCGCAGTCATCGAGGGCGGCGGCATTGGGATCGTGACCGCCTTTGTCATCAATACACCCTGCCTGGACGACATATTAGGCGACGGAAAGCTTCACCTCGCATTTAGCGATGGGACTGAGAAAGTGAGCTACATTTGTAGAGAAGGCATATTATAACCATGTTGCCCCGTGCAGGACAATAAATCGCGCGCGAGCGGCCGCACGGCTGTCGTTAATTAACTCCGGAAAAAATGAGAAAATGGCTGAAGGCCGGACAGCCGGGTTATATCTTTCCGATCTCTGCCACGTCGACCAGGTTGATCTTCGCGTCCTTCAGGACCTTGATCGCCTTCGTGTTGTCGTCTACGCGCAGGATGAGAAGCGCGAGGTCCGACCGGGTGACGAACGCGTAGGCGTAGTCGATGTTGACGCCGCCTTTGCCGAGAGTGTTGGCGATGCTGAACAGGCCGCCGGGGACGTCCTCCATCTGGACGGCGATCACTTCGGTCTCGGACACCGCGAAACCCTGGCCCTGCAGGTTCTTGTATGCCTTATCCGGATCATCCACGACCATGCGGATGACCCCGAAGTCGCCCGCTTCGGCAATGGTGAATGCGCGGATGTTGATCTTCGCCTTCGAGAGCGACTCGGCGATTTTCGCCAGCCGTCCCGGCTTGTTCTCCGCGAAGAGCGATATCTGCTTGATCGTTCCCTTCATATTAGTTACTCCCGTTTGCAACTCCTTATATCTTTCTTTTATCGATAACCTTCTGCGACTTGCCCTGGGACCGCGGCAGCGTGCCCGTCTCGACCAGCTCGATCTTCGTGGCCAGCTGGAGCACTTTCTGCAGCTCGTAGCCGATCTTCTGTTCCAGCTTCATGAGGTCGGCCAGCTTGTCGCTAAAGGCGGCCTTGGTGACCTCGACGCGGACTGTGAGCTCGTCCAGCTCGCCTTTCCGCTCGGCGATGATCTGGAAGTGCTCGCCGACCTCCGGTATCGTCATCAGGACTGACTCGATCTGGCTGGGGAACACGTTGATGCCCCGGATGATCAGCATGTCGTCCGCCCGGCCCATGATGCGCATGATGCGCGGGTGCGTCCTTCCGCAGGCACACTCCTCGTTGTTGAGTATCGTGATGTCGCCGATGCGGTAGCGTATCAGCGGCAGCGCCTCTTTGGACAGAGTGGTGACGACCAGTTCGCCCTTCTTGCCGTCGGACACCGGATCGCCGTTCTTGTCAATGACTTCTAACAGGAAGTGGTCGGCCCAGACGTGGATGCCGTCCTGCTCCTGGCATTCAGTGAACAGGGGGCCTGATAATTCGGAAGTACCGTAGATGTCGTAAGCCTTGATGCCCATCGTGGTCTCGATACGCTTCCGGGTCTCAAGCGACCACGGCTCGGCGCCAAGGATAGCGCAACGCAGCTCCGTGTCGTCCTTGATGCTGATGCCCCTTTTCTTTGCGACCTCGTTCATGTGGAGCAGGTAGGACGGCGTGCAGGCGATGGCGGTCACGTGCAGGTCCTGCATCAGCTCGATCTGGCGCTCGGTGTTGCCCACCCCCATTGGGATGACGCTGGCCCCGATCTCCTCGGCGCCGTAGTGCGCCCCGAGGCCGCCGGTGAACAGGCCGTAGCCGTAGCTGACCTGGATGACGTCTCCCCGGCCCAGGCCACAGGAGGTAAACGCTCTTGCAAGCGAGGTAGTCCAGCAGTCCACGTCGCCGCGGGTGTAGCCGACGACGGTGGGCTTACCGGTGGTGCCCGAGGACACGTGGTAACGCACCACCTGGTTCAGGGGCGCGGAAAACATTTTCGTGGGGTAGTTGTCACGCAGGTCTTTTTTGTAGGTGAACGGTAATTTCGCGACGTCGTCCAGGCTTTTGATCTTCTCTGGCTTCACGCCGGCCTCGTCGAACCGCTTCCGGTAGAAGGACGAGTTTCGGTATACGTTGTCGACCAGTGACTTTAATTTCCGGAGCTGAATTTCCTGCAGCTCTTCCAGGGGAGCTCTCTCGACGCGGGAGTTCCAGAAATCGAGCATTGCCGCCATTGAGTTACCTCTCTAAGTCATATCGGTTCGCATGTATTTATATGCATGTTACCGAATTGTCTGTACTATCGCGTATTTTAAATAGCTGTTTGCACAGCCAACTTGATGGCCGTCCGCACGGCTATTTAAATAGCCGTCCGCAGGTCGATGACCTTCTTGCTCTTGCCCTCGACCCGGGGAAGGCTGCCCTTTTCGACGAGCACCACCTTCGTGCGCAGGTTCAGCGTTTCCTTCAGCTTCTTGGTGACCTTGCCTGTCACTTTCTGCAGGTCCCCGAGTTCGCCCGAGAAAGCTTTGTCGCTCATCTCCACCCGTACGGTCATCTCATCCATATGGTTGACGCGCTCCAGCACGACCTGGAAGTATTCGCCCACCTCAGGCATGTCCATCAGGATGTGCTCGATCTGGCTGGGGAACACGTTCAGGCCACGGATGATCAGCATGTCGTCCGCTCTCCCGTAGAACTTGTTCAACCGCACCGAGGTGCGTCCGCAGGGGCATTCGTCCTTCATGATCATGGTGATGTCACCGGTACGATAGCGGATCAGCGGCATCGCCTCCTTGACCAGAGTGGTCAGCACCAGTTCGCCCTTCTCGCCAGGGGCACAGGGCTCGTTGTTCTTATCGAGCACCTCGACGATGAACGCGTCCTCCCAGATGTGGAGACCGTCCTGCTCCTTGCACTCGAAGGCCACTCCGGGCCCCATCATCTCCGACAGCCCGTATGAGTCATAGGCCTTGATTCCAAAAGACTTCTGGAGCTGGACACGGGTGTTAGCCGACCAGGGCTCGGCACCGAAGACTCCGATCTTCAGGGGCAGCGTGCCCGGCTCGATGCCCATCTTCTTGCATGTCTCGGCGATGTACAGCGCATAGGAGGGCGTGCAGTGCATGACCTTGACGCCGAAGTCCCGTATCATCTCGATCTGCTTCTGGGTGCTCCCGGTGCCTGCCGGCACTGCGATGCATCCCAGGCGCTCGATGCCCGCGTGGATGCCGAGGCCGCCGGTGAACAGGCCGTAGTTCGCGGCATTCTGGAACACGTCGCCAGGACGCACGCCGACCATGTAGAAACAGCGGGCCATGAGATTGGCCCATATATCCAGGTCATTCTTCGTGTAGCCGACCACCGTAGACTTGCCGCTGGTCCCCGAGGATGCATGAATACGATTGATTTTGTCCATGGGCACCGCGAACATGCCGAAGGGATAAGAGTCACGCAGGTCGGTCTTCTTCGTGAACGGCAGCTTCCGGATATCGTCCAGTGTCCTGACACCCGAGGGCTTCAGCCCGGCATCGTCGAATCTTTTCCTGTACAGCGGCACGTTTTTGTAGACGGCGTTGACAGACTTCTTCAGCCTTTTCAGCTGCAGCTCCTGAAGCTGCTTCCTGGGCATGGTCTCGATTTCTGGCTGCCAGTACTCCATATGAACACCCACCGATAGCGTGATATATGCTATCTATTGTCGTGGTTAAGGAATATAAAGGTATGCGTTTCACCTTTTCGTGGTCTCGGAGGTTTGCGAGAGGGCACAGAGCTCAGCACAGAGGTCGCAGAGGACACAGAGGTATTCACAGAGGTTTGTTATAATAATATGGCTTTTCCCACAGCCTTTTCCTAAAAAGTACCTCTGTGTCGTCCTCTGTGGCCTCTGTGACCTCTGTGCTGAGCTCTGCGACCTCTTAACATGCATTAAAGCTTTAACAAATCTTAAAGACGACAGCGGTCAAAAATACGATCGGCTGGTGCCGGGCCGGGTTTTCGCTGGCCGGCGGGCTGCCTGTGCGACGCCCCGGCTGCTGTGCGCTCGCGCGCGCATGTGAGACCGGCCATTTGACTCTACGTGTGAACGATAGAACTGGCGCGTTTAACCGACGATGCTAAAAAAAAGAAAGTTTTGGTGATACAGGGTTTTTGGAGGCATCGCGGGTTATAGGAAACCCATTGAAGGTATCGGCGAGCCGCCGATGCTCAGGAACGGATAAGCAAAGGCAGAGAACGCATTCTCGTTCTGGAACTTGACGCTGTTGAGCATGTTGCTCTGGACGGCGGTCTGCGAGATCGTCGGGAACGCCGATGAGGCGAATACGCCGTCGGTAATCGAGCTGGCCGTGGTCGGGAACGCGATCGCCGAAGCCTCGTCATCAGTGGCTATCGCCGAGTCCTTCTGGAATGCTGTCAGCGTGTTGCTCTGGACCATCTGTGGTAACCCCCAGGACATCGGCACTAAAGAAGCGCCTGCCTGGACCACCATAAGGGCGACGGCCAGACCCGTCAGTGCCATTATCATCATGCTTTTCTTCATAGTATTACCCTCCTCGATATTACGGTGTACTGACGTTGCGTGTTAATATATTAGTGCTTTTATTAACGAACAACGACAGGATATCTGGCACTTTTAACAGGCACAAAAGCTTTAACATTTATTAAAACGTTAATACAATATAAATATCTGTATAATAAATGATTGCTCATGCAGGTCAGAAACAAGCCCGACGATGGCCAGCTCGAGCTAATGGTCATTGGAAAGCCTGAGGCAATCAGGCTCATTTTCAGCGAAAAACACAACAGGATTCTCAAGCGGCTTGCCGAAAAGGAACAGTCGATCTCCGACATCGCCCGATCGCTCGACTACAACCCCGGTTCGGTACATTATCACCTGAAAGAGCTGGAGAAACAGGGGCTGGTCAGGCAGGTCAGGCAGGAGATCAAAGGCGGCATCGTAAAGAAGTATTACCGGTCCGTGGCCAGGCACATATGCCTGGAAAGCCCGGACTTCAACAACGGCCTGCGTCAGGACGTCGACCTCCGCCCGGACGCCGACCTGGCCGGCGGGTTCAACGAAAAGCTCCTGCAGGCTATCGAATGCCTCGGCTATACCGTATCTGAAGATAACAGGGAAGAAGCCATCGAAATGCTGACCAGGTACGACCGGCGGATAAAGGAGCTGATGAGAGAGATAATCAGCCAGGAAGCAGACATTTCAGGCGAGGATAGAATGATGATCAGGCATGCCTGCCAGTTCGTTATCAACATGCGGACCATGGACGACCAGGAACTGGGGCGGATTTACAAGATGTTCTCCCGATCCTTTTTGAAGGTACAATAAAATCGCTTTTTGAGGTCACAGAGGTAGCAAGAGGTCACCGAGTTTCACCACAGAGGGCACAGAGGCCACAGAGGTATTCACAGAGGACTTTTTAAGGAGAAGGCTTGTGAGCCATGTTTCTAAAACAAACCTCTGTGTCGTCCTCTGTGGCCTCTGTGCCCTCTGTGGTGTAACTCTGTGACCTCCAGAAACCTCTGCGACCTCCGAAAATAAAAAAGAAAAGGCAATGTAATATGCTGATACGCACAGGATTAGAAGAATGGCAATGCTACCTGCACATCCGAGAGATGGTCGTTCCGGGCGATTAAGTTGTTGTACGACGTCGTGCTCTGGCTGCCTTCGGTCAGCGGTATGCCGAATGCCGAGCCGTCGAAGCCTGCCGCATGTGTCTCGTCCATGCTTAAGCCCAGGCTGTAGCCGATATTCCCGTCTGTGACCGCCCCTACGCCGCCATAGCCGTAGGGATAGCCTGCCATGGTGCTCAGGTCATAGTCGACGCCCCAGATGACGCCGAGGTCCATGTCCGCGAGCCCGTAAGCTGCTCCGGCGGCCTGGACAAGCGTCGGGTTAAGGTCGAAGTTAATTGTGTCGCCCAGGTGCTTGTCCAGGTTTACCCGACGCCGATGAACGCGCCGGCAGGCGTCATGAAAAGTGCAACGGCGGCGGTGGCGAGCGCCAGTATGAGAATTTTGCTGATATCCATTTATACCCTCCTTGATATAGCAGGATAATGGCGACGGGCGGTAATATGTTCGCGCTTTTAGCGGCGGGCGCGCGACAATAATCCCCGGTTTTTTACATGGGTTAAAGCTTTAACGTTTCTTAAACCGCCAGGAATGCTTTATGAATTCACTGTCTGTCTGCCATTAGTTTGGAACGTTCACGCGCACGCGCACGAGACCGGCAGCCCCTATACCGGATGCCTGACGATCCTGATTAATATCGTGGGCCCGACAGTTGGAGAATCAAGTCAGAAATAAGTTATATGCGCATAGCAAAGTGTTATTCATGCCTGCTAAAAAAATGCCGGACGACAGGATTAACGACATCCTCGTAGTCGATAAGTTCGATGACATCAGGCTGATCATGAGCGAAAAGCACAACCGCATCCTCCGGCTGGTCACGGGGAGCGAACTGTCGGTATCGGACATCGCCCGATCGCTGGGTATGAACCCCGGCTCGGCACATTATTACCTGAAGGACCTGGAACGGCACGGGCTGGTAAAGCAGGTACGAGAGGAGATCAAAGGCGGCATCGTCAAGAAGTTTTACCGTTCGGCGGCAAAACGCATTGTCCTGGAGCCGCCTGACTTCAGCTCCCGGGAATACAAGGCATCCACTTCGGATTATATGGAGCGGCTAATACGGGCGATCGAATACCTGGGCTACCACCTGCCCGCGGAAAACCAGGAGGATGCGAAGGACCTGTTGACCCGATACGACAAAAGGATGAAGAGCCTGCTGATCGAGATGGAAAAATCGGGGCTGGACGACATGGAAAACAATGGCATGATCCTGGACAGCGCTTTTAACCTCGTCCTGGGCATCAAAGCGAAAAATGATCCGGAGCTGAACAGGCTATACGGGGAGTTCGAGAAACTGTTCCTGCGATACGAATGATCATGGTGTCCAGACCGTTCGTTTTAGCGGGCATCTTTTAGTCCTCACACATATTATGCTGCAACTATTGGGGGTATGGATAGTGAAAAGCATCGGTTTATCGGCGATTTCGATAGTAGCGACCGCCATGTCCGCGGCAGCGATCGGCCGCGTATACAGGACAGACAGGGGCAGGCCCCTGCACGGGAGCCGGCATAGATACAGGAGCCCGGCCGGACAGTTGTTAGATTGTAAGATAAAGAATATATTTGCCCGGGCCCTCTTGTAGCTTCACAACCGGTATTCGGTACCTTATATGACGAACGAAACAGAGCCCGTGCTATGCCCGCCGGAGAAGCCATTGCCAGTCCTCGTGGCGATCATCGAGGACAACGCCGACATCGCGGACCTGTACGTCAGGCTGGTGGAAGCCACAGGAATGCATGTAGGTTTCCTTGCCAGGGACGGCGCAGAAGCAGTGGAGGCCTTCAGGCACGCCGGGAAAACGCCGGATGTGCTGCTGATCGATCACCGCATGCCGGTGAAGTCCGGGCTGACCGCCATGAGAGAGATGCTGACGATAGACCCGTCCGCCCGCTTCATTTTTATCAGCGCCGACGACGGCATCAGGGACGAGGCGATGGCCGCCGGGGCAAAAGCATTCCTGCGAAAGCCCGCCGGCATGAAGGAAATCCTCGCGGCGATAGAGCTCGTGCTAAACGAGGCGGGTAAATAAGTTAAATAAAACCCGGCTATACATAAGAGGATAAAAGATACGGGGCAATTAGTCGCAGACCAGGCGGGCGCTCGCGCGCACACGCGTGACCGGGACAGAGGTCGCACATAATACAGGCAGGCTTTGCAGTCGCCGTTTCAAAAAGTTTTCATGAGTCTTGCGCACGATTCGCCGGTATTTTACGGTGTGCCGGGCTTCGTCTCTGGCACCAATGGCGTAGCGGCCAGCGCTGCCTCTGGCTGCGCAGGTTTCGGCGGCAGCGTGATCAGGTTAAAGAGCCCATGGGCCTCGCCGAGCTCGAACAGCTCGATGTAGTCGAGGGGCGTCTGGCCAATGTCCCGGGATGCGGAGAGGGTCTGGAGGTCGAGCACCGCGGTGTTCAGGTTATCCATGTCAGCGTCCTCTTTATAGATGAGTACCAGCTCTTTCATAGGCGCGTATACGATGACGCGGTCCCCGAGGTCGGCTTTGAGGTTGTTCAGCAGCCCCTTGACGAAGGACGGGTGGATCATGATATCGCAGGCCTTGTTGCTCAGTACGCCTACGATAGTGTCCTTGCCGAACTTACCCGCGTGGGCTTCGATGTTGAGCCGCAGCACGTCCAGCGCCTCCTCGAAGATGTCATCCAGCGCGCTCCGGTCCATGAGCCATGCCGCCAGATCGGTCTTCATCACCGGCGCGGTGTGTTCGCCGCACGAGATGTAATAGATGACCACAGCATGCTCTTTTTCCTCATAGACGTAGTTGAACGCGTCGGGCGTCGCATTCAGCCATGCGGACGGCTGGATGGACTTGATGACAAAACATTCCTTGCCGCACCGGCAGACCGGGCGGGTCTTCTCGTTCTTGCACAGGGATTCCCGCAGCCGGGACACGATCAGCTTCGTGCCGTTCCGGGGGAGCGGGGAATAGATATTCACCCGGTCCGACAGGCCGTTGTGAGGGTTGGTGATCTCGAGATAGTCGCCATCGATCGCATACGAGTACGACGGCATGTCGCGGCGAATCGCCGTAAGCAGGCTCTCGGCCGAATAGATGCGGTTCAGCGCGATATCGAGCTTTGCCTCGATGATGTCCTGGAAGCTCTTCGCGGTGAACGCCGCTTCCTTCGCGATCTCCCTGATGGAAAGTGCGGCCTTGAACGGCTTTCGGCTGATGACGAGGGTGTCTCCGTGTACGGTGAACTCCAGGCCTTCGCGGGTGAGGACCTTGTTGATCAACGCGACAATCCGGGCCTGATCAACGATCGCAGCCGCGTCAATTCGTCCTGAGGCTATGTCGGCACTGAACTCCGGCATCCAGATGGTATAAGCATCCTCGTAGGGCGACTCGTCCTTGTTAAAGTCAGAGAGCCGGAACACAAGGGCGGCATCGCCCGGCCAGTACGGGCCGACGATTTCACGCATGTTGACCCGCGCATGGGGGCTGTTGCCGGGAATGGCAACGATGACGTAGCCTTTCTCCACGTTGAACAATTGGATGTTCCGGGTCTGCAGCGCCGTGGTGATCCCGTACTTCCAGACCTCCCGGGCACTCATCACCCGGCCGAAGGTCTCATACATGAACGGGAAATCCGGCGTGCCCCGGATGAGCGCTCGCTCCCCGGCCGTGTCCATGCGGTAGAAGCTGACAAACTCGCTGCCCGCGGTGACCTCCGCCTGGAAGTCAAGCATCGTCTCGGGGAAATAGTGACTGTATAAGGCGATGATAATGTTGTTCGACGACAGCCGTGCCCCGCACACGCACGTGTGTGTCTCCAGCCGGTAGCCCGAAACCGCCTGCATGAACGAGTCCATGGTGAGGTTATGGAAGATAAGCGGCTTCATTACCGTGTTATTATGGCTGCACTTAGGGCAGTAGAAAGTCAGGATGACGCCATCATGATGCTTTTTTTCGTTAATTGCATAAAGCCGCGTCTCAATGAGCTTCCCGATGTATTTCGGGTTTAATTCCACCTTATCCCCACCGAGAAATGACATAATAAATGTTTATAGCGTAATCAACTCTTATAAGCTTGTTGTTCTTTTATTTGTCATGCCTGAGAGGTCACCGAGGTTATAAGAGGTCACAGAGCTCAGCACAGAGGTCACAGAGGGCACAGAGGACGACACAGAGGATATTAAAAAAACGGCTATATGAGCCCGATTGTTAAACAAACCTCTGTGAATACCTCCGTGGCCTCTGTGACCTCTGTGCTGAGCTCTGTGACCTCTAGAAACCTCTGCAACCTCTAAGTGCCATAGTAACAGCCCCAGAGATTGTTCATGGCATCGACATACCGGTTCCACTGTTTCAGCATCACGTACATGTACCGCTTGCCGGCCGGCGTGATCGTATACCGGCCCTCACGACGCTCGATGTAGCCGCTGCCCTCGAGCGACTGCATCACTTCGGCCAGGCGGGGCTCGTCGACCGTCATCATGCCGGCAGTGTACTCGCTGATGTTGACGGCCGCCTCCTCGACGTTACAGTCGCCTTTTCGCACGACCGCCAGGGCCGCGAGCCTGATGCCGGCCCCCCGGAAGGAGTCGAGCCAGCGGTCCAGGTTGCGTTCGCTCTCGTCCTGCACAATGGCCATGAGAGAATTTACGACAGAAGACAGTATAGCGTTTGGCAGCGATTTGAGCGGAAAAGAATAAGTCTAAAAAAAGAATATTGGGCGGCCGTCGACCGGCACGCCCCTCACTTGATCACGTCAATGATAGACGATGCAGCCTTTCCCTTCTTCGCAGGGAACCTGCCGCCGGTATAGTCTACGGCGTCGTCCATTGCCGCGGATTTCTGGCCGGTCTTGCCCATGACCTGTGGCGACTGTATGCCTGTCATGATGGCGAGCACTCTGACCTTGCCCTCGTAGTCCTTCTGGATCCTGGCGCCCCATATGACGTTCGCGTGCGAATCCATCTCGTAGGTAAGCGACTCGGCGATGTTTTCCGCCTCGCGCAGTGTCAGGTCCGGGCCGCCGGTGATGTGTACCAGCGCGCCGGTGGCGCCCCGGTAGTCTACATCGAGCAGCGGGTGGTTCAGGGCAGCTCTTACGACGCTGTCGGTCTTTTCCTGGCTCTTGGTCTCGCCCACGAGCATTACGGCAATGCCGCCGGCATTCATGATCGCTTTAACATCGGCGAAATCGAGGTTAATGAGCGACGGCCGGGTGATCGTCTCGGATATGCCCTTGACAGTCTCGGAAATCAGCTGGTCCATGACGGAGAACGCCTGCTCCAGCGGGAGGTTCGGCACCATTTCGAGCAGCCTGTTGTTGTCCAGCACGATGACCGTGTCGGCGGCGGCTCTTAAGTCTGCAATGCCTTCTTCGGCCTTGACCATCCTGGCGCGTTCAACCTTGAACGGCGTGGAGACCATGCCTACGACGATGGCGCCCTGTTCCTTGGCGACCTGTGCGACGATCGGTGCCGTTCCGGTGCCCGTTCCGCCACCCATGCCTGCCGTAATGAATACCAGGTCTGCGTCCTTCAGGACTTCCTGTAACGTGCTTCTTGCCAGCTCGGCAGCGCGCTTTCCTATCTCGGGGAAACCGCCTGCGCCCAGTCCCCTGGTCAGGGATTTGCCCACCAGGATCTTCTTGTCAGCCTTGATCACGTCGAGGTGCTGCTTATCGGTGTTGACTGCAATAGTCTCGGCGCCGTCGACACCAATGTTGTATAGACGGTTGATGGTGTTGTTACCTGCGCCGCCGCACCCTACGATCTTGATCTGGGGGAGCCCGAAGTCCTCGAAATCAGCGCCCGCGGTGTTGTCCCCCTTCTCGTTCCTGTACTCACGTTCCATTTCAGTGTATTTCAGTGCTTCTTGCACGATCGATTGCATGTTAAATCCCATCCCCATATTTTTTGGTATGTTTTTTGTCAATGGCTTCCAGAGAGCACCGTTTATTGTCTCAGTCTGCGCAGTGATGCGCACAGGCGCTCGCAAAGCCGCATTTTACATTTCAGTCACGTGTAGTTACGGGCCGTCCTGGTTAGATTCTGGACGATGTTACCGGGCTGAAGTCGCAGCCCCGACAGGAAAGGCTGGCTAAAGCTGAGCGGTCATTCCGCCGTACATAAAGGCAGTGCTCAGCGTTCTAGCGAATGTCGATCAAATTGATTACTGTCAATTGATCCAATCCAAATCCCAAGCTTAGTATGCGCTTTTTAATTATTTAAGCAGTTTGGTGCAAGGGGTTGTTCCAGGTTACTAATTACTAACGAATAAGCAGCTGCAGTAAGGTGGTTTCAAAATCATGGGAACGCAGCGCTTGGTATTACATTTCAATAGAAAAGTGTACCATCGAATGCAATTTAACGATATAAAGCAAAATATGGCCATTAGTGCATATCGAACGATAATTTCTTTCCGTTACGGTAAATAACAGAAATTTAGCCATTTTAGACAAAGTATTTAATTATTTATTCCCTGAAGTTAAGCAATACCACGTATAGCCACCATAAATGGGCTATGACGTTAATAATTGCCTTAACTGGTCATACAAGGCAGAACTATCGAGATTGCAGGTATCGAAAAGACCGTACTGCCCGGGTAAAGCCGGGAAGCGGCCGTATGTAAAAATTGTGTAATAAAATGACCAATAAATTACAAAATTTTTCAGTAGAAGGATAAAGTTCATATAGTATCACTTGCAATCGTTCGATAATACGTTGCTTCAGGTCTACTGGCAACGGCTGAACTATCTGGAGGGAATATCATAAAAACAAAAACTGTGCTGGGAATCGCACTCGTAGTGATCATGCTGTTATCAAGCACGATCGCTGTGTTCGCCGCGGTCCCGCCCCAAAAGGACCAGTCAGTTGCAAGCTCATCCGGCTACTCGACCTATATCGTAGCCTTCAACGACTCCGGCGCCGCCGCCAGGGCAGCCGACGGCATCACGAGCTTGGTCAACTCTTACAATGGCAAGATCATCTACAGGTATAGCGTGATCGACGGAATGGCGATCACTATGCCCGACAACAGGGTTGACGAGCTCAAAGCCATGTCCGGCGTCAAGTACGTCGAAAAGGACCAGGAAGTCCACGCCCTGCTCGACAAGGCCGTACCGCAGATCGGCGGCGACCAGGTCTGGGCATCCGGCTATACCGGCAAGGGCATCAAAGTGGCCGTCATCGACACAGGCGTCGATGGAAGCCACGCCGACCTGAACGGCAACAAGGTGGTCGGCTGGGTCGACTACGTGAACGGCAAGACCACGCCGTACGACGACCATGGCCACGGCACCCACGTGTCCAGCACTATCGCGGGCACTGGCGCCGCTTCGAGCGGCAAGTACAAAGGCGTCGCCCCCGAAGCCAGCATCATTGGTATCAAAGTGCTGGGCAAGGACGGCTCTGGAAGTACGACAAACATCATCAAGGGCATCGAGTGGGCCGTCAATAACGGCGCCGATGTCATCTCCATGTCGCTGGGCAGCAGCACACACTCTCAGGCCAGCGACACCGCAATCGATAACGCCATAAAAGCAGGCGTAGTCTGTGTCATCGCGGCCGGCAACAGCGGCTCGGGCGCGAAGACCATCGCCTGTCCGGGCGACGACGTCAACGCGATCACCGTCGGAGCCGTCGACCGGAACGACGCGATCGCCTCGTTCAGCTCGAGAGGCCCGAACCGTGACGGCAGCGTCAAGCCTGACGTCAGCAACATGGGCGTAGGCCTGGTCGCGGCAAGAGCGACCGGCACCAGCCAGGGCAAGGCAGTGGACCAGTACTACACGGCCCTCAGCGGCACGTCCATGGCCACCCCGATGACCTCGGGCGCCGTGGCGCTGATCCTGCAGGCCAAGCCTGACATGACCCCCGCGCAGGTCAAAGACGCGCTGACAAAGACGGCCAAGCCGCTCGGCGGCAGCGTCCCGAACAACAACTACGGCTACGGCCGCGTGCAGACGAAAGTCGCGCTGGACTATGTGTTGAGCGGCAAGCTCCCGGAGCACCACGCCGACGCCTGTTCCGACGCCCACGCCGACACCCAACCCGAACGACCCGACACCCACGCCGACCCCGCAGCCCGGTGGCTACGCGGTCAGCCTGATGAACCTGTTCGCAAGGTACAACAACCAGATCAGCACCTCGATCGAGAAGTTCCAGGTGCAGCCGGGCACGACCGTGACCCAGGGCGCCATGATCTCCAACACAGGCGGCGCCACTGACGCGTACACGATGACGGTCACCGGCATCCCCGATGCCTGGTGGGCCCTCAACGGGTACAACGGCGGCAGCCTCGAGCCGAACTCCGCGGCCAGCATGAGCCTGGCGATAACACCGGCGGCATCGGCGACTGCAGGCACATATACGATAACCCTGACGGCAACTTCGGAATCCGACCACTCGGTGAGCGCGTCGAAGACCTATAAGGTGAACGTGGCCGGGGCGGCAACGCCCACGCCGACGCCCACCCCGAAGCCGACCGTAACGCCAAAGCCGACCGCGACGCCGACGCCGGGACCGAACCCGACGCCCACGCCGATACCGGGCGGTAACGCTTTCACGGGCAGCGTCGCCAGCAACGGCGAGTTCTACGAGTACGCGGTACCTGCACAGGCCGGGCCAGTCTCCGTGAAGGTCTCATGGACAGGCACGACCAATGACCTGAACCTGTACATGTACGACCCGAGCGGCGCCCTGGTCGCGAAATCGGAGCAGCGCTCCACGACTTCGGAGACCGTCACATACAATGCGCCTGCCGCAGGCTACTACCTGATCAAGGTGCAGGCAAAGACGGCATTCCGGCCGGTGACCTTCACAGGCGAGAGCACCAGACCGGTACAGGCGGCCTATGCGAAGACGGGCACGCTAGGCAGGGGCCAGACGGTCAGCATGAACGTCAACCCCGGCCAAACGGGCAGCGTCAACGCACGGCTCACCTGCGGCTGGTCGTTCACCATGCCGACGATGAGCCTGTACGGCCCTGACGGCAGCAAGGTGGCCGACGGCAATACCATCAAGGAGAGCTGGACGTCATCGTACCAGCACCTGAACTACGCGCCTGCGCCAGCGGGAGCATACACGCTTAAGATCGACGGCACGAAGGTCAGCACCACCTTAAACTACAAGCTGGTCACACCGTTCCAGCTTTAAAAAAACAGCGGGCACAGAGTGCACGGTTGAAACATGCCGTGACCACTGTGCCCTGATTTCTTTTTCATTTCATGATGGTTCTGCTATGCCCTTTGTGTCCTTTGTGAGCTTTATGCTCATTATTTTGTCAATCATTTTATATGTCCGCGGAGTACGTTTTTCCGGGTGATAGTCGTGGGTGACATTAAGAAAGAGGTAAAGGGTACCGGTAAGGAAGTTAAAGGCAAATTGAAAGAAGAAGCCGGCAAGGCCATGAATAAGCCCGGCATGGAAGCCAGGGGCAAGGCGGAACAGATGGCCGGCAAGGCCGAAAAGAAGATAGGCGAAATCGAGCACAAGCACAAGCACTAAGCTGCGATCGACACAGGGGCACGGACTGCAATCCGTGTCCGCTGTGCCTGTGCAAGACTTTTTTATTAGCACATTGAGTGCGGGACAGCTAATGGACACAGCGGTAGCCCGTAGTCCATCATTCCCCGGTCAATGATTACTTATTTTCCATGTTAGCTCTCATGGCGAAGAGCCCCTGGTCGATGCCATGCACTTTCACCAGCGTGCTCAGCTTCGTGATATCGAGGGACGTATCCATGGGCATACGCACCGTCATCCCGAGATTGGCGGCGCTCACCGGCACGAGCAGATCTTCGTCCAGCCCGAATACGGCAGCGATTTTTTTGCCGAACTCATAGTGGCTGACACGCTCCGGCCCGGCTATGTTATACCAGCCGTTCATCCGATTACGTTACAAGCGTTTTTATGGCGTTGACCGCGTCGTCGATCAGGATGGGCGAGAAGTACATGTCCCTCGCAAGTTCGACCTTCTGGCCGGTCTTGATCTGGTCGTAGACATGGCTGACAAAATTCTCCGGGTAACTGCCGTAAAGCTCGCCTACCCGGACGATCAGGAACTCCCTCACCTTGTCGACGTGCACCTCGCCCATCAGCTTCGTCTCGCCGTAGACGTTGATCGGGTTGACCTTGTCGGTCTCGGTGTAGAGGCCGCCCGGTTTCCGCCCGTCGAAAACAAAGGGCGTCGACCTGTAGACGACGCGTGATCCTGCTTTCGGGGCAGCGTCGGCGAAGAAACGCACGGACCGCGTGTTGAACTGCATGGCGTCCATGCGGTGCTGTTCACAGTACTCGACGTCACTGGCCTCCTCGGCCAGCACAAGCACCGAAGGGTGAATCTCATTCACGATGCCTGAGATACTCTCCGCGCTCATGGCGTCGTAGGTCTGGTAACCCCTGGGTATGTCCGGGCAGGTGTGGTCGCACGCGCCCCGGGCCATCTCTAGCGGTCATGGAGTCGACGATTCTGGTGCTCAACGGGTTGCATCCGGTGACTAAGATCATAAGGTTACTCCGTAAGTTCTGGTTTTAATATATCGCGGCTGATTTAAATAGTCGTTGCCGCAATGATGCCGCAGCAGAAGAGCCGGACGATGAACACGCATGTCACGGGACAGGCAGGCGCTCGCGCGTGCACGAGACGACACCGCCATAGCTATTTCTGTACCAGCCGGAGGAATGGTTTGGTGTCCGACGGCACCATGATGTACTCGCCTGACACTGAGCCGTCCGGCGATTTGGAGACTCTCATGAACTGGTACCTGCCTTTGACGTACATTTCTATGAGGCCGTCACAGGCCTGCCGTATGAACCCGGCCAGCCCGGGATCGAGCTCGCCGAAGTTGCCACAGGACAGGTACAGGTCGCCGCGCTCCCGCGCTCTCGACTGCCCGGCGGTGAACCTCATGCGCAGCGTGTCGGCATCGTGAGAGCAGCGCTCTCCGTTCAGGTCCGAGAGTATTCGCCAGCGACGCTCCGTATGCGGCCGACCGGAAAAGATGACTATGTCTTCGACCTCCGGATAATTCTCCACGACGCCGTTCCGGAGGCTCTCCGGTATCCGCCTCATGTAATGGTCCACAAGGAACATGTTACCCTCTGCGCATTCTCTGTCGAGATCGGCGCCGTACTTCCTGAGCCCTCCCCCGAGGGCCTGGAAAGACTGCCTCGCAGGGGGCGCATACACGACACCGTCACCCACGTTGAACGCATTGCTGATGATCGATTCTACCACGGGCATATAGTCAGCCCGGTCGTCGACGGCAAGCACCCAGGACGTCCCGTAGTCCATCCGGACGATGCGGTCGAAGTCCGGTATGCCAGTCATTGTAGACGGCGATGTATCCGACATCTGCCGCATCGACAGGTCATGGACGACTGTCAGGCCGTCCCGGCCCAGCGTATATAGCTGACTCGACATGTGCTGCCGGTTGCCCCGCAGCTTCTGCACGGCAATGTTGAACTCTCGCTCGTGTTCGTGCATGTGCGAGTCGAGGTCGATCACACAGTCGGCAAGGTACTTCTCCACGTCCAGCAGCCGCGAATCCGAGGCTTCAGCAGTCAGCAGCACGGTACAGCCCAGCCTCGTCAGCCATGCGCCCATGAGCAGGATGTCCTTACGCATGGCGGTCTCGCTGTCATACAGCATCGTAATGGTGGTGATCGGATCGATGATAAGGTGCTGGATGCCCTTGCCCTCGACCATGTTGCGGATTTCTTCCATCAGCGAGCTCTCGTCGGTGAAATGCAGGCCGGTGATGATGCCCATGGAGGACTCGATGAACTCGATAGAGCCGGCCCGCCGGGCATCACCCTTCTCAGCGAAGTCACGGTATCCGGTGTGCACCAGGGAATCATCGTAAAAGTTGAGGTTGCTGGCGAACTGCCTGACCTTGAACACAGGCTCGCTCGTGCTCACGTAGAGCACCCGCTCGCCCCGGCTGGCCTGGTAAAACGCGTACTCCAGGGCCATCAGGGTCTTTCCTGCCCCGTAGTTGCCGGATACCAGCACGGTCGAGCCTTTGATGAAGCCTCCGCTAAGTAACTGATCAAGGCCACTGATACCAGTTTTCACCAGTTCTAAAGTCATGAGATTCACCTCGCCGTTTATGATTTCGCCCATTCATGAATAATATCAGTAAGATATTATTTCATGTATAGTTATTAGGCGATAAATTTATAAGCTTTCTCGTGGCAACCGCCGGGACAATAAGGTCGCTGTACGAGCTATAAAGCAAATGCCAAAATAATAACGGAAAACCGGACTATTGGTAGTAAAAAATCTCAGTAACTGCCTGGCGCTAGCTCATAGTATAGTTATCGTAGTATATGCTAAGCCGGCACCAAACACTACGTACACAACGTACACGACGTTTATAGGAAAATGGCAAGCGTAGCCTTGATATTGAACGTTGTGTACGTCGTGTACGTCGTGTACGTAGTGTTGAGTGCAGGCAAGCCTTTACAGAATACACAGTAATGGCTATGCAAAGCGAGAAAAATAAAAAAAGGAAAAAAGAAGGGTTCGGCTGTTTTAGCCGAAGAGGGCGCCGAGGCCTTCCATGCCGGTAGCCTCTTCCTCTTCCTTCTTCTTCTCGTCCTTCGGGGCCTCTGCTGCGGCCGCTGCTGCCGCGGGGGCTGCTGCTGCAGCAACCGGGGCTGCCACGATAGCTGCCTTGGCGATGGCGTCGTCGATGTTGACGCCCTCGAGGGCTGCAACGAGTGCCTTTACACGTGCGTCGTTCACGGTCACGCCGGCCGCCTTCAGGACGGACGTGACACCGTTCTCATCCACAGGCTTTCCAGCCTTGTGTAATAAAAGTGCTGCGTATACGTATTCCATTTGTAAACACCTCAGTTATTGTTATTTTACCTTTGCTTTTAGCTCTTCGTCTAATGCGTTCTCTTTGCCTGCGATTTCCCGGGAAACCGCCAGCATCTCCATCTCAGCCTTCGACAGGATCAGGTCCATGACTTCCTTCTCGAAGATGGGTGCGTTGACCGCGAGTGCCTTGGACTCCCTGACCGCCTTCTGTATGAGCGGCTCGATCGTGTCCTTGTTCGCGATGCCTGCCTCTAAGCTGAGGCCCATTGCCTGTCTGTATGCCAGGGCGAAGTTGGCCGTAAGCTGCACCTCGTCCATAGCCAGGTCTTCGGGCATGTACATCGTGTGGCCTTCGACGACTGCCTTCAGGTTCAGGCCGACGTCCATCGGCGTGATCTCGAGCCTCGTAAGCATCTCCGCGAGCTTGGCGGAGATCTTCTCGCCCTTCCTGACGACGGTCTTCGTGTCCTTGATGACGACCTTACCGCCCTCGATGCCTGCCGGAATGCCGACCTGCTGTAGCTCGCCCACGAGTGGGCCGGGCTTGAACGAGGTGGATCCCTTTGGTACGACTATATCGCCTGGCGCGATATCGCCGCCCTTGGCAGTCCTCTTGGACTTGGTCGACTCTAAGAGCTTGTACAGCTTGAACGCGTTCATGTCCGTGTAGACCATGACCATCTGGCCTTCCACGAACTTCGACAGCTCATGCGCCTTCTCGTCCTGCGGGATCGACTCGAGTGCGAGGGTGGCCAGCGTGTTGCGGGTCATCCGCATCTCGACCTTGCCGCGCAGGCTCTGCCGCATCTTCTGCAGCGAGTCGGCGGGGACGCCGTGCACGTCTACGATGCCCGATGTCTTGTGCTTGTGGATGCCGTCGACGATCTTATTGATCTCGTCCTTCTTCCACTGGGGAATGTGGACGCTGTGATGAACCTGGGTTTCGGTCTCCATGGTTACATCACCCTGACGGCCGGGCCCATTGTTGTCTTCACATAGATCGAGCCGATGTTGAACTTGCCCTTCTCGAGCTTCGTCTCAAGCCTCTTGATGATTGCGTCGATGTTCTCCGCTATATCCTCGGGGGTCATCGTTTCCGAGCCCACGTGGGCATGGAACGTCATCCTGTCCTTGGACCGGACCTTAATCGACTTCTTCTGCCTGGCGATCAGTGTGGTGACATCGGCCTGGGGCGGCAGCGGCGCGGGCATCTTACCCCGCGGACCGAGCACCTGGCCGAGCCTCTTACCGATCGTAGGCATGTAGGCTGTTTCAGCGATGAAGAAATTGACCTCGCCCGCGAGCTTCTTGGCCCGCGGCTTATCCGCTCCGAGCTTATCTATCTCCTCGGGCGGGAACACGTAGTCTGCGCCTGCCTTTTCCGCGTTGACCGCGACTTCACCCTTGGCGAACACGGCAACCTTGACGGGCTTGCCCATGCCGCTCGGGAGGATGATGTCCTCGTCCACACGGTTTTTCGGCTGGCTCAGATCGATGTTCTTAAGGTTTATAGCAAGATCAACGCTCTCTGAAAAGTTTCTTTTAGGTTTACCTGCCAGTGCTTGCCTGACAGCCTCAACCGTTTCTTTTCTTGCCATTTAATACCTCCGTAGTCCACGACCTTAACGGTCTCCTACGACAGACTAAAATGTCGGATGCAGAACCTGTATAAAGCTATGATCTTTAGTACGGCTGCGACAGTTTATCGTCGTATGTTCCTGCATTGATATCCGCGAAAATCTCTTTCGGCTTCTTGCCCTCGACGGTGACACCTAAGCTCACGCACGTCCCGACAACTTCCTTTACGGCGTTCTTCAGGTTGTAGCTGAGCATGGCGCCCTTCTTCTGGCGGGCAACTCTGATAGCCTGATCGATGCTGAGGTCTCCGACAAAGTTCGTATTGGGTGTGCCGGACCCCTTCTCGATCTTCAATTCCGCGAGCACTAATGCAGATGTTGGCGGCGTTCCGACTTCTACCGTGAACGTCTTGTTTGGGCCGACGATAACCTTGACCGGGACCGTCATTCCATTATAGTCCTTGGTCTTGGCGTTGATCTCGTCAACCACCTTCTTAATGTTGATCCCGAGAGGACCAAGCGCCGGGCCCAACGGTGGGCCGGGGTTCGCTCTCCCTCCAGGAACCAGTACTTCAACTACATCTGCCATGGTTATTCACCTGGAATTGTAGTACTGCATAATACAGAGATAATATTTAAACGTTACTGTACGCGGCTTGCCTGACATGCCCGGAGCGCCCCCGATTTTTCCGCGCATGCCCTGACTTGTCCCGGCAATAATCCGGCCGAGGCAAAGACAGCATGACACAGCCGGGGTTCCCGGTATTCAAGCCCGTGGCCTGTTCGCGCACGCGCGCGTGAGCGGAAGCCGGTCATGGCATGTCTTAGTATAGCGTTCGCTACAGGGTAAAAGAAAATAAAAAATGATTACTTTGTCGAGCCGCGCTCTTCCTTGCTCAGCACGCGGACGATGTCGCCACGCACGGTCACAGGGATGGGCACCATCGCTTCCGAAAGCTCGACGGTGATCTCTTCCTTGGCCGCGTCGATCCGCTTGACCCGGGCTTTCTCGCCCTTGAACGGCCCGGCGGTAAGCTCGACGATGTCTCCTTCCGAGATGCCCGTGACCGTGGGCTTGGGCGCCAGGAAATGCTGGACCTCGGCGACGGACGAAGCGCCGCGTACGACGGCCTTCGCGTGGGGGATGTTGGTGATCGCCTGCTCGACGATCTCCAGCATGGGGGACTCGACCAGCACGTAACCCTTCAGCTCTTCGGGGACGAGCACGGAACGGATGTCGAGCTGTTCCTTACGCGTGACCATTGAGATCATGTTTGCCACCGACCGCTCCTGGTTCGCCGTGGTCTTCACGGCGAAGATAGCGGACTTCGGCGTTTCCTGCATTGTCTGCACTGCTTCTTCTGCCATTACATTTCCCCTGTCAAGGCAAGAACATCTTCAGTAACGGCACCATGATGAGATAGATCACGAACCCGATGATGCCGATCAGCAGAATGCCTGCGCCTGCGACCTTGGAGATCGTCAGGAACTCCTCGTTGCTCGGCTTTCGGGTCAGCTGCAGGATCCGTATGTACTGCTTGATACCGTTTGTTAATCTGTCAAGTGATATTCCGCTTGCGTTTGCCTTCTCTGCCACAGTAAATCTCCGTCCTTCAAATGAATATCAAGAAAAGACGCTTCAGTTAAGCATGTACATGCTGATAAAGTTTTCGGGCATAGAGTTCACGAAATGAAGTCTATGCCGAACTTCTGCGCCTTTACCTGCCTGTGCTCCTGCGGCACAGGGTCTTCTTTCCCTAATATCTGCGGCGATGATACGCCGGTGATGATCACCATCGTCCTGATGGCGTCCTCCAGGTCGGGGTCGATGTGCGCGCCCCAGATCAGCCTCGCGTCCGGGTCGATGGAGTTGTAGACATGCTCGACCACGCTCTCCGCCTCGCTGATGCTCATGTTGCTGCCGCCGGTCACGTTGACGATGGCCGCCTTCGCTCCCGCGATGCTCACGTCGAGCAGCGGGCTGTCCAGCGCCGCCTTGACCGACTCGATGGCCCCGCTTTCGCCTTTGCCCTCGCCGAGCCCGATCATCGCCACGCCGCCGTTCGACATCACCGTCCGGATGTCCGCGAAGTCGAGGTTGACAAGCCCGGGCTTGGTGACCAGTTCCGTGATCCCTTTGACCGCGTGGGCCAGCACCTCGTCCGAGACCTTGAACGCCTTCTGCAGCGGCAGGTCCGGGACGACTTCCAGGAGCTTGTCGTTCGGGACCACGATGACCGTATCCGCGCATTCGCGGAGCTTCGCCAGGCCCCATTCTGCGTTCCGCCTGCGCACGGCGCCTTCCACCTTGAACGGGGTGGTGACGACCGCGATGGTCAGCGCGCCCTTTTCTTTTGCGGTCTGTGCCACGACCGGGGCCGAGCCGGTGCCCGTACCGCCGCCGAGGCCGCAGGTGATGAATACCATGTCGGCGGTGCTCATTGCCGCCTTGATCTCGTTGAGGCTCTCCTTCGCCGCGCCCTCGCCCATCTCGGGCAGGCTGCCGGCGCCAAAGCCTTTCGTCAGCTTTTTGCCGATGAGGAACTTCTTGTCGGCCTTGGTGTGCAGCAGGTGCTGCGCGTCCGTGTTCATCGCGTACAGCCGGGCGCCCGTGATGCCCTCGAGCGCCATGCGCCCGACTGTGTTGGAGCCGCCTCCGCCGCAGCCGACGACAAGCACGTTGGTCTTCAGCTCCTGCATGACCCGCATGATGTCTTCGTCGGTGTCGCCTACGTCGGCAGGCTCGGCAGCCGGCCCTTCGGCGTCGATGATGCTGGCCTTTGCTTCCTCGCTGTCGATGATCTCGCCTTTGTTATCGAGAACTCTTGCCGTTTTAACTGTAGTGTTAAATATACTGGGTTCCATTGCCCCATCCCCTGTACCACTAATGTAGTTATAACTATAGTTATTTAATTTTATTCGTGTCGTGCTTTCGGAAAAAACCATTCTGGACGTGATTTCAGCGCCCTTTATGATGACCGTCTCGCCGCGAGCCAGCCGCCCGAACTCCGGGCCTTCTGTGACGCCGAGCGATTTTGCCTTCTGCGGGTCGAACCTGCGCTCGATCACGTACAGCATCTCTTCCCGCGGGTCGTATTTGACCTCGAACTTTTTCCGCAGTATCTCGATGAGGCCGTGCGTCAGCCGCTGGAACGTCTCCGTCAACGCCTTTGCATCCAGCCCGGCGAACTGCGGCGACGGACAGCCAGAGGCGTCCAGGAAGTAGATGACCGGCTCCTCGCCGAACAGGCTCACGGCTGCCGCCCGGTCGACCTTGCAGGCCATCGCCAGCAGTTTCCCGTCGACCTCCACCATGGCCCCGAAGGAGCAGGCAGTACAGCGGTGCGGCCCGCATTCAGGCAGCATGGCACGGAAGCTTTTAGTGACCTGAGGCCGGGATAGCCCGCGTGCCGCCATAAGGTCCCAGAGCCGCTGGCACTTCAGCACCGGGTTGAGCGCCACGTCACGGATGTAAGACTCAGTGTGGGTCTCGCAGCCCAGCGATGCCAGCATATCTTCGACGCGCTTCCGCTGCTCGCCCGGGATAGACTTACGGTCGACGTATGCCAGTTTTGTGCCCGACCGTTCGAAGGCCATCCGAAGAAGCGGTTCGTCGAGCAGCTGAATGTTATGGTCGGCCACGATATGCCCGAAGGCGACGTTCGCGTCCAGGGCCAGCGCCGTCTCCCGCGGCGCATAGTGGTTGCCGCCTATGCCGATATAGACTTCCGCGTCCGGGTCCTCCCTGACTTTCAGGATGGCCCTGGCCACCAGCTCCCCTGCCGCCTGATCACGCCATTCGACCTCCGTGCTGCCTATTTCGACGTACACGGAAGGTATCAGGATATCCGACGGCCCATGGTGCGTCGCCTCATAAGAGACCGCATAAGAAGTGACCGATGCCTTCAGGCTCTTCAGCAGCGACAGCGCAATCCGTGGCGCGGCGGTCGCGAGCTCCTTCGGCCGGCCGCCGAACTTGCCCTCCCCGAAATTGCCCGTATGATGCACTGTGAGCGTCTTCCGGCCGTCCTTGCTCCGGTGCTTGGACGCGAAAATGAGCCTCTCCGGCTTGTGCCCGACCGCTTCCAGCGCGCGGTCTATGCCGTCCTGGAAGACGTGGTAGTCGTCGATCTCGGCCAGCTCGAACTCACCGTGTCGCCAGATACGGAACTTACCCTCCCCGTGGACCTTCTCCCAGAAAGCCAGCCGGAACAGGCAGTCCCGGATGTTGACGCTGGCGAAGTCCATGGTCGAGACGATAACGGTAAAGCGCGCCATTTGTACATTAATTGGAACGGGTATTATAAATCCTATATGGTCAGCTGCTTTGATATGAATCTCGCATGTATTGGCTGCATAAACAAAAAATTTTTCATGGGATGCTACCCCTGGTCTTTCAGATACTCCGCCGTCCCGGCCGCGTTCTTGCAATACTAAAGATTTCTTAAACAGCATGATATGGTCAATCCAAAAATAATCACGGTGCGACGCCCATGCCGGCTGATGCTGCATGGGCTACTACGGGTTTTTCCGGTCTCATGAAAAATTTAATAAAATGAAGCCGACGCATGCCGATCTAACGATAAATGTAATAAACCATATAAATGGAGTTTAGACATAGCTATTTTTCATCACCTCTACTTGAAAATACCCTTTTTCATCCGTCGAGTGCTCCGCCGTCCGGGCCGCGTTCTTACAATATCAGAGATCAATAGAGCATGATATGGTCAATCCAATATTAATCGCGGTGCGACGCCCATGCTTACTTCGTCGCATGGGCTACTCCGGGTTTTTCCGGTGCTGCGCCGTCCGGGCCGCGCTCGCACCCCCGGAGACACGACCCCTGGCTGCGCCTCGCTTCGCTCGGCTGCGCCAGGTCGAGTCCCTTCGCAAGCGCTAAGCAACGCGCCTTCGGCAGCGTTCATTGCCCGGCCGCCTCCGCACCCCTCGCACAGCTGCGCGTGCGAGGGGCCTTCGGCCAGAAAAACCCTCCGCGGACCGCGAAGCAGCATATGCAACGCGTACCAAGACTCAGTGATTGGCTCGCTGCCTGTTCTATTGTTGGTATGGGTAGCCGGTGCTTCTCCGCGGAAGGCGGAGGGTTTTTTCGGCTTGCCCCTTCGCACGCGAAGCGGTGCGAGGGGTGTGGAGGTGGCGGGTGTGAAAAACGCTGCCGATAGGCGCGTTTTTCAGGGCTTGCAAAGGAGGCTCGACGCCGCCGAAGGCGCGTTGGGCCGACGAAGGTGCGAGCCCGTCGCCCGACACCGGAACACCGGAAAAACCCGTAGTAGCACGTGCGGCGAAGCAAGCACGGGCGTCGCACCGCGATTAATATTGGAAGTATAGGAAGTATGGGATATAGGTCAAGAAGCAAGCACGGGCGTCGCACCGCGATTAACAATGGAAGCAAGCACGGGATAGTCAATACGTCATATTAGCACCGCGATTAATATTGGAAGTATAGGAAGTATGGGATATAGGTCAATAGGTCATATTAACAAGAAGCAAGCACGGGCGTCGCACCGCGATTAGAAAGGGAAGAAATAGGTGTTTATCACTTTGCATTTTTACGAGAAACAAGCACGGGCCCCACACCATGAAGAATAAAAGATGCCAAGGTAAACGTTTTTCGAGAATAACTATAATATCCTGTGAAGCCCATTTTTAGTAGTTACTATGGCCGTTACTGAGAAAGCCCCGGGAAATGTTAATGACAAATCGAAAGCGGTCCGGCTCGTCATGTACCTCGCGACGCAGACCGATTACGTCTCGGTCCACGACATCCACAAGGACCCGCTGTCCGGTTTCACCGACCACGAGGAGATCAAGGCGGCGCTGCGGAGGGCATGCGACATACTCGATGTCAACTCCGGGCAGGGCGAGGTCTCTCTGTACCGGCTGCCCAGGACGCTGGACGGGTACCGGGACGTGTTCTCGTTCGTCCGGGACACGGAGGACGTGTACAACTTCCTGCTGTCCAACTACTCCCACGCGATCGTGAACGAGCTGTTCATCCGGGACGCGCTCCTCCGCTGGGGACAGACGCCATATTTCGAGAGCCTCGCTGCGCAGTATCCCGCCGGACAGGTGAAGCCCGGGGAAGCCCTGGTCACCATGCTGGCCCAGCAGCCGGGGTTCGCCGCGCTGGCGGCCATGTTCAGCGTGTCACCGGCAGTCGCCGAAAAGATGCTGTACCCGGAAAAGCTCTCCCGGTACGAGCTCACCCATCCGAAGATCATGCTGGACCTGACATTCACGGCCGACATGGTCAAAAGGGCGCCGCCGGGCACGGTGCTGTCGGTCAAGTATGAGGTCATCGCGCAGGGCATGATCAACATGGAAATGCGCGGCGGAACCGGGATACCTTAGTAGTCGATGCGGACTAATGATACAGGCCGCTCCGGGCTGATCACGCATGCGCGAGCAAGCGGCCGGAAGGGCTGTGCAACAGTTAAAAACAATGACATTCCCATAGCATTCTTGGCGCCCCTGGCCCTTGGCGCCCCTGGCGAGCGAGACAGGAGTCGCATGAACAAACAACAATACTGCAATGCAAGCCTTATCTGAAAAGTGAAAATCGATTATTCTTTCTTCCACGCATCGACGAGAGCCCGGATATTCCCGGCCCGGCCCATGGCTGCCTGCGCATCTGCAGCCCGGTTTTCCAGCATTGCATCGCAGGCGCTCTCCAGGTCCTTCTCTATCTCCCGTAACCGTTTGCACTCTTCCAGGTGGGCCAGCGACTTTTTAGCGTAATCGTTGCCGGTATCCTCCACCAGGGACATTACTTCCCTGAACTTACGGACGGCAGCATCGGTGCTGTGGCCTGCGGCGATGAACTCCTCGCCGGCGTTCACGTAGGCCTCATGGCCGTAATAGTCCAGGCCGTTCCCTATGGAGTCGACAGCGTTCTCCAGCTCGTCCAGCCCGTCGTTGTAGATTGGCCTGAGAAAAGATGCTACAAAATTTGTTTCCTGCGTGGCCTGCGTCAGCGGGCCGCCCTGTTTCGCAATGAGCTGGTCCTCGTCCATGCTCAGTAGTTTCAAGGCCATGATCAGCGCTATGACGATCAGGAAAATGAATATGATGATGATTGCAATGCCGCCGAGGTCGAACATCTTCTCTTACCCGCACGGATAATGGGTATGATCATATAAAAGAGTTAGGATGCCCTGCGGCTGATCGGCACAGGAAGCAGCCGACGGCTGATGTCACGCGACCAGGACGCCCATCGCGCTTTTCTGCTTGCTGTTCTGCTCCCGGAGCACCCGGTCGATGACCCCGGGCGGCGCGTTGGTATCCACCAGTATTTTCCGCTCGAAGCTGTACAGTTCGCTGTAGTCGACGTGGGTGACCGCATAGCCCATATCCGAGAGATAATTCTTGATCCCGTGCAGGTACGCGTCCTTCAGGTTCGCAATGTCCGTGAACTCGTTATCAGGCATCAGCTCTACGATCTTAATCATGTTCCGGCTCCATTGTCTCATAATCATATAAGTACTAGTATGCAACCTGTTTTTTTCGCGGATTTTGCCGTAGACGACCGTGACATTAACGGCATGGACGTCAAGCCGTTCGCAGAACGGGCACCCGTTCGTTGAATGTGGCACAGGTCCTGCGAACGGGCACCCGTTCGTTGAACAAGCACAGGTTCTGCGAACGGGCACCCGTTCGTTGAACAAGCACAGGTTCTGCGAACGGGCATATTCCGGCCGGAGCAGACCGCCGGGGTGCAAAAAATATATCTGCATGCGTGATCAACGGTTGAACAATCAATCATCAGGGGATTGTGCATTTATGGAACGCATCTACTACCATTTTCCGCCTAATATCGATTTTGAGCGCAGCTACGGCTATAATTCCGATATGCGCTATTTGATAAAGGTGATGGCGAGCATCCACGGCAAGTCCGGCTCGGTGGACTTCGATACCCAGGGCCCGGACGTGAAACGGCACGTGGACAACGTGCGGGCGCGCCGGGACGTCACCGTCGAAGTTGCCGAAAGGAGGGTCGACTTCCTGCCGCTCACCCCGAAGAATCTGGCCAGCGTCCTGCAGGGGCTGCAGCCGTCCGGCACCACGGACTTCCGGGTGACTGTCGGGTATACGTATGTGGACAAGAACTTCGACCGGATGCCCCTTGAGGGCGACGTGTTCCTGGTACGGGCCAACGTAGACGACGGCCTGATGATCCAGGTGGCCTGTGTCAAAGGCCAGGGAAGGACCCAGCCGGAAGAGATCGCCAACACGATCGAGACACAGTTGAAAACTTTCAAGGGATAGGAGAGCAGACTGGAATGCGGACATGCGCCCTGGTCAGGCTTGCCGTCATGGGCACAATGCTCCTTTTTTCTATTTTTCTCTTCGCGCAGCCCGCGGGCTCCAGAGACAATCGTGGTCGACGGCCAGGTAAGCTCGCAGGGCCATGCGACGATCACCGATACGATCACGATCACCAACCTGGTCAACCTGCCGCAAGACGCGTATGTGACGTTCAACTCGCCGGTCTACGGCAGCTTCGCCGACGACGGGTTCTCACAGTCCGTCGCATGGCAGTCCCCGGCAGTGAGTCCGGCGCCCGCGTCGGCCACCGATATGCATGACTCATCAGGCGGCATCCATTACACACAATACAAATGGTTGCTGAGCGACCTGCAGGGGAGCATGTTCACCGCTACCATAACGACGTCGTTCGACTACACAGTCACGGCCGACCCCCGGCCATACGCGTTTACCGATACGTTCACATCCCCCGGCGGCGTCACGGCGGGAGCGACCACTGAAGCGGAGGCTGTGGACCTGATCATGAATCACGTCAGGCTCAACGACCCGGGCAATTGCGTGAGTCGGGCGAACCTCATGATGTCTCTACTGCAGAGCGCGAGTATCCAGGCCAGGATAGTCCATGGCCTGACCGTAGACACCCCTCCTATAACCACCCCTGAATTCATCTACGATAACGCAATATACCAGCTGCAGATCACATGGCCGAAGGAACTCCACGTATGGGTCGAAGTGTACTACCCGGCCGAAGGGAAATGGGTATCCTACGACCCTGGCATGAATAAGGGATTCGTAGACCAGAGGCACATTGCGTCGGGCACTTCGCCGGCCACAGACAGCGAGCTCTACCTGGTTCACGTTTATGCTAACGCGGACAACAACAGGAACCTGCATACAACCATAGATTACCAGGGCGTATCGGACTCGGGCAGCTACACGTTCCGTTATCTCGATCCGGCGCCGTCCGGCCTGAACATCAGGGATTCCCCGATTGGCCGAGACATGTTAAACCACCCAATAGCGACACCAACACCGCCGCCTGATCCCACTGCCACGCCGACACCTTCGCCGACACCCTCACCTTCGCCGACCCCGGTACCGGTGTCGAACGTGACGGTGACGCCGGTACCGTGCCCGACGGCAAGCATCACGCCGACGCCAGTGCCGTCGCATCCTGCAATCGGGGCTGACTTGAACGTCACCACGGGCGACGATCGGTATTTCGTCAGCGGCACCATTATCGACGCTGCGACCGGTGCCCTGCTGAAGACGGTCAATATCACCCTGGATGGGCAGCCAGTCACCATTAACGCGACAGGGGCTTTCGCTATCGAAGTTTTAGAGGGCGCACATTCGATCTCTGTCAGCGCCCCGGGTTATGATACGATCAAACTGGACGTGGTCGTGGCCAGGCGGGAACGTGACAGAAACCCTGAAGATGGTCCAGACCCAGGCCGCCAGGCGGCCCGGGGAAGAACATCATCCCGGGCTTTGAGGTCATCCTGGCGCTCATGGGGCTGCTGATCATCGGATTGTACAGGCATGGACGAGCTTAAGATCGTAATCGCGCAACCGTTTAAGATCAGGGGCAAGGCCCGGCTGGCGCCTGCCGAGTTCACCTTCGCGCTGACACTGGAGCTGAAGTGGCTGACGCCGGAGGAGAGCAGGCAGGTCATCGACGAAGGCCTGAAGGCCGGGCTCCTGAGGGAAGAAAAGGGGAAGATAGCCCCGGCCTTTGACTACCGGAATGTCATCATACCCCCGGGATTCCGGCCGGGCTTCGACATTTTTAAGAAGAAATCGCTGCTGGAACGGATCGTCGATCTGCTGACGAACTCCGGCATGAGCGAGGCCGAAGCACAGGACCTGATCAAACACAAGGTGGTACACCTGATCGGCTGCGTGACGCCGGAAGTAGCCGGACTGATCGTGGCAAAGGAAAGAGGGCTGGACGTAATGCCTTACATCGACGAGGCGTTCGCGGAACTGGTAAAGAAGTAAGCTGCCAGAGACCACTAATCTAAAAAATATTTTGTTAATGCTGAGCCAGCACCTAACACAGAGTATAGTCGTTCCTGAATCTTTTTGCTCAGGCTCGTGACCTTTTCGACACGAAGGCCACAATGGCCACAATGTACACGAGGTTTTCGATGGAAAGAGGCAATAGCAGCCTCTTTTAAAGTGTACGTCGTGTACCTCGTGGCCTTCGTGGCCTTCGTGTCGAAAGGGTCACGAGCGTACATAACCTTTTTCAAATGACTATACTCTGTGTTGAGTGCCGGCTCAGTATAATAACAGTAATATCAATGACAAATATTAAGAAAATAACGACTGGTTTGCCGGTTGTCAAGTTTTTTGATGCTGCAGGACCATTTTCAGGATTTCCGCGACCACATACATGGCCAACAGCAGCGGCGGGATAAAGGTAATCAGCATTATCAGTGCCTCGGCCGTCTGGTCGAACCAGGGTATCATGCCTTTCCACTGGCATATGAGCACGACGCCGCACACCACCCATATCACTAATACGACCGGGAACCCGATGCTGTCCAATCGCCTTCGCCATTTGCCCATCTGTGACACTTTCCTGCTGTCAGGGTTATTGATGACTGCAGGTATAAATAGTCATCAGGCCGGTGACAGGGCCCGGGGTCAGCCATTCCCGACTATCTGGCCGCCGCCTCGCGCGCGTGCGCACAGAGGGCATTTCTTCATGCACGCTTGTACTTGCCCATAATCTCGCTCTCGCCCAGCACGTGCCCTTTCATCGCCCCGAGCACCACGCTCCTGGACAGCATGGAAGGCAGGTCGAGTACATTGTCCAGTGCGAAGAGACGGAAGAAGTATCGGTGCGCTTTTCCCGCCGGGGGACATGGCCCGGTATAGCCGACAGTGCCCATGTCATTCTTGCCCTGCGAGGCGCCCGTCTTAATGATCTCGAACGCCGACATGCCTTCCTCGAAACCCCCGACTGTGTTCGGAATGTTGTAGACCACCCAGTGGGTAAAGACGCGGCCCGGGGCGTCGGGGTCCTCGACGATCAGCGCGAAGGTCTCCGTTCCGTCGGGCGTCCCGCTCCAGGATATCTCCGGCGAGATGTCCTCGCCGTCGCAGGTGAACTTTTCCGGGATATAGCCTCCCGGCTCGAAGGAAGTGCTGTTCAGCTTCAGTGTTTTGGTGACGCTCATCATGATGACAGGCCTCTCTATTGTATAAGTCTTAGAATTTTATTATATTAGTAATCCACACATTTGTCAGCAGAGCTAAAAAGGCGGAAAAAAAATTAACGCTTGAGGATGGAGAGATGTTAATCTCGCCCATCCTGCAACGGTAAGGTTACCTGTTTTCGGAATGCGTCTAGAACCCGAAGCCGAAGCCCGGTATGCACGCCCCGCCTACGCCGACGAACGGATAGGAGAACGCTGCTTCCTCAGTCGTGGTTGCGAAGTCACAGTGCGTCATAACCTCTGTCTGGGCTACAGTCTGCGCAATGCTCGGGAACGCCAGGTTGAAGGCGCCACCGGTCGGGAGACCCGGCAGGGGCGTGAAGATGGACTCGCCGGTCGTCGGGAACGACAGGGCAAATGCCTCAGTGTCCGTCGCGGCAGCCGTGTCCCTGTTGAACGCAGTCGTCGTACCAGTCTGTGTGATCGTCGGGAAACCAAAAGCGGTTCCCACCAGCGACGCGCCGGCGATGACGGGCGCCAATGTGGCGACGGCCAGCACGAACAGAATTCCAATTGTTAACACCTTATTCATTAACTACCCTCCTCAATTGTTAAAAGTTCGTTTCACTTGCCAGGATTAATACATTATCAGTTAATGCAACGATAATCGGGGTTTAATGGTAAAATAAAAGCATTAAACGACTACAATTACCCAATAGTGGGAATATGGCTCTTTGTTTGTACAAACAAAGGCTAATGATTCGCCAATAGCTGTACAAATCTTGTGCATGGGAGATTTTTCATTGATGCCTTACCTGTCGGACCGGGGTATCGGTGCAGATACCAGACACGCATAGGGCCTGTGGGACTCCGGCCAGAGCGGTTATGTGCAAAATGCAGCACCGCGACAGCGAATAAAATGAAAATACAACCGATTATTGCCTTTTTTATGCGCTTACGGTTTTAAACAAAGCTAACGATGGTCTGATTAAGCATTTACAGACTCACGGAGAGGGTACGATGACATCGCAAAAGCTGTTGGATTTAATGAATAAGGGTATTGCCAGGGAACTGCAGGTCTCCATCCAGTATATGTGGCAGCACGTCCAGTGGTCCGGCGTAAAAGGCTATGCCGTACACGACGCGTTCAAGAAGATCGGCATCGTGGAGATGAAGCATGCCGAAAAGATTGCGGAACGGCTGTTTTACCTCGGGGGGACGCCGACGACCAAACCGGGCAACATCGTCGTGGGCGATAACCTGAAAGAGATGCTGAAGTCCGACATAAAGTCCGAAGACGACGCTATCAAATTGTATAAAGAGATCATCGGGGTTGCCGAGAAAGAGGGAGACATCACCACTGCGCACATGTTCCGGCGCATCCTCGAGGAAGAGGAAGAGCACCAGGACACCTTTACCACGCTGAACGAAGCGGTATGATTCGATCCTTACCAGCGGCACTATCGCCACATTTTTTCCTGAGGCCGGAGACCGGTCCGGGCCGGGATGGTGAGTATCCATCAGGTCACTGCCATTAACGGCTATTCTCATCGCCGGTTTAGCGCTGCTCATGCTTATATTGGCGGGGTCAGTCCTCCTGGCAAGGCCGCCAGCTTCGCTTTCCGACGTTACATTAGCCCTGTCTCCCACGCCATTCCAATCTGCAACGCCATTCCTGTCTGTTACACCGCAATCTCCCGGAGACCTGTATGTCGGGTTCAGGGCATCCGGTTATGGCATCACTCCGCTTCCACCTCCGGAATACTGGTACCGTACGGCGAAGGATGCTTCCGACAGGTTCACGGGGTCTACCCCCGGAGGCATATGGGTCATCGGCTACGTCGAAGATGACGGCCGGTGCTACCTGAACTTCCCCTCGCCGGAGGAATTCGCGAATATCGAGTTCTCGGAGACTGATGAGAACGAGCATTACCTGAGCTACTTCGACAGCAAAGGCATATCCGTGTACCTGCAGGTTGAGCCTGGCCAGGCGGACGTTGCCGATCTTATCCGGCTGGTGCTCGACCGGTATTCCAGACATCCCTGCGTGGCCGGGTTCGGCATCGACGTGGAATGGTACCGGGGCGACGAGTACCCGGAGGGCAGACCGGTAACGGACGAAGAGGCTGCTCTGTGGTATAGCCTTGTCAACTCGTATAACCAGAGCTATCGGCTATTCCTGAAACATTGGCTGGCCGACAGAATGCCGCCCACCTACAGGGACGGCCTGTACTTCATCGATGACAGCATGGGCTTTACATCGCTCGACGAGATGGAAAAGGAGTTTATCGAATGGGGCGGGAGCTTCCCGGATAATCCGGTAGGTTTCCAGATCGGATACCCGGACGATAAAGGCTGGTGGAGCGAATATGACGACCCGTATTCCGCCATCGGACATGCCATTGCGGATAATATCGACAACACCCGCGGCATCTACTGGGTCGATTTCAGCATAGGGGATATTTTCCCTGAACAGGCTTATGCGGCCGGAACCGTTTATCCCGGCGGGGCCTGGCGGCAATCTTGAGAGGGCAAGAGCATTTTTAATGCGGCGCCTCACAGGATGCCCTGAACTTTTCAGGCCATAACGATGATTGTATAATAGGTTTTACACTATATGTGTTTTTATTAAAAACTGCTTATCAACCATATAAAGTAAATAAAAATGCCAGGTGCATTTTTTAACATGTTTATATAACCAATCGTTAATGTGACAATAATTTCTATACCAATACTTTGTTAAAAACAAATATTTGACTTGGTTCATATTATCATAAAATATTTTGTATAATTTGTCTGTACATGCCGGTTGTACTCGTTTATATAGTTCATAAATCCTAAGTTGTAATCATGCGCCGGGGGTCCTGGCGTCAAAGTAGCAAGCTATAAAACCCCCCACACGTTGCTGCTAATGCCGGGCCCCTGCGCAATAAACAAACAAGCTGGTAATCCCTATGGAAATACTCAAAACCATCTCATATGCCGGAACAATGGAAGTACTCGCATCGCTCGGAAAAGGCCGGAAAAGATTCACGGAGATCATGTTCGAGACCAAGCTGAACCCCGGAATCCTCAACAGGGTGCTGAAGACACTGATCACCTCCGGGATCGTGCTCAAGTGTGCCGAAGACGAGGGCTATGAGCTGACTGAGAAGGGCATCAAGATCTCGGGATACATCCTGAAGATCGTCGAGACCTCGGGAAATGAGAAGCCGGAAAACATGAAGCTGATCAACACGCTCGCGACCCGGCTGGAACAGGTAAAAACCCTACCGGTAGCTTAACCCTGCCAGGGTTTTAGCTACTCTTTTGCTTTTATATCATTTCTTTTCCTTATTCGATTTTCTGCATTTTCCGGGGAAAATAATCCTTCGTTATTACATTGCCTGTGGCGACGTACTGGTAGTTTGCTCGCGTTGCCCCTTGTCTTTATCCCCGGCTCGATCCCCAAACCGTCTAACACGTTGAAGGCTTTCCTGTCATCGTAGCCACTATCTGCGAGTACTTTCCGGACAGTCCCGTGGTCCAGACTCTGCAAGACTAGACTCTCGAAGCAAGCATAGTCGCGGACAGTCTCCCGGGTAATCTCCAACCCCAGCACCTCTTTCGAGTCCACGTCCACGGCCAAGTGCACTTTCAACCAGCTCCTCCGCTCTCTGTCACCCCACCGGTTAATCCACTCCCCCCGGTTAGAGATACAAAACCCTGTACTATCCAGGGCGACGACCACGTCCTCACGATCAAGGAGACACGCATCAAATGGCAAATCAGAAGAAGCGATCCTCTTGAACAAAGTGGAGTAATCAGCCGCTTTCAACGGCAAAAAACAGGATAATTGCTGTGCGAAGCCCTGCATCTGGCGATAGGGCATCTGACAGAACACACGGACAAGGCTCATCCACGCGATAAACGCTTCAGGATCTTCAATAAGTTATTTGATATCTTTTTGTACAGGCTGGCCGGCACCACACGAAGGCCACAAAGCCCACAAAGGCCGCAAAGTACGTTTAAAAAGGTTCATGGAAGCCCCTTTATAAAAAGGACTCACAATGAACTTGCTCCCCTTGCTCCTGTCCCCCGGCACCCGGTCTTCCACGTGTACCCTGCCGCCGAAGTCATCTGCCAGAGTCTTGACCAGATACAGCCCGATGCCGCTGCCTTTGGCTTTCGTGTTGCCGCGGAGATGCCTGTTGAATATCCTGACCTTGAGATCATCGGGTATGCCGGGGCCGTTGTCCTCGACGGTAATCCTGCAGCATTCGACGTCATTTTCCCGGACCCTTTCGACACTGATGTCTATCGCCGGCCGGCCGTTCGAGTGTTTTATCGCGTTGCCGACAAGGTTCGAGAAGACGTCGTATAGCAACTCGTTTGCAATGACCGTGTATCCTGTCGTATACGGGCAATTGATGACGATATTCTCGCCATGCAGGTTGCTATAGTGCTCGCGCACCCGTTCGAGCACGTCCCCGACGTCCATCTTCTTATGGCGTATCTCGCCGGACCTGACCTTTTGCAGCTTTTTCACGTTACTGATGAGCAGCGAGCTGCCTTCCAGCGCCGTGAGGGGATGAGACAGCAGGTCCCGCCCATAGTCGTCCAGGTCCAGCGTGTCGAGGGCGATTTCCAGAAAACCGATGCCCACCTGGTTCAGGTTGTTGATGTCGTGGCCCATCAGGTCCAGGTATAGCTCGGCCTGATCTCTTGCGTCTTCATGCGCTTTCTCTGCGACGTTACGCTGTATTCTGTCCCTTAAGGCCATGATGCCAAAAGCGAGGTTATCTGCCAGCTCTGACAGCAGCTCGACCTCCTCGGTATCGAACGCGTCCGGCGTCTCGGAATAGATGGTCAGGGCGCCGAACGTCGTATCATTCGAGTGCAGCGGGAGCCCGATGACCGAGGCGTATCCCCGCTTTAGCGCCTCTTCACGCCAGGGCGTGAACTTACTGTCATTCCGGATGTATCGGACTATGTGATGCCTGCCTGTCCTGATGGCAGTGCCGGTCGGGCCCCGGCCCCGGTCTGCGTCCGACCACAATGCGTTGATCGAGTCTACATAGCCATTCTCATAGCCGCTGAAGGCCATGGGTCGTATGGTCTTCGCCGGGTCCATCTCCGCATAGCCAATCCACGCCAGCCGGTAGCCGCCGACCTCGACGATGATCTGGCAGATGTCCTGCAGCAGGGCGTTCTCGTCGGTGGAATGTACCAGCGACTCCCCGCATTTGGTCAGGGCTTTCAGGGCACGGTTGGCTCTTCTAAGCACCTGTTCTGCCTGCTTGCGCCCGGTAATATCCACTGCGGTGAAGGTCACCCCTGCCTGCGGGTCACCCTGCTCGATCAGCGTGAAGCACAGGAGCACGTCGATGATGCCGCCGTCCTTGCGTTGCCATCTCGTCTCTATTGTGCTGATATTATCATTTTCCCGCACGCTCGAAATTGCCTTACCGACTTGCCTGTACTCCACATCCCGGGGATAAAAGAGACGTGCGTCCCTGTCGATAAACTCGTCCTTTGCGTAGCCGAGCATCTCGCAGAGCCAGATGTTCGCTTCCTTCATGACCCGGTTGACGGAAATGCCTATACCGACCGGCGCGGCCCGGAATATGCTTTCCAGTTTGGCCTGCCGGGCACGCAACTGCTCTTCTGCCAGCTTTTGTTCAGTCAGGTCGACGTGGAGCGAAAAAAACCCAAGGTATACATTGGAACAGTCAAATATGGGACTCACGGATACATGCGACCAGACCAGCCCGCCGTCTTTTCTACGATATCTGATAATCCTGGAAAAGCCTGCGTTTTCGGTTTTTTCCCATGGTGACGGCCGCAGCGAGCTGACTAGATCGCCATCGTAGCCGAAGCCCGATTTCCCGATCATTTCCTCCCTGGTGCATCCGAACATGTCGGCAAGCTTCGTGTTCACGAAGACGATCCGGTCGCCGGCGTCTATGATCCCGACGCCCATGTTGGCGATATCCATAATGTACCGGAGATTCCAGGGGTGTCTGAAAAGGGCCTCTTCGATCAGCTTCATCCCGCTATCGGCACCGGACCTGATGGCTATCTGACGAGGCTCCACAGGCCCGCTAACGGGAGGACTGCTTTTTAGGGGGTCATCATGCATGGTATAACCATATATTCTATCGATCGTGGAATAAACGTATGATCAATGATATATTTTTTAAATATAATAAGTTATTTAATTGCCTGTTTCTAATCTGCGACTCGGGAAGATATCTATCATAAAAAAGTTTTATCCCGGCCCAATACCCCTGGATATCGGGAGATCATCAGATTGTCAGCCCTGCCACCGGTCTCCGGCCGGGCAGCTGCACGCGCGCGCGAACGTGAACGACACGGACTCCCGCTGCAATTTGCGTTTACTTCTGCTTCGCGGCCGCACCCTGCATCTTGAAATGTGCCAGCAGCGCTTCGATCTGGATGCGCTCGTTGGAGCCTTCGGTGAGCCGGAAATCCGCCTCGCCGATGCGGTCCACCAGCGCCACGAGGACATCCTCGTCCAGGCCCAGGTCGAACATGCTCCGGTATATCTGGTCGATCACATCGCTGCCGGACAGGCCATAAGTGACCAGCAGCTCGTCGAGCTTGTTGCGCGCATCCATGAACTGCCCGTTCAGCGCCAGCTTCAGCATGTCGTCGATCTCCTTCGGCTTCGCGACGCTGGTCGTCTGGTAGACCACGTCGGCGGTGATGTCCTTCGCGACCGAGGCGGCAGACTGTAGCGCATTGATCGCCCGGCGCATGTCGCCCTTCGCCACGTAGACCAGCGCCTGCATGCCGTCCTTTTCGATCTTCAGGCCTTCGTGCTTCGATATCCTGTCCAGCCCTTCCTCGATGTCCCGGGCGGTCAGCGGGCCGAACCGGTACACAGCGCACCGCGACTGGATGGGCTCGATGATCTTGGACGAGTAGTTGCACGAAATGATGAAACGACACGTCGCCGCATACCGCTCCATCGTGCGACGCAGCGCAGACTGTGCGTCAGAAGTAAGGGCGTCCGCCTCGTCGAGGAAAATGATCTTGAACTTCGCGTCGCCCAGAGGGGCTGTCCTGGCGAAGTTTTTGATATTGGTCCGGACTACGTCGATGCCCCTTTCGTCCGACGCGTTCAGCTCGGTGAAGTTGCTATGCCAGGTGTCACCGTACATCTCGCGGGCGAGCGCTACCGCACAGGCGGTCTTGCCCACGCCGGGCGGGCCCGAGAAGAGCAGGTGCGGCAGGTTTCCTGACTTCACGTAAGAAATCAGCCGCCTCACGATATTCTGCTGGCCGATCACGTCCTCAAGCCGCTTTGGCCTGTACTTCTCCGTCCAGATTTCATTCTCTGCCATGCGCTACGCTCCGGGAGTATATTGACAGCCATAGGCAATAAAGTTTCCACCTCCGCAAGACAACGGCGAATCAGCGATGTGCAGGGCAGGCATGGGCTTGTCGCCCGTCGGCTGCCCCGGCGCTCGCGCGCGTTTGTGAGAATCGGACGGGTAATCCGGCACATTTCCCGGCCTGGAAAATGTCAGCTAATGCAAGCCCAGCAAACTGCAGACGATGACGATGGTCGCGCCGAGCCCGATCATGCGTACGATGGACTTGATATAGCCCTGTCCGGAGACTTTGCCCGAGTAGAAGCCCAGCCCCACCAGCACGATGGCGCACAGCCCGATCGAAACGAACACGGCGATCCCGTTGTGAAGCACCAGGAACGGCAACACCGGTATGATTGAGCCGACGAAGCTTGCGCCGCCGTGAACGAACGAGTCGCGGACGATCTTCCGCTTTGCCTGCTTCTCGATGCGGGTATCCCGCAGGTTTTCGAGCATGGCGTGCTCTACCGTTGAAATCCGGCCATACTCGACCGCGGTCTCGGCAAGATACGAACCGATGCCGTTGGTGAGGCACAGCGCTATGCCGCCGCCCAGCGCGGCTTTGACAATGATCTCGGTGTTCGTGGTCGTCGCGGCCAGCCCCACGATGATGCCGAGGACGGCCAGCAGGCCGTCAATGGTACCCAGGATCAGGTACCTCCCCTCGTCGCCTCCGTCAGACATTTACCGATTCACTTCTGACTGCATGTGTAAAAACGTTTACCGGTCCTGCAGCGTCTCGACATTCTCCACCAGCTTGGAGCCGGCGGCTACCTCGTCGATGCTGTGGATGACGGCACCCATGTCCTCGATGACGGACTCGAGCTCCTCGAAATCGATATCGTTGCCTTCGACAGTGATCTTGATGGTCTCTGTCTCTGTATCTACTTCCTGGATACTCAGGTTTACGCCCGTTATGTGGGACAATTTCTCGATGGACTTTGCTAGCTCAAGAATGGATGGCTTGTGCGGCTTGAGTACGTCCAATACAAGCCTTTTGATTCCTGTCATGGTATAATGATCCTGTATAATCTTATCTATCCATAAAATAGGGTCATAATATATAACTTTTGATATAGACTACAGATGCCGGGCTGTCGAATCGTCGGGAAAAAATCCTCATAATGACAGTCCAGGTCCCCGCAACGGATCAGTTCATACGATAAAGGTTATATCTCCCGTCTCTTACTATTATATCGTTGGCGATCCCATGAAAAGAGCGTTCCTTGCGGCCCTTGCATTGATGGCGCTGGCGTTATTCGCCATGCCTGCCACCGCGGCGCAGTACGACGGCATAACGGTAGCCGTCTCCCAGAGCTACATGCGTCTCGGCTTCGACGACACGGTCGTCGTGACCGTGCAGCTAAATGGCGGAGGCGTGCCGATCGGCATCGGCGGCGTGCCACTGAAAATGAGCTTCCTGACCGGCGGCGATTACGTCACTTTTAGCAATAATGAGAGCAGCCAGCTTATCGCCACTAACGCGTCCGGCACAGGTACGGCCACAATCAGGCTGAATCCGGGAAAACAGCCCTTGCGGGCTCAGCTGCCGCTGCGGGTCATGGTGGAAGCGATCTCGACCGACAATGACGGCATCCGCGACAACGAGAACGTGTTCATCACCGGCACCGGGTCGATCTTCGGATATGTCGTCGACAGCTCCACAAGCACGATCACCGGCGCGAAGATCACTGTGCATACGCCCGATGGCAACGTGTTCCCCGGCGGGCCTTATATGTCGAGCGACGGTTCGGGCAGTCCGATGGGCTACTACCAGATTAGCAACCTCCCCACAGGCCTTTCCGATCAGAACACCCTGACGGCAGAGAAAAACGGCTACGTGGAGTCGATAAGGGCCGAGGCCGGCTACGATATCCGGCAGGACATTACAATCCGTGCCTACAGGGACACATCCACGGCGATTCCGACAGTGACAGGTATCGTGAACGCGACATTGATGCCGTCACCGTCGCCAGGCAGCGGGGCGGATGAGCCTGCAAAGCCGACCACGATGACGACGACGATAATTATAGCAATCGTTCTCATCGCGCTAGTTTATTTAGGCCTCAAAGCTTATCGCAGGATGTTCTAAAAATAAAACAGGACATCGTTAGCATTATTAGATCAATATATCCAGTGCTCCCTATATTAATCGCGGTGCGACGCCCATGCTTGCTTCTTGTTGAAAAGGCATATCAGCCAATAGCTAATACGTCCTATATCAATCGCGGCGCGACGCCCATGCTTGCTTCTTGCATAAGTATCACAGCTGATAACCATTACTTCCAATATTAATCGCGGTGCGACGCCCGTGCTTGCTTCTTGTTAATATGACCTATTGACCTATATCCCATACTTCCTATACTTCCCATAATAATCACGGTGCGACGCCCGTGCTTGTTCTTGCAAAAGCATCCTGGCAGATAACCAATGCTCCCCATATTAATCGCGGTGCGACGCCCGTGCTTGCTTCGCCGCACGTGCTACTACGGGTTTTTCCGGTGTTCCGGTGTCGGGCGACGGGCTCGCACCTTCGTCGGCCCAACGCGCCTTCGGCGGCGTCGAGCCTCCTTTGCAAGCCCTGAAAAACACGCTTTCAGCAGCGTTTTTCACACCCGCCACCTCCACACCCCTCGCACAGCTTCGCGTGCGAAGGGGCAAGCCGAAAAAACCCTCCGCCTTCCGCGGAGAAGCACAGGCTACCCATACCAACAATAGAACAGGCAGCGAGCCAATACTAGTCCTGGTACGCGTTGCATATGCTGCTTCGCGGTCCGCGGAGGGTTTTTTCGGCCGAAGGCCCCTCGCACGCGAAGCTGTGCGAGGGGTGCGGAGGCGGCCGGGCAATGAACGCTACCTGAAGGTTGCGTAAAGCTTAGCACTTGCGAAGGGACTTGGCATGGCGCAGCCGAGCGAAGCGAGGCGCCGCCGGGTCGTGTCTCCGGGGGTGAGAGCGTGGCCCGGACGGCGCAGCACCGGAAGAGCCATATTTATATTAGCTTTCCATTTAGCATGACATATTCGCCGCTATCCTGATCGACGATCGAGGGGCTCCGGATGAGGAAATCCCTGTGCGTGATACTGTTGTTGCGGCCGCCAGGCATATCCGTGTTCTGGCCGAAGGCGATATGCGCAGTCCCGCAAGCTTTCTCGTCCTCGATCATCAGCCCGGTGACCCGGGCTTTCGGGTTCAGGCCGATGCCGAACTCGCCTGCCAGCGACGCGTCGTCGTCCTCGGACAGTAGCTTTATGACCTCACGGGCCAGCGATGAGTCCTTCGAGCTTACCCGGGCCACTTTACCGTTCTCGACACTGATGGCCATCGGCTCCTGTACCAGCCCCAGGTCCCCGATGCTGCCGTCGCACACGATCGTGCCGTTCATGCTGCGCTCGACGGGGGCGCACCAGATTTCCCCGGCCGGCAGGTTGCCCATATGTCCCGGCCTTATGGTGAGATCGTCGACGAACGCCCGGCCCGTTATGCTGAAGGTAACGTCGGTCCCGCCAGGCGCGATCAGCCGTACCGTGCTCACGCTGCGGAACTGTTTCTTCAGCCGGGCTGCCGTAAGTCGTATGGCCTTGAAGTCGGCGGCCATAGCGTGCTCGATCATGTCCATGCTGATGTCGGGAGAATGGCCGACCCGGGCGCCGTGTTTCGACTCCTCGCAGTGCAGTCCGATGCGAAACGGCGTCTCGTCGGCATAGCCCTTGAGCTGATTGAAAAAGAGACCTGGCCGGAGCGTATTAATAAGCGTCTCCAGCGCGCGGGGTATTGCCTTGACCGGGCGCCCGTTTTCCTGAAGATGATAAAGGTGTACTTCTACGCCCTCGAGCTCCAGCGCGCGACGGGTGAGGTCGCTGGCAGGCTGTGCGTAATCGTCATAGACGATCAGGGCCACTTCGCCTTTCCTGATGCCCATGAGCTCTTTGAGTGAATGACGCAACTTCGTTGCCTTACGCAGCGCAGCTGCTTTACGCAGCGTAGCTACGTCATCCATCCTCAGTACCTCAGCCGCTTCTCGATCTCCTTGATCAGGGGATGCTCATCGATACCGTAATAGCCCAGGTTCCGGGCCATGCTGTCGCAGCCGAACTTCTGGCCGCTGCCCCATAGCTCCCGGAGGTATCCTCCCGCGTCCCGGACGTTCCACCATTCGGTGCCGAACTCCTCGGTCAGCACGCCGCGGAGCTGCACCTCGAACATCCAGGCACGGAGATAGTCAGCGCAATACAGCCCCATGTCCAGGTCGAAGAGGTACTGGTTCTCCGGGTGCTTGAACTTCAGCGCGTCGCCGAGATACTGTGTATATATCTTCTCCGGGGCGTCCTCGCCGCTGTGCAGGTCCAGCTCGTAGAGCAGCTTGGCCGCATACCGGCGCACCATGAACAGGAGCTGGAACGCGGTGAACTGCTCGATATCGAGGGCCTCCTCGCCCTTCAGCTCGAACTGCTGGCCCATCCAGTACTTGTTGCCGGTGAGGTGCTCGAACAGGAACGCGTAGGTCTCGGACAGCCCCACGTCGCCCGTGTACTTGAACTCGAATGGCATGGCTGGCAACACGTTGCCGAAGTGCTGGGCATGGCCCATCTCGTGAAACAGCGACCGGTAATCGTCCATGCCGCCGTGAGGACGGATACAGAGGACGACCTCACCCGGGACACGGATGCCAGAACAGAAGGCCCGGGGACGCTTCTTCTCCCGTATCTCGGCGTCCACGTGGATGTTGGGCTGGTCGCTGAGCCGGAGCCCGAGGTTTTCGAGCGTCAGGTCGAGGACACCCATCATCCGGTCCGCCGCGAAGAACCGGTCGAACTCCTTCACCCGGAACAGGTAGCCTACATCGTACTTCCTCACATCGGACAGGCCGAGGTCGAGCACGTTCTTGCACATGTTGCGGAAGTAGCGGGTATAGAGACGGTCCGTACGATACAGGAAGTTCTGCATCTGCTCGCGTAGCGCGTAATAGTCGATGCCCTTGATATCGGAGCACATGTCGACATAATTATCATAGCCGAATTTTCCGGCGATCTCGTATGACCTGTCGAGTCGCTCCCGGAACATCGGGTTCAGCCGGTCGAACACAGGCTCCCGGGCGCGGTCGATGATCTCGCGCCTCGCATGGTCAGGCTCGTTAGCCAGCACGACCGGCACCGAGTGGAAAGACATCTTTTCGCCGTCCACCTCGATCTCGGCCTGCGCCTGGAGCGTGTGGAGCTCGTCTTCGATACGCGTAATCCTCCGGCCCGCGTATCCGCCGAGCAGGTACCCATACAGGTATTCCATCCTCAGCCGCTCGTCGCCCCGCGTCGTCTCCCGGCGGTCCCTCACGTCCAGGATCAGGTTCTCGTCCTCGAAGATACGGCTATATCGGGCGTAAATGCTCTCGGTGTCGATGTTGTCCTTCTGCCCCGACAGGTGCTCATACTGCTCCCGCTCGATCTCCTCGTTGAACCTTTCCAGGTCCGTCCTGACTGCGCCAAGGTCTTCCATGCGATTTCCCCGCCTCTGTAAGCCGCTGCCGCTTCCGGCAGGACTGACTCACAGTGTTAGTATCCCGTCGGGTATAAGGCTTTCCATCACCGAAACGATGAAAGTAGCCGGGCGGGGCGTCTCTGATCCGCCATATATACGCACGTGCGCGCGAGCGCATGCCGCCCGGGCGACCAGGCTCATCTCCGGAAGAGCAGTTTATAATATTTGTTTTATATGGTAAAAATAACCAAATTAGTATTATTTATGCAATTTATTCCCTTTCTTATGGGCTAGGAAAGCAAAAGGTTATTTTATGGTAATTACATAATTGTATGTAGATGCCACTCCCACCGTTTAATCCCCATGGCAGGCAGGACGCCGCGAGGGCCCATTATGAAAAGGGCTCATTCTTATACCAGGGCAACAGGGTAGACGAGGCCATCGACGAGTTCACGGAGGCGCTGCGGCAGGACAAGGGCTTTGCGAGGGCCCGGTTCGGGCTGGCCGCGTGCATGGAGCGGAAGAGCCGGTTCGACGACGCCATCAGGGAGTACCAGGAGGGCCTGAAGGCTGATGGCAATAATGCGTCGGCGCACTTCGATTTCGGTAACCTGTTGTACCGCACGGGCCGGGTCAACGAGGCCATCAGGCAGTATATGATGGCTCTGCTCATCGACCCGAAGTACGTGACGGCACGCTACATGCTCGGTAACTGTCTCGAGCGCAAGAACCTGCCTGCAGAAGCGCTGCAGGAGTACCGGTATATTATCAAGACCAGCCCGACCTTCGTCGATGCCCGCATCTCGGCGGCGCACTGCATGGAAAAACTGGGCCGGCTGACCGAAGCGATCACCGAGTACCGGGCAGTGCTCGACCTGGACGGGAGCCGGGTGGAGATACGGCGGGCGCTGGCCCGGCTGCTGGAGCAGGAGGGCCTGATCGGCGAGGCCATCGACGAGTACTACAGCATCATCGCCGTCAGCCCCGGGTCAGTGGAAGCCCACATGAAACTGGCCGCATGCCTCGAAAAGAAAGGCCAGATCTACGAGGCCATCAGGGAATACGCGGAAGTGCAGCAGCTCGACAGCCAGAACCAGGCGGCGTCGGCCAGGATTTTCACCCTCCGCCAGGCCAAGCAGCGGGTCGACGAGATCGTCGACGGGTATATGACAGCCATAGCGATACGAATGGACAGAAACGACCCTTACTTCACTTACGGCATGGAGCTTTATAACAAAGGCCAGTTCGAGGACGCGCTGATCGAGTTCCGGCAGTCCCAGTCGACAAGCCCCCGCGTCCCGGAATCCCATTTCGCTGCAGGCGCGTGCATCGTCCGCAAAGGCGCGTTCGACGTGGCCATTTCAGAGTTCCTGGAGGCGGTCTGGCTGCGGAGCGATTACGCGGAAGCGCACACGATGCTGGGCATCCTGTACGAGCGGCAGGGACTGCTCTACGAGGCGTTCCAGGAATTTACCGAGGCGCTGAAGATCAACCCGGAGATGACCGAGGCCCGGACACGGCTCAAGTCTGTCGTCGGCTAAGCATGGACACGGAGGGCACTAAGGTACAGATCTTACCAGAATTTCTTTTGGCTACCCCTCCGTGCCCTTCGTGGCCTTAGTGCCCTCTGTGTCCGGATGCACAAACCTTTTAACCATCTTCCGTGCCATTATTAGTAAAATGCACCCGTTCCATCCCTTTTCTGGAAGCCAGGCCGATTACCTAAGGCAGCGCTATGAGCGGGGGATGGACTTGCTCCGGGCGAACAACGTCGACGATGCTATGGCCGAGTTTTCCGATGCGCTGCGTGTCGACCGCGGTTTTGCAGGAGGCCATTTCGGCCTGGCCGAGTGTATGGAGCGTATGGGAAGGATCGACGACGCTTTGAAGGAGTACGCCGAAGGCCTGCAGATAGACCCGAAAAACGTCCGGGCGCGGTATGGCATTGGCAGCATCTACCTGACCAAGGGCAAGATCAACGAGGCGATCAAGCAGTTCATGATGGTCCAGATGATCGAGCCCGGCCATGTGCAGGCTAAGCTGGCTATCGGCAAATGCCTTGAGAAAAGGAACCTCGCGGGCGAGGCCCTGCAGGAGTACCGGAACCTGTCTTCGGCTTTCCCGGACTTCGTTGACGCATACCTGGCGGCAGCCAGGTGCCTCGTCAGCCTGGGCCGGACGCACGAGGCGGTCGACGAGTATCGCAAGGCTTTAGCCCGGGCGCCGGAACGGATCGATATCAGGAAAACGCTGATCAAGCGACTCGAAAACGAGGGGTACCTTGAGGAGGCCATCAAAGAGTACCGGGAAATCCTCGCCGCTAAACCCGAAGCCATCGACATCGCCCTGGACATGGCGAGTGTCATGGACCGGGGCGGCATGATCAAAGAGGCCATCGAGGAATACGCCCGGATCAAGGAGCTGGACCCGAGGAATGCGTTCGCGCACAAGAAACATGCCGCGCTGATCAATGAGCGGGAGAAGATCGATCAGCTGACCGACCGGTACCTCAGCGCCGTCATCAACCGGATGAGTGCCATCGGCAGCCACTTCCGCGAGGGTATGAAGCTGTATATCGATGGCTGCTACGACGATGCGCTGGGCGAGTTCGTCAGCGAGGTCACCGACGTGCCGACCGCAGAAGCCTGCTTCGGCAACGGCGCCTGCCTGGTGCGGACCGGCAACCTGCTCGCCGCAGTACCCGGATTCCGGCAGGCGATCGAGCTGAAACCTGACTTCGAGGAAGCCCACACGATGCTGGGCATCCTGTACGAGCGGCATGGCCTGCTGTACGAGGCGTCGGAGGAGTACGAGAAAGGCGTGAAAGAAGCCCGGGATAAGATAAAGGCCGACAACAGTCCGAAGAGGAAGACTGACGGCAATATTGCCGAGCCTACGTTTCATTTCTACCGCATTTGAGCCCGTCGCCGGCCGGGCGGTCGCTCACGTGAAAGGCAAGGAAGTAATATGCAACAGATGCATGCCCACGTTTACGGCATAAATAACATTACACGGGATACGTTGTGAAATTCGTATAGCGATTGTCTTTGTGGTTATGGCTTCGGAATTTGAGAGGTTACGCATCCCGTGTAACAATATTACCGCTTAGTAGAATAATGTAAATATTTTCCCTTCTGCCTTTATCGTTTGATTACCTGGCCATTGCATATGCGATACCGGCGACATACGCGTATTTTCCCGTGAATGCGTGGCCTCCCGGACCTTACAAAAAATTTATTAACGATGTCATTATCTTATTTAGTAGTCCGTTAACAAGCCTGTTCACGCGACCGGCGCAGGATTTCTGTGGAAAGTACCCGGGACGGTTCCGGGGGCTCGCTGCAACATTGCACGGATATTTATTAAGCACTTGATCATCCTGGCCGGGATTATTATGCCCGGAGCCAGTAATCCCGATAATCACGATAATCCTATAGTGGAGATTTATTAATGATTGAACTGTTGGCAGAAATAATCGTCATCATACTGTTGATATTGCTTAACGGCGTCCTGGCGATGTCGGAGATAGCGATTATTTCTGTCCGCAAAGCCCGGCTCCAGCAATTGTCCAACGAGGGCAACAAGAATGCACAAATGGCGCTCGAGCTGGCGAAGTCCCCCGGCGATTTCCTGTCCACGATACAGGTCGGCATCACCCTCGTCGGCGTGCTGGCCGGTGCGTTCGGCGGCACGACGATTGCGAAAGAGTTTGTCCCGTTGATTAGCTCCGTCCCCGCGCTGGCGCCGTATAGCGACGCTATTGCCGTTGCCTCGGTCGTCATTGCCATTACATACCTGACGATCATCGTCGGTGAGCTCGCCCCGAAAAGGATAGCCCTGAACTATGCGGAACGGATATCTCTCATGGTCGCACAGCCCATGCACTTCCTTTCGATCATAGCGATGCCGGTCGTCCGCCTGTTGAGCCTGTCGACCGAGGCGGTATTACGGGTATTGAAGGTAAAGCCGTCGAAAGAGCCGACTGTGACCGAGGAAGAGATCAGGGTCATGATCAGCGAGGGTGCCGAATCGGGATTGTTCGAGGAAGCGGAAAGCGACATGGTCGAGAGCGTCTTTCGCCTCGGCGACCGGCGGGTAAGCGCTTTGATGGTGCCGCGCACCGAAGTCTACGCGCTGTTCACCGACGACTCGGGCGAAGATATCAGGAATAAGCTGGCGGAAAGCGGCCACTCGAGCTTCCCGGTGTGCGAAGGCAGCCTCGATCACGTGGTGGGCGTCGTCTACGCGAAAGACCTGCTGAAACGGTACGTTGCAGGCCAGACTCCCGACATCAAGGGGGCGATGAAAGAACCACTGTTCATACCGGAAAGCATGCCTGCGCTGAAAGCGCTCGAGCTTTTCAAAAAATCGCGCAAACACATGGCGGTGATCATTGACGAATACGGGGGCATGCAGGGGCTGGTCACGATCCACGACATCATGGAATCGGTGGTCGGGGAAATCCCGGACATCGGCGGCCCCAGCATCGTAAAGAGGGACAACGGCTCGTACCTGATAGACGGGATGCTGCCGATCGACGAGTTCAAGAACACCTTCGAGATCGACAGCCTGCCGGATGAGGATACCGGCGCGTATCAGACCCTTGGCGGCTTCGTCATGACATACCTGCATCGCATACCGGCGGTCGGCAACCACTTTACAGTCGGCGGCTACAAGTACGAGGTCGTGGACATGGACGGCCTGCGCGTCGACAAGGTGCTGCTGACCCCGCAAACGCCGGAGCGCAAAGATACGCCGGAATGAGAATAATCGTGCGTTATACGGGGCACGTGATGAAATTCAGAAAACATAATTGTGTCTAAGCAGTTATGGTCCCGGAATTCGAGCACCGGCGCGCCCCGTATAACGACTGCCCCCAGACTACGATTACCTATATATTTTCTCTACTGACCCGATGGATAAACGGACTTATGGTTGCCTGTTTACAGGCACTAATTTTTGGCACTATGAGAAAAGGTATATATGAAAAATCCGGTTTATGTCTATTGAAAGTACAGGGTGCATTTCGGGGTTTTCAATACCATTAAGTAGCTTAAGCACTTTGATACGAATTGGTTGCTAACCGAGGTTAATTCATGCCGTTCAGGGTCGAGATCGCGTTAAAATCCGGGTACAGGGATGCCATCGGAGAAGGCATTAAAAACTCCATAAAAAACAGCCTTGGCATAGGGGTGGACGATGTCCGCACCATCAAGGTGTTTACAGTCAACGCCAGCCTGACAGACGACGAGAAGAAGGCCATAGCCGCAGGCCCGTTCTCAGACGCCATCGTGCAGCGGTACTCGGTCGACGAGCCGCTGGCCTCGGGCTTCGACTGGCTCGTGGAGGTCGGGTTCCGCCCCGGCGTCACGGACAACGAAGGCCGCACCGGCCGCGAGGCGATCGAGGACAGGCTGGGCCGGAAGCTGGCCCCCGACGAGTCAGTCCACACATCCACGCAGTATCTCATTAACGGCCGACTGACGAAGCCCCAGGTCGAGACCATCTGCAAACAGCTCCTGGGCAACGAGCTCATCGAGCGGTTCGAGGTCGTCGACGGCCGTTCCTGGGACGACCGCAAAGGCCTCGAGGCGAAGGTCCCGCTGGTCCGTGACCCCCATAAGCCCAGGGTCGCGGAAGTCAACCTGGACGTCTCCGACACGGAGCTCATGGCCATCAGCCGTAAGGGCACGCTGGCTCTGACGCTGGACGAGATGAAGACGCTCCGGGACTATTTCAGGAAGCCGGAGGTGCTCGCAGAGCGCAAGAAGATGGGGCTGGGGCAGAACCCGACGGACGTCGAGGTCGAGACGCTGGCGCAGACCTGGAGCGAGCATTGCAAGCACAAAATTTTCAACGCCGACATCGACTACACGGAGGATGGCAAACACACCCCCGTGAAGAGCCTGTTTAAGACGTACATCCACGGCTCCACCAACGAGATCATGAAGCAAGCCGACTGGCTGGTCTCGGTATTCAAGGACAACGCCGGTGTCGTGCGGTTTGCGGATGGCTACAACATCGCCATCAAGGTCGAGACGCACAACAGTCCCTCGGCGCTGGACCCCTATGGCGGCGCTATCACCGGCATCGTGGGCGTGGACCGCGACCCGGCAGGCACCGGCCTGGGCTCGAAGCTGATCGCTCACACGAACGTCCTCTGTTTCGCATCTCCCTATTACGACGGCCCGCTGCCGCCCAGGATTTTCCACCCCCGGCGCATCATGGAAGGTGTGGTCAGGGGCATCAAGGACGGCGGCAACAAGTGCGGCATCCCGACCATTAACGGTGCGGTCCTGTTCGACGACCGCTATAAGGGAAAGCCCCTGGTCTATTGCGGCTCGATAGGCCTCATGCCTGCCATGGTCAATGGCAAGCCGTCCCACGAGAAAGCCGCGCTGCCCGGCGACCTGATCGTCATGGTCGGCGGCCGGATAGGCAAAGACGGCATCCACGGGGCCACGTTCTCGTCGGAAGAGCTCCATGAAGGCTCCCCGGCGACGGCCGTGCAGATCGGCGACCCGATCACCCAGAAGAAGATGCTGGACATGCTCCTCGAAGCCAGGGACATGGACCTGTACAACTGCACTACCGATAACGGTGCAGGCGGCTTATCCTCGTCGGTAGGCGAGACAGCCCAGTCGTCCGGCGGCTGCGAGCTGCACCTCGAAAAGGCGCCGCTGAAGTATCACGGCCTGGACCCGTGGGAAATCCTGTTATCCGAAGCCCAGGAACGGATGACGCTGGCCGTGCCGCAGGGCAAGCTCGGCGCGTTCCTCGACCTCTGCCGCCGCAGGGGCGTAGAGGCTACCGTGCTGGGCAACTTTACCGACAGCGGCAAATTCCACGTGCTGTATGGCGGCAAGACGGTCGCATGCATCGATATGAGCTTCATGCACGAAGGCCTTCCGCCGATGAAACTCGAGGCCGAGTGGAAGGCGCCGAAGCACTCCGAGCCAGAGCTGCCCGGGGAGGGCCTGACCGGCTACCTGAACCAGCTCATGTCCGAGCTGAACATCGCCAGCAAGGAGTGGGTCATCCGCCAGTACGACCACGAAGTCCAGGGCGGTTCGGTTATCAAGCCGCTGACCGGCATCGCTAACGACGGGCCGAGCGACGCAGGCGTCGTCAGGCCATTGCTTGACCGTATGTCGGGCATCGCAGTATCTAACGGCATCAACCCGTTCTACGGGGATATCGACACTTATCACATGACAGCCTGCGCCATCGATGAGGCGATACGCAACATCATCGCCGTGGGCGGCAGCCTGAAACAGATCGCGCTGCTCGACAACTTCTGCTGGTGCGATCCGGTCTATGACCCGGAGAAGACGCCGGACGGCAAGTACAAGCTGGCGCAGCTTGTGCGGGCGAACCGGGCGTTATATGATTATACGACAGCCTTCGGGACGCCGTGTATCTCCGGCAAAGACTCCATGAAGAACGACTATAAGCTGAAGGACGAGAAAGGCCAGGAGTTCAAGATTTCCATACCCCCGACAGTCCTGTTCTCCGCTGTGGGCCTGGTCCCTGACGTGCGAAAGTGCGTGACCATGGACGCCAAGATGCCCGGCGATATTGTCTATGCGGTCGGCATGACAAAGGACGAGCTGGGCGGTTCCCGGTTCTATTCGCTGCTCGGTGCCGTAGGCAATAACGTGCCAAAGGTTGACGCGAAGGTGGCAAAGAAGACGTATGATGCATTGTCCGGCGCCATCGACGCCGGGCTCGTCGCCTCGTGTCATGACTGCTCTGACGGCGGCCTCGCGGTCGCATTGGCCGAGACTGCGTTCGCTGGAGGCCTGGGCATGGATGTCGACCTGAATCGCGTACCAATGGAGCGCCTCAACAAGGACGCACAGGTGCTCTTCTCCGAATCAGCCAGCCGGTTCGTCGTGACAGTGTCGACGAACAACGCGGCAGCGTTCGAGCGGGCCATGGAAGGCGTGCCCTGCGCGATGATCGGCAGCGTCAGGGACGACGAACGGTTCCTGATAAGAGGCCTGAGCGGCACCCGCGTCATCGACACGATGGCCGGGGCGCTGAAAGAATCCTGGCAATTCCCCCTGAGGTGGTAATGATGGTGACGACAAAGTCGCAAATAAAATCCCTGGTCATCACCGGCTACGGCATCAACTGCGAATACGAGACCGCCTACGCGAACACGCTCGCCGGTGCCGATGCGACCATCGCCCACATCAACGACGTGATCGACGGGCAGTACCGGCTCGAAGACTACCAGATACTGAACTTCCCCGGCGGCTGGTCCTACGGGGACGATCTCGGCAGCGGTAAGGCCTTTGCCAACAAGCTGCTCTACGCCCGCACCCCGGACGGCCCCCTTGTCGACCAGGTACTGAAGTTCATCGACAATGGCAAGCTCGTCATCGGCATCTGCAACGGCTTCCAGATCCTGGTGAAGATGGGCATGCTCCCTGCGATGGATAAAGACTACAGGACGCAGACGTCCACGCTGTTCTTCAACGACCACGGTTTCCGGGACTCGTGGGTAAAGCTGAAAGTCAACACGAAGTCGCCATGTGTCTTCACAAAAGGTATAGAGGCGCTGGATGCTCCTATCCGGCATGGCGAGGGCAAGTTCATCCCCGAGAGCAGGCAGATGCTGGACCGCCTCACCCGGAACGGGCAGGTAGTGCTCCAGTACGTCGACCGGTTCGGAAGGCCGACGCAAGAATTCCCCGCGAACCCCAACGGCTCCATGGATGCAATTGCTGGCATATGCGACGAAACGGGCAGGGTGTTCGGCCTGATGCCACATCCTGAGGCGTTTAACCATATGACAAACCACCCCCACTACACGCGCATGCGCGAAGAAGCGGCGCGGAAGAACCTGCCGCTTAAGGAAGAGGGCGAAGGCATCCGGATCTGGAGAAATGCGGTAGATTACGCCCGGCAAAACCTTGTGTAATTATTTTTTCGGGGCTGCCGGGAGCTTTACGACGAACTTCGCCCCTTTGCGATAGTCGCCAGGCACCCGGTCCTCGATATCAACCGAGCCCCCGAACCGCTCTGCCAGCATTCGTACTATGTACAGTCCCAGCCCCTTGCCGTGGGCTTTCGTGGTGCCGCGTTCGAAACGCCGGAACAGACGGGGCTTCACATCGTCGGGGATGCCATTACCATTGTCTGCAATGTCGATGACGTAATACCTGACTCCGTCGACATTCTCTTCCCCTGTGCCGATGTCTATTGTCACTTCATCGCCCGAGTACTTGATCGAATTGCCTATCAGGTTGCAGAACAGTTCCTTTAGCAGCGGTACCGCTCGGACGATCATGCCGGGATGTTGCTGGTAGTTGATATGTACTGCCTTGTCCATCGGACGGGGTGCATCCCGGATGCATTGCACCAGCAGGCCGTTGATATCGACATCCTCCAGTTCCAGCTTCTCGCCGGTGAGGCTCTGTATCTTGCGTACGTTTTCGATGATCTCGGCGCTGCCCCTGACCGAGTTGATCGCGGAACTCAGGAGCTGACGGTCCTCATCGGGGATCCCGAGCTCGGTCTCAAGGAATTCGAGGCTGGACAGGGCTACCTGGTTAAGGTTATTGATGTCGTGGCCCATGATATCCACATATAGCTCGGCACGATTTTTCTCTTCCTCCGCATGATCGCGGGCCTCGGTAATTTTCTTCTGGTCAGACCGAATGACCCCGGCCATGCTGTCGAAGGCTCGCGCCAGCGCCCCGATCTCGTCCTTGCGCTTTAGTGGCAAATCCTTCCTGTATTCGCCGTAGGGCATTTCGCCAGTGGCTTTAGTCATCATGAGAACGGGGTCTGCGATGTACGAACCTGCCAGCGCGGCGATAAGCAGCGACAGCAGCACAAGGGCGATGATCAGCGAGTAAATCCAGCGCGTCGCATTATAGATGGGCAGATAAGCAACGTCTACCGACAGTGATACGACTACGCCCCACCCATATTTTCTTACCGGGGAGTAGGCGGCGATCTTTTGCTGTTGCTCCAGCGGGTTATAATGCTCGATCAGGCCTTCCCGGCCCGCGGTGACATTCCGGACAGCTGCGTTCCAGGAAAAGTCAGCCATATTATCCATGTACGTCCGGTTAGTGTGAATCATGACATGGCCGGTGCTGTTCACTATGTATATGTCCTGATCCGGGACGACCTGGGTGCCAACGACTTCGCGGGCAAAGAGAGGAAGGTCGATTGCGCCTACAAAAGCCCCGACGATACTGTCATTTTGTCGCAGGGGCGTACTGATATAGACAGTGGCATTTCCAGTTACCGGGCTAATCGTCGCGTCACCCGTGTAAGTGCGGCCAGTCCGGAAAACCTCTTCGACCTGAGGACGGTTCGAAACGTCTTGCCCGACCAGCTGCACATACGGGTAGGAGGATACGACTGTGCTGTTGCAATCAACAATATAGACGGCATAAAAGACACTGTTATTTTGTATGTAGTAAAGGGTCTCGTTAAGGTACCCGGTGTCTTTATTTATGACAGACTTTATGACCGTCGGCCTTGCAGACTGTCCCTCCAGGTAGCTGATAGCCGTATTGAAATAATTATCAGCCAGAGTAGATACGGCCCTGGCCTGTGCCAGATCGTTATTCCAGATGTTGTTCCTGAGGACGTCCTGGTAATACTGGGAGCTCAGTATACCCACGGCCAGGATGGGCGTCACTATGACGATCAATAAAAGAAGTATCGACTGGATTTTTATGGAGGTGATCTGCATTTATCTCAACGTATGCCAAATTGGAATATATCCTTAAATGCTAAAAGAACCAGAATCAACGTCGATGCCGGGATAAAACCCGTACACTATCTTTATCTGGCATCCGATACTATCATTGAGGGGTGTAAACATGACCAATGACATCATCGTTGTCAGTACTCCATATGTTCCGGGGTATAAGATTACTAAGAACTTAGGGTTCACATGGGGCCTCGTCGTGAGGAGCAGAGGCCTGGGTGGCAACTTCATTGCGGGGCTGAGGACCATCTTCGGCGGCGAGATTCATGAGTACACGGTGCTCCTGAACCAGTCGCGGGGACAGGCACTGGATCGGCTGAAGGAGAACGCCAGGACCATGGGCGCCAACGCGATTATCGGTGTAGATTTCGACTCCTCGGAGATCGGGCAGACCATGACCGAAGTGCTCGCCATGGGAACCGCCGTGGTGGTCGAGCAGGAAACCGCGCCGATCAACCCGGTACGGCTCGAGTAAAACTTTTTAATTATTTTTACGGCCTTCACTTGTATCGCCGGAACGGTGACAAACCGTTAATGCCAGGCTTGCCCCATGTTTTCAGGGACATTTATGACCGCCGGGGCCTTGCAGCGAAGGCTGTTCAGCATTTGGCCGCAGGTGTTACTGCGGGGTTGTATCAGCTTACTGCTCGGGTTGCTGATGCTCATATGGCCTCACGCATCCGTTCGGGTATACTTCGAGATTTTTGGAGCATATGCCCTCGCGGACGGCTTCCTGCTGATCCTTCAGGTATTGCCCGTCAGAAAAGTGGATACGAGAGTGTGGTCCCGGCTCCTAAGGTTATCGACTCCTGTCGGGCCGCCAGAGGCGCAAGCGACATTACTGTTTTATGTATCTCATGCTGATCGTCCTTGGCGCACTTGGCGGGCATGACAGGATCGCATTACCATAAAAAGTCTTATGCGTCAATTGTTGTAGAGGATGTGACTCCGGTCAGAGCCGCGAAGTGCCGTCCAGCTGGCCCGGGTATTTGGCATATTCATGACAGCCTACGCCGTCATCGCCATTTTGATCGCACTGGAAATGAGAAGCAGCGCGAGCGCTTTTTCAAAGGAATGAGTGCTGTCGGTTTCCCGCTGCCATCAGAAGGGCCCGATGTTGAAGAGCAGGTTAATCAGGGCCAGCAGGCCGAATAGCGTGATGAGCAGCGATGCGATCGTGGCGGTAGACAGGTGAAACGGCTGCCCGGTTCGCTTGCTCAGCGAACGCAGGTACAGGAAATGTTCTGCGATGGCCAGCGCCAGCATGAACGTGCCGAACCCGACCAGCCCGAGCCCGAGGTTGCGTGGCCCGTACATGGGTAGCTTTTCGGACAGGATGTTCGACTCCTGCAGGTACATGAAGAATTTGTAGATGGTGAAGCCGAAACTGATCATCGATACCGAGGTCCTTATCCAGGACATCAGGGTGCGGTCGGCCGACATGCGGGTACGGTCGTAGCCGAGATCGTAGGGCTTATCCGCTGACTGGCTCATTGGCTTTATCCACCTCCTTCTCTTCCTCTTTCATCTCGCGCTGCAGGGAGAAGTTCAGGAAAGTCCGGATCGTTGCCACCACAGCCAGGATGCCGAGATCGGTCCAGGAAGGCTTTATTGCGGTCCGGACGATGTCGGCGGCCAGCTGAAACTCGAGTGCCAGGACGAGATACCGCGAAAAGGCGAGGCGCGCCTTGTTGTAGTGCTGCAGGTCCGGCCGGCGAACCGTCTGCAGCACCATATATGTGGCCACTACGACACCGGCGCCGATGAGCAGTACGCTAATAGAATTGGCGCCGAGCTCGATCCAGTCCACGAAGCTAACCAGGTAATTCTCGATCTCGAGCATGGTCGGTATACCGGGCCTTGCTGGCAGGCCTTTCAGTCGCCCCCGCTCTTCTGGAGCTTCTCGCGGGCCTGACCGACGGTAAAGCTCGCCGCTTTCTGGCGTGGAGGGAAGTCCGCGAACGTTTCCATGAACTTCTGCACTTCATGCTGGGCGGGCACGAGCACGAATGCATGATCGAATATCCAGTCCCAGTAGGTGTTCGATGTGGTGTCTGCGAACTCGAAGGGATCGGTGCGCAGGTTGTATATCTTCGGTATCCTCAGCTGGGTGAACGGCTCCGCCCAGACCGCCATGGTGCCCCGGCACCGCTGCTCCAGAAAGACCAACTTCCAGTTGTCATAGCGCATGGCCAGCAGATCGCCGTCGTCGGAGAAGTAGAAGTACTCCGTGCGCGGGCTCTTTTTCTCCTTGCCTGTAAGGTAGGGCAGGAGGTTATAGCCGTCGAGGTGAACCTTGAACGTCTTTTTACCGGCCTTATGACCTTTGAGCAGCTTTTTCCGGATATCGGGCTCACCGGCGGCTGCCAGGAACGTTGGCAACCAGTCCATGTGGCTGACGATCTCGTTCGAGACACTGCCCGGTTTGATCTTCCCTGGCCAGCGCACCAGCAGCGGGACCCGGAAGGCGCCCTCCCAGTTGGTGTTCTTCTCGCTGCGGAAGGGCGTCGTGCCGGCGTCCGGCCACGAGTTCCGGTGAGGCCCGTTGTCGGTGCTGTACATGACGATGGTGTCATCGGCGATGCCGAGGTCGTCCAGCAGCTTCAACAGCTCGCCGACCATCTCATCGTGGTATACCATGACATCGTGGTACTCCGATTGCCACCGGCCCGCCTTCTTCACATATGAGGGCTTCTCGTGGGTGCGGAAGTGCATGTGCGTGGTGTTGAACCACACGAAGAACGGCACCCCCGCCTTGTCCTGCCGCTTGATGAAGTCCCTGGCAGCAGCCATGAACTCCTCGTCCACTGTCTCCATGCGCTTTCTGGTCAGCGGGCCGGTGTTCTCGATCTTCTGGCCGCCGTCCGGCTTCGCCTTGCAGCGCAGCACGCCCCGGGGCCCGAAGTTCTTCCGGAAGTCGGGGAAGTCCTTCTCTGTCGGGTAATCGCGCAGCTCCGGCTCCTCCTCGGCGTTCAGGTGATATAAATTCCCGAAAAACTCATCGAACCCGTGCACGGTAGGCAGGAACTCGTCCCGGTCGCCGAAGTGGTTCTTGCCGAACTGGCCGGTGGCGTAGCCCGGCGGCTTCAACAATTCCGCAATGGTCGGGTCCTCGGCACGCAAGCCCTGGTCGGCGCCGGGCATACCCACCTTGCTCAGCCCGGTACGGTAGACACTCTGGCCTGTGATGAACGCCGCGCGTCCGGCGGTACAGCTCTGCTCCCCATAGCTGTCGGTAAACATCATCCCTTCCTTTCCGATGCGGTCGATGTTAGGCGTCCGGTATCCCATCAGCCCCTGTGAGTAGATGCTGAGGTTGGTGATCCCGATGTCGTCGCCCCAGATCACCAGAATGTTAGGTTTATTCGCTTTCTTCGCCAATCTCAGTCCCCCTTTCCTATGATCTGGAAAAGTAATGCATCTCAAGTCTCCGGTCAGCCATGCTTCCCGTCATAGCGCCAATTATGCTATTGCGCAGCAGCCCTTGTCTCCACCGGAACGTCTACAACTATTAAAAAGGCATAAAATATACAAATATATAAACATATATTATATTAATATCTTGAAAACACAAGTGGTAAGATAAGCAGGCGTAAAAGTAGCTTTTGAAGAATGATGCAGCAGGCAGTAATGGGTATAGATCATCTCACGCTGAGTATCATCCAGGTGGGATCGATGGTCAGCACGTTCGTCTTCGTATACTCGAGGGGTCTGAGGACAACCGCCGGCAATCTGGAGTTCCTGGCCTCGCGGCGGGGACTACTGTTGAGATCCCTGATCTCGGTCGATCTCCTCGTGCCCCTGATCGCGTTGCTGGTCATCGTCCTCGTCGGGCCCTCGAAGAACATGGCGGTCGGGCTGATCCTCCTCGCGGCATCGCCGGCTTCGCCCACGGTCTTAAGAAACATTACCCAGGCCTACGGGAGCGATGAATACGCTGTGAGCATTCACGTCGCGCTAGCGCTGCTGGCCATTGTCACCGTACCTGTCTCCATAGACCTATTATCCTATGCCACTGGCGTTCAGGTGAATGCCACACTGCCGGCGGTGGCAGAGCTGGTCGGGATTAATATCCTCCTGCCGATTGTGGCCGGCATGATCAGCGGGTGGCTCTTTCCCGCAATGGCCAGGCGTGTCAGCAAGCCGCTGGAGATTTTTTCGGTCATTCTCATCATCCTGCTGGTGATCCTGCTCCTGCTCCCCACCTATCAGGTGCTATTAACTATGGATATCAGGTCCTATGTTGCCATAGCGTTGATGACTATTGGAGCCCTGGCCGCCGGCCATTTAATGGCGCGGGGACAGCCAGAAGAACAGACGACGCTGGCCCTCGAAAGCGCGACCAGGAACACCGGGCTCACCCTCCTGATGGCATCGTCTTTCACCTCGCTGGAAAAAGCGCTGCCAGTGCTGATACCGTACGTCGTCCTGTCATGGATTATTTGCCAGACATACGTCATATTTCGAAGGATGGCTAAGAACGCCAGGGATCGCGACAGTCACCGGTGACATTCCCGGCCTTCCCGGGGAGAATTTTCATGATATCGCCAGCCGGCCGTCCCCGGCGCAGCAGTTCTGCCATGATTCTCATAGGCTGCTCCGTGTGCTGGAAAAATGCCTTTAGCCCCGGACAGAGCCAGTTCAGTCCCGGCTGACCGTCTGGCGTTGACGCCAGGCGGTTTTTGGGGCACTCGCCGTGGCAGGTGAACAGAAAGCGACACTCCCTGCAATAATTCGGAAGGGTATCCTGCTTGGTCCGGCCGAAGAGCGCCTGCTTTTCCGAGCAGACGAGATCGCCGATCGGCGTTTGCTTTATGTTCCCCAGCAGGTGTTCCGGCTCGACGAAGTGGTCGCAGGAGTACACGTCGCCGTTGTGCTCCAGCGCCACGCCGTCACCGCACGCCGGGCGCAAGATACAAAGTGACGACTGGCCACGCAGATAAGAGGCCAGCACCCCGTCGGAGAACAGCACGAACATGGAACCGACGTCCCGGCGGACCCACTCGTCGAATATCTCTGTCAGGAACCGGCCGTACTGCTCCGGATGGACCGACCGGCCCGTTACCTGACCCGTTTCCGGATCGACCTCCACGACAGGGATGAACTGCAGGAAAGGCGTCTTCAGCTCGTCCCGGAAGAATCGGTAGACCCCTAGCGGGTGCCTGCTGTTCACCGCATTCACCGTGCACAGGATGTTGAACTCGACGCGTTGCTTTTGCATGAGCTTCGCAGCGCGTACGACCCTGTCGAAGACCGAATGGCCGGCTTTATCGTGCCGGTAGGCATCGTGAAGGTGCCGGGGCCCGTCCACGCTGAGCCCGACGAGGAAATGGTTCTCGCGCAGGAAGCGGCACCACTCCGCGTCGATCAGGACTCCGTTTGTCTGCAGGGTATTCTCGATGCGCATGCCCGGCCTGGCATACTTCTTTTCCACGGCCACCACACGCCGGAAGAAGTCCAGCCCCATGAGCGTCGGCTCGCCGCCCTGCCAGGCGATGGTCACGTCCGGCACGTGATGCACTGCGATAGTCTGGCGGATATAGGCTTCCATCACCTCGTCGGACATTCGGAAATCGCTGTCCGGGTAGAGCCTGTCTTTATGCAGGAAGAAGCAATAGTCGCAGCTCAGGTTGCACCGGGCGCCGGTGGGCTTGGCCATCACGTGGAAGGCAGAGGGCATAGCCTGTACTCCTCGCTACTGGCGCGAGAACATCGCCTGGGCCTCCCGCTCCAGGTCGGCATAAGGTTCGCCGCTCACATTGATCGTGACGCTGTTGATCGTCCCGCCCGCGAACGGGAAGGGCGACTCGTATTGATCGCTCACGCCGGCTCCGGTGTCATGGCGGATGCGCAACGTGCCGCCGCTGAGCCCGAACTTGCCCGGCTGCGTCTTCATCCCGCCCTCTGCGGACAGCTCGTCATTAATGAACATCCTGAGTGTGCCTTTGGCCACGCCCTTCGGGTCTTCCTTCTCCTTGTGGAACTCGACGCCGATGACGACGTGCCCGACGGGAACATCGACATCCGACTTAAACCGGAAGACTTTCTGGCCCACGAAGTTATATTCATAGTACAGCCGATGGTCTTTGACGAACAGCGTATACCCGCCGAATATGCTGCCCATGGAAAGGATGACACCCCGTGCATCCGGGCTTTCGACCTCGAGATCGGCCAGGATCGTGAAGGAACGGTTACGGATGTTAACCGCTGCCGCTTCCGGAACGTCGGCGCTGCCCGGGTAGTAGACGTAGGTATCCCGTGACTTCGTGAGTTGCGGACGGGGCTGATTCAATATATCCACCGCTATCCTGTCGTCCAGCGGCAGGACATTGTTGCGGCCGGCCTCCACCCACCAGATATTGATGAGGTCCTGGAGCCGGTCGGGATGCTTATCGGCAAGGTTATGGGCTTCCGAGCGATCTGCGTCCGTGTGATACAGTTCCCATACATCCTTGTCGAAGTGACTCCGGTCTGATAAGGGCGGATGCCGGGTCACGGCTTTCCACCCCTGGTGCCAGATGCCCCGCGTGCCCAGCATCTCGTAGTACTGGGTATCCCGGGTCGTCGGAGCCCCGGGCGCCTCAAAAGTATAACGCATACTGACACCCTGCATGGGCGTTTGTGTGTAACCGTTGATGACCTCCGGCGCCGGGATACCGCAGCAGTCCAGCACAGTGGGCACGATGTCGATGGCGTGATGGTACTGGTGCCGGATCTCGCCCGCGGCTTTGATTCTCCCGGGCCATGCGATGATCAGCGGATCGCAGATGCCGCCGTTATAGGAATAGCGCTTCCACATCTTGAAGGGCGTGTTGAACGCCATGGCCCACCCGTTCGGATAATGGTTGTACGTCTTCGGGCTGCCGAGGTCGTTGATCATACGCAGGTTCTGCTTCAGATCGTCTGGCATGCTGTTGAATATCAGGTTCTCGTTCACAGAGCCATCCGGGCCACCTTCGCCACTGGCACCGTTGTCAGAAACACCGTATACCACGCATGGGCCAATTGACAACAAGACGATCATGCAGCGAATGTGGGCAAATTCGCACATCATCTATAAAATGGACAAAGCGTACGCAGGCGAGACCTGCTTCCCAACGCTCATTTGTCCTTATACAGAGATATCTTCATTATTTCCCCAGGTCCCCGATGAAGAGATAATTAATGGCACTTTGAACATGACCCATCCCGGGATGCACATGCGAAAGATATTCTGGCCGGTCGGGTAAATGATCACTCTGCAATAATCCATTGTATAAAAAATTGGTAACAGGCCGTTACCGGCCTGTCACTATATGGCACATGTTTTCTTATTGTCGCATCTTCAAGTTACCTGAGGCCCGGAATGAACGGGCTGTTGAATCCCAGGCCAGAGCCAATACCACCTAAGCCCATACCGGCCCATCCCCCGCCGCCCCAGCCGAGACCGCCAAAGCCGAGACCACAGCCGCCAAAGCCGAGACCACAGCCGCCAAAGCCGAGGCCCAGGCCGGGAGCGCCCCAGCCGAGACCCGAGCCGAATCCCAGGCCGGAGCCTATACCGCCTAATCCCATACCAGGCCAGCCCCAGCCGCCCCACCAGGCTGATGCGGGCAGAATTAAGACAAGTGCTGTCAGCACAACCAGAACTAAAATAGCTAGTTTCTTCACGCTTATTCATCCTCCTACAGGACAAGAATTAACAAATGGCAATAAATAAATAATAGATACATATTATCGAAAATCTGGTCGTTTTATCGGTGATTTCATCAAAAGCGAGGTGCAATACAATATATAGCCAAAAATACTGCTAATATTGTCACTGATTTTGAAATAGTACTATATATTTGCTCATTTTCCACTCTGTACCGAAACCCGGACGATAACTGTCTCAACATCGGATTTTCGTGTAATGCAGTAGCATGACAGCAAATCTGGCGACTTTGACAAAATGATAATTATCAAGGATATGATATATCTCTAATCAGTTTGTAAAAATATGGGTGTGTCATCCCGGCACACCCATATTTCAGCGATCCCGGCAGTCGGAGTACATCGCCGGATTACCATGTCATGATCTGGTGGCTGACTTGCTATCACTGGTTACCTGCGTCGGCCACCGCCACCTCTGCCTCCGCCTGCCCTGGCTCCGCCGGCCCTTACTCCGGCGGATCTGCCGCTGCCGATACTTCCGGCTCCGCCGATAGTTCTGCCTCCGCCGGCTTTGCCTCGGCTGATACTGGCACCGCTGGTGACGCTCTTTCCGGTTCCGCCGCGGAACCCGCCTATGCCGCCCTTAACCCCGCTGCCCAGGCTCCGGCTCTGCGCGAAGTCGCCCCGGCGCTGGGCGGTCTGCAGCGTATTCCGCGAGCGATCGGCGAAGTCGTTCCGGACGTTCCGGGTCTGGAACCGGTCGGCATTCGAAAAGCGATCGAAGTGGGTGACGCGATCCACGTTCCAGAAGGACCGGAAGCCGCTCCCGAAGGCGAACCGATTGTACCAGGCGTAGCCCGTCCCGTAGAAGGGCATCGGGTTCAGGTACGGCGTGTAGATCGGCGCGGTGACGTACACCGGCTCAGAATACACCACGGGCTCCACGGACGTGTAAGTCGCGCCGTAGTAGTCGTCGAACGTGTCCACCATCTCGGGGAACGCGACCATGGCGACGATATCGTTCTGCGTGTCGACGATCAGCTGCGTGGGCTTCTGCAGCGCGAAGGTCTGCATCCGTCCGTCCGGAAAGATGAGGTCGACGCTGTTGACGTTGAAGGACGTCTGCGACCCCTGCTGGCTGGCATAGCTCAGGTCGACGTCGATGATCATCACCTGCGGGTCGGACCGGATGACGTCGTAGACGTCGGAGGCGTCGTCGTATCCCGCCGTATCGATGGCGTCGGCCAGGTTCGAGATGTCGATCTGCAGCGTGTTCTGCGACGGGTCGATCACGCCGGACAGCGGCGTCTCCAGCGAATATATGACAGCCTCGCCCGTCTCCGGGATCGAGACCGCGAACCCGATCAGCTGGAACATCAGCTGGTTATCCTGCTGCGATAGTGGTATGACCGCCAGGCTCAGCTGGCTGTGGCCAGACCCGAAGCCTTTCAGCCCCTCGAGCCCCTTGATCACCGGGCCCGGTTCATTGCCCGAAGGCTGGGTCTGGGCGCCGTCATTTCCCTGAGAAGATTGTTGCGCATACTGCTGGCCATCGGCTATTCCAGAGCATATTGTCGAGCCGATAAGCGATAGAACGATAACCATGCTCAAAATAGCCATAGGGCTATAGATAGTTCTTTTATCCAAATTTCCACCCCCACATTCCTAAAAGATAGACAGAAAGCATCGATTTCAGGTTAAAGCCAATATACAGCGTAAATATTCGATAATTTTAATTAATATCAGACCTGCGAGTGGACAACAATTTTTCAATACAAATACTGGCAACGTGAGCTATACTTGCACCTGGCAATGAGCTTATATGACAATTTCAGGCGGTAAAAAAAAAATGATTTTTATGCCGGTGCCGGTCTCCTGCTGCCCGCCAGCGCCAGCTTAGCTGATAGTAGCGCCAGTATAATACCCAGGGCAATGTTAAGAACACCGATCACCTGGGCGAGGGCGACGAGCCCCGTGAACGGATGAAAGATCAGTATCCCGCCGACGATCATTGATAATATGGCGGCCGCGACCAGCAGCAGCTCACCCTTGATGGCCTTCCGCAGGTCGATGGCCACGAGTAACTCAAGGATGCCGGTCATAACCCAGTAGGACCCGAGCAGTATCGCGATAAATACCAGTGTTTTCCCGGGCCAGACGACCGCGACGGCCGCTGCAGCGATGGCGATCAGGCCCTGTAGTAGCCGCCAGAACCATCGCCCATCCTTCACGGTCACCATCTGCAGCAGGACGAGCACGCCGTCGAAGAACGCGAAGGCAGCGAACAGGTAGACGAAGGTTAACAGCGATATGCCCGGCCAGAACAGCAGCGCGAGTCCGAACAAGATGGCGATGAGCGCGCGCAGCCCGACGTCCCACCAGGAGACGTTCCACGCGCCAAACCCCATATCTTCATACATCAGGTTATTGTTTACCATAAACACACCACTGGAAAGTAGAAAGACCAATTTTATTAAGGTATTTGGCAAATCCCGCGCAATAAACCACCTTAACACAAACAAATGGTAATGCTGCTTTGTTTTGATAGCAAAAATTTGCCCGAATGTAAGGGAGCGCAAGTAATGGCCGGATCATATACTTGCGCTCCCGGAGCGAGAATGTTCGCTCAAAGCTACATTAATAATAAAAATGGGGAGTAAGCAGTTGTTGCTCCTCCCACCCTTTATTCGGTTTCTCGTGCTATATCAGGTTTAGCATGGGTCGGATTGTGGTGTTTACCACCACATGCCGCCCCAGCCGCCCAGGCCGCAGCCGCCGCAGCCGAGACCGCCCCAGCCGCCCCAGCCACCTAAGCCGCCCCAGCCGAGACCGCCCCAGCCGAGACCGCCCCAGCCGAGACCGCCCCAGCCGAGACCGCCCCAGCCGAGACCGCCCCAGCCGCCCCACCAGGCGACCGCGGGCAGAGTCAAGGCCAGCGCTGCCAGCACGAGAAGAACGAATATAGATAGTTTCTTCATCATACCAATTCATCCTCCTGCACGACAAAATTCCGCTGGTACTTTTAATTAGTTATTGTTGGAAGTCAGCGGAAATTCGGTTGAATTGACTTTGATTTTATAAAAAGCGAGGCTTAATGCCATTTATATCAATAAATAATGCAATATAACGTTTTGAATGCTAAATAGCACGATATAATTGCCGATTATCCACTTTGTTCAGAAATTTAAACGATAAACGGCTTATCAATTTTTAAAAAGTCAGCATAGATGTACCCCCTCCCGGGTTAAAACCCCGGGTATGTAAAGGGCCTGCGGGGCTTCGGCTCCGGTCACAGCCAGTTAAGCCTGGCCGTCATACCCCTGTCACAGCAAGTTAACCACCTTACTTTCCAGGTAATCGGGATCGCGGTCTCGATCCCGAAGACGTGCGAGTCCGTCATATATTCGCTGGAGACGCCGCTGCCTGGCATCATCGACCCGTCGCAGAACACGCTGCAGACCGCCCAGCACCGTGGCGACTTCGCCCAGAGCCGTAATCTGGGCAAGGGCATCACTGGCAGCATCGGCGGGTTCCACGGCGGCGTCAGGCAAAGTGCCGGCGTCGGCGGCAGACGCCGGTAATTTGCCGGCACAGGTACGCCAAACCGTAAAGCTTGAAACCCCGGGAATGCCGGGCATTCCGGCCACCCGGGAAATCGTTTATCGGCTGCGTGAGGCTGCGATGCCTGCAGTCAGCCGTTTTTCTTGCCTGAACGGGCCCTCGCAGCGGCAATTTCCCCGGCCATCGCCTGAAACTTGCCGTTGATCTTTTCCATTACCTTCCGCTCCTGGTCCCGGCTGTAGGTGACATACCCCATATATCCCAGGAAAAGGATGCCGGTGGAAATGAAACAGGTGAGATAAATCTCGTTAAAAATGGCGTGCGTCGAGACGACAGAACACAGGAAAATAATACCCATCAATATAGTGAATTTCAGGGGGTCGCTTTTGAGGTTTTTAACGGCGTCGACTACTTTGTTCAGGCAGCATGATAATATCCTCAGGATGGCTGTTGATCCTTTTGTCGGCTCCGTATATGGTTCCCCTTATATTTATTACTATACTAATCATCCATATAAAATAAAAGAAGCCTTGATACATATAGGTTATCGTATCATCTGTAAATGGAGGAATAGCAATCCAATGTTTACCCCAGGAGCCCGGGGAATATGCTCGTAACGATAAGCGCGATCGTCAGCGCCGTCATAGCGATGGTCGTGCCCCAGGCCAGGTAATTGTAGATTTTGCCGTTCGTATATTTGCCCATCAGCTTCTTGTTGTTGATCAGCAGCAGCATGAAGACCAGGATGACGGGTAACAGCATTCCGTTCAATACCTGGGAGAGCAGCATGATCGTGATTAGCGGCGCACCGGGTATGAGGATGATGGCGGCCCCGATGACGATAATGAGCGTGTAGAGCGTGTAGAACTGGGCGCGTCGCGGAACTTTTTGTCGATGCCCGTGTCCCAGCCCATGCCCTCGCAGACCGTGTACGCGGTCGCCAGCGGCAAGATCGAGGCCGCGAAGACCGATGCGTTGAACAGGCCGAAGGCAAACAGCCAGCCGCTGTACTGCCCGGCCAGCGGGACCAGCGCCAGCGCCGCCTCTGCCGCAGTATCGACGCTGATGCCTGCAGGGAAAATGGTCACCGCGCAGGTCATAATGATGAAGAATGCCACGAGATCGGTGACCAGACATCCCATGATCACGTCCAACTTCGTGTATTGTACTCGGAGAGCTTCACGCCCTTCTCGACTACGGCTGACTGGATGTAGAACTGCATCCAGGGGGCGATGGTGGTGCCCACCAGACCGATGATCATGCCGATGTAGCCCGGTTGAAGCTGACCGATGGAACCACTGACTTCGAGGCAACCTCGCCCCAGTTCGGGCTTAGCCAGCAGGCCGGAAATGATGTACGTCACGTAAAAGCTGCTGGCGACGAGAGAAGATCTTCTCGACCAGGCTGTAGGTGCCTTTGACCACCAGCAACCACGACCAGCGCGCCGCGATCGGGAACGGCGATGTACTTGCTGACGCCGAAGATCTCCAGCGCCGCCGCCACGCCGGCGAACTCGGCCATGGTGTTGCCCATGTTGGTGACGATCAGCACCAAGGATGAGCAGGACAGTGATCTTCACGCCGAAGTTCTCGCGTATCAGGTCGGACAGGCCTTTGCCGGTGACGACGCCCATCCGCGCGCACATTTCCTGGACGACGATCAGGGCCACGGGAATCGGGATCATCGTCCACAACAGGCTGAAACCGAGATGGCGCCGGCAAGCGAGTAGGTGGTGATGCCGCCGGCATCGTTGTCCACGTTGGCCGTGATGATGCCGGGGCCGATGATGGCAAGGAAGATCGCAACATTTTTCCATTTTGTCATGAGCACTTCGGCGAGCTTCATCACACTTTACCCCTGTTGTGCACCCTGCGGACAATACGGTAGTTCCGTGGCAGCTGCTTTCTGATGTCCTCAGGGATGATGTCCTCCAGCGCGTCATCGAAGGTAACCACGCCAAGCATCACGCCGTCGGCATCGAGAACAGGCATCGCCAGCAGGTCGTACTTGGAGAGCAGGTTGGCTACCTCCTCCGCAGGCGTATCCGGCAAAACGCTTAGCAGGTCAGTCAGCATCACATCCGCGATGCCCTGGTCCGGCTTCGCGAGCAGCAGGTCCCGCAGCGATAAAACGCCGAGCAGGTGCTCTTTCTCGTCGAGCACATAGACATAGTAGATCATGTCGATCTCGCTGCCGCTCTGCCGGAGCTTCTCGAAGACGTCCGTGACTTTGCCCGTGACGGGCATGCCGATGAACTCGTTAGTCATCAAGCCGCCGGCAGAGCGATGGCTGTACTCAAGCAGCTCCTTGACCTCGCTGGCCTCTTCGGGCTCCATCAGGTTAAGCACCTCGGAGGCCTTCTCCTCGGGCATCATGTGGATGACGTCGGCGGCATCGTCCGGGTTCATGTCCTCGAGGAGGTCCGCCACGTCGTCGCTGTCCATGTGCCTGACGATTTGCGCCTGCACGTCCGGCTGGACCTCTTCGAAAGCCTCGGCGCCGTCTCGTCGTCCAGCGACTCCAGGATGAGCAGCTGTTCCTTGTGGTCCAGCTCCTCGATGATGTCGGCAATGTCGCTGGGTGCAGGTCGCCGATCTCCTTGCGCGGGATTTTGAGGTGTATGCGACGCAGGCCGGCGTCCAGCGGGTCGATATAGGACCAGGCGATGAAATTATCCGGCATCCGCTGCAGGAAACGGTCGGAAAGCCACGCGAAGCCCAGCCGCCGGAGGATACCCTTGAAGCCGACATCGACGGCGACGAGACACAGCCTGTCTTTGATCTTCGACAGCAGGACGTCGTTCACCCGGACGACCTTGAGCCCGTCGATGTCCACGATCTGCTTGTCCAGGACCGTCTCGACCACGAGCATTTCGTCGGACAGCTTCCCGGGCGGGATGTCCTCTCGGGCGATCTTCAGCTTTACATCCCCGTCAATCGAGCTTACCGCCGCCATCGGGACGATCACGCTTTCGCCCAGGATGTTGGAGGTGTATACCAGGCTGCTGACTTCCAGCAGCGTCTCGCCCGGCATAATGGCAAAGTCCTTCAGCTTCCCGATCGCCCGGCCTTCGGAATCGACGACACGGCGGCCCTGGTAGCCGCTGAAGTAGGCTACGCTCCCGGTGCCGGGGCATTCGCCGCCCTTCGCGGTGCCCTCTACGGGCCGGTTGTGAATGTTGTCGTTATTTGAGACGCTCTTCGACAGGCTCATGGTTTTTCCCCCTAAACGGGAGGCGCTTCTTCCTTCACCCGCTCCACGACTACGATCTCCAGCAGGTCCTCGATGCCGTCGATGGACCGGATATCGTCGTTGATCACGCGGTTCAGCTCCTCGAGACCTTTCGCCCAGACCTTGATGAACAGGTCGTATTCGCCGAGCACGCTGTACACTTCCGAGACCTCGGGCAGCCTGGACAATGCCTTCTTGGCATTGTCATGCTTTTCCGTGTCCGTCTGTACCAGCATGATCGCCGTGACCACGAAGCCCGTCGCATCGGGGTTAGTGATCACGGTAAAGCGCTCGATGATGCCCCGTTCGCGCATGCGCTTCAGCCGGTTTTGGATGGTGGCGTCGGAGATACCCGTCCGCTTTGCCATCTCGGTGAAGCTCATCCGGGCGTTCTGCCGCAGGAGCTAAGTATAGAAGAATCGACCTCGTCAATTTCCATACTATCATTCATGGCTTTTGATATTCTCCCCTAATGATGTGTTAATATTGGTATTTTACCAACAATGATATATATAAATTTTGTCTTTTTCCATGAATTGGTTAAATAATAGTAAAATTACCATTTACAAAAAGCAAAAAATTTATTGTTGGTCGGCGAGTGGCCGCTTGCGCGCGAATGCGTGAGCTCGGGCCATGTCTACGATATCAGCAGGGGGCATATATAGTCATTCATGAAATGTTTTATACGCTTCGCTGGCACCTGACACAACGTACACTACAGCCACGACGTACACGACGTTTTATCGGTAATGGCAAGTGTAGCCTTATTATTTAACGTCGTGTACGTCGTGTACGTAGTGTCTGGTGCCTGCGAGCCTGTACAAAAGTAACAATAATGATTTTTTCGCCTATAGCTGGCCGGGCTGTGTCTCGATGGCACGTTTGCTATCTGCGCGTAACGCCAACCTGCAGGCCGGACAGCCGGCGTACCCGCTCATCGAGGTACTCGTGCTCCTCGGAGTACTGGGTCCGGTATTGATCAGGCTGCGGCGGTAGTCGGCCACCCGGAGATCGACGGTGTTGACCATGAACCGGGCCTCGTTGAGGCGCAGGGTGTCTTCCTTAAGAATACCTGCAGTTGATCTTCCAGCCCCATTCCGCGTCCATGTACCAGTCCACCGCTTTAGTCATCAGCGTGGCTGCTTTCATCACGCATCTCCGCGATTGTCGCGCCGAATGTGTCCAGCGCTGCGCCAAAAAAGTTCTTCATAAGGTCGTCGACATCGTCGAGTTTGTGTAATTGGCAATGACCGCATCATGACCGGCGGGATATTGTGATTGCCGTGCTCAGGTCGCTGTACAGGTCCATGGCATACTCTCTCAGATCAGCTTCTTAACGATCACGCGCACGTTCAGATAATCGACGTATTCCTCGGAAAAGATGGCCGCGATCTCCCTGCCTACGAACGCTGTCAACTCCGGGGCAGGCGTCAGGCGCAGGTTGATCACGTAAAGGACGTCCGGATCGTAGCGGATCATGTCGATGACGATCTCGACGATCTCCTCCTTTCCCAGCCGCTTGAGCATGTCCTCGCTCTTTCCAGGTCGACGGAAATACGATGGCCGCTTCACCCAGGCAATCACGGCCGCGATGTGCTTGCAGTAGCCGAACGCATAGGGGCAGGTACACGATGCCACGTAATTATGGTCGCGGACGTCGATGCTCGGTACGCCATAGTCCTCCGGCTGGGTGCCCTTGATGCTGGCGATCAGGCTGTCGTGGTAGACGATCGGGCGTTGCACCCGGCCATCCTCGAAATCCTCTCCCCGCGCGTAGATGCGAGGGTCGAACAGCCGGTCATTCCGGCTCGGTCAGCTTCCTCAAGTCCCCGCTCCGCGGCTCCTGCCGCAGCAAACATGATTTATAATATATTATCATAGGAATATAATTCGCTGCCGTGGAGGACACCAGAGAGCCGGACGGCGGCACGCGCGTGCGCGGACGGCTGGCGGGCAGGCGACAAGAAGCCCGAGACATTGCACCTCTGGTTATTCGCCTTGCCGTAGATGCAGAACATGCTGTTCAGCTTGTACTCGCTGTACACCGGGCAGCCGGAGGGGCAGAGACAGCCTTCCTCGGAGATGGTCTTATCGCTCTTGCCGCGGCCGCAATATTGAAAAGGATTGGTTATTGCCGGGGTAGCTGGGACACATGCGGCAAGTGGCAATTCACATTGTTGTATTGTTCACCGGTGGGGTGGCTATAATTGAGCTACCGGTTACCGGGTTAATAAAGATGCCTGAAAAATTAGACGAGATTGGTCAGGCCTGCCT
>CAVYKK010000022.1:0-59123 GCA_963769045.1 uncultured Methanocellaceae archaeon
GTTCAAAGGGGAGGTCTCGGAGGTTTCGAGAGGTCACAGAGCTCACCACAGAGGTCACAGAGGCCACAGAGGACGACACAGAGGACTTTTTAGGAAAAAGGTTGCCTGCAGCCCTGTTGTTAAAATAAACCTCTGTGCATACCTCTGTGACCTCCGTGCCCTCTGTGGTGAAACTCTGTGACCTCTTGCTACCTCTGAGACCTCAGAAAGGACGACAACGGATATATAGCACAAATAAAATAATTAGCAGGTGTAATGGAGGATGGAGGGTGGACGCAGACGAGACCGGAGAGGTACTCGAGTTGCTGCTCGAACAGGGCGGCAATGACGTCCTGCGCTACCTCTGGATGTCCAGCGCCGACCCGATGGAATGCCCGTTGAAGCCCCGGCTCTGGGTGGAGATCGTCCCGGGCAGCATGGGACAGCCTGCAGTGGAAATCCTGTCGCTGATGATAGAAACCCGGCGATGGTAGGCGAATTAACCCACGGGCAGATTATGCGGCTGATGACGGGGCGGATACCGGAAATATGTATTGCAACCAATAGTTTACAATAAAATGGTAATTATAATAGGGTTTTATCCAGGGTCCTGATGCTTATCCGGGCAGATAAAGAAACCTTTTATAGATTGTGGAATAAAAGCTCAAACAGGGGAAAAAGGATGGCAGGCACGTCAATTAAAGCTCACAAGGGCTCAAATACGCTCATTATCGCTAAAAACGCAAATTACGCGAAGCCCATCAACTACAGGGTCAACCTGATCGCCGGCACCAACGCACGCATCATGGAGAAGATCGTGATCGACGGCGACCTCGAGCTCGGCAAGGGCGCGCAGGTCATGGGCGACGTCAAGGCTAAGAACGTGATCCTTGGCCCGTGGTCCGTCATTCGGGGCAATCTGACCGCGTCCGGCGACCTTGTCGCACTGGACCGCAGCCGGGTCACCGGCACGGTAAAATGCGGTGGCAGCGCGATGATCAGGCCGGGCGTGGCCTTTGGCTCGCTTGAAGCGACCGGGCTGGTGGAAGTCTACGGTAAGAAGCCCGCGAAAAACACCGTGGGTAAGACTGTCGTCACAAAAAGCGACAAATAAAGTTTAAGAAGGCGCTAAGGGGCTTATTTCACGGCCCGGGCCGCGAGGACGGCCTGTCCGAGGGAGACGCCGCCGTCGCCGCAGGGTACCTTGTGGTTGGTGACGAACTTGAGGCCGCCTTTCCTGACGACGTCCTCTACCGCGGCGCAGATGGCCGCGTTCACCGCCACGCCGCCGCTGAACCCCACAGTGTCCACGCCGGCGTCCCGGGCGAGTTCGCAGGCCTGCTCTGCGAACGTCCGGGCCAGCACGTCCTGTGCGGCCGCCGCGATGTCGCGTTTGCTCTTCCCGGCGTCCAGCGCCTCGACTACCGACTTCAGCAATGAGCGGGAGTCCGCCAGCCTCATGCCGTCCCGGTCGATGAGGTCGCAGCGTAACGGGGCTTTGCCCGGGTCGCCGCCGATGGCCGCGCTTTCCAGCTTCATGGCTGGCTCGCCCTCGTATGTCCTGCGCACGCACACGCCGAGTACGGCGGCCACCGCGTCCAGCACCCTGCCGGCGCTGGAGCTGTAGGCGATGTTGGTGCCGGTCTCCACCTGCCGCAGGACGACGCCCGCCTCTATATCCGACATGCCCCTGTCGGCCAGTATCTTTTTGATACGGCCGTCGTCCATGGCGCCGTGGAGGATGCCGGCGACCATGCGGAGCGGGAACTTCGTGGCCAGGTCGCCGCCGGGCATAGGCACGGGCAGCAGCCCTGCGGGGTGACCTTTCCCGTGGAAGACCTCCCCGCCCCAGACGGTGCCGTCCTCGCCGTAGCCGACGCCGTCCATTGCGACGCCCACGACATCGTCAATGTCGACGTTTTCGACGGCGAGCGAGCCGATGTGGGCCCGGTGGTGCTGTACCGGCACGACCTGTGCGTTGAATGTTCCGGCCAGTTCCCGCCCGAGGCGGGTCGACAGGAACGAGGGGTGCATATCGCAGGCGATCACTTCCGGCTTCACCTGGGTCATCTTGAGCAGCCGGTCCACGGTCTCGCGCAGGTTGTCCAGCGCCAGCGGGTTGGTGATGTTGCCCAGGTGATGGGAGATATAGCAGATATTGTCTTTGTAGATGGCTATGGACGAGTTCAGCTCGGGGCCCATGGCGAGGATGGACTTTGCCGCCCGGTCCTTCATGACGAACGATGTGGGCGCGTAGCCGCGGGCCATGCGGGTGAAGAACATGCTGTCGTTGTTCCACCGCAGCACGGAGTCGTCGCAACGGTTCAGTATGCGCCGGTTGTGGAGCAGGAACGCGTCGGCGATCGTGTTCAGCCGCCGGAACGCCTCGTCGTTGTCCCGGACCATCGGCTCGGACGGGAGGTTGGCGCTGGTCATGATCAGCGGCTCGTCGATGCCCCGGAACAGGAGGTGGTGGAAGCCCGTGTAGGGCGTCATGAAGCCCACAGTGTGCAGGCCCGGCGATATGGACTCGGGCACGTTGTCCTTCCGGCGGAGCAGCACGATGGGCCGCTTCAGCGTGTCGAGCAGCGCCCGCTCGCCCTCGGAGACGTGAGCGTACTGCTCGATGACCGGCAGCGGCGCCATGAGCGCGAAGGGCTGCTGCGGCCGGTTCCTGCGTTCCCGGAGCAGCTGCGTGGCGTCCATTTTACAGCACAGGTGGAACCCGCCGACGCCTTTGATCGCCAGGATTTTGCCCTCGTTCAGCAGGCGGATAGTCTCCTCCAGCGGGGGGTCCAGCGCTTTTTTCTCCCGGTCGAACAGGCCGAGCTTCGGGCCGCACTTCGGGCAGGAGATGGTCTGGGCATGGTACCGCCGGTCGGAGGGATCGGTGTACTCCCTCAGGCAGTCCTCGCACAACGGAAAATCGATCATGGACGTATTCTCCCGGTCATAGGGCAGTGTGTCCATGATAGCGTAGCGGGGGCCGCAGTCCACGCAGGACGTGGCCCAGTAGTCGTGATAGTGCGCCGTATTTTTCATGTCGCCTATGCAGGCGTTGCAGATGCCAGTGTCGGGAGGGATGAACCCGCCGAAGCCGGACAACCCGCTCTTTTCGATGCGGAAATCTTTGTATTTGCCCCGATAGGGCTGATACGCTATGTCGACAGAGTCGATCCTCGACAGGGGCGGCCCGACCCGCAGCATGGCTACGAAGGCGTCAATATTCCTGTCATCGCCCTCTGCCTCGATCTCGACACTGGTGCCCAGGTTCTTGACGTAGCCGGAAATGTGGTTTTCCCTCGCTATCCTGTGCACGAACGGCCGGAAGCCCACCCCCTGGACGATACCCCGGACCGAAATTTTCGCTAACTTCATAGAAATGGCCTTTTTGTTCGAAATGCTTCAAAAAGTTTATTGCCGATTTATGATATATTTTCCTATGAACGCATTTTGTATATGGAGCACTAGTCTCGATGGAGCCAAACGTAAAAAGAACGAAAATCATTAACGACGCCGCCGATATGGTGCCGCTGCTCATGGTATTCAACTCGAAGCTGCATTCCCAGGTCTTCGACGAAGTGTCGAACGGCTGGAAGACCAAGGAGGAGCTGGACGTGATCACCGGCAAGGACACAACCAAGAGCCTCGACGCCCTGCGGCAGGGCGGCCTCATCGAGAGCCGGTGGCGCATGCCCGAGCCGGGCCAGCCGCCCGTCCTGGAGTACCGGACGTCCTACAGCGAGGTCCGGGCCAGTTTCCAGTGTACCATGAAGGAAATGAGCGAGATCATCATGATCGCCTTCTCCATGGACGAGGACCTCCGCAAGCTGGCAGAACAGGTCGAGGAAGAGGTAGAGAAAGGCAACGCTTCGCTGATCAACCTGGCGCGCATCTTCGATAAGAGCCCCACGTTTTTAAAGGCCATAGCGAAGCGGTCGGGCCGCATCGCGGTGAAGGGGCAGCGGCTGGAGATTGTGAAGGAGCATTAATCGTAATGCTGAAGGAGCATTGATCTCAATGCTGCGTGAACACTGATGACGGTGCTGGACAGGAAGAGCGAGGTCACGAGATTCCAGATACTCGTGGAGGTGGCGGCGAGCCAGCCGCAGATCAAGCAGAGCCAGATCGCCGCTTCACTGGGCATTACGCCGCAGGCCGTCTCAGAATACATTAAAAGCCTCGCCGCGGACGGCATGATCCTTCTCGGCGGCCGCGGGCAGTATACTGTCACCCCGCTCGGCGTCGAGTCCATCATCGAAGGCGCGAAGGAACTCAGGGATTACTCGGACTATGTCCTTAACAATGTGGTCGGACAGGTATCCGTCTGGGCGGCTATCGCACGGGAGCCGATCGACAAGGGCAGCAAAGTCTTTCTTGCGATGGATGAAGGGATCATGTACGCCGGCCATAAAGGGAGCGGAGCCAGCGGCATGGCGATCAACGATGCCCTGGAAGGCGAAGACGTCGGCGTGTCCGGGCTCACCGGGCTGATACCGCTCCGGCGGGCGGACGTGACCATCGTCAAGGTCCCGCCCATCGCCAGCGGGGGTTCCCGCGCGGTCGACATGACCGCCCTGCGGGCCGCGATCATTGGGATCGTGGGCGCGTCGGGGGAAGAGGCGCTGGCCGTGCTCCAGAAGGCGGGCATCGAGCCGGACGCGTTCTTTGGCGCGCAGGAGACGATCACGGAAGCGGCGATCAAGGGCGTCCCAGGCACGCTGGTCGTGGTAGAAGGGATGGCGCCGCAGGCCATCCAGAAGCTGGAGGCGGCGGGCATCGGGTACAGGATAGTCGACGTCAGCCCGGCGAAGTAGTATTCTCCAGGTCTTCTTTTTCAATCTCCGTAACCATTTCGAACACTTTTGAGGCCTCCACGCAGGGGGCATGGGAAGGGTAGAAATATTTCGCTCCGCCGTCGGCCAGTTTTCTCAGGCTGCGCCCGACGAGCCCGGGCTCTCCCGAATAGAGGCTGGCGAGAAAATCGCCGGTAACGCAGCCCCCGTCCCCGGCCAGGACAGATAGAGAGCCATCTGTGTGGCCGGGGGTGAGGAGCGCCCGGGCATCGATTCCATAACTCCGGAGGCTCATGTCCTCTGTCACGGGGATGTCGACATTTACGGCGCAGTCGTTCCATTCGCGGGATGCCCGGGATGCAGTGCCGGCCGGTAAGGCGACCGCAGGAGCGTTCGCGCCCCGCTCGATAAAGGCCGCATCAGGCTGCCCGGCCATCACCGGCACGTTTAACGCTGCCTTAAGCTCATGCGCGCTGCCGTAATGGTCGATATGCCCGTGGGTGATGATAATGAGACTGACATGGTCCTGCGGTATGCCCGCAGCTTTTAATGCTTTGAGAATTTTCCGCCCGCTGCCAGGATTGCCTGCATCGACGATGGCCGTCCGGTCGCCCGTGACAAAAAAGACCCGGGAATTGCCGTCGATCTGTGCATCGATCACCTGGCTCATGATCTGCAGAACGTGGCGCGGTTATAAAAAATTGCCGTGTCCGCCCCGTCTATGGTTTGCGGCTCAGCGCCTGTTTCAGCTCGGCGATGCCCCGGTCGCAGTACAGGTCTTCCAGCGTCAGGTCGGGCCACTTTTCTTCTATGAGCCCGCCCATGCACACGCAGCAGGTGCCGTTATTATCCTCGCTGCACACAGAGTTCAGGCATTTGCCCGCATTGTGGCAGTGGCGCACGTCCCCGGTCAGGTTCTCGTATAGCTCGTGAAGCGTCACCGCGAGCAGATAGCTCTCCATGTCGTGCGGGACATAGGCGCACTCATGCGAGATCGGGTCGAGGTCCGGCGGCACCGCGACGAAGATCAGCCGGTTCCACATCATGTTGAACCCGATGATGTCCCGGTCCCGGAACCGGCCGGACGACAGGTCTTCCACGCCGTCGACGTAGACGATCCGGATCCGCCCCTTCGGGTCCTTGCAGATGCTGCCGGCGATAATGCTGTGAAGAGAGCGTTTATTCAGCCGGTCGAGCGACGGGTCGTGCTCAAGCTCCATGCCGAACAGATCGCGTAGCGTATGGGCCAGCATGGGGAAGTAACGGTTGGTGACGACGTTCGGCATCCAGCATTATAGATGGAGGAGGTATGATAAAAAAGCTTTCAAATAATAGAAAAAGGACAGGGTTATTTCTTCTTGGGCTTTGCCTTCGCCTTCGCGTCCTTCTTGGGCTTGGTAGCGCATCCGCAGCTCTTGCACATGAAGCTTCACCTCCCCTGTTAATTAAAATACTATTAACCTTAAAGATAAATATTTAACCATCTAGACTGATAGGGACAATTCGACGGCAGGACGACGCGAGGGAAAAACCAGTCATGGCCAACCACTACGATATCCTGGGCATCAGCCGGGAAAGCAGCCAGGAAGAGATCAAGCAGGCCTATCACCGCCTCGCCATGGAGTATCATCCCGACAAGAACCCTTCCCCCCAGGCCGCCGAGACAATGAAGCAGATCAACGAGGCCTACCGCATCCTCAGCGACCCTGTCCTCCGCGACAATTACGACAAACGCTTTTCCGCTACGTCAAGCAGCAACATTTACTCCCGCTGGTACCGGCCGCAGGCCGACGGCGGCTTCGGCCGGGGCACGCCCCCCGTATGGCATGAGCCCGGGACCGGCTACGAGGCGCCCCGCCACACGGTCGCCTACGAGTCCGTGACAATATTCTCATTCGAGCACATGATGGCCGCCGGCATCGTCGGGCTGGCCTTCGGCATCGCCCTCACCGCGGCTTTCGTCTTTCTGGGCATCGATATCGACGCCCAGTACGGGCTCGGCCTGCTCGTGGTCTTCGCCATGGCCGCCGCCGCCCTGCCGCCGTTTATCACAGTGCTGTTGCTGCGGGACGCGCTCAACGCCAGGTCCGAGGCCGGCCTCTGCGGGTCGATTACCCTTGCATTCGCGCTGCCCGTGGCGGTGCTCGCCGGCTCCTACGTGCGGGTCACCGACAATTCCATCCTGAACTGCTGCTGTCTGCTGCCGTTCGTCTGCCTTTTCGCCGGGTGGATTATCGGAGGGTTCGTAGGCAGGATGAGCTGGGACATTTTCAGAAGCTAATCCTCGCATTGCAGAATAGCCTGTCCGTCCGTGCGTGCGTGCGCGAACGCCGGCCCGGCCTGCGGCGAGTCCCTGACCCGTTTTCATACGCTTATGCCTGACCCGTGCGCCGGTAATCTGATGACCCCGGGCTTCGATACCGATAAAAAGGGAGATGTTACTCTGGCTTACCCTGCTCTTCGAGGTGTTTGCACTTCCGGCTTGTCCGCATCGGGTCGAGCACGTCTACCTTCCGCGGGCTTCCCCCGAAGGTACAAAGGGTCGTCTTATCGGGCAGCGCGCGCAGGTGCTCGCACCCGAGACAGTTCACCGGGTAGTCTTTTCCGACCCGGTCGACGAGGTCGGCCGGATACTGCGGCCTGATGAATTCCATGAGCATCCTGTCTGTCGCTCATCTCTCATATACGTCCCGATCGCGCCCCGATCGGGCCGGAAGATTAACGATTTATATGTGCAGCACAATGATACTGCAGAAATCAGATGGCATTGTTCGTAGTGTTCACGCCCAATAAGAAAGACGAGTACCGGGTATACCCTGTCAAGGGCGAGGGGAAGCCCGTCTTCGTCGGCATCCTGACGGTCCAGCAGACCGCCCGGGGCGTCCGGCCGCTGAAGGTCCGCGTCATGAAAGAGAAGGAGGACGAGTACCTGCCGGTGCCGACGTTCGTCGAACTGTTGAAGGCTGCGGACTGCATTTTCGCGGCGAGGATGGACACGTCCCAGCAAGAGGCGCTGGACGACATGCTGAAGGGATACCAGCTCGGCTCGGAACGGGTGGGCATCTGCCGCTTTTGCCTGATGGAGGACCGGATCACGTTCAAGCGGACGGATATGGTACGGTTCAAGGACGAGCTCATCTGCATGGACTGCGCGAAGCGCGAGCTGCGCAAGGAGGTATCCTTCCGCGGGCGGATCACCGGCAAGGGCATGGACAGGCTGGAGGAGATGCTCGATAAGACGAAGGATCTGGGCCGGGTGCTGGCACTGCTCAACCCGTCGAACCTGCCGCCGGAGCTGACCAGGTACGATATGATCCCGGTCGCGGACACGCGGGTGGCCCTGGTCATGGTCAAAGACCTGAAGATCGACCCGGCGCTGAGGGACGTGCTGCTGGAGAAGATGGACGAGCTGTTACCCGTCCAGTCGAAGTCGGTCCGGGCCGGCCTGCTGGACGGGAAGAGCCAGCTGATCGTCTCGGCCACCGCGACGGGCAAGACGCTGATCGGCGAGCTCGCCGGCATCAGCAACGCGATGAGCGGCAAAGGGAAGATGCTCTTCCTGGTGCCGCTGGTCGCGCTGGCCAACCAGAAGTACGAGCAGTTCAAGAAACGTTACAGCCCGCTGGGACTGAAGACCGCCATCCGGGTCGGCACTTCCCGCATATCGCTCAACAGCGTCAAGCTGAACACGTCCGTCGAGTCGGACATCGTCGTGGGCACCTACGAGGGCCTGGACTTCATCCTGCGGACGGGGGGACGACTGGGCGACGTAGGTACGGTCGTCATCGACGAGGTGCACATGCTCGAGGACCCGGAGCGGGGCCACCGGCTGGACGGGCTGATCGCGCGGCTCCGCGCGCTGGCGCCCGGGGCGCAGTTCATTTTCCTGAGCGCTACCATCGGCAACCCGAAGGACGTCGGAAAGCGCCTGAACGCGACGCTGGTAGAGTACGAGTACCGGCCAGTGCCGCTGGAGCGTCACCTGATCTTCGCCCGTGACCACGAGAAGAACCGTCTCGTAGACGAGTATGCCTCCAGAGAGTACGCGATGACCTCCAGCAAAGGCTTCCGGGGCCAGACCATAGTGTTCACGAACTCGCGCAAGAAGTGCCACTCCATCAGCCAGGCGCTGCGTATCCAGTCCGCGCCCTATCATGCCGGCCTGACGTACCCGCAGCGCAAGAGCGTGGAGGAACGGTTCGAGAAAGGCGAGATCAAGGTGGTCGTCACCACGGCGGCGCTGGCCGCCGGCGTCGACTTTCCGGCGTCGCAGGTGATCTTCGAGTCGCTGGCCATGGGTAAGGACTGGCTTGGCGTGGGCGCATTCCAGCAGATGCAGGGCCGTGCCGGTCGTCCCGATTATCATGACATGGGCAAGATCGTGCTGCTCGCCGACCCGGAGGCTTCCATCGAGGGCGAGACGGAGGAAGAGGTGGCGTTCCGGCTGCTGGGCGGCAGCGCGGAGCACGTGAATGTCGACTACGACGAGCCGGAGCAGATGGAGGAGTGCCTGGCCAATGCGGCCGTGGTGCAGGACGAAAAGGCATTGGAGCAGATCAACGGGCGCACGCTCGGCATCGCCTGCGACACGAAAGCGCTGGTGGCAAAGTGCGTCTCCGGCGGCATGATGACGCGGGAAAACGGGAAAATTAAGCTGACGCCGTTCGGGCGGGCGATCGTCAACCACTTCCTCAGCGTGGAGAACGCGTTCCTCATACGGAGCCGCCTGCGCAAGAAAGTGCCCACGCTGGACATCGCCGTCGAGCTGGAGGCCTTCGAGGCGGTCTACTTCCGGGGCGCCGACCGGCTGTCCCGCATCATCGGGATCAGCATCCCCTCCCGGGTGTTCAGCCCGGCGAGCCTGGACATCGCGTTCTCGGGCGAGTCCCTGGCGAAGATGGACCACGCTATGCAAGACCAGTTCCTCAGCTTCAGCATGGAGTTCCTGGACTGCACCTGCGAGGACGCGCCGTTCTGCGGGTGCCCGGAACGCAAGTTCAGCAAAAAGGTGATCGCCTACCGGCTGCAGGACAAAGACCCCCACGAGATCTCCCGGGCCATCGCCGCGGACTACAGCCTGAGCTCCTTCGAAGGCGACATCCTCGGCTACCTCGACCGGACCGTGCGTAATCTGGACGCGATACACGAAATCGCGAAAGATCGAGCGCCTCAACGCCGCAGCCGCCGAGGCCCGGAAGCTCCGGGACGGCGTGGAGGACCCGGAGACCATCGACGAGGAGGACTTCGCCGGGCTGTTCACCACGAAGCGTGTATCCAGAGTACAGCAACAGCGGGACGAAGAGGCCCGTATAGCCGCAGAGCTGGCGGCCAAGCTGCAGAAAAAGCGTGGCGCTGCCGTACCGAAGGAAAAGAAGAAAGCCCCCGGCACCGGGTGGACCGGCTACCGGCCCGGATAGATATCCCCGTGTCTTAGGACGTTTTCTACCTGTATGTAGCGGTACACCGGGCACGGTTAAAAGGCCGCATAGTTCGCAGAGGGGCGCAGAGAACGCGGCTTCTTTCAGGTTTTACATTCAGCCTTCTTTAAAAGTGAAACTGCGGTCTCTGCGCCCCTCTGCGAACTCTGCGGCCCCAAACTGTTCCCGGCCTTCCGGACCGCAAGCACAGTATGGAAGGGTGCCCGGCTATTATTTTTAAACTACCAAGCCAAAAAATATGAAATAGACTTGGCGCCCTGGCGTCTCTTAGTTTCTAAGTGGCGTCCTGGCGACTCTTCTTGGACCTTTGGCGACTTGGCTACTTCACGCGAGCAGGTCTTCGGGCTTCATGACGCCGGCCACGGTCCGGGCGCTGTTGGACATGTCGAAATCCCGGGTGACGATTATCGCGTTGTTTCGCTGTGCGAAGATGATGTGCAGCGCCCTCAGGAACGGTATCTCGTTAATCCGGTGCAGCTTCATCGCGGCGCGGAGGATGTCCTCGTTCGCCAGCAGCAGGTCGCTGCCGTTCATCAGCAGCATGGGCCTGAGCACCTGGTCCAGGTATTCCGCCGGGGCACCCGACTTGAGCAGCTCGTTCGCGGTATGCTCTGATACAAAGACCTGGTAATTGCCGTCGGCCGCCTGCTTGAGGAGCTGTGCCACGTTCTCCCCGAGCTTCACGCCTTTCTTCTCCTCGTCCACGAGCAGGCTGAGCAGCACGTTCGTGTCGAGATACAGCTTGATTTTACCTACCATGCCGGACATGATATCATTGCTCCTGCACGGTCATTTTCTTGAGCTCTTCGGCGTAGAGCTTTACCGCCTTATCCTCGTCGTCGCCGGCCTGCTTCATCAGCGACTGCCATTGCTCTTCGCGGGTTTTCTCGACCACGTCGACCGGGTCGCCGCTCAGCTTCCCCTTTAAAACGCCCTTCTGGTAGTCGATCAGCTGCTTTGTCATGCCGGCTATGGCCGCCTTCCTGTCCGGGTACGTACCCTTCTTCACGGCCTCTTCAACCGCGCCCTGCACTGTCACATGATCGACCATGGGATCACATGTTTACCTCTGAGCGCAAAAATAAATAGCTGTCGCCCCGGGGACGCGACAGAAACGTGCCCGGCCGCCGACACTTTCGCCCTGTCGCTGGCGACGGAAAATTCGACAACTGTCGTGCTATCCACGCCCCTACTGCGGCCGGTATATAAGCGCACTTCGTACCGATAGAGAACCCCGGCTATTATCGCCCAAAAATTTTAAATATTATCTCGAATAGCATTCTTGCTGGAGTTCAATTATCATGTATGTGGACGACGACGACTTCGACGAGATAGAGGCAGACCGCGCAGACGACGAGCTGGAGGAGGACGACGCCGGCAGGTGCGACGAGTGCGGCCTTGCGATAAAGAAAGATGACGCCATCGTCTGTCCCGCATGCACGGCATTGTACCACGAGTGGTGTGCGACCGAGTGCAACCGGTGTAAGACCTCGCTGAAGGCCGAGGAGGCCATGGAAGTCGCTGCGCCTAAGGCCGGCCGGCGCATGGCACCGAAGAAGCGCGCCGCGCCCAGGCAGAGGGCCCGCTGAGCGCGCTCGGATAGCGCGTTCGCTACTTTTTTCAATTAATTACATTGTCCCCTGCGGTAAGCTTATATATCGGTAGTAAATCTCCTGCCGGTAACCTTATGTACCAATGACCGGCAATACGCTCCATAATCGCCTTAAGTGCGGCGAATATTAGCAGTTTCGGGGAATGGGATGCTCGTCGGTAACATCGTCGTGGCGGCGGCCTTAATAATCGCCTTCGCCTACCTGGTCTACGTCTTAATCTATCCGGAGAAGTTCTAGGTGGTATCGTGAGCTTACTGTTCGGATTCGCACAGGTCATTCCCATAATAATCATATCGCTGGTCCTGGCCATACCGGCCGGCGAGTACCTGGCGGCCGTCTTTTCGGGCAAAAAAGCCCCCTTCGACAGGATTTTCGGCCCGATCGAGGGAGCGATATCACGGCTGCTGATGGGGCTGGACAAAGAGAGCATGGACTGGAAGGAGTACGCTGCGGCGCTCCTCATCACCAACGTGTTCCTCTGGCTTGCCGCATTTGCCGGGCTGTGGGTCGCAGGAATGAGCCCGGACCTCGCCTTTCATACGGCCATATCCTTCGTTTCCAACACGGACCAGCAGCACTACTCCGGGGACACCTTCAGCCCGCTGGCACAGATGGTCATCCTGACGACGGCGATGTTCGCGTCGGCGGCGACCGGCATGGCATCGGCCTTCGCGCTCATCAGGGGCATCATATCGCGGGACGGCACGATTGGTAACTTCTTCAGCGACTTTACCCGCAGTATCGTCCGGGTGCTGCTGCCGGTTGCGTTCGTCGTGGCATTGATCTTCGTTGCCTGCGGCGTCTCGCAGGCGCTCGGGGGCACGCTGGAGGCTAAAACGATCACAGGGGCTGTACAGTCAATATCAATGGGCCCTGTAGCCTCGCTGGAATCGATCAAGTTCTTCGGCACCAACGGCGGCGGGTACTACGGCGCGAACTCCGCGCACCCGTTCGAGAACCCCTCCCCGCTGACCAATCTGATGCAGAACATCCTGACCATGCTCCTTCCGTTCGCCATACCGTACGCGTTTGGCGTCATGGCTGGCAGCCGGAGGCAGGGCGTCATCATCCTGGCAGTGATGGTGGTTATTTTCATGTCAGGTGCGCTGATCATGGTCGCCGGGGAAGCGTCTAACCCGGCACTGCCGCTGGACTATCCGGCCGGCTACGTGGAGGGCAAGGAGCAGCGTTTCACCGCCTACGAGACGGCCTTCTTCACCGCCGCCGACACCTTCGTGCAGTCCGGTGGCACATCGGGCTCGATCACCTCCATGATGCCGCTGACCGTGCTTCACGCCATGTTCGGCATGATGATGCAGTGTACGCCGGGCGGCGTCGGGGCCGGATTCGACGTCATGATCGTGTACGTGCTGCTGTCGGTGTTCATCGCCGGCCTCATGGTAGGACGGACGCCCGAGTTCCTGGGGAAGAAGATCGAGCCCCGGGAGATGAAACTGATCGCCCTCGTGGTCATCATCCACCCCGTCATGGTACTCCTGCCCACGGCGCTGACGATCCTCCTGCATCCGGGAGCGGCCCTGAACCCGGGCGCTCGAGGGTTCGCAGAGATTATGTACGAGTTTCTGTCGGCGTCAGCCAATAACGGGTCGGGCATGGCAGGGCTGGCCAACGCTACGCCGTACTTCAACCTTCTCTCAGGCCTGGTCATCACCGTGGGCCGGTATGTGCCGCTCATTGCCATGATCGCCATCGCCGGGCTGCTGTCCAGGAAGAAGATCATCGAGACCACGCGAGGCACGCTGCCTACCGATACCCTCACCTTCGCGCTTTTCCTCGCGGGCATCATCCTCATCGTCGGCGCCATCACCTTCCTTCCCGCACTGACCTTCGGACCGCTGGCAGAGCTGCTGGGAGGCGTGTAGCATGACTGGAAAAGCTTCATGGATGTCCGGCCGTATCCTTGCGGGAACGCTGAAAGACTCTTTGCTCAAGTTCGACCCCCGCTACACGGTCAGGAACCCCGTGATGTTCATCCTGTACCTGTGCTTCATCGTCACTGCGTTGATCGCCCTGTTCCCCGCCGGATTCTCTGACGTTGCCGGCGCCAGCCTGAACCGGACTGACTATGTGGTCATATCGGCCATCCTGTTCCTGACCATGTGGTTCTCGTTCTTCTCCGAGGCTCTGGCCGAAGCGCAGGGACGGGCACAGGCCGACTCGCTGAAGAAGATGAAGACCGAGACCGTGGCCCGGCTGATCCGGGACGGCGCCGTCCATGACAGCACCGTCATGGACGATAAGACGGTCGAGGTCAACTCGACCATGCTGAAGGCTGGCGATCTGATCGAGTTGAGGCCGGGCGACACGGTGCCCGGCGACGGCAGCATCGAGCATGGGGCTGTAATGCTGGACGAGTCTATGATGACCGGCGAGTCGCAGCTTGTGTTGCGCGAGAGCGGCGGCGACCGGTCTTCGGTCCTCGGTGGCACTAAGGTCACGTCTGGCACCGCGATAGTCAGGATCACCTCAAACCCGGGCGCCACCTTCCTGGATCGGATGATCCAGCTGGTCGAGGGCGCGCAACGGCAAAAGACGCCAAACGAGCTCGCGCTCACCGTGGTACTGGTGTCGCTGACGATCGCTTTGCTGGTCGTCGTCACCGCCGTTGTGCCGCTGGCCTGGTACTACAGGATAGTCGTCGACGTCGGCAGCCTGATTGCGCTGCTCGTCTGCCTGATGCCTACGACTATCGGCGGCCTGCTGCCCGCGATTGGCATTGCGGGCATCAATCGGGTTACGAAGATCAACGTTGTCTCTAAATCAGGAAGAGCGGTCGAGACGGCAGGCGATATCGACGTGATGATCCTGGACAAGACGGGGACGCTGACCATCGGGAACCGCTACGCCAGCCAGTTCATCCCGGTGCCGGGCAAAAGTATCGACGAGCTGGCGGCGGCGGCCATGTATTCTTCCGCGCAGGACGATACGCCCGAAGGCCGGTCAGTCATGACATTCGGGCAGAAGCTCGGCTATGCTATCGACGAGCGACGGCTCGACGGCTCGACGAAGATACTGTTCACGCCCGAGACGCGGGTCAGCGGCTGCGTGCTGAAAGACGGGACCAGGTATACCAAAGGTTCCCTGGATGCCATAGGCGCCAGCTGTGACTGTATCCCTGACACCATGAGGCTACAGGCGGAAAGCGTCTCCAAAAACGGAAACACGCCGCTTGCCGTAGCGTCAGACCATATGGCCCTTGGAATTATCGTGCTCAAGGACCTGGTGAAGCCGGGCATTTCCGACAGGATCGCCGAGCTCCGGCGCATCGGTATCCGGACGATCATGTGCACGGGTGACAACAGGCTCACTGCGGCTGCTATTGCCCGCGAAACAGGCGTGGACGACTATGTCGCGAACGCCATCCCTGAGGACAAGCTCGCGATCATTAAGCGGGAGCAGGCATCAGGCAAGCTCGTAGCTATGACAGGCGATGGTACCAACGATGCACCGGCGCTGGCGCAGGCGGATGTGGGGCTGGCCATGAACAGCGGCACATCGGCCGCCAAGGAGGCGGCCAACATGGTCGACCTGGACTCGGACCCGACCAAGCTGATCGAGGTGGTCACAATCGGCAAACAGCTATTGATCACCCGCGGCGCGCTCACCACGTTCAGCGTCACCAACGACGTGGCCAAGTACTTCGCCATCCTGCCGGCCATCCTGGCGCCCACCATACCGGTGCTGGCCGACCTCAATGTCATGGGCCTCGCCTCGCCGCGGAGTGCCATCTACTCGGCGCTCATCTTCAACGCGCTGGCCATACCGCTGCTCATACCGGTGGCTATCAACGGCGTCAAGTACCGGTCCGTCGGTGCGTCCCAGATGCTCAAGCGGAACCTGCTCGTCTACGGGCTGGGAGGCCTGCTGAGCTCCTTCGTCGGCATCAAGCTCATCGACATAATTATAAGCAGCCTGGGGGTCCTATGAACAACTGGAAGCTGATCTATGCGTGTGCGGCAATGACGGCGCTGGCCATCATCGTCTGCGGTATCGCATATCCGCTGGCGACGACGATGATCTCGGCCGTCGCGTTCCCGGGGGGAGCCGGAGGCAGCCCGGTGTACTATAACGGCACGGTCGCAGGTTCACTGTTGATAGGACAGGACTTCAGCGGGCCGGAGTACTTCCATTCCAGGCCGTCTGCCGTGGACTATAACGCATCTGCGTCCGGTGCGTCCAATCTCGGCCCGGGCAACCCGGCGCTGATTGCAGCGGTGCGGGAGCGCATATCGAATGGTTCGACGACGGCCGATGCGGCATTATCCTCCGGCTCCGGCCTGGACCCTGATATCTCGGTGGAAAATGCCATGGCGCAGGCGCCCCGTGTGGCGTCGGCCGGCGGGCTCGGCGAAGAGACGGTGAAAGACCTGATCAGGACGCACACCCGGGGACGGCTCCTCATCTGGGGCGAGCCGCGGGTGAACGTGCTGGAGCTGAACATCGCAGTGCTGGAAATGAAGAGCGGCAAGGTGTGAGACATGTACAACAGGATACTGGTCCCGATCGCACAGAACACGAACATGAGCCTGGTCATGGGCTTCGTGGAGAACGTCCTCAACCCCGGCGGGGAGATCACGCTCCTGTACGTGATACCGTCCGATAAGCTCCCGGTCTCTGCGGTCGACTGGCGACAGGCGATGGGAGTCATTTCCGAGGCGCAGGCCCTGTCCATCGCCCGGAACATGGAAGTCAACTACAAGGTGAAGAACAACCCGTCCGTGGCGCAGGGTATCCTGAAGGAGGCGGCGTCGACAGCCTACGACCTCATCCTGATGTCCACCTCCAAAGAAGTGCGGAGAGGCCGGCTTTTCGGGGGCAAGATCGACGAGGTGGTCCGCAAGTCGGCCGTCGAGACTGTCGTGCTCAGCTACTTGCCTGACCGTCCGCTTTCCTACGATAAGATACTGATACCCACGTCCGGCTACCGGCACGCGCTGCGGGCGGCGAAGATCGCCGAAGACCTGTCCCGGAAGCATGGCAGCCAGATCACAGTGATGTATGTGGGGAGCCGGAAGGACGAGGCCGAAGCGGTCATCAACCCGCTGGTCTCGGACATCGAGGCCAACGGCGGGAAAGCCCGGCCGCTGTTCGAGAGCGGGCCGATTGCGGATACGATCCTGGCCGAGGCGAGGAAGGGCTATGATATCATGATGATCGGCGCTACCGAGCGCCCGGCCTACCAGGAGTTCCTGCTGGGAAGCACGGCCGACCGGCTCGTCCGCGATGCCCCCTGTCCGGTACTCATGGTGAAGACAACGGGCAAGCCATACTGATGAATGCGACCAGGCCGCTCCCTGCTCAAGGCAGCTTTTTCGTTTTTATCACAAAACTTGATCCGTTGCTGAGTTTAGACCTTGAATCCCTTGATCAGGGACCGGATAAGGAGAGTGACAGGGATGATCTCCAGACGGCCGATCCACATGTCAATAATGATGATGATCTTGCCGGCGGGGTCGAAGCCCGGATCCAAAAACCCGCACCAGAGTCCCACGTTGCCCAGAGCAGAACACACCATGAAAATGATATGGCTGAGGTCATATGTGGTGGGGACGATGTGTGTTAGCAGTATAACGCTGACCAGTATCGTGGTGACCCAAAGGAACGAGATGAGCGAGGCCTCGGCAAGCTCCTTGTTAATTACCTCCTCGTTCAGCCGCTTGTTGCCCATTTTCAGCATCAGGATGGCATTACGGGGCAGCAGCGTCCGCTTCAGCCAGAGCTGCAGCTCGCTGGTCAGGAAGACTGCCCGGGCCACTTTAATGCCGCCGGCGGTCGAGCCTGCGCAGCCGCCGATGATCATGAAAACCGAAGTGATAAGCAGGGCCGCCTGCGACCAGCCCGTCATATCGGTCGATTGCAGCCCGGTACATGTGATGCCGGATATGAGTTGAAACGCTGAGATGCGGATAGACTCCAGGAGGTCTCGCTGCTGCAAGAAAAGTTCTATTGTAAGAAGTAGCACACCCAGTATAATGAAAATAAAGAATGCTTTGACCTGCGGGTCAAGCGGCAGCAGGCTCTTCGGATGCGCGACTGTCTTGTATATGAAGGCGAACGGCAGCGCTCCCAGGATCATGATGAACATGATCACGATCTCGATCGGAACGCTGTGATAATGGGCGATGCTGTCCGAATAGATGGATAGGCCACCGGTCCCCAGGGTAGTCATGCTATGATTAATGGAGTCCCATAGCGGCATGCCCACGACGACCAGTAAAGCCACGCCGAGCACTGTAAGTCCAACGTACAGGGACCAGATCATGTTAATAGTGGATCGGATGCTGGGCTTGATCTTCTCTTTCCGGGCTTCCGACTGGTACATGATGTAAGTACTCGTGCCCGGCCGGATCAGGATTGCCACCATCAGCAGAATGACACCGATGCCACCCACCCACTGGATGACGCTGCGCCAAAGCTGTATCGCATGGCTGGAGTATTCCGGGTACGGGATCATGGTGAAGCCGGAGCCCGTCCACCCGGATATCCCCTCGAAGAACGCATCCAGGGGCGACATGTGCTGGATGATTATGAAAGGGATGGCACTAAGAGCAGGCACAAACAGGTATGCTAAGGCAGCCACGACCATAGCGTGCCTGAGTTCCAGTTCCTCCGCCCTTGGAAATATTCCCTTAAAGGCTATGGCGAGGCCGCCGCTTACTATGAAAGCCGCTGCAAAACCGGGAGCGTTTTCTGGCTCGCTCAGCAAGATACAGATAACAGTCATCGCCAGCATCAATATCGTAGTAACGGTAAACAGGCCGGTCAGGTTGCTAAGGATGACCCGCAGGTTCTTGAAAGAGACAAGCCGGTTATTGTCCAGACGTTCAAGCCCGGAGGAAATTGAGGATGCGGTCGGTAACATTTTCCTATTAAACATTATCATTCCTTCCCTGTGCGGCAGAATATAAAAGATAGAACCGCAATCCGGACAGCCATCTGCTAACAGGACCCTTTTTAATAATTTTTATCATCTAACTATTATTTTTATATTTTTGACGGAGTTAAAATTTTAAAAAATAGTATATAAGGATTGTGGGTCGACCTTTCATGCCACTATATAAAGCTTACTATCTATCTGATCAATACAATCAATCGATATGCACGAATGACGATAGCATTTGTCGCGTATTGGAGATGGAAAATGTGACGATCAACGTTGAGATGCCGGAAATACGCTTCCTGCTCAAATGGTCTTTATCGTCGCATTGGGTATGGCGACTTCTTGATTAGCATCTCCCAATAGTGCAGGAGTTTTTGTGGCCGCTCAACCCGTATAAAAATCCTGTGGAAATGTTCAAGGTCAAAGGCACTGACAGGCCATCCGCTGCCGCAGGTTTCGCATTAAATTGTCACAAACCATAATAACCGGCAAGTCGACCGGTTCATCATAGGTGACACGGTGGTCCGGGTATTGATAGCATGCATTCTGGTCTGCGTAGCGGCGATCATTCTAACGGCAGCCTGCGCCGGGACGCTCGTCGGAAAGGCGGAGGCCCGGGCCAACATTCAGGATTATTTTAAGGGGCCCAACGATTTCTACCCGGCCAGGCACGATCTTAACGGCTCCTCGACGAAGTTCGTCATCGATACGATCGGCTGGAATGCCACCGCCGTCATCGGCAACCTTGGCATCGGCAACGCCAGCCCGTCGATATTTGATCTTACCAGTACGCGGGACGTCGAATATCCCGAGAGCGGCTTCATGTGCGGCGACGTCTCCACGCAGCCCTGGCAGCCGGGCAAGAAAAACGTAGCTGAAAACGTCACCAACGAGAGCGAAGAGAAGAAAGGCAACGCTACGGTAAATGCCACGGAAAATGCCCGGGAAAGCCGAAAACGCCTTACCGGGCGTTAATGCTACAGGACAGAATCTCACGGGCAACGTAAGCCGGCTGATCACCAATCGTGCCGCCGATCATGGCCGATGTGAATACCACCGACAATGAGACGCCAGCCAGTCGCCGACCGCACCGCCGGCGAGGAGGAGCCCGCAGGTGATAGGCACCACCGGACGCGTCAGTACGGAACGCGAGAACCTGACCTACGCGGCCTACCATCCCATCCAGTATCTCAACCCGGTCCGGGACATCCTGTACGAGCACCCGCTGGCGACGTCCGGCACCGCCTACTGCGAGCTCCTCGGCTTCGAGACGCCGTCGGGTGACCTGGTCAACGTCGGGATGAAGTGCACGGGCTACGGCTACTAAGCCGTATCCTGCATGTTATGCCGCACCCGAGAAGTCCTGGAAGAAATAGGTCTGATCACAGGCGATCGCCTGGCTGGAGGTCTGGGCGATGACAGGGGCGAAGGTAAACATCGCCCGGGGAGCCTGTCAGGGCAGGCTGAAACGATAGGGCGAATGCCTCGGTGTCGGATGTCGCCAGGTGCGACATGTTGGTTTCGAGGATGAACAGATCGGCGGCTTGCTGCGGTTTCAGGAACCACACCGGGCCTGCCCGGTAATAAGGGACCTGCAGTGATCGGCAACGCTGCGACCGGCTGGGCTATCAGGATGACGGCGACTGCTAACGCGATCACGCAAACGTACGGCTTTCTCATGCCCTCTGCCCTCAACACCAGAGAGATATTGGAAATCGCACGATTAAAAAGCAGTCAGGTGGCATTGAGCGAGGAACCGGGCACCGCAGGCGCAAACATAACGGCTCTGGAGCCCGTGTGGCCTCCGTGCCCTTTGTGCCCTTTGTGCCCTCCGGTCCAATGCTACACGACCTGTATCTTCTCCAGCACCATGCCCTCGACGTACATGATCGGCTCGCGCAGCGACTCTTTGATCGCGGTGTCGAGCTTCCACTCCTTGTCCGCGTAGATGGTGAACAGCCCGTCGCCCTTTTTCACGTATTCGCCCTTCTTCTTGTGGATCATGATGCCCGCACCCTTGTCGTGCGGGGCGCCGGCCAGCCTGCATACGGCGACCATCCGCTTGTTGGAGATCTCCTGGATGTAGCCGTCCTGCGGGGACAATACGGTCGCGACCTTGTCGCCGACCGGCGACTGTCTCGGAGGTGACGTCCGGGTCGCCGCCCTGCACCTCGATGATCTCCTTGAACTTCGCCAGTGCCTTGCCGCTCTTGACGATCTCGACGGCCATCTTCGCGCCCTCGCCCTTGGCGGCGACGCCGCCCATCTCGAGCAGCATGCCCGAGATCGCCATCGTCTTCTCCACGAGGCTGCGCGGTCCCTCGTTCTTCTCCAGCAGGACCAGCGCCTCCCGTACTTCCAGGCCGCCGCCGACGGCACGGCCGATCGGCGAGCCGCCGTAGGTGAGGGCGCACTCCACCCTCATGCCCAGCCGGTCGCCCAGCTCCATGAAGTCCCGGGCCATCTTGCGGCCCTCCTGTATGGTGGCGATCTTGGTCTCGTGGCCCATGGGGATGTCGAGCACCATGGTGTCGGCGCCGACCGCGAACTTCTTGGCCATGACCGATGCGAGCAGTTGCGCGTGGGGGTCGATGGACAGCGGGTACTCCACGCCGATGATCTTGTCGTCGGCCGGGGCGATGTTCGTGGCGCCTCCCCAGACGATGCAGCCCCCTATTTTCGTGGTCATCTTCTTGATCTCGTCGGCACGGAAGCTGACGGGACAAAGGATTTCCATGAGGTCGGCGCTGCCTCCGGCGCCGGTGATCGCGCGGGAGCTCGTCTTCGGTATGAGCAGCCCGGCCGCGGCCACGATGGGCACCACGTCCAGCGTGATCTTGTTGCCCGGCACGCCGCCGATGCTGTGGTGGTCCATGACGGGGTGCGTGTCGAAGGATATCTGGTCGCCGGTCTTGACCATGGCCCGGGTCATCCACTCGATTTCGTCGGCGTCCATGCTGTAAATATAGGATGACGTGACGAAAGCGGTCATCTCTACATCCGTCAGGTTTCCCTCGGTGATGTCCTCGATGATGGCGAACAGCTCTTCCTGGGTCAGCTTCAGCTTGTCCATCTTTTTCCTGATGAACGAGACGGACTTGGGCCGGGTCGCGGGCAGCACGTCGACGATCTCGTCGGGCACGAGCTTCATGGCCTCCCATGCCTCGCGGTAGACTCCTATCCGGCCCTGGCTGACGATCGCATCCGTGGTCTCCACGACCGCCGTGATGGTGTCCTTGTTCTTCACCTGCACGCGATCGCCCGCGAGGATACCTATCTCATCCGCGTCTGTAGCGTTGAGGATTACTTCGTAGCGTCCGACCTCGATATCGTAAGGCTGTGCTTTCAGCTTCATTCCTTTACCTCGCCTTTGTCAGATGTTAAAGTAAAGCGTAATGGCAGATAAATTTGTTCGTATGCCCGGACTACGGCAGAATGGCATGCGGAAGGATAATAATCGCATGATGGTGCCGGCGTACACCGGAAAATATTTGGGCAAGGCTGCCGACCAGTCAGCGGCGACACCCGGCTTTCGTTCGCCGGGTGTCGCTAAAAAACGGTCAGTGCTTATTCATGAAAAAACGTGTCTTCCTTTGCGTTGTACTGGCTATCGCCATCCTGTTCCTTGTCTTTTCACCGGGCCCTGCACGGGCGTCGATCGACACGGGATACCGCCCCGAACGGGACGGCTTCGCTTTCGCCAACTTCGGAGAACCGGAGTCCATAGCCGGCGTTGACATCAGCCTGCTTACGGGCGCCCGCTTCCACGATGAGATCTTCAGCCATACGGGCCACTGCTTCGGCATGGCCATGGCCAGCGTGGAGCGGTACGGGAGCGGCAATGGTTGCGTCGGCCTCGCCGTTACGGACGTCATGCCTGAGATCGACCGGATCCAGACAGAGCAGTCGTTCTACTACATCGCCGACTACTTCCGTCCGCCCTTCGGCGGGAAGACGTATAACTGCTCCGGCGAATATGCCCGGCTCTGCGAGCGCCTTTACGAAGGCAGGCCGGCTGTAATCGGGGTTTACTCGTCGAAAGGGAGCTACCCGGGCCACGCCGTGGTCGCCTATAAGATCGAGACGGAAGGCGAAATGTCGTACATTTACGTCTATGACCCTAACTTACCTCCCCTGCAGCACGATTACGTAGAGGAGCCGATGATCGCCGTCTATGACAGCGTGAACGGCACGTTCCTGTACGACAACGACCGGACGTTCGACGAGCTGCAGCTGGATGACGTGGACGGGACGGGCATAGCTCTTGGAAAAACGCTGTCGGCCGGTTTTGTCGGCGTGCCGTGTATGGCCATCGCCCTGCTTATCTGGCGGCCCCGATTTCTACGACGACCTTGATGTCGCCCTTCATGCAACGCATGCCTTGCTATGCCTTATTATATCAATGTACATTGCCATGTAAAAAATCGCAAGGTCTCGAGGAGGCTTTGAAAAGTAATAAGGAGGTTTTAAGCAAAGGTACTAGAGATGGTATATAAAATGCAGGTAAGGCATCGACGGCCGATGCCTGCAATCGGTGAGCAGTGGTGTGTGGAGTATAATGGATACGACTCCGGAAGGGTGGGCTCTGGAGCAAATAGAGTGGAATAAACGGATTATTGACGATACGTTATGCCGCCAGGACAGGTTCGACCCGTTAATTGCAAACGTAATCCTGGGAGTGGCGGCACAGTCGATCGCCCTGTACTCACTGGTATTGAACAATAATGAGGAAGCGCGCAAATGGTCCGGAAAAACTGTCGTTTATTACGAGGACTATTTTAAAGCGCGCAGAAACGCTACGGCACGGGTTCCTGGCGAAATGAGGCCGGCATGCGCCAGACAATGTTGAGCGCGGCTATCTTTTCTGGCGACCGGAGTGCCATCGACACTGTGGCCCTGGCATGCCTGTCAATGGACAGCGGATTTATCGTGAATTACCGCGACCTTGCCAACCTTTACTGGTACAATCAGACGGTCAGCTATCTCATCCTCGGGAATGACGAGAACGCCATGATTGCGGTCAAAGGCGTGAATGGCTTGGTATACGATAGAATGGATGCCTGCAGGAACTACGACCCCCCGGAGCAATTTTTCGGTTTGATGTTAAGCCTGTCCGGCATTTTAAAAGGGAATAAGAAAATGGTCCGAAACGGGCTCCGGCCTGTCCTGGGGTACCATGACAGCGAGAATCACGTCGATGTTATCGGTCCGGCCGACTGTATGGTGTGCATCCCGGCGACATTACAGATAATGCTGGCCAGAACGAGAGGCTTGACCATCAGGCCCGACGACATCGCGGACAAATACCGAAAATACATTCCAGGATCTTGTTTGAACCTGTGATCCGGCATGACCCTGTGGCAGAGTGTTAAACGATCGATTATCCAGGATGATTTATCTCCACGACGACCTTGATGTCGTCCTTATTACGGCGTATGCCTTCCGCGACGTGATCGAGGTCCACCCGCCGGGTGAACATGCTCTCCAGCAGGCCGGGCCACTTTTTCACGATGGACACCATCCGGTCCAGGGCAAGTTCGTAGTGCATGCGGTTTGCGCTGACGGTTCCGAAGACGGCCTTGTTGTTCATGACCAGGTCCATGTTCACACAGTCGGTGCACACGGAGTGCGTCTCCCTGTGGGGAGAAAGGCCGGTGAGACAAACGATGCCATTGCGGTTGACCAGGCCCATGGCCTTGAAGGCGATCTCGCTTGACCCGGTGGCCTCGACGATGATGTCGAAGGGGCCGTGGTCTGCCGCTATCTCTTCCATCGGCTTTTCCTTGACGTTGACGTAGCGGGCGCCGCTGGCCTCGGTCACCCGTGCCTTCGGGCTCGTCTTTTCTCTGGTGGCAAAAGCCCAGGTCTCTATACCCATGTCCCTCAGTACGAAGGTCGCCAGCAGCCCGACAGGCCCGGTCCCGGCCACCAGCGCCCGGTCGGGCTTCCATGGCAGTCGCTCCTGTATCCTGAACGCGTCGGCGATGCCCTTCTCCACGATGCTGAGCGGCTCAAGGAGCACCGCCACCTTCTCCAGCCATGGCGGGATAGTGATGAGGTTCTCGGTTCGCTCGACGTACTGTCCTGCCATGTAGCCGTGCATCCCCTTGATGCCACGCTCTAAATAGTCGCCTGTCAGGCACATGTCCTGGTGATAGTTCCGGCACTCGTAACATCGCTCGGGGCATGGCCTGCGCACCGTGGCCACGACAAGATCGCCGCCGCGGTTGCACTTCACATCCTTCGCCATGGCCGCCACCCGGCCTAAGTTCTCGTGCCCGATGATCAGATAATCGCTCCCTTCAGGCGCCTCGCCTATGATGCCGGCGAACAACTCCTCGTCGGTGCCGCATATCCCTGCCTGCACCATGTCGACGAGAACTTCCCCCTCACCGGGGCGAGGGCTCTGAACATCAATGACCCTCAGGCTGTTTTTTACCCGCGGCGTTATGACAGCTGCTTTCATCCTATCACCGTTTGAGGCATCGGAGATTTCCAGAGACCTACAGAAACCTCACATATACATGCTCTTCTCAAGTTCCTTGCTGCCCTTCTGCTTCAGCTCGCCGCCGATATTCTGGTAGTACCGCATTGCCTCGTCGGTGACCGACGGCTGGGTGCTCTTCAATGCTTCGATGAAGTGCTTTCGTCGTACCTGGCCCGCCTGCAGATCCTCTCGCAGTGCCAGCCGGCCTGCCTTCTTGCAGACGTAGGCGATGTCGGCGCCGGTGTACATGTCGGTGCGCTCCACGAGCTCGTCGACCCGGACATCGTCTGACAAAGGCATGCGCTTCATGTGGACGCGGAAGATCTCCCGCCTCGCGCCACGGTCGGGCACGGGGACCAGGATGATCTCGTCGAAGCGGCCTGGCCTCAACAATGCCGGGTCGATGATGTCGGGCCGGTTGGTGGCGCCGATGACGATGACACCGCGCAGCTCCTCGAGGCCGTCAAGCTCGGACAGCAGCTGGTTCACGATACGTTCAGTGACCCTCGGCTCGCCGGCAGCGCTGCCCCTGATGGGAGCCAGCGCGTCCAGCTCGTCGAGGAAGACCACGGCGGGAGCCACTTGCCGGGCTTTTTTGAAGACCTCGCTGATGTGCTTCTCCGACTCTCCGTACCACTTGGAGAGGAGATCGCTGCCCTTGGCGGTGATGAAGTTCGCCTGGCTCTCGTTGGCGATGGCTTTGGCCAGCAGCGTCTTGCCCGTGCCGGGCGGGCCGTAGAGCAGCACGCCCTTCGGCGCCTCGACGCCGATGCGCCGGAACGAGTCTGCATAGCGCAGCGGCCACTCGACCGCCTCTCGCAGCAGCATCTTCGTCTCACCCAGGCCGCCGATGTCCTCCCAGGTCACGTTGGGCACCTCGATCATGATCTCGCGGAGGGCCGAGGGCTGGACGATCTTCAGCGCCTCCTCGAAATCCAGCCGGGTGACGCGCAGCTGGTCCAGTATCTCGACGGGGAGCGCCTGTGCCTTCATATCCACCTTTGGCAGCACCCGGCGCAGCACGTTCATCGCGGACTCCTTGCAGAGCGCGGCGATATCGGCACCCACGAACCCGTACGTCCGATCGGACAGCTCGTCGATGTTGACATCGGGAGTCAGCGGCATGCTCCGCGTGTGTATCTGGAAGATCTCCTTGCGTCCGAATTTATCCGGCACCCGCAGCTCGATCTCCCGGTCGAACCGGCCAGGCCTCCGAAGCGCGTTGTCGATCGCTTCGGGCCGGTTAGTGGCGCCGATGACGATGACGTTCTTCCGGCTCTTCAGCCCGTCCATGAGGGACAGCAGCTGGGCGACGACACGGCGCTCGACCTCCCCGGTCACCTCCGCCCGCTTGGTCGCGATGGAATCTAGCTCGTCAATGAAGATGATTGCCCGGCGAGTTGTTTTCCGCCTCTTTGAACACGTCTCGCAGGTGCTGCTCCGACTCGCCATAGTACTTGGACATGATCTCGGGCCCGTTGATCGACGTGAAGTACGCCTCCGACTCGTTGGCCACGGCCTTTGCCAGCAGCGTCTTGCCCGTGCCGGGCGGCCCCAGGATGAGCACCCCCTTCGGCGGATCGATGCCCAGCCGGTTGAACAGCTCTGGATACTTCAGCGGTAGCTCGATCATCTCTCTGATTTTCTGGATGGCGTCGCGGATGCCGCCCAGGTCCTCGTATGTGACCTCGGGCACCTCGTCCCGGGAAATCTCCGTTGCCTCTGGCATTAGCTGAATCTCTGTCACCTCTGTTATCTTTACTACTCCGCCGGGTATGGTCGATGCTACGGCGAGCTTGACCTCGCCAAGGCCAAGCGACGGGTTGGAGAAGAAGTCCCTGAAGAACTCTTCGAACATCAGGTTGGAGTTGAACGACTGGCTGGGAGGATTGTACGTGGACGTGGAGACGATGTCCCCCTGGGTGACGGGCCGGTTCAGGAACGATGCCTGCAGGCTGTCCGGCGACGCGTAAATCCGTATTCCCTTCTGGACGGGCGTCAGGATCACCTTCTTCGCCTCTGTCCACTTCGCCTTGCTGATCTCGACGTGGTCTCCCAGTGTCGTGCCGGCGTTGTGCCGCAAGATGCCGTCAATCCGGATGATGTCCAGGTGCATGTCTGACGGAAATGCGCTGCCGACCACGGCCGACGTGGCGCGGCGGCCTGTGATCTGGATGATGTCACCGTAAGAGACACCGATCTCTTTGATGTGGCGCTCGTTGACGCGGGCAATGCCGCGGCCGACCTCCCTTTTATCGGCCTCAGCCACCTTCAACCTTAGCCGGGCTTTCTCCTCTTTCAGCACCGTCATCGTCAAACCTCAACAAAAATAATATAGAGCTAATTTTATTTATATATGTGAATGTCTGTTATAACGGTATAACACAAAGACTGCAAGGCATTGAATGGAAAAAAACGGGTATATCGGGGCTCGATGATTAAATTGATAATATATTTGTAATAAAAATCTAAAAATCGGTCGTACCACGACTGTTTATCGTTAATCGGTCATTCCTGAAAGTTATATACACTGAGCCGGCACCCAACACAGAGTACCCGGAGTTCACAGGGAACACAGAGTACGTTTAAAGAACGGGATGTCGCAGTCTTTTTCTATAAAGATCTCATGTACCCTGTGAACTCTGTGTCTGATACCTTATCAGCCCGTACAAAAAGATTCAGGAACGGCTCTACTTATTTGATCTTTACCCCGTTGTACTTCCGGAGTATGTCGATGACCTGCCGAAGCTTCTGCTTCGGCTCTCCGTCCGGGAAGGCTTCCAGCATTTTTTCGATGGCCGCGATGCGGCGCTCCACCTGTGCCATGCACGCTCCGATCGCCTGCTCCCGTGACATGGACTCCATGTAGACCAGCGGCAGGATATAGGACTGCTGCAGCGACTTCTTGTTCGCGTCGTCGATCTCGGTGAACTCGACGAGGTCGTCCACGATCTGATAGGCGATGCCGAACTCCTCGCCCATGCGGAAGCAGATTTGAGCTTTCTCCTCACTCGCCCCCGCGGCGCGGGCGCCAACCTCGAAGCATGACGCAAAGATCGACGCGGTCTTGAGACGGACACATTCGACATAGTACGCCTCGGACGCCTTGACGAACCGCGACTTGACGTCCAGCACCTCGCCCTCGGCCAGCTCCTGGCCCGCCCTGCCGAAGGCGACGACCGATTTTGGGTCATACCCGGAATACATCTGCATGGCCCGGGAAATCAGGTAGTCCGCGGATACCATGGCGATGAAGATGCCGAACTTCTCGTGAGAGGTCAGCTCGCCCCGCCTCTTCATGCCCTCGTCGAGAATATCATCCTGGATGAGCGATGCGGTATGGATGAACTCCATCCCCAGCGCAGCGTTCATGGCCCCGTCGACGGAGCCTCCGTTCATCTCGGAAACGAGCAGCAGTGTCAACGGGCGAAGCCGCTTTCCCGGCGTCTTTAGCGAATGCGACATCCCCTGCCTGATCTCATCCATTGCCACGCCTGCGAGGAAGCGGTCAATCCCTTCCTGTATGGCTTTGGTCTCTTTCCATTCCTGCATGATGATTCCCTGCCCGGTTACCTGTCCGTTATATCCTTCAACTTTAATACTCTGATTGGTTATATTCCTATCCTATCCGCAGGAAAGCCTGTGCATGAGGACAATCGTGTTGCTTTCCCGGTCGCTCCCGCACGCGCAAGTCGAATTTCGGCAGGGATAGTTTTCGAAGCCAGTATCGATCTGAATACTTATAGTATTTACTCGAGAACTAAACTTTTAATGACGCGCCCATTGCTATACTTGCGCCTTCTGTCTTTGTGTCTTAGTTACCTTTGTGTCTTTTCGGAATACCAAAAGGTTTAAGCGAAATCCTGTCTATTGTTTATGGAAAGGGGAGTATCATCTATGGATGGTGCAGGCAACATATTCGACAGAATAGAGCAGAAGCTATCTGCATTAGGCGTGAACGCCGACATCAGCGACCTCCAGAAGGCCGCCGGTGAGTATGACACGAAGATCAGCAACAATCCCGCTGACCTGGACAGCAAGATCATCGACCTCGAGCTGAAGGTCGTCATGCTGGCACGGCTACTCAATGCATCGATCGACGCGCTAGAGACTCACGGCAGAGCGACAGCGCCCGCGGCAGAGCAGGAGTCCGAAATACCGGCCCCGGCACAGCCACAGGCATCCGGCCCGATCAGAAAAGTCAAGCGGCTCAGGCAGAATCCCGCGACAGGCATCATCGAGGAGATCGAGGACGTCGTCGAGGACAACGTCATCGTGGCGGACACCAGGGCGAGATTCGGCGGCGGCAAGGGCGATGCGAAGCATGACGGCAAGAAGCCGGTCTTCATCCAGGCCACCGACGACGAGCCGGTAAAGGCGTCGGAAAAGGCAAGAAAGTAAGCGCCATTGCCAGAGAAGATTCATTCGCTATAGCTCTGGCTATAGCCTTTTTCTCCCCTCTTTACTGCACGGAGGCCACGAAAGCGGTTATAGAAGCCGATTATATTCTATTGGTGATTGTGCCTATAACAAAACCTTACCTACCTGCCCTCCGTGCCCTCCGTGCCCTCCGTGTTATCCGAACTTGACGATCTTCACATCGCCGTCCGATAGGTCGACGAACGGGATGCGGCACGGATCGGGCTGGATGTTCATGCGTTTCTGGAACTCGGTCTGGCCCTGCCAGGTGCCGGAGTTGGCGAGCAGGACGCCGCGGTAGCGGGAGACGCCGACGGTGTGGACGTGGCCGCTGTGGATGATGTCGGGCAGCGGGTCGATCACGAAGTGGTCCCGGGCCTCGGGGGCGATCATGACGCGGCCGCCGTAGATGGGCGACAGATGACGGCGCTTCAGCAGCTCGATCATCGCAGCGTCCGGGCGGCTGTAGGAGACGCCGGGGAGGTTCGAGACCAGGTCGTCGATGGACCGGCCATGGTAGATCAGTATGCGCACGCCCTCGATCTCCACTGTAGAGGGGTTGCCGACAAAGGTGATGTTGTCCTGCCTGAACATGGCCTGTACGTCCTTCGACAGTGCCGGCTGTGGCTCGGCCTGCCGGACGGCGTCGTGGTTGCCCGGCGCTATGATTATGTGCATGTGTTTCGGCACCATCCGCAGGTACTCGGCTGCCTTACGGTACTGGTCGTACACATCCGTGATTGTCAGCTCTTTTTCCTGGCCGGGATAGATGCCGATGCCGTCGACCACGTCTCCGGCGATGACCAGATAGCGCAGCCGGTCGACCAGATCGCTGTCTCCGCCGGACACGTCCCCGTTTATCCAGTCGAGGAAGCGGAGCCATCCGTCCTCGAGGAAAGTGTCGCTGCCGATGTGGATGTCCGAGAGCAGCGCCGCCACTGAAGGCTCTTCGGACCGCCTGGGGGCATTCGTATACGGCACGTCCGGGTACATGATGGACGATGGGATGAACAGGCCTCCGTCGCTGGTGGGCATGCCCGTGACGCCGATTACCTCGTCATGCAGCAGCGGCGCGTCCTTGAGGTCGCCGTCCTTCTGGAAGAGCACGTTGATCGAGCCGGTCCGGTCCTCCAGCTCGGCAATCCGGTGGCCGCCGGACGTCGTCCGTATGTCGCTGACCATGCCGATGATCGAGATCTCGTTCTTCTCGCCCGTGCTCCTGCGGCTGTTCTTCCGCACGCTCTCCACAGGCCGGGCGCTGACCCTGCCCCGGATCATCTCCCCGAGGGCCGCATACCTGTACCTGAAGAAGCCGACGAACTCGTCGTAGTCGCCCACGCAGGTCGAGTTGTCCGTGATGTCGCTGATCACCCTGACGCCGGGTTTGCCTGTTATGCCCGCCCTGGCCGGCGCACGGGCTTCAGGCGGCACGATGTCCCGGGCTTTGCTTTCAGCCGCGATCACGGCTGCCGCTTTCGCGACCGGAGCCTCGGGCCGGGCGAGAAGAGGCTCTATGTCGCCGGAGGTGACTATGAACGCCATGGGGTCCATGCCGTCGAGCAGCCGGTCGAGGATGTCAGCGCGAGCCTCCAGCAGCCTGAGTGCGCCTGGCTCGATCATGTACCCTCTGCTTGCCAGTTTTTTTCACGATGTCGATCTCGGGCATAGGCATTATAGGCATAATCTGCAAGGGAGATTAATGTTTGGTAGGCGCTCAAAAAACAATAATATATTATGGCAAATTATATTATACGTAATATGATATATGATTTTACACACATGGAGAGATTACGGTGGCTGGTCTAATCAAGCGGTTCATGTCGAGCGATAATTTCTGGGTATCGACCTTCAGGGACATACTGTTCGCCTGGCGTGTTCATCGGAGCGATCGCCCTGGCACTCTACGCCTATGCCGGCGCGTGGCCGCCGCTGGTGAGCGTCAACGGGCTGAGCATGGACCCGCACATGCATGACGGGGACCTGATACTGATACAGAAAGTAGACCCGGCTAAAATCATGACCTATGACTCTGCGAAGGGAACGGGCTACCAGACCTTCGAGAACTACGGCGACGTCCTCGTGTACCGGCCCTTCGGGCGCACGGACATGACGCCCGTCATTCACCGGGCCATGGCCTGGGTGAACGCGTCCGAGCCCATGTGGGACGGCAGCGTGGCGGCGAGCGAGGGCGGCTTCGTCACCCAGGGCGACAACAACTACCTCTATGACCAAAGCTGTGGTATCTGCCCCAACTCCCCGGTGAAGCCCGAGTGGATCCTGGGCGTGGCCCGCATGCGGATACCCTACCTGGGATATGTGAGAGGTTTACTGAGCATCTTCGGGATTTAAGGTCTTAGAGGTTTCGGGAGGGCACAGAGACTCTCACCATTTTTGGAGGACACCGGGGTAACAAGAGGCCACAGAGGTATGCACAGAGGATTGTTTTAATAACAGGGCTCTCGAATCGGCCTTTTCATTAAAAAGTCCTCAGTGTCGTCCTCTGTGGCCTCTGTGACCTTGTGCTGAGCTGTGACCTCTCGCAAACCTCCGTTACCTCAAGTGCGGGCACGGCCGGCGGCTGCAGGCGTTTTGCCTTCTTTCATCTGGGTTAGCTTCAGCAATACGTAGTCGACCGGGGGCGTGTTCGGCGGGCTGGCTCCCCGGAAAGCGTACTGGATGACGCCGTTGCGGTCGATGATGTACGCTGCGGGCCAGGCCCAGTTGGTGTCCTGGTTATAGGTGTCGTATTCCTTCGTCACCTTGAGATCCGGGTCACTCAGTATCTTGTACGGCGGGCTCAGGCTCTCAACCAGCGTCTTCACTTTGCCCGGGAGCTCGGGCGTGATCGCGATCACTTCGGCATCGGCGTCCCGGATCCGGGGATATTGCTCCGCGAGCGCCCGCAGGTTACGCACGGCGTCCCTGTCGAAGCCGCCGATAAAAAAAACGAGCAACACATTCTCTTTTTCCCTGAAGCTCTCCAGCGAGACGTCCCTGCCGTCCGGGTCCTTCAGGGTGAAGCCCGGCGCCTGGGCCCCCACGTCATGCTTTAAGACCATCCTGTACATACATACTGGATTCGGGTTCCGCCGTTAAAAAATGTCCCCGTTTTTTACCCTGCCCGCGCGATAAAAATTGCCATATATACTATCGGTTATAGTTTATATGGCATCTATCATGTGGAAAAGGCACCATATCGACGCCCAAATTTTATTAAAAGGCGCAACGAACGTCTTTTCATGGACTGGCGAAGCCTCAAGGCCACTTTCGGCAGAAGGTTCTGGACGGAAGCGTTGAAGGACGTCCTGTTCGCCGCCGGCGTCGTCATTGTGCTCATCGGGCTGATCTACGCATATACAGGGACATGGCCTCCGTTCGTCACCGTGGAAGGGCAGAGCATGCTGCCCAACATGCGCCAGAACGACCTGATCATCATCAAAGGGCTGGACAGTGCCGGCGTAAACACGTACAGCCAGTCACTGCCTTCGGGACACAAGATGTTCAGCGACTACGGCGACGTGATCGTCTACCGGCCCTTCGGCGACGCGACAAGGACGCCGGTCATCCACCGCGCCATGTATTACGTGAGCGAAGGCGAGCCCATGTGGCCCGGAGGCCCGCCTTCGCCTCATGACGGGTATGTCACGCAGGGGGACAACAATTTTCTCTACGACCAGAGCTCGGGCATTTCCCTGAACCAGCCCGTGAAGCCGGAGTGGATTATCGGCGTCGCCGACTTCCGCATACCTTATCTCGGGTGGGTCCGCTCCCTGTTCGGCTGAATGTATATGTAAGTATATGCAGGCAAAAACGGGAGGACGGCCCGGACGGGAAGTGAGGTGAGGAGCGGGAGACAGGGTCAGTCGGGAATGTTGTTGGGCATTTCTATGCCCTGGACCAGCGTGGCCAGCGCTCTGATGTTGAAGACGTTGTGCAGCAAGATCTCCCGGGCTGTCCCGTTGGCCAGCGCCAGCCCGGCCAGCTCGAAAATGCCGGAGGGCGTTTTCCAGGCGCTCAGGAAGGCGTTGTAGCCTTCGACCGACATGGCCTCAAGCCCCTCTTTGCCGAGGCTGGACCGGCCGTACTCGTAGATGCGATGGTTGGTCTTCCAGTCGTCTGGCTTTATAATGCCTTCATTCACCATGCCCTGCCATATAGGCGTACCGACCAGGACGTCAAGCGTGTTGAGCTGGACGCCATGGGGCCGCAGCGCCCTGATGAAGTCAATGGTCCGTCGCATGTCCTCCGGAGATTCGGGCGGCGCCCCGAGGATGAAGGAAGTGATCACGATCATGCTGCACTGCTTGGCGTTCGCTACCGCCTGCCTCGTCTGCGTCGGGGTCACGCGTTTGCGGTAGTAGTCGAGCACATGCTCGCAGGCGCTCTCGGCACCGAAGTAGATCACGTCGAACCCGGCCGCTTTCATCTTACGGAACAGCTCCACCGAGGAGTGATTCACCCGGCCCTCGCAGTAGAATTTCATCCTGATGCCACGCTCGATGATGAGATCGCAGATCTTCTCCACCCGGTCCGGCCGCTGGGTAAAGTTGTCGTCGATCAGGACCAGGCTGCTATAGCCCTGCCTGTAGAGCTGCTCCACCTCGTCGACCACGTTACCGGCACTGCGGTATCGCCAGCGGCGTTTCGAGAAGGTGGCGCAACTGCAATAAGTACAGTCGTAGGCGCAGCCTCGGGAGGTGCATATTGTGGTGAACCGGCCGAAGGTCAGCGGGATTCCCTGGAACAGGTAGCCGTACTCGAAGTCGCCCAGCATGCTCCGGTCCGGGAAGGGCAGCGCATCGAGGTCCTCTATCAGTTCAGGGCCGGTCGAGACCATGGCGCCGCCGTCAATGTAGCTGATGCCCGGGACACCTTCGGGCTTAAGCCCCTGTTCAATGCGGTCGAGCAGCGTCACGAACGAGGCTTCGCCCTCGCCGGAGACGACATAGTCGATAAACGGGCACTCGCGAAGGATTTGCCCCGTGGCCAGGGTCGCATGGTACCCGCCCATGACGATCACAGCGTCCGGGAGCCTGGCGGAGACCTGCTCAAGCACCGCCGAAGCATCGAGGAACGTGTGCGTGGAACAGTTCAGCCCCACCACATCGGGCTTTTCGCGCACGATCTCGTCGAGCAGCTGCTGCCTGCTCCAGTTGTGGCAGAAGGCATCCTTCACCTGGACTTCGTCGCTCCTGTGCTTCCTGATACATGCGGCAATATACAGCAGGCCCAGCGGGGGCCAGCGCTAAGTCGTCCTGCCGGGCGGCGTGGATAGGAGTATCTTGATTATAGCACCACCATGATAGCCCGAACGATCAGTCAGGTTGGCTAATCGGAGGTTATGTGTAAACTTACAATTAGGTGAAGGTGCGATAAATAAGTTTTCATATTTATTTATATTAGCCCATTAATAACGTTTTTCATATGGCCGTGGACGGGCCCGGAAAATCCTGAAGAGACAGCGATAAAAGACAAAAAATGAAACGGCCTGCACCTTTACAGGCGCCGCTGCTCGGTATAGAACGGCCGGGCGTCCTTGAGGGCCTTGAGCCGGTAGTCGTCCATCAGGACCTTGCTGGTACCCTCCGGTGGAACGCTCAGCGAGATCTCTTTTGTGCGGCCGTAGCGGCCCTTGCTGACGACCGTAGCGTTGACGATCCCCAGCATGTCCAGCTCCGAGATCAGGTCGGTCACCCTCCGCTGGGTGAGGACATCGGCGTCGATCATCCGGCACAGCCGCCGGTATACATTGTAGACGTCGCCGGTGTTGAGCTCTTTGCCAGGGTTGTTGCGGTCCAGCAGCACGATACTGTAAAGGACCAGCTTGCTCTGCGTCGGGAGCGTCCGGACGACCTCGGTGATCCGGTCCTGCTCGATCTTCTCCCGGGCCTTGCGCACGTGCTCCTCACGGACATACGTGTCTCTCATCCGCTCGGCGATCTCGGCCGATACCCGGAGCAGGTCCAGCGCCTTGCGGGCGTCGCCGTGCTCCTGGGCGGCAAAGGCAGCGCAGAGCGGGATGACTGGCGCCTCCAGCGTATTATCTTTAAAGGCCATCTTGCTTCGCTGCTCGAGGATGTCCCGGAGCTGGTCCGCATTATACGGGGGGAAAATGATCTCTTCCTCTCCCAGGGACGACTTGACCCGCGGGTCGAGGTAGTCGGTGAACGTCAGGTCGTTGGAGATGCCGATGATGCTGACCTTGGCATGCTTCAGGTCCGAGTTGATGCGCGACAGGTTGTAGAGAATATCGTCGCCGCTCTTCTTGACCAGGTTGTCTATCTCGTCGAGGATGATGATGGCCACCTGCTCCTTCTTGTCCAGCGCGTCCCGGAACTCGTTGAACACCTGGTCAGTAGGCCAGCCGGTGATAGGCACCTCACGGTTATAGTGGCGGGCGAGATGCGCCAGGATCCTGTACTGGGTATCGATCCGCTCGCAGTTGATGAATAATACCTTGCATTCGATGTGCATCTTCTCCGCGAGGTCCTCGAGCTTCTTGCTCACGCTCTCCAGCGTCGCGGTCTTGCCCGTACCCGTCTTCCCGTAGATCAGGATGTTAGACGGCGACTCGCCCCGGAGGGCAGAGACAAGGATCTCGGCGACGGAGTTGATCTGCTCCATGCGGTGGGGCAGGTAGTCGGGCGTGTAGGAAGGCCGCAGCACTTCGCGGTTCGAGAAGACGACCTTCATGCTCAGCAGGTTCTCGAACACCTTATCGATCGTTTTTTCTTCGGCGTTGTTGACCAGGTCGTCGAACAGGCCTTTCTCGTCTTTCCTGTCTGTGATGACGACCGCACCGACGCCGCCAGCGTCGGCAGCCTGCGGGGCCTCGTTTTTCGTTTCAACGCCACCCGGGACGGAGGGAGGCGATGTTCTGTCGGTAAGCATGGTATCATTCCCCAAAATTGAACGGTTCCAAAGGAAACGATAGCTACTCTGCTATATTAATAGTTGTGGTTGCGAGTACCCCATGATTTCTACTGCAAACGGCGTTAAATACAGCGTATTTTGCCTGTATGAATGTAATTTAAACATATGAAATCATTATATCCTTATTCATAGGCCCGTAAAGCATCAGGAGGCCGTAAAGTCGAAATCATGCCGACGTAAACCCATGATTTCCATTGGAGTTTTTTCGATTCCCGATAGACCCACCCCTTCATTTCCTCTGGAACATGAAAATACAAAGCAATGCTTTGTATACACATCAATGAAAATACCTTGTTGTTGATTTATGGCACTTAAACTATTTATAGATAACGACTTATAATCCAATTGATTATTTTTATATTTTTAAGATAATAAGTGTATAAAATACAATTAATCATAATATAAGTCAAAATTCAACAATTAAAGGCAATGATAGGGCAATGATAAGATAATAGAAATCCGTCACTTTCTATACAATTTTCCCCACTTTCGCTCACCAGAGAAACCAGATATCCAAGGCTATGTTAGCTATAATGAGTATTCTCAGGTGCAGTCCTGGCAAACTTGGCTATAATCCAGCCCCGGCTTGTATGAACAAGGACAAATTCTCATAGAACCACCCGCTTTTTTCCATGATGGTGTAAAATACTGTTCGATCGACCGATAGTACGTTTTAATCTAAAAAATCCCGGTAAGTATGTAACATAAGTTGATAACAGGGATATGGATGCTATGGCTATGGTATGGCTATGGCTATGGATCTATGGCTATGGATCGGTCAAATGCTCTGCGCTTTTTTCATAAAGGGTTTGCATATAATATCTGACCAACCCGTTTCCTGTCAAAGACCATACCATTCATACACAAAATGGCCTTATTATAGCCGTTCCCTGTAAAATCTCCCGGTAAATGTTCCAGAAGAAATAAAGGGGTAGGTGTCGAATCTGTAATTCCATAAAAAGAATAAAATCCGGCCGTTATCCAGATACCTGCGATTCCTCTCCAGGCACTTTGATGCCCTTTATGGCAATTGATTATTTTCATTAGCCTCTGTGAAGGCATGCGCCTTTAATGCAATGGCATAGTTTTACAGGCCTCTGCGAAGGCATATACAGTCATGATCAACAGAAAGGCGCGGGCACATGGCCAAAAATATATTTAATGCATGTGCACAATAAAGCCACAAAGGTGATTTTATCATGTTTCCCGGAATGGGCGGCAGGGGCATCAACCCCAAGCAGCTGCAGAAGCAGATGAGGTCCATGGGCATCGACGTGCATGACATCGAGGATGTCAAGCAGGTCATCATCAGGACCGCTACCAAGGAGATCGTGTTCAACGATGCGCAGGTCACAGTCATGGATGCACGCGGCATGAAGTCCTACCAGGTCGTGGGCACCCCCGAGGAGAGGCCCATACAGCAGGCGGCCATCGGCGCCCAGGCACCCGAGGCACCTCAGGGCCCGGTCGAGATCCCGGAAGAGGACATAACGCTCGTCGCCACGCAGGCGAAGGTGAGCAAGGACGTGGCAAAGAAGGCCCTCGAAGCGTCTAAAGGCGACCTTGCCGAAGCGATCATGAAGCTCGCGGGCGGGCAGTAGCCGGGTATCAGCCGGCGTCTGCAGAACAGTCAGCACATGCTTTACCCGCGAATAATCATTCGACTATTTTTATTGTGACAGCATGGACAACAGGCAGCCATATCATGATCAGCACGATTAGCAAAGGCGAACACGTCCTGCTCCGGGTCACCGGCAGGGAATATTTCACGGTCGCGGGAGAGGGCAAGCTCCATACGGACCTGGGCATCGTCGACCTCGGCGCCATAGAGGGGAAGAAGCTGGGGCGACACGGTCCAGTCCCACAACGGCAACGAGTTCACCATCATCAAGCCCCGGGCCCCGGACCTGTTCCGGCACCTGAAGCGTACTGGCGCGCCCATGATGCCCAAGGACATCGGCACGATCATCGCCTACACGGGCCTGTGCCCGACCGACAGCGTGCTCGATGCCGGGACCGGCTCCGGCATCCTGGCCGCCTACCTCGGCACCATCGCAGGCAAGGTGATCTCCTACGAAGTCAATGAGACCTTCGCGACCAACGCCCGCAAGAACATGGAACGGGCTGGCATCGCCAATGTCGAGGTCCGGCACGGCGACCTCGTCGAGGTGGCAAAAACGCTTGACTCCGAAGGCCCATTCGACGTGATCACCCTCGACATGCAGGAAGCCGCAAAGGTAGTCCCCGATGCGTTCCGGCTGCTGCGGGCCGGCGGTTACCTGGCTGCCTACTCACCCTTCTTCGAACAGGCCACGGAAATCCGTTCTGCAGTGGAAAGAGAGGGCTTCGTGGAGTTCACGACCGTCATCGTCGGCGAGCAGGAGCTCGAGGTCAGCAAGCGGGGCACCCGCCCGTCGACAAGGGTCGGGCACACCGGTTTCATAACAATTGCTCGAAAATGACAGCCGGTCAATAATGGTTAGTCACAAAAGAATACACTCCGCCAGAAAGAATTTTTTCATTTAGCTGGCCTACACCATTATTTTGTTCCACGGTCACTGAACTATACACTTTTGACCGTGCAAGCTACTTCCACTCTCATCACTCGCTCTCGAATATCATGCCGGACAGGAAATAGACCTCTCCCCCGAAAACGGGCATTTTCCATAAGAAATCAAGGGGTAAACGAGTGCAAAGTCCTCTTCTTTTACCGCCGGAACCGGATTATTCCCCGGCAAGGAATCAAGGCATTATTATGAAATTTTTCGAGCGGGAAGAGTATATGCCATTTGTTAAAAGAGCAGAGTGAGAAAAGCAAGGTGCTAAAAGGAAATGGGCCGGGAGTTGCCCGGCCCGGTACATTCTATGATTGCTTAACGTCCATACTTAGCGTGGGCCCGGGCCAGGTCCTGTGAGGCCAGTGCGCCGAGCAGCGACAGCTCGCCGGCCAGCGACGCCGACGCGACGATCTCTGCCAGCTTGCGGGCGTTGGCTCCGGGAGGGTTGCCTCCGCCTTTCACACCCAGCAGGGTCAGACATTCGCTCTGCGTGGCAATGCCCGTGCCCCCGCCGACAGTGCCCAGCGGCAGGGATGGCATGGAGACGGAGAACTGCAGGTCGCCATTGTCGGTCAGCTCCGCGGAAGTGATCGCGTTGCTGCCTTCGACCACGTGGGCCGGGTCCTGGCCGCAGGCGATGTACATGGCGGCGACCACGTTGGCCACGTGGCTGTTGAAGCCGAAGCTGACTGCGCGGGCCGAGCCTAAAAAGTTCTTGCGGTAATGCACGTCGCACATCCTCTCCGGCGTCGCCTTCAGCCTCGCGGCTACGATGTCGTGCGGGATGGTGATCTCGGCCACTGTCGTCCGGCCCCGGCCCTCGATGACGTTGATGGCGGCGGGCTTCTTGTCCGTGCACATGTTGCTGGACACGGTGACGTGCCGGGCGCCGAACTTCTTCTCGAGGAAGTTCATCACGGCCTCGCTGGCGATGGTTACCATGTTCATGCCCATGGCGTCCTTGGTGTCGTAGGCAAACCGCAGGAAGATGTTCTTGCCCACGATATACGGGTCGATGCGCAGCAGCTCGCCATGCTTCGTGGTCGTGGCCACGACCGCCCTGATCTCCTGCATCAGCTTAGGCGTCTCCAGGGCTTTGAAGATCTGCTTCGCCTGCCCGAGCGATGATACCGTCATCACCGGCGCCCGGGTCATCTCGTCCTGGAAGACCATGACGTTGACGCCGCCGGCGAGGCTGCACACCGAGCAGCCGCGATTGACGCTGGCCACGAGGGCGCCCTCGGTGGTCGCCAGCGGGATGTAGAAATCGCCTTTCGCGTACTCACCGTTGATGCGTATCGGGCCCGCCACACCCAGCGGCACCTGAACGGCACCGATGGCGTTCTCGATGTTCTTCTTCGTGACGGTTTCCGCGTCGTAGGAATAACGGCCCACGTGATCGAGCTTCGTGCCCGTGAGCTGCTCGACGGCCGCCCGGCGGGCCTCGACGGCATCACGCCTGGTGGCCGTGGCCTTCTCGGCCTCGTAGAACTTCAGCTCGCCGCTGACCAGCTTTTTGACGATCTCTTCCCTGTCCATCCCTCTCCATGCCTCCGTGATCTGTGAATATGATGGCCGTCATTATTGACGGCTACCAATAATGACTGCTGTCTAATACCGTAGACTGGCTGCAATATCTCCTTTTTGCTCCGGCTCACTAATCCCGGGCCCGGTAATAAAGCTTCTTCTTGTCTGTGTGCAGGCACGTGTCGCTCTTGTCTGTGTGTGGGCATGTGTCGCATGCTACCGCAGGCGAAGGCTGGACAATCCGGCGATGCAAAAGCGCTTGTCCGTGGACCGGGCTATAGGGCCGGAAGACCTGTGGGTGCCAGAGCTGAACGATACGCCAGGCAACGCGTTGCGGGACCTGCGGGTGCCCGGCGAAAAATCAAGGTTGAGCATTTCTCCGGCTGCAGATCAGGGTGATAAAAAGGAAATGTGAGGAGCGACGGGCTCCTCTATTCACGTGCTCATCGACCTGGCGTTCATGGGCATCATGCCCATCTACTCTACCATCGTCATTATCCACGAGGGAATTTTGTCCATCACGTATATCATGCCGTTGCTGGTCCTGACGGCCTTGATGATATTGGCGTCGTCCACCATCATCCTGCCATCCGTCATCCTGACCGTCATCGTCTTCCCGTTCATCATGGTGAGCGTCTTACCATCGGTCATCCGGTCAGGCATAACCATGTCGTTTATCATGTGGGCTTTGACAAAGTCCACGGCCATCTGCCTGTCCTTTATCACTTCCCTCATCCTGTTCATCGTGTCCGGACTCGTGGCCTTCAGGGCTGCGTCCGAGGCGACGAACAGCGTGTACTTCCCTTCGGGCCTCGTTATGCCCTCTATCCCCGACATCCTCATTATTGACGCGGCCATGCTGGTTTCTTTCATGTCCATCAACGTGGCCATCATGTCCTTATCGGACCTCTCCATGGGCATCACCATGTTGCCTGCATCCCGCCTTGCATCCCGCCTTGCATCCCACTCTGCATACGGCCGGGCATCAAGGTCGGCGATGCCATGGGCATGCCCTGCATCTGCGCCAGCGCCGGGTCCGCGATTGCCAGCATGATCGCAGAAAGCGTCAGCACTGCAACGATCTTTCTAATCTTGTCCATCCATATCACCGAACATACGGGATGCAAGGCGAGTTTAATATCCTTATCAAAATATATTCCACAGGTCGCATGATGCTGCGGAGCATTCCGTGGTCCCGGAATGTAATGAGATGCCAGAAAAATGGCCGGAGGGTTCGCTGGGGCCTGAACCATCCGGGAGATTACGGGTCTACTGTAAGTGCTCCGCGATGTCCCGGTCCAGCACGAACTCGCAGTAGGAACACCGCAGGACCAGGTCGTCTCCCTCGCCGCTCTCGACCACGAACTTCGAGCGCACCGGCTCGCTGGTGTTGGAGATGCAGTTGGGGTTGCCACACCTGATCAGCCCGACGACCTCGTGTGGCCGGTCCGTTCGGAACTTGTGCACGACCTCATAGTTGCGGATGATGTTGATCGTCGACTTGGGCGCGATCAACGCGATGGTGTCGACCTCTTCGGGGTCGAGCTCCCGGCCTTCCACCTTGACCACGTCCTTGGCCTTCATCTCCCCGCTGGGGACGTTCATGAGCATGCTGACCACGTACTTCGAGTGCTGGTTGATGCCGAGTATCTTCAGCACGTTCAGCGCCTGGCCCGCGGCGATGTGATCGATGACGGTCCCGTTAACGATCGGCTTGACACGCAGTTCACGCTTTTCCATTATATCTCCACCCCCATGACCAGCGACAGCACGGCCATACGCACCGGCACGCCGTAGAAGGACTGTTTGAAGTACCGCGCGTGCTTCGTGCCATCCACCTCGGCGGCAATCTCGTCCACCCTCGGCAACGGGTGCATGATGATCATGTCGCTCTTCACGCCGTCCAGCATCTCAGGCGTGATGCGGTAGCTGCCCGCGACCTTCAGGTACTCGCTGGGATCCGGGAACCGCTCTTTCTGGATCCGGGTCATGTACAGCACGTCGGCCTCGTCGAGGGCGTCCTGGATGCTGGGCGTCTCCTTGAGCTGGATTCCCTTCTTCTTCAGGTAGCTGATGATGCTCGGCGGCATCTTGAGCTGCTCGGGCGATACAAACGAGAGGTTGGCGCCGTAGAGCGACAGCGCGTACGAGAGGGAATGCACGGTGCGGCCGTATCTGAGGTCGCCGACGATGGCCACGTTCAGGTCGCCGATGTCCTTGCCGTTGCAGCACTCTTTCTTCATGGTGTACAGGTCGAGCAGCGTCTGGGTCGGGTGGTGCCCGGCACCGTCGCCCGCGTTGATAATGGGAACGCTTGAAATCTCGGAAGCCATCCGGGCCGCCCCTTCCCTCGGGTGGCGCAGCACGATCGCGTCCGCATAGGACTCGACGATGCGGATGGTGTCGGCCAGCGTCTCTCCCTTGGCCACGGAGGACGTGGTAGAAGTATCGAAGCCGATGGTGGTGCCGCCCAGCCTCTTGATCGCCGCGTCGAAGGACAGCCGGGTCCTCGTGGACGGCTCGTAGAACAGGGTCGCGACGATGCGATCCTTTAGGATGCTGGCCCGGCCCTGGCGGGCGTAGGGCTCCAGCTTCGCGGCCTGCTCGAGGATCAGGTCAATCTCGCCCCGGGAGAAGTCCTTGGTCGATATGATATGCTTCCTCTCGAAAATCATCGATAGTAATAGGAAGATGTTGCATAAAATGTTTGTCTTCTAGCAGTATCTGGTATCAGACCGACCAAGGACTTCTCTGTTAATACTAATCTATGTCATAAAACCCCTATTACTATGGTTATTCTCTAAAAAATTTCAGGTTTACAACTACTCTATTATAGCATCCTGTTACAAACAAACAGGTTCTTCCTCGTACCAATCGCGGTGCGACGCCGTGCTTGCTTCGCTGCACGTGCTACTACGGATTTTTCAGGTGCTCCGCCGTCCGGGCCGCGCTCGCACCTCGCAGACATGGACACCGGCTGCGCTTCACTGCGCCGGGTCACAGTCTGCTGCAAGCGCTAAGCAACGCGCCTTCGGCAGCGTTCTTGCCCGGCCGCCTACGCACCCCTCGCACAGCTTCGCGTGCGAGGGGCCTTCAGCCAGAAAAATCCTCCGTCGACCGCGGAGAAGCATTGGCTGTGCGAATCAGGTCTTTATCAAAGCTATCATCAAAAGCTCAACCATTAAAATCAACGGATTGCATCATCATCATCATCATCCATTCGCACGTGCGCGCGAACGGCCACAGGGCTGGCGATGATTTGGCAGGTCGATGTACGTACTGTATACCTGTTATCTGCCTCTCAGCCCCCAGAAAACCTCGACGTCCTCGACGATGCCCAGGGGGCTGTAGGTGATCCATTTGTTTTCTTCGGCGCTCTTGAGGGTTGTCATCCGGCCGTCGAGGGCGGCCTTCTGGCTGATCAGCTGCTGGCGCCAGGATTCAATCCGGCTCCATGTGGACATGTACTGGTTGTACTCGCCGTCCAGCTTTGTCCTCCATGCTTCAATCTCGGCCGTGTTCATAGGGGCCACAGGTATGACTACTTCAGTGTCTCCTTCGTTGAAGTCCAGGACTGCGACGTTGTGGAGGTCCATCTGCCTGTTATACTCGCCGAGGACGGCGGCGTAACGGTCGCATTCGCTCCGGTAGGCAGCGTAGAACCGCTGGTTATCGGCAATCAGGGCGTCGTGTTCGGAGACCTCGGGATTATAGCTGGTGACGTCGGCCGCGTAAAGCTTCCATTGCTCCCTGTACGCGTTGATCCTGTCCTTACGGTCGAGGTAAAAATCGTAGTCGAGGCTGCCGTTTACCTGGGCTGCGGGGAGTTCGCCCAGCTCGCTGCCGTTCTGCAGGTAGACGATGTTGTCGGTCGACAGCACCGACGTCGGCCTGATTAGTACGGTTGACCCCGGTACAGTCCACGTATACGATGCCCCTGTCCGTCGTCGGGAAGGCGTCGAAGGCGTGCCCTTCGGACCTGTCGGCAAACGCGACGGTGAAGCGAATGCCGCACCGGATGCCGGCAGCCTCAAGGAGCGGTCGTGGAGAGAGGCGGCAAAGTCCAGGCAGGTATAGTTCGGCATGACGTACGGGCGGTCCTCCGTGTCATCGCTGGCAAGGAAGGCCTCCAGCGCTACGAACGTTACGGGCTTCGCATCCCGGTGCTCGGTCACTATCGGGCTGATGCCTGGCAGCGTCCCGGGTCGGCAGCGTAACGTTCCACTCGTTCCTGAGCAAGAGCACCTTCGAGAAATCGATCTTCGGGTAGTCCGGCGCCGAGACGTTCATGGCCGTCGGATCCGCGTACAGCATGCCTTTATCGGTTGTCACGAAGACGACGAGGGCATGTCCGGGCGTGTCCCGGCCCGTCCCCGTCCCGATGACCGCGCAGTCGAGTCCCCTGCCTCTGAGCCTCGTCGTGCAATGCTGGACGGCGTATTCGACGCACCTGTACGTCGGGTCGTCGGCCACGTCCGCCTCGAGGCCGGCCGATACGGAAGCGATAAACCGCGTGACATTCTCGTACGTGTCATCTGTCGCATTCCTGTAGTGGATGACCGTCTCGAATTGTCCGGTGCTGTTTACGAACGGGAGCCGTTCGGTCCAGAAGGCCGGGAACAGAATGCCGTAGGCGGCGGCGGAACCCGCACCGGCTACCATCAATGCGACGATGGCGGCGCAGGCTATGAAGATTAAAGGCCTGTTTTTACTTCGGGGCATATTCGCTTATACCCCATATGCTCTCAGGCCCTATAAGTAGTTAAAGGTAAACGGGCAATAAATTTGTTAATAAAAGGTAAATAATAAATTAATTTGTGTTATTTTATCTTGTATCTCACGCCGGTGACAGATATACCCTGCAGAGATCCTTCAGGGACATATCCTGGTACTGGTTAGAATCCGTGCCCCGGATAAAAAATGAAAGAAAGAAAAAACCGGGGCCGTACACAGGCCTATGTCGTCTCCGCTTCGGTCGGGGCCGGCTCTGTGGTCTCCTCTGCGAGGAACCCGTTCTCTTCTTCTTTCAGCTTTAGCTTGACATTACACCGCGGGCAGACAGTGACGCAGCCGTCGAACGTGTTGGTCGTGACGGGCGTCCCCAGGTCGCAGACCGGACAGTTATAGCCGAGGCCGTCGAACACCTCCGCCTCCACGGGCACCGGGCACTGCATGGACACGACCACCATCTCGTTATCCGCGGCCATCATGCCGTAGGTGGCGTCGGCCGGGACGTATACGACCGTGTTGTCATCGAAGGACTGTTCCTCGTCATTGAGCAGCATGATGCCCTGGCCGGCCGCCACGAATAGCAGCGTGTCGTTCCCCGGGTTCCGGTGCATGGGGAGTACCTGCCATGGCTGGAACTCGTAGACGCTGAACGCGATCTTCGCCTGCGTCTCCTTTTCGCCGGCGCCATTGCCGCCGCCTGCCATCTCGCCGCCCGGCCCTGTCCCTGCCGCGGTCACCTCTTCCTCCACGTCCACTTCGACCACATCAGGCGCGACCGCGATAAATTCCGGCTTGCTAATCTCTTCCGCTTTGAACCTGTCAGCCTCCTTCGCCAGCCGCAGCCGGGCATTACACCTCGGGGCAAGCGGTTTCTTTGCCGCTTTCCGAGCCGGTCGCCAGCGGCGTCTCGAGGTCGCAGGCGGGACACCGGTACTCCAGCTCCTTGATATACCGTGTTTCCAGCGGTGTCGGGCCTTGCGCCGCTATGACGATCATGCCGAAGTTCTCCCCGGCAAGTACCCCGAAGGCGTCATTGGCCGGGACATAGACGGCTTCGCTCTTCCCTCCAGCGAAAACACGCTGTCTCTCATGAAACACGGTCCCGCTGCCCTGGACGGCCAGCAGGATGGTATCGCTGCCCGGATGCCTGTGCATAGGCAGCGCCTGCCATGGCTCGAAGTCATAAATGTTGAACGCGATCTTGTCGGTCTTGAGAGGGTTCTCGCGGTAAAACTGCCTGTCCGAGAACTGCTCATCCCTAATGAGTCTCACGGTCTGCATCGGATTACCATTAAAATATAAATTTGTCTTTATATTATATCTGCCCGGCTCTTTAAGTCTTAAAAGCGCAAAGTCCGGATGAAGGAGCAACGAGACGGGAAAGATCGGCGAAAAAGAAAAAGGACGAGGCGCGTCACATTTACGCGGTCACATTTACAATTCATCGGAACAGGCCATTTTTATGCACGTCCGGGACTTCTGGCCCTGCGCCATCTGAAGGAACCCGGTCAGCGCCTGCGCCGGGCCATCAGCAGGACGGCTATGACGATGCCCGCCAGCCCTATGGCAGGGTACATCGGTGCCGGTGCGGCCGTAGAAGGCAGCGGGACCAGTGTCGCAGGACGGCTTCGGGGGTGGGCGTCGGCACAGCAGACGGAACTCCTGTGGGCGTCGGCGCCGGGGGCGTGCTCATCACCAGTTTCCTGACGGCAGCTTGAGCGAATAGACATCGCCATTGAAAGACACGAAGTACAGGTGGCTGACTCCGTCGGACCCGGCGATGACGATGGGCGTGGTATCGATGGTCCCGGAAGCCTTGTAGCGCCAGTAGGGCCGGCCGAACTCGGCGTCGATGGCATACATGTTGCCGTCTTCCGATCCTGAGTAAATGATCGGGGCCTGGCTGCTCGCATCGAACAAGGGCGTGGCTTTGATCGAGCCGCCGGTCCTGGTACTTCCAGACCAGCTTCCCGCTGTTCGCGTCCAGGGCATAGATACATCCGTCCCGGAACCGGCATAGACATAGCCCAGCTTGCACAGCGGCTTAGATACGGCAGCGCCCTCCATCTGGTCAAAGTGCCACCGGATATTGCCGCTGGCAGGGTCGACCGCATAGATGCTGTTGTCCCCGACCCCCACGTATATCAGGCCATTATCAAGGACGGGGGAGTGGACTTCGCTATGGTTTTGCGTTTCGAGTGATACGCTCCAGCGGGCCGTGCCACTGTACATGTCCACTGCATACAGTTTGCCATCCCGGGAGCCGAAGTAGACGACGTTGTCGCCGGCATCCAGCCCGTAGCTGACAAAGCCGTTTGTCGGGATAGACCACTCCATTCTGCCGGTGTCGGCGTCCAGCGCATAGACCTTGCCGGTGCCGTTGGTGCGCGTCTGCCCCGAAGATGATCAGGCCGTTAGAAAGGATGGGCATGGTGTCGATGTTGGCATCTGCCTGGAACTTCCATCGCTCGGCAGACAATATGCTGTCTATGGCGTAGAGCACGCCTTTACCGGTGCCGAAATAAAGCTTTTTGTCGTAGCCGATCAACAGCGGCGACGAGATGGCGGAATCGTAGCTGACCGGCCACGGATACTGGGGCTCGCCCAGTGTCACCATGTAGCCGTAGATATTGCCGGACAGTGTCCCCACGAACAGCATGTTGCTCTGGAAGGCCGGCGAAGAGGACACGTATGCTCCTGTCCCTTCCACCCATTCGAGCGAAGGCTGCTCGGCCGTGCAGGCCGGCGCCAGCAGCGCGATGGCCATTGTTGCGATCAACAGGACGATCGTCGCCCTCAACACAGTAAAATCACCCATTTCATATTCCCCTGGACATGAATCCTATATTTCCGGGCAGTAATAAGCTTTGCTTTCACGTCATGCGACAGGCAGGCCACACCTGTCAGCGGTTGCGCCCAGACAGGGGCCGTCAGGAAAATATAAACTGGCTTAAATACAATTGTTTCCACCGGGAAAATAAAGGGGTTTACCCGGATAGTCATTCCATCGAAAGAGGCCGAAAACGCCCCTTCAATCGCCAGTATATATTATTGGCAAGAAAATTTTTCCTACGACGTTCAAGGCCGTCGGCCGGGCCACGGCATCAGGGTTGTCGGGCAGCCAGCGCCTCGAGATACTCGATCGTCGCCAGCACGAGGGTGGAGTGGGACCAGGCGAGCGGCAACACCGATGCGCGGCTCGCCATGCTCGCCGACCTGCTCCGGCATCAGCCCGCCCTGCGCCGATCGGTCGATCGTCCACCGTATCAGCATCAGCGCTTTTTCGAGATCGCCCCTCCGGATGTACCACTGTGCCAGCCATAGCGTGCACAGCGGCCAGCTATTCATGGGCCCCTGGTAGCCGTCGCCCGCATAGCGTGGCAGCACCTCCGCCGGGCCTTGTGAGAAGCTCTCTCTCGATGGCGCTGATGGTGCCGGCGGCCATCAGGTCGTTTTCATTCGTTCCATCCCGAAGTACCAGGCGGCGAACGCCGAAGCGTCCACGGTATCATCGCCCACGCCCCTCCTCTGAAGCGGCCAAGCGAAGTGTCGTAAAGCCGCCGTATAGCCGCCTCCCGTACGGCCCCAGGGCCGCCCGGCCCCACCTGCCCTGCGCTCTCACCGTCGCCCAGTATCAGAGGCTATGGCGGAGGCGCTCCGGAGGCCGGAGACAGGCCCGAGGCGCAGGAATGGTGAGTGGATTCCCCTTGCGCTCTTCCCACAGGTCAAAGCTTGGCTTCGGCAGCGCCGCCGTCCAGGGGGATGAAGCCTCCCTAAAAAATCGGCGGCCGGGCTCTCTGACCACGGCTCGTACATCGACGATAGCATCCTGACGTTCCTTTTCTCGAGCCAGTACCGTCCAGGCCGCCTGTAGGGGGCAGCCCCGTCTCGTCTATCTGCACCATGGGCGGCGGATGCCACGTGCTCCCCAGGTCGCCCGACGGGGTGTACTTATGGCGGAAGAAACCTTTACGGTCTATGATCTTCAAAGAACCGGTAGGCGCTCTGGTCAGAGTAGCCGTACCCCCCCGGTCCAGCGCGATCCCCCCCAGGCGGCATCCCGGGGCCAGCAGTACGTGTAATAGTCGGCGCCCTGCTGCTTTATCTGCGACGTCGCACGACGCTATTATCGACCCGCCCTTGTCGAGGTGGGCAGGCCACGGTGAGTAGGCTTCGGTTGACGCCTCCCGTACGTCGGGCGGGAGTATATCAAAGCCGGCCAGCGCGCTTCGGCGGGCCCGTTCGCAGAACGAGCTCCAGAGTCGGCGCCCGTATCGAAGATCATGCCGACGTCCCTCGCCCGTACCCAGTCGTCGATGCGCCTTGCCTCGGGGAAGTTCCTGCCGACGCACACCCAGAAGTGTACGGTCGTCGACTCGCCTGGCACCAGCACCGGAAGCGTCCACCCGAGGGTCGAGTCCACTGTGCCGTGGGCCACGATGTTACCGTCGGACTCGCCGTCCTCCGCGTCTTTCCAGGTGCCCTGCTGCCGCGCCACTCGGAGATGCCGGTGCGTGAACTAGGTCGAATACCGGGGCTCGAGCTCTGTGACGATAAAGCGGTCCCGCTTGTAGTGGTTCATCATCTCACCGTCTCTGACGGCGGTGATGGCGTAGTTGTTCTCCAGGATGTGGTAGTTCTGGGCCGAGAAGAGCCGGAACGATCTGGCGGACGTGTTCTGCACGGTGATGGTACGGAGGAACAGGTCCTTCTCGTGGTGCACCATCTCGTGCACGGTCACGGACGCGCCAAAGCCCGGGTCGGAGGATTTCGACTCGCCAATCATCGAGGTCCCGTCGAGGATACCCTCGCCCGGCACCCCGGCTACCTTGCGATACGCCTGCGTCTTCTTCCAGTTCTCCACCCACGCGAACCTCTTCGCGCCCATATCGTAAAGCCCGAGGCGGATGTAACCACCGTGGTTCTCCATGCCCGCGTGCGGATAGTAGAAGTCCCGGACGATCCCCCGCTCGTCTACACAGACGAGGAGGGAGCCGTTGCCGTAAATCAGTGGTCTCATCGTTGCAGGGTGCTAATCGGGCTGACGATTTAAATATTTGTGGAAAACACGGAGGGCACGGAGGCCACGGAGGGCACGGAGGATGCCGAGAGTCGATGATTATAATGGCTCTGGTATGCCTATGTCCTCCGTGGCCTCCGGGACTCCGTGCCCTCCGTGTCACCGGAGCCATCCCATCTTGTAGAATGAGTACAGTGCGATGAACATGAGCCCGCCGACGATCAGGCCGACCTCCGGCAATGTGATAGGAAACGGCACATCCACGAGGTTCGTGCCCAGCAGGCCGCCGGCGATGGTCGGTATCAGGGCCAGGCAGGTCAGTACCGCGATGAAGCGCATCACCCGGGTCATCTCGTAGGTCGTGGTGTTCAGGTGCAGGTCGCGGAGCGACCCGAGGCTCTCGTTAATATTTTGTGCGGTCTCGTAGAGGAAGTCGCCTTCCTCGAACAGCACGTCGAACAGCTGCATATCCTCTTCCGTGATGGCCGACAGAGCGACTTTTTTGCTCCTCAGGCTGTCCATTACCTGACGCAGGTGCCAGAGGTTGTTCTGGACGATCCTGATCTCACGCTTCAGGAAGAACGTATCTGCGAGGAAGGTCTTCGGCTCCTGGCCGGCCGGCAGCTCTTCCAGCCGGGCCACCTTGCGCTCGATGGCCCGGACGATGTCCTCGCCATCCCTCAGCTTCTTCCGCATGATCGCCTGGAGCACTTTAACGGGGATAGCCATGCCATCTGTCGGCAGGCCTTCTGCGACGATGCTGTCGAACAGCTCGCTCTCGCCCGTGCTGATGGTGACAACGCGAGTCCCCTGGCAGACGATCAGCATGCTGTGGCGGCTGACTTCCAGGTCCCGTGTCCCGGGGCCGTCCCGCTTTAGCTTAGCGTCCCAGATGAATATCGTGGTGAAGCCCCTGAAGTAGTCGATGCGGGGGAAGGACTCCTGGATGATCCGGCTTTCCAGCACGTACCGGGGGATGCCCAGCGTCCGGCTGATGCCGTCGAGGTCGATCTCGGACGCATTCTGGAGGTCGATCCACTGCCCGCCGCCCGCGGCCAGCCGGAAGGCTTCGTCCTCGGCATTGGCACACCTGGTCACTTTGCCGTCGCTGCCGAGCGCATTCACCTTGATCATTGAGACCTTCGGCGCCGCCGGCTTCTTTTCATGCACCCGGGGAGGTATCTTGATCGTCCGGCCGGCGGCCGTGACGGCGCGCAGCAGCCGCAGCAGCCGGAGCAGCGGGGAAGCCCGCCCGGCCGACGTGGAGACGAAGGGCAGGAATTCGGCGAGCGCGAGGGCAATGATGACCAGGTCCAGCACGTGCCAGGGGTTCCTGACGAATTCCGGCCGGTCCTCGGCCACAAACAGCTTAAGGACATACTCTGCGATGAAAGCGGCGATGATCAGGTAGTTCAGCAGCTCGAACAGCGCGAGCGTGACATCGGAGAACTTAAACAGGTACGGGAAAATGACCGTCGGGATGATCAGGAACGCCAGCAGCGTCATCACGTCTTCGTTGAACGCATAGTCGACCGGCCCGCGTAATGTCTGGCGCAGGTCTTCAAGTTGTCCGGACAGTCCCCGTTTCATCCATTATGGGTAGGCGATGGGATGAGAAATAGTTTTCACGCATTGGACACGGAGGGCACGGAGGCCACAAAGGGCATTAAGGGCTTATAGGATAGTAAGATTAGCATTAAGTATCCAGCCATTTAAATTGTTAGATGGTGGCATGATGAACAGGGACAGATTTGCAGTTTTCGCGGTGCTTTTAGCTCCTAATCCTGACAATTGCTTTATTCGTCGTAATCTGGTTAGAGCGGCCACCTCAAAACCCATCGCTTTTCCCGGGTCAGGCAAACGGATCGCTCAATAATACTATGTCAGACGATTATATGGCAATAATCAATGCCTCAACCATTATGCCAGCGACAGTCGATTCAGCTATTACCTCCCAGATGAACGATTCACATGGTTTGCCGCTCTTGCTAAAAATCCTGAAAATTAACCATATCAGCACGGGCTACGAGTCCTATTATTACAGCACGTTTGATGTCTGTGTGCTCCGTTCGAACGACTCTGCCTATAAGGAAGGTCTCAATTTTTCTATGGTGATTAACGAGAAAATGACCGGCTATTTTGGTATGATCCACGGCATAGCCCCCGGAGAGTTGGAGCCTGGCATAATAATAGAGATCACCGATTACAGCCTGTTCGATGGTAATCTATCGGTCACCGTGAGCGCAGACCCATATAATACAACGGCCTGGGATAACGCCTGGAAACAAAAGATCACGATCATCGGGCAGGCAAAACAATCTGACGTAAGGGCCGCTTAGCACACTGACGTAAGCCCATCCCAGGCATACATATGCCGCAGCCGGACAATTCGTACACGCGCGCGAGCGGCCGCCGATGAGCACAAAAAGTCAGCGTTCGAACAGCCGATCCAAGAACCACTGCGTCTCGAACTTCTTCAAATCCTTATATTCCTGCCCCACGCCCAGGAACAGGATCGGCTTGCCCGTGATGTGGGCAATCGATATCGCCGCGCCGCCCTTGGCGTCGGCGTCGGCCTTGGTCAGGATCGTGCCGCTGACGGGCACGGCGTCGTTGAACAGCTTGGCCCGCTCCACCGCGTCGTTGCCCGCGATGGCCTCGTCCACGAAGATGACCAGATCGGGCTTGACCACCCGGCTGATCTTCTTGAGCTGCTCCATCAGGTTGGTGTTCGTGTGCAGCCGTCCCGCCGTATCGGCAAGCACGACGTCCTTCTTGTTGTTCTTCGCGTACTGGACCGCGTCGTAGATGACGGCGGCCGGATCCGCGCCCTGCTGGTGCTTGATCATCTTGACGCCGAGGCGATCGGCGTGCTTCTCGAGCTGCTCGATGGCCCCCGCCCGGAACGTGTCGCCCGCGGCGATGACCACGCTGTACTTCTGCTCCTTGAGGCGTTCGGCCAGCTTGGCGATGGTGGTCGTCTTGCCGGTGCCGTTGACGCCGATGAACGAGATGATCACCGGCTTGTTATGGGTGCGCACGTACTCGTCGAAGTCCAGCGTGTTGACGTTAAGAATCTTAGAGATGGCATCGACCAGCGCGTCCTCGGCCACGTCGCCCGTGGAACGGAGGAACTTCTTGTGCTGGCCGGTGAGGTCCGCCTTGATCGTCGCTATGATCGACTCGGCGACGGGCAGCGCCACGTCGCTTTCGAGGAGCGCCATCTCCAGCTCCCACAGCGGGCCTTCGAGGTCCTTGTCGGTGAGGACGACCTCGCCCTTGGTCAGTGCGATGGCCCGGTCGAGCACGCCCGTCTTCTCGGGCTTGCGCTCCGGGGCTTCCGCCGCGACCGGCTGCCTCTGTCGGAGCAGCCTCCTGTGGCTGCGCTGGCTGTTGAGGGGCGCCTGCTTCCTCGGGCCCAGCTCCGGAGACGGTTTTTACCTTCTCGTCGATGGCCTTCCTGAAGTCGTTGAGCTTCTCCTTGAGCTTCTCGAACATGGGCGGTCGCCTGCCTTAAAAAATATATTGGTTATAATATATATTATTACTGCTGGTATTTCTGCGCTTCCTGCTGGAGGCGCATGAGCTCGTTCGCCACCTGGTTGATGGCGCCGGTCGTCTCGGCCAGCACCTTCTCCAGCTCGGTCCGGCGGGACTGGAAGATCGTCTTCGCGTCTCGCGACCTTGCGCTCGACGCTCACGCCGGAGCCGAGGCCGACGAGCACTGTGCCGGGCCGGGATACGGTGGCGTGCACGAAGGAGCCCGCGCCGATGGGCACGAGCAGCTCGTGGCCGGCTTCCTGGTTCTCGAGGGAGTCCAGCGCCTTGAGCGCGTTGTCGACGTCGTCGACGGATGCCTGCACGAGGTTGGCCTGCTGCTGCAGGAGATCGAGCCTCTGCTGGTAGGCCTGTGCCTTCTCGACAATCTGGCGTATCTCGTCCTCGTTCGCCGGTGCCGTGGCCATAGTCTCACGCCTCTTTGACGGACTCGATCTTGACCAGGCGTCTCTCGACCTTGTGCCTGCTGCCGATGGTGGACAGCATCTTTTCCTCGGCGTTCTTCTGGTTGAGGGCCTCCACTTCCTTGGAGAACTTCTCCCACTGGACGCCTGCCTTGAATTGTCCCTGCACTACAAACGTAGCCATAATTTTCACTCCTCTATGAGGCCCAGGGCATCCTCGATGCGGCCCAGCTCGGGGCCGGAGGTCCTGGTGCCGGTAATCAAACCTTTCGTGTTCGCGAGTATCGCGGACCCCACGAGCGGGGACCCGAAGCTGACTGTCCCGATGTCAACGGGAAGCTTGAACAGATCCTCGATCGCCGCGAGCTCCTCCTCCGTCGCCCGCGGGTGTACAAGCAGCCCTTTGTTGGTCGCGCAGCCGGCCATGCCCACGGTCTTGAGACCGCCGATGGTGCCGCGTCTCACGTCGACGTTGAGCGCTTTCGCGATGACCTCGACATTCTTGTCCGTCAGCGCCGGGTGCACGAGGGCCGCGTTGTCATTGGCCAGGATAATGTTCCCGGACGCGGTCATCCTGCCCTTGAGCCGGGTGGCTTTGGCGTGCTTCTGCAGCGCCTTGACCTCCCTGTCGAGGGCCAGGTCGGACACGATGAAGCCGTTGCTGTTGCCGGTCATCATGGAGCCGATCAGCGTGCTCTCGTTGATAAGCGTCCGGATGGCCGTGACGCCCAGCGTCTCCTCGACGTCCTTCACCGTCGGCTCCGGAACGTCGGGGGGTACCACTACGTACTGCTCTGTGTTCATGGCGTAGATGCCAACGTACGGGTACCCGTAGAAATCAAGCTGCCTGATCATCGGGCTTCGCCTGCTCACTCGACTAGCTCGGCGGTGACGCCATCTTCGGAGCGCACTGCCTTTACCCGGATCTTGTTGGGCGGCTTCTGGATGCCGTGCTCCCAGACCGTCTCATTCACCGCGGCGCTAATCTTGATCTTGTCTTCCTCGACCTTCATGTGCTTGCTGAGGTACTGCTCGAATGACCTTGATCGCCTTGTTGCTGCGCTTCCACATCGGGTATTCCTTGCATTCCCGGAGCGGGATCGTGTAGATCTGCTCGGTTGCCTTGTTCTCTTCAGCCATAATCAGTCACCTTCGTTACTCTGGCAGGCTGGTCCTGCGCCAGCTTCTTCTCTGCGGGTGAGTCATGACCGCCCTGTTGGTCTTCATGATGACCCACGCGGGGACTCTCCTGTTCTGGTTGGTGTATTTGGCCAACCTCATCTTCTTGCCCTTGGACTTCTTAGTCATGTTTATACCTTCTCAGTACCCGTGATTGGGTGTGTTCCGGGGGAAAGATACGCCGGTACACTGCGTCCCCCAGACGTCCTTTCATTGCTGATCGGACCTCTGTCTCGTAATCTGCCTTCGCCATCTCGGCCGTATCGCCTTCGACGATCTCGAGGTGTTTTGCCACCAGGTCGTCGACGGCGTGTCGGCCGTAGCCTGCGAGAGGCCGTATGTACCGGACGTTGTGCGAATCTTCAAGGCTCCTGATCTCTGGCATGTTCAGCATCGGTGCGCGGTCATCCCGCCTGGTGCCGTCGGCGATGTATTTCGCCTCACCCGACACTGCTACGGTTTCGAGCGCCCGCCTGTGCACGAGGTTTATCCCCGGGCGCGGGTACCCGAATTTGAGCATAACGTCGATGCTTTCGTCCATGATCTCGGGGCCGAGCCGCACGAGCTTGAACGGGAATCCTAGTTCGCGGGCGGCCTCACGGGCGTTCTCCCACGAGCTTTCCAGCCCGAACGTGCATGTCACCAGCTCCACTTCGAAGAACGGTTCGAGCAGTATAGCAGCCAGCGAACTGTCTTTGCCGCCGCTGTACAGCACCTGTATCTTCATTTGCGGGTGATCCTGATGTCACGCTTTTTAGGCTGGATCTGTTCCAGTATCTGGACCAGCTGCTGGTCGTCTATCTGTTTTGCGAGCCTGCCCGATGCCGCCAGCTGGATGAGTTGAGCTTCTACGCTCTCCACGAACTCCGGCCGTGTCATACGGATGGTGTTAAGCCGCTCGCGGGCTTCCGGAGTGAGAATCTGGCGGAGGATCCCGGCTTTCTGCTGCTCGACCTGTTGCTGCTGCTGCGCCCGGGCGATATCGTCCTGCTGGGCACGCTGCATCTCTTCGAGCTTGCGCCGTCTTATTTCGTTGATTTCATCGCCGCTCATATCTTATCACTCCAATTTTTGCATTTCCGGCGTCTTAATGGCTTTCTTCATTACGTACCGTAATGAACGCCATCACGCCTGTGCTTTCTTCTCGCCGCTGACCATCTCGGTCGCGACCTTGTCCAGGAACGACATGCCTGCCGGAGTGACCACACGGCCCTCTTTGACGGACTTGACGTAGCCGGCCTTCTCGAGCTGCTGCAGCGAATGCCTTATGATTGCTCCGCCTGCGCGCTCATGTCTGTCCGGGCGTACGCCCCTGTTCCTTCTGCCGCCATACAGCGACCTGAGCCTCTGCACGCCCACGGGACCGTCGATGTAGATCCTCCTCAGTATGGAAGCACACCTCGTGTACCACCATTCGGGCTGTGCAGGCGGCAGCTGCCTGTGCACGCCGGTCTTCACGTCGCCAGCCCACTCGGGCGGGACGATCTTCCCGGACTCCTTTAACTTCTGTGCCGTCTTGTTGATGAGCAACGTGGCCGGCACGTCATAAACTACTGCCAATGAATTCCTCCTTATGGGAAAGTGTTTCCTGATCGATAGATTTGCCGTATCGATAGATTAGCCTAATCGTTAAGGCTCGATAATCCAGCACATTTGATGGGTTATGTATACTTATAGTTTTTCATTTCGAGGCAGTCGGGGAAACCCTTTTGTCCGTCGCTCATTTCCCGGCCACAGGTGCTTGCTGCAATGGCAGAAGATAATATAACGATTATAATATAAAAATATTTGTCGGGCAGGCCGCCGCTAAATCATGCTCTCGTCGATCTTATATGTGCCCGGCTTTACCTGCCGGCCTGATACCAGGCGCTCGATGATCTTCTCGTAGAGGTCCTTATCCTTGGCATCTTCCTGGCCGTGATAGAAGCTCGGGTTGTCATTGATCTCGATCACGTAGTATTTGCCGTCGACCTCTTTGACGTCCAGGCCGTACAGCCCGTCGCCCACGCACTTCGAGACCCTGACCGCGATCTCCTCCAGCTTCTTCGGGATGTTCTTCCGGAAGATGGGTATGGTGTCTCCCCAGACCTGGCGGCCGTCGACCTCGGCCCTGATCTTCCACCCGCCCTTCGGCATGGTGTACTTGCAGAGGTACAGCACCTTGTTGTCCAGTATGCCCACCCGCCAGTCGAAGGCGGTCGGCATGTACTGCTGCAGCACGATGGGCGTGGCGTTCTTCAGGTACCGGGCGGTGATCTCGTGGAACTCGGCCTCGTCGTGGGCCTTCTCCACGTGGGAGGAGAACTTGGTATAAGGCGCCTTGACCACGATGGGGAACTGCAGGTAGTCGAAAATCCTGTCGAGGTTTTCCCTGCTGTAGTCCCCTGCGAACAGGCGCGACTTCGGCGAGGGTATATTGTTCTGCTCGAACAGGCCGTGGAGCACCACCTTCGACGAGCACGTCCGGATGGAGTGCGGGTCGTCGATGACCACCATGCCCAGCGAGTCGGCGAGCCGCGAGACTACGTATGCCGTGTTCATCGGGTCGGTGTTCGCCCGGATGAAGACGGCGTCGAACTCGGGGATGCGGTTCATGTCCTTCTTGTAGATGAACTCGAACTCGTGCCCCATAGCCCCGGCGGTCGTCTTGAACAGCTCGACAGCCTGCGCTTCGTCCTTCAGGTGGAAACAGTACTTTTCCACGAAACAGCCTATCTTCATCGGGACCACTCGTTTTTACTGTCCGGTCAGAGGGCGCGGATGTCGCGGACCGGAGGGTCCGCACCTTCTCCCTGACCAGGCTCCAGTCGACCTCTTTCTTCAGCGCGGGCTCGAAGTGCGACAGCCGGGCTTCCCCGTCCACGATCTGGACGATCAGCTTCCCGATCGGCACGCGGAACTCGTCGTAGAACTTCCGGGCGATGTCCCGGGCCTCGGGCACGTCCGTCTCTCCGAATACCTGGACTGCCTCCCGTACGTCGCCGATGAGCGGCTGCACCGATACCGGATACCTGTTGTTCACGCTCAGGCTCTTCATGGTCCGGGCCATCTTGGACTCGGACTTCACGGCCGTGACCGAGTTACAGGTATAGGGGTTGACCGCGAAGCACAGCGCAGGCAGCGCCATGTTCCGCTCGTACCTCGAGATGAGCGTGTAGGGCAGGCAGGGAATGCCGGCCTTCAGCGCCCGCATCATGAGGAGCGGGTTGCGGTGCGTGTCGAGGATGTCCGAGCACTTCGGGGTAACATGGTTGCCACCGAGCTCGGCATGCATCGAGACGTAATATCCCATTTTCTGGTAGCGGTAATCGTGCGATACATTCAAAACGTCGCCCTTTGTGGACGACTTCAAAAAAGTGAACGGACTATAATCCGCTTCATCGTCATCTTCACTGACTACAATAGTCACTGTAAGGACACTTCCAATTAATCCATTATTACATTGAACCTCGTATATAGCCTTGATGGTTAGAATAGCGTGGATTGCTGCGGCTGCGGCGGAATTTTCTTCACTGTACCGTAACTAATGCGAACTTTAAGGCTATTACCGAAAAAGCTGCGGGAGCCTGCACTGCCCGGA
>CAVYKK010000023.1:0-37910 GCA_963769045.1 uncultured Methanocellaceae archaeon
AGATACGCCAGATTGTCGAGAGGGCACAGGCCTACCAGCAGAGGCTCGATCTCCTGCAGCAGCAGGCTAACCTCGTGCAGGCATCGATCGACGACGTCGACAACGCGCTCAAGGCGCTGGACTCCCTCGAGAACCAGGAAGCCGGCCACGAGCTGCTCGTGCCCGTCGGCGCGGGCTCCTTCGTGCACGCCACCGTATCCCGGCCCGGCACAGTGCTGGTCGGACTCGGCTCCGGCGTGAGCGTCGAGCGCAAGGTCGGAGACGCGAAGACGATCTTCCAGTCCCGCCGGACCGAGCTGGAGAAGGTGCTGGCCGAGACGACCGGCGCCATCAACCAGGTGACGAACGAGCTCATGCGCCTCCAGCAGGAAGCGCAGAAATACCAGCAGTAATAATATATATTATAACCAATATATTTTTTTAAGGCAGGCGACCGCCCATGTTTGAGAAGCTCAAGGAGAAGCTCAACGACTTCAGGAAGGCCATCGACGATAAGGTAAAAACTGTCTCCGGAGCCGGGCCTGAGGAAGCAGGCGCTCCTCAACAGCCAGTGCAGCCACAGCAGACTGCTCCGGCAGGGCAGCCGGTCGCTGCGGAGGCCCCGGAGCGCAAGCCCGAGAAGACGGGCGTGCTCGACCGGGCCATCGCACTGACAAAGGGCGAGGTCGTCCTCACCGACAAGGACCTCGAAGGCCCGCTGTGGGAGCTGGAGATGGCGCTCCTCGAAAGCGACGTGGCTCTGCCCGTCGCCGAGTCGATCATAGCGACGATCAAGGCGGACCTCACCGGCCAGCACAAGAAGTTCCTCCGTTCCACGGGCGACGTGGCCGAGGACGCGCTAATCGATGCGATCTCTAAAATTCTTAACGTCAACACGCTGGACTTCGACGAGTATGTGCGCACCCATAACAAGCCGGTGATCATCTCGTTCATCGGCGTCAACGGCACCGGCAAGACGACCACCATCGCCAAGCTGGCCGAACGCCTCAAGGAGCAGAAGTACAGCGTGGTCATCGCCGCGGGCGACACGTTCCGGGCGGGGGCTATCGAGCAGCTCGAGAAGCATGCCGATCGCCTCGGCGTCAAGATGATCAAGCACCAGCAGGGCGCGGATCCGGCCGCCGTCATCTACGACGCGGTACAGTACGCGAAGAACAACAAGAAGGACGTGGTGCTTGCTGATACGGCGGGAAGGCTGCACACGAACACCAACCTGATGGAGCAGCTGAAGAAGATCAGCCGGGTAGTGAAGCCCGATCTGGTCATCTTCGTAGACGAGGCCATCGCGGGCAACGACGCGGTTGAGCGCGCCAAGCTGTTCAACGACGCCGTTCCTGTAAGCGGCACTATCCTGACCAAGGCCGACGCCGATGCCAAGGGCGGCGCGGCAATATCCATTGCCCACATCACAGGCAAGCCGATCCTGTTCCTGGGCGTGGGGCAGGAATATAAGGATTTGAAGAAGTTCGAGACGCAGTGGTTTTTGGATCGGCTGTTCGAACGCTGACTTTTGCTACAGGCTGCGGCCGCTCGCGCGCGCGTACGAATTGTCCGGCTGCGGCATATGTATGCTTGGGATGGGCTTACGTCAGTGTGCTAAGCGGCCCTTACGTCAATTGTTTTGCCTGCCCGATAATCGTGATCTTTTGTTTCCAGGCGTTATCCCAGGCCGTTGTATTATATGGGTCTGCGCTCACGGTGACCGATAGATTACCATCGAACAGGCTGTAATCGGTGATCTCTATTATTATGCCAGGCTCCAACTCTCCGGGGGCTATGCCGTGGATCATACCAAAATAGCCGGTCATTTTCTCGTTAATCACCATAGAAAAATTGAGACCTTCCTTATAGGCAGAGTCGTTCGAACGGAGCACACAGACATCAAACGTGCGGTAATAATAGGACTCGTAGCCCGTGCTGATATGGTTAATTTTCAGGATTTTTAGCAAGAGCGGCAAACCATGTGATTCGTTCATCTGGGAGGTAATAGCTGAATCGACTGTCGCTGGCATAATGGTTGAGGCATTGATTATTGCCATATAATCGTCTGACATAGTATTATTGAGCGATCCGTTTGCCTGACCCGGGAAAAGCGATGGGTTTTGAGGTGGCCGCTCTAACCAGATTACGACGAATAAAGCAATTGTCAGGATTAGGGCTAAGAGTACCGCGAAAACTGCAAATCTGTCCCTGTTCATCATGCCACCATCTAACAATTTAAATGGCTGGATACTTAATGCTAATCTTACTATCCTATAATTGGTCCCGGATTTTTTAACAGATTAAGTAGTGGCGGCCGCTCGCGCGCGGGCGTAACAAGCCGAAGGAGACACTTACATTAATGGGTGAATAGCATTATGCCTCGGCTGAAGGCGGCATGCGACGAGAGCCTGCCTGCAAAACGACTATATTGGTCTGCTGGCCGGGCCTGCGTACTTGACTACGACCGGGATAAAACCGCTCGTACCAGCCGGCAGCGACTCTGCGACAGTAAAAGTATGGTACTCGAAGCTGCGAGCCCCCTCCTCCGCTTTGTTCACCTTGTTATGGTTTAATGATATTTCCAGAGTAATCGAGATGTTGATACGGCTGCCGTTCACCAGAGGCCGGAGCGACGGGTCAATATAGATATATGAGCTGAAATTATCGGGGCTTGTGTCGAAGGCAGGCTGCAGGGGCGACTTCAGGAAATCGATCACAGCGTCCCGGCCGCGCGTAGAAGTGGGATAATTAAGTTCACTTATCATATACTGGGATGAGGACACATGGATATCCTCAAATGTACGGCTCTTGTTGATCTGCTCGGGCACGATTGTGGGCAACGGCCCCGAAGCACCGGGCTGGACTGCAATAGGCGTGGCTCTTGCATAGCTGATGTAGTAATCGGTCATGTTAACGCGTATGGCCAGCATCGGGCCGTAGCTTGTGATGACAGGCTCCGCATATTCGGTGCCATGTCGCACCTCGGACCAGGATTCTATATCCCGAGGCACCCAGCCCTGTCTGATCAGCGATGTGCCGTTATATGCGGGAACTGGCACCATGATAGTCGCCGTGCCATTGTCCGTTACGAAGTTCTCCAGGCCTTCGACTTTAACGGTATACTGGTACGATGGCGGCCTCGGTTCGTAAGGGTCGTCGCAGCCTGCAACCAGTACGGTGATTGACACTATGGCTAAGACTATCAGACCGGAGGTTGCCGGGCTTATTCGGGATGTCTTCACAATGATACCCTCTGTCAGCTATCGTGGCCGCTCGCTCTCGGGGAGCATGTCGTAGTTGAAGTAACCGAGGCGCGAAGCCAGGCCGCTGTTGTTGTACCGGCCGTCATACTGGACCCTGATCGGCACGAAGCCGGTGACACCCCCGGGGATGGACTCGTCGATGAGGAACAGGAAGTTATCGCCCACGTCCATGCCGTACGGATGGTACGCGGCCCTGGTCGCGAAGCTCGCGTGGACGTCGATGGTGTAGTTCCCTGCGCCGGCAGGCTTCAGGCCTTCGTCGATATATACATAGGACGTGTAGCCGGTCATGTTCTCGCCCATGGCCCGGGTATATGGGGTCGGGATATCTCCGGCGTCAGGGTACAAAGGCCTTACGGCCAGCCCCTGAAACTTAGCGTTGGTTGCGATGCTGCCGTTCGGGCCGATAACCTCCTCGATGCGCATAACGTAATCATCGAACGCAGGGGCAGACTTCCTGATCGTGTACATCCTGTTGTTCTCCCATGAGGAGTTGAGGGGAGAATACGTGCTTATCTCGAAGTAGTCTGTCTCCACTACCCGGGCCTCGATCATCCTGCCATGGTCTGTATCTGCGACAGAGAATGACTTCGTGCCGTGGACGCCATAGTCCTGGATGTTCACGTGACCCCGTCGTAAGGGCTGTATCCGCCTCGCCAGAAGTTCTTGTGCCACCGTTTTGTCGAACGGCAGGACGGCCGAGCCGTTATACATAGGCACCGGCAGCATAATCCGTGCCGCACCATCAGGGGTCGAGGAGTTGTCCAGGCCCCGGACATGGGCAATGTACTCGTAGCCCGGCGATCGTTCGATGGACGGGTTGTCCATCGCGTATATCATATTCAAAAAGAAATATGCCCCGTAAAGGCCCCATACCACAAAGATCGTTATTACGATGGCTGCCGCTATGAGCAATGGCTTTTTGTAGCGATGGAAAAACTCTGACAACTGCATGAAGATAACCGCCGACCGTATAGTAATGTAAAAACACCATCGGGCAGCTTAAAGGTAATCTCGCAATCGATTAAGGTGCCCTGCATAGGATACAACGAGTCTATTTGCAGGCCAACGGCACCTGGACCTCTATGAGCAGCTCTTCCGACGGCATCAATCCGGTCGCAATACCGCCTTTCAATCGCACGCGCGCGAAGGCGGCCGCAAATGAACCTCCGTGCCCTTTGTGCCCTCCGTGCCCTCCGTGTCCAATGCGTGAAAACTATTTCTCATTGCATCGCCAACCCATAAGGGATGAAGCGGGGACTGACGGGAAGGCTTGAAGACCTGCGCGAGAGGCTGCGCGGACCGGTCGACTACGCGTTCAGCGAAGACCTGATGACGCTGCTGGCGTTCCTGATCATCCCGACGGTCATTTTCCCGTACCTGTTCCGGTTCTCCGACGTCACGCTCGCGCTGTTCGAGCTGCTGAACTACCTGATCATCGCCGTTTTCATCGCAGAGTATGTCCTGAAGCTGTTCGTGGCCGAGGACCGGCTGGAATTCGTCAGGAGCCCCTGGCACGTGCTGGACCTGGTCATCATTGCACTCGCGCTCGCCGAGCTCCTGCCCTTCGTCTCCACGTCGGCCGGGCGGGCTTCCCCGCTGCTCCGGCTGCTGAGGCTGCTACGTGCCGTCACGGCCGCCGGCCGGACGATCAAGATACCTCCCCGGGTGCATGAAAAGAAGCCGGCGGCGCCGAAGGTCTCAATGATCAAGGTGAATGCGCTCGGCAGCGACGGCAGGGTGACCCGGTGTGCCACGGAGGACGAAGCCTTCCGGCTGGCTGCGGGCGGCGGGCAGTGGATCGACCTCCAGAATGCGTCCGAGATCGACCTGGATGGCATCAGCCGGACGCTGGGCATCCCCCGGTACGTGCTGGAAAGCCGGATCATCCAGGAGTCCTTTCCCCGCATAGACTACTTCAGGGGCTTCACCACGGTATTCATCTGGGACGCTAAGCTAAAGCGGGACGGCCCCGGTACCCGGGACCTGGAAGTCAGCCGCCACAGCATGCTGATCGTCTGCCAGGGGACTCGCGTTGTCACCATCAGCACGGGCGAGAGCGAGCTATTCGACAGCATCGTCGCAGAAGGCCTGCCGACAGATGGCATGGCCATCCCCGTTAAAGTGCTCCAGGCGATCATGCGGAAGAAGCTGAGGGACGGCGAGGATATCGTCCGGGCCATCGAGCGCAAGGTAGCCCGGCTGGAAGAGCTGCCGGCCGGCCAGGAGCCGAAGACCTTTCTCGCAGATACGTTCTTCCTGAAGCGTGAGATCAGGATCGTCCAGAACAATCTCTGGCACCTGAGGCAGGTAATGGACAGCCTGCGGAGTAAAAAGGTCGCGTTGTCGGCCATCACGGACGAGGACATGCAGCTGTTCGACGTGCTGTTCGAGGAAAGTGACTTCCTCTACGAGACCGCGCAAAATATTAACGAGAGCCTCGGGTCGCTCCGCGATCTACACCTGAACACCACGACCTACGAAATGACACGGGTGATGCGCTTCATTGCAGTGCTGACCTGCCTGGCCCTGATACCGACCATCGCCGGCGGCCTGCTGGGCACGAACCTCGTGGACGTGCCGTTCCCTATCACATTGCCGGAGGTCGGCCTGATCGTCGGCGGGCTCATGTTCATAGCGCTGTACTCGTTCTACAAGATGGGGTGGCTTCAGTAAATTTTCGAAAGGGTGACGGGAAACCTTTTCCAAAAATATTTAAATCGTCAGCCCGATTAGCACCCTGCAACGATGAGACCACTGATTTACGGCAACGGCTCCCTCCTCGTCTGTGTCGATGAGCGGGGGATCGTCCGGGACTTTTATTATCCGCACGCGGGCATGGAGAACCACGGGGGTTACATCCGCCTCGGGCTTTACGATATCGGCGCGAAGAGGTTCGCGTGGCTGGAGAACTGGAAGAAGACGCAGGGCTATCGCAATGTCCCCGGAGAACCGGGCGAGGGTATCCTCGAAGGGACCTCGATGATCGGCGAGTCGACCTTCTCTGACCCGGGCTTCGGCGCGTCCGTGGTCGTGAATGAGATGGTACATCACGAGAAGGACCTGTTCCTCCGTACCATCACCGTGCAGAACACGTCCTCGGCGCCGAGATCGTTCCGGCTCTTCTCCGCCCAGAACTATCACATCCTGGAGAACAACTACGCCAATACCGCCGTCAGGGACGGCCCGATGATGAACCACTACAAGCGCAACAGGTTCTTCGTCCAGAGCTCCCGCCCGGTATTCGACGTGTTCAGCACCGGCATCTCCGAGTGGGGCGACAAGCTGGGCACGTGGAAGGACGCGGAGGACGGCCAGCTCGAGGGCAATGTCGTGGCCCACGGCACAGTGGACTCCACCGTCGGGTGGACGCTGCCGGTACTGCTGCCAGGGGAGTCGACGATGGTCCACTTCTGGGTGTGCGTCGGGCAGGATTTCCGGGAGGCCAGGGGCATCCACGGCTGGATACGGGAGCAGGACATCGGCATGATATTCGATACCGGCGCCCACTACTGGAGCTCGTTCTGCGCCCGGGCCTTCAGCCGGCGCGCGCTGACTGGCTTTGACGCGCTCCCGCCGGACGTGCAGGGGGCGTTTACCCGAAGCCTCCTCACCGTTGCTGCCCACATCGACAAGGGAGGCTCGATCATTGCGTCCTGCGACTCGCAGATCAAGCAGCAGGGCGCCGACTATTACACGTACTGCTGGCCCCGGGATGCCGCCTGGGCAGGGATCGCGCTCGACCGGGCCGGCTACGGCTACATCTGCCGCAACACCTACCGGTTCTTTGCCCGGATCATGGACCGTAAGGGCTTCTTCCGCCACAAGTACACACCGTCGGGCGATCTCGGCAGCACGTGGCATCCGCTGCCCATGCTGCAGATCGATGAGACGGGGCTGCCGCTACAGGCGGCCTGGCTGTACTGGCTGGAGAACAGGAACATCAAGATGCTCTCGTCGATGTACGAGCCGTTTATCCGGCCGGCGGCCGACTTCCTGGTCAGCTTCATCGACCGGGAGACCGGGCTGCCGAAGCCCAGCTTCGACCTGTGGGAGGAGCGCAAGGGCGTGTACACTTACTCGTGTGCCTGCGTCTATGCGGGGCTGGAAAGCGCGGCGTCCATCGCAGGCCTGATCGGCGACCGGCCCAGCGCGATGGTCTGGGGCGAGGCGGCGCAAAAGCTGAAGGAAGCGATTATCGCCCGGCTGTATGACGAAAAACTGGGCCGGTTCCTGCGGGGCGTGGGAGACGATGCCGTGGACGCGTCGCTCTTTGCGGTCTGGTACCTCGACGTAGTGTCGCCCGATAGCGAAATGGCGCGGGGCACCATGCGTGCCATCGAGCAGGCGTTGACCCGGCCGGATAACGGCATCGCGCGCTATGCCGGCGACCGGTACCAGGGATACATGAACAGCTGGCCGCTGTGCACCCTCTGGCTGGCGGAGTGGCACATCCGTACGGGGAATCTCGACAGGGCGCTGTCGCTGCTGCGGTGGGCGATCGAACACTCGGCGCAGAGCGGGCTGATGCCCGAGCAGGTCGGCGATCGCGCCGAGCCCGCATCGGTGCTGCCGCTCGCCTGGTCCCACTCCACCTTCGTGCTGGCGGTCATCGAGTACCTCGAGGCCCTGGCCGCCCGGCAGCCCGTTTGCCCGCAGCCATAGCCGATCAGGGGATCGGCCGGATACGGGAAATTACTTTTCCCGAATAATATATAGTGGTGACTGACAGGCATTTTTCGGCATCTTTGAGGGGCATGACATGACCGTCTGACCCCTTTATTTCCGGTGGAAACAATAGTATAAATGCCAGTTTATATTTTTCTGTCCGGACGCCGATGCTGCCAGGCGTGGCCATCCCGTTGCATGACATGAAAGCAAAGCTTATTACCGCCCGGAAATATAGGATTGATGTCCAGGGGAATATTAAATGGGTGGTTTTACTGTGATGGGGACGATGATCGTCCTGTTGAGGACGATAAGCGTCCTGTTGATCGCCGTCATGGCCGTCGCGCTTCTGGCGCCGGCCTGCACGGCAGAGCAGCCTGCGCTCGAATGGGTGAAAGCGGCGGGATCATACGTGTCCTCTTCGCCGGCCTTCAACAGCAACATGCTGTACGTGGGGACGATGTCCGGAAACCTGTTAGGCTACATGGTGACGCTGGGCGAGCCCCAGTATCCATGGCCGGTGAACTATAAGTCGGGCATCTCGACATCACTCCTGACGACCGGCGACAAGACGCTTTACTTCGGCACCAGCAACGGCGTGCTCTATGCCATAGACAGCCTCTCGTCCGATGAGAAGTGGAAGTTCCAGGCAGACGCCAACATCGATACCACGCCCGTCATCAACAACGGCCTGATCATCTTCGGTTCCGACTCGCCCAACGGCACAGGCAAGGTCTATGCGCTGAACTCGGAGAAGGGCAGGATGGAGTGGAGCGTATCTGCGGGCGGCTTCATCAGCAACGGGCTGGATGCCGGCGACAATGTCGCATACTTCGGCTCACAGGACGGCAAACTGTACGCCGTGGACACGTACAGTGGTACTGTCCGCTGGAGCGTCGCCCTCGATCCGGCTAATCAAAGCAAAGTCTACTCTCCCGCGCTCGACAATGGCGTGATATACGTTGGGGTCGGGGACAATAGCATTTATGCGGTCGATACCTCCAGCGGTAATGTCATTTGGAGCTTTAGACAGATGGGAGGCGCGGTCGTTTCTAAGCCGCTGTGCAAGCTTGGCTATGTCTATGCCGGCTCACAGGACGGATGTGTCTATGCCCTGGATGCCTCTAAAGGGAAGCTGGTCTGGAAGTACTGTACCAACGGCCCGATCAAAGCCACGCCCTTGTTTGATGCCAGCGGTCAGGCCCCCATCATTTACGCAGGTTCAGGTAACAGCAACCCGGGATCGGCAGACGGCTATGTCTATGCCATCGACGCCAAGTTCGGCCTGCCCTACTGGCAGTACAAAGCTTCAGGGTCGGTCGATACCACGCCTATAGTCGCCAGCAGGTCCGGCGGGGGCAACTACATATATTTCGCATCGTTCGATGGCAGTGTATATTCGCTCAAGCTGCCGTCCCAACTGGTGATGGGCACTGCGACGCCGGCGCCCTCGGGAGCGCCGACCGCCACGCCGACGCCCACCCCGAAACCGACCTCGACGCTGGTCCCGCTGCCCTCGCCGACGCCGGCGCCGACACCCGTTTCCCCGGCCATCGGGCTTGCCGGCATGGCCATAGCCTTCCTGCTGGTGGTCCGGCGCAGGCGATGACCGGGTCCTGGTAAGAGACAAAGCCCGAATACAAGGCACGAAATCCCCGGCATGTATAAAGCAGGGTAATCCAGTGATCGTAAATGCGACACGCCCTGCCCTTTTTAATTTTCGCCGATCTTTTCTGCCTCGTTGCTCATTTGTCCGGACTTTGCACTTTAGAGTCTTAAAAGTCGGGCAAACATAATATAAAGACAAATATATATTCCCATGGTGATCAGATGGAGATCGTTAGACTCATGAGGGACGAGCAGTTCTCGGACAGGCAGTTTTACCGCGAGAACCCTCTGAAGACCGATAAAATTGCATTTGACATTTACGACTTCGAGCCGTGGCAGGCGCTGCCCATGCACAGGCACCCGGGCAGCGATACGATCCTGCTGGCCGTCCAGGGCAGCGGGACCATGTTCATGAGAGACAGCGTGTTCCCGCTGGAGGAGAGCGAGGCTGTCTACGTCCCGGCCAACGATGCGTTCGGCATTCTGGCCGGTGAAAACGACATGATCGTCATAACGGCGCAAGGGCCTACCCCTCTGGAGACGCAGTACGACCGGGGGCTGGAGTACCGGTGCCCCGTCTGCGATCTCGAGACGCCCCTGGCGACAGGCTCGGACAGCGGCAAAGAAACGACCTGCCCGAGGTGTAATGCCCGGCTCCGGCTGGCAAGGGAGGCTGACACGTTCAAAGCAGAAGAGATCGGCAGGCCGGAATTTATTAAGGCTGCTCCGGACATCGTCGAAGTGGACGTGCAGGAAGAAGTAACTGCCGCAGGGACAGGGCCGGGAAGCGAGATGGCGGGCGGGGGCAACGGCGCCGGCGAAAAGGAAACCCCGGCAAAGATCGCGTTCAGCGTCTACGAGTTCCAGCCATGGCAGGTGCTGCCCATGCACCGTAACCCGGGAAGCGACACGCTGCTTTACATAGCCACCGGCCAGGGCATCATGCTGCTCAACGACGAGGAACAGTCGGTCGATGACGACACGGTCATATATGTCCCGGCCAACGCCACCTATGGCATGATAGCCGCCGACACCGACATGGTGGTCGTGTCCATGCAATGCCCGACACCCGTGGAAGCTGAGGTGTTCGACGGCCTTGGCTACAATTGCCCGGTATGCGACCTGGGGACGCCCGTCACGACCAACACGTTCGACGGCTGCGTCACCGTCTGCCCGCGGTGTAACGTCAAGCTGAAGCTGAAGGAAGAAGAGAACGGGTTCAACGCCGAGGAAACCACGGAGCCGGCACCGACCGAGGCCGAGACGATATAGGCCCTGTCGCTCCGCCCGGCTTTTTCTTTTTGCCCGGAGCACCGGATTCTTACCTGCATATCTGTCAGGGCTGGTATCTATGACTGGTCCCGATCGTGTCCCTGTACGATATGCCGGCCACCGGTATTAGTAGTGAAACGACTCAAATTAATTTATTATTTGCCTTTTATTAACTAATTTATTGCCCGTTTACCTCTAACTACTTATATGGCCTGTGAGCATATGGTGTATAACCGAATATGCCCCGGAGTAAAAACAGGCCAATATTCTTAATAGCCTGCGCTGCCATCGTCGCATTGCTGGTGGCTGGCGCGGGGTCCGCCGCTGCCTACGGCATCCTGTTCCCGGCTGTCTGGACCGAACGCCTGCCGTTCGCGAACAGCACGGGTCAATATGACATGGTCACCCACTACAGGAACGCGACGGACGATACGTACGACAACGTCACCAGGTTCATTGCCATCGCATCCGCCGCCCTCGAAGCAGACGTGACGGCAGACTCGAAATACCGGTGTGTCGAGTATGCAGTACGGCTTCACGACGAGGCTGAGAGGCAGGGGCTCGACTGCGCGGTCATCGGCACGGGTGCGGGCCGGGAAGTCCCGCGGCATGCCCTTGTTGTATTTATAACGACCGATAAGGGCATGCTTTATGTGGACCCCACAGCCAGGAACGTCTCGGCATCGGACTACCCGGGGATCGATTTCTCGAAGGTGCTATTACTCCGGAGCGAGTGGAACGTCAGGCTGCCTACCCGGGACGCGGCGGGTATATACCCGACAGTAACCGAGCACCGTGACGCGAAGCCCGTATCGTTCGGAGAGCTGGAGGCCTTCCTTGCCAGGGATGACACGGAGGACCGCTCGTATGTCATGCCGGACTATACTTGCCTGGACTTTGCGGTCTCGCTCCATGACCGCGCCGAAGCTGCCGGGGTCCGGTGCGGCGTCGTCACCGTCGCTTTTTCAGACCAGGCCCGGGGGCACGCCTTTGACGCCTTCCCTACCTCTGACCGTGGCATCGTATACGTGGACTGCACAGGTACTAACCAGTCTAATCGCACCGGGGACCTGCCTTCGGCCGACAATATTGCCGACAACATCGTCTACCTGCAGAACGGCAGCGAGCTGGGCGAGCTCCCCATGACCCGGGTGAACGGTAGCCTCGACTACGGGTTTTACGTCGATGTGAAAAGCAGGATCACCGCATACAAAGAGAAGTGGAATCTATACACGGCAGACGTCAACAGCTATAATGCCGAAGTAGCCGATCACGACGCCCGGCTTGCCGACAACGATCGATTCTATGCCGCCTACCGCGTTGAATGCGACCGCTATACCGCCGCCCTCGCCGAGTACAACCGGCAGATGGACCTGCACAACAGCGGAGTCATGGACTTCAATGAAGGGGACATTGATGTCACCATACCCGCGGCCCCTATGAACACGGCGGAACTAGAAGCATGGCGGGCAAGGCTGGACGGCGATTATAACCGGTACATGTCCACATGGAACTGGCTCGATTCCTGGAGACAGCAGCTGGCCAGCCAGAAATTTGTGCTCGACAGCCGGATGACGGCCCTCAAGAACTCGGAAGAGAGCAAGTGGATTACCTTTAGCCCCATGGGCATCGTTAACGACGTCAAGATTTACTGGGGCTGAATAAGGGCGTACGTCACCCGATTGGCGGCCGCTCGCGCGCGTGCGCGTGACTGGATTACGAGACTATTTATCGTTTTCTATGATTGAGCTTTTAATTGATTGCTTTTATAACAACTGGGGCGGGCAGCCAATGCTTCTCCGCGGAAGGCGGAGGGTTTTTTCGGCTTGCCCGCTCGCACGCTATGCGGTGCGAGGGGTGTGTAGGTGGCGGGTGTGAAAAACGCTGCCCTTTGGGCGCGTTTTTCAGGGCTTGCAAAGGAGGCTCAACGAGCGAAGCAAGTTGGGCCGACGAAGGTGCGAGCCCGTCGCCCGACACCGGAACACCGGAAAAACCCGTAGTAGCACGTGCGGCGAAGCAAGCACGGGCGTCGCACCGCGATTGGTATAATGACGAACCACTGTGTTGGTAATTGGATGAGATCATAAAGAGGACATTGACCTGAGAATCTTGTATAAAATAACCATAGTAATAGGTTTTTTGCAAATGGGATTAGCTATAACGGAGAAGTCCTTGGTCAGTTCAGGGGAGAGAACCGCTGGAAGACAAACATTTTATGCAACATATTCCTATTATTATCGATGATTTTCGAGAGGAAGCACATCATATCGACCAAGGACTTCTCCCGGGGCGAGATTGACCTGATCCTCGAGCAGGCGGCGAAGCTGGAGCCCTACGCCCGCCAGGGCCGTGCCAGCATTCTCAAGGACCGCATTGTCGCGACCCTGTTCTACGAGCCGTCCACGAGGACCCGGCTGTCCTTCGACGCTGCGATCAAGAGGCTGGGCGGCACTACCATCGGCTTTGACACTTCTACCACGTCCTCCGCGGCCAAGGGAGAGACGCTGACCGACACCATCCGCATTGTCGAGTCCTATGCGGACGCGATCGTGCTGCGGCACCCCCGGGAAGGGGCGGCCCGGATGGCTTCGGAGATTTCAAGCGTCCCCGTCATCAACGCGGGCGACGGTGCCGGGCATCACCCGACCCAGACGCTGCTCGACCTGTACACCATGAAAAAAGAGTGCTGCAATGGCAAGGACATCGGCAACCTGAACGTCGCCATCGTCGGCGACCTCAAGTACGGCCGCACCGTGCATTCCCTCTCGTACGCGCTGTCGCTCTACGGCGCCAACCTCTCGTTCGTGTCGCCGGAGCAGCTCAAGATGCCGCCGAGCATCATCAGCTACCTGAAGAAGAAGGGCATCCAGCTCAAGGAGACCTCCAGCATCCAGGACGCCATTGCCGAGGCCGACGTGCTGTACATGACCCGGATCCAGAAGGAGCGGTTCCCGGATCCGAGCGAGTACCTGAAGGTCGCGGGCAGCTACCGGATCACGCCCGAGATGCTGGACGGAGTGAAGGACGACATGATCATCATGCACCCGCTGCCCAGGGTTGACGAGATCGCCCCGGAGGTGGACGGCACGAAGCACGCCCGCTATTTCAAGCAGTCCTTCTACGGCGTGCCGGTGCGCATGGCCGTGCTGTCACTGGTAATGGGGGTGGAGATATAATGGAGAAGCGAGAGCTGCGAGTCAAGCCGATCGTGAACGGCACGGTGATCGACCACATCGCCGCGGGCCAGGCCCTGAACGTGCTGAAGATTTTAGGGATCAACCAGCACTCCAGGTACGTGGTCAGTGTGCTCATGAACGTCCCCAGCGGGGAGATGAAGGCCAAGGACGTGGTCAAGGTCGAAGGCCGGGAGCTCGACCCGGAAGAGGTCGACACCATCGCGCTGATCGCGCCCAAGTCGACAATCAACATCATCCGTAACTACGAGGTCGTGCATAAGTTCCGCACGGACCGGCCCCACGAGGTAATAGGGCTGCTCAGGTGCGGCAACCCGAACTGCATTTCCAACACCAGCGAGCCGGTGCGCTCCCGGTTCGTGGTCGAGAGCGGCGAAGGTGACGACCTGGTCCTGCGCTGTTCCTACTGCGAGTTCGTGCTGGACCGGGATATCGCGGAGCATTTACAATAAATATCGCTAATGAGGGGGTCCGGCCCCTCGTCGCTTGCGGGCTATCGTTCGCGCGCGCGTGCGGCGTAACAGCCTGCGCAGGCGACATGCGGACGCTGCTTTTCTTTATTCGATTATCGGCCCTCATCGTCGATTAAGCATCGTGTCAAGTGACCTGTGAAAAAATGTTGATAAGCCTATTAAACCCGCCGGGCATCTCATAAGTTCGGTGATACGGATGGATGGACTGAGAAAGATTGCAACAGTGCTGACACTCTCTGCGATCGTGCTGGCCTTCGCGGCCCCGGCGCTGGCGCAGACGCAGGCGCAAGCGCAAGGCATGCCCATGGCATCGCCGACCATGATGCCCGGCCGTATGCAGAGCGGGATGCAGGGCGGCATGATGATGCCCATGGAGCAGTCCGATAAGGACATGATGGCCACGTTGATGGACACGAAAGATACCAGCATGGCTGCGTCAGTAATGAAAACGGCGGGATTGGAGAGCGTGGCGATGCCCGAAGGGACGTACACCTTGTTCGTCGCTTCGGACGCGGCCCTGAAGGCTACGAGCCCGGACGTGAGGGACAGGATGATGGAAAAGCTGAAGGACAGGCAGATGGCCATCGACTTTGTCAAAGGCCACATGATAAGCGGCATGGTCATGCCTGACGAGATGACCGATGGCAAGACGCTTACTATGATGAACGGGAAGACGATGACGGTCAGGAAAACAGATGGCAGGATGATGGTGGACGACGCCAATATCATCAAGGCCGTCAAGACCAGCAACGGTATGATATACGTGATGGACAAAATCCCCTCGTCGATCATGTCGATGATAGAGCAGACGGGCATGACGTCCATGAGCGCCATGCCGGCGAGCATGTGAATAGCGGAGCCCGTCGCTCCTCACGTTTCTTATTTTTTATCGTCCTTCGCATTTTGTCCCGGGCTTATCTTCAAAAGCTATTAAAACACGCTAGATCGCCATGGGAGGGCGGGCGGGGCAACGGGTAGCCTCTGCCAGAGGCAGCATGCGACTGGTGTCGGAGCGGACTTGCAACTATGATTATGGATAGGCTATACATCGCATGCAGGACCTTTGCCCATCGCGCGCGAACGGCCGCCAGGCTGACACACGAGAAGCTTTATTGTTCGGCCCGGGGTTATGGAGCCAGAGCACAAAAGAGATAATCTTTTCAATCAAGGGTATTAGACGACAGCCATTATTGATAGCCGTCAACAATGACGGCCATCATTATTCACAGATCACGGAGGCATAGAGAGGGATGGACAGGGAAGAGATCGTCAAAAAGCTGGTCAGCGGCGAGCTGAAGTTCTACGAGGCCGAGAAGGCCACGGCCACGAGGCGGGACGCCGTCGAGGCCCGCCGGGCGGCCGTCGAGCAGCTCACGGGCACGCGGCTGGAGAACGTGGGCCGCTATTCCTACGACGCGGAAACGGTCACCAAGAAGAACATCGAGAACGCCATCGGCGCGATACAGGTGCCCCTGGGTGTGGCAGGCCCCATACGCATCAACGGCGAATATGCGAAGGGCGACTTCTATATCCCGCTGGCGACCACCGAGGGCGCCCTCGTGGCCAGCGTCAACCGCGGCTGCTCGGTCTGTTCTCTTGCGGGCGGCGTCAATGCCATGGTCTTCCAGGACGAGATGACCCGGGCGCCGGTGATGACCGTGTCGTCGCTCGCGCAGGCGAGACAGATCGTCGAGGCCCTGCGTACGCCGGAGCTGATAGCGGAGATCCGGGCGGTCGTGGCGACAACGACTAAACACGGCGAGCTGCTGCGCATCGACCCCTACGTAGTCGGCAAGAACATCTTCCTGCGCTTTGCCTACGATACGAAAGACGCCATGGGCATGAACATGGTGACCATCGCAAGCGAGGCGGTCATGAACATGCTGGAGAAAAAATTCGGCATCAGGAACGTCACCGTGTCCAGCAACATGTGCACCGACAAGAAGCCGGCGGCCATCAATGTCATCCACGGGCGGGGCCGGTCGACAGTCGCCGAGATCACCATCCCCCACGACATGGTCGTCGCGAAGCTGAAGGCGACGCCTGAGCGGATGTGCGACGTGCACTACCGCAAGAACTTCCTGGGCTCGGCCCGGGCTGTCAGCTTCGGCTTCAACAGCCACGTGGCCAACGTGGTCGCCGCCATGTACATCGCCTGCGGCCAGGACCCGGCCCATGTGGTCGAGGGCAGCAACGCGATCACTTCGGCAGAACTGACGGACAATGGCGACCTGCAGTTCTCCGTCTCCATGCCTTCCCTGCCGCTGGGCACTGTCGGCGGAGGCACGAGCATCGCCACGCAAAGCGAATGCCTGACCCTGCTGGGCGTCAAGGGCGGGGGCAATCCCCCCGGATCCAACGCCCGCAAGCTGGCCGAGATCGTTGCGTCGGCGTCGCTGGCCGGGGAATTATCGCTGCTCGGCGCGCTGGCCTCACAGGACTTGGCCCGGGCTCATGCGAAATATGGCCGTTGAACGGAAATGCCAAACAGAGATATTGATCTGGCTGCAAATGATGAGCCAAAAGACACCTCTCACACAGGGATTAAGCCGGAGTCAGTTGTTCAACGGGCGGAAGAAGACCGCCCGTACTGTCAGTGCTGACCTGCGGTCTTGGCGGAAAGTTCAAAGGACCGCCTGTTTTTTGACGGATCTATTTATAAATAGTAAACGTCGGGACTACTATTTCGTCCCCATGGGCATGTAAAATTTTCAAAATTAACCCTCGTTTTTCTACAGCAGGCCTATAGCTGTCCCACGGAATTATATGAAGGTCCGGAGGACTTTTACCCCTTGATTTCCTGTGGAACATGTCCGTTTTGCTGCAAGGGATTAATTTCCTGTCCGCTATAGAATTTGAAAGCCAGATATGACCATGACAGGAACATGTACTATCATAGGTGCACTATTTGGTGACCGGGGTATTTCCCCGGCAAGGGTTATTTCCTGGCGATGGTGATGAAACCGGTGTGCCCTACCCTGGTGGACGGCCTGGTGCCCCGCTTGCTGACCTCGAGCTCCTGCTCGCCGACGATGACGGTCGTGAACTCCACGAAGCCCTCTTTTTCCACTGCAGAACGGATTTCCGTGGCCTGCTCGAAAAACGGCGAGTAGGCGGCCAGGTACCCTCCGGCCCGGAGCAGCCGGAATGCGTCGGGGACTACTTTGGCGGCCTCCTGCATGTCAAGGGTGATCACGTCGAAGGGTCCTTCGGGGTCAAGCGTTTTAGCCGCCTCGACGAGGTCGCCGTGCCGCACTTCCACGTTGACGATGCCAGCCCGTTCCATGTTCTTGCGGGCGTTAGTGGCGAAGGTCTCGTTCGCCTCGTAGGAGATCACCTTGCCGGCGATGGTTCCCAGGTAGGCAGCAAGGATGCCGGAGCCGGTCCCGGCGTCCAGTACCGAGTCTGTCGGACACAGGCCGGTATAGGCGATAATCGTGCCGATGTCCTTGGGCATCATGGGCGCGCCGGTGCGCTTCAGGTGCCGGAACAGGTCAGGGGCCCGGGGCTTGATAATGGTGAAATCGTTGCCGTTATGGGACTGGACCGTCTCGCCCCAGCTCTTTCCTTCGATGACGCCGAGGTCTACGATGCCCAGGTCCGTATGGAGTTTGCCCTCTCCCGCGACCGTGAAATATTCCCTGCCGCCCCTTTCCCCGCCGCTGGCCCGGAGCAGGACGTGCTCGCCTTTGCTAATCGTGCTGATCATGGTATTGCTGCCTGAAAAATGGATGTCGACTGATGCTAAAATTGACGCGCTGTCCTGTTACAGCAGTGACTTTAGCAACGGAGAGCTGTCAAAGTGTTTGCTGCCCTGGACAGCGAATGTCCGGCGTCCGCAACGTTCACGTCGTCCGTGCCTGCTGCGCCGGCTGCGCCATCTCTGTCTACTGCCTGCCCGGCGAGCTTCATGATCGCTTCGGCGAGATCTCCCTTTGACTCCTCGAGAGCCTTCTTTGCCACGTCTTTATTGACGTGCGCCTGCGTGGCGACGAGCGTAATGTCAGCTTCCGGGATCTCGACCGGGCCCTGGGGTGCCTCAGGTGCCTGGGCGCCGATGGGAGCCTGCTGTATGGGCCTCTCTTCGGGGGTGCCCACGACCTGGTAGGACTTCATGCCTCGTGCGTCCATAACCGTGACCTGCGCATCGTTGAACACGATCTCCTTGGTAGCGGTCCTGATGATGACCTGCTTGACATCCTCGATGTCATGCACGTCGATGCCCATGGACCTCATCTGCTTCTGCAGCTGCTTGGGGTTTATGCCCCTGCCGCCCATTCCGGGAAACATGTGAAAATCACCTGTGTGGCATTATGGCGCACATGGATTAAATATATTTTTGGCCTGCCTCGCGATTCTTCATCGATCATGACGACGTGTGCCTCCACACCGGCCCAATAGCAATTCTCCGGGACACTCCAGAGGAGGGCCGGAGAGGGTAAACAATTTAGATGGCTTATGGTTCAGAGGATATGCAATTTCTAAAAAGTAGACTTCATAGGATAAGCAATTCAGAGTATGTGTGACAGGTATCCAGATCGCCGGATTTTATTCTTTTTTAAGAATTACAGATTAGACACCTACCCCTTTATTTCTTCTGGAACATTTACAGGGAGATTTCATAGAAAATGGTTGAAATAAGGTTGTTTTCTATTTGAAAGTAAAGTTCTCGATGTGAAAGACGAAATGTGAATGAACTATATATTATTTAATTTGTTTCAAGTATGTTATTGATTAACTGAATATTATTTAATTTATATCAAACTAATTTAATTTATATCAAACATGTTATTGATTAACTGACGACTATATTTTATAGGCTTATTAACTTATAAATATAAAAATAATTGATTAGATTATAAATCGTTACCTATAAATAGTTTAAGTGCCATAACCAAACAACAAGGTATTTTCATCAATGTGTATACAAAGCTCTGCTTTGTATTTTCATGTTCCAGTGGAAATGAAGGGGTGGGTATATCTGGAATAGAAAAAATTCCAATGGAAATCATGGGTTTACGTTGACATGATTCCGGTTTTACAGCCTTATAACACTTTACGGAGCATCCAATGGTTTTAATAAATTTTGATATGGTTAATTTTACAGCTCTTTTAAAAAAGACGCTAAATTATCCTGTATTTGGAGTAGAAATCAGGGGGTTATCGCAACCACAACTATTAATATAGCAGAACAGCTATCGTTTCCTTTGGAACCGTTCAATTTTGGGGAATGATACCATGCTAACCGATAGGACATCGCCTCCTGCCATCCCTGGTGGCGTTGAAACGAAAAACGAGGCTCCGCAGGCAATTGCTATTGTCGCAGCCAGGAAAGACGAGAAAGGCCTTTTCGACGACCTGGTGAACAATGCAGAGGAGAAGACGATCGACAAGGTGTTCGAAAACCTGCTGAGCATGAAGGCTATCTTCTCGAACCGCGAAGTGCTGCGGCCTTCCTACACGCCTGACTATTTGCCTCACCGCATGGAGCAGATCAACTCTGTCGCGGAGATCCTCGTCGCCGCTCTCCGGGGCGAATCGCCCTCCAACATCCTGATCTACGGGAAGACAGGTACGGGTAAGACGGCGACGCTGGAGAGCGTGAGCAAGAAGCTGGAAGACCTGGCGGAAAAGATGCACATCGAGTGCAAGGTATTATTCATCAACTGCGAGCGGATCGATACCCAGTACCGGATCCTGGCACACCTCGCGCGCCACTACAACCGCGAAGTGCCCATCACCGGCTGGCCGACGGATCAGGTGTTCAACGAGTTCCGGGACGCGCTGGACAAGAAGGAACAGGTAGCCATCATCATCCTGGATGAGATCGACAACCTGGTCAAGAAGAGCGGGGACGATATCCTCTACAACTTATCGCGCATCAACTCGGACCTGAAACATGCGAAAGTCAGCATCATCGGTATCTCTAACGACCTGACGTTCACGGACTACCTCGATCCCCGGGTCAAGTCGTCCCTGGGCGAGGAAGAGATCATTTTCCCTCCGTATAACGCGGACCAGCTGCGGGATATCCTCGAGCAGCGCAGCAAGATGGCCTTCAAAGACGATACGCTGCAGGCGCCGGTCATCCCGCTGTGCGCCGCATTCGCCGCCCAGGAGCACGGCGACGCCCGCAAGGCGCTGGACCTGCTCAGGGTGTCGGCGGAAATCGCCGAGCGTATGCGGGACACGGGCGTGCGGGAGGAGCACGTGCGCAAGGCCCGGGAGAAGATCGAGCAGGACCGTATCACGGAAGTGGTCCGGACGCTCCCGACGCAGAGCAAGCTGGTCCTGTACAGCATCGTGCTGCTGGACCGCAACAACCCGGGCAAAGAGCTCAACACAGGCGACGTCTATAACGTGTACCGGCGGCTGTGCCGGATGATCGACGCCGATGTCCTCACCCAGCGGAGGGTGACCGACCTGATCTCGGAACTGGACATGCTCGGCATCGTCAATGCCACGGTGGTCAGCAAGGGCCGCTACGGCCGGACAAAAGAGATCTCGCTGAGCGTCCCCCCGGAGGGCACCAGCAAGGTGCTCATGGACGATTACCGGCTCAAAGCGCTCAAGGACGCCCGGCCGTTCTATACTGAGCAGCGGCGCCTTTAAGGACAGCGCCGGTGAAATCACGGCTATAAAAGGGTTCCTTAAAATGTGCCTTAAAAGGTGCCATAAAAGGTGCTTTAAAAGGTGCCTTAAAAGGTACCCGTAATCATATTTTTGTTCCCTGTCATGAAGCTACTGGGATTTTTTCCGGTTGTATTTCTGTTTTTGTTTCTGCCACCTTTAAGGCCAAATTTTTAACATAATTTAATAGGCCTGAATAAATAAATATGAAAACTTATTTATCGCTCCTCTTCCTAATTGTAAGTTTACAAATAACCTCCGATTAGCCCGGCATGACTGATCGATCGGGCTATCATGGTGGTGCTATAATCAAAATTTTTCTGTCAACGCCGCCCGGCCGGACTACCGAGCGCTGGCCGCCCCTGGGACTGCTGTACATTGCCGCCTGCATCAGGAAACACAGGAGCGACGAACTCCTGGTCAAGGATGCCTTCTGCCACAACTTGAGCCCGCAGCAGCTGGTCGACGAAATCGTGCGCGAAAAGCCCGACGTGGTGGGGCTGAACTGTTCCACCCACACGTTCATCGATGCCGCGGCCGTGCTGGAGCAGGTCTCTGCCAGGCTCCCGGACGCCGTGATCGTCATGGGCGGGTACCATGCGACCCTGGCCACTGAGCAAATCCTCCGCGAATGCCCGTTCATCGACTACATCGTGTCCGGAGAGGGCGAGTTCTCGTTCGTGACGCTGCTCGACCGCATCGACCAGGGGCTTAAGCCCGATGGGATCCCGGGCATCAGCTACATTGATGGCGGCGCCCTGGTCTCGACCGGGCCGGAGCTGATAGCGGACCTGGATGCTCTGCCTTTTCCGGACCGGAGCCTGCTGGGCGACTTCGAGTACGGCTACGTGTTCCAGGGAATCCCGCTGACCTTCGGCCGGTTCTCCACCATATGCACCTCCCGGGGCTGCGCCTACGACTGCACATACTGCAGCTGTGCCACCTTCTCCAAACGGCGCTGGCGATACCGCAGCGCCGGAAACGTGGTCGACGAGATTGAGCAGCTCTACAGGCAGGGCTATCGCAGCCTGGTCCTGATCGACGATAACTTTACCCAGCGGCCGGACCGGGTAGAGAAGATATGCGACCTCATCATCGAGCGCGGCATCAGGATGAAGTTCTACTGCGAGGGCCGGGTGAACCACTCCTCGGTAGAGCTGTTAAGCAAGATGAAAGCGGCCGGCTTCGACGTGATATACTTCGGCGCCGAGAGCGCCTGCGAGCACGTGCTCGACTATTACCGCAAGCGCGCGTCCCCGGCGCAGACGAGGCAGGCAGTGGCTAATGCAAAGCAATGTAAAATGATCGTGATCACTTCATTCATACTGGGTGCGCTGCCGGAATCACCTGAGGATATGCGCCGGACCATCGACTTCATAAGGGCGCTGCGGCCCCACGGCGTCCAGCTCAACACGCTCGACGTCCTGGTCGGCACGCCCATCTGGCAGGGCATGGAAAAGGAAGGCATTATACGTCCGGACGACTGGAAGACCAACCATCGCATATACGAGTACGGACGCTCCAGCCTCGGCAAAGAGGAGCTGGAGGCCATGTCAGCCGAAGGCTACAACGCCTTCCTGAGCGCATGGAAAACGCCCTCCGGGATTTTCGAGCTAGCCATGCTGGTAATGGCCAACGGGACGGCCAGGGGGATCATTCTGCACAACGTTTTCAACGTCAAGGCGCTGGCCAGGCTGGTGCGGGGCATAGAAACGCCCAACAACATCCCCGTATGATCTGCCATCCTGTCACTGAAATAAAAGCCGATCAGCTGATCATGTTCATGTATTACTGCACGTCCCCTCCTCATTTCCACTTCCTGCCCCGGTCGGGCTCTCGCCTGTACGTTCACGCATACATCAACCGATCAGGGAGCGGACCCACCCGAGGTAGGGTATGCGAATGTCGGCGATGCCGATGATCCACTCGGGCTTCACCGGCTGGTTCTGGGAAATGCCGGAGCTCTGGTCGTACAGGAAATTGTTGTCCCCCTGCGTCACGTACCCGTCGTGCGGCGACGGCGGGCCGCCGGGCCACAGGGGTGCGCCTTCTCTCACGTAATACATGGCGCGGTGTATGACCGGCGTCTTCGTCGGGTCGCCGAAAGGCCGGTAGACGATCACGTCGCCATAATTGTTGAATATCTTATACCCGGAGGGCAGGGACTGGTTGTAAGTGTTCACGTCGGCCCGGTCCAGCCCTTTGATGATGATCAGGTCGTTCTGCCGCATGTTGGGCAGCATGCTCTGCCCGTCCACGGTGACGAACGGGGGCCAGGTCCCGGTATAAGCGTACAGCAGCCCCATCATCAAGACGACGACCCCGGCCGCGAACAGGACGTCCTTCAACGCTTCCGTCCAGAACCTTCTGCCGAAAGTGGCCTTGAGGCTTCGCCAGTCCATGAAAAGACGTTCGATGCGCCTTTTAATAAAATTTGGGCGTCGATATGGTGTCTTTTCCATATGATAAATGCCATATAAACCATAACCGATAGTATATATGGCAATTTTTATAGAGCTGACAAAGTAAAAAACGGGGACATTTTTTAACGGCAGAGCCCGAATCCAGTATGTATGTACAGGATGGTCTTAAAGCATGACGTGGGAGCCCAGGCGCCGGGCTTCACCCTGAAGGACCCGGACGGCAGGGACGTCTCGCTGGAGAGTTTCAGGGAAAAAGAAAATGTGGTGCTCGTTTTTTTCATAGGCGGCTTCGATAAGGACGCCGTGCGTAACCTGCGGGCGCTCGCAGGGCGATACCCCCGGATCCGGGACTCCGACGCCGAAGTGATCGCGATCACGCCCGAGATTCCGGGCAAGGTGAAGACACTGGCCGAGAGCCTGAACCCGCCGTACCCGGTGTTGAGCGACCCGGACCTTAAGGTGACGAAGGAATATGACACCTACAACCCGGTCACCAACTGGGCCTGGCCCGCGGCTTACATCATCGACCGTAACGGTGTAATCCAGTACGCTTTCCGGGGCGCCAGCCCGCCCAATACGCCCCCGGTCGACTACATATTGCTGAAGCTTACTCAGATGAAGGAAGGCAAAGCGCCAGAAGCCGCCGGCCGTGCCCGCACTTGAGGTCTCAAGAGGTTTGCGAGAGGGCACAGAGGTTTCGAGAGGTCGCAGAGCTCAGCACAGAGGTCACAGAGGCCACAGAGGACGTCACAGAGGACTTTTTAATGAAAAGGCTGATTCGAGAGCCCTGTTGTTAAAATGACCTCTGTGCATACCTCTGTGGCCTCTGTGACCTCTGTGCTGAGCTCTGCGACCTCTCGAAACCTCTGCGACCTCTAAAAATGGTGAATGTCTCTGTGCCCTCTCGAAACCTCTGCGACCTCAAATCCCGAAGATGCTGAGCAGCCCTCTCACGTATCCCAGGTATGGTATCCGCATGCGGGCCACGCCCAGGATCCATTCGGGCTTCACCGGCGAGTTGGGGCAGATGCCGCAGCTCTGGTCGTAGAGGTAGTTGTTGTCACCCTTGGTGACGAAGCCGCTCTCGTTTGCCGCTACGCCGCCGGCCCACAGGGGCTCGGATGCGTTCACCCAGGCCATGGCCCGGTGGATGACAGGCGTCATATCGGTGCGCCCGAAAGGCCGGTACACGAGCACGTCGCCGTAGTTCTCGAAGGTCTGGTAGTCCGTGCCCTTCGCGGCATCGTAGGTCATGACTTTGGCCGGGTCGACTTTCTGTATCAGTATCAGGTCCCCGTCGTGCATGTGCGGGTCCATGCTCAGACCGTTGACGCTCACCAGCGGCGGCCACGCGCCCGCATACGCATATAGCGCCAGGGCGATCGCCCCGATGAATACGCCGGCGAACAGTATGTCCCTGAAGGTCGACACCCAGAAATTATCGCTTGACATGAACCGCTTGATTAGACCAGCCACCGAAATCTCTCCATGTGTGTAGAATCATATTATCATATAACGTATAATATAATTTGCCATAATATATTATTGTTTTTTGAGCGCCTACCAAACATTAATCTCCCTTGCAGATTATGCCTATAATGCCTATGCCCGAGATCGACATTGTGAAAAAACTGGCAAGCAGAGGTTACATGATCGAGCCAGGTGCGCTCCGGCTGCTGGTGGCCCGCGTCGACCTGCTCGATCGGCTGCTGGACGGCATGGACCCGTCGGCGTTCATGGTCACCTCGGGCGACATCGAGCGTCTCCTCGCCCGCCCCGAGGCCCCGGTCGCGAAAGCGGCGGTTACGATCGCGGCGGGCATCAGCCGGGTCCCTGATACCGGATTGTCGGCAGCCAGGACGCCAGCCAGGACGATCCCGGAGGGCAACTCTGGCGTCAGGGTGCTGAGCGATATCACCGATAACTCGACCTGTATCGGCAACTACGACGAGTTCGTCGGCTTCTTCAGGTACCGATATGCGGCGCTGGGGGAGATGATCCGGGGCAGGGTCAGCGCCCGGCCGGTGGAGAGCATACGGAAGAACGGCCGCAGGAGCACGGGCGAGAAGAACGAGATATCGATCATCGGCATGGTCAGCGACATACGGACCACGTCCGGCGGCCACCGGATTGCCGAGCTCGAGGACCAGACGGGCTCGATCAACGTGCTCTTTTCGAAGGACGGCGACCTCAAGGACGCGCCGCTGCTGCACGACGAGGTGATCGGCGTCACCGGCATGCCTACCAGCGACGGAGGCCTGTTTATCCCGTCGGCCGTCGTGTACCCGGACGTGCCATACACGAATACCCCGCGCCGGTCGGAAGAGCCCTCTGTGGCGGCGCTGCTCTCGGACATCCACATCGGCAGCGACACCTTCCTCGAGGACGGCTGGCTGCGCTTTCTCGACTGGATCAACGGCGACCTGTCCGGCGGGGACAGCGACCTGGTAGACCGGCTGCGTTATCTGGTCATCGCCGGCGACGTGGTCGACGGCATCGGCATCTACCCCGGCCAGGAGAAGGAGCTGACGATCACCGATGTATACGACCAGTACCGCAAGGCTGCCGAATACCTTAAGATGGTGCCGAAGCACATGCGCATCATCATAGCCCCCGGCAACCACGACGCTGTCCGGCAGGCCGAGCCCCAGCCGGCGCTGTCGAAGGACGTGCAGGCCATGTTCAAACAGGACAACATCACCTTCGTCGGCAACCCCTCCACGGTGGAGATAGAAGGAGTACGCATTCTGGTCTACCACGGCCGGTCCATCGACGACCTGGTCTCGAACCTTCCCGGCACCTCCTACGGCCGCCCGGACGCCGCGATGCTGGAGCTCCTGAAGCGCCGCCACCTGTCGCCCATCTACGGCGGCCGGGTCATGATCGCCCCGGAGGCCCGGGATCACTTCGTGATCGACCCGCTGCCAGACATCATCCACAGCGGCCACGTCCACACGGTCGGCGTCTCCCGATACCGCGGCGTCCTGCTCGCCAACTCCGGCACCTGGCAGGGCCAGACCGAGTTCCAGAAGCGGATGAACATCCAGCCGGACCCCTGCCGCATCCCGTTCGTCGATTTATCGGACGGCAACGTGAAGATCGTCAAGTTCGGGGAATAATAACGATAAAACAGGCAGGGCTATCATCGCCTGCCGGACCTGCAGACATGCGATTTTTTGGATCGTAAATTCGGGACTCTCGCAGGTCGGTCATGCGCACGCGCGCGAAGGCCCGCGGGTCCGTCACTTAGGTTTGCAGACGTTCCCAAAGGCCTCATAGCCATACGATAAAAACAGGGGAGAAAAAGACTATAGCCAGGGCTACAGCTTGTAAATCTTTTCGGGCAGAGGCGCTTACTTTCTCGCCTTTTCCGTCGTCTTCACCGGCTCGTCGTCGCAGGCCTGGATGAAGACGCTCTTCTTTCCGTCCTTCTTCGGGTCGCCCTTGCCGCCGAATCTCGCCCTGGTATCCGCCACGATGACGTTGTCCTCGACGACGTCCTCGATCTCTTCGATGATGCCCGTCGCGGGGTTCTGCCTGAGCCGCTTGACCTTCTTGGTCGGGCCGGAGGCCAGGACCTGTGCCGGAGCCGGCGCTGCAGACTCTTCCGCCGCCGCTGCGGGCATGGCCGCTGCTGCTACTCCACGAGTCTCAAGCGCATCAATCGATGCGTTTAGCAGCCTTGCCAGCATGACGACCTTCAGCTCGAGGTCGATCATCTTGCTGTCCAGGTCAGCCGGATTGTTGCTGATCTTAGCGTCGTACTCGCCGGCGGCCTTCTGGAGGTCGCTGATGTCGGCGTTCACGCCCAATGCCGAGAGCTTCTGCTCTATCCTGTCGAATATGTTGCCTGCACCATCCATAGATGATACTCCCCTTTCCATGAACAATAGGCAAGATTTCGCTTATACTTTTTGGTATTCCACAAAGACACGAAGGTAACGAAGACGCAAAGACGGCAGGCGCTTGTAGATTTTACTTAATGTCTTCTTTACCTTCGTGTCTTTGTGGCCTCGGAAGTAATATAACCCATTAGAATCTTACAAGTGAAGGACGAAACCGACAGGTAATCGGGCAGGAGATCATCATGCAGGAATGGAAAGAGACCAAAGCCATACAGGAAGGGATTGACCGCTTCCTCGCGGGCGTGGCGATGGACGAGATCAGGCAGGGAATGTCGCACTCGCTGAAGACGCCGGGCAAACGGCTCCGCCCGTTGACGCTGCTGCTCGTCTCCGAGATGAACGGCGGCTCCATCGATCGGGCCATGGACGCCGCGCTGGGGATGGAGTTCATCCATACCGCGTCGCTCATTCAGGACGATATCCTGGACGAGGGGATGAAGAGGAGAGGCGAGCTGACCTCCCACGAGAAGTTCGGCATCTTCATCGCAATGGTGTCGGCCGACTACCTGATTTCCCGGGCTATGCAGATGTACTCCGCGTACGATTCGAAGTCAGTCACCGCCTTCGGCAGGGCCGGCCAGCAGCTGGCGGAGGGCGAGGTGCTGGACGTCAAGTCGCGGTTCGTCAAGGCGTCCGAGGCGTACTATGTGGAATGCGTACGGCTCAAGACCGCGTCCATTTTCGCGTCCTGCTTCGAGGTCGGGGCTCGCGTTGCGAGCGCAAGCGAGGAAAAGGCGCAGACATGCTTCCGCATGGGCGAGGAGTTCGGCATCGCCTACCAGATCGTGGACGACCTCGTCGAGTTCACCGAGATCGACGACGCGAACAAGAAGTCGCTTCAGCAGTCATATATCCTGCCGCTGGTCTACATGGAGTCCATGTCGAGGGAGCAGGCGATCGGGGCGTGCATGGCGCAGGTAGAGCGCCGCATCGCGGCCATCGAGCGGGACCTGGACGTCTTCCCGGACGGGGAGCCGAAGCAAAAGCTGCGGCAGGTCATTGACATCCTCCGGAAGTACAACGGCGTAAAAATTCAGTAAAAAATACGGTCCGGCGACGTCACAAAATGGCGTCATTACAGGCGAAATAATTGCCTGACAAGCCTTTTTTGTATTTCTATTACAAATAATCTCTTGTTTTTCTTAACAAGCCCTGTTTTTATCGTATTTTTTCATTCAATGCCTTGCTGCCTTTGTGTTATACCGTTATAACCGACATTCACCTTTATAAATTAAATTAACCCAATAATATTTTTGTTGAGGATTGTCGATGACGGTGCTGAAAGAGGAGAAAGCCAGGCTCAGGCTGAAGGTGGCGGAGGCAGACAAGAGGGAGGTCGGCCGTGGCATTGCCCGCATCAACGAGCGTCACGTCAAAGAGATCGGCGTCTCTTACGGTGACATCATCCAGATCACCGGCCGTCGTGCCACCTCAGCCGTGGTCGGCAGCGCGTTCCCGTCCGACATGCACCTGGACATCGTCAGGATCGACGGCATCGTGCGCCACAACGCAGGCACTACGCTGGGAGACCACGTGGAGATCAGCAAGGCGAAGTGGACCGAGGCTAAGAAGGTGGTCCTGACGCCTGTCCAGAAGGGGATACGGATTTACGCGTCGCCGGACAGCCTTCAGGCATCGTTCCTGAACCGTCCCGTCACCCAGGGTGACATCGTCTCCACGTCGACATACAATCCTCCCAGCCAGTCGTTCAACTCCAACCTGATGTTCGAAGAGTTCTTCAGGGACTTCTTCTCCAACCCGTCGCTGGGCCTGGGCGAGGTCAAGCTGGCCGTAGCCTCGACCATACCCGGCGGAGTAGTAAAGATAACAGAGGTGACAGAGATTCAGCTAATGCCAGAGGCAACGGAGATATCCCGGGACGAGGTGCCCGAGGTGACATACGAGGACCTGGGCGGCATCCGCGATGCCATACAGAAAATCCGAGAGATGATCGAGCTGCCGCTAAAGTATCCGGAGCTGTTCAACCGGCTGGGCATCGATCCGCCGAAGGGCGTGCTCATCCTTGGGCCGCCCGGCACGGGCAAGACGCTGCTGGCAAAGGCCGTGGCTAACGAGTCGGAGGCATACTTCACGTCGATCAACGGGCCCGAGATCATGTCCAAGTATTACGGCGAGTCGGAGCAGCACCTGCGAGACGTGTTCAAGGAGGCGGAGAACAACTCGCCGGCGATCATCTTCATAGACGAGCTTGATTCGATCGCGACCAAGCGGGCCGAGGTGACCGGCGAGGTGGAGCGACGCGTCGTGGCACAGCTGCTGTCCCTCATGGACGGGCTGAAGAGCCGAAAGAACGTGATCGTGATCGGCGCCACCAACCGGCCCGAGGCTATAGATAACGCTTTAAGGAGACCGGGCCGCTTCGACCGGGAGATCGAGCTGCGGGTGCCGGATAAATCCGGACGCAAGGAGATCTTCCAGATACACACGCGCAGCATGCCGCTGACTCCCGACGTCAACATCGACGAGCTGTCCGACCGCACGTACGGGTTCGTGGGCGCCGATATCGCCGCGCTCTGTAAGGAGTCCGCGATGAACGTGCTGCGCAGGGTGCTGCCCAAGGTGGACATGAAGGCACAGACGCTCCCGGTCGAGATACTGGACCAGCTGCGCGTCACCCGGCTGGACTTCGAGGAGGCGCTGAAGATCGTCCAGCCCTCGGCGCTCCGCGAGATCATGATCGAGGTGCCCAACGTGACCTGGGAGGACATCGGCGGCCTGGGCGAGACGAAGATGCTGCTGCGCGAGGCGGTCGAGTGGCCGCTGCGCTACGCCGACTCGTTCCGCCGCATCGGCGTAGAGGCACCGAAGGGCGTACTGCTCTACGGCCCGCCCGGCACAGGCAAAACGCTGCTGGCAAAGGCCATAGCCCACGAGAGCCAGGCGAACTTCATCACAGCAAAGGGCAGCGATCTCCTGTCGAAATGGTACGGCGAGTCAGAGAAGCACATCAGCGAGGTCTTCAAAAAGGCCCGCCAGGTAGCTCCGGCGGTCGTATTCCTGGACGAGCTGGACGCGCTGGCCCCCGTCCGCGGCAGCGCCGCAGGCGAGCCGCGCGTCACGGAACGGATCGTCAACCAGCTCCTGTCCGAGCTGGACGGCCTCGAAGAGCTGCGCGGCGTAATCGTCATTGGCGCCACCAACCGGCCCGACATCATCGACCCGGCACTTCTGCGCCCGGGTCGATTCGATGAGATCATCCTCGTCCCGGTCCCCGACCCGGGTGCAAGGCGGGAGATCTTCCGCGTCCACATGAAGCGCATGCCTGTCTCCGATGACGTCAAGGTCGACGAGCTCGTGGAGCGCACCGACATGTACACCGGCGCCGACATCGCCTACGTCTGCAAGAAGGCAGGCCGGCTGGCACTGCGAGAGGATCTGCACGCGGGCCAGGTACGACGAAAGCATTTCGTCGAAGCATTGAAGAGCACCCAGCCGTCGGTCACCGACGAGGCCATGCGGTACTACCAGAACATCGGCGGCGAGCTGAAGCAGAAGGGCAGCAAGGAGCTCGAGAAGAGCATGTATATGTGAGGTTTCTGCAGGTCTCTCGAAGTCTCCGGGGCCTCAAACGGTGAAAGGATGAAAGCAGCTGTCATAACGCCGCGGGTAAAAGACAGCCTGAGGGTCATCGACGTGCCGGGCCCTCGGCCCGGAGAGGGTGAGGTCCTCGTCGACATGGTAGAGGCCGGGATATGCGGCACCGACGAGGAGCTGTACGCCGGCATCATAGGCGAGGCGCCGGAGAAGAGCGACTACCTGATTATCGGGCACGAGAACCTCGGCCGGGTGGCGGCTACTGCAGAGGACGTGAAGTGTAACCGCGGTGGCGATCTCGTGGTGGCCACAGTGCGGAGGCCCTGTCCCCAGCGGTGCTTCGCATGCCGGAACTACCGCCAGGATATGTGCCTGACGGGCGACTATTTTGAGCGCGGCATCAAGGGGATGCACGGCTATATGTCAGGACAGTACGTCGAGCGGACGGAGAATCTCATTACCATCCCGCCATGGCTGGAGAAGGTGGGGGTGCTCCTGGAGCCGCTCAGCATCGTGGAGAAGGGCATCGCCGACGCGTTCAGGATACAGGAGCGGCTGCCGTGGAAGCCCGACCGGGCGCTGGTGGCCGGAGCCGGGCCTGTCGGGCTGCTGGCCACCTTTATACTGAGGGATATGGGCATCGAGACATGGGCTTTTGCCACCAGAGAAAAAACAAGCCCCAAGGCGCGGGTGACCGAGGCCAGCGGCGCACATTACGTCAACGTCAAGGAAACGCCGATGGAACAGATCTCGGCGGATAACGGCCCCTTCGACATCATTGTCGAGGCCACCGGGTCAAGCGAGATCGCTTTCAAGGCCATGAGCCTGGTCAACCGGGACGGCATCGTCTGTCTCACCGGCCTCTCCCCTCACAGGGAGACGCACTCCGTCTGCACAGACTGCGTGAACATGGACCTGGTCATGAACAACAAGGCCGTCTTAGGGACTGTCAGCGCCAACCGCATGCACTACGAACTTGCCCTGGACCGGATGGCGTCCATCGTGAGAAAGTGGCCCGGCCTGCTGGAGCGCATGTTCACCCGGCGAGTAGACCTCGACCACATCGCGGAAGGCATGCGCCGTAATAAGGACGACATCAAGGTCGTCGTCGAGATCGGGGCCATCGATTAACAAGCATCATATAAACCATATCATCAGACCATCAATGGTGGAATAAGAGAAACGGGCCAACAGCTAATACTTCCCATACTAATCGCGGTGCGACGCCCGTGCTTGCTTCTTGTTGAAAAGGCATATCAGCCAATAGCTAATACACTCTATACTAATCGCGGTGCGACGCCCGTGCTTGCTTCTTGTTGATAAAGACCTATCGGCCAATATCCATTACTTCCTATACTAATCGCGGTGCGACGCCCGTGCTTGCTTCTTGTTAATAAAACCTATTGGCCAATATCCAATACTTCCCATTATTAATCGCGGTGCGACGCCCGTGCTTGCTTCGCCGCACGTGCTACTACGGGTTTTTCCGGTGTTCCGGTGTCGGGCGACGGGCTCGCACCTTCGTCGGCACAACGCGCCTTCGGCGGCGTTGAGCCTCCTTTGCAAGCCCTGAAAAACGCGCCTTCGGCAGCGTTTTTCACACCCGCCACCTCCACACCCCTCGCACAGCTATCGCGTGCGAGGGGGCAAGCCGAAAAAACCCTCCGCCTTCCGCGAAGAAGCACACGCTACCCATACCAACACTAGTATAGGCATCGATGCCAATACTAGTCCAGGTAAGGGTAGTGCTGTGCTGCTCCGCGGTCGTGGAGGGTTTTTCTGGCCGAAGGCCACTCGCACGCGCAGCTGTGCGAGGGGTGCGGAGGCGGCCGGGCAATGAACGCTGCCGATAGGCGCGTTGCTTAGCGCTTGCGAAGGGACTGATCGAGCGCAGCCGAGCGAAGCGAGGCGCCGCCGGGTCGTGTCCGGCGAGGGTGCGAGCGCGGCCCGGACGGTGGAGCACCGGAAAAACCCGGAGTAGCCCATGCGACGAAGCAAGCATGGGCGTCGCACCGCGATTAATATTGGACAGACCATATAATGCGCTATTGATCTCCGATATTGTAAGCACGCGGCCCGGACGGCGGAGCACTCGACGGATGAAAAAGGGTATTTTCAAGTAGAGGTGATGAAAAATAGCTATGTCTAAACTCCATTTATATGGTTTATTACGTTTATCGTTAGATCGGCATGCGTCGGCTTCATTTTATTAAATTTTTCATGAGACCGGAAAAACCCGGAGTAGCCCATGCAGCATCAGCGCGCATGGGCGTCGCACCGCGATTAATATTGGACAGACCATATCATGCTATTTAAAAAATCTTTAGTATTGCAAGAACGCATGGGCGTCGCACCGCGATTAATATTGGAAAGCGTTGGATGTTGTTCACTATGCCTTTTTAAAAGAGGCCGGCATGGGCATCGTACCGCGACTGGTAAGGAGACAAACTAGTTTATTGATGTTCTTTTTACAGGAAGCAAGCACGGGCGCTGCATAGCGAAATAAGCGAGGCGATATTCCTCAGAGTTATCATCGTTGTCTTGATCCGGGCCGCCTGGCTATTAGTAAAACAGCCGTGAGCGGCAGACCAAGGAATCCCATCGATAGCACTTTTCCCATGATGATACCAGGTATATCAATATCATCGAGCTGCAGCTCGTCGAACGTCCGGCCGTTGTCGTACAGGAACGTACCGTTCACGCTGTCGTATACCGCGACCATCGGCTCTTCCGTGTAGTCGCGCTCCGTGGCCGGGAAGTTGGGATCGTAGACGTAAATGTACGACATTTCACCTTCCTGCTTAATCTTATAGGCGACCACGGCGTGGCCCGGATAGCTCCCCGTCGTCGAGTACACACCTATTACCGCCGGCTTGCCCCCGGACAGGCGTGCATAGAGACGGGCGTACTCGGCAGTGCAGTTGTAAGTCTTACCGCCGAACGGCGGGCAGAAGAAGTCGGCGATGTAGTAGAATGACTGTTCTGTCTGGATCCGGTCGATCTCGGTCATGGCGTCGGCAGCCTGTAGATTGATCGACGTCTCGCCGCTCTCGTACCGCTCCACGCTGGCCATGGCCATGCCGAAGCAGTGGCCCGTATGGCTGAAGACCTCGTCGTGGAAACGGGCGCCTGTCAGCAGGTTGAGGTCAACGCCCGCTATGGACTCCGGGTCGCCGAAGTTGGCGAACGCGAAGCCGTCCCGGGCGGGACTGAAGCCCGTGTCGATCGACGCCCGGGCCATGACCGGGGAAAAGATAAGGAACAGGACGGCGACAGCCGGCACAACGCAAAAGACGACACGTTTTTTCATGAATAAGCACTGACCGTTTTTAGGCGGCACCCGATGTCTCACGGGTGATCGGGTGTCGCCGCTGACTGGTCGGCACCCTTGCCCAAATATTTTCCGGTGTACGTCAGGGGCATCAAACGATTATCACCCTGTCGCATGCCCATCTGTGGCAATTAAGGCATACGAACAAATTTATCAGCCATTAAGCTTTACTTTAACATCTAACAAGGGCGAGGTAACGGAATGAAGCTGAAAGCACAGCCTTACGATATCGAGGTCGGACGCTACGAAGTGATCCTCAACTCCACGGATGCGGAGGAGATAGGCATCCTCGCGGGCGATCGCGTGCAGGTGAAGAACAAGGACACCATCACGGCGGTCGTGGAGACCACGGATGCGATCGTCAGCCAGGGCCGGATAGGGGTCTACCGCGAGGCGTGGGAGGCCATGAAGCTCGTGCCCGACGAGATCGTCGACGTGCTGCCCGCCACCCGGCCCAAGTCCGTCTCGTTCATCAAGAAAAAAATGGACAAGCTGAAGCTGACCCAGGAAGAGCTGTTCGCTATTATCGAGGACATCACCGAGGGCAACCTGACGGATGTAGAGATGACGGCTTTCGTCACGTCATCCTATATTTACAGCATGGACGCCGACGAGATAGAGTGGATGACCCGGGCGATGGTGAAGACGGGCGACCAGATATCCTTCGACACGCACCCCGTGATGGACCACCACAGCATCGGCGGCGTGCCGGGCAACAAGATCACGCTGGACGTAGTGCCCATCATAGCCGCGGCCGGACTGCTCATACCGAAGACGAGCTCCCGCGCGATCACCGGCGCCGGGGGCAGCGCCGACCTCATGGAAATCCTTTGTCCCGTCAGCTTCCGTGCCGACGAGATCAAGAAGATGACCACAAAAGTTGGCGGCTGCATCGTCTGGGGCGGCGCTACGAACATCGCCCCGGCGGACGACAAGATCATCGGCGTGGAGTACCCGCTGTCCATCGACCCCCACGCGCAACTGCTCGCATCGGTCATGGCCAAGAAGTTCGCGGTCGGCGCCGACACAATGGTGCTCGACATCCCCATGGGCCACGAGACCAAGATCGCCACCATACAGGAGGGCCGCAAGATGGCCCGGGACTTCATGGAGCTGGGCGACCGGCTGGGCATGAGGGTGGAGTGCGCCCTCACCTACGGCGGCTCGCCGATCGGCCGTGCCGTCGGCGGCGGCCTGGAAGTACGGGAGGCGCTTGTCCTGCTGGAGAAGAACGAGGGCCCGCGGAGCTTCGTGGAGAAGACTATGGCGATCTCGGGCATGCTGCTCGAGATGGGCGGCGTCGCCGTCAAGGGCGAGGGCGCGAAGATGGCCGTCGAGATCGTCAAGAGCGGCAAGGCACTGGCGAAGTTCAAGGAGATCATCGAGGTGCAGGGCGGAGACCCGGACGTCACATCCGAGACAGTCGCTGTCGGCGACAAGGTCGCGACCGTATTGTCCCCGCAGGACGGCTACATCCAGGAGATCTCCAACAAGCGGATGGTCGCCGTATGCAGGCTGGCCGGCGCCCCTCACGACAAGGGTGCGGGCATCATGATCCACAAGAAGAAGGGCGAATACGTGAAAAAGGGCGACGGGCTGTTCACCATCTACGCGGACAAGGAGTGGAAGCTCGACACCGCGATCAAAGAGTCGCTCCGCGAGCCGATCATGTACGTCGAGGGCATGGTACTGGAGAAGATACAGGTCGTGTAGCATTGGACACGGAGGGCACAAAGGGCACAAAGGGCACGGAGGCCACACGGGCTCCAGAGCCGTTATGTTTGCGCCTGCGGTGCCCGGTTCCTCGCTCAATGCCACCTGACTGCTTTTTAATCGTGCGATTTTAAACATCTCTCAGGTGTTGAGGGCAGAGGGCATGAGAAAGCTGCACATTTGCGTGATCGCGCTAGCAATCGCCGTCATCCTGATAGCCCAGCCGGTCGCAGCGTTGCCGATACTGCAGGTCCCTTATTACCGGGCAGGCTCGGCGTGGTTCCTGAAACCGCAGCAAGCCGCCGATCTGTTCATTCTCGAAACCAACGTGTCGCACCTGGCGACATCCGACACCGAGGCATTCGCCCTTTCGTTTCAGCCCGCCCTGACAGGCTCCGCAGGGATGTTTATCTTCGCCCCCGTCATCGCCCAGACCTCCAGCCAGGCGATCGCCTGTGACCAGACCTATTTATTCCAGGACTTCTCGGGTGTGGCATAACAAGCAGGACTGCGGGCTTAATAGCCGTAGCCCGTGCACTTCATCCCGACGTTGACGAGGTCACCCGACGGCGTCTGGAAGCCGATCAGCTCGCAATAGGCGGTGCCCGACGTGGCCAGCGGGTGTTCATAAAGGATGTCCCTGACCGGGTTGAGATACTGGATGGGGTGGTAGGCCGCGTAGGTCAGGTTCTCGCGTTCCGTACTGACGCGCCCGGTGGTGCCTACACCTGCGGGCTCCTCCTCGCCGGCGGCGCGGTCGGCGACCGGCTGCGTTTCATTCTCGGCGGTGTCCAGATCGGCCATGTTGGAGGCACGATTGGTGATCAGCCGGCTTACGTTACCCGTGAGATTCTGTCCGGTGGCATTAACGCCCGTAGCGTTTTGGCTTTCCCGGGCATTTTCCGTGGCATTTACCGTAGCGTTGCCTTTCTTCTCTTCGCTCTCGTTGGTGACGCTTTCAGCTACGTTTTTCTTGCCCGGCTGCCAGGGCTGCGTGGAGACGTCGCCGCACATGAAGCCGCTCTCGGGATATTCGACGTCCCGCGTACTGGTAAGATCAAATATCGACGGGCTGGCGTTGCCGATGCCAAGGTTGCCGATGACGGCGGTGGCATTCCAGCCGATCGTATCGATGACGAACTTGGTCGAAGAGCCGTTAAGATCGTGCCTGGCCGGATAGAAATCGTTGGGCCCCTTAAAATAATCCTGAATGTTGGCCCGGGCATCCGCCTTTCCGACGAGCGTCCCGGCGCAGGCTGCCGTTAGAATGATCGCCGCTACGCAGACCAGAATGCATGCTATCAATACCCGGACCACCGTGTCACCTATGATGAACCGGTCGACTTGCCGGTTATTATGGTTTGTGACAATTTAATGCGAAACCTGCGGCAGCGGATGGCCTGTCAGTGCCTTTGACCTTGAACATTTCCACAGGATTTTTATACGGGTTGAGCGGCCACAAAAACTCCTGCACTATTGGGAGATGCTAATCAAGAAGTCGCCATACCCAATGCGACGATAAAGACCATTTGAGCAGGAAGCGTATTTCCGGCATCTCAATGTTGTCGTCACATTTTCCATCTCCAATACGCGACAAATGCTATCGTCATTCGTGCATATCGATTGATTGTATTGATCAGATAGATAGTAAGCTTTATATAGTGGCATGAAAGGTCGACCCACAATCCTTATATACTATTTTTTAAAATTTTAACTCCGTCAAAAATATAAAAATAATAGTTAGATGATAAAAATTATTAAAAAGGGTCCTGTTAGCAGATGGCTGTCCGGATTGCGGTTCTATCTTTTATATTCTGCCGCACAGGGAAGGAATGATAATGTTTAATAGGAAAATGTTACCAACCGCATCCTCAATTTCCTCAGGGCTTGAAC
>CAVYKK010000024.1:0-149218 GCA_963769045.1 uncultured Methanocellaceae archaeon
TGATCATCTTTTATGATGTTAAACGAAATAACTTTTACCCCAGGCTGTTATTACCGTTTTGTCATCCGGAAAATGGGGAATTCAAATATCTGATCCGGTCCCCGGCGCATAAAGACCTCTGCGTGACTGTCCATATCTCTTTATTGTTATAAGACAGGTACCGTAAAGTAAGTTATCTATCAGCGAATAAAGATAAAAAGGATAAATAAAGATACACGAAATTACAGTATTACTCAGGTGGGTTTTATGCCTCAGAAGCTTATCGATGGAGTACAGGTAAAACAGCAGCGTCTCAACGCCGACGAGCGCGGCTTTCTCATGGAAGTCATGCGTCCGGACTGGGACGTCTTCCAGAAGTTCGGCCAGGTCTATGCGACGTCCGCCTATCCGGGCGTGGTAAAAGCATGGCACTACCACAAGAAACAATGGGACCACTTCACCTGCATCAGAGGGATGATGAAAGTCGTCCTCTTCGACAGCAGAGAGAACTCGCCCACTCGTGGCGTGATCAATGAGTTTTTCATTGGCGAGCGAAACCCGATCATGGTGAAGATCCCTCCGAACGTCTACCACGGGTTCAAGTGCATCGGCACCGAGGAGGCCATCATCGTCAACGTCCCCACCGAGATGTACAACTACGCTGAGCCCGACGAGTACCGCCTGCCGGCAGACACGAAGGAAATCCCCTACGACTGGGGCCTCGCGCCCGGCCTGAAGCACGGGTGATCCGGATGAAAAACCTACTGGTCACGGGCGGCTGCGGGTTCATCGGCAGCAACTTCATCCGGCTGATGCTCGAGAAGCACCCGGATGTCAGGATCATCAACCTCGATAAGCTCACCTATGCCGGGAACCCGGACAACCTGAAGGACATCGAGGACAATCCCAATTACGCTTTTGTCAAAGGGGATATCTGCGACCCCGGCGTCGTACGTGCGGCCATGAAGAAGGCCGATACGGTCGTCCATTTCGCCGCCGAGAGCCACGTCGACCGCTCCATCGAGGACGGCTCGGTCTTTGTAAAGACGAACGTGCTCGGCACCAACACGCTGCTGCAGGCGGCGCAGGAGCTCGGCGTGAAGCGGTTCCTTCACGTGTCCACGGACGAGGTGTACGGCAGTATCGTGAAAGGCTCGTTCGTCGAGACCGACATCCTTACCCCGTCCAGCCCCTACTCGGCCAGCAAGGCGGGCTCGGACCTGCTTGCGTTGTCCTATCACACCACCCATAAGCTCCCGGTCGTCGTGACGCGGTGCACCAACAACTATGGGCCATACCAGTTCCCCGAGAAGCTCATCCCTCTGTTCGTCACCAACCTGCTCCAGGGCAAACGTGTCCCGGTCTATGGCAGCGGCCTGAACGTCCGGGACTGGATATACGTCCTGGACCACTGCAAAGCCATCGATTTCGTGCTGCAGCACGGCACCGAAGGCGAGGTCTACAACATAGGCGGCGGCGCCGAGAGGACCAACCTCGAGATTACCCGGAGCATCCTCAAGCTGCTCGACAAGGACGAGCACATGATCGAGTATGTGCGCGACCGACCGGGACATGACCTGCGCTATTCGCTGGACTGCTCGAAGCTCAAAGCCCTGGGCTGGCGGCCTGAGCACGACTTCGATAAGGCCCTGGAGCTGACCGTCAAATGGTACGTGGATAACGCCTGGTGGTGGGAGAAATTAAAACGCTGATCCTTGGCGCCGGTGGCATGCTGGGGACGGACCTGAGGAAGGCGTTTCCGGACGCCATGGCGCTGACTCACCACGACGTGGACATCACCGACCGGGAACAGGTCCTTCGGGTTATAAAAGAGCGAATGCCTGAGGCAGTCATCAATGCTGCCGCCTACACCAACGTTGACGGCTGTGAGGACGAGCGGGAGCTGGCCTACAGCGTCAATGGCAAGGCGCCCGGCTACATAGCCGAAGCCTGTGCCGCGACTGGCGCTAAGCTGGTCCACTACAGTACGGATTATGTGTTCGACGGCTCGAAGAATGAATACCGGGAATCGGATACCACCAATCCCGTCAACGTCTACGGGAAGTCCAAGCTTATGGGCGAGCAGCACATTGCCCGGGCGGCCGGGGATTACCGCATCATCAGGACATCCTGGCTCTTTGGCAGACACGGGAAAAACTTTGTAGATACGATGCTCACGCTGTCAAAGCAGATGGATAAGGTGAAAGTGGTGAACGACCAGGTGGGAAAGCCTACCTATACGGTGGACCTCGCGAAGAAGACCAGAGAAGTCCTGGGAATGCCGCCGGGCATCTACCATATAACCAACGATGGCGTATGCTCATGGTACGAGTTCGCCAGCGCGATCATCCCTAATACGGTTCCCTGTACCAGTGAGGAATTCCCTAGAAAGGCCAAGCGTCCAAAATATTCTGTGCTGGTGAACACGAAAACGACGCCGATGAGGCACTGGCGCGAGGCGCTGGCCGATTATTTATCATCGAAGGTGAATTGAATGAAGGGTGTCATACTCGCGGGAGGCACGGGCTCGCGCCTTTTTCCGCTTACCAAGGTTACCAATAAGCACTTGTTACCAGTCTATGATGAGCCAATGATCTATTACCCGCTGAAGACGCTCATCAATGCGGGTATCCGGGATATTATGATAGTCTCCGGAAAGGGCCACGTCGGTCACTTCCTGGAATTATTGGGCTCGGGTTCCGATTTCGGGGTAAGGTTCTCCTACGAAATCCAGAAGGAGGCCGGAGGCATCGCCCAGGCGCTGAGCCTGGCGAGGGGCTTCGTAGACGGTGACAGCGTTACGGTCATTCTCGGCGATAACATCTATGAGGATAACGTAAAAGAGCACGTGCAGTCGTTCAAGTCCGGTGCCCGTATCTTCCTCAAGCCTGTGACGGATGCGCATCGGTTTGGCGTGGCCGAAGTCGATGAAAAGAAAAACCAGGTACTCGGCATCGAGGAGAAGCCCAAACAGCCAAAATCGAACCTGGCTGTGACCGGGCTATACATCTATGATAATACCGTTTTCGACGTGGTCAAGACCCTCAAGCCGTCGGGCAGAGGCGAGCTGGAGATCACCGACGTCAACAATTACTATGTCCGTCAGGGTAAGCTGTCGTTCTCTGTCCTGGAAGGATACTGGAGCGACGCGGGCACCTTCGAGTCGCTGTTCAGGGCAAGCGAGCTGGTCAGGGTAAAGAAGACCGGTAATAAGTAAATCCGGGGAGCTTATTTCCCCTTTGCGAGGTCGATGTTTGCCCATTTGATCTATTGATCGCGATGGCGAAGATCGCTTTGTCCACTACCATATCTCTTCGCGGATCGACGGCCGCCTTTGGCCGGCGTTCATTGCCCGGCCGCCTCCGCATCCCTCCGCTCCGCTCCGCTGCGCTACGCTCCGGGCAGACCCTGAAAACCTCCGGCGACCGCTGTAGCTTTCTGCTGCATGAGTTCCGGAGAACCTTCAAAAACTGAGCATAGGGCGGATGTCGCAGTAATTAAGGTAATGAAATTTGTTCACTTATGTACTCTGAGCAACCTCTTGCATAACTTTATCTCATATTAATGAAAATATGTTTTCGAATGAATATCCGAAGCGGTTAATATGCCATTCATAGCGGAAACATGACATGCTTTTCTATCACCATCCAAAAAATCGTAGAAATCCATGAGGAAATCTTGAGAATTAGCTCTGCAGAGGAAGATAAAGGCATGAATGGTATCAGAGATGAGGGTACCCTGTCATACATTGTCGAAAAACTGGAAAGAGATACAAATATCAATTGCGATGTCATAAAAAGCGCTGCATGGGTCCTGTATAGTATAACGACAACACACCCATTTTTTCAAGCGAACAAGAGAACTGCGATTGTTACCGCTGAAAACATCCTCAGACATGACGGGTTCTGGTTTGACGTCGACTATGAAGAAGGGGAACGGTTCATCATTGATGTTGCAAGGGATGAATATACACTGGATAGAGTTGAAACCTGGATCAGAGGTCACATAGTTAAAAAAAGTACAATTAGCGCTATCTAAGCAGTACCGTTAACGTTTACTAAGCCGGTCAAGCAATTCTTTATGCCTCTTGATAGAGTCGGCGAGAAATTCTTTCTCGTTTTCCGTGAGACCTTCCCGCTTAGCCTTATTCTCGGTCCCTTTGATCCGAGAATTTTCCGATGCTTCCGTTAGATCGCCTTCTTAGATATCCAGTTAAAACAAACAAGTATAATAATTTTATCTATCAACCCGTAACATAAATTTTTGAGACATCAGCTATCGCCCAGGCCTGGACTTAGAGCATAACTTCCAGTGAAGTCGGTCCAAACGAAAAAGTATTAAACTCTGTACGGAAGCTATACGGTCGTATGATCTTCTTCGGCCACATCGGCATAACGCTGCTCTTCGCCTATCTTATCTTCAACATCTTCAAGGAGAAGATTGACTACCGGTTCCTTATCGTCGGCGCCATACTGCCGGACCTGATCGATAAGCCGATAGGCCAATACATCTTCGTAAGCACTTTCGACAACGGCCGAATTTTCGGGCATACAATCCTGTTCGTGCTACTGCTCACGATGATTGCCCTGTATGTGGAGAGAAAATACCGGTTCCTCGGGATCAGTGTCCTCGCACTGGGCGCGCTGATGCACCAGGCGGAAGACCAGATGTGGATGTCGCCTTCCACGTCGCTCTGGCCGACGATGGGCTGGCAGTTCCCGAAGCTGGGCCTGCAGGACTACTCCGGGTATATCCTCGAAAAGCTGTTCAGCGATCCGAATGCTTACGTGCCGGAAATCATCGGCCTTGCCATTATTGCCTGGTTCATCTTCAGGTTCAGGCTCTACCGGCCGGATACTATCAAGGCGTTTTTAAAGACAGGCCGGGCCGCGAAGGCTGAAAAGGCCATCGCCGCGTGATCGGTTATCTATTCATTTGCCGCCACGGGCCCGGGAAATTTCTATTATCCGGTTACCTGCGAACCCGTCGCCGAAAGGATTGCTCCACTTCTTGCCACTGTCGATCATAGTGTGCGCTGCCTTGACAATGTCTTCATGAGCGAAGCCGGCAATAATATTCGCTCCCACTTCCACCGTTTCGGGCCGTTCGGTATTCTCCCGTATCGTCACGCACGGAACGCCCAGGATACAACACTCTTCCTGCACGCCGCCAGAATCCGTGAGCACAAGCCTGGCGTTAGACTCCGCCTTTAAAAATTCCATGAAACCGAGAGGGTCGATAAGCCTTACGCCTTCCGGTATGTCGATGTTAAACGTGGCAAGCATCTTCCTCGTTCTCGGGTGAACCGGCAGTATGACTGGCATACCCGACTCTTCCGAAACCATCCCGATGCCTTTGAAAATCTCGGACAGCCTGTACTTATCGTCCGTATTCTCCTGTCGGTGTATCGTGGAAAGCATATAGCGCCCGGGGGTAACGCCGAGCTTTTCGAGGATATCCGAGTCGCGGGCGATCTTCAGGTTCTCGTTGACCGCGTCGACGATCGTGTTCCCGGTGACGAAGATTTTGCTTTCCGGTATGCCCTCTTTCAACAGCAGCGCTTTACCATTCTCCGTAGGCGCGAACAGGAGGTCAGATATGTGATCGGCGATGACCCGGTTGATCTCCTCCGGCATTGTCCTGTCAAAGGATCGCAGGCCGGCCTCGACATGGCCGATTTTAACGTGAAGCTTCGAAGCAGCGAGGGCCCCGGCAAGGACCGTGTTAGTATCGCCCTGCACATAGACTATGTCAGGCTTTTCATTGATCAGAATATCCTCGATGCCGGCCAGCATCTTTCCGGTCTGGCCTCCGTGGCTCCCGGAGCCTACGTCCAGGTGGTACCGGGGAAGCGGCAGCTTTAGCTCTTCAAAGAATATCCGGTCCATGTCATAGGAGTAGTGCTGCCCGGTATGGATGATAAAATAGTCTAATCCCTGCTTTTCGCACGCTCGTATGATCGGGCTCATTTTAATGATTTCGGGGCGAGTCCCCAGTATGATACAGAATTTCATCAGACCACTCGCAGTAATGCTGGAAATAATAGGTTATAATTGCTATTGGCTTAAAATGATAACTATTTTACACCCGGCCCAGTCATTCGTGAAATGTTTTGTACGCTCACCGGCACTTGACACTACGTACACGACGGCCACGACGTACACGACGTTTTATCGGAAAAGGGCAAGCGTAGCCATATTATCAGATGTCGTGTACGTCGTGGCCGTCGTGTACGTAGTGTTCGGTGCCGGCCAGCCTGTAGCAAAAGTAACAAGAATGACTATCCATGACGATTAACATTATTATCGTTCGATCACATTCTTATAAAGAGATGAAATGCCATTCCGTCCTTGTCACCGGTGGCCTGGGGCAGATCGGATCGTATATCTGCGATGCTTTAGAAAAGGCCGGCTGTGACGTCACTATCCTCGATAACCGTACCATACCGGGCACCCGTACTGGCACGTTTAAAATCATTAACGGCGACATCCGCGATCGGCATACTGTCGACCGGTCGGTTAAAGACGTCGACGCCGTCATACACTGCGCTGCACAGATCTTCGTCGCTAAGTCCGTAGAAGAGCCGCTCTTCGATGCCGACAATAACATCATCGGCACCCTCAACCTCCTGGACGCCGCCCGGAATGCCGATATCAGGCGATTCGTATATTTCAGTTCCGCCGCAGTCTACGGTGACACCGTCCGTCTGCCTGTCGACGAGAACCATCCTCAGAACCCCATGTCCCCTTATGGCGTGAGCAAGCTCTCAGGCGAGAAGTATGCCCTGGCCTTCAATAAGGTCTATGGCCTTCCTACCACCGCGATCCGCCCGTTCAACGTCTACAGCCCCCGCCAGGACCCGTCGAACCCTTACAGCGGCGTCATATCGAAGTTCATTGACCGTGTCAGCAAAGGCCAGCCACCCGTCATCTTCGGCGATGGCACCGCCACCCGCGACTTCGTCTCAGTCCATGACGTCGTAGACATGGTCATGCTCATGCTCGAAAAAGACGAGGCCGTCGGCAGGGTATTCAATTGCGGCACCGGAAAGCCCACCCGGGTCGACGAGCTCGCGCAGGTAATCATCGACAGGTATGACAACGATCGGCTCAAGCCTGAGTTCAGGCCGGAACGGCCCGGTGACATCAAGGACAGCTATGCCGACATCTCGCTGGCGAAGAAGGTGCTCGGATACAAGCCTAACGTAGACTTGAAGGACGGGCTACAGGAAATCATCGACGGCAAAAGAAAATAAGCCCTTCATTTTCGTGTTGTAATTCCTCAATAAAAAAGTCCCGGGACTATGCGGTGCCAGATTTACAAATACCAGAAAGGGTAAGATCGTTTGATTAAGATATCGAGGCATTACAGCCTAAGGTCTTACCGCGTGGATGAATCGAGTATACAAGCCTTGGCGAGACGATGTATTTTCGATGATTTTTTGGCGGGACTCTCTGCTAACGTTAACTTCGATCTTTGCAGCTTTCATCGCCACTTTGGGAATTCTTTTTTCGGTCATGGCAGTCCTTCCATAGCTAGTGATAAAAATCTATAATGTTAATTTTACGTGATAATAATTGTCGTATTGTCTTATATATCTACTTTTTCCATTTGTTTATATATCCCAGTTGCCTGGTGCACTGTTAGACTATCCAGTATTTTAATGCCATAACGCATAACAGGTTATTATGGTCAGACTTTCAAGCGTAATAATGTAAGATACCGCTCTGTAGAACCAATCCTGAATTTTTAAGATGGTATCATTCCAGGTTTTTGTAAACAGCCATCCTTTGATGATTGTCATTGCTGTTATTGTGAAAATGGACCATGCGATTATTACTCCCATGTAAGTACTATCCTTATGATAAAAAAGATAGGTAACTGGTATAGCAAGGATACCTGCGGCACCTATTAGTGATCCGACTGTACTCCAGTTATAAACATAATTCGGTATGCTATAGCTCACGATTGTCATTATATAATTTTCATTTGGATCGGCTTGCGCCGTTATGTGAATAAATTTATCTCCACCATCGCTGACTTCAAGAGCGGGATCCAGCTTTTTGTCGTACTTCTCGTCGACAACAACCGATTCGACAACTTTTTCATACTCTTCGGGATAATCGATATAAACATAGGTCGTACAATTTTTATTTAACGGCGATATCAATATGACTTCACTTCGCTCCTTTTTGATATACTTACCAAAGAGATAATATTCCTGTTTTTCGTCATGTAAGACGTTGTTCTTCTCATCTTTGATTTCATATTGGAAAATGTGACTCATTTTAATTGTTCGGTATGTTTGCGGCAGTATCAACCGACTTTGAGGGAAATAGACTACGATAAATCCTGATTCTTCTGAATATCCCTGGAACTCTCAGCTCTTCCCCATTACTATCATAGATATGGAGAAACGGTAAAAACATCGGTAGCGGCAATACGATTTCTGATAATGGATCAATGAGGTTATCGTTAAAAATTGTGAGCTCGTCTTCAACTTTAATAATTGTCGGACTGATGAATTTATAAAAGAACCTCCTCCTGCTCAATGGTTTTTCATTTTCTACGACATTTCCCAAAACCATCGTCCCCCGGTAGGTTATTTTCATAAACGTGTAAGTATGTACTCTGTTAAGCCCTTTATACATATAAATTGTGCTTAATCGATAACGGTAGTGCCTGCCAGTAACGCTATACGATTGTTCAATTACAAATCGTATAATGCAAAACAATGTTAAATACGGCATTACCAATATTTCCTTAGCAATAAAAGTTCTCGGCTATGAGCCTGAAACAAATCTAAAGGACGGCATATAGGAAATCATCGACGGCAAAAGAAAAGAATCCTACTTTTTCTTACTGCCCTTCAACAAATCCCATGCCGCCACAGCTATAAGCATCAGCGCCAGGATAATGATCGCCAAAAAGGCCCATGCGTTCGACCTTACCAACTCCGTCACACCCGTAGCATTCGGCGTCGCGCTGACGTTGCCTGCTACAGGGGCCAACGTGACATTTCCAGTCCCGCCGGCGGGAACCGGCGAGATAGCCACTGTTGCCACAGGCACAGGCGTGATCGTTACCGTTACAGGAGGCACCGTGCCTCCTGTAACCGGGCTCGGTGCGGGGGTAGGCACAGCTGTAGGTACAGCAGTTGGTATAGAAGTAGGCACTGGCGTAGGTGTAGGCGTCGCCGTCGGGACAGGCGTAATTGTCGGGACAGGCGTAATTGTCGGAGTCGGCGTGATCGTCGTTATCGGTGTTGCGGATGGCAGGGGCGTAGGCACAGGCGTTGCGGTAGGCCGGCCTCCGAACCACGGGAATGACGGTATCGTAAACGGCGGCGACGGCACCGGCGGTATCGACGGCAAGTCAGTGACGACCTGGGCGAGGGCATGCGTGCTCATGACGTCGTTTATGCGTGCGCCTACGTCGACGTTCAACGCCGGCAGGATGAAGAGCGTCGCGCTGACAAAACAGATAATCGCTAAAAAATTGATGATCGCTTTATACATGTAGCACCCTTGACCTGACAGGCATAGGCCTGACCATCAGTTCAAGCTATTATTATATAATTGTATTTATTTATATTATTGCAAGGTGTCCAGGCGTTTCATGAGAAAGGGTCAGGACAGCGGCAATGGAAAAAAGACTAACGTCGACCTGCTCTTGCACTGAAGGCGACAACATCATGTCTTTCTAAACGCTTAAGCATGGAAAACTCTGTATTACCGCCATATAAATTGATTATTATTATATTATTATCATATAAATTGCTTCTGAAGCGACTCGAGTTTCAACTCCACCATCCGGGGCGGCCTGCCTGATTCCTGCGGGCCGCCCTGCCTTGATCTACGGGTGCCGCAAGCCCTGGTAAAATCGTCGGTCATGCCGACAATCGCTCCCGGAGATGGGAATGACGAACTTCACACCACAATTTCTGATGCACGTGATACTATGCGAGCTGGGACACTTCGTTTTTGGGGCCTTTGTTTCCTTGGCGGCGGCACTGCTGCTGTACTCGTTGATTTCGATCACATACCGCGGTATGTTTTCAATGCTTACTGGCTCTCCACCCCGTTTAACGTCTTCCACTTTAGCCCGGGCCGGTTTCTTCATCCTGCTCTTTTCTTTGTCAGCAGCAGTGTCCTCGCATGTGTTGGAGGACTTTTACTTGTCATGGTTCTGAGCGGCCTGTACAGGGAACTTAGCGGCAGGCGGGCCGTACAAGCCCGACAGAGCGTTGTTAAACTGAATGGTAGCAGATCCGGACGGGTCTATTCAGGCGGTAGTGCCGAGGTCCCGGGCACAAAGAAAATACCGTCAAAAGCAGGCAGGTAAATATTACAATAAAAAATCGCTGCCATGGCATCCTTACACCATGGCAATATTGTTTTAACTACCGATTTCTACACCGGCCGTAGAAGATCGTTGCAATGGCCAGCGCTGCTATCAGCCCCATGAGACTGGCAAAACTGTTGCCCGATTTTGGCGTCGTGGTAACAGGTACGGGCGTCGAAGACGGAGTTGCCGTCAATGTGCCTGCAGCCCGGGCCTTCGTGCCTGCGAGCGTGAAGATGCCTGTTGTAGAGGGCGAGTTAGTCTCGTACCAGAGCGGGATGTCGAATACCGCCATTCCATCTGCTATGCCGGGGACGACTCCGTACATGATGTATCGGGTGCCATCGTCCTTGACAAGGTAGAATTTCGAGCCCTGGTCGAATCCGTTCAGCATGCTCATGGGCACGCTGAGGGTTAGATGTACCGTGCCGCTTTTCATCGGCCATTCGCCGCCGGCAAGCCGGGTAAGGTTAAGAGCCAGGAACGGTGAAAACCTGTCGGCATCCAGAGGCAGCGTAATGCCGCTCAGGTCAACCCGGGAGATGTCCAGCCCGATATTCGAGGGTACAGAGCTCAGATCGGCTGATAATCCCACAAGTACCGATTCGCCGCCATTACCTAGGCTGCTGTTGGCCACGACGGAAGCAAGCGAGTAGTCTTTTACCAGGACGCTGCCCATCGGACTGCCATTAGACGATGTCAGGTTTACCGTGTACTCTTTGAACGGTTCCGGTGTATAGCTGCCGCCGCCACCTCCGCCGCCGCCACCTCCACCGCCTCCTGACAACGACGGGGGCATTGGCGGACTCCATTCATCGTCTTCCTGGGCGATCGTTATAATGGACGCTAATGCTATGATTAGTATGGTAGCTATCGTGCATATTTTGATTGTTTTACCGCTCATGCGTTTTCACCTATTGTCTTTTATTAATCCAGTACCCCTTCCCGGGCGTCAGCGTGAAGAACTGGCTTGTCAGCCCCGGTTTGGTCGTATAGTAGTACCAGTTACTGCTCTCGATTTTCCAGATCACATATGCGTTACCATAGGTGCTCGCGATATCCGTGGTGGACGTCGTCGGGTATCCGATGAGATTCCAGCCCTTGCTCAGGCTGCTGTAGGGGATGACGCCGGGTCCTGCACTGCCGACGATCTGCACGGACATGGGCGTTTTGCAATAAACGTAATATCCTTTGTTCACGCTTAGCGTCGAGAACTGGCTGGTGTATCCGGCTTTCCGGGTAAAGTAGAGCCATTGTCCTCCGTTGTAGTCCCAGATGACGTTGATGTTGTTCAGCTGATCATTTGAAAAGATGCTGGCGATACTGCTATCTTCCGGGATAATGGGCAGGGAGATGATGTTCCAGCCCTTGTCCATGCTTAGCGTAAAGGTCTGCGGCGCAGGCGTGTCCAGGTAGACGCGCGCGACTAATACTCCGCCAGGCCGTCACCGTGTAAACGCCTGCCGGCAGGTTCGCGGTACCAATCGCGGCCGTGTATTCCCCGGTGCCGTCGACGGGCACCTGCCAGGATATGCTTATGTCTGCGGTGACCGACGAGGCGCCTGAAGCGGCTGTGCCGAACACCCTTACATTGTACCGGCCGGCAGAGGCGATGTAGCTGTAAGCTCCTGCGTTTGCCGTCGGGAGCGAGAGGGACTTAGTCACCTCCGGCGTCCAGACTCCTACCCCTAAGGCTTCCACGTACTGGCTGCCCCCGAAGTTGATCGTCTGCACGTTATTGACGGTAATGATGACACTGCACGACGGTACGGTGATCGGGCCGATCTGCCTGTTGTACTCGCCCCCGCTGACCGGCACTGATGTGCTGGACGAAATGGTCACAGCGATCGCCGAGTTTGCCCCTGCATGGCCGGTATAAGAGATGGATTCCCCGGAGTGGAGGGATATTACCTGCACGCTTTGCGCCCGGGCGCTTTCCGCGCCGAGAGCCAGCGCTAAAGCGATGATCACCAACGAAAGGATGAGCAAGCTGTCAGCTCGGATTTTGCCCCCGCTCATTTTTACCCCGGACGCCATACCGCCGTACGATACCAATCCATGCAATCTGCCTGCAAGCTATATAAAATTAATATGGGATGTAGCAAATGAATGAAAAATAATTGATTATTCAAACCTTCACCACGTTGCGCTTGCGGCAACAAAGACACAAAGGGGACGAAGGGAACAAAGAAACGGAAAACGGAAGACACAAAGACGATTAAGGCACAAAGGCAATTAAACATGCTCTTTGCGTTAATCATTCCTGTAACTTTTTGTAAATGCTGATAAGGTACCTCACACAGAGTTCACAGGGTACACAGAGTACACGAAGTCTTGATCGGAAAAGGCCCCGGTAGCCCGTTCTTTAAATGTACTCTGTGTACCCTGTGAACTCTGTAACTCTGTGTGAGGTACCTTATCAGCGTACGAAACATTATCGAAATGACTATGTCTTAAAAAAATCCGTGTCTTATCCATTAATTTTAACAGCCCTTTGTGTTAGTTGTTCTCATAACTTTTTAGACTTTAAGGCCCGCTACACCGCATAACGATCATTTAGTCTTGGCGCTCTTGGCGCCCGTCTTGGCGGTCTTGGCGAGAATTCCGTTCTGCGTGTGCCTTTACAGGGCAACGATACCGGCTCTGTTAGTGCTATGTGTACAGAAACCAGAGAACCGTTTTATTCTCGCCAGGGGCGCAAGACGGGCGCAAGAGCGCCAAGACGGATATTAACCGGGGCAAAATGTGTACAAAATGTTATAGGAATGACTATGTCTTCGTCTCCTTAGTGTCTTTGTGGCCGCAAGCGCAGCGTGGTGCATGCCAACGCCATCAACATGTAATATTTAAAAATGTAGAAAAATAGGAAAAAGGGCATAAGGACATCGTGTCTCTCATGCCCCGGCCATAGAGGACTAGTTGCCGGTGACCGAAGTGGATGCGGGCCACTCGCTGGCGATACCGGAACTCTCCTCGGACTTGCCCAGCGTGATCAGCCGGAATGTCCTGCCTTTACGGACGATGTTCCTCGTATCGACTACGTTCCTGTGTCTGGCCCTGCACAGGGCCTGATCGTAGTCCATCTCCTTGAACTGGTCGTGATCGGTGATGACCACGATGCAGTCAGTGCCGGCCACCGCGTCGTCGAAGCCAGACAGCTGGTACTCGAATCGCTTCACCAGCGGGTCGTAGACGCTGACCTCGTAGCCTTCCTTTTCGGCCAGCTTGATGAACTTGAGTGCCGGCGTTTCCCGCGCGTCGTCGACGTTGCCCTTGTAGGCCACGCCGAACACGGTAATTTTCGGCGTCTCGATGCCGCGGACCGCTTCCCGGACTTTCTGCAGGACGTAGGAGGGCATGCAGTCGTTGATCTCCCGGGCGGTGTTGATGATCTTGCACTTCGTGCTGCTCTCCGTGAGGAACCACGGGTCGACGGCGATGCAGTGGCCGCCCACGCCGGGGCCCGGCTTCAGGATGTTCACCCGCGGGTGCCGGTTGGCCAGCCCGATGGCTTCCCAGACGTCCACGCCGGCGTCTTCCGCTATGATGGCGAACTCGTTGGCCAGGGCGATGTTGATGTCCCGGAACGTGTTCTCCATCAGCTTGACGAACTCGGCCGTGGTGATGTCGGTGGTGAAGATGTTCCCGCGCACGAAGGTCGAATACAGCTCGTAGGTCAGCCGGGTCGAGGTCTCGTCGATGCCGCCGATGATCCGGTCGTTGCTGACCATCTCGTGAAGCGTGTTGCCCGGGATGGCCCGCTCCGGGCAGTGGGCGATATAGAAGTCGGTCCTGGCCTTCAGCCCGGATTTTTCCAGGATGGGGACGACCACCTTCGCGCAGGCGCCCGGGGAGACCGTCGATTCGACGATGACCAGGTTGCCTTTCCGCAGGCAGGGCACGATGGACTCGGCTGCCGATTTGACGTAGCTCAGGTCAGCCATCCGCACCTCCTTGTCGAACGGCGTCGGCACGCAGATGACGAATACGTCCGCGTTCCGGGGGGTCGTGGCCGCGATGATGCTCGCCCGGTTCAGGAGCACGTCAAGCCCCGGCTCCTCGAACGGCATGATGCGGTTGTTGATCTTCTCGACGACTTCTCTCTTCAGGTCGACGCCGATGACATCGTTTTTCTGGGACATCAGCAGCGCCGTCGGCAGGCCGATGTACCCGAGACCTATTACACATATCCTCATTATTACCACTTCTTCAGGTTTTCTGTCTTTTTCCCTTTTCGATACAGCGCCCCCCTGTGATTGGAAAGTTAAGTCTTGAGATGGCTCATGGAAATGTCGATGATCCTCCTTCCCGCGGTGCCGTCGCCGAACGGGTTTTGCCATTTTCCGCCCGCCGACAGCATTTTCCGCGCCGACGCCAGGATGGCTTCGGAGCGATAGCCCGCGATGACGTTTGCCCCTGCGTACACGGTCTCCGGCCGCTCGGTGTTTTCCCTGAGCGTCACGCATGGGACGCCGAGAATGCAGCATTCCTCCTGCACCCCGCCGGAGTCGGTGAGCACCAGCCTTGCGTTCGATTCCGCCTCCAGGAACTCCAGGAACCCGATCGGCTCGATCAGCCGGACGCCTTCCGGGATGCGGATCCCGAAGGTATCGATCATTTTCCGGGTCCTCGGGTGCACCGGCAGGATGACGGGCATGCCATATTCGCCCGATGCCAGCCCCAGCCCCCGGAAAATTTCAGACAGCCTGTGCTTATCGTCCACGTTCTCCTGCCTGTGCAGGGTGGAGAGCATGTACGATTTCGCCGCGATGCCGAGCTGGCCAAGTGTCTTTTTATTGGCCAGCGTCCGGTTCTGCAGGACGGCGTCGACGATCGTATTGCCGGCCACGAAAATCCGGTCCCCGGGGATACCCTCTTTCAACAGGAGCTCCCTCGTGGCATCGGTGGGAGCGAACAGCAGATCGGCGATGTGATCGGCGATGACCCGGTTGATCTCCTCGGGCATCGCCCGGTCGAACGACCGCAGGCCCGCCTCTACGTGGCCGATCCTGACATGCAGCTTGGAGGCGGCGAGCGCTCCCGCGAGCACCGTGTTCGTATCGCCCTGGACATAGATGAGGTCCGGGGCTTCCCTGACCAGGATGTCTTCGATCCCTGCCAGCATTTTTCCGGTCTGGCCTCCGTGACTGCCGGAACCGACGTCCAGGTGATGCCCGGGCACCGGGAGCTTCAGCTCCTCGAAGAATATGCGGTCCATTTCGTAGGAGTAATGCTGGCCGGTATGGGCGATGAAGTAGTCCAGACCTCTTCGCTCGCATTCCCGGATGATCGGGCTTAGCTTGATGATCTCCGGGCGTGTGCCTAAGATAATACCGAATTTCAATTAACCACCTGGACAATAGTGCAGTAAAAATTACTGGTTTAAATCTATTTTGCTAGACAGCCCCGTTTGACTAACGGAATCATTATTATTGTTATTTCTCAGTATCTGCTCAGTAATATCATACATTTATTGTATAAGCGGTTATTTTGCAATGTTTCGGGATTCTTACATAAAGTTTTTAACCCCTTGCGTCATCGAATGTTTCGGGGGCGGAAATCAACTGGACGGTGCAACCGTTATGGGTGGACGCTCAAGTCATCAAGGGTTAGAGCCGCTGACGATCCCTATCAACCGGGTCCGTTGCGGCGAAAGCCATATGCGCAGATCGGGCTTTTACGTAGAAAGCCTGAAATCAACGATTCAAGATACGGGCCTGTTGCAGCCAATCCTTGCACGCAGGACGGGGACCAGCGATTTTACCGTGATCGATGGCGCTCGCCGCCTGGCAGCGCTTATCGAGCTGGGCGTTACTGAGCTGATTGTCGGCCGTGACCTGATTATCGATGTCGAAGAGACCGAGGCGGATGCCCGGTTCAAGCAGATCATCGCCAACGTGCAGCGGGAGGACTTCAACGCCATCGAGCTGGGCCATGCCTTTGTCACGCTCAAGGAAGAGTACGGCTACCAGTACAACGAAATTTCCGAGATCGTCGGCAAGACGCCTCACTACGTGACCGCCAAGGTCGGGCTGGCCAAAAGGCTGGAGCACGAGGTGCAGCAGCTTTATGTCGAGGACCTGGAGCGGGAAAAATGTATCCAGAATACTCTTTCCCGGGACTCAGACGCTCTTCCGGGATACGTCATGAACGTGAACGTCCTGGAGGACATTGCGAGGCTTGCGCCCGGGCTGCAGAAAACGGCTTACGTGGCCGTCCGTGCCAGTGAGATGGACAAGGGCCGGGCGCTCCGCTACCTCCGGTCGCTGAAGAGAGAGGCGACGACGGCGGAGGCCGCGGAAACGTTCGCCGGAGAGGAAAAGCTGCGATACCACAGCCTGCAGAGGCACATCGGCAAGATCAGCCGGGACATCGAGCGGCTGGTGGATACGGTCAGCGGCGGCGAAGTCATGGACCGCGAGGCGGCCCTGCCGGAGATCGAGAAGCTGATCGAGAAGCTGAACTCGCTGTACATCTGCATAAAGATCAAGGACGCCGACATAGCCACAGGCGTTCACGGGTAAAGTCGCCGGAATGTTTCTTTTTTAATCTGGCGTCAGCCGGCCCGGCATTTGATTTTTTAGCTGCGGCCGTCGGGTAAACATACGACTTAAAACCGGCAGGTTGCACTATGACCATAAAGGTATTAATACATAGCCGCCTTAGCGGGCGAAATGGCATAGATGCAACAGTGTGGAAAGGGCAAGGATAAGGTAAGGATAAGTGTAAAAATGACATCTGTGATATCTCCATCTAACATTAAGAATGCCATCAACGCCGTAGGCGGGAAGCTCGAGAAGAGCTCGTATAGCTGGAAGTCCCGGGTGAAACACCGCTACCTGATCGGTGGCACGCGAGAGTCCCCGACGGTGATCGTCGCCATTCCGGCCTTTAACGAGGAGGTCGCCATCGGCAGCGTCGTCCTGCGCTCGAAAAAGTACGCCGACGAGGTCATCGTCGTCGACGACGGCTCCGCCGATAACACGGCGGAAGTAGCGGCACTGGCCGGGGCAAAGGTGGTCCGGCACGAGAAGAACGGCGGCTACGGTGCGGCCATCAGTACCTGTTTCAAGACGGCCCGGCAGATCAGCGCCGACATCATGGTTATAATCGATGCCGACGGGCAGCATTCGCCCGACGACATACCGAAACTGGTGGACGAGATGCTGGCCTCGAAGTCAGACATCGTCATCGGGTCCCGGTTCGTCAACGGCAACGAGACCAACCAGAAGATACCTGCCTACCGGAAGTTCGGGATGAAGGTCCTGGACTCGGCCACAGTGGCCGGATCGGGGCTGAAGGTCTCCGACTCCCAGAGCGGCTTCCGGGCCTATTCGAGAAACGCCGTCAGCAAGATTCAGATCGACGATGGCGGCATGGGCGCCGGGTCGGAGATACTGATCAGGGCGGCGGAACACGACCTCAAGATCACTGAAGTGCCCATCAAGGTCAGGTATGACCTGAAAGGCACCTCCAGCAAGAGCCCGATCGCGCATGGCTTCAGCGTCCTGAACTCGATCGTCGGGTTCATATCCCAGAAGAAGCCCATGGTGTTCTTCGGGGCCCCGGGACTGGTCATGCTGGGCATCGGCGTGCTGGCCTGCTTCGAGGCGCTGAGGATTTTCGATGCGACCGACGTAATGCCCATCGGGCACCTGCTGGTCGGGGCCATCGGCGTCATGCTGGGAATCCAGTGCATATTCACCGGGTTCGTGCTGATCTCGATCAAGAGCATCACCACGAAGATATCCCGCCAGCATGGTAACTCAAGCTGAGCGACGGGACAAGGTACCATGGATAAGATCACCGTGCTCATAGTGTCTCAGCTATATGCGCCAGAGACCGGGGGCAACGCTTCGCGGATCGGCGACATGGCGAAGCAGCTTAAGATGCTGGGCCTGGACGTCCAGATCATCAGCCCCCATCCCACGATGCCATTCGGCACCTTCCCGCGGGACTGGAAACGGAAATCCGGCCGGACTGTGGACGGTATCGCGGTGACCGGCCTGTGGACATGGCAGCCTGCGTCAGGCGACCCGGGCTTCGTGAGTCGGATGGCATACTACCTGATCTTCTCGGTGCACGCGGCTGTCTGGGCGCTATTGAACGCGAAGAAGTACGACGTCATCATCACCAGCAGCCCGCCGATCTTCGTGACGCTGCCCGGCCTGCTCCCGAAGATTCTTTTCCGCAAGCCGTGGATTGTCGACGTGAGAGACCTGTGGATCGACGCGTCGATAAGCCTGGGTTTCATCAAAAAGGGAAGCCTGTACGAAAAGGTCAGCCGGCGGTTCGAGCAGCTGTTCTACGAAAGGTCCAGCCTTATTGCGGTCACTACGCTGGAGACGATCAAACGAATCCGGCGGTCTTACGTGTCGCTGGAGAAGGACAAGTTCGTGCTCATATCGAACGGCGTCGACACCGAAAAATTCTACCGGCCCCCGGGAAAGAAGAAAAACCAGATCATATACTCGGGCAACATCGGCCATGCCCAGGACCTGGAGAAGGTCATCCTGGCCATGAGAGAAGTGACGAAAAGGCATGATGTCAAGCTGGTCATCGTCGGTGACGGGGACCTGAAGGAACAGCTGATCAGGACGGCGAAGGAGAACGGCCTGGACGGCTGCGTGGTCTTCAGGAACCTGGTGCCGCGGGACGAGGTGCCGGGGCTGATTTCGGAGTCCTGCATAGGCGTTGCCCCGCTGAAGGACGTGGAGACCCTCGAGTACGCCATACCGACGAAGGTATTCGAGTACATGGCATGCGGGATACCGTTCGTCGGCTGCAGCAGAGGGGAGATCGCCAGCATCGCCGAACGGTCCGGGGCCGGCATCATCGCCCCGAACAGCGTCGAGGGCATTGCCGTCTCTATCTGCCACTTGCTGGATGACCCGGCCCTGGAGAAGGAGATGGGTGACAACGGCAGGCGCTTTGTGAAAGAGCACTATGATCGGAAGAACATCGCCCGTGTCTTGAGAGACAGGATCGTCGCGCTGGCCGGCAGGCCGGCGACGGACTGACCGGAGGACGACGATGGGAGAAAACGGGCTTTTCGACGCGCTACTCGACGCGACACTGAAATATGCGGTTACCAGCGGGGAGCACTGCTATGTCTACGACCCGTACTTCGACCTGAAGCGGTGCAGGGTCACGGCCGAGGTCTGTAAAGCCATGCTGCGCACGGGCCGCCAGCCGGAAACGACCGACAGGATGATCCGCTGGCTGGCGTCGCGGCAGAACTCCGACGGCTCCTGGAACGAGCTGCACCCTAAGTACTCCCGCCCGTCGGCGCTGGCCACGTCGTTCATCGGCGAAACGTTCCTGCTGAAGCGGGCCAGGGGCGGCCTTTGCGACGAGTATGAGGGCCGGCTGAAAAAGGCGGCAGGGTACGTGCTGATGGCCGAGACTTCGCCGGGCCGCTTCCGCAAGTCGGAACAGTACCTCTCGGATTACCTGAACGTCGACGCCTCGTGCGGTGCATTCCTCGCCCGGTACGGGAGCGACTGTGGAGACAGGAATTGCCTGGAAGCGGGACGGAGGGCTGCGATGAACTGCATTGGCCATCAGTGGAAGAATGGCGTCTATCCCTACACGACCGCCGAAGGCGGCCAGCCCGAGCCGTATCCGCTTCACGTCCCGTGCATCCACTACCAGGGCGTCACGATCTATTACCTGGCAAAAATCCAGGATGTCATCAGGGATGAGGCACTCGAGTCGTCGCTGGGCCGGGCCATCGGCTGGCTGGCGGATGCCCGGCGGCCCGATAACCGCCTCGACTGGTCGAAAAGCGGGCTGATGTTCGCGTACTACCTGTCCGGCGCCTATGCGTTTGCGGCTGCAGCGTTCCGCTATGGCCGGAGAGAGGGAGACGTGATGGCGACCATGGGGCAGCTTTCCCGCAACATCGATGGCATTGCCTGGCGGTGGGAACATGCTCCCCCGGTCACATATCCGTTCGACGTGGGGACCACGATCAAGTCGTCCATGATCGGCAATTACCCGGCCAGCCACCGTCTTTTCCGGTTCGGCTACGGCTCGTACCGTCAGCTGGCACGGCGCAGGCGTTCCCGCAAGGTCAACGACGGCGCGTTTAAGGCGCTGGCGTCCACGCTGCGGCTGAACACCTCGACTGTCGATCCTTCCGCCAATTATCCCGACCTGTTCATGACCAGCGAGATCCTCGACTGCCTCAGCACAATCACAGGAGGCAGGCCATGATCAAAGTCCTTTTCGCCAATACGAACTATCCCGACCGGTTCAACCAGTGGGCGCCATGGAACCGGCTGGCTAACATGGCACTGGCCAGGTCCGGGCTCGTCGAGCCGGAGATCGTTGCGCCGCGGCCATACACGCTGCCATTCCGGTTCTTCCCGCAGCACCAGCTCTGGAAACTCCCCCGTAAGGAGAGTAGCGACGAAGGGCCGGTCCATTACCCCCGGTTCCCGTACCTCGTGCCGAAGAAGTACTTTTATGCCGCGTCGTTCGACCTCTATCGGCATTTCGTCGGGAGATACGTGCGGGACTACATCGGGAAGAAAGACATCGTGCACGCCCATCACGTCTTCCTGGACGGCTACGGCATGATCGACCTCTGCAAACGGTGGAACGCCCCGCTCATCGTCGACGTCCACGGCGACAGCGTCTTCACCCGGCTGGTCCACGACCCGCTGATCGGCAAAAAAATGGTAAAGACGCTGAATAGCTCGACCAGAGTCATCTGCATCAGCCAGAACATTTACCGCCTGGCCCGGGACTTCGGGCTCCCCGAGGAAAAGCTGGCATACGTGCCCCTGGGCATCGATGCCAGCGAATACGAGGCGGAGGACAAGGCCGCAGCCCGGGAGACATGGGGCCTGGATGACAAAATCGTCCTGCTGTACGTGGGCCAGCTTATAGAGAGGAAGGGCATCGGCTACCTGCTCAGAGCCATGGCAAGCCTGGACAAAGAGCAGCGTCGCAGGCTTACGCTGGCCATCGTCGGCGACGGCCCCGGGCGGGAGACCCTGGAACGGCTGGCGCGAGAGCTGGGCATCGAGAAACACGTACTATTTACAGGGAGGGTGCCCCACCGGGAACTGCTGAAATGGTATGCGGCGGCCGATGTGTTCGTGCTTCCCTCACTTTCCGAGGGCAGGCCGACCGTGATCAACGAAGCCATGGCTGCCGGTTGTGCCGTGATAGCCTCGCAGATCAGTGGCATCCCGGAGCAGGTCACCGACGGCTACAACGGCTTCCTGGTCCCGCCCCGTGACCCCGGGGCGCTGGCCGGGAAGATCGCATACCTCGCGGAGAACGAGGCGGAAATCGCCCGCATGGGCGGGAACAGCCGCCGGAAGCTCCGGGACGAGGACCTGACCTGGGAAGGGTATGCGGCCCGGGTGACCGGGATTTATCGCCAGGTCACGGGCGGGGGAATATAGCCAGGAGATGACGCACATGAAAGTACTGTTTACCTTCACTACGAAACCGGGCTTCTACGATGCCTATGTCCACCGGGTCATGTCGCTGAAGAGCGGCCTGGAAAGCCACAACGTCCAGACGGCGACGCTATATCTGGGCGACCTGCCCCTCCGGAAGCCGTTCGTCATATCGCCGGTCAACATCCCGATGATAAGGAAATACCTGGAGGGGTTCGATTTCATCCACGCGGGCAACACCGGGTCGGCATACCTCATGAGCCTCGCACGGCTGACCAGAAAGACTGACACCCGCATCATCTACGACGTGCACGGCGACATAGCCCAGGAGTCGCGGCTCAGGTCCCGGGGGTGGCTCGACCTGAAGAACCACGTCAACTACCTGCAGAGCAACGTGATGGAGGCGCTGGCGTCACGGTACTCGGACTACTTCGCCGTGTGCTCGCAGTCATTCCGGGACTACTACGTTGCCCGGGGAATCGGGGATGAGAGGATAGAAGTGCTCCTCAATGGCGTCGATATCGACGCGTTCAAGCCCCGGGGCGTGCCTAAGGAGGGCCCCTTCACGATCACCTACGCCGGCGGGTCCCAGAAATGGCAGGGCATCGAGCTGCTGCTGGGGGCTGCGCGACTGCTGGAAGGCAAGGATGTCCGTTTCCAGGTGATCGGGCTGAACGATGATATACGAAAGGCCCTGGAGGGCAAATACAGCAACATAGATTTCATAGGCTTCATGAAGCGACCGGACCTGATCAGGCACCTTTGCGGCTCAGACGGCCTGATCATCCCGCGGATGAGCCACCCGGCGCTGGAGGTCGCGTTCCCCACGAAGTATGCGGAGTACATCGCCTGCGGTGTGCCGGTAATCGTGACCGACGTGGGCGATGCCGCCAGGCTGACGCGCCAGTACGAGTGCGGCCTGGTCTGCGGCACCAGCGCAGCCTCGATCGCGGAAGCCATCCTGAATCTGAAGAGCTGCAGTCCCGGAGAGAGGAAGGAGATGGGAGATAACGGGAGAAGGCTGGCTGTAGACCTGCTGGACTATAAGAAAATCGGTCAGACATACTACGATTTCCTGAGGAAGGCCAGCTGCCGGCCCTGTATGTAAAAACGCGGTGCGCTAATGTTAGTAAAGAACATATTCAGGATAAACGACTGGAAGATTGCCGAGTTCCTGCCGGTCATATTCTCGCTGCAGTTAGGCCTGCTCGGGCTATGCCTGCTGGATGCGCTCGGCTACCAGGTACCGTTGATCAGGCCGATCGTCGGCTTCGTTTACCTGACCTTCGTGCCCGGCGCGCTGCTGCTTAGAATCTTAAAGGTCCATAAAAAATCAAGTGTGGAGACCGTCCTGTATGCGGCGGGACTCAGCCTTATCTTTGACATGTCCGCGGGGTTCTTCATCAACATGGTATACCCCTTCGTCGGCATCGACAGCCCGATCACCGGGTACAATATCATTACGGCGATGCTCCTGGGCACGGTATTATTATCCATATTGTGCATTCTGCGAGACCGGGAGTATTATGATCCGGACATCATGCTGGAAATCGACCGGAAATCGATGGTGCCGGCATTGCTTTTACTGCTGCTCCCGCTCGTTAGCATAGCGGGCTCGTATGCGGTAAACGCGTACGATAATAACCTGCTGATTTACGTCGTAATACTGGCCATTGCCGCCATTGTGCTCCTGTGCGGGTTCGATAAGCTCATACCGCAACGTTTGTATCCCCTGGTCATTTTTGTCGTGGCGCTGTCGCTGGAGTTCCACAACGCGTTCATTTCGAACTACCTCTGGAGCTGGGACGTACACGTGGAATACTACACGGCCAGCCAGGTCATCGGGGCGGGGTACTGGGACTCGTCGATCCCCCTGACCGTCAACGCGATGCTGAGCATCGTCTTCCTGGCGCCGTTCTATCATCTCGTCGGCGGCATCGAGCTGACCTGGGTGTTCAAGATCGTATACCAGCTGATATTCTGTCTGGTGCCACTGGGGCTCTATGTCCTGTATAAAAAGCAGACCAACGGCAAAATCGCGTGCATGGCCTGTATGTTCTTCATGTTCCTGGTGACCTTCTTCACCGAGATGCAGGGCCTGGCCAGGCAGGAGACAGCCGAACTGTTCCTTGTCCTGATCATGTTGCTGCTGATCGACGCCGACCTCGACAGGCGTATCATGTCGTTCCTCGTCATCCTGTTCGGGATCGGGCTGATCGTATCCCACTACGGGCTATCGTACATTTACCTGATCGTGTTCGCGATGTCGATGATCTTATTGGTCCTGCTTAGATCGTCAAAGAAGCTGCTCAACAAAGTGCGTAAGGGCAATCTGCACGAAGAATTCATGAGACTCCCTGCCAACAACGCGTTTACCTTCGCCTTTCTGGGGATATTCGCCTGCTTCCTGTTCTTCTGGTACATCTACACCGGCGGGTCGGCAACGCTGAACTCGATCTCTTACCTGCTCTACAAGATGGGGACCAACATCTTCACCGAGTTCCTGAATCCGGAGCACGTCCAGGGATTAAACTACCTCCTGCAGGGATACTCATCCCCGCTGTACGAGATCAAGAAGTATATGCAGTTGATATTCCAGGCTCTAATCGTCATCGGTTTCGCGTTTGTCGTCTTTGAAAGCTTCATCGCCCTGCGGAGGAAGTACAGGTTCAGCCTGGAGTACGTGGTCCTGTTATTTGTTAATCTGCTGATCTGTGTATTTTCCATCACGCTGCCGTACTTCTCCAGCTCGTTGAACACGTCGCGTGTTTTTCAGATCACGCTCATCATACTGTCGCCGATGTGCATCATCGGGGGGCTGGAACTGATAAAGGCGGTTACTTCACCGCTGAAGCTGCTAAAGGCCGGGATCAGCCTTGAGCAACCGGTTAAAATCATGGCCGTCATCCTTGTCATCTACCTGTTCTTTAACACAGGACTGGTATTCAATGTCCTCAACGATCGCCCGATATCCGTGGCGTTGGGCGCAGGCCAGGTCAACAGCTACAGCCTGTACGACCGGGCGGTCCTGTACGATCCGCTCAACACGTTCGAACAGGATTACGACGCGGCTACGTGGCTCGACAGGTACCGGCTCGAGGACACCGTTGTTTATTCGGACTATATTTCCCTTCATCCCCTCATGAGCTACGGCAATGTGCCGATGGCTGAAACCGCCCGCCTGCAGCTCAATTCTACCGGCCCGCAAAAGGGATCGTACGTTTACCTCGGCTACGCGAACCTCAACGGGGACGTGTTTAAGGAGAAATCGGGCGCCCGGGCGTTCTATGAGACGGGCAAGGTACTGCCCGGCCTGGAGAGATACAACGAAATCTATGCGAGCAATGGCAGCGCCATCTACGACGTGCCCTGATGTGAACGAGGCCAGATTATGAACGACAATGACAGCCAGTGTGCAGGCAGCGCCGATCGATCGGCCGACAATTCCGGCTCCGGAGGAAATAGCATGCCAGAGGTCTCCGTAATTATCCCGCTTTACAATAAAGGCCTGTATATCAATCGAGCGCTTACATCAATTCTGGATCAGACTATCCGGGATTTTGAAGTTATCGTCGTGGACGATGGTTCTACCGATAATGGTGCGGAGACTGTCAGGAAAATAAATGATCCGAGGATACGCCTGGTCCGACAGAAGAACCAGGGGGTTTCGGCTGCGAGAAACAGGGGAGTAAGCGAATCGTCCGCCGATTTCGTAGCTTTTTTAGATGCGGACGACGAGTGGATGCCTTCGCACCTCGAGACGATGATCCGGCTAAGGGCAAAATATCCGGAAGCAGGTATGTACGCTACGGAATATAAGATTTGTATGCCTGATGGAAAGTTGCGATGGCCGGATTTCAAAGATATCCCTGCGGCACCCTGGGAAGGGCGACTCTCGAATTATTTCAGGATATCGGCTTTAGGAGAAAATCCGGTTACATCGTCATCGGTAGGTATCCCTAAAAGGATCTTCCTGGAAGCGGGCCGGTTTTCCACAGGCTACTGGTATGGGGAAGATGACGATCTATGGGGTAGAATCGCCCTAAAATATCCGGTCGCTTTCAGCCGGCAGCCGGGAGCTATTAATCACAGGGAAGCAGTCAACCGGGCTTGTAGCAAGACTCCTCCGTTATATACTGAAGAGCCGTTTGTTAAAACGGCCAGGAGTGCTATTAGCAGACAAGAAATTGCACCGGAATTGATCGGGTCCCTTAGCGAATATATTTATAAAAAAGAAATACATCGGGCATTGAACAGTATACTCGCCGGTGATCGTAAAAACGCCAAGCTGATCTTAAAACGGTGTAAAACGAAATGGCTCTATAGACGTAAAGTGAAATTATATATTCTGGCAACGCTCCCGCACCATGCATATTTACTTTTACTGAATTCAAAAGAGAACATTGACAAACGCTTGTCACGTATGTAAATGCTACCAAAACATTAGCTTTGAGGCGAAGTAATGCAAAAACGCAATGAGATAGCAGCTATTAAAAATAAAGGGTTTAGTACCCAGTTACCAAAAAATCTCATAGCTAATATACTATATTTTTTAATTAACATCATTATTGGTTTGATACTGGTCCCCTATTTTGTATCAACGCTTGGTGTCGCTGCCTATGGCCTTATTCCTCTTGCCACGTCTATTACGGGATACGTTGGCATTGTCGTACAATCGCTTAACACTTCGGTCTCGCGATATCTTACAGTCGATCTACAGCAAGAAGATTTCGAAGCGGCCAATCAAACGTTTAATACGGCAATAGTCGGACTTTCTTTATTACTATTATTGATGATACCGATCATAATCATCGTAGCATACTTTATCCCGAATATTTTTAGCGTCCCGGCAGGGTATGAAACCGATGCCGTACTCTTATTTTTGGGTGTATCTGCGGCATTTTTAATTCGTTCCTGGAGCGGTAACTTCACCGTACAGCTATTTGCCTATAACCGTTTAGACTTACAGAATATTGTAAATATTGTTAATATTATTGTACAGACAGGCCTGATTGCGCTTTTCTTCATGCTTTATGGCCCCGGTCTCGCTTTCGTTGGCCTGGCATATCTTCTCGGGGCAATATCGGCATCGGTAATAGCAATTATAATGGCAAGAAAAACTTGCCCGTATCTAAAAATATCGATTCACTCTATCAACATGTCACGGTTGAAATCACTGACCAATATGAGCTGGTGGGTAATAGTAAATCAAATAGGGACTCTCCTGTTCCTCCAGATCGATCTTATTGTCGTAAATATGCTATTTGGAGCGACATCTGCCGGGGAATACGCCGTTGTCCTTAACTGGGGGGTGATTCTGCGAAGTGCTGCCTCAATGATTGCAGGAGTACTAACCCCGATGGTCTTCATTTATTATGCAAAAGAACAGACTATTGCCCTTATCAATATGATGAGAAGCTCAGTTAAAATGATGGGTGTTTTAATGGCCCTCCCGATAGGTTTTATTTGTGGATTTGCCCCTCAAATCCTGACCATATGGGTCGGTGAAAAATACGCTTATCTTGCCCCTCTTATGATATTAATGGTTTTTCATCTGGCGATTAATCTTTCCGTCATGCCCCTGTTCTCTATAAATGTGGCATATAATAAAATCCGTGTACCTGGAATTGTAACACTACTGATGGGAGGTATGAATATCTCTCTTGCGATTTTATTACCACTCCTGGCTGGCTGGGGCTTCTATGGTGTTGCCGTTGCCGGAGCAATCGTACTTACTTTGAAGAATGCCGTTTTTACCCCGTGGTATGCGTCAAAAGTTATGAATATAAAGATATTGGCCTTCGCCTGGCCTATGTTGCCCGGCATAACTTCCACGATTATCATTGCTATAGTGGGATTGATAATAGGAGCATTTTTACCTGTCACTTCACTTACAACGCTTGTAATCACAGGAATTGCCATTACTACTGTTTACACCATTGTGATATGGAAGTTTGGCCTGTCATCGTTTGAACGGAAAATTCTTAAATCATATATACCGAACATAAAGAAAAAATCTGAAATGGCAGCGGGAGAAGAGCTATGATTCAAAAACGGGACTTTATGCCTACAATAATAAGCACGATTAAAACGACATATTACAGTGATGCGGATACGATCTGTGCATTTTGGTGGGAAAGTAAAAATTGGGGCGATGCCCTGAATCCCGTCCTGATTCAACTATTATCGGGAAAGAGACCCATAATAATTAATAAATATACTTTAAATATCCGTCGAAGACCTGTTTACGCAGTAATCGGCAGTATTTTAGACAGTATACCCGATCGTTCTATTAAAAATACTATAATATGGGGGCCGGGGTTTATACAAAAGTCTGGCAAGCTGCCTGGAGAACCAGGGCAGGTTTGTGCTGTACGCGGACCATTGTCAAGGGACAATATCATAAAACAGGGTATAAAATGTCCTGATGTATTTGGAGATCCTGCACTATTATATCCGAGATTTTACAAACCAGATATTCATACCAGGCATCTATTAGGGATTATTCCACATTACAAAGACAAAGAAAATGAAAATGTTCGCAGATTTAAAAATCTGCCGGAAGTTAAAATAATCGATATTGAAAATTCAATAAATAATGTTATTGATCAAGTTTGTAGTTGTAGATATATTGCTTCAAGCTCTTTACATGGAATAATAATGGCTGATGCATATAAGATTCCCTCGACCTGGCTGGAATTTTCTGAAGGTGTTGCCGGTAGTGGATTTAAATTCAGGGATTATTTTGCATCGGTCGGGAAAACCGATGTAACGCCATTAAAAGTAGATAATAAGACCACAATAGATGATATTATCAGTTCGATGTATAATAAGAAAATCAATATCGATCTCGATGAACTGATAGATGCATGCCCATTTTATAGTAAAGATAATTAGCTTATATTATCGAAATATATTTGTTTAATTATCGAACTATATTATGCCACCCTGGCACTGAGGATCAGCGTTTTAAGTTCTCGTACCACCGGATGTGGTCCGAATACCATTTGGCAGTAAGTACGAGCGAATACTCGAAGCCGTACTCCCGCTGCCAACTCATGGCTTTTAGCTTTATTATAGTGCAGAATTCAACGGGCAATATTGTTGTATCAGGGGAAGTTTACTACGCCGAATAATAGTTTATATACGAACAGGTTGTACTGAAAACTATGCAAGAAAAACGCATCCTGATCACAGGAGGGCTGGGCCAGGTAGGGTCTTACATCTGCGAAGCGCTGGCCGGCACGAAGTCCCGCGTGACAATCCTTGACAATTTTTCCTCGAGCCTGAGCTACCGGTGCCCCGGCGTCGAAGTCGTCAGGGGCGATATCCGCGATCGCAAGACCGTAAAACGGTTAGTCAGGGACGCTGATGTCGTCATCCACTGCGCCGCCCAGATATACGTCTCTCGCTCTATCGAAGACCCGGCCTTCGACGCGGACAACAACGTCATGGGCACGCTGAACCTGCTCGACGCTGCCCGAGACTCGGATCTCGGGCGGTTCGTCTACTTCAGTTCGGCAGCGATCTACGGTAACACGATCGACCTTCCGGTGGACGAAGACCACCCGCAGGACCCGATGTCGCCATATGGCATCAGCAAGCTTTCCGGAGAGAAGTACGCCCTCGCCTTCCACAAGGTGTACGGGCTTCCGACGACCGCGATCCGGCCGTTCAACATCTACAGCCCCCGCCAGGACCCGTCGAACCCGTACAGCGGCGTCATCTCGAAGTTCATCGACCGCGTCGCAGGCGGCCTGCGTCCGATCATCTTTGGCGACGGCCGGGCCACCAGGGACTTCGTCTCAGTCCATGATGTGGTCGACATGGTGATGCTCTTGACAGAAAAAGAGGACGCCGTCGGCAGGGTCTTTAACTGCGGCACCGGCGAGCCGACGAGGATCGACACGCTGGCTCACATGATCGCCGGGCTCTACGGCAGGGAAGACCTCGTGCCCGAGCTGAAGCCCGCGAGGCCGGGCGATATCCTGCACAGCTACGCCGATATTACGCGGGCCGGGAAGCTGCTCGGCTTCCGTCCGAAAGTATGCCTGGAGGACGGGATAAGGGAGATCGTAAAAAGCAAAACGGCCGTTAACCGTGCTCCCCTGTAAAATAATAGCAGATAAGATACGGGAACGTCTGGCGGCCGCCTGCGCGCACGCATGCTCTGGCATCGGCAGCGGTGCCTGTTTTTATAGTCATTTTGAAAATGTTTCGTACACTGATAAGCTATCTGACACAGAGTTCACAGGGTACACAGAGTACGATTAAAGAAAAGGCAACCATAGCCTCTTCCGATCAAGACTTCGTACATAGTCATTCCTGTTACTTTTTGTACATGCTAACCGGCACCAGACGCAACGTACGCGACGTACGCGACGTACGCAACGTCTGAAAATCTGGCTACGCTTCCCATTACCTGATAAAACGTTGAGTACGTCGCGGCCGTCGCGTCCGTTGCGTCTGGTGCCGGCTCAGCGTTCAAAACATTTCACCAATGACTATACTCTGGGAACTCTGTGAACTCTGTGTTTGGTGCCTTATCAGCATACACAAAAAGTTTCGGGAATGACTATAGTTTAATACCTGATAGAAACAGCATTATAGACCTCCCCGGGCTCATGGTGGTAAGGGATACTAAGGGGAATATAGGGGCCTGGTGACATCCACCCACAGATGCAAATCGCGGTACGGTGCAGTATAGTTACCGTCGGCGTACAGCAGGAACTCCAGCTTTTCATGGTTCCCGCCGAGGTCGGGTTTTAGCTCTATTCGCTTCTCCCAGGTCTGGCCGCTGGCCAGCGTTAAGCTTTCCTCGTACAGCCTGCTCGTGTTCGTGCTGTCGTTGAGCGTCACCACGAGGTCGTATGTCACGTCCCGGTACTCGTGGCTCGTGACGCCCACGATCAGCGAGCCGGTGTCTCCGGTGTGGAACTTCAGAGGGTAGTCGCCCGCCGTGCCGTCGGGCCCGAGGAGATAGAACTCGGTGAACGGCTCCCCGTGGACGGGCACCAGGATGGCGTAAGCGATTGCCGAGATCGACACCAGGATGACAAGTGCCAGGACGACGATGATCACCGTATTCAGCCTGTTCTCCCCTGCTAAGAATGCCGCCAGGTTTCGGTACACGTTGCCTGCGTCGATCCCGAAGCGGCCCTCCGGCTTCAGGCTCCTGCCTGCGCCTATAGGCGATGATAGCACATGCGACAGTGAAAACAGCCAGGCAGACAGATAGCTTATCTGCCGCGAAACCTATCGGCGACAGGTGCAATGCCAGCCCTGCCAGTGCCGCTGTCATTATGCTCAGGCCAGACGACAGGGCTATTCTCTCTATATGACCAATGTCGCTCTTGCCCGGGAACAAGGCGGCGATCAGTGTGTAGCCCGGCACGAACAGCACCATGCCGATGCCTAAAGCCCCGCCCGGGGTCATGCCGGACAAGGGCACCACGGAAAATGCCGCCGTGATGAAAGCATAGGCCGCTACTAGCACCAGATCGATGACCTGCTGCTTCCTGTCTGGTCCTCGTTGTGTTCCTGTCTCAAACGCCATAGGTCAGCCTCATAGCAGCTCGAAGGTCGCGTGGACGGTCGTCCCTTTGACCGTAATGTTCTCTATCCTGACCCGCCTGTGCGTGCCGTCGGCGATCATGCAGGCGGCAAAGCTGCAGATCGGGCAGCCGATCCGGGTACAGAGCTTCGGGCTCTCCTTCCTGATGGTCGCGCACAGGCCGGCGTTGACCAGGCCGGTCATGGACACGGTCACGCGATTGCCTTCCCGCCTGACTGTGACCTTGCGGGCCAGTTCCAGGCCGCTTTCCATCAGGTCCGTGATCTCGTGCCCCAGGCCTTCGTCGGTGAACGGGGGGCTGATCTTTCTTGCGCATGACAGTAGCCCGTAGCCTGGCGGATCGAGCAATATTCCCTTGCTCGGGCCGGTGACGAAGACGTTGCCGGATGACGGGACCTCTCCCGGGGCTCCGGACGCAGGTATGAAGACTTTCGTCGCGCCGGCATCGGAGGCGGGCATGTAAATGCCCCGGCCTTCGATCAGCAGGGAAGACAGTATCATGTCCACGTCCGTGACGCCGGAGATGGCGAGGGCGTCGGCCACGTCATCGCGCAAGGACTTTGACGGCGACAGGAAGTATAGCATGATAGCGAGCGCCAGGACCGTGACCCCGGCGAGGAGCATGAGCGCCGACACGACTGAGCGGTCGTCCGTGGCATACCAGAAGACCAGCAGGGCAATCCCGAGCGCGAACAGGCCGAAGGCTGCCGGCCGGATAGACTGTCGGTCGCGGGTGACCGGTCGCCGGCGTAACTCATCTCTCTGGCCGGTGACCGCGTCCTGTGTCCTTTCCTGCGGCATCTATCTCACCATCCTCATCGACCGGCGTGTCCGGGCCGTCATTATCGCGTGCTCCGGACGCTCGGCTGCGCTCAATTCGATGACTTCGATCTTGTGGGACTGCAGGCAGGCGATAGTCTCCATGGTCTCCCGGTACTTGCGGTAGTATTTCTCTGCATCGACGTCTCATCAGCGTCGACGCCCTCTTTAGGCTCGTACCAGATGTGAGGCGTCAGCGCCACGGTCACGTTATGCCCGTAGTACCTGGCGATCCTCGCGCCGTCAAGAAGACTGGACATGCCCATGGACAGGTTAGTGCATACGACGATGTGACAGGGGACGCCCGACGATCGGGAAACCCTGAAGATAGCCCGGACAAAGCCGTCCTCCTTCACGTTGGCGGTGAACTGCCTGACGGCTTCCTCGATGACGGAGCTAAGCCCGTCGTTGCCTGTAGCCTTCCCGAAGGCCTTTTGCGTGGCGATGGCATCCTGTAGCAGCGATGTGCCTCCGCGTGGCTCTCTGGTGCCACACACCGCACGGACCGATGCCAGCAGCTGTCGGACCCGGGCTATCTGTTGCGGGCCGGAGGCCATAGACAGGTATGCAGTCACGTCCGAGGCAGAGAAACAGGCTATGCCGATACGCTCGTTCTCCGTCAGCACCCTGCCGGAGAGCAGCGTCGCCAGCTCTACGGCAGACTCCAGCTCGGTCTTAGTCGCCCCGGTCTCCATGGACGTGTCGACGTCGATGAGCAGGAACACCGGCCTGGAGCGCACGTCCTCGAACGTCTTCACCACGAGCCCGCTGTGCCTGCTGGACCGGGCCCAGTCGATGTTCCGGGTGCTGTCGCCGGGCACATAGGCCCGGATGCCGGAGAAGTCGATTCCCGCGTCCTGTGTGATTGCCTCGTTGCCTATGGCCAGGCCGTTGAGGGAACTCCGCGACATCCTGCCGGGATGCGCGTCGACGACCGGATAGACATTGATCTCCTCATCGCCACAGGCCGTCAGAGAGTCGCGGAAGAGGAGGGTCTCGAACGACATGACGAGCCCCGGCATCGTGTGCCTGCCCCTGCCGGACGGCGTTACCTTGTACTCTAATGACCAGAGCCCGCGACGCAAGTACAGCCGGGCAGAAGGCTCGATCACCTGCAAGTACCGGCTCCCGGCCTGGAAGCATTGCAGCGCTATTGTCCTGCGGCGAGGAAAATCGAAGCGGTATGTGATCGTGAGGGCGGTGCCGAGCAGCATTTCCGACCGGGAAAGCGTCCTGCTGACGGCAAGCCTCCGCCTGAGGTCAGACCTGAGTACGACATAGCGATACGTGTCGGCCGCGAGCACGGCGGCGACGATCAGGAAGGACGCGTAGAAGACAATGCCGTCTGTGAGCAGTGCGAGCGCGAGGAAGAGCAGCGATGTGCCCGACAGTGCCACAGCCGCGTTTTTCATCTCCATAGGTCACACCGGGACTTTCACGACGTTGAGCAGGTCAGTGATCACGTCCGCAGGGGTCGTGTTCTCCAGCTCGAGCTCCGGCTTCACGATGAGCCGGTGGGCGAGCACGCGCGGGACGAGGTACTTCACGTCGTCGAGGATGACGTAGTCGCGGCCATCGATCGCCGCCAGCGCCTTCGACGCCCTCATCAGTGCCAGGGACGCCCGCGGGCTGCCGCCGAGCAGCAGCTTCTCGTGCGTCCGGGATGCCACGATCAGGTCGCGGATATACTGCAGCACGCTGTCGTCTGTCGTGACCTGTCTGGTCATTTCGATCAGGCGCAGGATGTCCTCCCGGGCGAGGACTTTCGGCTCGGGCGGCTTCAGGCTTTCGTTCCTGATCCGCAACATCTGCAGCTCGTCCTCCGGGCTGAGGTAGCCCACGTCGAGCTTGAACATGAACCGGTCGATCTGGGCCTCGGGCAGCGGGAACGTGCCCGCCACGTCGATCGGGTTCTGCGTGGTGATCACCATGAAGGGCGAGGGCAGCGGGAACGTCGTCCCGTCGATGGACGCCTGTTTCTCTTCCATGGCCTCCAGCAGCGCCGACTGGACCTTCGGGGAGGCGCGGTTGATCTCGTCGACGAGGAGGATATTGGTGAACACCGGGCCTTTGCGTACCTCGAAGGCGCCGGTGCGCTGGTTGAAGATTGACATGCCGACGATATCGCCCGGCAGGATGTCCGGGACGAACTGGATACGCTTGAACTCGAGGCCGACAGAGGACGCGAACGCCTTGGCGATCGACGTCTTCGCCACGCCGGGCACGCCCTCCAGCAGCACGTTGCCCTCCGCGAGCATGGCGATAAGCAGGTCCCTGATCAGGTCTTCCTTGCCCACGATGACCTTCTTTACCGATTCGACGACCTGGAGCGCCTGTGACTGGAACAGGTCCATGTCCATACGTTGACGTGTTTTAACATCCATCCTTAACCCTCACAGCTTTTTATTCAAAACCTTGATATCCCTTTCGCTCAGCGGCATCTCCGCCTTCATCGCTGCTATCAGCGATCGCCTGGTATCGTGCTCGCCGCTCTCCTTTTGCTCTTTTTTGACGCGGGGTCTGCCCCACACGATACAGGCACCGGCCGCGGCCATGATGGCCATTACGCATACAGCCTGTGCGAATATGTTGAATTTGATCAGGAAGTACAGGCTGGCGAGCAGAGGCACCTGCTGGCCGTGGCCGGTGTCCACGTAGACCGTGCCGTTTTTCATGATGTTACCGAGCAGCACGCCGTTATCGCCCTTGCGCAGCATGCCGTTCACCAGCAGGTCGGCGTCGCCGGCGACGATGAGCTCGCCCTTCCCGTAGTCCGCCTGCGCCATCACCGTATACGAGCCGAAAGTCTCGTTCCCGTCGATCGTGCTGTTATCGTCCGTGTCAAGCCACGCCTTTGGGGACGTGCCGGCCAGCGGCCTGGCGTCCCCGGAAAGTTGCAACGGCACCGGGTGATTTAATGCCAGCGTATTGACGCTGTCAGTAATGCCATGATAGGCGATGCCGCTCACAATGGGCAGCGACGGGCTGCGGTAATAGTCGACGTCCTGGCAGAGCGGGACGTGCCGGATCTCGATGGGCGAGCCCAGGCTTTCCAGCAGCGTATCGGCCGTGCCGTAGTCGTCCATCACGATCGTCCGGCCGCCGTCGAGCATAAAGTCCGATACGTCGGCGGCGTCCTGTCCGGTATAGCTGGCCGAAGGGCCGATGATCAGCAGCGTGTCGTCCGGGCCTGCCTGCCGGAGCTGGCCGAAGCCGTACAGGGGGGCGGCGTTGTGGCTCAAGGCGACGGACGAGATGCCGTCCCAGGACGGGTTGGTCAGGCCGAAGCTGTCGCCGGAGACCAGGAGCTTTCCCGTGACGAGCAGCAGCGCAAGGACGAATATGGCCGACAGGAGGAGCATCGCTTTTCTCATTATGCCATGCCCCCGTCACCGTATAGCTGCCCCCGGATCTCGTTCAGGCTGCGCAGCGAGCTGATGACCTCCTCTCTGGTCAGCGGGAGGTGCCCGAAGACGGCATCCTCGTAATGATCGGCGATTGTCCGGAGCGATGTCGAGAGTGACGGCCGTTTGCCGGCGATGATCCGGCAAAGCTCGCGGTGGGTGACTGACTGAGGCAGGGACGGGTCCCGGTCCTGCAGCATCAGCCAGGCCACACGATAGATGGACAGCATCGCCACTCTGCGGTCGCCCTCGCCGGTTACCGCCGGCTCGATCTTCCTGAGCTCGTCCTCGACGCTGAATGCGGCCGGTCTTTTTTCCGGCTCCGGCTCCTGCGGTAATGGCGGCTCCGCCACGGGGGACGGCACGGCTCTCTGCCGGCTCCTTCTGCCGGCCCCGGTGACTTTCATGGCGCCGAGGATGACGATGAGGACGACGACGATGATAATGATGGCCATGCCCGCCCGGCCAAACGGCATGACGACGACGGTGCCGGCCGTCTGCTCATCTCCCGACAGGAGACCTTCGCCCTGTACGCTGGCCGATAAAGTATAAATGCCAGGGCTGTTGCCGATTTTGCCGGCGACCTGATAGCTGCCGCGGGCGTCTGTGATGGCGGTCATGGGCGCTGCGCCCGTGATATTTATGCTGACCGGCATTCCGCCAATCGGACTGCCGTCGTCCGCCGTGACGATGCCGGTGAGGCTGAACTCGTCCCCGGAGAAGGCGACAAGAGGGACACCATTAACGGTCACATGCGGCACGGCAGCCTCGAAGAGTGCCGTGTATGTCCCGCTGCTGGAACCCGTCAATGCCCTGCCCTCGCCCGGGTCGAAGGAAGCGTAGACGTCGTGGCTGCCGGGGGTAATGTCGTAAGGAACCGTTGCGTCGAGGCTATACCGGCCATCGGCATCGGTGACACCGACGCCTATGGGCACGTCGCCCGCGAATATGCTTACGTTCGCGGCTGTCACCGGTCTTCCCGTGCCCGTCATGAGTGTACCCCGGAAGACAGCTCAGTTCGCCGCCATAATAGACAGGCTCCGCCGGGTCAAGCGTGATCTGTGACACATCGGGTGTTATGACCAGCATCGCCGGGGTAGATGACGCGTTCATGAGGACGCATCCGGGAGCAGCCTCATAGGTAGACTGTATCCAGCAGTCTCCGGCAGGCATATCGTGCCGGATGGCCAGCGGTAGCGAGAACGACCCGTCCGCTCCGGTTATTGGAACGCCTGCAAGGGACCCGGCTATCGATATTGTAACGGGCTGATCGGCGGCAGGCACCCCTGATGCGGTGGTCAGTCTGCCGAACACGCTGACAGCATCCGAATAAGCTGCTGTCCTCGGCGTGACCTGCGTCTGCAGCTGCGCCTGTTCCGGCCCGTGAACGATTTCTATCACGTTGCTTACAGCCGGGGACAGCTGGCTGCCCTGCGGGTCGAACTCCGCACTCACCCGTATCGTCGGGTTGAAGGATCGGCCGTCGATCTCGTAGACTATCATACATACGCCGCTCGGATCGGTCGTGGCGCTGCCGGCCGGGGTGCCGTCGACGTAGAACCGGATGAGGTGGCCCGATAGCATGCTGCCGCTCATCCGCAATATCCCGGACAACAAGATCTGATCGCCGGCGACGACCTCGCGGCTGCTGGCGGCGAGGACCAGGCCGGTATTGCCGAGCAGGCCGGACGGCGCCCGGTTGTTCTCCTCCACGCTCGCGGTGAAGTTGCCCAGCCCCGCGATCCCGCTCTCCAGGCCCGAGGTGTCGATGTCCGTGCGGTCGAGCATCTTGAGGATGCTGGTAGAGTTCTCGTTGACAGCCCGGATCGAGTCGATCACGTTCCGGTACGAGAGCTGTAGCTTAGACGCCATCTGTGCTGCGTTCTCTGTATCGCTATTGTTGGTGTACTCTTTGAACTTTGCCAGCTCGGCGCTGTATAGTTCGGAGCTGTCTGCGGTCATGTTGAGATCGTCGGCCATGAACGCCAGCTTAGTGGCGACGGCCTCCATGTCTGTCCCGTTGAAGTCAGACCTCCGGTAAACGTCCGTGAAGTCCGAATACGATGCCATGAACAGCCTGATGTCCTGCCGCGATGCCTGGAAGTTGCTGGCATTGACGTGTGAGATAAAGCTGTCCAGCGTCCCGAACATCTCCTGCAGGGACAGCGCAAGCTTCTGGTCCGCATCGTAAGGCTGGCGTACCGGCAGGCTTTCCGGGTCCTCGTGGACAGTCTGTGCGCCGGAAGGATAAGACGAAAACAGCAGGCCCGCTAACAAAATAATGACAAATATACGTATTTTTAACATTGATAGCCCGCCATGCGCCATTGTGTCCGACTATAGCTGTTTAGTTGTTTTGTTACTATATGGTCGTGAATTAATATACTTTCATGCCTAAAAAGGCCTGATTCCCAGTATGTCGAGGACTTTGTTCACTACGATGAGTCCGAACAGGAACACCCCGGCAAGTATGAGCAGGTTGGCCCGGGAACGCCACCGGGGACGGGAGATGAATGGCCCGCTCAGGTTTACGATGGCCATGAAGCCGAGCAGGCACAGCATGAAATATATCTCGAAACCCAGGAAATCGAATAACATCAGCACTGCCAGCACGAGAGAGGCCAGGCCGCCGAAGGTCATCACGATACGCTGGGCTTTAGTCAACAACTGCTACACCGGTATGAAGTGTAATAAAAAGGTTTAAATCCTTTTTGCATGCGACAGAGCCATAAAAACAGAGTATAAGCAACTTGTGCTCGCCCATTATGGCGATTACACGAAATAAAGATATTCTGCATACATTTTCTCGCACTGCCGTTCCGTTAGTGCACGATATATAAGACACAATCATTCGTGAAATGTTGTTTAAGCTGAGCCGGCACTTGACACAACGTACACGACGGCCACGACGTACACGACGTTTTATCGGAAAAGGGCAAGCGTAGCCATATTATCAGACGTCGTGTACGTCGTGTACGTCGTGTACGTAGTGTTTGGTGCCGGCCAGCCTGTACAAAAAGTTACAACGATTAGAAATGGCCGGGCTGTCGTCGCATGCCTGGCTGACTGGCGTTCGCGCGCGCGACGGAATGCCGGGGCAAAAGAGAAATTGCAGGGCCTAATGGCGGAGCAGACGTTCGCCCTTTTTGATTTCGCCGTGGGCCAGGGCGCCCGGCCCGATGGCCGCGCCGGCGCCGACGGTGGTGCCCACGTTGATCAGGCTGCCGATGCCCGTGTGCACGTCGTCGCCCATGATGCAGCCGAGCTTCCGGCGGCCGCTGTCCACGCGTTTGCCGTTGATGACCGCGGGGATGTTCTTTTCGTCGAGCCGCAGGTTGGCGATCTTGGTGCCGGCGCCGAAGTTGCATCGCTCGCCGATCACGCTGTCGCCGACGTAGCTCAAATGGCCGATCTTCGTGCCGTTCATTAAAACAGAGTTCTTGATCTCCACGGCGTTGCCGACGTGGGCGTTATTGCCGATGCTCGTGTGGGCCCGGATAAAGCAGTTCGGGCCGATGTCGCAGTTTTCGCCGATGATCACGGGGCCGACGATGTAGGCGCCGTTCCGCACGATCGTGCCCTTGCCGACAGAGACAGGGCCTTTCAATGTGGCATTAGGCTCCACTTCGCCTTCGATGGACGGCTTCATGGCCTTCAGCATCAGCTCGTTAGCGGTCAGTAAGTCCCAGGGCCGGCCGATGTCCATCCAGTCCTCGCCCATGACCTCGTAGCCGACCGATTTGCCCGAGTCGATGAGCATCTGAAGCGAATCGGTGACCTCGATCTCCCCCCGGGGTGACAGCGGTGTCTTCCGGATGGCCTCGAAGATACACGGGTTGAAGACGTAAATGCCGGCGTTCGCCATGTTGGTCGGGGGCTGCGGGGATTTCTCCACGATTCGCGTGACAAGCCCGCCATTGGCCTCGATGACGCCGAACGCCGTCGGGTCCGGCACCTGCTTGACACTGATGATCGCGTCTTCTTTTCGCTTTTGCAGCTTTTTCAGGTGCGTGGTGCTGACCGTGATGTCGCCGTTCATGGCAATGAACCGGTCGTCGCAGTATCCGACAGCCATGCCGAAGGCATGCCCGGTGCCTTGCTGCTTCTCCTGAGTGATATACTCGATATGGAGACCCCAGCGGGAGCCGTCGCCGAAGTAATCGATGATCGACTCCTTACGGTAGCCGACGATGAGAAGAATGTCTTTGATGCCCGCGTCTCTCGCGGCAAGCAATGTGTACTCCAGCATGGGCTTGTTCGCGATGGGGAGCATGACTTTGGGGCGGTTCTCGGTCAAAGGGCGCATACGTGTGCCCTCGCCGGCCGCCAGGATTACTGCGCGCATGACTCAATGCACCTTTTAACGATCGACTCCGCCCGGGCATATAACCTTTCCGCCGTCGCCGCGTCGACCGCCTCGGCGGTAATCCGGATTTTCGGCTCGGTGCCGGACGGCCGGATGAGTATCCACCCGTCGTCGTACTGTACGCGCAGGCCGTCGAGAGAATTAAGCGACGAGTACTGCCCGCGCTCGATCTCGGCTTTTACCCCGCCCATGATGTCGGCCTTCCAGCTCTCCTTCGAGAACTTCAGGCCGCCGCGCTTCAGCGGGTAGCGGGGCAGCTCTGCGACCGCCTTCGACAGCGAGCCATGTTCGCTCACAAGCTCGACGATCTTGGCCGCCGCGTAAATTCCATCGGGGCAGTAGGAGATGCGCGGGAAAATCCAGGTGCCGCTGGTCTCGCCGCCGAAGTCGGCGCTGACCTTGCGGACCTCCTCGGATACGAACGCGTCGCCGATCCGGGTGCGGTAGACTTTCACGTCCCTGCCGCAGCGGTCGACGGCCATGGACGCTTCCACCGGGCAGGCGACCGAGCTTTTGACCTCGAAGCGGCAGAAATATGTCAGCAGCTCGTCACCGGTGACCAGCCTGCCGGTCTCGTCGACGGCCATCATCCGGTCCGCATCGCCGTCGTGGGCGATGCCGAGATCGGCGCCGGTCGCCCGGACTGATTCCTTTAGCTGCGACAGGTTCTCGTCTATGGGCTCCGGGTCACGGGCCGGGAAAAAGCCGTCCGGCTGCGCGTTCAGCGCGATCACTTTACAGCCCATCTCCCGCAGGACGTACGGCGTTATCGTCGATGCCGAGCCGCAGCCGCAGTCCACCACGACCTTGAGGCTGCAGGGCCGGACGTTCTTCAGGATGACGGCCATGTGATCGAAAATGGCATCGTGCGAGACGGACTCCTGGCCGATGGCCTTCCAGCTTACGCCCTTGATGTCACTGTAGATGAGCTGCTCCAGCTCGTCCTGCTGCTGCAGCGAGAACGCCATGCCGTCAGGGTTCCAGAACTTGAGACCATTGTACTCAGAAGGGTTATGTGATGCGGTGACCATGACGCCCGCCGAGAACTTACGCGCCGCATAGGCCAGCGTCGGCGTCGAGACGAGCCCGACCCGGGTGACGCGGGCGCCCGACGACAGCAGGCCGGCGACCAGGGCGTTTTCGATCATCTGGCTGGACGTCCGCGGGTCGTGGCCCACGACGACGTTCTTGTGTGTCAGGCCCAGCGCCCTGCCTGCCTTTAAAGACAGCTCCGGCGTCATCATCTCGTTGACGACGCCCCTGATGCCCGAAGAGCCAAAAAGTCCCATCGCTCTCTATTCCACCGTTACGGACTTGGCGAGGTTTCTCGGCTTGTCGACCGGACAGCCGGCGCAGACGGCGACGTGATAGGCGAACAGCTGGAGCACGATGCTGGACAGCACCGGGGAGACGAACTCGCTGGCGTCCGGCACCCTGATGACCACGTCGACCAGCTGGGAGATCGACTCGTCGCTCTCGCTGGCAATGGCGATCACCGAGGCGTCGCGCGCCTTGATCTCCTTGATGTTGCTCGTCATCTTATCGTACGTGGGCGCCTTCGTCGCGATCGCGACGACCGGTACGCCGGTCGTAAGCAACGCCAGCGGACCATGCTTCAGTTCGCCGGCCGCGAAGCCTTCCGAGAAGATATATGAGATCTCCTTGAGCTTCAGCGCGCCTTCGAGCGCGATAGGATAGTTGAGATGCCTGCCCACGAACAGGAACAGGTTTGCCTTGGCGTACAGCCGCGCGATGTTCGCGATAACGCTGTCCTGGTCGAGGACCGCCTGCGCGAATTTGGGCAGCGACTTCAGCTCGGACAGCAGTATTCTCGCCTTCTCGGCGTTGATCGCGCCACGCCGGCGGCCGAGGAAGATGGCGAGCATGTACATGACCGTGACCTGGGAAGTAAACGTCTTGGTGGCAGCGACGCCTATCTCGGGGCCCGAGCGCATATATATCGTATTGCCTGCGTCGCGGGCGATCGTGCTGCCCACGGTGTTCGTGATCGCGACCACGTGCGCCCCCTTCTTGATCGCCTCCCGCACCGAGGCGGCCGTGTCGGCGGTTTCGCCAGACTGCGACAGCGCAATGATCAGGGTGCCGGGGCCCACCCGGTTGGACGAGTAGCGGAACTCCGAGCCGATCTCTACCGTGACCGGGATATCGGTAAGCATCTCCATCGCATACTTGCCCGTCAGGCCCGCATGGTAAGACGTGCCGCACGCGACGATGATGACACGCCTGATGCCGTTGATCTCGTCCTGCGTCAGCCCTATCTCGCCAAGCTCCACCTCGCCCGAAAGCTCATTCAGCCGGCCCGAAATGACGCCCTTGAGCGATTTGGGCTGCTCGTGGATCTCCTTGAGCATGAAGTGATCATAGCCCCCCTTTTCCGCCGCCTCCAGGTCCCACTCGATCAGGCGCTCACGGCGCTCGATCGGCTGGCCCTGGAAATCGGTGAAGGTAACGCCGTCTTTGGAAAGGATGGCAATATCGCCGTCCTCCATGAACACGGCGCGCTTCGTGTACTTGAGAAAAGCCGTAACGTCGGAGGCCAGGAAATACTGCCCGTCGCCCAGCCCGATCACGAGAGGGCTGTCCTTGCGGGCGGCATAGATCTTGCCGGGGTCATCCTTGTGGATCAGCGCGAAGGCAAAAGAGCCCTGGAGGCGTTTGACCGAGTCGAGAACGGCACGCATGGTATCGCCTACATAGTTCTCCTCGACCAGGTGGCTGATCACTTCCGTGTCAGTCTCGGAGGTAAAGGTGTGGCCGTGTTTCTCCAGCTCGTTCTTGAGCTCCTGGTAATTCTCGATAATGCCGTTGTGTACGACGGCGATGTGACCCGAACAGTCCTGGTGCGGATGAGCGTTAGTTTTCGACGGCTTGCCATGCGTGGCCCAGCGCGTGTGGCCGATGCCGACAGACGCATAGAGCGTCGCGGGGACTTTCTCGCGGAGCTTCACGATCCGCTCGGCCGACTTGATGACCTCGAGGCCGTCCTCGCATACGAGCGCGATGCCCGCAGAGTCGTAGCCCCGGTACTCGAGCCTGCCCAGAGAGTCCAGCAGGACTTCCGTGGTCTTCCCGGCGCCAATGTAACCGACGATTCCGCACATTTTTTGCTCATTCCTCCTGTCACAGAACTCTGGTGTTATCGCCCACGTTGGTCCAGATAATAGTACCGGACCCGATCTTGCACCTTACCCCTATAATCTTTCCCGGCTTCACGAGCACCCTGCCGGCGACCTCGGTGTTGTCGCCGATGACCGAGCCCATGTTGGCGCGCATCAGCTTATTCTCTACTTCCATTTTCGTGCTGTCCGATTCTGCGATGAACGACGGTCCGGTCGACGCGCCCTCGCCTATGATCGAATTAGTGAGATGACTGAACGACGATACGCGCACATTACTCATCAAGATGCAGTTCGATATGCGCGAGAACGGCTCGATGGTCGAGTTGCTGCCTACGCTGGTGCTCGGCAGGATGACCGTGTCCGGCCCGATGTCGCAGTTGTCGCCAATGCTTACCGGCCCCACGATATAGCAGCCCGAGCGTATGACGGTGTTCTCGCCGATCTTCACCGCGCCGATGACGTGCGACCCTTCCTCGACAGTCCCGTGGTTCTCCGCCTTCTGGCGTGCCAGCGTGGCCGCGTTCAGGTCGATTAGGTCCCAGAGGTATGCGGCGTCCATCCACGTGGCGTTCGTATGGACCGCCCGCACGGGGATGTCGTTCTCGATCATCTTGCGGATGGCGTCGGTGACCTCGTAGTCGCCGCGCTCCGAGATGTCCATATACTCCAGGAAGTCGAAAATTTTCGGCGAGAAACAATAGACGCCCGCGTTCACGGTATTGCCGATCTCCTTGTGGGTGGGCTTCTCCTGGATGCTTTTTACCAGGTTGTTCTGTATCTGCACCACGCCATACTTCTGCGCCTTGTCGACCGTCACCGTCAGCATGGTCGCGTCGCCGCCCTGATGGCGGATAATCTGCTTGATCGCCGACGAGTCGATCACGGTGTCGCCGTTGATAACGAGGAAATGATCTTTGATCAGGTGCGAGGCCTGCCGGAGCGCATGGGCCGTGCCCAGCTGCTGGAACTGCTCCACATAAGTAATGTTCACGCCCCACTTATGCCCGTCCGAGAAGTAGTCCATGATCTTCTCGCGCTTGTAGCCTACCACCAATACGATGTCGATGATGCCGCTTTCCTGGAGCGCGTCGATGACGTACTCGAGGATGGGCTTGTTACCCACCGGGATCATGACTTTGGGCCGGGTCGCCGTGAACGGCTTAAGCCTGCTGCCTTCGCCGGCGGCCAGTACAACTGCCTTCATAGATAAGATACACCCTGTTGCTGTTATCGGATAACCTAGGGAGTGTATAGGGTATGAGTATTTGAACTTTCTCGTTACGCTTATTGCATAAATGCAAGTCTTTCAGCGGATAACTCGGTTTTTTGCCGGTAATACCGACATATCAGTTTATTAATATATTATTTACCGGGGCGAAACAGTTATATGCTTCCAGCACTTTTAAGGAACGTCTTTAAACAACAGAGGTATTTATCATGGCGAGATTCCCCGAAGCTGAGGCCCGTACCTTAAACATCCAGATCTGCAGGAAGTGCAACGCGAGGAACGCGATCAAAGCCACCCGCTGCAGGAAATGCGGTTACGAAGGCCTGAGGCCCAAGAAGAAAGAGCTTAAGAAATAAGCATTTGACACAAAGGGCACTAAGGGCACGGAGGCCACAAAGGCACGGTGCCTGCTCTTTTTCATTATGTCTTAAAATGTTTATCAGATTTACGCGTTTTTTGTTATCTGCGAGTCAGAGGATTAAAAATTTTAAAATCAGCTGTTATACAGGTTTAGCCACCCGAGCCCTTAGTGCCCTTTGTGGCCTCCGTGCCCTTAGTGCCCTTTGTGTCAAATGCTCAGGAGCCGACGATGATATCGCTGTCGGCGCCCTTCTCGTTCAGGATCTTCTTCAGGGCGTGCTTATCGTGTTTCTGTTCCAGCGCGTACTGGACCAGCTTCGCATAGGCATCTTTAATCGAGAGGTCATGCTCTACGGCAAACTTCTTGACCTCTTTGTGCAGGCCATCCGGCATTTCAACCTTTGGCATAACGGAAACGTAGTATGTCGCTAAAGGGGATATATATGTTGTCGTGCCTCCACGGCCCCGACGCTCACCGCAAGCGCGGCGTGAAAGTATTTTCTTATCCATCAGGAAATATCTGTCTTCCTATCAATCACAGTATTATGCCCGGCTTGCTTCTTGTGAAAAGACCTATCTGCCAATATATAATACTCCCGATACCATTCGTGGTGCGACGCCCGTGCTTGCTTCTTGCATAATCATCACAGCTAATAGCTAATACTCTCCTTTCTAATCGCGGTGCGACGCCCGTGCTTGCTTCGCCGCACGTGCTACTACGGGTTTTTCCGGTGTTCCGGTGTCGGGCGACGGGCTCGCACCTTCGTCGGCCCAACTCGCCTTCGGCTGCGTTGAGCCTCCTTTGCAAGCCCTGAAAAACGCGCCTTTGGGCAGCGTTTTTCACACCCGCCACCTCCACACCCCTCGCACAGCTGATGCGTGCGAGCGGGCAAGCCGAAAAAACCCTCCGCCTTCCGCGGAGAAGCACATGCAACCCAAACCAATACTAGTATAGGCAACGAGCCAACACTAGTCCAGGTAAGGGTAGCCTTTGCTGCTCCGCGGAAGGCGGAGGGTTTTTCTGGCCGAAGGCCCCTCGCACGCATCAGCGGTGCGAGGGGTGCGGAGGCGGCCGGGTAATGAACGCTGCCGAAGGCGCGTTGCTTAGCGCTTGCGAAGGGACTCGACCTGGCGCAGCCGAAGGCGCCGCCGGGTCGTGTCTCCGGGGGTGCGAGCGCGGCCCGGACGGCGGAGCACCGGAAAAACCCGTAGTAGCACGTGCGACGAAGTAAGCATGGGCGTCGCACCGCGATTAATATTGGATTGACCATATCATGCTGTTTAAAAAATCTTTGGTATTGCAAGAACGCATGGGCGTCGCACCGCGATTAATATTGGACGGACCATATCATGCTGTTTAAAAAATCTTTGGTATTGCAAGAACGCATGGGCGTCGCACCGCGATTGATAATAGAAAGACTACTATCTGCTCCTTTGCAACCATCTGGTATTTTAAGAACGCGGCCCTACAACCGACATGAAGACGCCCTAGTATATGGAGCAGATAAAAAAATTCAAAAAATAAGACAGTCGCTGACGTCTCAGACGATGGCTTTCTTGAACTCTTCGAGCCCTACGCGGTCGATGGTCGCGCCGAGGCGCTCGGGGTTCTTGCCGTGCTGCCTGTAGAAAGCGATGACTTTTCCCGTGAGCTGCTGGGCCTGCTCCTGCGTCAGCCCTTCGGCGATGACCTTGCCGACCCTCGCGGTTCCGCCGCCCTTGCCGCCTGCAACTGCCGTGAACCCGTTATCGGTCCCGAAGAACCCGAGGTCCTTGAGCCAGGGATCGCTGCAGCCGTTGGGGCATCCCGCGACGCCCATCTTGAACTTCGCCGGCGCCGGCTTGCCGTAGTACTCTTTGTCGAGGGCGAATCCCAGGCCGGGGCTGTCCTGCTTGGCACGCTTGCACGCCCTGGTGCCGGGGCACATCTGGATGCTCCGGATCGTCAGGCCGATGGCCTTGGACTTGTCCGTGAACTCAGCCCATGCCTTGTCCAGGTCCTCTTCTTTTATGCCGATGATCACAATACGCTGGGTGCCCGTGAGCTTCACGTATTTGGCGCCGTACTTCTCCGCCACCTCGGCGACCTTCCGCAGCATTGCCGGCTCAATAAAGCCGCCGGGGATGTGAGGTGCTATCGAGAACGTCTCCATATCTCGCTGGAGAATCGCTCCTTTTTCAGGTATGTTTGCTTTTGCCATTTTCTATACCAACCTTTCGATCTGAATAACAATAGTGGGTATAGTTAAAACGCTTTGCGGTATCACCAGAAGCGGAAAAACAGGAATACAGGCAAGCTCTTCCGGCGCCGGGGCCAGCAGCTTCTATGCTATTTGCCGGTGTCCGCCTTGCGGGGCTCGCGTTTGTATAGCGCGAGCAGCTCGTCGCTGTCGTCCAGCTTTTTGAGCGCTTCGCTCTCGATGAGCACCGTGTTGCCGATGGCCTTGGACTGATGGGCGCCTTTGATGATGTACAGAGAGTACGTCCCGGCCACGTCGGCCAGGCTGGACATGAACTTCGCCTTCTTCAGCATGACCTCGCTCATCTCGCTGACGCCGGTCAGTACCTTGTTATCTTCCTCACGGGACAGGGCGTTGAACGGCGCACGCGTCGTATGGAACACGTCGAAGCCGATGTGCATGAGCGCGCCGAAGGCGTCCTTCTCCATCTCGCTGGCGTTCCGCAGGTCGTTGGGCGTCTCGTCCGCCCGGCCCGGCCGCTCGAACTTCACGATCATGTTGATCGGGCATGCAATGGGCGCGTCGAGGATTTCCTCCAGCTTCAGCGCCGCGTCGACGGTCGCGTTCATCCCGCTCTCGTACTTGCTGATCGTGCGCCTTGACACTCCGAGCGCTTTCGCAAGCTCGCCCAGCGAGATTTGCTTCGACTCGCGCAGGCCGCGGAGGGTTTCGCCGTCGATCTCCACGTACAGGCCGCCCGGCGCCGCATACACGAGCGGGGGCACCTCCTCGATGAAGTAGTCGTGCAGCGTCTCCATGTCGACGCACGGGATGCCATACCTGAGGTACACTGCCCCCGTCTCGAGCGGGTGGTCGTTGGTGTGCTCGCCGACCACGATGGGCGAGCCGCTAAACAGGACAGCCAGCCGTCGCATCTCCTGCGAGGTCTCTTCGCTCAGCCCTTCGATGTTCGACAGCACCTTGATCAGGAGGAAGACCTTTCCCCGACGAGCCCCTACATCGAAGCTCCGGGGGCGGATGTCGCATTTTTCAGAAAGGATGAACTCGGCCTTCGTCAGCAAAGCGATGACTCTGTCCAGCAGTGTTTCTCGGGTCATGATTACGTTCTGTTTAGTTTGTTACTAGGGTTGTCTCCTGCTTCAAATATTAAAACATTCTCTTTTCACGTCGCTGTAAATGACAGGCGCGACCGGCGGGAATCAATAATGAATGAGGGAATCGGTAGCGTCCCGGGTTTTTTGTAAATTGTTTAGCAATAGCCGGTCTCTGCCATTGTGTATGCTCAGCCGGCACCGGACAGACGTAAACAACGTCAACGACGTCAACAACGTTAATATTCGGTAAAGGCCGCCATCACCTGGAATATCGTTGTTGACGTCGTTGACGTTGTTTACGTTGTCGAGTTGCCGGCAAGCATCTACAAAAATACACAAGGAAATTTACAGAAGAATTGAGAAACTGCTACAGAATCGGGCCGTTGGCGCCTGCACGGCCGGGCATGCGCGCGCGGGCGCGACCGGCGCGGAGGCATCTCGCGTTTACGCCCGCCAGGCCAGCGACACAAAATCGGGGAACAAGAAGAAAGATATTTCATTGATTTGAGCTTTAGTGAAGATAATATTACGCTGGCAAACGGAGTGAAAACAGACAATCTATGATCTACCTCGGAATCGACGACACTGACTCGAAACTCGGCATGTGCACTACTTATCTCGCCGCCGTCTTAGCGGAGCGGCTTTCGGGATTCGGCCTTGCCGACTATCCACGGCTCATCCGGCTGAACCCGAACATCAAATACAAGACCAGGGGTAACGCTGCGCTATGTATAACGCTCGACGCCGGGCCGGAAGCAATGGGCGAGGTCGAGCGCATCGCCCTGGCGGCCATCGAAGAATACGCCCGCTTCGAGGATGAGAACACCAACCCGGGCGTTATCATGTACGCAGGCGAGATCACCGATGACCTGAAGGGGTATGCGCTGCGAGTGGTGAGAGATGTGGTCGAGATCGAGGAGGCCGAAGCCCTGGCAAAGAAGCATGAGATGCGCGTCCACAAGTTCAAGAACGGCCGTGGCATCGTGGGCGCTCTGGCTTCGATCGGGCTGGAGCTGTACGATTTCACCTACGAGCTGCTTGCCTACCGGATGCCGGAGAACTATGAGAAGCCCAGGTGGCTCGACAAAGAATCGGTCTACGCCATGGACGCCGCCACCTACCCGGATACCTGGGACAACGTCGATCTGGCGAACCAGGGTGATCGTCTTTTCGCCACACACGCCGGACCCTGTGCTCTATGGCATCAGGGGCAACAGCCCGGAAGTGCTGCGCCGTGCACAGGCCATGCTGAAGACCGAGCCGGTCGAGCGGTCGATCATTTTCATTACCAATCAGGGCACGGATATGCACCTGCTCTGCGGGACCATCGCGGACGCTAAAGATGACCGCTCGTATGTGCTGAAGGGCCGCGTGACAGAGGCGGCGCATGCCATCGAGGGCGGCCACGTATTCTTCTCCATCGGCGACGGCAAAGCGACGATCAAATGTGCGGCCTTCGAGCCTACGAAGGGCTTCCGCAACATCGTGAAAAGCCTTATTCCCGGCGACGAGATCCGGGTCTTCGGCAGCGTGAAAGATCGCACGGTCAACCTGGAGAAGCTGGAAGTCGTCCGGCTGGCGGAGGACGTGCGCAGGGTCACGCCCGTATGCCCGTCGTGTGGCCGCCACATGGAATCGGCCGGCGCAGGGCAAGGATACAGGTGCAGGAGATGCAAGACGAAGGCGCCTGCCATGGTCGAGGAGAAGCATGAGCGGATGGTGGAAAAAGGGCTTTACGAGGTGCCGCCGTCGGCTAGAAGGCACCTGGCAAAGCAGATTATTCGCATAGAGCAGCCCTGGTGCACGACACATCCGAGCCGATAGGCGTTCGCTCGCGCGTGCGAAGTCCCGGCGGCTACTGCCGGAATGGTAACCATTTTCAAGTAAAATAATAAAAAGAGGTATGGGGCGGAGGTCCGCCCGCTGCTGCCTTATGCCGCCTTGGGCGGCTGCACTGGCAGTTTCTCTGCGATGACGGCGAGAAGCTCCCTGTCGAGCAGCAGGCCGTCGAGCTTGTTGTCGGCGGTGATGACCGGCACCTGCTCGATGCGGTTCCGGCGCATCTTCTTCGCGCACTCGGAGACCGGCGTCTTGTGGAACGCGGTGATGACGTCCTTGATCATGACTGTCTTCACGGCCACGTCGGGGAGCGAGATGCGCGACACGCCATAATAGAGGCTCATCGTGTCCCTCATGCTTTCCCAGGTCCACTTGTCCTCGTCCGAGGCCGCGGACATGTCGGACTTCTCCACCGTATCCTCGATGCGGCTCAGGTTGATGATATCTGTGATGCTGATGATGCCCGCCAGCGCGCGCTTGTTGTCCAGCACGGGCAGGGCGTCACGCTTGGAGAGACGGATGATTTCGGAGGCGACCGGTACCGGGGTCTCTTCCCAGATGGCCACGACGCCGTCCCTGACGAAATTCTTGATTGGCTCCTTGATGTCCATCTGGCCGATGGCGCCCACGATATCGCTGACTGTGACGATGCCGACGAGCTTGCCACGGACGACGACTGGCAATCTCCTTAAACCAGTCTGCATGAGGATGGCGGCAGCCTTCCCCAGCGCCGCATCAGGGGTGATAGTGATCGGGTCACGTGTCATGAGCATGGCGATCTGCTCTTCTTCAGGATGCTTGAGCAGGTCAATGCGGGTCACGATTCCCAGCAGGGTGCCCTCCTTGACTACGGGCACGGCAGAAATGTGCTCTTTCTGCATCAGCTCGAGCACCTCGTCCCTTGTCCCGGGGATCTCGATGCTTTTTACGTTTTTGATCATGATATCGTCAACAGTCAATGCTTGCTTCATAGCATACCTCGAAAGCCTCTTCTAATATACATACTTATTTATTTGCCACTTTGTTTCTCGCTCTTTATCACCAGTACCGGACAAGGAGCGATGCGCACGACCTTTTCCGCTACGCTGCCCAGCAGTATGCGATCGATGCCGCTCTTGCCCAGCGTTCCGACGACAATGAGATTGATATCGTTGTCCTTGGCGAACTTGGTGATCTCCAGCGCGGGGTTGCCTTCCAGCACGTGCGTCTCCACGTCCGCGCCGGGGCCCGCCGCTTCCTTGACGCGGCCGACGGCAGCTTCGCCCTCTTCCTTCAGCAGCTGGTACATGTTCTCCCATGTGACGTCCATGGGCACGGAGGTGAAAGTCACCGTGTCCACCACGTAGACAGCATAAACTTTCGAATGGTGGGCGCGAGCGAGCTCAAGGCCCGTCTCTACCGCGCTCTGGGTCCGCCTGGACCCGTCAGTAGCAATCAGGATTTTCTTGAAGAGTTCTGCCATATTCTGCCTCCGCTGATAAAATGACTGATATCGTCCGGGCGCGCCCGCCTCACGAGCGAGCTCAGAAGGTTCTTAGAGCATCTCAGGTTATTTGAACTTTTGTCTAGGACTATGAGGTCGGCGTCTTTCCCGGCCATGACAGAGCCTTTCCGGTCGCCCTTTCCCATCAGCCCGGCGCCGTCCAGGGTAGCCATCCGCAGCGTGCGGACATCGTCATGCAGGAACGCCTTGGACGCCCATTCCATTTCGGCGAGCATGTCCGGGGCGTTAATCATCACGTTGTCCGTGCCCAGCCCGATCAGCAGCCCGGCCTCCGTCATCTTCTTCAGTGGCGGTATGCCGACGCCGGTCGCCATGTTCGAGCGCGGGCAGACGGCTACAGGTATGCCGAGGTCGGCGGCCTTTCGCAGGTCGCTGTCAGACGCGTGGGTCATGTGCACGAGGAATCCCGGCCTTAGCTCTAGTAATTCTCAGAGCAGTATCCACATCGCTTCTATTTAGCTCTCCGGCGTGAATACCTACGATCTTACCCCGATCTTTCGCTTTTTTAGCCATTGAGAACAAAGTATCCCGGGGTATGTCATTCGCCCCGCTGAACCCGAGGCCGTCCGCGTAGCGCAGCACGTCGTCGACCTCCCGGTCGATCACCGTGTCATCGCCGGTCACCCGGCCGAGGATGGTGGCCCGGTCGCCCGCCAGCTCCCGGAGAAGTCGCGCGCCCTGCACGCCATTCTCGCGGAAATCGGCGCAGTGTCCGGTGCCCGTCGCCGCCATGTCGGCCAGCGTCGACCGGATGCCTTCTGTGATCTCCTCTGGCGATGCCGCCCTGATAATGCGGTGCTTGAGCCCGTCGGGCGGCTTGACGAGGTCGTCCAGCGGCATATAGGGAAGGTCCTTGGCGATCGAATCGCCGACGTGGGTGTGCGCGTTTACGAACGCCGGGCAGATCAGCCCGGAAATGTCAGACACTACCCGGTCGAAGCCCACCTCCCGGATTTTACCGTCCCTTACCGCGACATAGCCCTCTTTGATCTCGAAGTCGTCGCCGTACAGAATCGTTCCGGACAGTATGAGGTCGGCTGGCATTGTATCACTAAATTGCTCTGCCATACAAAATAATTTTCTTTGGCCTGCCATGCGGAATGGCTCCATGCCTGAGAGTTCACAGTCCCCTTGGGAAAGACTTAACTACTTCCTGATGTTAGTATACGATCTGGAGATATCATGGCGAAGAGAGAATCCGGAAGCGGGCTGATGTCGTCCGCAGGCCTGATGCGTTACTTCGAGGCTGAGGACTCCGCAATTAAGATCGACCCCAAGACTGTGGTCATCTTTAGCGTGGCGATGGGCCTCATAGTGTTCGTCCTCGAGAACGTTATCCGCGCACAATAAAACGACAGAATAAAAACACTTTTCTTATTCTTGTTTGTCGTCCCTAGCCCTGCTTTTCCCTGCACACTCCGGCGTCCTTTTATCGTGAACGCATTCCGGCACACCGCCCTCTTTGCCCTCTCTCGGCTCCTCCCTCGGCGGCGCCTCGACTACCGTCTTCTTCTCCTCAGGCGGGACGTACTGGATGGGCTCGTTCTCCTCTTCATGGGTCATAACAACTCATTCTTGTGCCGGCAGATAGCTTTCTCTCATATTTTTCATCTGAATTTCATCGTCGGTGCTATCGTTCTGTACATGGAACGATAGTTCTCTTAAAAGAACGATAGTGCGATAGATTTACATTCATGGAAGCCGCTTACAGATTTGATGTCGCTGCAGGGCTACAAGTCTTTCGAGCAGATACCCGCGAAGCACGAGATCGTGTTCATAGGGCGCTCCAACGTGGGCAAATCCACCATCATGCGGGAGCTGATCGGCGCCAAAGTGAAGGTCGGCCGCCGCCCCGGCGTGACACAGAAGCCCAACTACTACCAGTTCGGCGATCTCCTCATCACCGACATGCCCGGCTACGGCTACATGCATGGCGTGGACAGGTCCAAGCAGGAGCGCATCAAGGACCTGATCGTCAAGTACTTTGAGGACAACGCAAGCCGTATTCTATGCGCGGTCCAGGTGATCGACACGAAGGCGTTCGTCGACATCGTCGACCGGTGGGACGGCCGGGGCGAGATACCGACCGACATCGAGCTGAACGACTTTTTACACGAGCTGGACATCGACGTGGTGATCGCCGCCAACAAGATCGATAAAATCCCGTACGCGATGCGGGACGACACATTGAACGGCATCTGCGTCCGCCTGCACCTGCTGCCGCCGTGGCACCAGTGGCTGAGCCAGATCGCGCCTATTTCGGCCAAGAGCGGAGAACTCGGGCCCCTGCGTACTATTTTAAAGGAAAGGCTCCGGACCGCCGGGCTGGAACGATACGTAAACGTGATAAAATAAGCGTCGCTGTCGGCAGCGCTCGCGCGCGTATGCGAGGCTGGCAGGCTTCGCGCTACGTTACTTCGCCGGATTCGCGGGCAAGCTTTGTGCAAAATCCCGGCCTATTTTAAAATGGCATTGCGCAACGCGCTGCAAGCGTATAAGGAGGATAACAGATGGCACAACAACAGGCATGGGATCCCTTCGAAGAGCTCAAGAGAATACAGGACAGGCTAGGCCGCATTTTCAGCGAGTACCCGGCAACTGCCGGCGAGGGCCGCATGATGGGGACGCCCAGCGTGGACGTGCAGGAACGGGGCAACGACGTCATCGTGACCGCGGACATGCCCGGCGTGAGCAAGGACGACATCAGGCTCGAGATCCGCGAGGGCAACATCCTGGACATCTCCGCTGAGAAGAAATCGGAAAGGAAGGAAGAGGAAAAGGGCTACGTCCGGCACGAACGCAGCTATACGGGCTACTATCGTTCCATCAGGCTGCCGGCGCCGGTTGACAAGACGAAGGCAAAGGCAAGCTATAACAACGGTGTCCTTGAAATAACGCTGCCAATGGCCGAGAAGCCGAAGCCGAAAGCCAGTGATATACCTGTCAACTGAAGTGACAGCGGCCGGGGTCCTGGCATTCCGGGGAGGGCAACGTGGATACGTTGAGATTCAATGCTATTATCGTGTCCTTCGAGCTCTCTGAGTCTCAATTTCCGCCTTCAGCCGTTCGTAGACCATATATACGATGGGGCAGACAGAACAGTTGGCGACTGTATTGGACAGCCTGCCAACGAACCGGTCTTTCTGCAGGTGCGGGTAAGAGGCGCAGTCGTGCGGGCGGTGCTCGTAGCACGAGCACCGGTTATTTTCCATGAGCGGGCACGGCGCCCGGTTGAACGACCAGCCGCCGTACTCGTCATTCCTAACGAGGTATTCTGAGACCACTCGATCGGCGGGCATACCAAGCCCGACAGCCAGACGTGCTATGTCCTCCGCGTCCAGCAGGGGCGAGATGCCTTTGCAGCAGCTGGCGCAGGTCGTGCAGTCGAACGCCGCCGACTCCTGCCGGTACAGCTCGTTGACGACAACATCGATCTCGGCTGCATCGATGCCGGATTCCCTGAGCCATTCCCGGAACGCCCAGTTCTCGGGCTCCTTCCTGCGCGCCAGGCGTTGCACGTTTGCCGCGGTGACTTTCCTGATGAGAAAAACCTCGGAACGCATTATTTAAGCGCGGGTATAAACAGCTTCTTATCGCCGCAGGAATTCGCCCGGGCACAGGGCCGGACAGTTAAAGTTTTTACCCATCCCGTACCATTATTAATAACTCAAGAGGTAGCGGAATGAGCTTGAAACCGAGGAAAGTTCTGGGAACCCCGAACGCGAACGGAGCTAAGCTCCTGTTTCTTGGCGCGGGCGAGCTGGGAAAGGAGACAATGATCGAGGCGCAGCGGATGGGAATCGAGATCGTGGCGGTCGACCGTTACGCGAACTCGCCGGGCATGCAGGTGGCCCACCGTTCCTACGTCATTAACATGAAGAGCGAGCGGGCGCTGATGACCGTCGTGGAGCGGGAGCGGCCGGATGCCATCATCCCGGAGATCGAGGCGATCAATATCGACACGCTGTTCAAGCTCGAGGAGAAGGGCTTCTTCGTGGCTCCGAACGCGAAGGCCGTCTGGACGGCGATGCACCGCGAGCGTCTCAGGGAAGCGATCGCGTCGACCGGCGCCAGGACCTCGAAGTACGCGTACGCTACCGACCTGGAGAGCTTCAAGGCGGCGTGTAAGAAGATCGGGTTCCCCTGCGTGTCCAAGCCCATCCAGTCTTCCAGCGGTAAGGGCTCCTATTTCCTCAACAGCTCGAAGGACGTGGAGAAGGCGTTTGAGCAGGCTAAGAAAGCCCGGGGGTCGTCTGACAAGATTATTGTGGAGGAATTCATCGACTTCGACATCGAGACGACCGTGCTCTCGGTCCGCTACCTGAACGAGAAGGGCAAGCCCGAGACAAAGTTCCTCCGCCCGCTCGGCCACTACCAGATCGAGGGCGACTATCACTCGTCATGGCACCCGTGGGTGGAGGGCGAGGACAAGAAGATACAAAAGCTGGAGAAAGAGAGCTATGACTATGCCGCGCGCATCATGGACAAGCTCGGCGGCTTCGGCCTGTTCGCCCACGAGATGTTCGTGGATACGAAGGCAGGCAAGGTCTACGCCAACGAGACGGCCTGCAGGCCGCACGATACCGGCCTGGTCACCATGGCCAGCATGCCGCTGGGCTACTCCGAGTTTGCGCTCCATGCCAAGGCGGTCCTCGGCATCCCCATCGTCTGGGACGGCGACGTGATCGAGCCCCGGTCGAAGGCGGCTTCGCACGTTATTCTCTCGCACACGGAATGCTGGTATCCCCAGTACCAGGTCGCGGGCGCCTACTCGCCCAACACGAGCGTACTCCTGTTCGGCAAGCCCGAGTGCTACGAGGAACGGCGCATGGGGGTCGTGCTATCGACGGCAGACACCGTGGAAGCGGCACGCCGCAAGGCACAGAAAAGCGCCCACGCCGTGAAGATGTCCTGCGATGGCAACAAATGGGTCGGACAGGAAATAGCCGAAAAGCATTATAAGTAGGATAGCGTTAAAAACGAAGGGTTTTACCTTGAGGATTACGGAAGCTTGCGTAGGATGCGGGCAGTGCAAGGTCTTCTGCCCGGTCGACGCCATCCAGACGTGCGGCGTCAGCGTCATCGGCGGGAAATGTACGGATTGCGGCACCTGCAAAGGGTACTGCCCACTTGGCGCCATCAGGGAGGACTGAAATGAAGATTGCCGTCATTGGCGCCGGCCTCGGCGGCCTGCTCGCCGCTGCAGCCCTCTCGAAGGAGCATGATGTCCAGGTTTTAGAGCAGCTCGACATGTACGGCGGCCGCTTTACTAACCTGCCATACAAGGGTTTCCAGCTTTCTACCGGCGCGTTCCACATGATACCCCACGGGCCGACAGGGCCGCTTGCAGAGCTGATAAAACGGGTCGGCGCGAAAGTAGAGATCGTCAGGTCTGACCCCCCTGCTACCTGGATGACGAAGGACAACAGACAGGTGTCTTTTATGAACTTCAAGGAACTGCTCTCGCCGGTAGCGCAGGCCAAAGTACCCGTTGCCATAATAAAACTGATGGGCTCGAAGAAGGGCACCGGGGCGGACATCGCTTTGCACGACCCCGAGATCATGAGGCTGGCCGACAGCGCCTGCGGCTGGTCGCTGTCCACCACGGCAGCGAACACTCCGGCCTCCGAGATTGTCACCATCATGAAAAACATACAGAAGCTCGGCACCCCCGGCGTGCCCATGGGCGGCTGCAGCGGCGTCGTCGACGCCCTGGCCCGTGTCATCGAGGCAAACGGCGGGAAGATATTGCTGAGCTCGAAGGTCGACTCGATCAGGGTAGAGGACGGAAAGGCCACCGGCGTCGCTGTCAACGGAGAGACAATCCCCGCCGACCTCGTGGTCTCGGACATCGGCCACCGGCTGACCACAGGCATGTACGACCGGAAATACCACGAGCCGAAGTATACGGCAGTGCTTGACAAAGTAAAACCCTCGGCAGGCATCAAGATCTGCCTCGCCGCGGAGGAGCCGCTCGTAGGCCACCCCGGTGTCCTGTTCACCCCGCTTTCTGACCGCATCAACGGCATCAACGAAGTCACACAGGTCGACCCGTCGCTGGCCCCGGAGGGCATGCACCTGACCATGTCCCACCAGACGATGCTGACCAACGATGTGCAAAATGAGATCAGGCTCGGCCTGCAGGACATCAAGAAGATGTTTGCCGGGAAGAAGTACTCCGTGCTCATGGTCCAGTCCTACCATGACGACTGGCCGGTAAACCGCGTCACGTCAGGCTACGACCTCGGCAACCTCACGCCGGTGAGAGGCCTGTTCGTCGTCGGCGACGGCGCCAAAGGCCATGGCGGCATCGAGGTAGAAGGCGTGGCGCTGGGCGTGCAGAACGCGCTCGACCTGATCAAGAAGGCTTATTCTTAATGGGCCCGGGCGATGCCGATACCGCCTGCGTATGGTGCGGCACGATCGGGTGCAGGGAGAAATATGAGGAAATGCTGGCGCTCGAATTCGAGCAGCCCGCAGTTTTTGGCGCGGTGCATCACATAACGGTCATCTGTTTTAACATCCAGCACCCGGACGCTTTTTCTGAAGAGGCACTGGAGTGGATGCGATCATCACTGCGTGCGATCGTCGAGGAAAACCTGTCGGGGCCTGACCTGCTGAAACGTACCAGGAAAACGTTCCCGGGTGCCGTACCGGTGAAACGCCGTACGCCTCCTGTCGAAAAGCCGCCGGGGATCATGTGGTCGATGACCGTTTTGGACGTGCGCACTGACAGCCCGGATGCATACATCGAGGATATCAAAGCCTGGGCGAAGTCGGTTTTAAGCGATCTCGACCGGAAGTGACAGCCCGCCTAACCGGTCACGTTGTACGGATAAATGTCGTACTGGCCATAATACAGGGGCGCCGACGCGTTCAGGTTTTTCAATAAAGCGTTGAACCCTTCCCGATCGCTGCTACTGATCGAAGCGTTTTCGCGTATGATGAATGCCCTGGACGGGAGGTTCTGATACCACCGTTCACAGTTCAGCCAGTGTTCGAAATAGATATGACCTCCCGCGTAGTCGGCCGATCTGATAGTGACAGCCTCGCCGGACAGGTAGGTCACCACGTTCGAGTCCCAGTATGTGCCGAAACCGACTGTGAGGTTGTTAGCCTCGAGATAATCGATGAGGGCATATTCGTTCGCATTGGGCGCCAGACTGGCGGTCATCACAAACGTAATGGTAAAAAAGGCCGAGGTGATCAGCAGCAATAGCACGGCCAGGCCGAACAACGGGTACTTCTTGTTGTATGAGACCGCGACGACCATCAGGACGGCGAGGGCGGTGAACGTCAGATAGCGTGACCCGCCGAGATCCCTCGCGTATTCCGAAACCAGGAATGCAAGGAACATCACGGCGATCGATGCGGCCATGATCAGGTAGAAAAACTGTTTCCTGCCCGGCCCCTCGCTACTGATACCGTATATCGCGTATGCGATCACTACGACAAATGCGACGATCGATATGATTTCGATCAGCCCGGGCGTGAACGACCCCGCCGATATGTCGAAAAGGGGCTTATTCAGGAATGACGCCTGGGCTTTAAAGAACAACGGCAGGTTGATATTGAGTATATCCGACAGGTCCCGGATCACGAACGGTTGTGCTACCCAGTCGGGGATCAGGTATGTTTTGATGACATATGCCGCGGCCGAAAGGACTGCGATCGCTGTCATGGTCTTGTTCAGGAGGTCGTTTTTGTGCTTGTAGAAGAATATGTAAACGAGGAGGAAGGGGACGATGAGCCAGACAAGAAAGATGGTGTCGGATAAGGCCGTCGTAAAGACGAGCACGAGCAGGACCAACAGGTACTTCCAGGGGACTTTGGCTGCCGGTACCTGCGGTTTCTTTCGATTTTCAGGCTTTTCCGGCCCGGCCGATTGTTGCCTGTGCAGATAGAGCAGCAGGACGAGGACGATACCGCAGAACAGGATCGTCGCATTGTGGGTCGTCGGCATCGCAAACTGCCAGTAGCCATCCGCGGGAATGTTAGCGGCAAGGGCCGCAAACAGCAGTGCGGAAATGTAGCTGCCCGAGACGAAATATACGATGTACGAGAGGACCAGCAGGTTCAGCAGGAAAATGACGAAGACGACCAGTTTCAACGCGAGCGGATCATAGTTAGTCAGGACCTGGGGTATGAGCTGGAACGGGATCAGCTCGGTAAAAAAGAAGGTATCCGCGGCGGTGACATAGTACCCGCTCAGCAGGTAATTTCCATGCCGGCCGATCTCCATCGATTCCAGGCCGATGCCTACGGTATCGCTGTTCAAGGTCAGTTTTGTCGACAGGTACAGCTTCGTTGCCAGCCCGAACAGGATCAGGATAATCAGGGCGATAATGAAAATGCGTTCCCATGCCGCGCTTCGCAACGCTTTTAATAAATCCAAGCCCGCATACCTCGAGTTCTACTACTATTAGAGCTTTATAATATTTAATTATCGCCAGGCCTGAAAATGAAACTCAAAGTTTATATCTATGTATGTCTATTATCATCGCAGCAGCATTTTGCTTTGCCCCTATAGGGTAGTGGACATCCTTGGAGCCTCCGGAGCTCTAGACGGGGGTTCGAATCCCCCTGGGGGCGCTTTACTTTTTTGTAAGACTTTCTATAAATGATCTGGCAGTATGGGTTATTAACTTACTATCACTAATTCTTGTAGACAATCGATAGAATCATTTATAATGATTGAAAGAAACCATATAAAAAACAAAAACGGACAATTTTACCGAATGGGTCTTTGGATGATAGGCTTACAAATTTATCGATTATCAAATCAATTATATCGTTGGCACATACCACTATTGCCAAAATTATTGACTTACTTCAACTTTTTTATCTGTCGTTGCTGGATACCCTATCGTACGGATATTGGCAGTAACACGATCTTTGGATATGGCGGCATGGGCGTAGTCATTAATAAAATGGCCAGGATTGGAAAAAATTGTTTTATTGCGCATCAAGTCACCATCGCCTATAGCAAAGGCGTTCCAGTCATAGGAAATAATGTATATATCGCCCCGGGTGCTAAGTTGTTTGGCGGCATAAAGATTGGAAATAACGTCGTGATCGCCGCTAACTCAGTTGTCATACGTGATGTGCCGGATAATTGTCTTGTCGGCGGTGTCCCGGCAAAAATTATACGGGAAAACATCGATATAACGGAATATATGGCCCAGATATGGCCGGAAAAATTCAGGGTAAAATTTAAGCAGGGGAAAATAAAGTTATAATTAGCTGATCAGGCAGCAATGTTCATATTGCCCGATCTTTTTCGGCCACCTTTGTAGATGCAATCCCCTTGACCAAATAATATTTGAACCATTGCCAAATTAACTATTGTATAGCAATGCAAAAACGTTTATCCCCATTATCAGAGTCGATCGACAGACGTCAGCCCTCGCTGATAGTGAAATCCTTTTTCTGTGGGGCCATCGTATGAGACTATCCGATGTCCTCTGGTACGCGATCTCCGACTACCGGGACAACAAGTTCAAGACGTTACTCTCATGTCTGGGCATTATCATAGGCGTCGCGGCGATCATCGCGCTGCTCACCGTCAGCGCCGGCGTCTTCGACGGGCTCAAGGAGCGGTTCAGCAACATCGAGACGGACACTATCGTCGTGTCTCCTAACACGTACACCGGCATAGGGTCGATCCTCACCGACAAGGGCAAAGTCGAGAAGACGCACCTGCCGCCGGCACACTTCACGGACAGGGACGTGCAGCTTCTACGCAATACGTCCGGCGTGGCCGCCGTCTATCCTGAGATTAGCGTTCCCAAAGAGGTCGTTTACCTGAACGATTCCGAGTACGTGCAACAGGCGAAGGCCATCATCCCCGGCATGAGCAGGTACGCTGACATGATCCGGTCTGGCAGGTTCCTGTCGCCCTCGGATACGAACGCCGTGGTGATCGGCAGCAGCATAGCCGGAGATACGTTCGCAGACGAGGTAAGAACGGGCTCTAATATTACGATCTTAAATTCGAACTGGGGCGTCTCGCAGACATACGAGGTCGTGGGAGTGCTGCGGGAGATAAATACGTCGTCGGTGTCCGGGAACCCGAACGGCGCGATATTCATGACAATGGCAGGCTTTAAAAAGATCGACGGCGCGAAGAACTATACGTCCATCGTGGTCAAAGCCTCGTCCGTGACAGACGTCGAGGCCACGGCCGAAAACATAAACAGGACACTGGCGTCCATCCACGGCGACGAGGCTTACTCGGTGATGTCGGCGCAGGCGCTGGCGGGGACGGTCACCGACATCTTCGACATGATCACGTTCGTGCTGACCGCGATCTCGGCCATATCCCTGGTCGTGGGAGGGATCGGCATCATGAACGTGATGCTGCTGACTGTCAAGGAACGGGTGAAGGAGATCGGGCTGATGAAAGCCGTAGGCGCCACGAGAGGGGACATCCGCCTGATCTTCATCACCGAGTCCGCCGCGCTGGGCATGTTCAGCGGGGTTTTCGGGGTGGCTGGCGCCGCTCTCCTGTCCGCAGTTATCGGCCGCGTGGCCGACATACCGGTAGCCATGACGCCACAAAATATCGTCATCGGCGTCGGCTTCGGCATTCTGACCACCGTGATAGCTGGCTTTTACCCTGCAAGCCAGGCTGCTAAACTGGATCCGATAGAAGCGCTCCGGACAGAGTAAATTTCACAGATATGCGAGCGCCTGGACATTATGCAAAGATTGAAATCGGTGTCGGGCTTTTATCCCTCTGCCAAAGTATATACCCATACCCGGCATCATATTATATTAACTGGAAAAGATGAGGTTAACGTTTTGACATTTATTTCTGTCGTACCCTATAACCGTGAATTAATTGTCATCAATGACATGGATGTCTTCACCAGCTTCTTTTGCTATGCCAAAAGACAAAAGAAAGGGCTGGCGCCCGTCAGCAGGCCTGCGGCGGCGACCGATGAAACGGATGACATTGAAAAGTCCGTTTACGAAGAGATCGCGGAAAGCGATGATAAAGACCTCCTGCCGGTGACGAACATAGGATTCCGCTTTTAGGGGTCGTCCCATCCGGCAGACGCCGGGCAAAAGTCAGACAGTAAAAGAGTGTATGCGAAGTCAATCGGTCTTCGTATTTCACCGTATAGTTTTCCTTTTTAATACCCGGGCGGCCTGGCCGCCCTGTGCTTCGGGAAGCAGTCGTTGCAATATGCGGGCCTGCTGCCGGAAGAATACCTGATTTCCTGCGATCTGGCGTAAAAGGATGCCGGGTTGTGGGCCTATAAAAAGCGTTTTGTGCTGCGTGTCAGATATTAATTTGTGATCGTACCTGTTGTCCCCGGACTTACGTCCGGCTGCGCTATCGCCGCTTTTCGAATATTTGATCGCACTTGGGACACCTGTACTGAGCCAGCCGGGTCGAGCTGCCGCCCCTGCGCTGGCCGACGTTCACATACGTCAGGAACACGCTTTCGGTGTTACATTCGGGACATTTCAAGTTCATTCACGCTCTATAACCCATCGACCTGTGATATTAATAAACCTTGCCATCTGTAAATCATATTTTTAAGGATAATCCAGAACACGGGTTCTATTGCGATACCGCGAGTATATCCGGAAAATGCCAGATCAAAAAAGGAATGGGGGAAAGTAAAAAGCACCCCCGATAGTCCTCCGGAAATCAGGCTTACCTTACGATGACCTTGCCCTTCATGTAAGGGTGGATGCCACAACTATAGTCGAATGTGCCGGTCTGGTCGAACGTTTTCGAGTACGTTGCCCCGTTCTTCAGGACGGGCGACTCCGAGTCGGCGAATTTCACCGTATGGCTTGCCGAACCCGGGTGGGTCCATGTGACCGTATCTCCCTTTTGTATCGTGATGCTGTCCGGCTGGAACTTAAAGTCCTTAATGAGCACCTGCGCCGTGCCTGCGGTGGCGACTCCCGTGAAAAATACGAGGACCGCCGCCAGTACGATTATTACTGCGAGCTTCATATTACCACCATTGAAAACTGACGGCAGTGTCGAGATAATGTTAAGCACGCGATAGCACGACATTGCCATTTTTTATAGCTGCCGGGCCCGGGTCACGCCGGGAATCGTCTACAGCAGGCAAAGCCGTTGTTTGCCCGATCATCTCACCCGTTTCCAGACATCGAATGCGAGGAAAACCAGCATGATGACCAGCAGTGTGGCCGGACAAAGGTAAAGCCCGCGATAAAAGCCGTTGTCGCTGGCATACAGGTATCGCACGGCCAGAACCAGGGCTAAGACACATAACGCGTATGGCGATCTCCGACTGTCCAGCGTGTCCCGAGCCTTTGCCATGCGTGTCCGATCCGAAGTGTTCCTGAGACATCCTCGCTATGGCGATCTCCCGACTGTCCAGCGTGTCCCGAGCCTTTGCCAGGGCGTGTCGATCGACGCGCCTTCTGAGACATCCTCACAACGCCGCTATGGCGATCTCCCGACTGTCCAGCGTGTCGGGCCTTTGCCATGCATGTCCGGCGAAATGTTTCTAAGACATCCTGTCGCTTTATCCCTTTTTGCTCATGCAGCGTCTTGTCTAAATACACGATCGGTCATAAAAAGAATATCTATGTATCGAGATGATACGGCGAACATATCTCCGGAGCAGGTACGGGCCATGCGCATTTGCGCCCAGCATTTGCACCAAAAAGCCCCCGTCGATAGCCTCGCCGCCGTCGTTCGATCGCTCGGCGGTGTAAACGCCCAGTCCGGGCCCGCCATGATGCTCTCTCTGCGTGCCCGTATCAAAGGGCTTGAGCCTGCCGATGTTAAGCGGGCGATGGAAAACCGCACCCTTGTGCGCACGTGGGCTATGCGCGGGACGATACATCTCGTAGACTCAAATGATCTCGGCTGGATGGTTTCGCTCCTGGGCCCCTTCATACTGGCGAAAGGCAGGAGAAGGCGCCTGGAACTGGGGCTGGACGACGAGAAGATTTCTCGCGGCCTGGAAGTAATGGGGACAATCCTCGCCGATGAGGGGCCGTTGACCAGAGACGCGCTGACAGATGCGCTGATCGAGCATGGCATTGGCATCGAGCGAAAAACACAGGCGCCATACCATCTCGTCGCTTATGCAGCCCTCACAGGCCTCGTATGCATAGGCCCGGACACTCCGGAAGGCGAATGGACATATGGACTTGTCAGCGAATGGACCGGAAAACAAAAAGTTTTAACTGGCGAAGAGGCGCTGGCCGGACTGGCTATCCGGTACCTGCAGGGCTATGGGCCGGCAAGCCCGCAGGACTTCTCCGCCTGGTCAGGGCTGCCTGTGGCCGATGCCAGGAAGGGGTGGAAGCTGGCCGTTGACAGGGAGGCTTTACAGGAGATCAGGGTGGGTGATCGTACTCTCCGGTCGCCGAAATCGCTGTACCAGTCGCTGGAAAAACCGGCGCATGGCTGTAAGGTCGTTAATCTTCTTCCGGCCTTTGATACCCTTGTCCTGGGATATGCCGATCGCAAATGTCTCGTCCCGAAAAGATATATGAGCGAAGTCTATCATGGCGGCCAGACCGTCCCCGTCGTGCTGGTCGACGGCATTGCGGCAGGCGTATGGAGATATGAGCGCCGGGGCAGGAAGATGAATATCATGGTGAGCCCGTTCGAGTCCTTTGATGACACGACAGGAGAGCTTATCAACGAAGAGGCAGAGGATATCGGGCGTTTCTCTTCGGGCTTCCCGTGTCGCTTGCTATCGGCTGACGGGACAGCAGTAAAGTATTTCCGCTATGTGTCCTTAGCTATATCGATATCGATGGAGCACTCGGCCGCAGAACAGGAGAAGATCACCGGGCAGGCATACCGGAACCGCTATATCATCATGGTTATCGTGCTGGCGGGCATCTTCATGTCGGTGCTGGACGGCATCGTGGTCAGCATCGCGCTGCCGACGATGACCTCGCATTTCAGCGTGGACCTGACCGCTTCGCAGTGGATTACCACTGCCTACCTGCTCACGATCACCAGCCTGCTGCTCATCTGCGGCAAGGTCTCCGACTTCACGGGCCGTGTGCCTATGTTCACCGCAGGCATTGGCATCTTCACGCTGGGCTCGCTGGCCTGTGGCCTGAGCACCAGCCTGACCATGCTCGTAGGATTCCGTATCCTGCAGGCCATTGGTGGCGCGATGATGTTCAGCATCAGTGCAGCCATCATCTTCCAGGCATTTCCGGCGGACGAGCGGGGCAGGGCGATGGGCTATATCGGCTCGACCGTGGCCGTGGGCAGCATCGTCGGGCCCATCCTGGCGGCTTCCATCACGCAGGCGCTGGGCTGGGAGTACATCTTCCTGATCAACGTGCCCATCGGCATCGTTCTATTTGTCTTCGCGCTCAAGTTCCTGCGCGTGCACGAGCACCGTGCGAAGCGGTTCAGGATGGACGTACCTGGGGCTGCGCTGCTGATTATCACCGTGGTCGCGCTGGTGGTCTTCTTGAACCAGCTCGCGGGGACGGCTTCGCTCACGGCATTCGATTACGCGCTCGTGGCGGTCTTCGCCGTGGCGCTGGCCGCGTTCGTCTTCGTGGAACGTCGCACGAAAGACCCGTTGCTTGACTTGAGCATCTTCCGGGTGAAACTGTTCGTGCTGCCCTGCGTGAGCATGATACTGTATTTCATCGGTAACTTCATGATGAATGTCTGCAGCCCCTTCTACTTCCAGGGCGTGCTTGGCTTCACGCAGTCACAGGTCGGCATGTTCATGCTGGTCGTGCCCTTGATCATGGTTGTCGGCGCTCCGGTAGGCGGATGGCTGTACGACAAGCACCACTCGCGGTATTATAGCACCGGCCGGGGTGGGAATCGTGTCCCTCGGCCTCTTTATCATGGGCTATGCGGCCTACATCATCAGCGTCCCGGTCATGTTCGTCGCGATGATATTGCTAGGCGTCGGCGGCGCGCTGTTCCAGAGCCCCAACAACACCGGCTTATGTCCTCGCTGCCGCGGGAAAAACTGAGCATCGCGTCCAACGTCACTGCGACCGTCCGGAACCTCGGGTTCACGCTGGGCGTATCGGTGGCGGCCGTTTCTATCTCCCTCCAGTTCGGCTCCATTGAGGGCATCGACTTCTCGACGCCGGGCGGCGTCCTGGCCGGCAACTCGCTGTTCATCAACGCGGTCACGATCACGATCGTCACCGGCGGCATTATCGCGGTCTGTGCGGCTATCGCTTCGTTGTTAAGGAACATCGGCCCCGGGTCCCGGCGGAGCAGCATCAAGTCACAGCCGCAGCGCGGCGATGCGGTGAAAAAATAGCGGCGTTTATTCCATGAGCCAGCCCACGTCTATGCCGTACTCGCCGGTCTCCATGCCCGGCTCGCCGACCTTGCCGTGGTAGTCCGACGAGGCGGTGAGCTTCAGGCAGTACTTGCGTGCCAGCGTGACGACCTGATCGTTCATACATCGCTCTACCGCAGGCCGGTAGACGGGCTCAAGCGTGTTGATGGCGTGTATCTTCATCTTATAGCGGTACTTACACAGTTCCGTGGCCTGGCCGCCGAGTCGGGCGAACCTTTCCATGGCCTCGCCGGGTTGAGCGTATTCGCAGGGGTGGGCCAGCACGGCCACGCCGCCGGCGCGGCCGATTAAGTCAATGCATTCCTCCATGGTCAGCTCGTAGGCTTTCTTTGACTCGATGCCGGGCGTCTTGAAGAGACGGTAAAGCTCTTCCTCGCTGACCGTCAGGCCTGCCTTCGTCGCGTTTTCGATGATGGCGGCGGCGATGTGCGGCTTGCCCACGATGTTCCCGGTCACCCGGCCACGCACGTCCTCGAACCGGACAGGCTGCCAGCCTTCGTGTTTCACCGAGAGATATGCGTTCAGCCTGTCAAGCAGCTTTTTCCGGCCTCGATCCGGGCTTCCGCGAGCTTCTCCAATTCCCGGCGCAGCGGGGCGTAGTCCATGTCTACTTTCAGGCCTACCACATGCACGTCTTTGTTGCCGCCCTCGTCCCTCGTGGACAGTTCCATGCCGGGCACCAACGAGATTTTATAGCGCTCTGCTTCTGCGAACGCTTCCGGGTAGGCGGCGAGAGTGTCGTGATCGGTGACGGCCATGAGTTCGATCCCGAGGCCGGAGGCGATCCGGAAGAGTTCGGCGACCGTCTTCCGGCCGTCGGAGCAGGTGGTGTGCAGGTGAGTGTCGATTTTCATGGTGACCGCTATTTAGAGTTGGATGGACAGACGCAAGGATAAAAGTTTACTATTAGGCCACATCGCCGCTCATTGCCGACAGGCCCCTGGGCACCAGATTGACCGGTAAAATAAGAGACAGAGAGACCACTTCGTTTTGCCGCACTCGGGACAGAGATGACCCGGTTACCGGCCTTCTTTGCCTTTGCGGCCGATACGGGCTCGCCGCATTTCGAGCATACGACAGAGCCGACACTGCCGGCCCGTTCCGGCTCTTTGCAATTTATCTCCTTTACCTCGAACACCGATTCGCCGGGGCTCTCGAGAATTGTGCGGCAGACGCGCTCGATCCGGCGGCGCAGATCATCGACCTCTTCGACAGTGGCCGAACCCGCCGATACCTTATCGCGCAGCTCCTGCAGCCCGGGGTCGAGCCGGTCCACGATAAACTCTGGCCGCAACGCGATGCGAATGGCCTTCTGGCGGCCGCGGATGCCGAACGTGTAGACCTGCTTGCCGTTGTCGTGAATAATCAGGTTGCCCTTGCCGATAGTACAGCCCGTGATCGCCTGCACAGCGTCAGCGCCACAGCCCGCGCTTTCGAGGACGGCATAGACCTCGTCGTCCGGGGACTTCTCCGTGGCGAGCCAGCACATAGCGATGTGAGAGGCATAGTAGCCGATGGCCAGGCCAGGGCAAACGTGGCCGTGGAACTTGACTGCCTGCGAGAACGGCACGACATAGTGGCCGTGGGGCAGCTCGTCAGAAACCTTTCCCATAACCCTCAGGTTAGGTTATGACATCATGATATATAGGCTTACTGAAGGCGCCGGATCATCCTTTTGTCTGCCGTCCGGGTAAAGTATATAACGAAAAAACATTATAATAAGTTAAGTTAGATCGATGATCATTACGTTTACATTTATCTCATTGAGGGTAGAAGTGGTAGAATGGTAGAGTTAACTGTTATCCAGAGAGAAATTCTTTCGGCGCTCATCAACCTGTTCCGCGAGAAAGGCCGGGCGATCAAAGGCGAGGAGATATCCGAGCGGATTGATCGCAACCCGGGGACTGTACGGAACCAGATGCAGTCGCTGAAGGCGCTTGGATTGGTAGAAGGCGTTCCGGGGCCGAAGGGCGGCTACAAGGCGACGGGCTCGGCTTACCAGGCGCTGAACCTGACGGCCGTGGAGCACGAGGCCGACGTGGCCATCTTCCGGAACGGCGAGCGCGTGCCGAATACCAACGTGGCGGAGATTGACCTGAACACGGTCCGGCACCCGGACACCTGCCGGGCAAGCATCAAGATATTGGGCGACATCAGGAACTTCGAGGTGGGCGATTCCGTACAGGTCGGCCCGACGCCGGTGAACAAGCTGGTCGTCCGCGGCGACGTTGTGGGCAGAGACGATATCAGCGGTGTAGTGCTGCTCAGCATCACCGAAATGATCTCTATCCCGAAAAAGCCGGTGCGCGACTACATCAACCACAGGCTGATCACGGTTCCCGTCAACGCTTCGATTAAGGACGCACTGATCACGTTCGCGAAGAACGACATCCATGGCGCCCCGGTCGACGACAGCGGGAAGATCGTGGGCATGATCACTTACACAGATATCGGCAGGGCCGTTGCCTCTGGCAAGGATGATCACAAGGTCACCGAGTTCATGACGCACAACGTCATCTCCATAGACTCCGCTGAGCCTATGTATGAAGCGGTATCGCTGATGAACAAGAGCAAAGTTGGCAGGCTGCTGGTCACGGAAGACGGCCGGCCAAAGGGCATGATTACCCGGATGGACGTAATCAGCCGGCTGACGACATACTAGTGAAATGCAAAGCGAACCCGCCGTAGAAGCACGCTGCCCTCAAGCATTTCAACGAGGGCGCGTCTATCGAAGCACCAGTTCTATCCTGTCGCCTGTAAGCCGACAAACAATTTCTTTTTCAGACCAATCGCAGTGCGTCGTCTTTGCTGCCATGCCATCAGGATAGCAAAGCAAAACTTTCCAATACTATTCGCGGTGCGACGCCCATGCCGCTGATGCTGCATGGGCTACTCCGGGTTTTTCCGGGCTGCGACGCCCATGCGTGCTGCGCTGCATGGGCTACTCCGGGTTTTTCCGGTGCTCCGCCGTCCGGGCCGCGCTCGCACCCTCGCCGGACGTGCCCGGCTGCGCTTCGCTGCGCCGGACTCGACCGCTTCGCAAGCGCTAAGCAACGCGCCTTCGGCAGCGTTCATTGCCCGGCCGCCTCCGCACCCCTCGCACCGCATAGCGTGCGAGGGGCCTTCGGCCAGAAAAACCCTCCGCGGACCGCGGAGAAGCAAAGGCTACACGTACGGACTAGTATTGGATCGATGCCTGTACTATTGTTGGTATGGGTAGCCTGTGCTTCTCCGCGGAAGGCGGAGGGTTTTTTCGGCTTGCCCTCTCGCACGCGTAGCTGTGCGAGGGGTGTGGAGGTGGCGGGTGTGAAAAACGCTGCTGAAAGCGCGTTTTTCAGGGCTTGCAAAGGAGACTCTTCGAGCGAAGCGAGAAGTGTCGACGAAGGTGCGAGCCCGTCGCCCGACACCGGAACACCGGAAAAACCCGTAGTAGCACGTGCGGCGAAGCAAGCACGGGCGTCGCACCGCGATTAGAATGGGAAGTATTAGGCTATTGACCGGTATGCTTTTTACAAGAAGCAAGCACGGGCGTCGCACCGCGACTGGTACAAAGACGAACAAGTATGTCAATATTTGGACATATCGAATATTCTACCCGGAGCAAATTCTGATATTGCTAACCTGCGATGATAGCTAAAAAAATTATTCGATGACACCGGTAGCCTTAGCCACGTTGACGGCAGCCTCTTTTGTGATGCCCGTATCGCCCAGAATCGTGTAGCGTTCCGGCCGGATCTTGTGGGCTTCGGTCAGCGCCTGGATGATGTATTTGTCCTCGATGCCCAGTCCCTTTGCGTCTACCGGCGCGCCGATCGTCAGCAGCGCGTTGCGGATGTTCTGCCAGTCGCCGCCGTGCAGGTACATCATCATGATAGTGCCGACGCCGCACTGTTCTCCGTGTAGAGCGGGCTTCGGCGCAATACGGTCGAGCACGTGCGAGAACTTGTGCTCGCTGCCGCTCGCCGGTGCAGACGAGCCTGCGATGCTCATGGCGACGGACGAGGAGACCAGTGCTTTGACTACCTGTCCGACCGATTCCTCCAGCCCTGGCCTGATCTGGGGTGCCGAGTCCATGATAATCTGTGCGGTCATGATAGACAGGGCCGCCGCGTACTCGGAAATATAGACGTTCCTGAGCCGGGAGGCGAGCCGCCAGTCCAGCACTGCCGTGTAGTTCGAGATCACGTCGCCGCATCCTGCGGCCAGCAGCCTGTACGGCGACCGGGCGATGATGTCAGTGTCGGCGATCACGCACAGCGGGGCCTCGGCCTGTATCGAGACGGTCTCGCCGTCGTGCTTTATCGAAGCACGGGAAGAGGCGATGCCGTCGTGCGACGCAGCCGTCGGCACGCTGACGAAGAACATGTCCTGCTGTGTCGAGGCGAGCTTGGCGATGTCGATGGCCTTGCCGCCGCCGATCCCGAGCATGAAGTCGGCCTTCGTCTCCTTCGCCATCGCTTTAGCCTTCTCGACGTTGGCCATGGTGGCCTCGTCGACGACCAGGAAGTCCACGTCGTAGCCGCCGGCCCGGAGGCTGTCGGCCGCGGCTCGCCCGGCGATGTGCTTCGTCGTCTTTCCGGTGACGATGAGCGCACGTCCCTTGAGGCGCATGCTGCGGCACAGGTCGCCCACGCTGCGGATGGCGCCGGGTCCGGCGATCACGTTGCGTGGCAGTTGCATCCATTTCTCGCTGTGCTTGGATACGTTTATATCAGAATTGCTCGTTATAACACCCCAGGTGAGAACATGGACTTCGACATCGGCCAGTTCATCGACAAATACTACATCCATCCGATCGTGTACTCGGCGAAGGCTACAACCCCGTCAACACGGTCACCTATGCTATTATCCTTGGTATTAGCCTCTTTGCTCATATTAAAGTTAATGGATATTCTCAAAATCAGGCTCGATGAACGCTTTGTCATCTCCACGGCACCCTACATCCTCCTGGGCGCGTCGCTCCGCGTCATCCAGGACGTGGGCCTGCCTCCAGCCGCCGTTCAGCTACTTGTTCATCACTCCGCTGGTCTATGTCCTGGCGTTCGTCATCACGGCCACCGTGCTCCTCACCTGCCTGGGATTAGCGCACAGGGACATAAAGGACTACTCGAAGCCCTATTTCTGGACGGGCATCGCGGGTATCATTGTCGTGCTGGCCCTGCTGTCCACGAAGCACTTCAGCAGCGCGTGGTGGGCGCCCGTCGCGATCGTGCTGCTGGCCTCCGCGTTTACGGGCGGCATCTACCTGCTCGCCCGGCAGTTCAAATGGGATTTCCTGACGAACAAGCTCAATGTGGCCATCCTCGGGGCGCACATGTTCGATGCCTCCTCGACGTTCACGGCCATCGATCTGGTCGGAGGCTTCGCGGAAAAGCACGTGGTGCCGGTCTTCTTCATCAACTTTGCCGGCTCGGCCGCGGTCATGTACGTGCTGAAGCTGGCGGTCTTCATCCCGGTGATCTTTATCATCGAGAAGTATTTCAAGGATGACCCGCAGCTTTATTATGCGGTCAAGTTCGTGCTGCTGGTGCTCGGTTTCGGGCCGGGCATACGGAACACGCTCGAGCTGACTTTCGTACAGACATGATCCAGGGCTTCATTCCGGGGCCGCGGGATTTCGCGGCCTATGTATACAAGATCAGGTACTTCGTCTATGCCATAGCACTGCTCATGCTGCTATCCTTTTTGATCGGGGCCGTCTTCGCGGCGACGATGCCTGACGAGACGGAGAAGATCGTCAGCCTCGTGGCCAGCCAGATGGCCGACATCGACTCGGAATCGTCGTTCAGCCTGATGATCAACCTGTTCGTGCATAACAGCATCATCTGCCTGGTCATGGTCCTGCTGGGCCTCGCCATAGGGCTGATACCGCTCTTGATCGCCTTCGACAACGGGCTCATGATCGGCCTGGTCGGCGGCGCGGCAGCCGGCAAGGCCGGGCTGCTGTTCACGGTGGCAGCGATCTTGCCGCATGGCATCTTCGAGCTGCCGATGATGGCGCTCTCTGCGGCCATCGGGCTGCGACTGGGCTACTGCGTGCTGATGACCCTGTTCAGGCAGCCGGCCGACGTGCGACGGGAGCTGACGGATGGCATCGCGATCTTCGCCGTATGGGTGCTGCCGCTGCTGCTGGTCGCCGCGTTCGTCGAGAGCTACATCACTATGGAGATAGTATATTTCCTGACATAATCAGCCAGCTGGTTTTTCGCGAAGCTCCTGACACTTGCCTGATAATATAAGGGTCTTAAATGATACCTTAATTACCGTATTTCTTTCAGGACTTATCTTTGTGTCTTGATTCCCTTTGTGCCTTTGTGGTCACCGTAATAAGCGGCACATCACTATAAATATAATAGACAATTTATTCTATTTTTGTGGTAATTATTTTATCGGCCGGCCCTGTGCGTCGGCTTCCAGGTTGGGGATGCTATGGCGTTCAATAAAAAGATTCCAGGGGCGAGGGATTTCCTCGACTATACCTACAAGTTGCGTTGGTACATACTGACGGTAGTGGCAGTGTTTGCCATTTTCATGGCGTTAGGCTACATGGTCGCAGTAATGTCGCCATCGTTCACTGACCAGACGATCACGGGCTTCAAGGAGGAGGTCGGCCCGCTCAAGCAGACCTCGGCCATCCAGCTCATGTTCGGCATCTTCGAGAATAACGTGATCAAATGCTTCCTGGTCGTCGTCCTGGGCCTCGCCCTCGGCATCGCCCCGCTGCTCTTCATGATGGCCAACGGGGTCGTCATCGGCATCGTGGTCGGCGCCACGCTGGCGAAGGCCGGGCTCCTGTACGTCATGGTCGGCATCCTGCCGCACGGCATCATCGAGATGCCCATGGTCTTCCTCTGGCCGCGATAGGGCTCAAGCTGGGCTTCGACGTGTTACGGGCGCATGTACTCAAGAAGGTCCACCTGTGGAGGGACATCCGGGAAGGGCTGCTGATCTCATCTTCTGGGTGGCGCCGCTGCTGTTCGTGGCCGCGTTCATGGAGACCTTCGTCACGGGGACACTGCTCTACATGCTGTTCGCTCATTAGTCGATGCCAAAAAAGGGATTCGCGGGCGCAGGGGCGCTGCGCGCGATTACACGAGCGATATACGATGTTTACGGCTTGCTGACACCGGGCTGTCCTGACTTTCTCGCCACGAGCGACGCCAGGACCAGGATGATAGGCACGAGGCATGCCGCTATTTCGACGACCGGATCACCTCGTGGACGAGGGACCGCACGACAGCTACGGCTACGATCATCAGCACGAGCGCTCCGATAAGAATGGCTGATTGGCAATCCCACCATGAATCATAACTCCGAATTGATGGTCTGCTGGCAGGGGATCATGGTTATTCCTGTCATCGCCACTGTGCCTGGCAGTTGCCGGAGGCAGCCGCACCTACTATCAACGAAGACTAATGACGTTCGGTGATATACAGCACCCGGTCCAGCATGTCCATGACCCTGTCATCGACGGACGTCAGCCGTAAGCGAATTGCTTCCAGTTCCCTGCGCAATTCCTTTAGCCCCTCTGATGCCCGGTCCCTGTCGCCGAAGAGAGCCTGTCCGCCTTCGAACGCAGCTCTGAAAAGTCTTTTTCCAGCCGGTCGATCTCCGCTTTCCAGCCGTCCGTCCTGGCCGATGCGACTGATATGTCCCGTCTTGCGTCTCCGATCACTGCCCTGTAGACTTCGTCGTCGCCGGAATATAGCTGGTCCTGTCTCGCGGCCAGTTGCCGGTCTGTCGCCGCTATGTTGCCTTCGAGCTTCTCTGCGGCCTCGATCTTCCGGCTAATATCGTCAGGCAGCCGCTCTTCCTCAACGTACGTCGAAACCATGCCTAACTCCCCATGACAATGGCGCGGGCAAAGAAAAATAGGTTACAGGCGATTCGAGCGGCAAGGCCGGGTGCGAGCCTGCCACCAGGGGAGATGCTGGCGGTCGGACACTGTCACGGATAAGTTTAATTATTTGCAGGTACAAGGTTCTGCAACATCCCGAAAGAGACCGCTATGAGCCTTGCTGACGAGATTCTGAAGCTCAAGAAAGAGAGGAACGCCGTGATACTGGCCCACAACTACCAGCGCGGCGAAGTGCAGGACATCGCCGACTACACGGGCGACTCGCTGGGACTCAGCCAGAAGGCAGTCGAGGCCGATGCGAAGGTCATCGTCTTCTGTGGCGTGGACTTCATGGCCGAGTCAGCCGCGGTGCTGAACCCGGACAAGACCGTTCTGTTGCCAAAGCCGGAGGCGAAATGCCCCATGTCAGAGATGATTACCGCGGGCGCTCTTCGTGCCTTTAAAAGAGATCACCCTGATGCGGCTACAGTCTGCTATGTCAACTCATCCGCTGCGGTGAAGGCGGAGAGCGACATCTGCTGCACCTCTTCCAATTCGATCAAGGTCGTCAACTCGCTGGAGCAGGACGAGATAATCTTCGTGCCGGACTACAACCTGGCGATGTACACGCAGCGGTTCACTTCCAAAAAGATCTACCCGTGGAACGGCTTCTGCCCGACGCACCATCAGATCACGGCGGGCGATATCCTGATCTCGAAGATGGACCATCCCGGTGCCGAAGTGCTGGTGCACCCGGAGTGCCGGCAGGAGGTCATCGACCTGGCGGACGGCGTCTACTCGACGGACGGCATGCTGAAGTACGCAAAGAAGACGGACAAAGACCTGATCATCGGCACAGAGGTCGGCATCATCCACCGGCTCAAGAAGGAAAACCCGGGCAGGAACTATTACCCGGTATCCAACTACGTCGTCTGTCCGAACATGAAGATGAACACGCTGGAGACGATAAGGGACAGCCTTCGGGATATGCGCACGCCGATCAGCGTGCCGGAAGATATTCGTATTAAAGCGAAAAATGCATTGGATAAGATGCTTGCAGTGGGCAGAGGAGAGAAATAATATGGCGCAGGACCAGGAACAGCTAACGGCGCAAAACCAGGAACAACTGGCTAAGGGCCTGGCTGAAAAGATAGAGAAGCTTGCCGCAGGGCGGGAGATCAAGATCATGCACGTGTGCGGCACGCACGAGTACACGATCACCAAGAGCGGCATCAGGTCGCTATTACCGCCGAACGTCAAGGTAGTCATGGGCCCCGGCTGTCCGGTCTGCGTTACCCCGCAGAGCGAGATCGACGCGATCGTCGAGCTCGCCGAGCAAGGCAAGATCATCTGCACCTACGGCGATTTGCTGCGCGTGCCGGGCACGAAGTCGAGCCTGTATGACTCTGTCGGCGACATCCGCATCGTCCAGAGCATTGCGCAGGCAGTGGACATAGCCCGCCAGAACCCCTCGAAGGAGGTCGTGTTCATGGCCGTCGGCTTCGAGACCACCGCGCCTACGACGGCGGCTATACTGCTTGCCAGCCCGCCCGATAACTTCTCCGTCCTGGTCTCTCACCGGCTGGTGCCTCCCGCCATGAAATGGCTCATGGAGCAGGGGGAGGCCAGCCTGTCCGGCTTCCTGCTGCCGGGCCACGTCTGCACCATCGCCGGCACGAAGGAGTACGAGGCATTCAAGGTGCCGCAGGTCATCGCCGGGTTCGAGCCGCTGGAAGTCATGTACGGGCTGTACCTGCTGGTCAAGCAGGTCGTGGAAGGACGCGCCGAAGTGGAGAACGCCTACCCGCGGGCCGTGAAGCCCGAAGGCAACGTGAAGGCCCTGCACATGATGAGCGAGGTGTTCGATGTCTGCGACATCGTCTGGCGGGGCTTCCCGTCCATACCGGGCTCCGGGCTGAAGCTGAAGCCGCAGTACGAGAAATTTGATGCGCTCAAGAAGTTCGGCGTCGAGCTGGTCGACCGGAAAGTGACAACGGGATGCCTTTGCAACCAGCTGCTGCGCGGCATCAAGGAGCCGACGGACTGCAGGCTGTTCGGCAAGGCATGCACGCCGCTGAAGCCGGTGGGCGCCTGCATGGTGTCCTCCGAAGGCGCCTGCCGCATCTGGTACACGTATGGCAGGGCGCACAGGATAGCGGGCAATGCCGTCATAAAGAAATAAAGGCGCTATTTTTTCCTTTTTTGATAAGAGTGTTTAGCCCTGGCTCCGGCCGATGGCAACTGCACGGCAATGATAGCATGCAGATTGACACTATGCTTTATGTCAGATATCAAATTAAATAATCGAAGAAAAAAGAAATGATCGGCAGCCTGAAGGGCTGCCGCATGCCGGTAGGGTTGCACTCACGTGGTCTGGGTCTTGACTTCCTGCACGAAGCCCGGCCAGTTGGTTACCATGTCATAGAGGCATACGATCGTATCGCCGCGCGCTTCGATGATCAGGTAGTTGTCAGTGAACCTGGGCTCGAACGAATCCAGGCCGAACTGCAATGCCGCTTGCTTGTACGTGGTCTGGAAATTCTTCTGCTGCGTCTCGTTCACCGCACCGCCAAGGTGCACGACGATCGTATAGTTGCTCGACATTTCGTTGACTGGTGCAATTCCCGCGTAGTACCGGTCGCCGAACCCGATCGAGCTGGACGAGCCCACTACTGCGAACTGAGCCTTGTCCGGGGTCGCATTAGTACGGGCAGCCTGCTCCAGCACGTCTGAATAATCAGCGTAAGCGCTCTGGCTCACGGATCCTGCGTCCATGAAGTAATCGACGGTTGCCACGGCCTCCTTGCGCCCGATGACAACCGGGTCAGTCTTGGGGCTGAATGCGTATACGTCGGTGATCATGCGAATCGGATAGCCGCTGACTGTAGCCTCGGTAAAGGTGGCGTTATCGTAATTGGGCCCGAAGTCAGAGAGCAACACCCACTGCTGGCTCTCGTCGAAGTAGCCAAATGTAGGGAACGGGTACAGTGCAAACGCGTCCTTGCGTGGCGCAGCGCCGAAGAGCGTTGCGTTGGCTATGTTGGAATAGAAATTGCTCTTCACCCATTCGCTGACCATGCTGCTCGAGTTGAGGTCCGCGTACCTGAGGTACTGGGCGTTCTGCGGGATATTCTTGAGAGCATCGACTATAGAGTTGAACTTGCCTTTGCCAGTATCGGTAGAGTCGCTATTGTTCGGGCCTCCGCTGAAAAACACTTGAAATACAGCCCCGATCATGATGAATATGAGTAACAGCGCCAGCCCGATTTGCAGCCAGCGCTTTGACTTTTCCTCTTTGATCTCCTTCGCCGTCTTCTTTACGGCCGCTTTTTTCGCCATGAAAATGCCTCGGTTGTAATGCAAAATACAATAACGGTCTATTACTTATAAATTACTGTGTTACCGCGAGCCGCAACCGCTAACTTTCGATGACTGGAGACTGGCGGTAAAGCATGGCTATAGTCGCATGTCGTACATGCAAACGCGCGCGCGATGGTGGCCGGGCCTGGTGTCATGACTGATAATAGTAATTGGTAACAATTGCTGTTTATGCAGGTGTACAGGGGGACTTTTTTGGAAAAAGTCCCCCCTTGCACCCCTTCAAAAACGATCCTAAAAACGGTGCCTTCGGCACATGAGCTGGTGTCGAGACCCATGGGGCTTTTTCAAAAGCCCCCGGGAGCCCCTCAAAACTTTTATGGACCCTGCGGGAATTGAACCCGCGGCATCTACGTTGCGAACGTAGCACTCTACCCCTGAGTTAAGAGCCCGATTTGCAAATACAGATAACACTCGAACTATATAAAATATTCGTGGGAACGTACCGCCGCCAGGGGCGGAATAGACAGGATCTTCAGACCCTGTCCATCATCTCTACGGTGACGCTCTCGACGCCCGGGACCTTTGCGAAGGCCTGCTCGACGGCTTCGGTGCCGCCCTCGGCATCGCTGACCGTGAGCGCGAACAGCAGCGCCTTCAGGCCGAACGCGATCGGCTTGACCTGGACGCCCTGCAGCTTAGCGCTCTTCGGCATTACAGCCTTGAGGCTATCCTCGAGCTTCTTCATGTCACGGTCTGTGCTGTCGGGCATGACCCGTAGAACAGCCATTACATCTCCCATGGGATCACGGCCCCTGGAACCCGCACTTGGGACACACGTACTGGTTGGACTGCTGCCTGCACTTGCCGCACCTGCCCAGATCAGTACCGCACATTGGACACTTGAACTTGATTGCGCCTTCGCCGGTTAACCGGACGTTGCACGAGACGCAGTGTTCGACTTGCTTCTCTTCTACCATGTTAATTACTCCTTACGTAATTTTACCACGTAAAATTACGCATAATCTTGATGCGACTTGCGTATACGACAAACTGTATTATAAGCATTGCCCTTGGGGCGCCACAAAGCGCGCTATGTGGCGACACTATTTTCCATGCAGCTTTTTATATAGCCTCGCCTGGAACCCATGGAACTTGCTGAAGCCTTCTGCGTCCTTCTGATCGAGCGACTGGCCGTCGAAGGACACCAGCTCTTCGCTGTACAGCGCTGTCTTCGACTCGCGGGCGACAGGCATGCAGCTGCCCTTGTACAGCCGGATTTTCACCGTGCCGTTCACCTGTTCCTGGGTGTTGTCGATGAACGCGTTGAGGTCGGCGAACAGCGGCTCGTCCACGAGGCCCATGTAGCCCAGCTCGGCCCACGCCAGGTCGACCGAATCCTTGAACCGCAGCTCCGCCCGGGTGAGGCAGAACTTTTCGAGGTCCTTGTGGGCGGTCAGCAGCACAGTCGCCGCGGGGTGTTCATAGTTCTCGCGGGCTTTCAGCCCCAGGACGCGGTCCTCCATCATGTCGGTCCGGCCGACGCCATGTTTGCCGGCGGTCTTCTGCAGGGACTGGATGAGGGCCACGCCGTCCATCTTTTTGCCGTTGAGCGATACGGGCACGCCTTTTACGAAGCCTATGGAGACGATCTCAGGCTTGTCCGGCGCCTTGACGGGGTCCCGGGTCCAGCCATATATGTCCTCGGGGGGTATGAAGCCGGGGTCTTCGAGCTTGCCGCCCTCGATGCTGCGGGACCAGATGTTCTCGTCCACGCTCCAGGGTTTGGCTTTGGTTACGGTCACGGGTATCTTGTGCTTCTTAGCGTAGTCGATCTCCCATTCACGGGTCAGGTTCATCTCCCGCATGGGAGCGACCACGGGGAGGTCGGTCTGCCTGAAGACGGCCTCGAACCGGAGCTGGTCGTTACCCTTGCCGGTGCACCCGTGAGCCAGGGCATCCGCCTTTTCCTTCGCGGCGACCTCGACGCACTTCCGGGCGATGAGGGGGCGGGCCATGGATGTGCCGATCACGTACCCCTCGTACATGGCATTCGCCTTGATCATGGGGAAGATGTAGTCGCGCACGAACTCTACCTTCGCGTCGATGGTGTAGTGCTTGTCCGAGATGAGCTTCGCTTTCTTCGTGGCAGTCTCGATCTCTTCGGCCGGCTGCCCCACGTCGACCGTCACTGTGATGACTTTATCGAACCCGTAGTTCTCCTTCAGCAACGGGATGCAGACAGAGGTGTCGAGCCCTCCTGAATACGCTAATACGACCTTCTTGACCATAGGCCTCACATCAACAGCGTAAATATTTTCAGACAAGATAAAACTTTGCGTTCGGTGGAGATTGCAGGTATCCGGCTCGCTGGCATCTCCGCGACTATTTTACGCGGCGCCTGCCTGGACAATAGTACACGGTCGGCGTATAGTAGCAAACACATCAGTGCGATAAAACCTCTTGTATTGAAAACTGATATATAAAATGATTTCGGACGAGAACAATTTTTTCAGGCGATCATGGCATGCACAGTAGTTATTATTATGACATTGTTAGAATGTATCGATTATTACAACCCGGAAGATAGCAAACTATAAATAGTAAGTCCTGTATTATAGGCTGCTACCGTGAGGCGCATGGGTAAGGCGTCTTATGGTAACTCCATACACTATACCAACTCCGATATAGAAAAAAACGAGTACGGGAAACAAACTGTACCAGATATACCGCAACACAGACCGCAAGGAGACCGTATGACGGCTACCGCCCCAGGGCGGGCCCATACGTGATCCCCGGTACTGGCTCCAGGTATGCAGGCGGTGCCAACTCTTACCACGACGCAAGCATGTTGGACGTCACTATAAGTATCACGACATCCGACCCTCCTCCCGAAAATGCGAACGTCTCCACGACGCACACTCCAAGTCCGCATAATTATACCTCAATAACTCCAAACCGAAAAACGGACTTAAAAACGCAATGACAATCATGCGCCGCCCGCAATGGAAAAGCCAGTACCTGCGTGTCGATACGGGAACAATCCCCGTCCCCTTTTTATAATTCTAAATTATCTCGCCATTTTCCGGGCAGATTCACGTGATTTTACCGGCATGGCTGGCAATAGAGTAAAGGCCTGCAATTGCCTGCTCTTTCGCGATTTTATTCGTTCTATGACAGTATTTATCCCGCAAGCCTTTTATACACAGGCAGGCTATAAAAGCCCCGCCAATATATCCGGGAGTCCCGGATCAGGAGGCATTACGTTGAAAGTCGATAAAGTAATCATTGCCGGGGCTGCGATCATCGTCATCCTGGCCATAATTCTAGTCATCGCAGGCGCCTGCGGCGCCTGTGCCTTCCTGGCGAGCACGCCGGGCACACATGGGTCGTTCGGACAGACGGAGCACGAGATCCGGAGCGATACGCATGCGGGGGCGGACAACATCGATCTGACCGTCAACACCTTCGGCGGCGATGTCATAATCCAGGAGTGGGCGGATAACAGCGTCAAGGTCACCTACGACGTCTTTGCGCCTTCAGGCCACCTGGACGAGATTTTGACGAGCACCCGCGACACCAAGGACGGCAACTCCACCACGATCATTGCCGAAGCTAAGATCAGAGACCAGAACCTGATCAACCTCGGGGACCGCGGGGCATCGGTCACCGTAGTCGTCCCGAAGAACTCCTCATATACCCTCAAGCTTAACACCGCGGGCGGCAAGGTTACCGTACCTCCCCTGCACGGCAGCAGCGTATACCTGAACACCCTTGGCGGCGACATCAGCCTCAACGGCGGCAGGTATGACACCGTCGACATAAACACGGCCGGCGGCAGGATTTACGCGTCCTACGAGGCCACCAACGCGACCTTCAATACGCTGGGCGGCGACATCGAGATCGACACCACCCAGACGGCCGGCACCATCGAGGCGAACACGGCCGGGGGAGACATCGATGTCAGGCTGCCTTCGAGCGCGCTGTTCAGCGTGGACGCCACCACGATGGGCGGCCGCGTCAGGCACGGCACCATCCACATGACGGCGAGCAAAGAGTCGGACTGGCAGCTCATCGGACAAACGGAAGCAGGCGCTGGCAACCTTTCCATCAGACTGCACACCCTGGGCGGGAACATCGATATAAACTATTGAGTTCCCTCCCCTATCCTTTTTCATCTTTTTATCGCGCAGAGCCATAACCCGAAGCATAGTGATTATTAGAATTTTTTATACATGCTGGCCAGCACCTGACACAACGTACACAACGCCTAATAATAAGACTACGCTGGCCATTTCTAAAAAATCATTGTATATAGTCATTGGAGAAATGTTGTTAACACTGAGAAGGCATTCAACACAGAGTTCACAGAGTATAGTCGTTCCTGAATCTTTTTGCTCAGGCTCGTGACCCTTCCGACACGAAGGCCACAATGGCCACAATGTACACGAAGTCTTCGATGGAAAGAGGCAATAGCAGCCTCTTATAAAAGTATACGTCGTGTACCTCGTGGCCTTCGTGGCCTTCGTGTCGAAAGGGTCAAGAGCGTACATAACCTTTTACGAATGACTATACACAGAGTACGATTAAAGAACCGGCTACCGCAGCCTCTTCCGATCAAGACTTCGTGTACTCTGTGAACTCTGTGTACTCTGTGTTGAATGCCTTATCTGCATATACAAATGTAACCCCAATGACTATACGTCGTGGCCGTCGTGTACATTGTGTTAAGTACAGGCTGTGCGTATAAAAATTTTAAAAATCGGTTAAAAGAATTACGGCGGGCTTACTTGGGCGCCAGGTTGATGTTGGAATAAAGGATGAACGAGTAGACCAGGCACACGATGCAGGCAGCCGCTATGACACCGCTGGTGACATTGTCGAGGCCGGCGAAGAACGTTATCTGTTCCGGCTTCCATAAGGTATAAAGCAGCCCTACCGACCCTACGAAAAGCACGGTCGCAAAAGGTATACGCATCATGTCCATAATCGCTACTACCCCTGCCGCATGATTGCGGCCCAAGATGTAGAATAGTAGCAGGTTATACAAATCCTTTGTCATTACGGGGTGGCTGCTCTGCGAGTGGCGCGACCGGTTTCTTGTCCAGCGCAAGGTACTCGTTGAGCGACCGGATGGCGATCTTCCGCTTGCCCATGGCATTGATAGCATCGGCCGATGCCCGTGCCGCCTGTATCGTAGTGACATACGGCACCTCGTAGTCGACGGCAGCCCTTCGTATCGTCGCGCCGTCCTTGCGGCCCATCTTGGATGTCGGGGTATTGATGATCAGGGATACCTTGCCTTCCCGCATCAGATCGGTGACGTTCGGGCTGCCCTCGTAAATCTTGCTCATCAGCTTTACGGGGATGCCCTTCTCTTCGAGGTACGTCCTCGTGCCTTCGGTGCCGATGAGCTCCAGCCCGTTGTCCCGGAGGATTCTGGCAATGCGGACGATCTCCGGCTTATCCTCGTCCCTCACCGAGATGAAAACGGTGCCTTCCTGCGGCAGGGAATTGAACGCAGACAGCTCGGCCTTGAAGTAGGCCCGGCCGAAGTCCACGTCGATGCCCATGACCTCGCCCGTCGACTTCATCTCCGGCCCGAGGATGGGGTCGGCGCCCGGCAGCTTGTCGAACGGCAGCACGACCTCTTTGACCGATACGTGCTTCGGCTGCGGCTCCTCGGTATAGCCCAGCTCCTTGAGCGAGCAGCCGATGATCGCCTTTGCGGCGATCTTCGCCAGCGGCACTCCCGTAGCCTTGCTCACGAACGGGATAGTACGCGACGACCGCGGGTTGGCCTCGAGGACGTAGACGTTCCGGCTCTTGTAGGCCATCTGCAGGTTGACGCAGCCCACCACGTGCAGCCGCAGCGCGATCGTGCGCACGATTTTGCGCACCTCGTCCTGCACTGCAGGGGAGAGCGACTGCGGCGGGATAACGCAGGCCGAGTCGCCCGAGTGGATGCCGGCCTCTTCGATGTGTTCCATGATGGCGCCGATCAGCACGTCCTTGCCGTCGCTCACCGCATCGACGTCGATCTCGACCGCGTTCTCGAGGAAGTCGTCGATGAGCACCGGGTGCTTGCGCGATACTTTGACCGCCTCGGTCATGTACCGCTCGAGGTCGGCGTCGTCGTAGACGACCTCCATCGCCCGGCCGCCCAGCACGTATGACGGGCGCACAAGGATGGGATAGCCGATCCTGTTCGCGACTGTCTTAGCCTCGTCCTGCGAGTAGGCGATGCCGCTGTCCGGCTGGAGGATGTTCATCTCCTTCATCATCCGGCTCCACAGGTCCCGGTCCTCGGCGATATTCATATCGTCGGGGCTGGTGCCGATGATGACCGTGTTCAGGTCCTTGCGACGGGTGAGCTCCATCTGCAGCGGGATGGCCATGTTGACGGACGTCTGCCCGCCGAACTGGACCATGACGCCGTAGGGACGCTCCTTCTCGATGATGTTCATCACGTGTTCGAGCGTGATCGGCTCGAAGAACAGCTTGTCGGAGGTATCGAAGTCAGTGGAGACGGTCTCCGGGTTGTTATTGATGATGTGCGCCTCGATGCCCGATTCCCGCAGCGCCTGTACCGCGTGCACCGTGCAATAGTCGAACTCGATGCCCTGGCCGATGCGGATGGGCCCGGCGCCGATGATCAGTACCTTCTTTCGGTCAGAGGGCTGGAGCTCGCACTCGTCCTCGTAGGTGGAATAATAGTAGGGCGTCTTCGCCGCGAACTCGGCCGCGCAGGTATCGACCATCTTGTAGGTCGGTATGACCTTGAGCGCCCGCCGTGCGTCACCGATCTCCTCGGGTGTGACACTCCTGAGCTCGGCAATCCACTCGTCGGTGAACCCCATGCGCTTGGCCTTGAGCAGGTTCTCGCGGTTGGGCTCGCAGCTCTTCAGCTTCTCCGCCATGTCCACGATGTTCTTGATCTTGACGATAAACCAGGGATCGATGTTCGACAGCTTGCTGATCTCCTCTACCGTGAACGCGCCGGTCTTGAGCGCCTTGTAAATGACGAACATGCGCTCATGTGTCGGGTTGCGGAGCAATTCGGCCATCTCGTCCTTGGACCAGCCGCCGTAGCCCCAGAACTCGCTTATGTCGAGCGAATTCAGCGCCTTCTGGAGGGCCTCCTCGTACGTGCGCCCGATCGCCATGACCTCGCCCGTCGACTTCATGGACGTGGTGATGTGCTTGTCGGCAGACTTGAACTTGTCAAAAGGCCACCGCGGGATCTTGACGACCACGTAGTCGATGGTCGGCTCGAACGAGGCCGGCGTCTCCATGGTCACCTTGTTCTGTATCTCGTCCAGCCGCAGGCCGATAGCAATTTTGGCCGCGATGCGGGCGATCGGGTAGCCGGTCGCCTTGCTGGCGAGCGCCGAGGAGCGCGATACTCTCGGGTTGACCTCGACGATGCGGTATTCGCCTTCCTTCCAGGCGAACTGGATGTTGCACCCGCCTTCGATGCCCAGCGCCCTGATGATCTTGATGGCTGCGGAACGCAGCGTCTGGTGGTCGACGTCCGACAGCGTCTGCGACGGCGTGACGACGACCGACTCGCCAGTATGGATGCCCATCGGGTCGATGTTCTCCATGTTACAGATGGTGATGCACGTATCACTGGCGTCGCGCATGACCTCGTACTCGAACTCTTTCCAGCCGAGGATGCTCTCCTCGACGAGGATCTGGTGGATACGCGACCGCTTGAGGCCGATCTCGGCGATCTGCCGCACTTCCGCTTCGGTGTGCGCCACGCCGCTGCCCGTGCCGCCGAGCGTGAACGCCGAGCGGATGATCAGCGGCAGGCCGAGCTTTCCGATGACGCCCACCGCTTCTTCAATTGTGTGACAGGCGAAGGACCGCGGCACCTTCTCGCCGATGGCCTCCATGGCATGCTTGAACAGGTCCCGGTCTTCCGTATCGTAGATGGCCTTCAGCGGGGTGCCGAGCAGCCTGACGTTGAACTTCTCCAGCACGCCCATCTCGGCCAGCTCGCTGGTGATGTTGAGCCCGGTCTGGCCGCCCAGCCCGGCGATGATGCCGTCGGGACGCTCCTTCTCGATGATCTGCGCGACTACCTGCGGCGTCAGCGGCTCGACGTAGACGGCGTCCGCCATCTCCGGGTCGGTCATGATCGTCGCCGGGTTGCTGTTCACCAGGACGACCTCGATGCCCTCCTCGCGGAGACTCCGGCACGCCTGGCTTCCCGAAAAGTCGAACTCGGCCGCCTGCCCGATAAGGATGGGGCCCGAGCCGATCAGCAGTACCTTCTTGATGTCCTGTCTCTTAGGCATGCCGCTCACCGATCCTCTTCACCACGGTGTCGAAGAACCAGTTCGTGTCCCGCGGACCGGGGCTGGCCTCGGGGTGGTACTGGACGCTGTACACGCCCAGCTCGTCGTTCTTCATGGCCTCGACCGTGTTGTCGTTGGCGTTGGTCTGTGTGATTGTGATGCCGGTGCCGTCCACGCTCTCCGGGTCCACCGCATAGCCGTGGTTCTGGCTGGTGATGTAGACTTTGCCCGACTCGCGGTCGATGACCGGCTGGTTAGCGCCGCGGTGGCCGAACTTCAGCTTGTAGGTCTTCGCCCCGAGAGCCAGCGACGCGATCTGGTGGCCGAGGCAGATGCCGAAGATCGGGAGCTTTCCCGCCAGCTTCCTGGTGACCTCGATGCCGTTGACCGCGTCCTGCGGGTCGCCCGGGCCGTTCGAGAGCAATATTGCATCCGGCTCGTAGTCCATGATACGCGCCGGGCTGGTATGTGCCGGAACGACGATGACGTGCACGTCCCTGCGGACCAGGTTGTCGAGGATCTTCCGCTTCACGCCGAAGTCCATGACCACGACCCGCGGGCCGTCGCCCTTGATCTCGTAAGAGGACTTGCACGTGACGCGATCGACGATGTCCTTCGGGAACTGCCACTCCCTCGCCAGACGGCATGCTTCTGCGCCATCGTCGCTGTCGACGATCAGTGCCGAGCGCATGGTGCCATAGCGGCGCGTCTTGATGGTCAGCATGCGGGTGTCGACTTCCGAGATGCCGGAGACGTTTTCGTCGGTTAAGAACTGGTCCAGAGAGCGCCTGGACAGGTTATGAGAAGGATGGTCGCACCGCTCGCGGATGACCATGGCCTCCGCCTTGACGCCGGCGGACTGGAAATTGTCAGAGTTTACTCCATAGTTGCCGATTAAAGGATAAGTAAAAAGCAGTACCTGGCCCTTGTATGAGGGATCAGTCAGGGCTTCTTCGTAGCCGGTGATCGGCGTCGCGAACACGAGCTCGCCGCACGTCACGCCCTTTTTGCCGAAGCCCTCGCCCACCACAGAGGTCCCGTCTTCCAATCCTAATACTGCCTTCATTGTAGTGTACCTGTGGTAGATACCCGCATTTCCGTTATATATTTTGCGATTTGCAGGCCCAGTGGGGTATAATAATATGAGCCCGGGGCGGTCGGCGGGGAATCAACGGCCGGTTTGATTATACCGGCGATATTTGCCGATGACGACAGCAAACGCCTATTATCTGCAGGTGAATGAATCCCGGCCGCCGCCGCAGGCACCGGTATGTCATCCGTAGCCATGATATAGGCCCTGCGGCCCCATTAAAGGTTAAAAACGGGACCTTGCCATAAAAAACACGATTAACATCCAGTTAAACGTCATATTTGTAAATTTGTCCCAGTTTTATACCGCTGGCACTGCCATGTATCTCGTCTGAACAAAGCAGTGCCGTTATCTCCATGAAAAAGGTATCCCGGAACGGATGCAGACTACCGGCTGGAGCTCACCGTTCCGGACGACATCTCGCTCAACGCAGGGGAGTCAAGAAACGTGGAGGCCATTGTCCAGAATAATGGCACGTCCCCGCTATCGAACGTGGCGCTGGAGATCGGCCAGGACGACGTGCCGCAGTCGCTGACCGCCACCGTGCAGACCCGCATGTTAGACCGGCTGGACCCGGGCCAGAGCCAGCGCTTCGTCATCCAGGTGTACGCAAAAGCAGACGCAGAGACTGGTTCCGATAAGCTGTACATGCGCACGGTGAGCGGCGAGGCGAAGAGCGACTAGATGTACATGCAGGTGAGCTATGCGACGAGCAACACCTGGCTTGAGATGGGCATCGCCATCGCGTTGATCGCCATCCTCGCCTTCGGCTTCGTCGTGTGGAAATATGGCAGGAGATAATGGATCTCAATATTTTTTTCGGCCTCCAACACCGAAATGGGGGAATATTATTTTAGCAGTATTGCGATTGTAAAGATTTCAAGTTAAGGAAAAAATGGCATTTTTTACGCTCGTTACCGGAGGATGCCAATATATAAAAATGTAACAAATAAGACAACAGAGCCATAATAATGCAGTAATTACATTATAATAACAAAATATACTTAAAATAGAACTAAATATCATATTTTGTGAATATGATGAGATCAAGCATTTTTATCATGGCATTATCCGTCGTTTGCTTTGTAGCTCTCCTAGGGGGATGCACGGGAAGTAAGACAGCTACTATGGCCGATCTAGTGAACGTAAACGGCTATTCATGGTATGAGTACCGGTCGTCTAACACCCCGATCCAGGACATGGACGGAAATGTTTATTCGAATATTCATTACGTGTACGAATTCAACAATACGACCTTTGACAATGCTGCTGCGAGACACGTAAAGATAACCCAGAGCTATGGAAATATCACGTACGTGCGTAATTACTATTTGAATACAGTCGGCGACACGTTGTTAGATGGAGGTTGGGCCAGGATTGTAGACAATAAGACCGTGAGAGAACAAAACTACTCAAGCCAGCAGATCTCGTATATAGCAGATGCAAACCTGTATTTCGGCACGTTCTGGAACGATACGCTCACGAAATCCGGCGTCGAAAGCCTGACGGTGAACGGTAAGTCGTATAACTGCGACGTGTACAAGGTCAAGCGAGACAATCACGAATATTCGTTCTGGTTCGACCCGAAGGTACCGGTGCCGCTAAAAATGCACGTGTTCGATACCGACGAGACCTACGAATTGGTTGATTGGGGCCAGTAAAAATTTGCGAGGGCCATTAAATCATCTTTTTTACCCCTGCAACCTTTCCTGCCGCTTTTCCAAAGACATGTACACTAACAGGTGGTAAGATATGTAATATAATACGTAACCACAACATATTAATTATATTTGTTCTAAACGATTTCTAAATAATTAATTGGAGGTTATGCCAATGAAGAGAATAAGAAGCATTACAGTTCTACTTGCCACTATCGTCCTGCTGGTGATGGTAAGTGGCGGTGCTACTGCAGCCACCTGGAGCGGTACCGACTGGACCCACAAATATGGAACGACATATTACGGCAGCGTCGAACTGGACAGCACAGTCTCAAATACTCCGACCGTATATCTTAACAACGGGGTTTCCTGGGACAACAAGCTCAAGAACAGGTGGTACACATCCGGCTTATGCTACCCGCAATGCTCGTGGAACTATAAGGGTTCCAACTATCAGGATCGATACAACATGGACATAACGCCAGGCCAGGCCTGGATTCCGACCGAACAGGTCACGTCCCCCTGGCTACCCGAAAGTAACATCCTGGTGTCCGTGTCGCATAGCTACTATGATTCGAGCGCTTACTCCAACTGCTGGGGAGTAGTGGGCTGGGGCCAGCGCTTCAACACCGTGATATTCTAAAATGCTTTTTTACGATGCGCCATGAATACGCTCAAAATCGCGGAAAAAGAATTTTTAGATTTATTTTTTAGCAGGCAATTGATCTGCGTTTTTATATTATACTTTATTATTGTAGTTGGCACAGTGTTGACTTTCAATAATATGTATGCCAGCGGCCCGGTGGTCGATCCAGGAAATGTTGTACTGACGCACCTGATGATCATTTTATCGTACTACGGAAGCCTATTCGCTATTGTCATAGCCATGTGTTCGTTTACAAAAGAGCAAATCCACCATTCGCTAAATATCTTAATTACAAAGCCAGTATATCGCGAAAATGTCATCAACGGGAAACTGATCGGAGTGTCCGCTTATATTTTATCGGTATTCCTGATAATTACCTCTGTATACATATGGTTAAACTGGATGCTTTTAGGCGTGTTAATGGAAAAAGTACTGCCAGCTGTTCTCGGCAACCTGCCGATAATATTCGTGTTTTCGCTGCTGTGCATGATCGTTTTCATGTCTATGACCATTTTGTTTTACCAGTTGTTTAACGCCCGGAGCATGGCCCTGATGGTATCGTTTGTCGCCTGGATCGTACTGATGTACTTGCTTCCGAACATGCTGGTATCCGGGTACCTGTCGGAATATATCGGCAGCTATTTCAATATCGACAGCTCATCCGTCGGATATTTCCTAAGTTCGCTGTCACCAACAACGATGATTGGCATACCCGTAAACTTCATTTATTTAGTCAAAATTTCCATTTACGCAGTTATATCCCTAATATTAAGCTATATAGCCTTTTTAAAAAGAGATATCATATGACAGCTACCCGCAGCCAAGTAATTAAAGTCGCCAATATCGAAGTGCTAAACATATTGCATAATAAAATTACCGTTTTGATAACGCTGATATTGCTACTGCTCGCAATCATTAACATAATGGGATTTTCAGTCATGCTGTCCCGAATCACGTCGATGGATTACAAGGAGATTTTTTTCCAAAATATAAGCAACTTTACATTCATCATGTCGTTGATACTCGCCGTTTTTTCCATGTGTATCGGAGTTACGTCGATGGCGGAAGAAAAAGCAAGTGGGACGCTTAATCTTCTGTTCACGAAACCTTTGCTGCGGAAAAATGTTATCGCAGGAAAATTCATAGGGATAAACCTGTTCTGTCTGGTTTACATAGTGCTAACTCTGCCTAGTATATCTTCTATTTTTAGTGCTGTACAGCGGCTTTCCAGACCCGATCCCTGACGTGATATACAGAATCGGTACGCTCGCGATATTAATGTTCTTGAGCTGTGCGCTAACATTGAGCGTGATCATTTCTATAGCGGTAATTTTTAAAGACATTACCTTGTCCCTCATTTCATCGACGTTTTTCATTATCACCCAATGGCTGACATGGCTGCCGATCGCGCACTTTGTCCTAGATAAGTTCGAGTTCATGAACCCATCGACGCTGTATTTGATGACGATATTGAAAGAGCCCCTTTTCGATACATCTGTTAATTATTCGATCTGGCTCCAGAATTCCGGGCCATACATCATTTTGATGCTGCTTGAGATCGTCGCGCTAATGTTGCTCGGTTACATATTTTTCAATAGAGACGACTGAACGGAAGAACGAAAAACCGGTGGCAACGCGATTTTATAGCTTGATTTGCGCTATCTGAGCAGCACTTGATGCAAGTCCGAGCCGGTCGCCGCGCTCGGCTATAAACATTATTCCAGCTGTGTAAGAATCATCAATTTGTCCCACGCGATCTGGACAGGTCCGTTCGTCGCTATGCCAATGCCATCAGAGCGCTTGATATCATCAGCTAGCAATATACTTATATTTCGGTATTATCAAAACGCCTTAATTACAGGCGCATGTTCTTTATACATGTCATCTTAATATTCACACTGGGAGAGTATTTCATGATCTTCAAGACTTTAAAAGAAGTGCTGGACAAGGCGAAGGCGGAACACTATGCCGTCGGCGCCTTCAACATCAACGACATGGAGATCGCCAAGGCGATCGGCGGGGCGGCGAAAGAGGAGAAATCGCCCGTTATCTTAGCAGTATCACCAAGCGCGATCAAGTACGCGGGCATCGAGTACATCTACGAGATCGCCCGTGTCACGGCCGATAAGTCCGGGGTACCCATGGTGCTCCACCTGGACCATGGCACCGACTTCAAGGACTGCGTACAGTGTATCCGCTATGGCTGGTCGTCGGTCATGTACGACGGCTCCAAGCTGCCGTTCCAGGAGAACGTCGCCATGACGAAGAAGATCGTCGAGTTCGCCCATGCGGCCGGCGTCTCGGTCGAGGCAGAGCTTGGAAAGCTGGCCGGCATCGAAGGCCACGTCTCTGTATCCGAGAAGGATGCGATCTTTACCAACCCGGACGAGGCTAAGCTGTTCGTCGAGCAGACCGGCGTGGACGCGCTTGCCGTCGCGATCGGCACATCTCATGGGGCTTTCAAGTTCAAGGGAGAGGCTAACCTGGACTTCGAGCGGCTGGCCAAGATCGAGAAGCTGGTCAACATCCCCATCGTGCTCCACGGTGCATCGGGCGTGCCGAAGGACGTGCTGGACAAGGCCGCGAAGTACGGGGCCAGGCTGCCCGGCGCGGCCGGCGTGCCCAATGACTCGATCAAGCAGGCCATCGGCCTGGGCGTTGCCAAGATCAACATCGACACCGACATCCGCCTGGCGCTGACCGCAGCGATCAGGCAGGTGCTCGCCGAGAAGCCGGACGAGTTCGACCCGAGGAAGATCTTCGGCCCGGCCGAGGAGTCCATGAAGGCGGTCGCGAAGAGCAAAATGCAGATGTTCGGCAGCAGCGGCAAAGCCTGAGTGAGGTAATGTCATGGCAGAGGTAAAAAAGATAGGCATCTTAACGGGCGGCGGCGACTGCCCCGGCCTGAACGCGGTCATCCGTGCCGTGGTCTACCAGGCTACATTATACGGATGGCAGGTGCTGGGCGTAAAGTATGGCTGGAAGGGCATGCTGAACGCGGACGCAGTACCGCTGACGGTCGAGGATGTCGAGGAAATCCTGCCGCTGGGCGGCACCATCCTGAAGACATCGCGGACTAACCCGTTCAAAGTCGAGGGCGGCCCGCAGAAGGTCATCGAAAACGCGAAAAAGATGGGCATCGACTGCCTGGTGGCGGTCGGCGGCGAGGACACCCTCGGCGTAGCGAATAAGCTGACCAAGATGGGCCTGAACTGCGTGGGAGTACCCAAGACCATCGACAACGACCTTGGCGCGACCGACTACACGTTCGGCTACCAGACCGCGGTACAGATCGCCACGGATGCGATGGACCGGCTGCATACCACGGCGAGAAGCCACGACCGCGTGATCGTATGTGAGATCATGGGCCGTCATGCCGGATGGATGGCCACGGACGCGGGCACGGCCGCGAGCGCCCACTGGATATTCATCCCCGAGGTCAAGGGCAGCCTCAACGACTGCTGTGAGATGATCAAGAAGCGGTACCAGCGCGGCGACCGCTACGCGATCATAGCCGTCTCTGAGGGCGCTGAGTTATCCGACTTCAACGTAGCTGAAGCTTCGAAAGAGACAGACGCGTTCGGCCACGTGAAGCTAGGCGGCGTCGCCAAGACGCTGTCCAGGGAGATCGAGAAGCGCACCGGCTGCGAGACCAGAGAGGTCGTGCTCGGGCACACCCAGCGCGGCGGCTCGCCGCTGGCCTACGACCGGATACTCGGCACCCGTCTCGGCCGCAAGGCCGCGGAGATGATCCACTGCGGCCAGTTCGCCATGATGGCCAGCCTGCGGGGCGAGAAAGTCGAGCCCGTACCCATCGAGGAAGCGGTGAAGGAACTGAAGACGGTTCCTGAAAATTACTTCAAGATGGCTACGACGTTCTTCGGATAACACAGAGGGCACGGAGGCTGCAAAGACCCTCTGTGCCTCTAATCTTTTAGGTCTTTTAGTTCTGCATTTTTTATCCTGAATCAAGCATAGACTGGCGGCGGCCGAATGCCATCGGTTTCAAGCTTTTTTGAAGCGCAGCGATAAATGCAGGGAGCGCAAACGCATTTAAGCGTAAGAGTAGTAAGCAATAAGTCGGATATTACTTCCGGAGGGACGTATGAAGGCGTTGATCATTGCCATGATGGTGGTCTTTTTAGTCTTCCCTGCCGCCGTTGAGGCCGGTGTCGCAGCGCCAGGATGGATGTACCACGGTGGTCCCGACCATACGGGCGTATATGACGATGGCGGCGTACACACTACGATTTCCGGGCTATGGAATTATACGATAGGTAAGGGGATGATCTCGTCTCTTGCTATCAGTAACGGCACAATATACGGAGCGAGCATCGACGGCAAGCTTTGTGCCATAGATGGTACCACGGGCAGGGAGCTCTGGAACCGGACGATAGGAGATGCCGATCTCGAGTCGACTCCCGCGGTGTACGATGGCATCGTCTACATAGGAAACTGGAATGGCACGGTCTATGCCCTGGACGCAGCCACAGGTGAGCAGATATGGGGTTATGATACGGGAGACAGCGTCATCTCTTCTCCTGCCGTTAGCAACGGCATCGTGTACGCGGGAAGCTACGACAGAAACGTCTATGCCCTGGACGCAGCCACAGGCAGGCGAATATGGAGCTACCGCACGGGGGGCTGCGTGGGCTCTTCTCCAGCCGTGAGCAACGGCATTGTTTATGCGGGTTGTGCGGATGGTGCCGTTTATGCCATAGACGCGTCATCGGGCACATTGAAATGGAAGTTTATTACCGGAGCCAGCGTATGGGCTTCCCCGGCGGTAGCGGACGGGCTCGTGTACATAGGTAGCTTCGACAGCAACGTTTATGCGTTGAACGCCACCACGGGTAAAAAAGTGTGGTTTTATAGGACGAACGGAACAATCGATACCTGTCCTGCCGTAACGAATGAAGCGGTATTTATAGGATGCGACGACGGCAGTGTCTACGCATTGAATGCGGCGACGGGTGCGCCGCTGTGGAACTTCAGGCCCGGCAGCAATAACGGGTTTGGAGGGGGACCCGACCTTATGAGGGTATCGCCCGTCGTGGTAAACGGCATCGTTTACATCATGTACGACAGGTGTTCGATGCATGCGGAAACGCACACCTACCCGGAAGACAGCATGTTCCACGGGGAGTCGTATACAGAGTATATTATCGAGAATAAAAATTCGACGATAAGTGCCCTGGATGCCTTTACGGGTTTGCAGGTGTGGAACCGTTCCATCGACATCCTGGCCAGCGGCTACTGGATGCCATCCATGTCTTCCCCGGTGATGGCTAACGGGATTTTGTACGTGGGAACATGTGACGGAAGCGTCCATGCCATCGGATCGCTGCCAGAGCCAGCAGAGACGCAAGCACCCGTTACAGGGACGGCGACAGAACAAAAACCATCGCAAACACCGTTTGCCGGTATTGAAGGGCTGATAACAATTGCGCTGGCGGCTATCGTATATGCCCGGTTACTCCGGAAAAAATAGGGCGGGTATAGAAGGATATCGTGAAGGCCGGGCTCCCATATCCCGCCTGGCTGCATCCGGCGTTCGAGCGCGGACGACTGACAGGGCTATGGTTCTTTCGCCAGGGGCTGTACGCCGCACGCACCGCCGCCGGCTACCGGGTAAAAAAAGCTATAAGCGATGTTGTCGCAGGAAACATAATGACCCGTCGCGTTACCGCAGCCATGGCAATCATCGTTTTTCTTGTCTTTACGGCGGCGTGTGCGACAGCGTTGACCGCTGGCGACGGCACCTATTCAGTCTGCGAGTATCCGCTGCCGGCGAACGTGACGGACATCGGCGCGATGACCGTTGATGCCGGTGGCAACGTCTGGCTCATCCAGGACAGCCCGCCGGTCCTCTACAAGCTGGTCAGGCAGAACCTGACGTTCAGCAATTACACGATCGACGGCTTCGCCGGGGCGCAGTTCACCGGCTTGAGCGTGGACGAGCTGGGCATCGCCTGGTTCACCGACCTGGCCAGCGACGGGTTCGGCGCTTACGACGAGAGAGACAACCAGACGGCGGACTTCCCCTTTCATTCCTGGAGTGACATGGCGCCGTCCAGCATCATCCGACGGGGGGATACTATCTGGATAGGCTGCAACGCGGAGGTCGGGGAGTATGACCTGCGCACCCCGGATGAGCCGTTGCTGGACCACTTCGTCTACAACTGGGATTCCTACCTGTACGACATCCATTTCGACCGCATCGGCAACGTCTGGTTCGTGGAGTTCGGGAAAGGCAAGGTCGGCGTGTACTGGCGCAACTACGATAAGACCTCGGAGTTTGTCATTCCCACAGAAAACGCTTACCCGACCTGCCTGTCCATCGACAATATGAGCAGAATGTGGTTTGTCGAAAGCGGGCCGAACAAGCTGGGTATGTTCGATACGGAACGGTTCAACTTCACCGAGTATGATTTGCCCCTGGTAGACGGCGAAAAGCCGATCATCTCGAGAGTAGCGACGGTCGGCGATACGGTCTGGCTGACCGATGTGAAGAACGGGCGTGTCATCAGGTTCCTGCCCGACGAAGGCCAGTGGGCTGCGGCAGGGCTGGGCAAAGGCACCTCGCCGGTCTTCATCGAGCCAGACGCCAACGGGACACTATGGATATACGAATCGGGCAGCAAAAAGCTCGTCTCGCTCGACGTGACCGATCAGTTCGGACAGGCCACGCCGACGCCGGAGCCGACGGCACAGCCATCGCCGATTGCGACGCCTCAACCGACGAAAGCGCCAGGATTCTTATCACTGCTGGCGATAGTGGCACTGGCCTCGGTATTGTATATGATGGCCGCTAAGAAATAATCGGAGAAGCCGGAGCGGCCGCTCGCGCGCGCACGCGTGACCTGCCGGACAGCGATTCGAATGCCCTGCCTGTCCGATCAGCCGGTTCTCGCATCGACAGCCATGCGATTATGCCGCAAAGGTTACTTTTCGGGCCTTCTCTTCTTCCTCGTCTTTTTAATCGTCTCCGGGGCAGCATCCCCTCCGGGCTGCATATAATCATTGAACGCTGCATCCATTGCCCTTTTACTGATCCTGGCATAGTACTCCGTCATGATGTCGGCGAAGCTCTCGCCGGCATCCCAGAACCCGGGTGTGCCCAGCCGTTTGATGATGCCCCCGTCGACCTCCGGCGTGGCAATGCGGATATGCGCCGGGCTTTCGTCGCCCGGGCCGGCCCAGAAATCGCCATCCTCCAGGCTCTTGAAATAGTCCTCTTCCTTTTCCTCGCTGCCCACGGCAGACGCGCCCGCAGAGACATCGTCATCGCCTGACGCACGCCGCTTCCGGAGAGCTTCGAGCAATTCTTCCTTCGCCATGCCCCGGAGCCGGAAGATCATGAACGGATCGCTGTCGAACTCTTCTGCCAGCAGGTAATGGACGGCAGCAATGTGCTTGCATGGGTCCGCATCGTCCGGGCAGGAACAGCAGGTGGTCAATTCCCGCCGGCTCGCCGGGAACAGGGACTTTCCGGCCTCTTTGAAGGCGTCTTCGATGTCCTGCGGCATCTCGCCGGCGAGCAGCTTTGCGCTGAAGATCGCCTTCCGGGACAGGACGTCGATGATCTTGTCCCATTCCTGGTCCGTGAACGGCAGGAGCTTGATGATCACGTCGTACGGTTTAGACCGCGAGCCCTGGACCTCGGCCTCGGCCTTGCCCCCGTATACCCTGACGTCGAGGACCTGCCCGGCACGGGCGTATTTACGTCCCCGTTCCAGGCGGTTCGACATTCCGAAGCCTTCGAGGGCGCCGACCCATTTACGGGACCACCAGGTGTCGCCGATGCCGCCTCGCCTGCTCTTCGCTTTAATGCCACCCTGGACCTTCTTTGGGGTGGACTTCGGGTAGTATTCCCAGTCGCCATAGCCCATTATGCCCGCCTCCGCACACCCGTTTCATTCATCCTCGATCGCCTCTCGTCTCAGCGTTAGCATATCCCTGAGCTCGTCGGCCGAGAGCCCGGTGATCCAGTCCTCGCCCGTTCCCAGGACGCTCGCCGATAATGCCCTCTTGCTCTCGATCAACGCATCGATCTTCTCTTCGAGCGTCCCGCTGCATACGAACTTGTGGACCAGGACGTTCTTCGTCTGCCCGATACGGTAAGCCCGGTCCGTCGCCTGGTCCTCGACGGCGGGGTTCCACCACCGGTCGAAGTGGAACACGTGGCTGGCCCTGGTGAGGTTGAGGCCGGTGCCGCCCGCCTTGAGGGAGACGACGAATACCCGGGGGCCGCCCGGATCCCCGAACCGCTGTACCATGCGGTCCCGGGCCGCGCGGGGGACTCCCCCGTGCAGGAACAGCACTTCTTCGCCGAAGGCGTCGCTTAAATGCGTCTTAAGCATCTTGCCCATGTCTACGAACTGGGTGAAGATCAGCGCGCTGTCGCCTTCCGAGAGGGCCTCGTCGAGCAATTCCGCAATGCGTTTCAGCTTGCCCGAGCGGCCGGCTTCGGCTTTGCCGCCAGTCGCGCCGCCGACGTAAAGCGAAGGGTGATCGCAGACCTGCTTCAGCCGCATGAGGCCCGACAGTACGATGCCTTTGCGTTTGATGCCCTCGGCCTCGTCCGCATTTTTCAGCATGCCCTCGACAATGGCCTCGTATAACGTAGCCTGCTCTTTCGTGAGGTTGCAGGGCTCCTTGATCTCGACCTTGTCCGGCAGGTCCCTGATGATCGCAGGATCGGTCTTTACTCGGCGCAAGATAAATGGCCGGACGACGTTCCTGAGCGTTTCAGAGGCAGCGCTGTCATCGTATCTCTCGATCGGGATGGCGAACCGTTTCCGGTAGCTATCCAGCGAGCCAAGGTAGCCGGGGTTCAGGAAATCCATGATTGACCACAGCTCGGACAGCCGGTTCTCGACGGGCGTCCCGGTCATGGCTATGCGGTGGCCTGCGTCAAGGGATTTGACCGCCCGGGATTGTTTAGTGTACGGGTTCTTGATGCTCTGCGCCTCATCTAGCACGATGGTTTTCCACCTTACGCTTTTTAAAAGCTCCTCGTCCCGGTAGGCGAGCGCATACGTGCTGACAATAAGGTCATGATCTCCGGCTATCTCCCGGAAAGCCCCTATACCGGCACGCCCTGCGCCATGATGCAAATGTACTGTCAGCGAGGGCGCAAACTTCTCCGCTTCCCGCAGCCAGTTACCGGCCACGGAGGTGGGGCACAGCAGAAGGGTGGGACCTTTGACGCCGCCTTCTCGGTCTTTCAGCAGGAGCGCGAGCAATTGTATCGTTTTGCCCAGTCCCATATCGTCGGCGAGTATGGTCCCGATCCCGTACTTTTCCATGAATGCGAGCCAGGAATATCCTTTGACCTGGTAGTCCCTCAGCTCTCCGACAAAACCGTCCGGGGGCGGAAGCTTACTGATCTTATCGCCGGACGTCAGGTTTTTCATGACGCCCGCTACCCACCCGGAATACGCAGAGCCGTTGACGGGCAGGCCCTGGAACTCCTCCATGCCGCTGTTCAGTCGCATGGCTTCCGCGAGACTCATCTCGCCGGCGCGGCCAGACTTGAACGCCTTCATGATCCGGTCGACGTCGTCTCTGTTCAGGGCGACCCATTTTCCGCCGATACTGACTAACGGCTCTTTCAGGCGGGACAGCCTCCTGAACTCCTCTTCGCTGATCTCCTGGTCGCCAATGGACAGCCGCCAGTCGTATTCGACGATCGATTCGAGGGTGAAAATATTTTTACCGGATTTTTTATCGCCCGACGGCTTGAACCGCAGTCTCACGCCGAGCTTTGACCTGCCGGAGCGGCCGCGCCACCAGTCCGGGAGGATGATGCCGAAGCCGCTGTCCTGCAGCAGCGGAGCCGCTTCCGTCAGAAATAGGTTCGCTTCCCGTATGCTTATTTGTGCCGAGGCCGGCCGGGAAGCATTCAGGCTGCGCTCCATCGCCGGGAAAAGCCGCACCGCCTTTCCCAGGTCCTCCAGAAGTCGATCCTGCGGGTTGTCGTATTTCCGGTTAAGATAGCTGATGGTCTTCCTGGACTCCTTCCATATTTTCTCTGCCGGGATGAGCAGGCTCGGGTCGTCCGACGCCTGCAGGAAATACTCCAGGCCCCACGGACCTCCGCCGTTGTCGTCGTCGGGCGCGGGAGGCTTCAAGGCAAAACAAGTCCTGAAAGCCTGCTTGTTCGCACGGTCCGTCCGCTCGCTCCACGCACGCAAGGATTCCTTCAGCCTTTTCGTCACGAGTAACGGCGCCCTTATCTCGCCGCCGGTCGATAGCGAGTCGAGCCACACGGCCGACGCGGCAGCCTTTTTCGCCTTCACGGCGGGCACGCTCGCCCGGCCCCGGATGAAATCGTCCACGGCGGCGTTCAGGAACTGATCAAGGATGCCTTCCCTCGAAGCATCGCCGTCTTTCCGGTCGATTGCCCGGGACACGGGAGGCATGGCGCGCGCCAGTGCAGTGAAACTTTCCCGGCCGGTATCGTCCAGCACAAATCTCCAGCGGGCGTAAGCTTTCCCGCCCGGACCGTCGGCAATCGTCGGCACGAAATGCTGACCTGCCAGAAGGCTCGTAGCGAACCGGGATACTTTTCCCCAATACAATAAATCCGGTCCAATCGTGAAGTCCCCGATCTTCTTATCGGACTCGGTCAGAGACGACAAAAATTCTATAGCTTTTCCAGGCCTGATGCCGAGACCGGAGATTGTCCAGGGCTTCAGGCTCACGTCAGCGCCTGATCCAGTGACGGTATCATCGTTTTGCAGCAGCCGTACGGCCGAAGGCAGCGGGAAACCGTCCGCCGTCGGCAATAAGATCATTGTCTCGACGAACGAACAGGAATCCGGGTCGTCTGCGGTACCGTAGAGGAGCATGAGAAGCTTTCGCCGGTCCTTGAGCCGGGACATATACGGGTGCTTCTCCCCGATCCGGTAGCGGTGACGTTTGCCCTTTAAACGCTGAAGCTCGTCTTCGTTTTCGCCCCAGAAGAAGAAGGCGCCGTCCGGCCAGTTGAGCGAATGCCATGTACCGTGTAGCAGCGTCATCGTATAGCCTGTCCTGATATCAATGAAACTGAAATTTTATAAATCTTTTCTCATAGATATCTGATGTTATCCGACAACCGTTCATGGCTATGCGGCAGGGAAGCATGTGGTTGACATGAAGCTTACCGGCTACATGCGGCCGCTCGTGCGTTCACGCGTGACCGATTTGGACTATCCGATCAATTGATTTTCGCATCCACGACGACGTGCCACACGCCCGGCGAATACTTCTTGACCTTGACCGTGTTCACGATTTCGGCGCTCCTGCCCTGTGCCTGTGCCGCCTCTGTCACATATCTTATCGGCCGCTCGAAGACCAGCTTCTCCGGCGTTGTCTCGTGGTAATGCAGGATGCCGCCGGGCTTGAGCGCTTTTATGCCCCAGGGCAGGTACTCGTGGGTGGTGCCCACGTAGCCCATGATCACGCGGTCGGCCACACCGACGGGCGCCTTTTCCCGGCAATCGCCGAGTACAGGGTTGACAATGTCCTCCACGTGATTGAGCCTGATGTTTTCCTGCAGGTACCCGTAGGAGACGGGGTTTAGCTCGATGGCGTCGATACGCAGTGGCTTCGAATGCACAGCCATAGGCAGGGTGAAATAGCCGATGCCCGCGAACATGTCCACGACGTGCTCGCCTGAGCCGACGGTGCTCATGCGCCGCCGCTCGTAGAAGTTGCCCTGGCTGAACATGATCTTCGCCACGTCCAGCTTGAATAAGACGTAGTTTTCCTTGTGGATGGTCTCGGTGCCGTCGCCGGCGATGACTTCGACGATCGGCTGCCGGTATTCCCCGGCAATGCGCTTTGTCTCGACGACCGTCTTGCACCGCGGGTACATGCTTAAAAGCGCCTGGCCAATCTGGCCTCTGCGAGGCTGCAGGACGTCGGGCACGTGGATGAGCACCACCTCGCCGATCACCTGCCATCCCCGGGGGAGGGCGGCCTCTTCATCCGGCGTGAGATCGTCTAAAAGCAGCTTCAGCGCCTCGGAGGGTATCGGCTTGCCGCGGTTTTTATTCTCGAGTCTGGCGTTATTCTTTCCCACGGCTACCACCGGGCAGCAGGAAGACGCCCTCGGGGATCTTCACGGCCCAGACCTCTTCGCCAGGCTCCTTCTTCAGGAAAGCCGGGCGCTTGATAGTGATTGCCTGGTATGTCTCCGGGTCCAGTATCTGGACTGAGCTTGAGTCTCCGGAAACCAGCACGGTCTTGATGGCCTTCGACCGGTCGGATATCTTCTCCAGTTTCACATCCTCCATGGCGGAAGTGGGCTGTCCGTTCGACAGGTCGACGCCGGAGATGCGTTTGCCCAGCTTCTCCACCAGCACGACGTGGCCGCGCATCCTCACGATGTCGCCGGCGATGATGTCGGGCAGCCTGACGGCGAACGTAATGCGGTAAATGTCCTTGCCGTCCTTTGCCCCGACCAGCTTCGCCGCCTCATGGGCGGTGCCGCCGAACTCGTCGACAAGGGCCCGTGCCGCCTGCCGGCCGCAGGTGCTGGAGCCTACGTAGACGTCTGCGCCCTCCGGCAGCGGGAACACGTCGGTGATGAAAGCGAGCCGGTCGCCGGCCTTCGCCGCCCGGACTATGACGTTCTCTACCACCTTCAGGCATTTCGTGACTTCTTCTTTCGTGGGGAACCGGTTCTGCGCCCTGATCTGGATGATGCCCTCGTAGTAGCCGCCGGCTATCCGCGAGCAGACGTCGCAGGTCTCCTTGCGCACGCGGGCCTCGACCTCGGCCTCCGTGGACACCTGCCGGCCGCCGATCTCACCGGACACCACGACGTGCACTTTGAGTATCTGCGGGCCGATGAACTCAGGGACGACGGTGATCTGGGGGCTGCTGACCTCCTTGTTGATCGAAAGCGCCAGCCTGACCGTTTTTGACGTCGCCTTTTTGGCGAGCTCCTCGTAGGTGTCGATGCGAGTATCCACCCATGCGTCGCCGATCTTGTAGGACGGGCACTTGGCGCAGATCTTCACTTCGATGACCTGGGGCACCTCGAAGACCACGTACCGCTCCGCAAAGCAGGCCTTACAGAGACCCTCCTCTTCCGTTTCAGTTCCGCATTTCGGGCAGAACATCTTCGACGTAGTGACCATCAGACCTAACAGATTACGTTATCATACAAATATGTAATGGGAGCCCATTCAAATATTGAATGGGGGCCGAGAACGGCCCCGCCTCTAAAAAAAGATAAGCGCGCCGCTCATAATATGAGCGGTCTTCAGAAGAGCAGCAGGAAGCTCTCGCAGCACTCCGGCGCCGCCTTGAGCTTGCCTTTGGCCGACTCCTTTTCCCCGGTCCCGATCATCTTATCGATGAACGCCCGGACCGAGTTGTATGCCGTGGCGATTTCGACGAAGCTCTGTGCGCTCTCCCGCACCGCGAGCAGCGCCGGCTCCGGCACCTTCAGGCTTTTTGCCAGACTGCCAATCTCCTCGTCTGTCAGCCAGGACACCCTGTAAATGTCGTAGTCGAACAGCTGTTTCTTGATCTCTGGCAGCGCCGACGGGCTGATACCGTCGCTCCCCAGCAGGATGATCTCCGCCATTGACTCAAGTAGCTCATCATTATAAACCATGTCGCCGACTTTCCGGCCTTCCGGGACCTTAACAACCTCAATAGTTTTCTTTGCCGTAGTTTTGGGTGCCGCCTTATCAGGCGCAGCCTTCTTCGGGGCGGCCTTTTTAGGGGCGGCCTTCTTAGGGGCGGCCTTCGCGACTGTTTTCTTCGCGGCCGTCTTAGTGGCTGCCGCCTTTGGCTTTGCGGCTACCTTGGGCTTTGACGCTTTCTTAGGGGCGGCGTCTGCCTTAGGCTTTTTACTCCTGGTGACCATAGGACCAACTCCCTGGAATGTTAATATTGATTTTAGTAAGAACCAATATTTAAGCGCATTGGACATGGAGGGCGCTAAGGGCCAGAGGGCGCTAAGGCCGTAACGTTATCCAAATAAACTATACAGTTCCTGCCCGATGTAAAAAAGTACCGGGCGCGGGTGGCCTTTGTGCCCTCTGTGGCCTCCGTGCCCCACGTGTCCAATGCTCAGTCCCGGTGTACGTAGTCGTCGTACTCGGTCCTGTGGAGCTTGATCAGCTGGAAGCCGAGGCGCCTGCCCTGGGTCTGCTCGAATAAGTCAGTGTAGTACTTCAGCGTGCCACGCAGCCCGTCCTGTTCGATACGCCGGGATGAGGTGATGGCCTTCCGCCGGGGCAGATAGCGCGTCGGGCCCAGGCTCCGGAGCTTGATGCTCATGTCCAGGTCCTCGAGGTGGCAGAGGCGGAAGCCCCCTACCTTCTCGAAGGCGTCGCGGCGGATGCAGACGTTGAAGCCGGGCAGCGTCGTCCCGCGGAACGCGCTCCTGGCGACGTAGTAGGTGTTGGTCACCTCTTCCGCAAGCAGGAGTTTCGGGCTCCTCTGGCTGAACCTGAAGGCGCAGGAGCACGCGAGCAGCGCTTTATCATGGAAGGCCGTCCACACGGTCTCCAGGTAGTCCGGCGTGATCTCGGTGTCCGAGTCGATGAAGACGAGTATGTCCCCTGCGGCGAGCCTGGCCCCTTCGTTCCTCGCGCGGGCCGTGCCACGCTCGCTGCAGATATGCACCTTGTCAGTGTACTCCCGGGCAATATTGACTGTACGGTCGGTGCTGCCCGAGTCAGAGACAATCAACTCATAGGTGTGCGCCGTACGCTGAGCCCTGACGGAGTCCAGGCATTGCCTGATCCGCTTTTCTTCGTTCAGCGCCGGCACGATGACTGTGAAGTCCATGATCGATAGCCTCGTGGTAAATAAAGGCCGGGTAAAAATAAATGTTTTGCTTCAAGCCTGACGGGACGTATGGAACCGCACGGCCTTGACAATTTCCTGCCAGAAGATCATACAGAATGCAAAGACGGCAACAGCGGCGACCTGTAGTGGCGTAACCGACGTCAGCTTTAAGAATGTGCCTACGGCCGGCACGCCAAGCGCGACAGCCAGGAACGCGAGGACCGAGATCAGCATCACGTCGAGCGCCTTGTTGGAGAACGGGCCCAGGCTGGTGAGCGGCTCATAATTGGAACGCATGACGAACGCCAGGGTCACCTGCCCGATCAGCCACGCGGTGAACGCGAGCGTTTGCGCGGCCGGCTGGGGCACGCCGACGTACAGGGCAGCGAAGTATGGTACCATGACGGCCACGAACAGGCTGAGGCCTGAGACACCGATCCCTTTCATCATGTTCACGTCGAATAAATCCTGCTTCGCGTTACGCGGCGGACGCGTATAGATCGTCCGCTCGGCCGGCTCAAGCACGAACGTGGTCGAGGCCATGAGGTCCATGAACAGCTCCAGCAGGATGATGTTAATGGGCGAGAACGGGAAGGACACGTTGACCAGCACCGGGAGCAGAAACACGCCGATGAGGGCGACCTTGACAGCGAGGTAGTACTTCACGCCCTTGCTCAGGTTGTCGAAAAACTTCCGGCCGGCGAAGATGCCCTGGGTGATGGTGCTGTAGTTGTCGTCGGCGAGCACGATGTCGGCCGCCTCCTTGGCCGCGTCCGTGCCCTTCACCCCCATGGCGATGCCGATGTCCGCCCCTTTCAGCGCCAGCGCGTCGTTGATGCCGTCGCCGGTGACCGCCACGACCTCGCCGTCTTTCCGCAGGGCTTTGACCAGCCGGTACTTGTCCTCCGGCGTCGTCCGGGCGAAAACGGAGACGTGCTCTACCGCTTTATCCAGGCTGTCGTCTGACATATGGTGCAGTTCTTCGCCGGTGATCACCTGGTCGGACTTGATGCCGACGCTGGCGGCGATCTCCTGCGCGGTCTTCGGGTGGTCTCCGGTGACCATGATCGTCCGCACTCCCGCCCGTTGTGCTTTTGCCACGGCCTCCTTCACGCCCTGGCGTGGCGGGTCCTCCATCGATATCAGGCCGACCATGTTCATTCCCTGCTCCAGCGCGGAGAAAGGCTCGTCCTTTTCGCCGGGCGGAACGGCTTTCTGCGCCACTGCCACGACACGCCGCCCTTTTCGGGCCTCATTCTCCAGCGCTGCATAGGTACCTGGCGGCGTTTCCTGCGACGCCTTGATGACCTCTTCGGGCGCGCCGGTCAGGTACAGCTCATATGTGCCCGGGTGCTCCCGGAGTACGGCTCGTGTTTTCCGCCCGTTGCCGAAGCTCCGCTGGCGGACAATGCGTCCGGCGGCCGGCGGCAGATGTACCTCGTCATACTTTTCCGCAATGGCCCGGTCCGTCGGCGACGTAGATGTTTCGCTCATCGCGCTCCCGGCGGTCGCCAGCACCTCCTTCTCTTTGTACGGCGGGTACACAGAGGCCACGTGCATACGGTTCTCCGTGATGGTGCCCGTCTTGTCGGTGAGGATGACGGTCGCGTTGCCCAGCACTTCGGCGGCTTTGATCTTTTTCACCAGGAAGTTCTTGCGCGAGAGCTGCAGCGCGCCGACGCCGAGCACAATAGTAATGATCATCGGCAGCTCTTCGGGCACAGTAGCAAAGACCAGCGACAGAGAAGTCAGTATCATCTGTTGCAGGTTCCACCCTCGCAGCAGGCCCAGCAGCGGAATGGCCAGGCTGAAGAACAGCGCGACACCGATGAGCTTCATGGCCAGGGACTTCATGTAGCGCTGCAGCGGCGTCTTCGGCTCCTGGATCGCCCGGGCGGCGGTCGATATTTCGCCCATCCGCGTATGCTTGCCTGTGGCTTCGGCCCTCGCCATCCCCTCGCCGGAGGTTGCCAGCGTGCCCGCGTAAAGGGTATCTCCGGGCTCTTTCCCGACGGGCATCGATTCGCCGGTCAGCATGGACTCGTCGGCCTGAATACCGTATGAGCGGATGACTTTCGAGTCGGCGGCTACCTGGGTACCGGGAGCGATGATGAGCACGTCGCCGGGCACGACCTTCGAAGTATCGACGACCTTAGCCGTCCCGTCGCGGATCACTCTGGCGCGAGGCGCCGACAGTTTTGACAGGGCGTTAATCGCTTTCTTGGCCCGGTACTCGTTCCAGACTTCCGCCGAGATCAGCAACAGGATGACGACGATAATGGTGGCGGCGTCCTCGATACTGCCCCAGATGCTGTACAGGCCGCCCACGGCCAGTAGCAGCAGTATCATCGGCTCGGTGATTTCTTTGATCGCAATGGTCAGGAAATTGACCTCGCGGGCTTTCTCGATTACGTTGGGGCCGTATTCCTCAAGCCTGCGTGCCGCCTCTTCACTGCTGAGGCCTGTCTCCTCCGGCTTTTCCGGGACTGTTACGGTAGTGCCTTGTTCCATCGCCACCAACCTCTGCCAATATCAATTATTTTACGGAAATAAAATATCAGTGGCTCCTTCTTAGCGTGACGCAACCGGAGTTATCCGATCTACCCGTAGGGCACCGGGCGTTAATGTTTCATTATCCGGGGAAAATATTTATTATTAGGCACACCTAATTAGGTATACCTAAACAGTTCGTGATCGCCATGAGGAAAAACATCGCCGAGGAATATCTGGAGACCATCCTGTACCTGACCAGAGACGGCCAGAGAGCTAAAACGAGAGACATCGCCCGGGCCATGTCTATCAAGCCGCCCAGCGTGAGCGAGATGCTCCTGAAGCTGCGGGACCAGGGCCTGGTCGAATACGCCCCTTACGAGGGCGCCCTGCTGACAGAGCCGGGCCGGGAGCAGGCGCAGCAGATCGAGCGAAAGCACCAGCTCCTTGAGACGTTCCTGGTGGACACGCTGGGCGTCGAGGTGGACACGGCTCACGAGGAAGCCTGCGAGATGGAGCATACCATCTCGGAGAACACGGTCGAGAAGATTTGCGCCTACCTCGGACATCCCCGGTACTGCCCGGACGCCCACGCGATCCCGAAAGGCCCCTGCTGCGAGAAGGCGGCGTCATGCTCGCCGCTGTCGGAGATGGAAGAGGGCGACGAAGCGGTCATCAGGGTCGTCACCGTGGACAGCTCGACGAAAGACTATCTGCTTTCGCTCGGGTTCCTCCCCGACGTGCTCGTCTCTATCAAAAAGAAGCTCCCCTCGAACAGCCTGCTCATCAGGATCAAGGGCTCGGAAATTGCCATCGGCAAGGACATCGCCCGTAAGATCATGGTATGCAAAGTGGTCTGATGAATCTAACGCCCTCCGGTTCTCTCAAGGTCGCACTGATCGGCAACCCCAGCGTGGGTAAGAGCACTCTTTTTTCCCGGCTTACCGGCATCGGCGTCCTGATCTCGAACTACCCGGGCACCACGATGGAGGTCGCCCACGGCCGGGTCTGCCATGACCGGATTTGCCTGGACCTCTCCGACCTGCCCGGCATCTACTCGCTCGACGGCAACACCGCGGAAGAGCAGACGGTCCTGAAGTACCTGCGCGAGGAGAAGCCGGACGTCATCCTGAACGTGATCGATGCCACCCGGCTGGAGCGAAACCTGTACCTCACCCTCGAGCTGCTGGAGCTGGACACGCCGGTGATCGTGTCGCTCAACATGATCGACGAGGCGGCGCAGATCGGCGTGCAGATCGATGCGGGACAGCTCGCGGACCTGCTGCACGTCCCCGTGGTACCTACCTCGTCCCAGAAAGGCGTAGGGCTGGAAGAGCTGATGCACGAGTTCCGGAAGCCGCCGGGCCCTGAAGGACAGCGGCACGTGAAATACGACCGCCACGTCGAGACTTTTATCGCCGACCTCGCCACGCTGGGGCTTTCCCGGCACGATGCGGTGCTCCTGTTGTCCCGCGGCCCGGACGGCGACAGGTTCTCCGAAGAGGCCGGCACCACCGCGGCCATCGCCCGGGAGGAGATCGAGCGCAGCCATGAGTCAGACATCGCTGAGATTCTCGCCGGCAACCGCTACGGGGATGCCGGCCTGATCTCCAAGGCCGTCATGCGGAGCCGTCCCGGGATGAAAATGTCGCTGAAGGAACGCATCGACACGCTGCTGATCAGCCGGAGATGGGGCTTCCTGATCCTGGTCGCCATCATGCTGAGCATGCTGCTGACGGTCTTTTTCATCGGCGGGTTCCTGGAGGGGCTCATAGGCAGCGGCTTCGACAGCTACATTATCGAGCCGGTCAAGGCAGCGCTGGCCGCTCATCCGTTCATCAGCACTGTGGCAGTATACACCCTCATCGGCATACAGGCGGGCCTGAGCATAGTGATCCCGTACATCGCCACATTCTACGTGCTAATGGCGGTGCTGGAGAACTCCGGCTACCTGACGCGGGCCGCGTTCCTGCTGGACGAGATCATGCACCGGTTCAAGCTGCACGGCCGGGCTATGATACCGCTCATCCTCGGCTTCGGCTGCAGCGTACCGGCCATCATGTCCACGAAGGCGCTGCAGACGAGACGGGAGCGAGTCATCACCGCGACGCTGGTCTGCATGGTGCCATGTTCAGCCCGCAGCATCGTCATCCTGGGGCTGGTGGCCAATTTCGTTTCCATCTGGGCCGGGTTGTCGATCTACCTGCTGATGCTGGGGCTGATCGTAGTGATCGGCTTCATCCTGGGCCGTGCGGTGAAAGGCGAGGAGACCGGATTCGTGCTGGAGATGGTGCCGCTGCGCGTGCCGAGCCTGAAGGACGTGATCGATAAGACGTGGATCCAGATGAAAGAGTTCATCGAGGTGGCGTTCCCGCTGCTCATCGTCGGCAGCGCGGTGCTAGGCGTACTCCAGTTCATCGGTTTTTTAAGCCTGATGAACGTGGTGCTGGCGCCGGTCATACAGGGCTGGCTGGGGCTGCCGGACTTCACCGCAACGGCGCTGATCTTCGGGATACTCCGCAAAGAGATGGCGCTGGAGACTCTCGCCGTGATGGCCGGTACCTGGCAGTTTAACCTCGTCATGACGCCGCTGCAGATGTACGTGTTCGCGGTATTCACGACTATCTACATGCCTTGCCTGGCCTCCATTACCATGCTGAAGCGGGTGCTGGGCTGGAGAGATACCTTGAAGATCACGGCACTCACGGTCATCCTGGCGCTGCTCGTCAGCGGGCTGATCGCTCACCTGGTGCCTGTCTTAGTCCCGCTGGCACAGGCCGTATGGCATGGGGCTCTTTCATTTTTTATATAAATTTTTAATTATTTAAATAGTAAGATATATATGCCTGACAATGAAGTACTCGTTATAAGATAGGCTGCCCGGCGGAGCGTTAGCCGTCCCCGGTAACCCGGAGGTCTTATTACGCACAAGAAAGCGCATACAATCGCAGTGGCCCTGGTAATCGTCTTTGTTATGCTGACATGTATAGTGTCAGATGCCATGGCAGATAGTAACGGAGGCAAAAAGCCAAAGATCAAGCTGTCTCTGGACCTTAACGACCCTGACCCGTCGGTAACGCCGGACCCGACAGAGCATCCGGTGCCCACCATACCGCCTGAGCCAATCGTCACTCCCTCGCCGACGCCGACAGAGACACCGACCGATACCCCGACGCCGACACCTGTGCCGACGGAAGAGCCGGAAGTGACGTCATCGCCCACGCCATACACCAACGCCCGACCCGACGGCCACGCCAGAACCTTCCGTGACTCCGGAGCCGACAGCTTCGCCCACGCCGTCACCAACGCCCGACCCGACGGCCACGCCGGGGCCAACGCCATCACCGACCCCGGAGCCAACGCCGACCGCCACCCCTGGGCCAACGCCGGAACCGACAGCTTCGCCGACTGCCGAACCTGCGCCGGAACCTGAGACGGCGCCGGCCGTCATGCATTACGACAGCCAGGACTTCAACCCGACGCCCGGGCCGACACCTAAGCCTGAAACCATACCTGCGAACAATAGTACTGAGGCTTCACCCTCGCCACCGGCAAGCCCGACGCCAGCGCCTACCATCCTCCCGACTCCGCTGGTCAGCGACGTCGAGCTTGTCCGGCCAGGCTTCAACATCGCGACGCTGTTCGCCATGCTGATAGGCCTCGCCTGCGTCGGGTACATCGCCTACCTTAGCCTGGTTGTCATCAGGAAATGAAGGCTAAAGCTCCAGCGCCATATCATCGAACGCGACGATGATGTTATCCGCTTCCCGGGCCACTTTCTCCTGTACAGCCGCCCTGCTTTCCACGGTCGGGTACAACGAGGCGTTGAAATGCACCAGCGCCACCCGCTTCGCCCCCGTCTCTTTTGCTACTGTCACAGTATCGGCCGGCGACAGGTGTGGCCACGAGTCGCGCCGCTGCCCGTCGAGCGCCGAACACTCGGTGATCAGCAGATCGACGTCCCGGCCCAGCTCGATCAGGTTGCTGCACAGGCCGGTGTCCGTGCAGTAGGCGATGCTCCGGCCCTCGATCTCGAACCGGAACCCGAGGCATGGCGAAGCATGCACCAGCAGCCGGGCGTCCTTCAGGTATGGCGCCAGCGCACGCTCTGCCGGCAGCTCGAACACCCCTGCCCTGAACGGCATGCCGGCCAGCGGTACCGTATAAGGCGGCCGCATGATGTCCCCGAGGACTTCCCGGGCGCCCGTCTGGCCGAAAATACGCAGGCCTTTCGACATGTCCAGACGCACCAGCGTATGCAGCCCCACGATGTGATCGAAATGATAATGGCTGAGAAACAGGTCGACGGGCTTCGGCTTCTGCAAAGCACTGGCCATCTTGTGAATGCCGTTACCCGCGTCGAGGACGACGTACCGGTCCTCACACTCGATGAGCGTACATATGGTGTTGCCGGCCCCGTTGTCGTACCAGCCGTTCGTACCCAGAAAGACCACACGCATACGTATGCGCCTCGCTTCAGTCGCTACCTTTCTTCATATCTTCGAGGCTGGCGCTGTTCTCGTCCACGTTAAAGTAGTACATGCGCGGCGAGTAACGGGATTCGCGCATCTTCCGTATCTGTATTACGTCCCGGGGCTCGTCTTCAAGGCCTACCTTGGAGACCCAGATGACGCCGTCCACGATGTGCTCCAGCGCTTTTACCAGTTCCGGCCGGTGGGCGCCCATGTGTATGGTAAACATAGACGTCGTCCCGTAGTTCTTCTGGGTGGCCATCTGGTGGTGGATGTAGTTCAGGATAGCCCGCTCCGAGTCGCTGGCCAGCAGCAGCGTCGTCAGCGAGTCCACGATGCCGCGCATGTTATTGTATGGCTGGACCTCCGACGTCGCCTGCTTGACCACGTCGTGCACGTCCTTGATGCTCGAAAGGTCGTGGCAGACGTACTTCCACCGGGACTGGAACTCGCCCCAGCCGAAGGCGTCGGTGAACCCGTCGATGACGATGAACTGGCCGTTGGTGATGTACTCCTCCGGCTCCAGGCCGTAGATATTCAGCTGGTTGACGATGGCCGCCGGCGGGTGTTCCATGTTGAAGATGTAGCAGTACTCGTTATTGAGCAGCCCTTCGGCGACGAACTTGCTCTGCAGGATGCTCGATTTCGCACCCGTGTCCTCTTCCAGCAGGACGAGCGAGCCCCGCGGTATGCCGCCGTCGAGCGCGGCGTCCAGGTCGGGAATCCCGAACTTGGCCCGGTTTTTGATCTCCGTCATGGTGTTCCTCTTTCGTGTATGATTAGAAGAGCGCACAAGTTTAATAATCATTTCGTGCCGGTACGCTGGCCCGCCTCGTCCGGAGTCGTTCATACCCGGGATTGCCGGCAGCTGCCCGCCAGAAGCAAGATCGCCACGTTACCGGTTGCTCAGACACAATATTTATATGTCATATGCAGTTTCCTATAATATCGGGGGCAAGAGATGAAAAAAATAATCGTCGCGGTACTGTTCATTGTTATTCTTGCGGCCGTCTCGCTGTGCGGCTGCTCTATCCTTACCGGAGGCCAGGCTACCCCCATCCCGACTGCCATCGGACCGATGCCATCGGTAGCGCCCACGCCCACGCAGGCGCCTGTGTCGGCGCTACCGCGTTCCATATCAAGCCACGACATCGACCTCACCTTTTCGGGTGTTCACTATAAGATAATGACTTATCAAAGGACGAATGACGGCAAACAGTTCGAAAATATCTCCATGATCATATCCAACAACGGCAACACGCTGGCAAAGAAAGTCGTTTTGAAAGTGGCAATGATCGACGATACGACCATGGAAAACCTTCTCTATCAGGAGTTCCCCGTCGGCGACTTACGCGGAGGGGAAAACAAACTGATATACCTGAAGACGGATCTTCATGAGCCGTCTTATTTAATAAAATTAAGTATCCAGATCGAATGGGGCACCAACGGAGAATATTACAACCCCACAGTCTTCCTGGACGGCGCAGACAGCATATTCACGTTACCGGTATGAAAACGAACGCATACATCGGCATCGACCTGGCCGCACTGCCCAAAAACAAGACAGGGGCATGTCTTTTTGATGGCCGCGGGTTTGCCTGCCGGACATTATACGACGACGGCGAGATACTGGCCTTTATCGAGGAAAATCACCCCCGCGTCGTCGCTATCGACGCTCCGCTCACCCTGCCCCGCGGGCGCTGCTGCTTCGACGACGCCTGCTGCGGGACGAGAAAGATACGCGAGTGCGACCGCATGCTTATTTCCCGCGGCCACCGGGTGTTCCCGCCCGGCTTCTCGTTCATGAAACAGCTCACGCTGCGGGGCAAATCGCTGAAGGAAAGACTCCCGGGCTATGAATTGATCGAGGTGCATCCCCGTACTTCCATGCGCATCCTCGGGCCGCGGGAGTTCCCGGAAGCGCACAACGAGCACGAACGCGACGCCTGTGCTGCTGCGCTCACCGCTTTTTTATATGCCGAAGGGAAATGCGAAGTGCTCGGCGACGATGAGGGCACCGTTGTCATACCCTTGAGGCCACAGAGGTAGCGAGAGGTCACAGAGTTTCACCACAGAGGTCACAGAGGCCACAGAGGCCGACACAGAGGTTAATTTTATTAACAGGGCTCATGTTAGCCTTTTCTCTAAAAGTCCTCTGTGTCGTCCTCTGTGACCTCTGTGACCTCTGTGCTGAGCTTTGTGACCTCTCGCAAACCTCTGAGACCTCTCGAAACCTTAGCGACCTCAGACGCTCTCGAGCAAATCCCGGAACAGCTCTTTGCTGTATTCGAGGTACTGCCGGTTCTTGCCGAACACCTCGAAGGTCACGGTCCGGTTGTAGCCTGCATCCTTCAGGGCTTTTACCACTTTAGGCCAGTCGATGTTGCCCATGCCCAGCGCGAGGTGGAGGTCGCCTGACTGGTCGTGGCCGCCCCGGTTGTCGTGGACGTGGACGTGGTACAGCCGGTCCTTGAATTCGTCGATGAAACGGTAAATGTTGGCGCCGTTGGCGCAGAGCAGGTTGGCGTGGCCCACGTCGAGGTGCAGCTTAGCCCGGGGCTCCAGCTCGAAGAAGCGGCGCATGTCCTCGGGGCTCTGGTCCACGTTCTCGACCATGACGGCCATGCCGCTCTTCTCCGCCCGGTCGCAGAGCGCTGACATCCCGGTGGCCATGAACTTGATCATTTCCCTTTTATCGTACAGCCCGAACCGTGTGTGCATGTGCACGGTGACCAGCCGGGCCTCGACCTGCTCGGCGAAGGTGATAACATCACTCACCTGCTGCACCGTGGCGTCGCGGATCGTCTTGTAAGGGTTGCCGATATTCCAGCCCCAGGGCGTGTGGCAGGTATAGAAGATGCCAAGTTCCTCCCGCAGCCGGTTCAGCTCCTCCACGCGGGGCGCGAGCTGCTCCAGCGTGGTCTTCGGGCCCTCCAGGCTCAGCTCCACGAAGTCGAAGCCCTTCTCGCGGGCGTAGAACAGCTCCTGCTCCACCGCTCCCCGCGGGTCGGCGAACGTTCCGAGGTACATGATAATAAAAGATGGAGCGGCATGAGTAATAACTTTTATGCGCTCACGTAGCAATAACACGAGGTTCACAGGGTACACGAGATACACAAAGCGGTTTAAAAGGGCCTGCAATCAACCGATTTTACCTTGTGTATTGTCATTCCCGGATCTTTTTGTACAGGCTGGTGACCTTTTCGACACGAAGGCCACAAAGGCCACGAGGTACACGACGTAAATTTTTTAATAAGGCAATGGCAGCCTTTCCTGAAAAAGACTTCGTGTACATTGCGGCCATTGTGGCCTTCGTGTCGAAAAGGTCAAGCGCCCGGACAAAAAGATACACGAATGACTATAGATGGTAAACCTTGTGAACCTCGTGTTATAGCTACGATAATCAATGGAACGATAAAAATTCAATCTTTTATCGTGACTTTATGGCTTTGCCTTTTTACTTACGGGAGAGAAACACACTGTGGAGATACTTATGGCCATGGACCTGGGTAACACAAAAGTACAACTGGTGGCAGCGCAGGAAGGCTTCCGGGACGAGGAGCTGTTCGTGCCGGAGGACGTCTTTTCGGATGCCGGGGCGTTCGTCGACATCGCGTCGAACAGCACGCTGACGGCCCACGGGATGCTCGGGGGAGAGGTGGACCCGGACCTGGCGATCTTCAAGATCGATGTCGACACCATCGATGCGCTGGTCATCGCCGGGGGCAAAGGGTCGCCGCAGTACCTGTGGAGCAATCCTGAGCTGCTGGAGAAAGTCCGAGAAGCATACGCGAAGGGTAAGATCGTCGGCGCGATATGCATGTCCGGAGTAGTGCTCGCCCAGGCCGGGATTTTAAAGGGAAAGCATGCGACTGTGTTCCCCGACCCGGTGGCGCTGGCCGAATATAAGAAGCACGAAGTCGTATACGAGGACGTCGGCGTCGCGGTCGACGGTAACGTGGTGACCGCCAGCGGCCCGGACAATGCGAGGCCGTTTGCGGAAGCAATCCTGGAGATGCTCAAGGCCAGGCTGCCGGTCGCGCCGTAACCGGAAGCCTGAGTAGCTTCATGCGGGCGAGTACCTCTTCAGCTCGCGGTACCGCTCGTCCACGATCTTCTTGAACTCTTCTGGCTTTTTGCGGATGCGTTCCGCGACCTCGCTATCCCCCAGATACTCCAGCCATGAGGCGACCCACCGGGCCTCGTTGCCGGTGAAAGCCATAAGGTTGTCGACGAGCTCTTTGAGGTTGTTCAATGCCTTACCGTGGAGCCAGTATGGGTTTTTATCATTCGGGCTCAACAGCGCCTGCGCCATCGTTCTCATCCTGCTTTCCTTCTCCCCGGCGCTGCCGGATTTGACGTCTGGTCTTTTTGATTTTGTGTCTGCCATTTTTTTATCTCTCATGCGTATCACTCCCTGACCGGGACTTAACCAGCCCTTCGTAGACGTCCAGCGTCTGGCGGGAAGCCTTGTCCCAGGTGAAGTACTGCAGCACCCGCTCCCGGGCGTTTAGCCCCCACTGCTTTGCCTTTTCCGGATGCGACAGGATCTCTTTCACGCCCCATGCGATGTCGGCCGGGCTGCCGCCGTCCACGTGGATGCCGGTCTGCCCGTGGCCGGCGCTCACCACCTGCTCCTTTAGGCCCGAGACGCCCCGGGCGCCTACCACGATAGGCTTCTCCATGGCCATGGCTTCGAGGCTGACGATGCCAAACGGCTCGTACAGCGACGGGAAGGCGCACAGGTCGGCCGCCGCGTAATGGACGATGCGCTCATGTTCGGAGACGAACTCGAACCGGCAGATCACATGGTCCCGGATGCCCAGCCTGCCGAGCATGTTGCGGATATTCGCCTCCTCGTCGCCGGTGCCCAGGATGACGAGCTTCGTCTTCGGGAACTCCTTGAGGATGGAGGGCATCGCCTGCACCAGATCGACGATGCCTTTCACCCAGTTCAGGCGGCCCACGAAGAGCAACATCTTCTCATCGTCGGCAATGCCATATTTCGCCCGCAGTGCCTCGATCTCCTGCGGGCGGACGCTCTCCGGGCTATAGACTTCCGGATCCACCCCGTTCCAGACCACGAAGATCTTCTCGCCCGGCCAGCCGTGCCTGACCAGGTCCTCCTTCATGCTGTAGCTGACGGTGATGATGCGGTCGGCGATCGCGGATGTATGGTATTCGATGTCGTTGACCACCTTGCTGCCTTCCCCGCGGCTCCGCCCCCACTCCGTGGAATGCACATGGAAGACGACCGGCAGGTCCGTCTCCGCCTTGATGATCGACGCGGCCATGCCGCCCATCCAGTCGTGCACACAGACCATGTCGAACTGCACGTGCTCCATCCTGATCAGGCTGTTGACGAACTTGGCCGTGCAGAGGACGTCGTTGGTGAAGATAGCGCTGAAGAACCTGAGCTGGTCGCCCCAGGACTGCAGCTCGCCGTCGGCAATGATCCGCATGATGCCGGAGGCATCGACGTTCAGCGGACGGTGCACTTCCACGCCGTGGACTACCTCGCTGGTCTTGAGCGTGCCGGTGTTCTCGGTCAAGACAACCACGTCCGCCCCCATCCGTACCAGATCGCGGGTGATGTACTCGGCATAGGTCCCGAGGCCTCCGACGAGCCTCGGCGGGTATTCCCAGGCGAAAAAGGCTATCCTCATCGGATTATGGATTTTCGACTTTAAAGTTAAATAAAGTCCTGCGACCTGTGGCGAAATATTAAATCACGCTACGAAGGCGCCAAGAGACCAAGAAGAGCCGCCAGGACGCCACTTAGAGCCGAAAGACGCCAGGACGCCAAGCCTTTTTTTAGATTCAAGGTGCCAAGACGCCAAGCCAGTGTCCGTCTATAAATAATGGCTCTTTATAACCTGATGTTTTAAATTAAAAATGGCTTGGCGTCCTGGCGCCTTCAAACCCTAAGTGGCCCCTTGGCGTCTCTTCTTGGACCCTTGGCAGCCTGGGAAGGTGATGAGAAATAATTTAATCCTGACAAAGAATATTGTCTGTGACTATGACTATTGACATCATTTCCGGCTCGACCGTCCCGGGCCTGGCGGCCAGCATCGCGAAGCGCATGGGCGTGAAAGCCCATTATCCGAGCATCGCTATCTTTCCGGACGGCGAGATAAGGGTGATCGAGGGGGACTATGTGCCTTCGGCAACCGTCGCCTATGTCCAGACCATGCACCCCCGGCCGAACGATACGCTCGTCGAGATGATGTTCACGGTGGATCTGCTGAAAGACCTCGGGGCGAAGCGGGTGATCGCGGTCGTCCCTTACCTGGGCTATACGAGACAGGACACCCGGCACGAAAAGGGCGAAGCTATCTCGGTCAAGTCTATGCTGAAGGCGCTGGACTTTACCGGAGTCGACGACATCCTGAGCGTCGACATCCACCTGCATCGCCTGACTCTGCCCGAGCTATCAGGCTTCAGCCGGATAAAGCTCCATGAGGTCAGCGCCGTGGACCTGCTGGTGGCAAAGGCCGGGAAAACCCTGACAAAGCCGCTGGTGATCGGCCCGGACGCGGAGTCGGAGCGGTGGGCGGCCGACGCGGCGAAGATGCTGGGGACTGACTTCGACGTGCTGGAGAAGACCCGGGTTTCGGCGAAGGAAATCCACATCAAGCCCCGGAAGCTCGACGCGAAAGGCCGGGACGTATTGATCATCGACGACATCGTGAGCACCGGCGGCACCATCATGGAAGTGATCAAGTCGCTGAAGGCACAGGGGGCGAACAGGATCACCGCGGCCTGCACGCATGCTGTGTTAAGCGATATCGATACGCTTACCGGGCTGTTCCGGGCCGGAATGGACGAGTTCATCGCCACTAATACGATTAACAACGAGTTCGGCATTGTGGATGTGTCAGGCATCATCGCCGATAAGCTAAAAGCGATAGCATAGGCCCTCGGTTATTCTATTTTCTTCAAGACGGGCTTGCGCTTACTGGCCTTTCTCCGGGCATCGTCGCTTGCAACCGGAAGTCCATTCTCCGGACTTACCGGGGCATAACGATTGTTCGTATCAATAGTCAATGGTCCGACCCTGCGCTTTATCATCCGGATAGCTTCCTCGATCTCCATCGGCTGATCAGCTTCCCTGAAGCTGTGGGCGAAAACGGAGCTGAACAAATTTTTTATGATTGCATTATCCGTTATCTTAAATGTTTTAACCTGCCGGATTTCATCGTCAATCTCAATCAGGCCGTTTGCCATCATTTCGGGGACTTTCTCATAAACGGTCGTACGCGAAAGTCCCGTCAGCTGGCTTATTTCGGCAATCGTATACGATGATTCCGGGTTACCCATCATAAAGTCCAGGATAACCATTTCCGAAGTGTTGCCAAGGAAATCGCATAGCGACATAATTTAACTCTATGCTAATATTATTAAAATTCATTGGACAAGTTGTCCATTTTACTTTACAATCATTGCTCATAAATGATTCCCAAATTCTAAAACGCTCAACTGCGGTTGAAAAATCAGTTATCCTTGGAGATCTCTTCTTCAATTCCCCTGAACTGCTCTAGCGCCGCCTCAAGGTTCTCTACTATTTCCCTGGCAATGACTGCTGGCGCCGGAAGGTTTTCCGAGTCTTCAAGGCTCTCGTCCTTTAACCAGAAGATGTCAAGACTTACCTTATCGCGCTGCATAATTTGGTCGTAGGTATAGCACTTGAAACGGTCAGCCTCTTTTCGATCATGTCGGTTTTCAGGGTTATAGCACTGGATGAAATCCTGCAGGTCATCGTACTTCAGCGAGTTCGTCTTCAACGTGAAGTGAATGTTCGTACGCAGATCGTAAATCCAGAGCTTCTGGGTCTGTGGGTCTTTGCTGGCAGGCCTGCGATCGAAGAAGAGCACGTTTGCCTTGACACCCTGTGCATAGAAGATGCCAGTCGGCAACCTTAACAGCGTGTGTACATCGCACTCCATGAGCAGCTTACGCCGGACAGTCTCGCCTGCGCCGCCCTCGAAGAGCACGTTGTCGGGGACGACGATGGCGCATTTGCCGTTGATCTTCAGCAGCGTCTTGACGTGCTGCAGGAAATTGAGCTGCTTGTTCGAAGTCGTAGCCCAGAAGTCCTGGCGTTCGTAGATAAGCGATTCTTTGTCAGCCTTGCCGTCGCCGTTGACGATGGTAATGCTGCTCTTCTTGCCAAATGGTGGATTCGTGAGTACGATGTCGAACCTGTCGCCTGGGTCGGATACCAGCGCGTCGCCTACGTAGATGGGACTGTCGTCGCCGCCGATTCCGTGCAGGTACAGGTTCATCACGCACAATCGGGCCACGTTGTCAACGATGTCCTTGCCTTTGAAGGTGTTGAGCTTAAGGAACAATTTCTGGTCGCGGTCGAGCTGGTAACCATTTGAAATGAAATCGTGAGCCGACAGCAGGAAGCCACCCGTGCCGCATGCCGGGTCGCAGATGGTCTCTCCGGGTTTCGGCTTTATTACGTCCACCATGGCCTTGATCAGCGGCCGCGGAGTGAAGTACTGTCCGGCGCCGCTCTTGGTATCCTCTGCATTTTTCTGCAGCAGGCCCTCGTAGATTTCGCCTTTAACGTCGATGTCGAGGCCGGTCCATATCTCGCCGTTTATCAGTTCGATCAGGCGCTTTAGCTTGGCAGGATCTTGAATCTTATTCTGGGACTTGCGGAAGATAACGCCAAGCATGCCCTTTTCTTTGCCGAGCTCTTTGAGGGTGTCAATGTAATGGGCTTCCAGATCAGTGCCATCTTTTGATAGCAGGGTCGCCCAGCAATAGGCTGCCGGTATTTTAGATTCTTTGGTGAATGGCGGCTTCGAAAGCTCGTCGGCCATCTTGAGGAACAGCAGGTATGTAAGCTGCTCGACGTAGTCTCCATAGCTCACGCCGTCGTCGCGTAGGACGTTGCAGTAGTTCCAGAGACGCTGGACGATTGTGGATGACTCTGTGGCCATGAATATCACCAGTAATCGCGAAGGTAGAGCTAAATATAGCGCTTCAGGTTAATAACAGATGCGAATATGAAAAAATTAATTGATTATTATTCAATAGCTATAAGACGGGAAGATATAGTATTAGGATACTTAGCCTATAGCAAATAAACGGCAATAAAAACTGAACTTGTTTTAACCCATGTTTAAGCTAGCATCAGGCATGTTTTCCATTATGTTTAAACTTGTTTAAACATGTTTAAACCTTTAAGCTGAATGAAATTTAATGAAAGATAGTGGAAGATAGTGGAAGATAGTGGAAGATAGTGGAAGATAGTGGAAGATAGTGGAAGATAGTGGAAGATAGTGGAAGATAGTGGAAGATAGTGGAAGATAGTGGAAGATAGTGGAAGATAGTGGAAGAAAGCTGAAAATTAATTGAATTTAGTCGCTTAACAGTTTTTTGATAACTTCGCTAGTTATATACTTTTGACCGGGCACATTTGGCGTTTCCGGTATTGTATGCTCCAGATATTTTTTGGATAATAATTTTTTAATCGATTTTTGAGCTGGTCCGGATAGTCGTTTTTGTCCAAGATCATCAGCAATTTCTCTCGATGACCTGGGAGCCCTTGAACAAAACTGTAATACGCGGATCTCATTATGGGTTAATTCAGCTTTCAGTGTCTCAATCGTTATGGACGCAGGCGTTCCAGTTGTTACCTCTGTGATTTTAGGCCTCTGGAATATAGCGAAAAAGTAACCATCGGTGTCGAATTTAACGCTTAATCCGCTCTCTTCCACAAGATCCCTGATACGATTAATCCCTGACCCGACTTTCTCGACGAGGTTCAACCGGAAGAACATCTCGAAAATAACGGGATTCCTCGCAACGCTTGCATGCCCGAACTTTTCTTTCTCAAATAACAGCTTGCCGGGATTGGATATCTCGACACGATCGTCGAATATCTCAACCATGACCCGTGCGCCTTCTTCTAAGTAATCCCGGTGAATTATTGCATTGAGCAGGGCTTCCTTTAGCGCTTCATATGGTATTTCCGGTATTTCCTCCCGTGGCCCTCCGCCTTTCATCCGGTATTCAAGGCGCAGGTGTTGTTGTAAAAATTTGAACGCATTCTCATAGTCAGTAACAGGATCGTCACGGAAGTCCTTACGGTCGATGATCTTTGTCTTGGTCATCCCTTTATACAGGACGCATGTAACGTATGCCTGCCGCAGATAATACTCCCGCCGATTAGCGAAAAACAGAACTCCGGCGTTATTGATGATAAATCGCCCGTTCTGCTTGCCGAACCCGAGGTTCTCCAGCACGTCTTCTCGAGCGGTCTTCTGCCGGATTTCCGACCGCTCCAGAAAGGCCTCGAATTTTTTACTATCAAAGTCATCAGGGTATTTAAAATCAGTCCTTAACTGGCTCTCGAACCTGATTTTGCCTGCCTTTTGCGCGAATAGCAGAATCTCATCCCGGCTCATCTTCTGGGAGTTGGCGCCTTCGCGTATGAAAAAGCCATCCGAGCATTGCACCGGCTTATCTTGGCTCTCAGGTATCTCTATAGCAACGACTTCCTTGCCCTTATAAGTGAACGATTCGATGACCGGTGTAATGCGAGGAGAGCAATTATTTCCGAGGTTATGGATTTCGGAACGCATCCTGTTAGTCATGGGGCAGCCGATCACGCGGTTATCATCGCTTATGCCGATATAAATGGTCCCACCCGCAGTGTTGGCGAAAGCTACCATCTCTTTCGCCAGCGAAGCAGATGCCGATTGCTTGAACTCGACAAGCGCACCCTCGCCGTTTTCAAGTATCTGTTCTATTTGAGCGGGCTCCATCGGGCAGTCACCAGGCCTATAGAAAATGTAGTGTTTGTTATGAAAGCTTTATCGCACCCACAGATTGAAAGTAAAAAAATTACCGTAACAGCGCTTCCAACGGGAGACAGAGAGGTAAAAGGAGACTATGGAGAAGAGTGCCCGAAGGCTAAGGAGTTCAGGGAGAAACGAAAAAAAGGGAGCCTAAGGAGCTAAGGAGTTCCAGGGAGGCCGATTTTCAAAAACGTCCTCCTTGGAACTCCTTAGTTCCTTAGACTCCGTTTTAAAAAGTCTCCTTTACCTCCATGATCTCCATGACCTCTTCTCCTTAGCCTCCGGGCACTCCTTCAACTCTCGACGATAGCCGTCTGCCGCCCGCGCTTCCTGCCCGGCGCATGCTCCTTCCTGCCATATTTTTGCGCGCGCCCAGCCTGGATGGATATTAATTATTCCTGGGGACGATTACCAGAGAAGGCATTTCAATACATTGAAAGTAAAAAGCCAATAAAGCTATTATTAAGGACCAATTGAAGGATGATTATGCGGGTATTAATTGATACGAACATTCTCATTTATCGGGAAGATACAAAAGCTATACCTGAAAAAGTTGGTTCGCTCTTGAGGTTAATGCAAGAAAACGGATACCAAATCTTAGTCCATCCGGCAACGATTCAAGAATTAAATAATGATAAAAAGACTGATAGGAAAGAAATATTGTTATCAAAGCTTGAATCATATCCTCTCCTTGACAGCCCACCTGTACCGGACGAGGAATTATAAAATTAAGTGGAAAATCGAATCGCCAACTCGCACACAATAGTTGATATTCAATTGTTATATGCAGTTTACAAGAACGCCGTCCATGTTTTATCACTGAGGATATGAAATTATACGTTTTGCTATCAGGTTGGACTCGAAAATAAAGTATTAGTGTCAAGAAGGCTCTTGCCAGCTTTGGTGATCTACGGCTATAAAAATGCCAGAACATTTCAGGATAAAGCCGAAGAACCGATGTACAATATCGATTATAAAATACCATTCTTTGATTCACTCAGAGAGGACTATGGTACTCAAGAATTTAATACATGGTTCGTTAAGAAATCCCAGGAGGGAAGGCCGTGCTTGGTTCACAGAGTAAAAGGCTAATTAAAAGCGATTCTCATCCTGAAGATCGAGATGAGGAAATTGTTCCTTTATTAAATTCTAAGACCTCTGGAAAAGATATCGTCGTTTAAAATTTCTACGTTAAAGGTAGATTGTAAAGGGTACCGAATCGGAGAACTCCTCTTAAAACAGGCCCTCGAAGTTTTGTGTGAATAATAAGACTCGATGAGGCTTATCTTACTCATTTCGTTAAAGAAAATGATGAATTGGTAAGGCTGACAGATAATTATGGATTTGAGCTAGTCGGAGAGAAGGGATTTTAAAAATAAAAAGGGTGAATACGAAAAGGTATTTATTAAGAAGTTACGACCGAGCATCTCTACCGTACTTAAACCGGATGACAGTATGTAAAAAATTTTTCCCCAGCTTTGTTGACTCGGAAAGAGTCTACAAGTTTGTCGTACCAATCAGGCCAGAATACCACAACCGGTTGTTTCAGGATTTTAAAAAGAGGCAACTATCTGATTAGTGACTATATAAGCGATATACCACAGGGAAACACGATAAGGAAAGCCTATATCACAAATTCCCGTATTAAAACGATTAAGGCTGGGGATGTCTTATTATTTTACCGTTCAAAGGATCAGACATGAGATAACATCGGTCGGAACGGTAGAAAAAGTGCATCATGGCTTGCAGATCCCGATGAAGTCTGGTAGAATTGGATTATAACCGTAGCGTTTATGCGAATGGACGAGATTAAATGACATTTAAGATGCCAGCAACCGTCATTAGTTTTCCGTCACCATTTTAACTTTACGAATCCAATATCCATTGATACGTTGGTAAGCAACGGAATACTTTCATCAGCACCCACAGTCAATAAGTAGATTAACCCAGGGACAATACGATTATATTAAGAGTAATGGTGGCATAGATGGACGTTTTACTTTCGATTAAGCCGAAATATGTTAACAGAATAATCAACGGCGAAAAGAAGTATGAGTTCAGGAAGACCAGAGCTCGATAAACAAAAAATCGGACATATTTACCTCTATTCAACGTCTCCGGTGAAAAAGATCATTGCAAAAATCGCCATCGGAGACGTCATGGAAGGCTCGCCTGAAGTTCTCTGGAAGAAATGTAAAAAGCACTCCGGGGTATCAGAACAGGAATTCTTTAGTTATTATGCCGAAAAACAGAAGGCATTTGCAATATCGATTAAAAATGTCGAGCCTCTGAAAAATCCTATTGATCCTTACATTAAGATAAAAAATTTCACACCACCACAGTCTTACTATTACATAAAAGACGACATCCTGTCACGATAGTGCAAGCGTCGCTTGCCTCTGGCCCTTTTTACCTTGCCATTTTGAGGACTACCCTCGTTCTTCGTATACTCGGTACGGATGCGTTCGAGCAGCTTCCCGGCGGGCTCGTCGTTCGGGTCTCATGCAACTTTTTCTTTGTCCATGCATGCGACTCCTGTCACGCTCGCCAAGGGCGCCAGGTAGCCAAGAGCGCCAAGACGTTTTGATTAAAACTTCATTTTCATAGTTAAAGCCTTGAAGCTGGCCTAATCCAGGCATGCGTAGAACGATATTCTCGCAGAGAGCGCGGAGACGGCGCAGAGAGCGCAGAGGTCCGTTAACGAAAAAATAATTGCATTATTAACGTCTCCGCGCTCTCTGCGAAAAAACAAGCTACGCTTGCCTATACCATCAGATGTTATCGTAGGATTTTTAAGGCATAGGGATAAAGTTTATTTCTTAAACGTCCTTGGCGCTCTTGGCTACCTGGCGCCCTTGGCGAGCGTGACAGGGGTCGCATTGCATTAAAAGAGTGTAAGATAGAGTGTAAGATAGAGTGTATTTAATCGCTCGACAAGTTCCTGTCAGGGCAAGGCAGATTGCTTGCCGCGTCGCCTTACCGAGCCGTTCTTTTTTACCTGCAGGTTTGCTGATTCACGCTCGGCCCGAATGCGTTCGAGAAGCTTCTCAGCGGGCTCGTCGTTGGGGTCCTGGGGGACGAGCTTGCCGGAGAAGGCATGTGTAAGTATTGCTTGACGCAGGGAATTAGTCCGGCAAGCTTTACAATCAATCGATATTTGCCTTTATTAAGCCGACAGTGATAATAAGATCAACCCTCGCTAACGATAGCTTCTTGTTGTTCAAGAAGCGGGGGAAACAAAATATGTGGCTTTTATTGAGCGATTTAATAAACTTTTTCCTACCTTGTCCAAGACATCTGTTAAAGAAGTTGTCCGTGATGGTGAATTTAAAGAATAATTCTAAATAGTCGGTGATATATCCTTTTAGCTGGCGTAAGTATGTGAGCCTGATACACCCAAGCTGGGGTAGTGGAGATTTAACCTAGCAACATCTCCGGTGTTGCCGACTTGTAATTAACAGGTCATCTTCTTCAACCCCAGGACGCTTAATCAGGGTCATCTTCAGGGGGATTACCCAAAACCATCAGATCCAATCTAGCTTTAACGGACTCATTCTGGGATAAAATAAATGTACAAGGGCCATGATCACAATAATATTTTTTCCAGGCACGAGAACCACTAGTAATTCGAGTTGTTAGTGTATCCAGGCTTATTGAAGTCCAGGTATCAGGGATATTTAAATAATGAACTAATGAGTTTACTGTCAATTGGGTCATTTTTTAAATGTTTTTTACGTTCACTGGCGATGTTTTTTAATAAATTGTCTGTTTCGACCTCTTTGTAGGTTGCTCTCCAGTCAGCAGTTAATTTTCCTGAACACGCAGTAGATAGAATTGATTGACGATACTGTTTCAACTGCACCTTCGCCTTTTTCAGCGACTCCACGCCCGCGTCCAGCTTGGTGAAAAGCTCCTCGATTTTAGTGACGATACGATGCTGCTCTGCGAGAGGGGGTAATAATATATATAAATCTGTAATCTCAGAATGATTTCCTTTGTGGTATATTAGAACCTCAGATACCATGTAGCATTGTTAATGTTTGTAACTGGGAATTTATTAAGTACATAAGTAATTTATTCTTAATGGAAAATACCTCATTAATTTAAATCGATAAGTATGATTGATTTAGATCGCTATATCTTTTTTTATATTGAGCACAATGTGCTCCAGGGGCCCCGGTTTAGGCAAAAAGCAATTGTCCCTCTTGATATAAATTCAGTTTAGATTTTTTACTGTCTTTTCATAAGTAAAAATTGAGAATTTGACCATGTATCTGATTCGTTACCAGATAGTTCTGTCACTAATTTTAAAAAATGGGATATATCCAGTATTACCAGTACCAGTTAAGACCTTTAAGGGTATTGCCACTTTTAATTTCACATATATTCACCAATGTGGTTTAAATCCATTTACTTGGAGCAGAATCATATTTTTCATCTATTATGCGACCAGCACTTCATTCAACTGTTCCAGAATCGTATTTAACTCCGCCCCGAACAACTGTATTGCCTTCACCGGCCCACCCTTGCGATCGAACGGCGTCAGCTGCAAATCGTCCATCCCTATCTCCAGCGACGTCCCAATATGCTCCTTGATCATATTAAGCCATTCCATCTGCTCCGGGCTGAACTTTTTACCAAGCTGTTCCTGCTGGGCCAGCCACTTCTTGAACCTCACGTCCACCGTTGCCGGGAATGGCTCCAGCACATCGCTCTGGCCTTCGGTGAACCGGATCAGCGAGATCACGTTGGTCAGTAGCGTGCTGGGCCGTGCTCCTCTGACCTTCGACCGTTCCAGTATCTCGTAGGCCTGCCAGACTAAATCAGGCGTAAGGTTGCGCGGCGGCTTTCGTATAGCGTCGGCCAGGTCTCTGATGTCTTTCAACGTGATATGCCGCTGGCTGTACGGTCGATTATAGATGATCTGCAGCGCGGTCAGCTCGTCTTTGTTGGTCTCGATGAACTCCTTGAACGAGCCCACGATGGCACGGGCCTTCTCTTTCGCGCCCTCGTCGAAGCCTATCTCGATGACGCGGTCGATGCTGGCCTCGTCGATGATCTGCTCGCTTCTCGTCTTGATGTCTACCAGCGTGTTCCTCAACGTGGGATTGTCAAAGGGTTTGCATGCCTCGTCCGTGAGAGCTTTTGTCGCCTGCGTTATCTGCTCCGGCGTGGGCTGTTCGACCTTGAACATCTCCTTCGCTTTCTCGATCTGTATGTCGGGGCTCGTAACATCGAACAGGCCATTGGTAATCTTGCTCAATGGCATGCCCGCTACTGTCTCGATTTCCTTCCGGTCTTTATCTGTGATCTCCAGACCGAGCCGGGCGAGCCTGCCGGCCAGCGAGGTGATCGAGTCCTCGTCTCGTTTACCTAAAGCGATGGAGAACAGCAGGTCCTTGAACGAGACGCTCTTCTTGCGCTCCAGTGGCCGGGAGTCGGTCTTGTCACGCTCGCATACGCCTACGGCGTCCACGATGACAAAGTGAGTCTTGTGCAGGGCGTCGGGCGTCGTCGCGATCAGGTCGGTGTCGGAGATCGTGCGGGTGCCGCGGCCTTTCATTTGCTCGAAGTATACGCCGGATTTGACGCTCCGCATGAAGATCAGGCATTCCAGCGGCTTGATATCCGTCCCCGTCGAGATCATGTCCACGGTGACGGCTATTCGCGGGTAGTACGAGTTCCGGAAGCTCTGTAGCAGATCTTCGGGCTTCTCTCCGGTGGTCTTGTAAGTGATCTTTTTACAGAAGTCATTACCCTTGCCGAACTCGTCCCGGACGATGTTGACGATGTCTTCGGCGTGGGAGTCGTCCTTGGCAAAGATCAGGGTCTTGGGCACATGTTCTCTGCCGGGGAATATCTCGGTGAACAGCCTTTCGCGGAAGGTACGGATGATCGTGCGTATCTGGTCGGGCGCCACTACGTCTCTGTCGAGCTGGTTAGGCATGTAGACCATTTCCTCGTCCATCATCTCGTGGCGCTTTTGCCGGGTCATCTTGCTGCGCTTATCGACATAATCTCCGGCTACCACCCTGCTGCCTTTCTCGGTGATCTCGGTCTTAATGCGGTAGACCTCGTAGCCTACGTTGACGCCGTCGGCGACAGCGCGTTCGTGGTTGTACTCCATGACCAGGTTCTTGTTGAAGAAACCGATCGTCTGTTTGGACGGCGTGGCCGTCAGGCCAATGAGGAAGGCGTCGAAGTATAGGAGTGCCTGCCGCCATACGTGATAGATCGAACGGTGGCACTCGTCGACCACGATGAAGTCGAACTCCTCGAGGGGGATGTTCGGGTTATAGCAGACATCTTTGGGCTTCTCGTCGGTGGGGCATGTGTCAAACGCGGATGGCTCCTCGTTGCCCTCGTTGAACTCCTTTTCGCCGGACAACATCGAGTACATGCGCTGTATCGTGGTAATACAGACTTTACTTACCGGGTCAATGCTGTTGGATGTGAGGTGCTGCACGTTATAGAGATCAGTAAACTTACGGCCATCATCAGGTGCGGTATACTGCTGAAACTCCTTCAGCGTCTGCCTGCCCAGGTTGCTCCGGTCCACCAGGAAGAGCACCCGGCGCGCGTGGCCGAACTTGATCAGCCGGTATATGAAGCTGACTGCGGTGTACGTTTTTCCGCTGCCGGTAGCCATCTGGATGAGGGCTCGCTGCCGGGAAGCTGCAAATGATTGATCGAGATTAGTGATCGCCTCAGTCTGGCAGTCCCTGAGTCCTATGACGTTCAGCGCGGGCAGGTTTCGCAGTCTAGATCGCAACGTATCTTCGTTTATCGCCCATTCCCGCAACGTCTCGGGCTTATGAAACGCAAAGATGCCCCGGGATTTCGAGTCAGGGTCCCGGGTGTCCCTGAAGTAGGTTTCCACACCCGTGCTCTCGTAGGCAAACGGTAACGGGTTCTGCCAGCATGGCACGTGTTCCGGGACGCCTTCGAGGTACTTCCTCGTCTGCTCCGCCACCCCACTCAACGTGGTGCCTTCGGGCTTGGCTTCGACGACGCCAACGGCTTTACGGTCGACGAAAAGCAAGTAGTCGGCAAAGCCGCTCTTCAACGGGAACTCACGCACGGCGATACCGGCAGACATGCCCAGGTTCATCTGGCTCACGTCCTGGACCTTCCAGCCCGCGGCCTCAAGGAGCCTGTCTATGTTCTTCCGTGCCTTTTCCTCTGGATCCATCCCGACAACCCACAAATCCGATTATCCTGATAGACAGATAATGGGACTTACTTAAAGCGATTAATAGCAAATAGTTTATTGGCAGGTTATATTTTAACTCTTTTAATATAACTTCATTATGGTGAGAAAAAAGCCGATGTCAGGTTATATGGATTTTAACTTGATATGCGATACATGCGATAAACATCAATTTATCTTCAGCGACGATGATTTTTCATAATAAACTTTTAAACCGGTATATATCAAAGTCATGATCGGTGATTTTATGGCGAAAGACCCCGTCTGTGGCATGACCGTGATCAAGGACAGTGCGCCAGCTAAGGAGATGTACAAGGGCCACACGTTCTATTTCTGCTCTGAAGCGTGCAAGGAAAAGTTCGAGCAGAGCCCGGACAAGTACGCAACCCCTGCCGCGATGTTAATGTAAAATTAACAGGGCGTGTCGTGTCAGGTGAGGGCGATGAGCGAAGTGAGGGAGGTCATGAGCTTCCTGTCCGGCGTGCCTCTGCCCGCGGGCAAGGAAGACCTCGTCGAGTACGCGAAGAAAAATGGGGCGTCGGAGGACGAGCTGAGAGCGCTGGAAAAGATCCCCGATCAGCGTTTCAGCGACATTAACGACGTGTGGCTCGCCGTGGGCGGCGTCGCGTGAAAAGGGACGTGACGGGCCTGGTGCTGTCGCTTTCCTGCGTCGGCCTTATCGCGGGGCTCGCATCAGTTCTCATGGTGGCACCCATGGTGAAAATGTCTGGTCTGTACTTTTCGTGTTCTATCGGGCGATGACATGCACAGGACCGTCGTAAACCCCGCAAAGCGATGCTTTCCTGCAATGCTGCCGTAACAGCGCATCGATTTTATGCCCGTCACCGGGGCAGATATGAATGGTGATCACATGGCAAAATGCGCGGTTTGTGGCAAGGAGACGAGCCCTGATAGCCCGGGGGGCAGTGAGACGTACGATGATTGCATCTATGCCCTCTGCGATGCGAAGTGCAAGGCCGAGTTTGACAGGAACCCGGAGAGGTATATTGAAAATGCTGTGAAAGCATCATGCGGTTCCTGAACCGGTACCTCCGTTTTTCTGCGAACTCGATGGGCACGGTTGTAAGATAAAAATTGCCAAACGTCTGGTCAACGGACCGGTAGCAGGTGTGGCAGGCATGGATAACGCCTCGTGAAAATTGTATATATCCGGCCCTCACACTGCTGCTTTTCTGCATCGGTATTTTTCCATGGCGCACAGCTAATTACATGGTAATCCGATGGCGAGATGTCAAGTCTGTGGGACATACATAAGCTCTGGCAACCCCGAGGCAAAAGAGACGTACAAAGGTCAAACGTATTATTTATGTTGTAAAAAATGTAAGGAGAAGTTCAACAAGAGCCCCGAGTCGTATGCAAAAAGCGGACCATCTGATGGGTAGTCTTGAAGTGCGTCATATGTGACTCTTCAGTGCGAATCATTCCCGCGCGAGAACGATGTGTCGCATGCACGAGGTTCAATACCGATTGGATGAACGAACGCCGGACGGTGCGCAATCAGACTTTTCTGCCGACCAACAAATTGTAGAGCCACGCGAGAGGGTACATGAAGATGAACGTGATCACGGCCGCTTCGACCATGCCCGCAATGATGCCTGCGGGCGTGAGGTCGAAGAACATGTGCCACTCTTCCATCATTCGCACCGCTCCCGTGTAGAAACCCAGGTTACCCAGTATGCCCAGCAAGAGCATAAAAGCGGCAGCCACAACTGCCGCCGCTATACCAAGTGCCATTGGATTCAGTTTCATATCAGCCATTTTTTACACCTTCTTTTTCCTGTTTCAGCCCGGAGTCTGATGTCTCTGGCCTTCCGGGCATCAATTCTCGTCCGCTGCCGTGAAAGCGGTAAAAGCGCGGATAGGACAGTGATTGATACCGCATATATGGCAATCGCAGATTCGGTGGCAAAAGCGCCAACTGCAGGCATGCCGTCGCCGGCCCGTTCGAAAATGCCCGACGTACTTGCTTTTTGTTATGATTGTCACTTATAGTAAATTAATATAAATATTGATATTATTTATCATCGTACTGTTAGAAAAAGCGGGAGAGGTTACTATGCAAATGCTAAAACAGGACAAATACCAGAAGGCCATCGAGCTTTGCTATGAATGTGCCGAGTCGTGCGACGCGGACGCAAACGCCGACTTCAACGAGAAGGACATCAAGAAGATGGTCGACTGCATCAAACTCGACCAGGACTGCGCTGAAGTATGTATCATGACCGCGAGGTACATGTCCCGGGACAGCGTGCTCTCCGAGGCCGCGTGCGCCATGTGTGCGGAGATTTGCGATGCATGCGCGGAAGAATGCGAACGGCACAAGAATATGGAGCACTGTGTGAAGACCGCCAGCATCTGCCGGGCGACCGCGAACGAATGCCGTAAAACGGCACAAATGGCATAATTCAAAGTTTATAATCCCTGCGTAATCCCATTAATATTGCAGAAAGGGCAGGAATGCATGGCTTTTAGTTTTCGTTACGCCAGGGAAGCAGACAATGGACCACGGACATCACGAAACGCATGAAGAAAAGGACGACATGGGCCAGGAAGCACATGAGTTGGAGAATGCCGCCGAAGTCCCTCCGCCCCGGGAAGGCAAGATGCCCGGGCATATGGGGCACGAAATGATGCCTGGCATGGAGCACGGGGACCACACCATGCACATGCCTCCGGCGGGCGGTGGCGCCGGCCACGCTGCCCACGGCGGCCATATGGCCATGATCGAGGACTTCAAGCGGCGGCTGATCGTATGCCTGATACTGACCGTCCCGATCATCCTGCTGTCATCGACCATCCAGGAGTTCTTCGGTTACCGGCTGGACTTTCCCGGCTCGATCTACGTCCAGTTCCTGCTTTCCTCGGCCGTGTACTTCTACGGCGGCTACCCGTTCCTGAAGGGATTTGTCGACGAGATGAAGAACCGCCTGCCTGGCATGATGACGCTCATCGCGGTTGCCATCACAGTGGCATACGTCTATAGCGCGGCCGTCGTCTTTGGCCTTCAGGGTATGACCTTTTTCTGGGAACTGGCCACGCTTATCGATATCATGCTGCTCGGGCACTGGATCGAGATGCGCTCGGTCATGGGCGCGTCGCGGGCGCTGGAGGAGCTGGTGAAGATCATGCCGTCGGAAGCGCACATGGTCATGGACAGCATGGTCCACGACGTCCCGGTGGAGGCGCTAAAGCAGGGCGACGTCGTCCTGGTCAAGCCCGGCGAGAAGGTGCCGGTAGACGGCGAAGTGATCGATGGCGATACAAGCGTCAACGAGTCCATGCTGACCGGCGAGTCGAAGCCAGTCTCAAAGGGCCCGGGCGACACGGTCATCGGCGGCTCTGTCAACGGCGAGGGCTCGGTTAAAGTAAAGGTAACCAAGACAGGAAAAGAGACCTACCTCAGCCAGGTGATCGAGTTCGTCCGGCAGGCGCAGGAGAGCAAGTCGCACGCACAGGACCTGGCCAACCGTGCAGCGTTCGTGCTGACGATCATTGCCCTGAGCGTCGGTGCAATCACGCTGCTGGCCTGGGTCTACTTCGGGCAAAGCCTGGCGTTTGCCGTCGAGCGGATGGCCACCGTCATGGTGATCACCTGCCCGCATGCGCTGGGGCTGGCGGTGCCGCTGGTCGTCGCCGTATCCACGTCGCTGGCCGCCAAGTCAGGGCTGCTGATCCGGGACCGGACGGCGTTCGAGAAAGCCAGAGACGTGCAGGCCATTATTTTCGACAAGACCGGCACGCTCACGCTGGGCAGGTTTGGCGTCACGGACATTATGCCGCTGGCACAGTCAGGATGAAAACGACGTCCTCGAGCGCACGGCCGCGCTGGAGGCAAGCTCCGAGCACCCGATCGCCGCAGGCATCGTGAAAAGCGCTACGGATAAGGGACTGAAGATTGCCCCTGTCGCCGCGTTCAAAGCTCTGCCCGGTAAAGGTGTCGAGGGATCGATAGACGGAAAGATGTACCGGGTGGTCAGCCCGGGCTACCTGAAAGAAAAAGGGATAGCCGTTGATGACACACGAATCGAAAAGGCACAGCAGCAGGGCAAGACCGTGGTCTTTCTGTTACAGGAGGATAAGCCGGTCGGCGCAATAGCTCTCGCGGACATCATCCGGCCGGAGTCTAAAGACGCCATTGACCGGCTGAAGCAGATGGGCATCAAGTGCATGATGCTTACCGGGGATAACAGGTACGTGGCAAAATGGGTGGCAGAGGAGCTCGGACTGGACGACTACTTCGCCGAGGTGCTCCCCCACCAGAAAGTCGAGAAGGTCAAAGAGGTCCAGAAAACATACCGGACCGGCATGGTCGGCGACGGCGTCAACGACGCCCCGGCGCTGGTGCAGGCGGACGTCGGCATCGCCATCGGCGCGGGCACGGACGTGGCCATCGAGAGCGCCGATATCGTGCTGGTGAAGAACGACCCGAGAGACGTGGTGAGCGTCGTCGTGCTCTCGAAAAAGACGTACGCGAAGATGGCCCAGAACCTGCTCTGGGCCACCGGCTATAACGCCTTCGCGATACCGCTGGCTGCGGGGATTTTGTACGGGTTCGGCATCCTGCTGTCGCCTGCGATCGGCGCGCTGTTGATGAGCGCCAGCACGGTGATCGTGGCGATCAACTCGAGGCTGTTGAGGATGCCGCAGTCCTTGAACTGCAGGCCGCAGTCCGCCTGTCTATCCAGGCGCCTGCAGGTCGCACGATTTAGCGCGGTTCTCGCACTCCTCGACCACGCGCTTTTTGTAGGCACGTATCGCCTCTTCGTACACCTGAAGGGTGTCCTCCGCCACCTTCTCCCAGGTGAACATCTCCAGCACCCGGGCGCGGGCGTTTTTGCTCATCTTCTTCTGCAGCTCTTTATCCTTGAGCAGGATGACGGCATACTTCGCGATGTCCGAGGGGTCGTGCGGGTTGATGTGGAAACCGCAGATCCGGTCCCCGTCGGGGATGACCTGCTCCCGGAAGCCTGACGTCCCGGTCGCGCCGACGATCACCGGCTTGCCCATGGCCATGGCCTCCAGGCTGACAATGCCGAACGGCTCGTACTTCGAAGGGAAGATAGCCACATCGCATGCCGCATAGTGGAGCCTCCGCTCGTCCTCGCTGATATAGCTGAAGTTGAAGATGACGTTCTTCTCCAGGCCGTGCTGGCGGACGATATCGCGGAGCATGTCCTGCTGCTCGCCCGAACCGACGATTACCAGTTTTGCGTCCGGTATCTCTTTTACGATCTGGGTCATGGCCATGGTGAGCGTGTCGGCGCCCTTCACCCAGGTGAGGCGGCCGACGAAGAAGATCATGGGCGAGTTGCCGACGCCGATCTTCTGGCGGAAGGCGCGGATGTCCAGCTCGCTGAAGGAGCCGGGGGCATACTTTTTCGTGTCCACGCCGTTGTAGACTACGCGTATTTTGCTCTCCGGGTAGCCGAGCTTCGCCAGCTCGTCCCGCATGGCGTAGCTCACGGTCACGATCAGGTCGGCCTTGACCGCCCCGAGATGCTCGATCTCCTTTACCGTGGCCGATCCTGCGCCGGTCCTGCCGCCCTCGGTGGAGTGGAAGTGGACGACCAGCGGCAGCGGCAGGTTGCTTTTCGCGATGATGCCCGCCGGGAAGCCGAGCCAGTCGTGCGAGACGGCGATGTCGAACCTTTCGCCTCTCGGCACGACTTCATTGATGAGCCTGGAGGCGGAGAGCAGGTTGTACTGCAGCGTTTCCATGAAGAACTTCTTGCCGCCGGCGTCCCAGTGCATGACGTCCCCGGGCGTGATCACGGGCAGCACGCCCTCGATGTTCATGAGCAGCGGCCGGTGCACTTCCACGCCGTTCCAGGTGTCGCAGGTCGCGTCCTTGCCGCAGTTGCGGGAGAAGACGGTGATCTCCTGGCCTTTCCTCACGTACTCGCGGGTGATCTCCATGGCGTACGTGCCCAGCCCTCCCCTGAAGAACGGCGGGTACTCATCGACAAAATATGCAATCTTCACGTTTTCACCTTCCGGTATATCTCCATCATTTTTCCCGCGACCAGGTTCCAGAGGAACTGCTTCTCGACCTTCCTGCGGCCGTTTCTGCCGAATGCCGCGGCGCGGGACGGGTCACTCAGCACATAGCTGATACCCCAGGCTATGGAGGCCGGGTCTAAATAAACTTTCACACCGTCCCGGAAGTTAGCCACATTCTCGGCAAGCCCTCCGACGTCCGAAACCACGGGGCACTTGCGCGCGCTCCAGGCCTCCAGCGGCACCAGGCCGAATGGCTCGTTGCGGCTCGGGACGACTATCGTATCGCATGCGTTCAGCAGCCGTATGTACTCTGAGTCAGGGATGTAGCCTGCAAACCTGACTGGCATGCCGTTGCAGCGTGCCTGCAGTTCGTACTTCATGCTGCCCTGCCCGGCCATAATGAACTGCACGTCCCAGCGCTGTCGCAGCACCAGCGGCACCGCTGCCGCCAGCAGGTCGGGGCCCTTCTGGTACTCCATGCGACCCACGAAGAACACCAGCGGAGCATAGGGGTGGATGCCATATGATCGCTTTACCTCGCCCGGGTCGATCACCGCTTCGTACACCTCGGGGAAAATCCCGTTAGAGATGACTTCCACCTTCTCGTAGGGCACGTTGTACAGCCACATGATCTCGTTCTTCAGTGTATGAGAGACGGCAGTAAGCTGTTTCACCACGAAAGCGCCGTACCATTCCTTGCCGGAGATCTCCCGCGCCTCCCACCAGTCGCCTATCCGGTTCCCGGCCCGGCCGTACTCGGTGGAGTGGAACGTCATCACTGTGTTACGGTCCCTGAGCCGGTGCAGCGCGTCGACCACATGCCAGTCGTGGAAATGGAGGATGTCGAACGGCGGCGAGTCGAACTCTTTGAACCGCTGGACCATCTTTTCGCACATGTCCCGGGAGTAGTCCACGATGTTGCCAGCGAACGGCTGGACGTAGTGGTATTGTACGCCTTTGATGGTCCGGTCGGCGCCTCCCCTCGTGAAGAAATGCACCTCGTTGTCCCGGGCGAGCACCTCCGCGAGGTAGGTAGCGCCGGGCGACAGGCCGCCGATGCGCTCCGAATAGATGGACTCCCAGCAGAAGAAGGCTATTTTAAGCGGTCCCGCAGCTCTTTTCTCCTGCGGTCGACGACTTCGATCAGCTCGATGCGATTTTGGCATTTGCTCACCTCTTCGGCCAGGCTGTCGTCCTTGAGCACATCCCTGATCCACTTTACGAAGTCCCCGTGCCGGATATGGTAGGCGACCGAGTCCGACGGTACATAGTTCAGCATCTCGCCGAAGTCGTCCAGGCTGTAGGCTGTGAAGCCGGTATAGACCATCGGGTTGCGGAACCTGAAGGCTTTCTCCGGCGGCTGGCAGCTGAGCTCGACCGCCACGTCCCTCGGCTTCATCTTCCGGGCGGAACGGGCCTCGAAGTCGGCGAGCACCCGCATATAGCCGTCAAAGGCCTCGATATTAGTGCAGGCGTCAGGGCTGAAGTAACTGTGCACCTCGCCGCAGGAGCCGAACTTCGAGGCCATGTAGTAGAAGTGATCGCTTGTCTGCAGGTATCGCCATATCTTCTTGTTATCCTGTGCGAAAGCCTTCGCGTGCTGGACCTCTTTGAGTGCCGTGTGCTGGATGCTGTTGCCCAGCCACGCGGAGACGTCTTTCTCCACGTCCGCCCAGGAGACGGTCTCGTCGAAGCTCAGCTCCCCGGCCGGCTCCAGTTCTGCGATCTCCGATGGCGTGGCAAAGGAGACACCCCTTTCGGTACATTCCCCGGGCAGCCAGCGCAGGAATTCCATAATGCCAGTGTCCACCCACTGGTGCTCCCCGAAGGTCTCATAGTCGACGAACACGTTGACGAAGTCGCCCGGTGACGCGGCTATCCAGGAAGCGTACTTGTCGGCGGTCAGCGGCCACTCCGGCCAGCTGCGGCTGGGGAACCGGAATGCGATGTCGTCGGATAAAGGAAAGCTCCGCATCAGCAGCTTCGTGCCTCGACATGAGTACACGTAGTTGGGGCTGCGCCAGCCGAGGATACGGTCCACCCCTTCAGTGTAGGCCGCTTTGAAGCCCATGCGCATGGCCGATTCGGCGATGGCGTTGTTGAAGATGAACTCGGTGTTCTCCAGCACCTGCGTCCGGACGCCGAAGACGTCCTTTATCAGGCGCCGGTGGAGCCTGACCTGCTCCTCGAACTCAGACAGGTCGTCGAACAGGCTGGCGATGCTGTGGAAATAGGTCTGGGAGAGCATCTCGGCGTTACGGTGCCGGGCTACCTGCCGGAACAGGTCAAGCGCGTCAGGGCTCCACCGCTCGAGCTGCTCGACGAGCGTGCCGGACAGGCTGTAAGCACACTCGAAGCCCTCGTCCAGCAGCTCCAGCATAAGCTGCGTGGCCGGGAGATAGCACTTGTCGCACACCCGCAGCAGGATTTCCTTATTGCTGTCGCTAAAGTATGCCTCCTCGGTCTTCCGGCCTCTTTTTACCCTGCCGGGCTCGAAGGCAGGGTTCAGCCGGTAGGGCTGGTGTACCTCGAACCCCATGCAAAGCCTGACCAATTTTGCCCCGCTCCGTAATGATATCCTTGCGTAGCTGCGATATTTTAGCTATTCAGGTATATGGACGGAAAATGCGGCGCCAGGCACCGGCGCGGCGACGAAAAAGCGGTTATAGAGTGATTTCCCGGAGGCTCTTCGCAGCCGATTCCGGGGGCACTGAGTTGATGTTGATGTCGGTGTTCAGCTCGAAACCCGCCTCGATGCCCAGCTTGGGATAGATGCGCAGGTGCATGTGCAGCGGCGCGTCGATCGACTGGACGAACGCGTAATTGTACGGCGGGTCGTCGAGGAGCTTCGACAGGCGGGCAAGGACGTCCCGCGTCACCATGGCCATGTCATCCCGTTCGGCGTCCGTCAGTTCCGCGATGTTCTTACAGGGCCTGCGAGGGAATATCCATACCCCGTAGGTGAAAGGGGAGGCAAAAGGGGCCAACGCAACGGTGTGCTGCGTTGCGGTGATCAGCCGCTCCGACTTCTCCTCCAGTGCGAGGACCGGCAAATAGTCGCGGTGATATTGCTCCTTGATGATCTCGGGCACGATCGGTATTGCTATGATCTGCGAATGCGGATGCGTCAGCGAAGCCCCGGCCTCCTTGCCATAGTTGCGGAAGAGCGAGACGTATTTGACATAAGGCAGCTGCGCGATCTCCGTGAACCGGTCACGGTAAGCCATGAACAGCCGCTTAATCTCATTATCGGACATACCCTGTGGCTGCCTGACGTGCTCAGGCGTCTCCACGATCACCTCGTGGACGCCGGCAGCGGCGATCTGGCGTGTCGACTTTGCGGTCGCCTCCCCCGGCTTCACCGCAGGGAACAGGTTCGGTATCGCCCTGATCACCCAGCCTGTCAGCGGAGGCTGCCCCTCCGTATCCGCCTCGTGCCGCAGCCCGTTGCCTTCGAAATAGGACGCTTTGCTAGGCGGGGTCTTGCTCTCGTTGCCCGGGCAGAAAAAGCATATCGACGGGGCCGCCTCGGCGGGCTTTGGCTTGATAAAGTCCGTGGGCCGCCTGGCCCGGTCCGTAGCGATGATGACCCACCGGTCCGTGAAATAGTCCCGCCGCAACTCGTTCATGGATCTATGTTGAGATGCGTTGGCAATAAATGTTTTTCGAGATTGCCAGAGGTCGCAGAGGTTTCGAGAGGCCACAGAGCTCAGCACAGAGGGCACAGAGGCCACAGAGGTATACACAGAGGTTTGTTTTAATAAGAGGGCTTTCAGCACAGCCTTTTTATTGAAAAGTCCTCTGTGTCGTCCTCTGTGGCCTCTGTGCCCTCTGTGCTGAACTCTGTGGCCTCTGGAAACCTCGGTGACCTCATAGTGAGGCTATGCTTTTATTAGCGTCTCCGGCATTATTATATTAAAGCCCGACATAAGACTAAAGATAGCTGGACATAAGGCTTATATGTAATATGCTATCATATGGCATGCAAAGCGAGGCACGTCGATGGAAGGGCATGGAGTTGCATACGGCGCGGGCACGGTAATCAACGCGATAGCGGCCTGGAAGGGCTGCGCGTTCGGGATAGACCTGATGACGGAGGCGACGGTGCAGCTGCGTGGCGACCTGGTCGAGGGAATGATCGAAGGCGGAGGCGACACGCGGCTGATCGAGCGGGCCTGTGAGCTGACGCTGAACAGCCTCTGCATCGACTCCGGGGCGAAGATCAGGACGACCAGTGGCATACCGGTGGCCAGCGGCCTGAAGTCGTCCAGCGCGGCGGCCAACGCCACAGTCCTCGCGACGGCGCGGGCGGCCCGGCGGGACATCGATCCGCTGGAAGCGGTCAGGATCGGCGTGCAGGCTGCACTGGACGCAGGCGTGTCGATCACGGGCGCGTTCGATGATGCCTGTGCATCCATGTTCGGAGGCGTCGTGCTCACGGATAATAAAGAGAGGAAGCTGCTGAAGCGGGAGAGGCTCGAATCCGAAGTCGTCATCTATGTGCCGGACCGCAAGGCCTTCTCGGCGCAGACGGACGTCCGCCGGTCGCGGCTTGTGGCTCCATGGGTCGAGATGGCCTTCGATCTCGCATCTCGGGGCGAGTACCGCAGGGCGATGATGCTCAACGGGGTCCTGTACTGCAGCGCCCTGGGGTTCAGCACGGAGCCCATGATGGCGGCGCTGGAGCTCGGCATCGAAGGCGTAAGCCTCTCGGGCACCGGGCCGTCGTACGTCGCGCTGGCCACCGGCGGGCAGGCCGATCAGCTGAAGGCCGTATGGTCTGCCTATCCGGGCAGGATAATCAGGACGAAAACGGTCAACGAGGGCGCGTTTGTCCTGGAATGATGCATAGGTGTTACGATGACATTAGAGCAGGTCAGGGAAGAGATTTCGCGAGTCGACGACGAGATGGTACGGCTGCTGGCCCGGCGCATGGAGCTGGCGGGCCTTGTACTTGAGGAGAAACGCAAGCTCGGCATGCCGATCAGCGACGACCGGCAGAATGATCTGGTGCTGAAGCGGGCCATGGAGCGCGCTACCGAGCTTAACATCGACCCGGCAGGCGTGAAGGAAATTTTTTCAATCCTCATTCGCATGAGCATCGACCGGCAGCGGGAGATGGCGGGGAAGGGCCTGCTGCCCTGAGCTGGCGTTCAATCTCGGTACTATAAGGCAAAATCCGGTATTTTCCTTTTTTCATGTAAAAATATCGTAAAAAATAAGCGGCTGTTTGACCATTGCGCACAGAAACATTACTGCTGAGCGCTCGCGATATGATGCAGCAAGGTGAAAGGCCGGTACGTGACCCTCAAAAAGAGAGCGACGAGCAGATGTGCTGGGAGATGATCGACAGCATCAATAGCATCGTCCTCCGGTGGGACACTGACCTGCGGATCACCTTTATCAACGATTTTGCGCTGGAATTTTTCGGGTTTCGCCGCGAAGACATACTGGGACAGAGCATTATTGGCACTATAGTCTCGCCGACAAGCGATACGGGCCGGGACCTCCGGGCCATGATGCGCAGCATCGTCAGGGAACCCGAGCGGTATATCAGCAACGAGAATGAGAACATCCGCCATGACGGGACACGGGTCTGGGTAAACTGGACGAACCGTGCGGTCAGGGACCGCGAAGGCAGGGTCATTGGGATACTCTCGGTGGGGAACGATGTTACCCGCCGCAGGATGGCGGAGGAAGCGCTGAAGGAGCAGCTGAAGATGACACAAACCCTGCTCGATGCCATCCCTGTGCCGGTCTTCTACAAGGACGCAAACGGCGTCTACACGGGATGTAATCATGCCTTCGCCGCTTTCCTGGGGAAACCGAAAAACGAGATCGTCGGCCGGACTGTATACGGTGTTGCGCCGCCGGACCTGGCTGACGTCTACTATCACGCCGATGAGGAGCTCATCCGTCACCCGGGCACCCAGGTCTACGAGACTTCAGTGGCCGGCGCGGAGGGAGCCAGGCGCGAGGTCATTTTCAGCAAGGCCACCTACCTTAACGAGGACGGTACCGTGGGAGGCATCATCGGCACCATCCTGGACATTACGAAGCGCAAGGACATCGAACGTGAACTCGTTAAAGCCCGGGAGGACCTGGAGAGGCGGGTCCGGGAGCGCACGACCGAGCTGGAGGAGGCGAACCGGTCGCTCAGACACGAGATAGTAGAGCACCAGATGGACGAGGAAGCGCTGAAAACGAGGGTCAGGTTCGAGAACCTGATCACGTCACTGTCGAGCAGGTTCATCAACCTCTCGCCGGAAGAGATCGACAGGGAGCTATACAGTGCCCTGAAAAAGATCGGCGATTTCGTCGGGGTCGATCGCTGCTATATTGGAATTGCTTATGCAAACGGGATGATACTTGATATCGCCTACATATGGGCCGCTGATGGTATTAGACAATACCCGCAATTCTATCACAACGTAGTGGCCAACGAAGTCTATCCCTGGTCTGCCCGGATCGTGAGAAATTTCGAGGTGCTCTACATCCCCAGCGTGGGAGACCTCCCTCCGGAGGCGGGCAAAGATAAAGAAACGCTGCAGGCCCAGCAGATCAAATCGGTAGTCGTCGTCCCGATGGTGTATAAAAAATCACTGATCGGCATCGTGGGATTTGATTCGGTGAGGGAAAAAAAGGCCTGGACAGATGATGACATCGCTCTCCTCAGGATCGTGGGAGAGATCTTTTCCAGCGCCATCGAACGTAAATGGATCGAAGAGGAGCTGCGGGAGAGCGAGGAACGGTTCCGCGCGACCTTCGAGCAGGCGGCGGTCGGAATCGGCCACGTGGCCCTCGATGGCCACTTCATCCGGGTCAATAAGAAGTACTGCGAGATCGTGGGCTATAAGTGCGATGAGTTAACCGGGCTTACGTACCAGCAAATCACCTATCCGCCGGATGCCAGGCTCGACGAGGAGGTGGCCGCCGGGCTCATTGAAGGCCGGAGGCCTACCTACACAGTGGAGAAGCGCTATAACCGCAAGGACGGATCCCTCGTCTGGGTGAGTATGACCGTTTCGCTCGTCCGTGACCGGGAGGGCCACCCGAAATACTATATTACCGTCGTCAACGACATAACCGACCGCAAGCTGGCAGAGGATGCACTGCGGGAGAGCGAGGAACGGTTCCGCGCGACCTTCGAGCAGGCGGCGGTCGGCATCACTCACGTGGGCCCGGATGGCCGTTATATCCGCGTGAATGAGAAGTTTTGCGACATCGTGGATTATAACTGTACGGAGCTTCAAAAGCATACATACAAGGACATCACGTACCCTGAGGATGTGCCCCGGCAGGAAGAGTACATGAGCAAGTTGTTCGAGGGCAAGATCGATACGTATTCTATCGAAAAGCGGTACGTTCGCAGGGATGGCTCTCCCGTCTGGGCCAACCTGACGGTGTCAATGGTGAGAGGCATGGACGGCATGCCAAAATACTTCATGGGAGTAGTGGAGGACATCACCCAGCGCAAGCAGGCCGAAGAGGCGACGAAAAAGGCGAAGGCCCGCGCGGAGCTGTACCTGGACCTCATGGGCCATGACATCAGCAACATGAACCAGGCTATGATGGGATACCTCGAGATGGCGCAGGAGCTGCTGGACCTCAAAGGGCATGAGGAGCTGATCGAGCGGCCGCTGGAGATCATAAAGCACAGCTCCCGGCTGATCGCCAATGTCAAGAAGCTGGAGCAGGTGCAGGCCGGGAAACTCCCGGTGAAGACAGTCAACCTGTGCCAGATGCTCAAAGAAGTGACCGGCACATACGCCGTCGTGCCCGGGAGAGACGTAAAGATCAACGTTATCCCGGCGGAAGGCTGCCTTGTCCGGGCGAACGACCTGCTGAAAGACGTGTTCGACAACCTGGTGGACAACGCGATCAGGCACTCGACCGGGCCGCTGACTGTGGACATATCGATAGAGCCGGCCCTGGAAGACGGACGTAAGTATTACATGGTCTCTGTTGCCGACAACGGCCCCGGAATCACCGAAGACCTGAAGAGAAAAATCTTCAGGTTCATCGATATCGCCACCGGAAGCCCTGGCCGCAGAGGACTGGGGCTTTACCTGGTCCGGACGCTGGTCGAAAGCTACAATGGCAAAGTATGGGTGGAAGACCGCATCCCTGGCGACTACCGCAAAGGCAGCCGGTTCGTCGTACTCCTCCCTGCCGCTGAAGACGCCAGGTAGCCAGGAAGAGACGCCAGGAGTGGGCATATGATCGGAGTCCTGGTCAGGCATAAGAGGATGAAAACTGTCAATGCTATCGTCGTACGCCCGTCTCTGGACATGCGCACGCGCACGCGAAGGTGCCCGGCCGACTGTCGCATATCTGGCCTTCTTACTATCCTCCTATTCCTGGCATCTTCGTGACGCAAGTATAGTAAGGACCTTCAGACCTTGGCGTCTTGAAAATTAAAAATAAACTTGGCGCCCTGGCGCCTTTCGGCTCTAAGTGGCGTCCTGGCGACTCTTCCTGGCCCCTTGGCGGCTTGATGGCCCGGGGTCACTTGACTTCGAGGCCGAGGCCCCAGATGGTCGCGAGCACGTGCTGGAGTGTCTCCTCGCTCCGCTCGGGGCTGACGTCGATGGTGAAGCGGAATATGACGTAGTCCGGGTCCAGCGCATTGTAGGTCTCTACGTTTACGCTGGTCACGCCCTCGATTTTACACAGCACCCGGCGCAGCACCATGGCGTCGGCGCCGATGGGCATCTTGACGAGGATGTCGCGACCGATGACGGGGTAGCCGCCCTTGAGCCGGCTCAGCGCTTCGGGGCCCAGCGGCGTCGCCTCGTCGTGCCGGATGACCAGCGTCTCGGACGGCGTCTCCAGGGTGAAGTCGTCACGGCGCACGTCCTTTATAACCCCGTACACCTGCCTGCCGTTACGGAGCACGTATGCCCGCTCTGTACCCGGCATGTCGCAGGCCAGCGCCATCTCCCGGGCCAGCCGCAGGATGCGCTCGGACCGGGCCTTTGCGCCGGCCGTGTCGCCATAGTGAACGGCCGCCGAGCGGAAGGCCCTCGCGAAGCCGTCGATGTCACCTGCGTCCGCCGCTTCGGCGAGGGTGAAGCAGGTCTCGATGAACGCCGCCCGCACCGGCGCCACATCCTGGCCTGACTGGATGAGCGCATAAAGCTCCGGGCTCTGGGCGAGCACCCGGCCGGCCATCTCTTTCGTAACGCTGAACACGGGCGTCTGGAACCCGTTAAGGTCATCGGGCCGGATGCCGAGGCGCTCCAGCGCCTGCCCCCATGCGATGTACATGAAATGAGTAAGCCCCTGTACGACGGCCATCTTTTTGTCGTGCTCCTCTGCCGTCGCAGTCGTGACACGGGCACCTGCATGCTCGAACAGCTCTCGCATGACCGGGAGCCACCGGCCGCTGCGGTCCGAGGGGGTCAGCACTACGTTGCGCCCTTCGATCGACTCCGTGTCCGGGCCGAACAACGGGTGCACGCCGAGCACCTCCACGCCCTCCGGCGCATGTTTCAGCATCGCCGACATCGGGCCCTTCTTCAGCGACGACAGGTCCATGAGCAAAGAGCCCGGCCGCATTAGCGGCCCTACGCAGGCGGCAGAAGCGTCTATCGCGTCGATAGGGACGGAAAGCACTACCGCGTCGAAGTTACCTGCATCATCAATAGAGACCTGCCTGACGTCCAGCGATGCAGCCGCTTCAGAGGCGTCGCCTCTCGAAGCGATGGCTACCTCGAAACCCGAGCGTTTAAGGAAGGAGACGCACCACCGGCCCATGGCGCCCGCGCCGCCCACTATAAGAGCTTTAAAGGGCATCCCGTGCGCTCCGCTCCATTACGTCGAGGGGCGGCTTTACCCCGGTCCATATCTCGAAGGAACGCGCACCCTGCCTTGCCAGCATAGCGATCCCGTCCACCGTCTTCGCCCCGGCGGCCTTCGCTTCCTTCAGCAGCGGCGTCTCCAGCGGACGGTACACAAGGTCAAAGACCGTCTGGGTCTTGTCGAGCATGTCCCGGGTCACCAGCAGCTTATCCTCCCAATTCATCCCCACAGGCGTCGTGTTGACGACGATGTCGGCCATCCGCACCTTCTCCTGCAGGCCGTCGAAGCTGGTCCCGAACACATCGCCTACCGCCCGCATATAAGACGCGAGGTCGGCGGCTTTAGCCGGAGTACGGTTTGCTATGGTCACCGATGCCTTATTCTTGAGCAGCCCGTATACGACGGCCCGGGCGGCACCGCCTGCACCGAGCACCAGCACGTTCTTTTTGGAGACCTCCACGCCGTAGTCCCGTAGCGCGTCGACGGCGGCCGGGGCGTCGGTGTTAAATGCCATCATTTTCTTAAAATCGATGGTGTTGGCGGCGCCGATCTCGGCGGCGACCGGGTCGGGCTTGATGAACTTGATGACAGCTTCTTTGTGCGGGATGGTCACATTCAGGCCCCCGAAACCGAGGCACTTCGCGCCCATAATCGCCTCCTGCAACTGCTCGCCCTTCACCTGGAACGCCTGGTAGGTACAGTCCATGCCCAGCGCTTCAAACGCCGCGTTCTGCATGACAGGGGAAACAGTGTGCTCGATGGGATAACCAATGACGCCGTAGACTGTTATCATATGTTGTTACATTGTCTTAGAAGAGTGATAAATGTAATGACGAAATAAGGGTGGCGCGACGCGCTCTGCCTGTGCATTTAAAAATATTTTATGCGATGGCTATGTGAATCGGGCTTTGTTCAGGCTATGCGACTCCTGTCACGCTCGCCAAGGGCGCCAAGGATTTTTTATTATTGGCTGTCCAGTATGGGGGCCGCTATACCGGAGTTTTTACCACTGGCGCTTCACATTGACCGTTTATTTTGACGAGACACCAGCAAACCCCGGGAAATGGGTAAAAGCCAATGCCGGTCTCCCGCCCTCGCGCGCGAAGGCCTGCCCGCCGACTGGTAGAGCCTGACCTTTAAAAACCGTCTTGGCGCCCTTGGCCCTTGGCGCCCTTGGCGAGCGTGACAGGGGTCGAATAGCATATACAACAATAGCGACGCAATTTCAACAAGAGCTTAGCGTACCTGATTGATATGATCGATTAAACAAACCTTTTATCATGACTTTTGTTGAATAATTTCCCGATCAAGACCTGTTAAGCCCGCTCAGTAAATTTTGAAACACCTTCTCTGGCGCCGGATTCCCATCGACGACCTTCCAGTCTCCCGCAATCATCATCGCCCTGGCCCGGGCCTTCTCCATATGAGGCAGCGTCTCGAACATCTCCTCCGCCTCCCCCCGGGCCTTCACCCGTCGCAGCGCCTCTTCCGGCGCCACGTCAAGGAAGAACATCTCTTTCGACTTCGGCAGCACCCGGCTCACTACCACGTACACCGGCCGGATCATCGGCCTGGGCAGGTATGCGCAGGCCATCGTATATCTGACAAAAATAACCGTGCGGCTGCCATGGCAGTACAACAATACCGATCGCACCACGTCGAGCCCGTAGAACAGCGTGGCCGCGATGCGCTGGACCTTGCCGCCTTTCATGAGCGCTTTCTTGGATATCCGACCGAAAGCGTTGTCCTGCGACGGGTGGATGCGCAGCACCACAGTCTCGCCTTTGCCGGCCAGGTAGTCCCGGAGCATGTAAGCCTGGGTGTCCTTGCCTGCGCCGTCCAGGCCTTCGATTACGATGAATCTCACGGCATGCCTCCGAGCATCAGGAAGGCAATGACGGCGCTCGCCGGGATGGCGAGGTTGTCCAGCCCGTAGGGCGCCGCTGCCTCGACCAGGGCCGAAACGGCCCCGATGGCCAGCGCCATCCAGACGGCGTTCGCCAGCATCATGCCGTAGAAGACCAGGCCGATAAACACGGCAACTGCGCTCGCGCCGAAGACGGCCAGCGAGCCTTCGATAGTCTTTTTGTCAATGAGCTGGAAATGGTGCGTCCCGTACTTGCGGCCGATGACCGCGCCCATGCCGTCGCCATAGGCGAGGGGCAGCAGGCCTACTGCTACAATGACGGGCCGGTCGTAGAAGATGAACGCGAGGACAAGGAATGCGACGCAATAATACACGAGCCCGAACTCGTTACCCGCGCCTGACACGGAAATGGCCGAGAGTTTCGTAACGACTTTACGGTAAGCCTTCCGGGACAGCGTCGTCTCGCCCGTCCGGCTCAGCGTTTCCCTGAAGTGTTGTTGCATGCGGTGCGTGACAAAGAGAGAGAAGATAACGAAGGAGCCGGCGATAATGAACGCGGTCCACGGGCTGGTCAGCAGCCAGAGCAGGAAGACGATGTTGCCCATGCTCATGTGCAGGATTTTCCGGCCCACGGCCTGGTCGCCTTTCCAGAGTCTCTCCACGGCGAAGAGCACGGCGAACACATAGGCGTACACGAGCACGCCGCAGAGCACGTCGTTCACCGGGAGCAAAGACAACAGGTCACTTCCTTTCTATGGCCAGCACTCCGTCAGGACAAATCTCTACGCAGATGAAACACTTGATGCAACGCGTCCCGAACGCCAGCCCGCCCGACGTGAGCCCGATGTTCTTCATGGGACAGGCCCCGGTGCAGAGGCCGCACTGATGGCAGGAGCCGACCACCCGGATGCGGGAGGGGTCTGCCTCGTCCATGTCCCGGCGGGCCTCTTTGAGGGTGATGACCTCTTTGCCGTAAAGGCGCTTTACCAGCGGGTGGGAGATGCGGTTCAGCCGTTCGCTGGTCCACATGTCCTCCGCGTAGGGCATCAGCCGCGACAGCGGCGCCTTTTTGATCTTCAGGCTGGCGCCCCGTGCATTGCCCAGCGTCCGGGGGTCCATGGTGCCCAGGCCCCGGCCGGCGGCTATGCGTACCATCTCGATGTCCTCTGGGTCGACCTGCACTACTCTGGCGGCGACAGAGTCCAGCGCCACGGTATCCGTACTCGCCATGACCAGGTTGAGTTGTGAAACGGACTTAGCGGCCGCGGGGCCGTAGTAAGGCCCGGAAGGCCGGACGGACTGGGCGATGAAAGTGGCGTCCATCACGTTCATGACGATCCGCGGGCGGAGGAACTCGTAAAAGTCGACCAGCGGCTCGTCCAGCCCGAGGACGTGCACTTTCGGTCGGAAGTTCGGGTCGATGAGCCCGAATAAGTTTTTCATCCCGCCGGAGATGTGGGTGAAAAAATGATGCTTGAGCACAGGCATGTTGATTATCGCGTCCGCCTCGATAGCCGGCTTTGCGATGCGGACTTTCTTGAGGACGTGCGCGCCGGACAGCTGTATCTCGACGTGGTTCGACTCCCAGTTGAGCAGTTCGCCACCCGCCTTCACGATGGCACGGATGCCGGTCGCGTCGTAGACCTTAGACGCTTCCCACCCGAGGATAGGCAGGTCCCCTACTACCGGACGGGCTCCCTGTTCCGCGACCATCCGGACCACGGCTGCGACGACTTCCACGTTCGTCACCAGGCCGCTGCCTGCAGGCTGGGCGCAGCTGAGGTTGGGCTTGATGAGGACAGTCCCTTTCACCTTCAGCCCGCCTGCCAGCTCGACGGCGTCCCGCACTGCCTTGACCGGGTCGTTGTTTTTTACGAGAGATACGCGTGTCATAGGTCAACTGTAATGATGATAGCTATTGATAGATAAACCACACTGGGCTTATATAATCCTTCGGTTTGAGCAAGCCGCTGGCAACGGCAAAAGAGGTGACAATATAAAAGTCAAAAAGGGCAGGAGTAGAGCGTTTATCCTGCCACCATATATTACTTTTCCTGTAATTAAGCAGGCACATCCTGGTGCCTGCCATTGCCGGCGCTACGAGCGCTGCCGTGAAGCCCGGGCCCGGCAAAGGTCATTGAAGATATGCAGGGGATACCGGACGTATCCAGTCACAAGAATGGACGGGAACGGCCTCGAATTGATACTACTTGAGGCGTCGGGTCACAACCATGGCCGTAGCTGACGCTATGCCATAAAAAGTGAAAAAAACACTGAATAAAATAGCTTATAAAAAAGCCCGT
>CAVYKK010000025.1:0-90913 GCA_963769045.1 uncultured Methanocellaceae archaeon
GTCCCAGCGTGTCAGGATATCGACTGACAAGAGGCGCTTCGGCAAGCTGGCGACGATCGTGGAAGGCATCGACGACAGGGGCATCGACCTGAAGGAGCTTTCGAGCCTCCTGAAGGCGAAATGCGCCTGCGGCGGTACCATCCGTCAGACTACCATCGAGCTCCAGGGCGATCACAAGAAAAAGGTTCGCGAAATCCTGGAGACGATCGGGTACTCTCCCGATTCGATCGACGTCAAATGACCCCCTGCGCAGGAAAATTATATATCTGATAGCAGGGGTTCAGATATGGACATCACGCCGGAGAACCTCGTCTACCACGAGCTGATCGGATTGCCGGTACAGGTGGAAACTCCGCCTTACCTGGTTTCCGGTACTGTCGTGGACGAGACGAGAAACATGCTGGTCATCGGGACGGAAAAGCACGAGGTCAAAGTCCCCAAGTCGTGCTGCTCTTTCGTCTTTACGATACCCGACGGCCGCCGCGTGAGAGTCCGAGGGGACTTATTACAATCACAACCCGAAAACCGGATTCCCAAGCGGAAACGGAAAGGGAAGTGACCGGTCTACCGGTTAACCCCAACAAGAGGAAGAAGATATGGTGAAAGACATAGGATTGAACGTGAAGGCACCACAGACGGAGTGCAACGACCCCAACTGTCCCTTCCACGGGCACCTTGCGGTACGCGGGCAGCTGCTCGACGGCACCGTCGTGTCCGACAAGATGAGCCGGACGGTAGTGGTGCAGCGCGAATATTTAAAGCGCAACCTGAAGTTCGACAGGTACGAGAAGCGGCGCTCCAAGCTCCACGCCCACAACCCGCCCTGCATCAACGCCAAGGCGGGCGATAAAGTGGTCATTGCAGAGTGCAGGCCTCTCTCGAAGACGAAGACTTTCGTCATCGTGGAGGTGGCTAAGTAATGCGAGCGATAAAGGCAAAGGTCCCGCGGTCCGTCCACACGGCAACACGCCTGGACGTCGCGGACAACACCGGCGCCAGGCTCGTGGAGATCATCTCGGTGCTGAAGTACCGCGGCAGGAAGAACAGACTGCCCGCGGCCGGTATCGGCGAGATCTTCATCGGTTCCGTCAAGAAGGGAACCCCTGAGATGCGTAAGACGATCGTCCGCTGCGTGGTCATCCGCCAGAAGAAGGAGTACCGCAGGCCGAACGGGCTGAGAGTCTCGTTCGATGACAACGCATGCGTGCTGGTCGATGAGAACAACGACCCCAAGGGCACCGAGATCAAGGGCCCGGTCGCGAGAGAAGTCGCCGAGCGGTTCGCCAAGATCGGCTCGACCGCATCGATCATTGTGTGAGGTGCTGATTATGGTTACTTCATCACAGCCGCGCAAGCAGCGCAAGTTCAGGTACAATGCGCCTCTGCACGTCCGCAGCACCTTCATGGGCTGCAGGCTCAACGACGAGCTGACCAAGAAATACGGGCGCACTGCCCGCGTCGTGGTCGGCGACACCGTGAAGATCATGAGGGGCGACCACGCAGGTGCCGAAGGCAAGGTCAGAGAGATCGACGTCAAGCGCGAACAGGTCACCGTCGAGGGTATCTCCGTCGCAAAGGCAGACGGCAAGGAAGAGCCCCGGCCCATCCACCCGTCGAACCTGCTGATCACGAAGCTCAACCTCGATGACAAGAAGAGGGTAGCATCACTGGAGAGGACTCAGTAATGACAGGTAGCAATCATTTAAAGAGGGTCGCGGCACCGCGCACGTGGCCCATCACACGTAAGACCTCCAAGTGGGTCGTCAAGCCCACTCCCGGAGCCCACTCAGAGGAGCGCGGAATGCCTCTCGTGGTTGTCCTGAGGGACCTGCTCCACCTCGCTGACAGAAGCAAGGAGATCAAGCAGATCATGCAGGAAGGCAAAGTGCTCGTCGACGGCCGCATCCGCAAGGACCACCGGTTTATCGTGGGCATGTTCGACACCATCTCGATCCCGACGATCAACGCGAACTACCGCGTCATGATCGGCGACAACGGCAAGTTCACGCTCGTCCCCATCAAGGACGCATCCGTCAAGCTGTGCAAGATCGTCAACAAGACGACGGTCCGCGACGGCAAGACCCAGCTGAACCTGCACGACGGGACGACCCTGCTGGCGTCCAACGACTACAAGACCAAGGACTCGATTCTCATCAAGGTGCCCGAGCGCAAGATCGACCAGCACCTGAACTATGGCATCGGCAGCCTGGTCTTCGTCGCGGACGGCAAGCACGCCGGCGAGATCGGCAAGGTCAAGGAGATCAAGGTCGTCAGGAGCAGCTCGCCCAACATGGTCATCATCACGACCGCGGCGGGCGAGTTTGAGACCATCGAGCCGTACGTCTTTGTCATCGGCAAGGACACGTCGGCACTCGAGGGGGTCGGGGCATGAGCGACAACGTCATGACCATACCCAGGGTCTCGAAAGTCACGGTCCACATGAGCGTCGGCGAGTCGGGCAAGAAACTGTCCAACGCCGAAATGATCATGACCAAGATCACCGGCCAGAAGCCGGTCAGGACCTTCGCGAAGCGGACCCTTCCGGGATTCAACATCAAGAAGGGCGAGCCTATCGGCTGTAAAGTCACTCTCCGGAGCGAGAACGCCGAGAAGTTCCTCAAGATCGCGTTCGGCATCGTGGGCAACACCATGGACGCCGGCAGGTTCGACGAGGCAGGCAACTTCGCGTTCGGTATCGAGGAGCACACTGACTTCCCCGGCATGGAGTACGACCCTGAGATCGGCATCTACGGCATGGACGTTATCGTCGCCGTGGAGAAGCCGGGCCACAGGATCAAGCACAGGCGCATCCAGAAGCAGAAGATCCCGTCCGGCCACAAGGTGACCAAAGACGACTCGACCGCTTTCATTTCGAAGAACTATGGCGTGGAGGTCAAATAATGGAGAGATCTGGCAAGAAGTTCGGGCGCGGCGCTAACGTGTGTCGCAGATGCGGCCGCAAGCAGGCGCTCGTCAGGAAGTATGGCGTGTATGTATGCAGGCAGTGCTTCCGTGAGATAGCTCCCGACATGGGGTTCGTCAAATACGAGTGAGGTCGAGATCATGGTTTTAATGGATCCACTGGCAAACGCTCTCTCCGTTATCAAGAACGCCGAGACAACCGGCAAACGGGATTGCATGATAGATCCCGCCTCCAAGATCATTGGCAACGTCCTGAAAGTTATGCAGGACCAGGGCTACGTCGGCGAGTTCGAGTTCGTCGACAACGGCAAGGCAGGGATGCTGAAAGTACGTCTAATCGGAAAGATCAACAAGTGCGGAGTCGTGAAGCCGCGGTTCTCGGTCGGCAAGGCCGAAATGGAAAAGTGGGAGAAGAGATATCTGCCCGCAAGGAACTTCGGCACGCTGATCCTGACCACGTCCCAGGGAGTCATGTCCCACTACGACGCGGCCAAGAAGGGCATCGGCGGCGAAATCCTGGCTTACGTATACTGAGCACGAGGGAAACGACATGGCAGCAGAGAAAGTAAGAGAAATTCAAGTCCCCACGGGTGTAACCGTCGCGATAAACGGTGCAACTCTGACCGCAAAGGGTCAGAAGGGACAGATCGCCCGCGAGTTCAGGTTTCCGGGCATCGCCCTGAAAGTGGACGGCGACAAGGTCTTTGTCGAGACAAAGAAGGACGACAAGCAGACCAAGGCGACCGTCGGCACCTACGCATCACATGTGAAGAACATGGTGAAGGGCGTGTCCGAGGGATACGAGTACCACATGAAGATCGTCTACGCCCACTTCCCCATACAGGCGAAGGTCGAAGGCAAGGATAAAGTATCGATCGGGAACTTCCTCGGCGAGAGGAAGGCAAGGTCCGCGAACATCTGCGGCGATACCAAGGTCGTCATCCAGGGCGCAGAAGTCGTAGTATCCGGCGCCAGCAAGGAAGACGTCGGTCAGACCGCCGCGAACATCGAGCAGGCATGCAAGATCCGCAAGCGAGACCCGAGAGTGTTCCAGGACGGCATATACATCACCAGGAAGGCGTGATTATGGCAGAGGAGAAAAAGAAAGCAACAAAGAAGACGACCGGCAAGAAGGCTGTCGACGTTAAGTCGGCCGCCGAGAAAAAGCCCAAAGCGACAACGAAGAAGTCGTCTAAGGCTAAGTCGAAGAAGGTCGAGGAGACCACGGAGGCCACGGAGGTCACTGAGACCCCCGAGGTCAAGACCGAAGCCGGCGAAGCCAAGAAGGTCAAGGGTGTCCGGAAGGAGTCCGCCAGAGCGCAGACCCCGATGGCGAAGCCCAGGCCGCTCCCCAGGCCCGTAGAGGAATCAACGCTGGACCTGGACCCGGAGACTAAGAGGCTGCTCGCGGCGAGGAAGACCAACAAGGCGTCGCTCCCGCACTTCCACAGGGTTGACTCGCACAAGAAGGCGTGTCTCGACCCGAGCTGGAGGAGGGCGAAAGGCCACCACTCCCAGAAGAGGCGCCAGCGCAAGGGTAAGGGCGCAAACGTGAAGATCGGCTACGGCTCGCCCGCAGCAGTGAACGGCTTCCACCCGTCCGGCTACCAGGAAGTCCTGGTCTACAGGCCGGAAGACGTGACAGGCATCACCAAGACCCAGGCTATCCGTATAGGCGGCACTGTGGGCAAGAAGAAGCAGCTCGAGATCGAGAAGGTTGCAAAAGAGCAGCATATCAAGGTGCTCAACCCGCTCAACACGTTCGAGGGGGCGCAGTAAATGGCAGATTTACTTAATCAGAAGAGACTCGCGTCAGAGCTCCTGAAGGTCGGCCAGACCCGCGTCTGGATGGACCCCGAGAGAGTCGAGGACATCGCGACCGCGATCACCCGTGAAGACATTCGCGGGCTCATCGGCGAAGGCGTCATCAAGCGCCGTGCCGTCGTCGGCATCAGCCGCGGCAGGGCACGGGCACGCGACCTGAAGCGGGCCAGGGGCCACCAAAAGGGTCATGGCAGCCGCAGAGGCGCAGCCGGCGCACGCACGCCGAAGAAGGAGCAGTGGATGAAGCGGATTCGCGCACAGAGAAAGCTGCTGAAGGGTCTCCGCGACAACAAGGAGATGGAGCCGGGCACATACCGGAAGTTCTACAGGAAGGCGAAGGGCGGAGAATACCGTAACGTCGCTCACCTGAAGTCGTCCATCGCCTACGCTGCGGCGCAGAAGAAAGAGGTGTAAAGAATGGCAACAGGACCAAGATATAAGGTAGCCTTCAGGCGCCGGAGGGAAGGCAAGACCGATTACCATCAGAGGCTTAAGCTCATCGTATCCCGCAAACCGAGACTGGTCGTGCGTCTGACGCTCAACCAGGTCATCACGGAGATAATGATAACAAAGCCTGAGGGCGACCGCGTCCTCGTCGCGGCAACGTCCAAGGAGCTGGAGAAGGGCTTCGGCTATAAGGGCGCCCGCGATAACACGAGCGCGGCTTACCTGACCGGCATGCTTATCGGCTATAAGGCACAGAAGGCTGGCATCGAGGAAGCAATCCTCGACATCGGCCTGCGAGAGAACCGGACCGGCTCCCGGGTCTATGCGGCGCTCAAGGGCGCTGTGGACTCCGGGCTCAACGTGCCGTGCAGCGAGGAAGTATTCCCGTCCGAGGAACGCATCCGCGGAGCGCACGTTGCAGGGAACGCGAAGAGCAGCTTCTCCGACTACGAGAAGCGCGGCCTGAAGGCTGCAGACCTCCCGGCGCACTTCGACGAAGTGAAAAAGAAGATAACCACCGAATACGGAGGAGCTGAGTAACATGGCAATGAGAGGAGGACAGGGACGCGGAGGAGCGTCCTACCGGCGCGACGAGCCCGCATGGGTTCCCAAGACGCGCCTGGGCAAGCTGGTAGCCGAGGGCAAGATCAGGACGATCGAAGAGGCCTTCGATTCCGGATTACCCATCAAGGAATACCAGATCGTTGACACGCTCATCCCCGATTTAGTGGATGAGGTGCTCGACATCAACATGGTGCAGCGCATGACCGACTCCGGCCGGAGGGTCAAGTTCCGAACGACCGTCGTTGTCGGCAACGGCAACGGCTACGTCGGCCTTGCCGAGGGCAAGGGCGTCCAGGTCGGTCCGGCAATCCGCAAAGCCATCGAGAACGCGAAGCTTAACCTGATCAAGGTCAAGCGCGGCTGCGGCTCGTGGGAATGCGGCTGCGGGCTTCACCACACCGTACCCTCGAAGGTCGAGGGCAAGGCAGGCTCGCTGACAGTCGTACTTATCCCCGCGCCGAGAGGCCTCGGCCTGGCCGCAGGCGGCCCGGCGAAGAAGGTGCTCGAGATGGCGGGGTTCAAGGACGTGTGGAGCAGGACGGAAGGCGAGACGAGGACGACCATCAACTTCGCCCTCGCGACGTACAACGCCCTGCAGAACACCACGACCGTACGCACGCAGGTGAATGAGGAGGTAGCCCGGTAATGTACGTGATCATAAGGCTCAAGGGCGGGGTCAACACCCGGCCCGAGATCAAGGACACGCTGCGGATGCTGCGGCTCAACCAGATCAACCACGCGGTGGTCGTCGAGGACACGCCCAACTATAAGGGCATGATCCAGGTCGCGAAGGACTATGTGGCGTTCGGCAAGCTCGACGTCCCCACCCTCACGACCCTCCTCGAGAACCGCGGCAAGCTCGTCGGCGGGGACAAGCTGACCGACGAGTACGTCGCAGGCCACTCGGAATACAAGAACATCGCGGCGTTCGCCGAGGCCGTCGTATCCGGCAAGGCGAAGCTGAGCGACATGCCCGGCCTGAACCCGGTCTTCCGGATGCACCCGCCCAGGAAAGGACACGCTGGCATCAAGCGGACCTTCCAGCAGGGCGGCGCGCTGGGCAACTACGGCGAAGAGATATCTGCTCTCGTCGAGAAGATGAGGTGACAAAATGACCAAGCAAATGAACAAGTCCTTCCGTGGCTCCCGCACGTGCGGGGGCGGCACCCACAAGAACCGCAGGGGCGGAGGAAGCCGTGGCGGCCGCGGACACGCCGGCGCATGCAAGCACCACACCTTCCGCGCAATGAAGGAAGGCTGGATGTATGGCAAGCACGGGTTCAAGAGGCCTCTTGTCACTCAGACCGACGTCTCGTTCATCAACATCGGCGAGCTCGACGAGCTGGCCCTCAACCTGGTAGAGCGCGGCTATGCGGAGGAGAAAGACGGCCAGATATCCATCAACCTGGACAAGCTGGGCATCGACAAACTGCTCGGTACCGGCCGCGTCGCCAGGAAATACCTGATAACGGTAGGTACTGCATCCGCAACGGCCAAGGCAAAAGTTGAAGAGCAAGGCGGACAAATCATATCAGAGACAGAGACCTCCGCATAACCGGAACCGTAAAAAAAGGTGTCATAATGGCAGAATCTGAAAGGAAGAGTCTAAAAGACTGGTTGCATCCGTTCCTCACGCGACTCCCGGCCGTCAAGCGGCCGGAGAAGCACGTCCACTTCCGCAAGAAGCTGATGTGGACGGCGGGGATACTGGTCCTCTATTTCATACTTTCGAACATAGCTGTGTTCGGACTGGACAAGGGCTCTCAGGACGTGCTGGCCGCATACCGTGCGATCTTCGCCGGTGCGACCGGCTCGATCATCCTGCTGGGCATCGGGCCGATAGTCACGGCGTCGATCGTGCTGCAGTTGCTCGTCGGCGCAGAAATCCTGAAGCTCGACGTAACCGAGACCAAGGACCAGGCGATCTTCCAGGGGCTGCAAAAGCTTATGGTCTTCGTGATGATCATAGTCGAGACTCTTCCCCAGATTTTCGGAGGCTATTTACGGACTGATCCCGGCATTGCCCAGACACTGGGCATAAGCCCCGATATCCTTACATTAATCGTATTCTTGCAGGTCGCAATGGGCGGCGTGCTTATCCTCTACATGGACGAAATCGTGTCCAAGTGGGGCATAGGGAGCGGCGTCAGCCTGTTCATCGTCGCGGGTATCGCACAGGCGCTGGTCGCGGGCATTATCAGCTGGATACCGCCCTATACCGCTCTCGACATATCATTAAACACTGTGCATGGCCCGAACCTGCCGGTCGGCATCATCTTCAAATGGATATGGTTCGCGAGCAACGGTGGCATAGGCTACTGGCTATCGCCAGAGAACATATTCACATTCCTCTTCCATGGAGATGTGCTGGCGCTGATCGCGACGGTCGCCATCTTCCTGATGGTCGTCTACGTCGAGTCCACGCGTATCGAAATACCGCTGGCTCACTCTTCGGTCCGGGGCGCGAGAGGCAAGTTCCCGGTCAAGCTCATCTACGCATCGGTCCTGCCCATGATCCTGGTGCGGGCCCTGCAGGCGAACATGCAGATGGTGGGGCTGTTCCTGTACAATAACTTCAACATTCCGCTGCTCGGCGTGTATAGTAATGGCACGCCGGTCTCCGGGCTGATGTTCTATATCAACCCGATCAGGGGCATGCCCGACTGGGTGCCGTCACTGGCCCAACAGGCTTACCCGGGCATACAGCTATGGCAGATCGGCCTGCATGTGTTCACCGACGCGTTCATCCTCATCGCAGGTGGTATCCTGTTCGCCATCTTCTGGGTACAGACCACGGGCATGGGTGCGTCCCGCGTGGCCAAGCAGATCCAGAAGAGCGGCATGCAGATCCCCGGCTTCCGCCGGAACGAGCAGGTGATCGAGAAGGTCGTGTCGCGCTACATCCCCAAGGTAACGGTGATCGGCGGCGCGTTCGTCGGCCTGCTCACACTGATAGCCAGCCTGTTCGGCGTGCTGGGCGCCGTGTCCGGTACCGGCATGCTGCTGTGCGTGAGCATCATATACCAGTTGTACGAGAAGCTGGCGAGCGAGCAGCTCATGGAGATGCACCCGCTCATCCGCAAGTTCCTCGGAGAGGAGTGAGAAGGCATGCAAATCGTCCTCTTTGGCCCCCCTGGTGCCGGCAAGGGCACCCAGGCCAAATTTTTGTCGGAAGAATTTAACATTCCCCATATTTCCACAGGCGACATCCTGCGGGAAAATGTTAAAAAGGGTACTGCGCTCGGCATGAAAGCCAAGTCCTACATGGACAAGGGCGAGCTGGTCCCCGATCAGCTCCTTAACGACCTGGTCCGGAGCCGGCTCGAGGAGCCCGATACGAAGAAGGGGTTCCTGCTCGACGGATACCCGAGGACGATTCCGCAGGCAAAGGCATTAGACGAGATCATGGACGACCTGAACCGTAAACTGGACGCGGTCGTCAACATCGACGTAGGCACTAGCGCACTGGTAAGGCGTCTGTCCGGCCGTCGCATCTGTAAGGGCTGCGGCGCCTCATATCACGTCGAGTTCAACCCATCGAAGGTCAAGGACATCTGCGATACCTGTGCAGGTGAACTGTACCAGCGTGCCGACGACCTGGAAGAAGCGATCAAGAACCGGCTGGCCGTGTACAAGAAACAGACACAGCCCGTACTCGACTATTACAAGAAAAAGGGCGTACTGATCGATATCGACGGGGACCGGGAGATCGAGGAAGTCAAGGCCGACGTCATTAACGCGCTTAAAGAGCTCGCGTGACCGGCCGTACTTTTTTATATCATTCAGCTTATATTTACATTATACGAGGGGACAGCGATGAGCGATAATAAGAAAAAGGGCAGGAGAAAGGGCGCAGGCGCCCCGAAGCCAGAGCCCTCTCAGCCGGAGTCCGTGAAGTCCGAACCCCGGAATTTCGAAGCGACGGTACCGGTAAAAGCGCCGGAGACCGCGCCTGAAAAGGCAGAGCCCGCAAAGCCGGCGGCCACAAAACCAGCCCCGCCGACAGGCAAGGGGAAGAAGTTGCTCAACCTGATTGAGAACATAGTCCTGGTCTTCGGTTTCGGCGTCATGCTGGGTTCCATCTTCTTCGTCAACGAATTTCGGCCTATCGTGGCTGGCTCTGTAGATGTGATCGTGGCACCTATCATCGCGACCATGCCCTTCTACATCGTAGTGCTCGCCATCGCAGCGATAGTCACGGTCGTATCCACGTTCATCCAGAAATATACCATGGACTGGGAACTGATGCGCAGCGTAACGCAAAAGAACCAGATACTGTCCAAGGAAATGCGAGAGGCACAGCTCGCCGGCAACAAAGCAAAGGTCAAAAAGCTGCAGGAAGAGCAGATGGCCGGCTTGCAGGACCAGCAGAAGATGAGCATGATGCAAATAAAGCCCATGGGTTTCCTCATGATCATCTCGGTCCCGCTGTTCTTCTGGGCATACTGGTACCTGAGCCAGCACCCGGACCTCACGATGGTCTTCCCCTTCGCAGGCACCGTCACACTGATGCAGGGCGCATTCTTCATCTTCCCCTGGTGGATCGTCTGGTCGATCCTCTGCTCGTTCGGCATCAGCCAGGTCGTCAGAAAGGCGTTTAACGTAGGGATTGCCTCATGATCATCACATTGAGCGGGCAGCCGGGCTCCGGCAAGACGTCCGTCGCCAAAGAGATCGCCGAGAAATACGGCTTCGTCATCATCTCCGCGGGCGAGCAGTTCCGCAAGCTAGCCGCCGAGCGGGGCATGTCCCTGGAGGACTTCGGCAAGCTCGCCGAAAAGGACAAGTCAATCGACCTGGCCATCGACCAGCGCCAGAAGGAGCTTTCCACGAAGCACCCCAACGTGATCGTGGAGGGTCGACTCGCCGGCTGGACCATCGACGCCGACCTCAAAATCTGGCTCAAGACGCCGCTGCGCGTCCGTGCGGAACGGATTGCGAAGCGGGAGGATATCCCCGTTCACCGGGCCTTCGACGAGACGGAAACCCGGCAGAAATGCGAGATATTGCGGTACAAGGCCTTTTATGAGATCGATCTCACCGACCTGTCCTGCTATGACCTTATTGTCGACACGAGCAAGTGGGACGCCCACGGCGTCTCGAACATCGTCTTCAAAGCCGTGGAAGAGCTGAAGCGACAATGATGCCCCATGCCGCAATCCAGCGTGAATGGCTCGTCAAGGCGAACGACAAAGCGCAGGGCTACGGCAAAGACCCTTATAAACGGACCATACCCGAGCTGCTTGATAAAGGCGTGATCAACCTCGACAAGCCGCCCGGCCCGACCAGCCACGAAGTAGTCTCCTGGGTCAAAGGCATCCTTCATATCAAACGCGCGGGCCACAGTGGCACGCTTGACCCTCACGTCACCGGCGTCCTGCCCACCATGCTTGGCGATGCTACGCGGCTTGTACAGGTATTGCTTCTCTCTGGCAAAGAATACGTCTGCGTCATGCGCCTTCACCAGGATGTCCCCGAAGGCAAAGTCCGGCGCATCATGGACGAGTTCACGGGCGTGATCTACCAGCGGCCGCCATTAGTCTCCGCGGTCAAGCGACAGGTCCGCAAACGTACCATCTATTATATCAAGTTCCTCGAAATGGTCGGCAGAGACGTCCTTTTCATCGTCGGCTGCGAGGCCGGCACCTATATCCGGAAACTGTGCCACGACATCGGCGAAGCCATCGGCTCCGGCGCTCACATGTACGAGCTGCGGCGCACCCGGAGCGGCCCCTTCGGAGAAGACGAGTCGCTTATCACGTTACACACCCTCAAAGACGCCTACGAGATATGGAAAGAGACTGGCGACGAAGGCCCGCTACGCAAGTGCATTTACCCTATGGAGTACGCGCTACGCGACCTGGCGAAGATCGTCATAAAGGACAGCGCGGTCGACGCGCTGGCCCGGGGCGCCTCGCTGGGCGCACAGGGCATCAGCAAGCTGGAGACCGGCATAGAGAAAGGCGACATGGTCGCTGTGTTTACGCATATGGGTGAAGTTGTCTCCATCGGCCGGGCGAAAATGACCTCAGACGAGCTGCTGAAGGCTACCGAAGGACAGGCAATGGAAACGGTCGCCGTGGTCATGAAGCCGGGTGTCTATCCCTCGGGCTGGAAGAAAAAAGCAGAACATTAATGACTTCTATCCCGGCGCCATTCCGGGGGATTGCCGTTTTTCTAAACTCTATTTACCTGTCAAAACAGCCTATACACGGGTCGAAAGTCATCGTGATCATGCCTACGTCCGACAGGTGCATCCCTTTGATCACCGGGACGATGCCTAAGCCGTTGGCGTAGGTCGATGTCCTGATCTTAACGCGATCGAGATCTTTCGACTTTTTCCCGCGTATGTAGTAGAAAAGCTCTCCCCTGGGTGCTTCTACGCAGACAAAGTTTTCGCCGTCAGGAAGTGTCACCGGCTTTGTAAAAAGGTCGCCTGGTGCGCTATCCAGCAGTGGCAGGCACTGCCTGATGATATCAATTGACTGGTAGAGCTCTCGAATCCGTACTATAGTCCTCGCCCAGCAATCTCCATCCCTCTCGACGATTGGTGTTACTTTGATCTCTCTATACGAGAGATACGGCGAAACACTCCTGAGATCATAAGGCACGTTACTCCCACGGGCGATGGGACCGACGACACCTAAATCCCTGGCCTGCTGTTCACTCAGAACACCAACGCCTTGCATGCGTTGGCGAATCGTGTGGCTCTTTGTCACCATGTCTTCGATATCATGGCATTTCTTCTCCAGTGCGTCGCAAAAAGTATCTATTTCTCTGGATAGTCCGGGGTCGATGTCGCGCTTGACCCCTCCGATCACGTTCATCCCGTGAAGAATGCGGTTCCCCGACGTATGCTCGAACACATCCAGCACAGTTTCGCGGGTGCGCATGCAATGCATGAACATGTTCTCGAATCCCGTGGCCTCCATCGTCAATCCCGTTGCCAGCAGGTGACTGTGCAGCCTTTCGAGTTCAAGCATGATCGTCCTGATGATCTGCGCTCTCCGTGGAGTATCAATGCCCATGAGACTTTCCACAGTCAGGCAATAGCAGGTCGAGTGGTGTTGTGTACATATGCCGCAAACCCGCTCCGAGAGGTATAGCGCTTTGTTGTAGTCCCACTCGAACTTTTTCTCCAGCCCCCTGTGAGCGAAACCAACCTCTAGCTCAACGTCCTTTATTACCTCGCCGTCCAGGGTTATCTTAGCATGTATAGGCTCGTGAAGCACAGGGTGTTGCGGGCCGAATTGTATGGTAGTCTTCATTTTTTCACTTCAGCATATCCCCGAAAATGTTTCTGCCGCACTCCAGTGCTTCATCCAGCGAGTAGCGCTCGCCGTTTTCATACTCGGGGTTAATCCACATCCACTGGCAAAGCTCATCGTCCGAGCAGAAAAAGTTGATGTGGGGGCAGCATGTGTCGGAGACTCGCCCGCACGCCTCTCCGCCATTGACACAGGCGACGATACCTTCAGGCGTGCGGGAAACGATCCTTGAGCCCTCGATGACAATTCGCAGTTCCCTGCCACATTCGACGCACCTGGATATGACCGTAATGTCCTCGCCAAGCATGGCATGGGTGCCGAGGGCATCTATTGCGCAAAGTGCGTAAACCTCGTGTCCGTCCTTAAACAGGACACGGTGACGTGTCTCATCGGCTGAAAACGGGTACGATGATATTATTCTGCCGTCCTTTTTCGCAAGGATATCTGCATGGTAGAGCTTATCTATCGTCCGCTCGACGTCTGCCAGAGATGTTATATCTAGCTCGTCCATTATTTGCCGATCAGACGGCGGCTTTCCGTTCTTCGCAAAGCTTTTCAGGATGAATTTTCTTATTTCGTTCTCCTGCGGCGTCAAATCAGCCCTGGCGACTCTGCCTTTTACTGTGCTCTCCAGCGATTTGATCAGTCTTTTTCCCGGGGGCACGTATTCCTTACAGGTTACATTCCCCTCGGCAGGCCCGCAATCACAGCCTCCGTAAATCAACGGCCCGAATAAGTTCATCAATGGCATAGCGCAGGGTTTACATACGATCTTGCCGTCATAGTCCAGCTTGCACTCTTCGCACATCTCCCTTCCGCAGAGGGTGCATTTATCGACGGCGTCGACATCCGGGTGCATGTAACACTTCATGTTTTAGCTCCGATCTGTGTGCTGGCATTTATCATTGCGATGATATCGCTCAGAACCTATATATAGCATATGCTTGTACATAAATACATATGTTCCATGGTGATATGACCACCGCCCAAAAATGCTTCTTCAGTGCATTAAGCGATGAAAACCGGCTGACAATACTCCATGTACTAAGAAACGACGGTCCCATGTGCGTGAATGACATTTGCAAGGCAACGGAAAAAGATCAGTATACGGTTTCCCACCACCTGGCCTGTTTAAGAAACTGCGGGCTCGTCAACAGTGAAAAAAGGGGTAAGTACGTCTTCTACTCCATCAAGGACGAGATCGTCATGCAGATCATCGACCTGTCGGATATCCATGTCAGGAATACGATACAGGGGATACTCTCATGCGAAGTCGTCAACCAAAAACAAGCGAAGTGACCTGGTGGTGGCATAATGAGTAACTGTTGTAGCGAACCACAGGATGGCAACTTTTACCGGGCCAGGACTAAGTCCGGAAAAAAGTGGACTCCTCATTTCATCGAATTTGTCGATGCGGGTAAATGCGCTGGCTGCGGGTTGTGTACTAAGGTTTGCTCACGCGGCGTTTACGAGATGCAGACGATTAATGGCAAAAAGATCGCAGTGCCGGTAAACGCAGGTAACTGCGTCGGAGACGGGAGCTGCCATATGGTTTGTAAAACCAGCGCGATCGTTTGTCATCCCCTGACCATTACACGTAAGAGCAATGTACATGAATCACAGGAATGACTGCTCGTTTATAAACGAAAAAAGTTAAATGATAGTAGTGTATATTAGAGTTGCAAAATACCCTTTTGCCGGGGTAGTCTAGTGGTAAGGCGCAAGCCTGGAAATGCATTTTGCTGACCAGCGAGCTTGTGAGGTGCAAGTCTCTCAAGGGTTCAAGTCCCTTCCCCGGCGCTCAATAAAGTTTTGAGGGGCTCCCGGGGGCTTTTTCAAAAGCCCCCCGGGTCTCGACACCCGCTCGTGTGCCGAAGGCACCGTTTTTCGGATCGTTTTTGAAGGGGTGCAAGGGGGACTTTTTCCCCAAAAAGTCCCCCCTGTAAACCTGCCTGAATAACAATAAAGTGACTCATTGCTCATCCGTCCTTCGCCCGCGCGCGAGCCGCCGCCCGGCCCGACATTTAACCGCCTGGCAATAGCGTCGCTGCTCTCTTTTTTTACGCTTCAGGATTATAATCCCGGACGTGCTATTATGCATAATGGCCGGAAAGACCGAGAAGGAAAAGATGCTGGCGGGAGAGCTTTATCTCGCATCGGACCCGGAGCTGGCGGCCGGGCGACTGCGGGCGAGAAAGCTTTTCCTGGACTATAATGCGACTTACGAAGGCGAGATCGATCGCAGGATCAGGCTGCTAAAGCAGCTTTTCGGCAGCCTGGGGCCCGGCGTCGAGATCGAGCCGCCATTCTATTGCGACTACGGCTACAACATCCATGCGGGCAGCCGCCTGTACATGAACTTCGGCTGCGTTATCCTGGACTGTAACAGGGTCACTATCGGCGATGACGTCCTCTTCGGGCCTTACGTGCAGGTATACGCTGCTTACCATCCCGTCGACCCGGCTGTCCGCAGGTCAAAGCAGGAGATTTCTGCTCCAATCAGTATTGGCAATAACGTCTGGATCGGCGGCGGTGCCATTATCCTCCCGGGCGTGACGATCGGTGATAATTCGACGATAGGCGCTGGCAGTGTGGTAGCCGGTGATATCCCTGCGGACGTCGTCGCTGTCGGGAATCCCTGTACTGTAAAGAAACAACTGTGAAAGCGCCGGTAAAAGGGAAAGAGACGGGGCTTTCCAGCCCCTTCATATGGCTTACGTAAGATATGGCGGTACCATTACCGTATCAATCGTGTAGATCATTACGTTCCCCGTATCTCTTCCATCGCCGATGACCCTGGCGCCGTCGACCATGATGTCATTGCCGGCCATGGACGCCTGTACGGTCCGTGTGTTTAACGTCGTCAGCGTGCTTGCGCTTTTCAGCTGCTGTGGCGTCAGCTTGCCGCTGACAATGTGGTACTTGAGCACATAGTCCAGTCCCTGCGTGTTCTGGTTCATGATGCTCGCTTTAGATGCGGGCATCCGGCTGAAAGCGTCGTTGGTAGGTGCGAACACGGTATACTGGCCACCGCTGTTCAGGGTGCTGTCCAGGCCTGTCTGTTTCAGGCCGTTGGCGAACTGGCTGACTCCGGCTTCGACTGTAGCGCCGAGATAACATTGCTCTGGCCTGCCGTTCCCGACATTCCTGCCTGTGTCGCACCCTGCGCAAACACAGGCATCGCCAGGGATGCCAGTACGGCCAGCGCCATCAGTGCTATCAACATTTTTCCGTATTTCATTCTCGAATCACCAAACGTGTGATCGCAGGCATTTGTATGAACGTTCTGAGCGAAAGTAAGTCCGGATGCAGGGCATGAAATGAGGAATCCGCGTGATTAGTTTTATAATCAGGCAAATGCAGTCGGTTATGGCATCATAGAAAGATATTATATGACCGATAGTCAACTATTACTGTATGAGCGATAGCAGGTTCCTTCTCTGGCGCAACTGGCTGCTGGCCGTCTGCGCTGTCGTGATCATCTTCGGGCTGGTCATCGCGCTCCTCAGCTGGTCACCGCTCTTCGGCATATTCAACGGCCTGGTCAACGGTGTATTCTGGAACGGCTCGGCACCTGATGGGAATACCGGGCAATTCGTCCTCTGGGCCTATGGCATGCTCGGCGCGACCATGGCCGGCTGGGGCGTAACGCTCGCGTTTATCGTGTTTTACCCGTTCACGAAGAAGGAGCGATGGGCGTGGAACGCTATCGTGCTTGGTCTTTTATTGTGGTTTGCGGTCGACACGCTTATGTCGGCGTACACCAAGGCATACTTTAACGTGGGCGTCAACGTGATGCTGATCGTCCTGGCTGGCATCCCGCTGCTCATGTCACGCAAAGCGTTCGACCGGTAAGATGAATGAGGCTATTCCGATAAATAAGGTCAATCTTACCGCTTTTTGGTACAGGCTTGCACGGCATCTGACACAACGTACACGACGTACACGACGTACACGACGTTTAATAATAAGGCTAAGCTTGCCATTACCTGCAAAACGTTGTGTATGTAGTGTACGTTGTGTACGTTGTGTTGAGTGCCGGCTCAGCGGAAATAAGTATTAGAACGGTCAAAATCGTTAGAGACAGCCGGTATTCACATTTTAGCGATGCGGGTCTCGTACTCTACAAGGAAGTGTTGTAATTCTTGTATGCGGCCGTCGATCTCGCCGTTAGCCTCTTCGATCGCTGTCGTGGTATGGGTGTTGATCACGCTCAGCATCGAGCAGACCGGGATGAGGCTCAGCCGCAGCAGCATGTAATACTCGGCTTCTTCGTCATTGCCGGTGCCATTCATGTCGCGGATGGAGGCCAGCTTGTTGTCGATGTCCTTCTTGATGTCGACAATGGCGTCGTCCACCAGGACGATCTCCCGCAGGTTCTTGTTATAGATAGCCTTGGCGGATAGGTTCGACAGCTTGATCAGGTTTTCGATGGCGTCATGCTTGTCCATCTTTTCTATGGCCTTTATGACTGCCATCTTCGTCGCTATGACGCTCTCACGGAACTGCAGATAGTCGGCCCTGATCGCCTGATCTTCTAATTGTGAAGCCAACTGTGTGCTACTGGCTTCTGGTGCGATGCGCTTTTGACCGCCTTTTTTACTTTCCTTACCGAAAAATTGGAACATTTGGCACACCTTCCAGTGAGTAAGCTTTTATTTAGGTTATGTTGATTTGTATTCGCTATATGCTTTACGGTCTAGCATTGGACACGGAGGGCACAAAGGGCACTAAGGACGCATCCCTATAGAATTCTCTATTAAGGCCTGTATCCTTCGTGGCCTTTGTGCCCTTTATGCCCTCCGTGTCCAATGCTCTTTGTGGCCTCCGTGGCCTTTGTGTCCTCCGTGTCAAATGCGCAAATATTTATATATCATAACGCATGAGGATATCTGTCATTTGTTCATTCTATCGGTGTTTCAGATAGAACAGTCAGTGCCGTGCCGACTTTTAGATCGGCACTACCCGACGCGGTATCTGTAAGACGCACTACGAATAGAGCGAACGAAGGTGATCTGAATGACCGAAAAGACCGATAAGAAACAAAAGAAGGCTGAGGGCACCGAAGCCCCGGCGCCGGCAACGGCGACCGAGCAGGCCCCCAAGAAAACCCCCAAGAAGTCCGCCAAGCCCGTAGAGGGCCAGGCGCCGGCCGAGGAAGGCCACAAGAAGGGCGGCAAGGGCAAGAAGCCTGCAGCAGTCGAAGAAAAGCCTAAGGACAATATCAAGTACATCGTTCGCGTTGCGAACGTCGACCTGGACGGTACCCGCACGGTGGAGTACGCACTCACCGGCATCAAGGGCATCGGTGTCAGGATTTCCAAGATCATTTCCCGCAAGGCCGATGTCGACCCCCATGCAATCATGGGTTACCTGCCACCTGAGCAGGTAGACCGCCTCAGGGCTACCGTAGACAACTTCGAGTCCAACGTGCCCGTCTGGATGCTCAACCGCCGCAAGGACGTATACACCGGCGAGAACAAGCACCTGATCGGCGTGGACCTGACCCTTGGCGTCAACGAGGACGTCAACCTCATGAAGAAGATCCGCAGCTACAAGGGCATCCGCCACGAGCGTGGCCAGAAGGTGCGCGGCCAGCGGACCAAGTCGACCGGCAGGACCGGAGCGACCGTAGGTGTAGTCAGGAAGAAGGCGGAACCCGGCAGCAGGCGCAACCGCAACGGAGAAGAAGTGAGGTGAGCTGAATGGGATACCCAGGTAAGGCAAAGAAATTATACGACACGCCCAACCACCCGTGGCAGAAGGCCAGGATCGACGAGGAGACCGGCATTGTCAAGAAGTACGGCCTCCGCAACAAGAAGGGTGTATGGAAGTTCGCCTCTGAACTGAGGAAGTACCGTGGCAACGCCAGGACGCTGCTCGGTGTCATGGCCGCCGGCAACCTGCCGGAGGACTCGCACTACATCCGCGACGCTAACGCGATCGTCAGGAAACTGCAGAAGCTCGGCGTGCTGAAGGAAGACTCGAAGCTCGAAGACATTCTCGCGCTGAAGATCGACGACCTGCTGGAGAGACGCCTGCAGACCATGGTCTTCCGCAAGGGCTACGCGACCTCCATGAAGCAGGCGAGGCAGTTCATTATCCACGGCCACATTTCAGTCAACGGCCGGAAGAACACGATCCCGAGCTACATGGTGCTCAAGGCCGAGGAAGAGGCAATAAGCTACTACGTCGGCTCCCCGATCACCAAAGAGAAGCTGACGACCAAGCCCGTGCCGGTAGCGCCCGCGGCAAAGCCCGCACAGAGGGCGCCTGCACCGACCGCACCGGCAGCGCCGGCAGCGCCGGCCGAGACCGCAGCTCCGAAGGAGGAATAATCACATGGCAGACCAGATGAAGTGGGCAATCGCGAACATCTTCTCATCGTTCAACAACACCATCATCACCGTCACCGACCTGACCGGCGCCGAGACGCTGGCCAAGACCTCGGGCGGCATGGTGGTCAAGCAGGACCGGAATGAGAGTTCGCCGTATGCGGCAATGCAGATGGCCGCGAATGTGGCCGAGCAGATCAAGGCCAAGGGCATTATGGGCGTTCACATCCGTGTCCGCGCACCCGGCGGCAACCTCCAGAGGAGCCCCGGACCGGGAGCACAGGCAGCGATCCGTTCGCTGGCCCGTGCAGGCCTGCGGATCGGGCGTATCGAGGACGTTACCCCCATACCGCACGACGGCACCAGAGCCCCGGGCGGAAAGCGTGGCAGGCGCGTGTAAATGAAGCTTGAGATACTCGAGCTGAAAGACCGGAAGGCAAAGTTCGTGCTATCCGAGGTCACCCCGGCGTTCGCGAACAGCCTGCGCCGTGCGCTGATCTCCGACGTGCCCAAGATGGCCATCGACTACGTCGACATCTACGACAACACGTCCGTGCTGTTCGATGAGATGCTGTCGCTGCGGCTCGGGCTCATCCCGCTGAAGACGAACGCAGACATGTACAGCTTCCCGGCGAATTGCGAGTGCAAGGGCGCCGGCTGCGCCCTCTGCCAGGTGTCGCTCACGCTGTCGGCGGAAGGGCCGTGCGTCGTCCATTCGCGGGACATGAAGTCCTCGGACCCGGAGACGGTGCCCGTCGACCAGAATATCCCCATCGTCGAGCTCAAGGCCGGCCAGAAGGTCGTCCTGACGGCAGTCGCCCGCATGGGCAACGGCAAGGAACACGCCAAGTTCCAGCCGGTCTGTGCGTCCGGCTACAAGAACGTACCCGTGCTCACCATCGGCGAGAAATGCGACATGTGCAAGGCATGCATCGATGCGTGCCCGCGTGGCGTGTTCAAGGCAGAGAAGGGCAAGCTGGCAGTGACCGACATCTACAAGTGTTCGCTCTGCAAGCTGTGCACCGAAGCCTGTGACGCAGGGGCCATCGAAGTGGACACCAACAACGAGGCGTTCATCTTCACCATCGAAACGGACGGCTCCTACTCCGCACAAGACATCATCGCAAGAGCGATGAAGTCTCTGCAGGGCAGGGCCACCCAGCTCAATGAGATCATGAGCGCGTTCTAAACGTACGGACAAACCGGTCGCGCTCGCTGAGAAGCGGGCGCATCCTTTACTTTTTTGAAAATTTAAATGAAGCCACAGCTCTTGGGTTTTAATCATCCGGGTGCCTGTAGTTGACAATTAACTATATTAACCTTGAATGTCATTATTTATCGGCTCGCCGTATACGTTTATGGCAGGGCTTTGATTATCTGCAGGCGGGGGTAACCAAGCCAGGCCAAAGGTGCAGGACTTAAGATCCTGTCGCGCAGGCGTTCAAGGGTTCGAATCCCTTCCCCCGCATAAGATTTTTGAAGGCTTCCGGGAACTTTCTAAAAAAGTTCCCTGGGTCTCGACACTCGCACATGTGCCGAAGGCACCGTTTTAAGGATCGTTTTTGAAGGGGTGCAAGGGGGGACTTTTTCCCAAAAAGTCCCCCTGTACACCAGGAATCGTAAAAGAGTAACAGCGTTTGAACGATTATCGGCTTATGGCATCAGACGAGCAAGTTAAATAATTTCATATGGACCATCCTATATTCCGAAATTAATATGGTGTATAAGGTAATTCCGGTTATTTATTGTAAGGGGATAATCCTTTGAACTACTATAATGGGTTTATAACCATATCGGACGATTGCCCTCATAAAATCGGCACTATCCCGACGACAAACAGGGCTAAAAAAACTGTGCAGATAATCCAATACGAAATGTTATCCAATCATCCTTACGAATACACGCAGGAAGACGTCCTGTTTATGACGTATATCCTGCAAAACGACATAAAATCGTATGACGAAACAGAACTCCGTAAGGAGTTTTTTTCCAGACCGAAACCCTGCTTGAGATCATCGCCTTTACCCAAAAAATACGGGTGGGGATTTCACTTCGACAGTTAATGGAAAAATCGCTTTATACGGGGCAGAGACGGAAGAGTATAAACGGCTGAGTGCTTCTAAAGAATTGAAAGTCCTGAAAGCGTTGAGAAGTAAAAAATCGGATGTTTGACGGTGTAAATGAGGGGGGAGCGCAAAGCCCTTTTTTCTACACGTGCGCGCGCGTGTGGCTGCCGGGACATCGACAAATTGCCCGGCTCGTTATCCCTCATCTAATGCCCGATCATGATACCGGTCTTAATTGTTCTCTGCCAGGTAAATTAACCTGACTTTCTCAAACGTCGCCGTCATATTCGTGCTCCAGATCAGCGGAAAGTCCGCCCTGACCGTGAGGTTGCCTACGTTCACAATTTTCGTCACGGTGAACTGCGACTCTCTCGGGATCAGCACTTCCCGGGCCTCTTCGTTGATGTATAGCGCGTGCTCTCCCTTCTCCTTCTTCATTACCAGGACGTTCTGATACCCGTCTGAAGTCCGGGCCCCGAAGGTCACGTTGAGGCAGACCGTCGGGTCGTAGGACGTCGACGAATAGGCATTATCCGAGTAGGCCGAGTTATTGATCATGGTGTAGACGTAGTTGCCGGACATGCCCCGGTAGAGGACCATGTCGTCGTGCAGGGCCGAGGCGTTTTCGGCGTCGTCCAGGCTGTCGGTGACGAAGTCGAAGAAGACCTGCGCCGGCTCGTAGTAGCTGTCCCGCACGTCCGGCGTTGTCCGAAGGAACCACCGGTACTCCGAAGTATTGGCCATGAAGCCCTGGTTCATCCACCAGGCGACGGACGCCTCCAGTGGCTCGTCGAATCCGCGTTCCGTGTACGGGACGAGGTCGGCGCTGTCGGGCCTTGTCACTGTTAGCGTCATGCTATCGATATTCGCCTGGACGACCATACCGGCGTCGTCAGCAGGGATTGTGAAGTCATCCCCGGATGGCGGAGCGGAATTGTCGTGCGTCGGCAGGATATAAGCCCCGGCCAGCATGCAGATCGCAAGAATGAGCGCTACTGCGATAGCGGAAATGACCACTTTGTCCGCCAGCGCCGTCAGTAAAAAATTTTTGCCATTTTTCATCGGATCACCGTATGTATGGTAAAAGTTTATTCTAAGGACTATTATGCATATACTCTCCGGTTACCATGCCACGACACGACTGGCGGTTTAATGCCGTTACACATCGCTCATGCCCCTGTACAGTTGTCATTTTGCACGCTAAATCCACCTTTCACGGTGCATATTCGTAACAACCCTTTAACGCGTGGGACGCTTATTCGTCACCGGGGTGGATTGAATGACTTTCAGAAAGTGGATAGCAGCGCTCTTATCGCTTGCGATTTTATGTACGGCCCTCGCCATCATCAGCCAGCCGGCTGCCGCGTGTCCTGCGGGCTGCGCCTGTAACCAGGGCGGGCCATGCTCGTGCCCGGCCGGAAGCTGTGACAACTCAATGTGCGCGAACAGTCCTGCCTACTCGAACGCTCAGGGCAGCAGCTCCGGGTTCTTCCCGACGACGATGCCGCAGTTCCCGGGCAGACAGCCCGGATACCCGATGCCGATTAACAGGACGCCCGGGGCTTACCCGACGATGTTCCCGCGGCCGACAATCACGCCGGGCATGCCAATGCCTACAATGTACCCGAGGCCCACCATAGGTCCGGGTATGCCGACACAGTTCCCGGGAATGCCGTTCCCTGGCAGGACGACGCCGACACCGGTCCCGACAGAAATACCCACGGTCACACCACTGCCGACGCCGATCGTGATGCCACCATAGGGCAGAAGAGTTAGCGTAACAGGTATTAAAAGAAAAACGATCACTTATTTTTCATTTCTTTATCAGGCGTTGCCGCTACTTGCTGCTCCAGGCAAGCAACAGCTCTTCCCGGTTCGCATCGTAGACGGTCTTCGCCACGAGCTCACACTCGTCGGCAGATACCTTCATCAGGTAGCCGTTCTCTGAGCCGGGCTTCATCTCTTCCGTGCACGCGTCGCGCATGTAAGCGGCCGCATAGGCGAACTGCTTCGAGCATCCGGCCAGGTTTGCCGCATCGCGCTTCTCCAGCGCGCTGATATCTGTCTTAGCGATGCCATCGAAGGCGGAATTGCAGGCCTTGAGCTCTTCTACGGACTCGATAAACGCCTGTTTTGCATTCTGGTAGTCGCCTCTGTCGTAGAGGTCTTTGGCGTGGTTATACTTTACAACCGCCGCGTCGAGGGTCGACAGCTCATCCTTGAGCGTTGGAAGGGCGACGCTGCCAAAGCAACCGGACGACGATGCGAACAGTAATACGATCAGTAAAGCGGGGGCGGCTTTTTTCATGATGATCAGCTCTCTCGATGCGCTCATTAGAAAAGGTGTTTATTCATCCGTCTATTTATAACCTGCTCTTGTGTAATCGCTTGTTTTAGTTTTGTATGGTTTACTTTACCGTATTATTGTAATACTTTCAGCCGGCGTTTACTCTATTGATATATATCCGTCCGACCGATGACTGATCATGACAGGCGTGCATATATGGCTCGACAGGGGCGGGTCTCGTCTCTACGTCAAGCTGGCAGACCGTATGGAGAACCGCGACTTCCATGACCTGTTCCTCCGGCCGTTGCGAACGCTCGGGTTCCGGTTCGACCCGGGAGCCGTGGCACATTTCATCGAGACAGAGACTCCACAGGAGTGCGGTCTGATCGTCCGGCAGCTGGAGGCCAGCTTCGAAGTGAGCAGGCTGGAAAAGCAGGAGATTTTCTACTGGCTGGGGATTACCGAAGACTGGCGGCCCGTGTTACTGAAATAAGCTCGCCGGGGGTCATGAAATAAACAAAATAATTGCCACAGACGTTTTTCTGCCATGCCACTGGGTTCCTCTGCCGCAATTCCGTTAAAGTTATCGCAAACCCATATACTCACGCATATTAACCTGTATAACATGATGGTTCCGTCGAGAAAAAAAAGCCGTTACATTGTAAAGTCTCCGGATGGACAGGTAGACGAAATCCCCGGCACCATAGATGATGCACGGCTCCCCGTCGACGAGTCCGAGGAAGCGCTCAGGCTGAGCCGGTTCGACTGACCTGCCGGCTGGCGGTCACTATGCTGCCTCCGACTTAACAGGCACCAACTTTTAATAAAGATCGAGACTGTATGCGATTGATAGCGATGGGTATATCCATGCTACACGGTTACGCTCATCCTTCTTGAGGGTTTTGTTCTATTATTTACGAACTAATCGCTAAATATTTATAATTACAGGACAATCTTATCCATGGCAATGGATTGAGTATTGCCACCGGAGATGACAGACTATGCCTTACAAAGAATTCGAGAAGTTCGACAAGCGCATGGGCTATGTGCCCCAGCTTCTGGACCTGATCAAGGATACCGACCCCGAGATGTTCGAAGCGATCGGCTGCATGGATGAAGCTGTGCTGAAGGACGGCGCGTTGTCCGCGAAGAACAAGCGGCTGATCGCGATGGCCATTTCTGCGACCAGGCAGTGTAATGCATGCGTGGACACCCATGCCCGGGCCGCTTTATACCTCGGCGCCAAAAAGGAAGAGATCATGGAGGCCCTGTTCGTCTGCCTGCTCGTCGGCGGCGCCCCGTCGCTCGCGGCGGCCAAGAACACGATCCGCTTCCTCCGGGGCGAGATGGACCCCATCGAGTTCGCCGGCGAATAAGCATTAAGCAACCAAGCCGCCAGGATAAGGTGCCAAGACGCCACTATAGCGCCCTTTCGGTGCTATAGTGGCGTCTTAAAGACTTCCTGGCATCTTAACGGCTTGTTACCGACCTCATGTGTTGGTCGGTGGGTTCTCGACGAGTTGCGGCCGTGGCGGCAAAGGCCGTCTCCGGCGGCGAAAAATGCGATATACCGTTCTCTTTTGCAGGGTTTTCGCCGGAATTAATACTAATATATTTATTATTAATCCTGTAACGATCACATGTATTAGTGGGGGTGTTGTATGATTAAGGTGAGGAAGGCATACGTTTTAGTGATTGCAGGACTGTTAGCTTCGTTGTCAATCGTGGGCGCATCGGCCGCGTTCGGCTTTAGCTCCCCGCTCACGACGATAGTGGCCGGGCCCGGCCTGGCGGCCGCAGGGCCCACGACGTTTAACACATATTCCCATGACGCGACCATGACCAACGCAGCCGCTCAGGCAGATGCCGCAGTAAACGGCTTCGGAGCCGGCGGGTTCAGCCCGATACCGGGCGTGCTCCCGGGAATACCCTTCGGGCTCGGCGGATGCGGCCCGGTCGGAGTAGCCGATGCGGCTAACTCTCTGGCGACAAGCAACTTCGGCGAGGACGACACGTTCGCCACCAGCTTCAGTACGGCTGGCCTGGCAGGACTGGGAATGGGGGCCGTTAACTTTGCAGGCACCTTCCCCGAGTTCTCCTTGAACATGTTCTAAAGCGTATGCCATATGACAGGCCGTGGTTTCTCTGCGGCCTGTACATAAATTTGGCAAAATTCACCCATTTGTGGTAGCTTTTATCATTTTGTATGTTTTGTACATACATTGATGTAGTACTACTTTATATACGCTGGAATAGTAGTAGGGTATAGAGCGGTAAAACTTAGAGTGCTGAATGCAATAGCTATATACCCCCCACACAAATATTGCTGCACTCTAAGTTTTTACTCGTTTACTGTCATCAATCATGATGACGCTATGTCATGAAATTCAGGGCACCCTGAACTATACCCCCCACACTACTTATGTGCCCTGAATTTCATGTCAAGCGCGTTATGTTCTAATGGATGCGTGTCCGGGTGTAAGCAAATGGACGAGATGAGATCGCTATCCTATTCTATGATCTTTGAGGTACTTGCTGCGCTAAGCAGAGGGCCTCTGACCATTGAACAGGTTTCCAAAACCTGTAAGGTACAGCAGATCTATCTGCATGCCGTGATTTCCTCTGCCATATCCTGCGGCCTCATCGAAAAGAGGTCCGGCGAGTTCCTGCTGACGAAAAAGGGCGCAAGGACGGCTATCTATATACTGATCGTCAACGACGGCATGGACTACAATTCCGGCGACTACCGGGCCCTCATGCGCGCGTTCGACAAGGCTCTGGAATCAGATGCGCAGGTTTAGACATAGTCATTCCTGAATCTTTTTGTACATGCTTGCCGGCATTAAACACGACGTACACGACGTACACGACGTCTAATAATACGGCTACGTACGCTGGCCATTTCCTGATAAAACGTTGTGTACGTCGTGTACGTTGTGTCGGATGCCGGCTCAGCGTGTACAAGGATACGAAAGTCTAACACGAAAGCCTGGTGTTAGAATGCAGCGGCCTTTTCCTCGCCCTTCTGTAGCGACATGATCCAGTACTTGGCGAGCGCCTCGCCCTCACGGTCGTTGATCTGCTGCGCGGTGCCCAGTGCCAGCGTGTAGTACTCCAGCGCGTGATGGACGTCGCCCATCATGCGGTATGTGTAGCCGATGTTTGCGTAGATGACCCTGAGCCCGTACTTGTCTTCGGCCTTGCCTGCATAGTGGAGCGCGTCATTGTAAATTGCCAGCGCGTCCTTATGCTTTCCCATGTTGTTGAATGCGCTGGCCAGGTTGTTCAGGCAGATGCGCATACCCCTGTCGTCATCCAGCGCTTTCGCCAGCTGCAGGGCGTCCTCGAAATACTTGATCGAGCCCTGGTGGTCGCCCCGGTTGACACGGGCCACGCCCATGTTAGCCAGTGTCGTCTCCGACAGCTCGTCGAGGCCCGCGTTCATCGAGATGTCGAGGGCTTCGCGGTACAGCTCCAGCGACCGGTCTGGCTGGCCCATTCTCAAGAAGGTGTTCCCAAGAGCGTTCATAGCTGACGCGATGTCCGCGGGGTCACCGGCCTGTGCGAGCGCCGCCTCGAAAAACTCCTTTGCTTTGGTAAAATCGCCGTTTTCCAGGCTGACCACGCCCTTGAACTTGTGCACGTAGTACATGTCGTTGTCTTCGGTCAGCAGCGCATTATCGAAGTGCATCATAGCTTCGTGTGGTATATCGTACAGGTACCACAGCAGGCCGCGGTAAAAGTTATAATATGGAGTATTCCCTTCCAGCTCGTAATTTTTCATCTCGAGCTTGGCGATGTTCTCGGCGCCGTGAAAGTTGCCCCTGCGGCGCTGGCGCTCAAGCTCTTCCATCATGTCATGCAGCCGGCTCATGTGCTACAATTTATATCATGAGAATAAAATAATTATCACGTTTTTAGGCCGATAACGCTACAGGCAGCCTCGCCTGCCGGGTTCGCGCGCGCTAACGCAGGCCAGATAATTTTACCGGCTATTTATGAAAAAATGCAAATGGGGATCAGGCGGTCTTGAATTCCACCCGGCCCCATTTGTTGTCTATCCTTCCCAGCAGGAAGTACGCGGCGACGCCCATGAGTGTGGCCAGCCCGGCGGCCGCCCACAGCAGGCCGCTGAACGACAGCACGATCAGCACGATCAGCGCCGGTGCCACTGCCAGCGAGTAGATCGTCATCACCTTGTAGTCGAACATCAGGCTGTTGGTGTAGATGCCGGTCATGTACGCCGTTAGCACGCCCGTGTAGCCCGAGACCATGAACATCGTGTACAGTCCCACGGGCAACAGTGGCCACAGTTCGCCTCTCGTCAGGCTGATCAGCCCTAGATATGCGATGGAGACCACAGTATTCAGGATGACGAACAGGATCAGCTTAGCCTTGATGATGTCGGGCATGGTCACCGGCAGCATCTTGTAGCTGCCGTTATTGTCCAGGTTGTTCAGCCACCCGTAGACCAGCGACCCGAAGAAGCCGATGATGATGGCGTAGAAGATCGTGTTGAACGGCAGGCTGATCACTTCGCCGTCGCTCATGAAGGTCATGACGCTGGACATCATCCAGATCAGGCCCCAGAGGAACAGCAGCGGCAGGATGAAGCTGAACAGCACCGAGCCCAGGCCACCGCTTCGCAGCAGGTCAGTCCATTCTTTGGCCGCCAGCGTCGCGTATCTCCCGAAGATCCGGAACCGCTTCTCCACGGCCAGGAACTGGTTTTTCACCCGGTGTTCGACAGGGTGCGGCATCTCACGTATGTAGTACAGAGAGAAGGCACAGAGCACGGCGATGACAGCCAGCGCCACGACCAGATCGACGAGCGATCCGCTCATGTAAACGCCCACCGGCGGGAAAAAGCGTCCGATACCGTACAGCGCGCTGGCCTGCCCGATGGTCGCCGCGTACGCCAGCCCGAGGCCGCCGACCAGAATGACCGCGAACAGCGACTTACTGCGCACGACTATGGTCGACAGCGCGAAGGCCACGGACATGCCCAGCGCAAACGCCAGGGCCAGGGAGATCGCAGCCATGGCAAGATCGACGTGCAGGCCCGTGACAAACGTGGAAGCGACCAGGCCGAGGTAGACCGGGAGCACGTCCATGAGGAAATAATACAGCATGTCCTTGAAGTAGAAGTACGTGAAGAACTCGCGGTATTTTACCGGCAGCGTCCCGGGGGAGCCCAGCAGCATACGCACGTTGCCCATGCGCCGCTCCAGGATCGCGTCCATGAACATGCCCATGCCGCCTACCAGCATGCCGGACATGAACACGGCGATCTCGCCGACGGTGACCAGCTCGTACGTCGACAGCGACATGCGCATCGGCAGCAGCATCAGCCCCATCAGCGCCGCCATGACGAAGATGAACAGCGGGTACATCAGGAAGGAGCTGCGGAACATGGACGACTGGGCCCGGAACTCCTCTTTCATGAACAGCATGAACAGCTTGAGGCTCAGGCGCATTCTTCCTTCACCAGCCGCATGAACACGTCCTCAAGGCTCTCCTTTTCCTTCTTGAGCTCCGACAGCTCGCCGCTGGTCACCAGCTTGCCTTCGTTGAGGATGGCCGTGCGGGTACAGAGCTTCTCGGCGATCTCGAGGATGTGCGTCGAGAGGAAGATAGTGCCGCCCTTGCTGACATATTCGACGAGGTAGGCCTTCAGGTTGTGCTGGACGATGGGGTCCAGGTCCAGGAACGGCTCATCGAGGAACAGCAGCTTCGGCTCGTGTACCAGCGCCGCGGACACGATCACCTTCTTTTTAGTGCCCTTGCTCAGGTCCTTGCAGAGCACATCCGATTTGGGCGAGAGGCCGAAGAACTCGATCCACCGGTCGATCTTTTGCGCAGAGTCCGGCACGTTGCGGATGCTGCATACCAGGTCCAGGTATTCCCTGACAGTCAGGAAGCTCGGCGGGTACTCGTTCTCCGGCACGATGCCGATCATCTTTTTAACGCCCAGCGGGTCCTTCCTCACGTCCACGCCCATCACCGTGGCGCTGCCCGACGTAAGCTCGATCTGGCCCGTGAGAATGGCGATGGTCGTTGTCTTCCCGGCCCCGTTAGGCCCCAGCAGGCAGAAGGATTCTCCCTGCTCCACTTCGATGCTCAAGCCACCGAGAGCCTCAAATTTACCATACCTCTTGACGAGGTCACTGGTAGTGATCGCTGCTGTCATATTGATCATAGCAAAATGGCGCTTAATGGATAAATACTTGATTATTATGACTCTATAGGGCCATAGCAAGCTTATAAAATGGTAATTTAAAAAAAGAATCTAAAAAAACGATGATTTTCAGGACAGCGTCTTCCCGTGCTTCTCCGCGAACTTTTTACTGTCCGTCTCCATCTCATCCAGCGCTTTTGCCAGCTCTTTCGCCAGCTGGATACGCTTCCGGTGGGACTCCTCGATCTTTGCAATGGCCGCGTTGGCATTCGTGAGCATAGCGAGAATATCGACCAGCGCCTGCTCATCCTTTGCCGAGTGCACCTCGAAGCTGCCGGCGTACGCGACGATCTGCTCCGCCTCTTTGCCAATCTTTTCCTTAATGTCCTTCACCGCAGGTTTTTCCATATCTATCACGCCTGACTGGCCAGAAACGCCAATTCTATCGAGACATATGTCCCAGAAAGAATGAGAGCTACTGTATATATAAAGATAGCGCACCTTACGCTATCTTTTTGAAAAAATGCTATATACTTCTTCTGTATGGCGTTTATTTCAGCGGCATTATTTTAGCGTATGCGCCTTGCAGGTATTGATCGTGTTCTATCATGGCGGACCTTACCATTTATACACAGCCGACCTGTGGCTACTGCAGCGAGCTGAAGGACTATCTCAAGAAACATAACATCTCCTACGAGGAGAAAGATATCACCAAAGACCGATCGGCCTGGGACGATCTGGTAAACAAATACAAGATACGGGCCACGCCACTCATCGTGCGCGGGGATAAGGTCACCGTCGGCTTCAACCCGGACGAGATCCAGAAGATGCTTGGCGGCCAGGCCGCCGAGGCTCGCTGATCGGAGGTCCCCGAGGTTTGCAAGAGGTCGCAGAGTTTCACCACAGAGGTCGCAGAGGGCACAGAGGTATGACACAGAGGATTGTTTAATAACAGGGCTTCCGGCAGCCTTTTTCATAAAAAATCCTCTGTGTCACCCTCTGCGGCCTCTGTGACCTCTGTGCTGAACTCTGTGACCTCTTGAGACCTCTGCGACCTAAAAATCAGGGAGATAGCAGTATTTCGCCGGAGCTTCCGCCGCAATATTTTTTCAAGAAGTCCGTACACATGCCGTAAGCATCGCGAACGCTGTCACGGCTGATACCCGGCACGCCACAGGAGACGATATGCATTCTTTTCGTGCCGGTCGTCACCTTCGTGTCGTCAGAGTCCCGGTACGGGTAGACGGCGATGAGCTTTTCCGCGTCGCAGATGACCACCTGGTTAGGCTTCAGTTGTATGGCCTCTTTCATGCCGATGCCGTGAAACGGCTCGCCATCCGTCGCAAAACGCATGGTCAGGCCGCCACTCAGCCGGTCGGCGTCGAAGGCAGCGATGGGGATGCCGGACAGGGCTGACGCCAGGTTGTACGCGTCCACAGCCGTGTTAATCGTCGGCAGGGGCTTGCCGGCAAGTATCCTCCGTACCAGCGCTTCCGAGGCAGGCCTCGTCTTTGTCGGGTCGATGCCGACACGCCAGAAAAAGTCCCGGTAAGCCCGGTATCCCGGGTCATCCTTCACGTTCTCTATTGTGTGCATCGATCGTATCCTTTCGCAGGCTACGGGCTTGAACATCTCTAATTCACCGGACGTCTCACGGATGTCCGTCACGCTGACGATGCCTTCGGCTACACAGAGGCCCGGGAACTGATCGATGACACGTTCGAACTTCATCGATAAAAAAAGGTCCGCGAAGGTATTTATGGGTTGGCCTTAGCTTCGAGGATGGACAGCATCCGGTCCAGCATCTCCGGGTTGGGGAACAGGATGACGTACCCGTCGTAGATGCGCTGCTCGTCGGTGAAATCCGTCCGGAAGATGATCGCGTCGTCCGCGATCTGCCCTATGGCGATCAGCGAATTCTGAACGATCGCGTCGGCCATGTCGAAGACGAAACACGGCGGCGACGGGAGCATCACCAGGCCAAGGAACTCGGCCAGCGCGTCGCAGAACGACGAGGCGAGAATGTTCCCCACTTCCATGATGGCCGACTGCTCGACCTCACCGATGCTGTTCGTCGTGCCGTGGGGCTGCCCCATGAGTGTGTCCACGATGCGGAAGGCGCTTTTTTCCGGGAACATGGTGTACAGGTACCCGTCGGTGCTTTCGCCGTCCCGTATCTCCAGCAGCACGCCCACGACCTTCTCATCGCTGATAATGCTTGATATCTGGTCGATCTTCTCCAGCTTAATGGCAGGCACTGTGATGTTGATCGAGCTGCCTACCAGCTGCGAGAGCGAGGTGGCTGCGTGCGACGTGCCGATGTTGCCCATCTCCCTCAGCGCGTCGAGCTGGAATTCGGTCAGCTTGATGTCGTTGTCGTTGCTGATGCCGTTGTCGGCTGCGACACCGCCTGACGAAGTAATGTCCGGTTGCATTTGCTCGGCAGATAGTACATCTGCGCTGTTTTCATCGGCAGACGCCGATATCTTCTTGAGATCCATAAGAATGATCATCCTGTCGGGTAGTTTTGCGATTCCCATGTAAAGGCTGTCATTGCCTGCGATGCCCGCGGCGGGCGGCATGGGCTCGACGGCGCCATGCGGTATTGTCTTCACCTCGCCCACGGTGTCCACGATAAGCCCCAGGGGTGGCTTTCTGTCCAGGATCAGCACGCGGGTCTCTTTGTCATGCTCCGCAGGCGGGATACCTGCCAGGCTTCGCAGGCTCAAGAGCGGCACGACTTCGCCTCGCACGTTGATGACTCCTTCCATATGCATGGAAGCGCCCGGGATAGCGGTGAGGCTGTCGAGCTTGATGATCTCCCTGACATCCCTGATGTCGGCCCCGAACTCGGTACCGCCGGCACGATATGCCACGACCTGTAAGCCCTCTTTACCGTTATCCGCCATATGTGTCTCCTCCGCTCCTCAATCGAAAGCGAAAGCAGGCTATATACTGAAAAAGGTACTATCGACATTAGTTATAGGCTTTTTGGACTAAAATTATAATTACTATCCGGGAACTAAAACACCGGCATGGCCGCCCGCCAGACTGATACCCGAAAAAAAGCGTACGCAGGAGGCAAAGACGCCTCAATGCATGGACTTCAGCATCTGGGCCACATTCGCCCCTTCGGGGGTCAGGGTAAAGCCCGCCTTAGTCTTTTTCACCATCTTCTTCCCTTCCATCTCGGCCATGATGCTCTTCAGCATGACCTTCGGGATTCGAGAGAGCTTCTCGAGCTGTTCGAGGGACTCGCCGCCCTTGCTCAGGGCTTCGACAACCTGCCTCCGCCTGACGTTTGCGTTCACGAATCCTACGAGTTCCTCTGCTTCTGCCATTTTATCACCACTGGATATTACGGTCTAATCATGCAAAAAGTTTATTGCCGTGACATGACCAATATACCATTTTGGCGGGCTAGCCCGGGTGATTAGGCGTCACCTGTGACTCGAAATCGTCTTTACGCGAGGGGCGAAGCCAGAGGAAGGCGCTTCTGATGCATGAAGGCCTTATCGCTCTACGTTGAAGGTCCGTCCTGCTGGGTTAGCGGTGGTAAATCGCCGTGCTGGAGAGCACGTTGACTGCCTTAATTGCGGGGACCGGCACAGGCCCGGAAGGGAGCATGCTAACCGTGGACAACTGACGCTTGCAGGGGCACGGGCCGGAGGAAAGCGGTAAGATAACTTATCATGTGCGGGTGTGACGACCGAAGGTGCGCTCGCTACTTCTATACTAATTTTATTGAGTGTTTTCCCCTGCAAGTGTCAACCGTCGGCATCTGCCATAAAATCGGACCATAACGCTTGTCCCTGGCTGATAACCTCTGTCCTGGTCGTGCAAATGACGTATCGCATGAAATGGCCCGGCTAATCGTCTTTCGAGTGCTCGCTCGCGCGCGTGCGCATGACTGACACGAAGGCATCTTATTCCTACCCATAGCCGATGTGCCTGGCTTTCGTTATAGGCTGATTGCAACTCATACCTGGCGGATGGTGTTTGAATTTTTCCATGTGTGAGGCTAATTCAGGGCTGGATAACCCTTCTGTTGTTGACGGATCAAGAGGGGGGCGCCCGCCCCTAACGCGTCATGACTCTGAGCTTCGCTGCACTACGGGCTCCGCTGGACTCCCCCGGCTCATAACACCGCTCCGCTTCGCTACGCGGAAGATTAAAAAGCCAGCCCTGGACTGTGAGAATCCGATCCCTCTATGGCCAGGGATTGCCGTTGATGACAGTTAACCGATTGCGACATAGAATAATCGTTTATCAGGCTTTCAAGATTCTGGCTATCGGGTATCAGTATCAAGAAGCCTGTCATTGTCCTCTTGCCGTTGCTGGCCATAATACTTCACGGCGCTGGCTGTTCGACGAGCGGCTGCTTGGGCAGCAGACGATGAAACTGGCGAGCTACCTTCAGAAAAGTACGTATCGCTATTCGAAATGGTCTACGAGCGCTTTAACGTTACCGAAGGCAAAATGTTTGCCCCGTACACGGCTCCCGTATCCTCCGCTCTTCGATTACGATGGCGTCGCGGGGGCTGGCCGGCAATTACACGCCTTTCAATGACAGCCTTAAAATATTGTACGGCACCTACTACTTCACTTTCAGCCCTGACCGGATGAGGGGAAGGCTGGATGTCCATGGCATATACAGCTTTCCCGGCTATACGGATCGAAATCTCACAATCACGGGCGCAGATAGCAATGGTACCGTGTACATGAGGTACAACGACCAGGCAGTAACGTTAAAGGTGGGCGACAGGTGGGAGTCTCCTGTCATTTCCTCCTGGACAGAGACCCATGCCTATAATACCACTATCCACTTCGTATGTGAACGGCACGACGCTCTGAGGTCATCCCTGTACATGTCTACTACAAGCTGCATTTCGAGACCAGCTTTTATGTCGAGAACAAGGGCATGTTCGACAAGTCGGATATAAAATAGCGGGCAGAGGCGGATAGTATGAAAACGAACCACAAGAAAAGCAGACGGCAAGCTGGTCTAGCGCTCGAAGGTGGCCGTGCTGGCGACAATCGGAGAGGGCGGCTTTCCCGAGATCCGGGCCATGCTGAGACCGGGAACGACGGCCTGAAGACCGTATGGTTCAGCACGAACATGTCTTCGTGGAAGGTCGGGCAGATCCGGGCCGATCCCCGGCATGTTTCTATCTTCGTTGATAACGCTCATTTCAAGGGCGTGAGGCTCGTTGGCAAGCGGAAATATTGGCCGATCCGGCCGATAAGCAGCGTGGCATCCGTGGTCGAGCAGTTCTACAAAGGCCCGGAGGACCCGATTACGCATGATACGGTTCAACAGCAGATTACGGTTACTATTATTTCAGTCTATTCCAGAATGTCTCGAGCTCAAACCCTGACTTTTTCGCGGAAGCCATAAGGCTATTTATCCTGTGATCGCAAAAGATATGGAATGCATATGGTAAAAATTACCCCGAACCGCTTATCGTCTTTTTGCCGTCTGGTGTGCGGCCGTCTATGCCTTGTTCGCCATCGCTCGCCCTGGGCAGCGGCGACCCGAAGATGCGGGCCATGCTGGGCATGGTGAGCGGGCTGCTACTGTTATGGGTGGTCATCGGCGGCTCGATCATGTACCTGCTGCGGGACCGGGCTAAAACCATTGTGCAAAAGCTGCATGGCGGCTGGTGGCTGAAGTTTATCCTCTTCTGCATTGTCCTCGCGCCTATACTCAATGCTATCATAACGCATCTGTAAAAATTGAACCTCCGTCTGGCGTACGTGCGCGCGTGCGCTCGCTGCTACTTCGGATTCTTACGCAGAAGTTACCGGCAGCATCACGACGAACCGGCTACCCATCTTATAGTCTCCGGGAACCCGGTCTTCCACCCATACACGGCCGCCGTGGCCTTCGATTATGGTACGGGTCAGATATAGGCCCAAACCGCTGCCTTTGGCCTTGGTCTGACCTCGCTTGAAGCGATCGAAGATATCTTCCTTACCCTCGTCAGGGATGCCTCTGCCGTTGTCCTCGACGACGACCCGGTAAAAGCTCCTGCCGTCTTCGTCCGCTCTGACGATGCTGATGCGTACGTCCACCGGGCCGTCGGCGTGCTTGATCGCGTTGCCGACCAGGTTCGAGAACGCGTCGTGCAGCAGATCGTTGCCTTTGATCAGACAGCCCGTGGCGGGCACATAGCTGACCGCAGCCTGGGGGTTCACATTCTGGTAGTGTTTCGCAACCGCCGCCAGGACCTCACTGACATCGATCAAGCCCTGCTCCAGCGCCTGCTCTTTCGCCAGCTGGAGCTTCTTCACGTTGCCGATCAGGGCGGAACTGCTGTTGAACGCCGCCATCGACCGCTCGACCAGGCCTCTGGTCTCCGTGTCCATCCGGCCGCTCTCGATAGCAAGCTCGAGGCTGGCCACGCCGATCTGGTTCATGTTGTTGATGTCGTGGCTCATCAGGTCCACATACAACTCGGCCTGGTTCTTCGCTTCGGTCAACTGCGCATTTGCGCTTGTGAGCTCATCTTCGCTTTTCTTGAGGTCCCGGAAAATGAGGTCGTAGGGCGTCTTCAGGCCCGTCTGCACAATCGCGAGGTAGATCAGGTAGAACGCGACAAGCCGGAACGCGTGGCCGGTAAAGTTGAAGATGTCATAGACGTTGCTGTAGAGCGTAAATGCCAGGCCTGACAGGATGGCCAGCGCAAACGCAGCAGTAAGCATATAGAATACCCGGGGCTCGAACTGCCTGCGGTGAGACACAAGCATGGCCAGACTGATCGCGATAATGAGTATGATCGCGTACTCGCTGTAAATCTTGAAGGCCGTCAGGCCGACCCCGTCCACAAAGCAAACGGGGAATACCCTCCAGTAAAATATCGTAGCCAGTAAGAGGGCAGTGACGATCGTGTACCCTGCGAATATTTTCCTGTGATCGAGCTTCCAGAAAACCGCAGCCGCGGCAGCCAGTAGAGAAAAAGCCTCGAGGTACCTCCCCGCTATCCAGAGCTGTGTCGCCAGGTTGGCGCCGAACTCGGGAAACACGTTCATGCCCTTGTAGGCAAGCAGATGCGTGACGTCGATGATGCATATAAACAGGTAGGCGATGCCGAGCATGACGAAGAAACTGTTGCCCAGGTACTTGCGCGAGTTCCAGGTGATGACAAAGATGCAGGAGGCCACGACGATGGTGAATATCTCTATCATGCTGTGGAACACGATGTAGTTGAGGGTGCTGATCACGTACAGTATCAACAGCAGGCCCAGCACGAAGAGGTGCTGTACATCCGTTGAACCCTTTAAGATAGACTTTACTCTGGAAAAAAAGTTTTTATCCGGTACAGGCACAGCATTGCTCCTGGCCATGGTCACTATTGATTGCAGATAAGTAATAATAAAGTTTCCGTTGCCGGACGATGACTTACCTGTAGCCGGAACTCTCCTTACTCTCCTATTATGACAGTGTAGCGCCCGGCAGATAGCCGGCACCTATTTCTGCTTGAACATCTCAAAGAGGAAATAGGCCAGCGTCACGATCAGCATGCCGATGAAGATCGGGATAAAGAACGGCGAGAACGACATGTCCTCGCCCATGCCGATCTGTACGAAGACCCATTCGATAATGAGCATGCAGAGCGTGACCTCCGCCTTCACGTAGCGCATCATGTTTGCTGCAAGGCGATATTCCCTCGGGGCGTTCGCATCGGTGATCCGGACCGGATAGTTGAACCACTTTGGGAACATGCCGAAAAGCGTCGCGCCAAGGTAGACGATTACCGGAAGCATTGTCACGATAATGAAAATATTCGCCTGATTAATGCTCAGCCCGGAAACGCCCACTGCGGCTTCAGGCAGCTTTGGCCAGAAATACGCAAAAATGATCAGGTTGCATACCATGCCTGCCAGCGCGGCGATCTCGATCACCTTTTCCAGCGGCGTCATCTTCAGGCTCACGCGAGGCCTGTAAGGTCTGTCAAACATGCCCATCCATCATCCCTCCCCCCGCCCAATAATAAATACTTCTCTATTACTTAAGCATCTTTTCGTCAGGCCCTCGATGGCAAGGCTAAAGCTGTAAAACGTCTATTGTCCTGCTATGACCACCGTATTCCCTGCGCCGATCATGGCGCTTCCCGAGGCGGACGTGCCCGTGAAAGGGGTCAAGGCTTACCTCTCCCAGGGCGACGGCCACCAGATCATCTACATGCACTTCAGCGAAGACGTAGACCTTCCCGAGCACGCTCATGCCGCGCAGTGGGGCATCATCCTGGACGGAAAAGTCGATCTCGACATTGGCGGCGTCAAGAGGACCTATGGCAAAGGACAGAACTACTTTGTCCCCGACGGCGTGAAACACCACGGGCATATATACGCAGGGCTGACAGTCGTCGAATTCTTCGACCAGGCCGATCGATATAAGCGGAAATAACTGATACTGCTATTAGTCGCATTCCTGCATTACAAGGTATTCATAACGGGTCGATTTCTGTATTAGCATCATCTGACTGCGGTGCTCCGCCGTCCGGGCAGCGTGCTTGCAATAGCTTATATTCAGTGAACGTCAACCCCTGTGTCAATATCAAATCATCGCGGTGCGACGCCCATGCCTGCTGATGCTGCATGGGCTACTCCGGGTTTTTCAGGTGCTCCGCCGTCCGGGCCGCGCTCGCACCCTCGCGTCACCGGACAGCTGCGCCTTCGGCAGCGCTGACCGGAGCGCTTCGCAAGCGCTAAGCAACGCGCCTATCGGCAGCGTTCATTGCCCGGCCGCCTCCGCACCCCTCGCACAGCTATCGCGTGCGAGGGGCCTTCGGCCAGAAAAACCCTCCGCCTTCCGCGGAGAAGCAAAGGCTACCCTTACCCAGACTATTATAGGGTTGTTGCCTTTACTGGTGTTGGTATGGGTTGCCAGTGCTTCTCTGCGGAAGGCGGAGGGTTTTTTCGGCTTGCCCGCTCGCACGCGTAGCTGTGCGAGGGGTGTGGAGGTGGCGGGTGTGAAAAACGCTGCCCTTTGGGCGCGTTTTTCAGGGCTTGCAAAGGAGGCTCAACGCTGCCGAAGGCGCGTTGGGCCGACGAAGGTGCGAGCCCGTCGCCCGACACCGGAACACCGGAAAAACCCGTAGTAGCACGTGCGGCGAAGCAAGCACGGGCGTCGCACCGCGATTAGAAAGGGAAGTATTAGCTATTGGCCGGTATGATTTTTTTCAAGAAGCAAGCACGGGCGTCGCAACGCGATTATTTCTTATTATCATAACAAATCTATTATTTTCTCCAGGCTGTCGATCTCGTAGTCCGGCTTGAAACAGAGCGGCCGGTTGAAACGGTTGACATAAACGCTTTTGACATGCGCTTCCTTCGCCGCCATCATGTCCGATGCCGTGTCGCCTACGTACAGGACTTCGCCGAAGTTCAGCTTCATGGTCATGACGCAATAGATCAGCGGCAGCGGCGACGGCTTGAAGCCGGTGTCCTCGTTACACGCGATGATGGGGTCGAAATACTGTCGCATGTCCACCAGTTCGAGCAGCTTCGAGGTATGCTCCAGCGACGTGTGTGTCACGATACCCATGGGCATGTTCAGGTTTCGCAGCACGAGCGCGTCCTTGTGCAGGTAGGTGTTCTTGAGCTTCTCGTCCAGGCTCTCGTACCGGTTGAAAACCGACCAGAATGCGTCAGGGTCCAGGCCCCAGCCACAGATCACCTCGTCCCTGGACATCATACCGACAGAATACCACAGCTCCTGCGCGTGCCGAAGCCCCAGGTCTCTGCCTATATCTTTACCGACGCGGCGTAGCATGGACTCCATGTAGTCGTCGTTATTATCGATGATGGTACCGTCCAGGTCGAAAATGAGCCCTTTGATTGCTGACATTGCTGGAAATAAATCACGGGGGCCCGAGAATATACTTTTCGGTTACACGGATGGCACGGAGGGCACGGGGAGCACGGAGGCCATAAAGGGCAGAGCTGAGTCGCTTTTAACCTCCTTGGCCCTCCATGCCCTCCGTGCCATCCGTGTAATCGCAAAGCTTTTGCCGGTTGTTAGCGTTCAGGTAAGGGTATGAGCCCCATGAAGGGAGTGCGTAAGCGTAAAGATCTCAGGCCCACGGGCTTTCGGATCGGGCGTTATGTGTTGCCGTCACAGGTATTGATCTCCGGGATGATGGCACTGCTGTACGCATGGATACTGTTTGGCGGAGTATTATACCGCGACAGCATCTTGCTGCAGCTGTTGTACTTCGCGCTGTTCCTGGGCATCATTTACCTTCTCAGGGCGACACAGAAGCTCTACACCCGCCTGGGTTTCGCTTTCATCGTGCTGGCGATACCGCCACTGCTATGGAATGCCGTCACATACTTCGGCTACGGGCCGGCCATCATGAACCTTACCTGGGTCGTATATATCAGCCTGGCTAACCTGCTGCTCGGCATCGGGCTTGTCGCCGCGCTCCTGTACTACGAAAAGGGCAGGCCGTCCGGCATCTTCCTGCAGGCCGGAAACCTGAAAGCGGGCCTCCTGCAGGGTGGTATTTTACTGATAGCATCCGCCATAATAGCTGCGGCTGCTGCTTATCTTTTCTATAATGCAGGCAGCGCAGATACGTCCCGCCTTTTCCCTGTATTCGGCGCGCTGCTGGTCTTCGCGATCGCCTGCGGCTTCGTGGAAGAGCTCTGGTTCCGCGGGCTGCTCCTGTCCCGCCTGCTCCCGCTGGTCAGCACTACCCCGGCGATCATCATACAGGCGTTCGCCTTTGCCGCTTACGAGGCGGTCTTCCTGTACATGCTCACATCGAACCCGGTCTACTCTCTGGCTGTCTTCGTCGTGGCTGTCGTGTTGGGGGCCGTATGGGCGTGGATGGCCGCCCGGGACAAGAGCATCATCGCCCCGGCGCTGTCGCATGCAGGGATTTACCTGATACTGGCGCTGCCGGTCTTTGCTGCCTTTTTTTAAGGGAGGTCACAGAGGTTTCAAGAGGTCACAGAGCTCAGCACAGAGGGCACGGAGGTCACAGAGGTATGCACAGAGGTTTATTTTAATAACAGGGCTCTCGATACAGCCTTTTCTTTAAAAAATCCTCTGTGTCGTCCTCTGTGACCTCTGTGACCTCTGTGCTGAGCTCTGTGACCTCCAGAAACCTCTGCGACCTCTAAAAAATGTGAACGTCTCTGTGCCCTCTTGAAACCTCTGGGGCCTCAATCGTTGTCCCGGTAGTATTCTCTGGCTTCCTCGTCCGGGACTTCGCCTATCGGGCTCTGGTAGACGAAATGGTAGACAAATTTAATGAAGACGGCGATTGAGCCGATGGCGAGCAGCGCGAACGGGGCGGCCAGCAGCGGGTGGATTGGCAGAAGGATGCCGATCCCTACCAGTCCGGCTACTGCACCAATGATCGCCAGCAATCCCAGAAAGTTCGTATACTTCAGCTTCATCGACACTGCCTCCCGGCCACAGGACGTACTGCAGCTTCATGTCTTCCATATTCTGTTGCCAGCCGCGGGCATATGTATTTGCCCGGGAACGTGGCACATCTGCCTTCCTGCTCGATGGTATGACCATCTGCCTTCAGGCCAGATGGAAAAACGCTTTAATGTCAGGCGCCATACACATAAGCGTTATGCTTACAGACATCGTGCTGAAGTTTCAGATTGCCGATTCAGGCGAGATTTTCGGGGATCTCATGGGCTTTACCACGGATATGGACTCGTTCCCCGGGGACGTGCGCCTGTCCATCGGCCATATCGAGATCGAGGTGAACGAGGTGTTCTACGACGTGTGCACCCGGAGGCAGGTCATCGACGGCACCATCACGTGTATCGACGACGAGGACGCCCGCGAGGTAAAGGCAGAGGTGGTCGGCAAGCTGACCGGCGCGAACTACACGATCTACGACATCGGCGTGAACGAAGATACGGACGCCAGCGACGCAGTGCCCGGCGGCCGATAGGGCTGCGCCCGGCGTCAGACGAAGGGTGCCAGATGCCAGAAAACAGCCCGGAAGACCTCCGTGAAAAAGTCCTGGACTTCATCAGGGCAAAGAAAGGGCAGATCGCGGACGAGGACGAAGTGCTCCGGCTGATCACATCCGAGGGCGGATCGCCCGATCTTCTCAAAGAAATGGCTGAAGAAGGGGCCATATCCGTGGCCGTCGGCAGCGTTTTTCTTTCGAGCGAGAGCTATCTGCCGAAGGTGCGCTGTCTCATCTGCGACCAGCGCATCGACCGGGACGACCTTGTGCCCTTTTTCCGGGAGAAGCATTTTCCGTTCGTCAACTGGGGCTTCCACAAGGAGTGCCTTGAGGGCGGGGCACGTGAGGAGATGCTGGCCTCGGGGATGTTCCGCTTTGAGGACGGGGGCTTCTATCCCAACTATGAGTACGGCGAAGGCAAGAACCCGGTGACTATCGCGATCAAATTCCTGCGCTCGGAGGACTTCCTGTATACTCTCGAGCTGAAGAGTGATAAGAGCTGACCTTTATGGCGTGCAACCTTGCATACGGCGACGGCCCGATGAGCGTGGCGCAGATGTTCACCTACGTCAGGCATCGCTACGCAGGCATGCAGGCGTATTACCTGAAAGACCGGGATGTCATTGCCATCCCGCTGTCAGGTGATGCAGACGAAGCCGTAGCGTCAATACGCGAACTCGCCGTAAGAAAAGGGCTGACCTGCAGCACCGTCTGCGCGGCGTGGCCCGAGCTGGCGGGCCCGGAGATCATCAGCCTCGACAGCGCATCGGATTTTCTGGTCATCTCCCGTGTTGATTGAAAATATTTACAGCCATGACCGAATCCTGTATTGGTCCGGTCCGCAACTATTTTCAGTTAACATAGGTTTATGATGTTGAGCCATATACGTTATTTGGCCTGCCAAAGCAGGCGATTTGAATAACGATGGCTATCGGGGTATCACAGTGACAATTTTCGTTGGAATCGATGATACGGATAATCTCGAGTCGCGGGGCACCGGCCGGCTGGCCCGCGGTATCGCGGCTGAGCTCGGTAAGTCCTACCAGGTGTACGGCGTGACCAGGCACCAGCTCCTGGTACACCCGGACATACCCTATACTTCGCACAACAGCTCGGCGGTCATACATCTCCGGGGTTGCGGGGACGAAGAGACCGGCCGCATTTTTCGCAAGGTCAAAAAGCTCATGCTGGCTGACTTTATCGAGGGCAGCGACCCCGGGCTGGCGGTGGCCACCTCGTCACAGATCACCGCAGGCGTAGCCGCTTTCGGGCTGGACGCGAAAAAGATGGTCGTCACCATGGACCGGGCAAAAGAAGTGGCCCGGAATGCCTGCATGACCGTCGAAGGCCTCGGCGGCACCTGCGGGGGCATCATCGGTGCCGTCGCGGGCATCGGGCTCGCGTCGATGGGTAACGACGGCCGTTTCCTCATGAAGGGCCGGGCACGCGACTTGAAACACTCGGTACGGACGCTGTCTGAAGTCCTGGCATCAGGCATCGACCAGGTAGTCACCCTCGATGGCAGGCTCATATCAGGGGGCAGGATTGATCTTAGCCGCTCGGCTAACCCGTCCTTTGTACAGGGCAAGGCCGTCCTGTTCGTCGAGGAAAGCGATGGCTGCCTCATCGCACTGAAGCGGGACTGAGCCGGGCCAGAAAAGGATATGACCTGCCAGGTTGTTTAGCAGGACGATGAAAAAGAAGCTGCCTTGTTCCCGCATCCGCTGGTCGAGGGCCTGATCAAGTCCCGGCCCAACCGCTTTATCATGGAGGTCGAGCTGGACGGTGACTTTATAAATGCCATTGCCCGTCGACCGGGCGCATCGGCAGCATCCGGTTCGAGGACATACCCTGTCTCCTGTCGCAGGCATCTACGCCCCGGAAGACGCCTTACACGGTGGAAGCGATATCGCTGGATCCTCCCGGCGCTCGCAGGAAGAGCTGGACCGGCATCAACCAGACACGCGCAAACGACTACGTTGCATTTTTCCTGCACGAGGGCGCATTTTCGGAGATGCTGCCGGGCGTCGAGACGATCAGCCGGGAAGTAAAGCTGGGCGATTCGAGGATTGACTTCCTGGTCAACGGCCGGGACTACCTCGAGGTGAAAATGCCGCTGAAGGACATACCCTGCGAGAGGCATCCACAATACAAAGGTCGTAACGACGCCCCCGTCGACTTCACGCGCATGATCAAGCATTTTACAGACGTCGGCAACTCGATCGCAAACGGCTCGCGGGCCATCTTCCTGCTGTGCTATATTTACGATGCCCTGCCCTTCGAAGTGCCTCCGCCGGACATCCGCGCAGAGCGGATTGTCGGCGCTGCCAGAAAAGCCGAAGCGATGGGTGTCGAGCACTGGCAGGCCAACTTCGCCATCGGCCCGGAAGGCGTCTCGCTGATCAGGTATTTTCGGCTCAGGCTTTTCTGACGTGCCCTGCATTTCCGCACGAGAAATGCAGTCGCGGCGTTGACCGACTGCGAAAAAATTTCCGGGCTTCCATTTTCCGGTCGCTTCATTGTTCGCAAACGTATTTGATCATACTTTCTGACTCTTCCGACGTGATTAATATGACACGTTTGAAAATGTTGAGCTTGCTGACGGTCTCCGTTATTATCGGTATCCTGATGGCAGCGTCCGTGGCACCGGCCGTTGCCCGGGACTCCTCGTACATGGGCGGAGACAACCCGGCATACAAGGACAAATCCGGCAAGGGCGGTTACGACGGCTGCAAATGCGGCTGCGAGAAAGACGGCGGCATGTGCCGCGATGGCATGGGCGACGGAGGCATGCACAAGGAGCCAAAGGACATCTACATGGCCGTGTCCGGCGGCAGCATGAGCGGAACTACTGCATCCTTCAGCGTCGATGGCATCGGCATGTCCGGCATGAAAGAAATGGCAGCTGTGGCCACGCCCGGCTCACCGTTGACCGGCACGTACAACGCGACCAGCGACATGGGCTACATCTCGATGTCGAACATTCTGCCGCTGACGATCGTCATCGACAAGACCGGCAGCGTAGCGATGCCCACGGGCAACGCGTCGGCCATCATCGGGCTGCACGGAGTTAAGACACTGACGAAAGAGAAAGGCTATAAGGTCGCGGAATTCCACTCTGTGTCCGTATTCCTGCCCGATGGCACGGTCAAATTCTTCAAACTGGAGAAGCCCGTGAAAATCACTCACGCAATGGACCGCAAGATGATCGTCATCGATGCATACCCGACCTTCACCCAACGCATGGGCAGCGTATTTAGCGGCGCCGGAGGCCAGTCCTTCTCCGCGATGGGCATGTCGTCGATGTCAATAGATAACCTTCAGTCGATGGAATCGAAGGCCCCGACCGAGACCATCGGATACGAAAAGCCTGCATACGTGGCACCGCCGACCTGACGGCGGGCTCATTTTTTTCTTTTTATTGATGGTGACCACGGGGCCGGAAAATTTTTTCACAAATGTACAAATGATGACTGCCTGGTATCAATTGTTGTTAAGACATATGTCCGGAAACAATTTGGTTTCAATTGTTGTTTAGCCATGTGTCAGGGGAACTTTTTTACAAAAAGTTCCCCGTGCGCCCCTCAAAAACTAAAGCATTTATGCCTTCGGCATATGTGTTTGGTGTCGAGACCCAGGGGGCTTTTGTAAAAGCCCCCGGGAGCCCGCAAAACATTTTAGTGCAGGGGACGAGATTCGAACTCGCGAAATCCTACGATACAGGACCCTGAATCCTGCGCCTTTGACCTGACTTGGCAACCCCTGCTCAACGAAAATTGCCATGTAGCGAACGCGCCACAGCGTACCGTAATACGCTTTACATACTATTTAAACTTTTTTAGCCCCGGATATCCACCGTCGGCGTTTGCCGCCCTGCACCGGTTTCTAGTGCCAGTTGCGCCGCAGGATCGCCAGGATGGCGACGAGTGCGATCAGGTTAACCGCTACGGCCAGCCCCGGTATGATCAGGTCGCCGGTCTTTATCGCTGAAGAAGCTGCGCTTGCGGGCAGTGGCACCTGGAGTGTGATGTTCTTGCGTAGAGACTCCCCGGATTTCACTGTCACTATTTCCGTGTGGGACATTGTCTGTCCCGGCACGGTGATCCTGTACGAGCCGGGCGCAAGGCTCATGATATAGCTGCCCGATTCGCCGGTAGTCACGTTGGTTACCGTACCCATACCGGCAAATGAGATCAGCAGACCGCCTATCGGCTTACCGTCTCCGCCGTTCAGGTAACCATAGACGCCCGCCTTCTGTTCTGTGCTGACATTGGATGCCTGTTTAACGGCCAGTTGGTTCATTAAATCTGTGTTAATGGACTCCGGGTCGTGGCCGCCGGTACAGTTCATGAACGCTCTTGTAAGATTGCCGTTATCGGTGTAGTCCTTCAGTATACCGATCAGGTTCGGGTTACCGTAAGTCCGGGCGATGTTATCGATCAGTACCGCAGACTGGGCGCGGGCATTGCAGTAGTACGGCTCGTCCTGGTTGTAGATGGTCATATTACTGTAGGCCTTCTCCAGGTCGCTCAGGGACATCCAGGTACCGCCGATCGCAGCCACCATGGCGGCATTCTGCTTGTCTTCCGTCACGTTGTCAGAGAGATAAATAGCCGTACCGTCAAGATACCACTCGGGCATGCTGCGGTACTTAGTCATGATCGTCCGTTCCGCGATGCGGGTCAGCTGATACGTGAGCACCTGGCGGAAATCCGGCAAAATATCGGGAGATTTGATGACGACCAGGCCGTTGATGCCATCGTTCCAGTTCATCGCCTTCGTGGTCTCCGGGATATTGCCCACGCCCGTGAACAGCCGGAACTCGTTATTATCGGACGCCACCTCGACAGTCGTCCTGAATATGTAGCTGTCGGACGTGAAGCTGCTTTCCCTGAAACTGGACGCCATGTATTCGCCGAAATACTGATCTACGGGGCTATATGAGAACAGTGCGCTTTCAACCAGGTCAGGGATTTTTCCGACTGTCTGCTCGTTATAAATGATTGTGAAATTATCGATCTGGATGGGTTTCGAATAGGGGTACGTCTCGGCCCACAACCTGGGCTGGGGGATGTCTTCGGCATGCGCCAGAATCGGCCAGGCCATGATCAGCAGTAACAGTGACAGCAGACATGCTTTAAAAACGATCTTCATAGCGTACCCGTTTAGATGGATTATTTGCCGTTGAGTATATATCTTTTACCGAGCATTGGACACGGAGGGCACTAAGGGCACAAAGGCCACGAAGGATGCATTGGTGAAGTTGAGGTACAGGCTTGCATCCTTCGTGGCCTTAGTGCCCTTAGTGCCCTCTGTGTCCAATGCCCATAAGTTATATGAGTCCACATGCTTCATATTAGAAGAAACAAGACCTATAGAAGTTGCTCATCATGACTATAATGATCGCACTGGCCGGAAAGCCCAACGCAGGCAAGTCTACGTTCTTCAAGGCTGCCACGCTCGCGGATGTCGAGATCGCGAACTATCCGTTCACTACCATTAAGCCGAACCTCGGGGTATCTTACGTCCGATCGCGATGCCCGTCGGCCGAGCTGAAGGTCGACTGCAAGAAATGCGTGAATGGAGAGAGGTTTATTGCAGTCGAGCTGCTGGACGTGGCAGGCCTGGTGCCGGAAGCCCATAAGGGCAAAGGCCTTGGTAACAAGTTCCTCGATGACATGCGGCAGGCACAGGCGGTCATCCACGTCGTGGACGCCTCGGGCGGGACCGACATCGAGGGCAACGTGGTCCCTATCGGCTCGCACGACCCGCTGGACGACATCAAGTTCCTGGAAAACGAGATCACCATGTGGATGTTCGGCATCCTGAACAGCAACTGGATGAAGCTGGCCAAGAAGACCGGCGCTGCCGGCGGCTCGAAGCCCGAGGACGCCGTGGCCGAGCAGTTCACCGGGCTGGGCATCGACGACGTGATGACCAGGACCGCAATGCTTGAGCTTGGGCTGGAAAACAAGCCGCTGGTCAACTGGACTGAAGAGGACATGGTCCTGTTATCGGACACGCTTCGCCGGGTAAGCAAGCCGCTGGTCATCGCGGCGAACAAGGCGGACATCGCTCCCCCGCAGAACCTGGAGAAGCTCAAGACACTGGAAAGCCAGGGCTATAAGGTCATCTATTGCAGCGCAGGCTACGAGCTGGCGCTGCGAATGGCGGCGAAGAATAACCTGATCGACTACCTGCCCGGCGACAAGGACTTTACCATCCGGGAGCCTGCGAAGCTGAGCGCACCGCAGAAGGCCGGGCTGGAGAAGATCCGCGATTTCATGCACAAGTTCGGCGGCACGGGCATTCAGCAGTGTACCAACACAGTCGTATTTGATCTGTTGAATTATATCGTGGCCTACCCGGTCGAGGACGAAGCGCACTTCTCGGACAAGAGCGGCAACGTGCTGCCAGACGCGTTCCTGATCAAGAAGGGTTCGACGCCACGGGACCTGGCCTACAAGGTTCATACACAGATCGGGGACTCGTTCCTGTTCGGTGTTAATGCGCGGACGAAGATGCGACTGGGCGAAAAGCACGAGCTGGAAAACAACGACATCATCAAGATTGTTTCTACGAAGTAGCATTAAAAGCTTGACGTCGAATTACTATTTTATTTTTTTATAACCGGTAGCATCTGCTTTGTCGTATTGAGACATAGCTTGTTCCTTGTGAAAATCATAACAGCAAATAGCTATTACTCCCCGTATTAATCGCGGTGCGACGCCCGTGCTTGCTTCTTGTTAATAAAACCTATCGGCCAATATCCATTACTTCCTATATTAATCGCGGTGCGACGCCCGTGTTTGCTTTTTGTAAAAGGACATATCGGCCAATAGCTAATAGTCCCCATTCTAATCGCGGTGCGACGCCCGTGCTTGCTTCGCCGCACGTGCTACTACGGGTTTTTCCGATGTTCCGGTGTCGGGCGACGGGCTCGCACCTTCGTCGGCCCAACGCGCCTTCGGCAGCGTTGAGCCTCCTTTGCAAGCCCTGAAAAACGCGCCATGCGGCAGCGTTTTTCACACCCGCCACCTACACACCCCTCGCACAGCTACGCGTGCGAAGGGGCAAGCCGAAAAAACCCTCCGCCTTCCGCGGAGCAGCACAGGCTACCCATACCAACAATAGAACAGGCAGCGAGCCAATACTAGTCCTGGTACGCGTTGCATATGCTGCTTCGCGGTCCGCGGAGGGTTTTTTCGGCCGAAGGCCCCTCGCACGCGAAGCTGTGCGAGGGGTGCGGAGGCGGCCGGGCAATGAACGCTGCCGATAGGCGCGTTGCTTAGCGCTTGCGAAGCGGTCGAGTCCGGCGCAGCGAAGCGCAGCCGGGCACGTCCGGCGAGGGTGCGAGCGCGGCCCGGACGGCGCAGCACCGGAAAAACCCGGAGTAGCCCATGCAGCGAAGCAGGCATGGGCGTCGCACCGCGATTAATATGGGAAGTATGTGTTATCTGCTATGATACTTATGCAAGAAGCACGCATGGACGTCGCACCGCGATTGGTAATGTGATATTATGTATGGAACTTCGGATGTCTAAATGAGATGAATGTCGCATTGATAAAACATACCGATTATATGCCTGAGTATATCTATCGCTGAACTCTCGTAATAATACTGACTCTATGCTTTTGTGAAGTCAAGATCAATGGTACTAATATCATCAATCCTAACAGCCCGCAAAACACGAAGCCTGCGGTAAGCGAGAAGAATTGAGCAATAACGCCGATCGAGAGCGGCCCGGCCATGTCCCCGAGTTCCTTGTAAGAGCCCAGTGAGCCCATGGCCAGCCCCATTTCGCCGTCTGAGGCGGCCCTGGCTACCGCGACCGAGCTGAGTGTCCATACGATGCCAATGCCGGCCGCATCAGCCATCGCCACCAGGACAGTCACCCACCCGGAGGTGAATGGCAGTACGATCAGGAACAACGCTTCCGCGATGATGCCGGTATAGATGGTCGCGGTGAAGCCGAACCGTTTCGAGATCAGGCCCGAAGCAGGCTGGATGATAAGGAACGCGATAGCTACCGCGGCCATCACCAGCCCTGACTGCAGCGAATCGAAGCCGGAGACGTTCAGGAACACCGGCAGGAAGCCGAACAGGATGCCCATGAACATCATGTTCACGGTGGTGAGCAGGTACCAGGGCAGGAACCGGCGATCGCCGAACGATGCGAACAGATGGCGGAGGTCGTCCGCGTCGTCGTCGAAATCGCCTTGTCCCGTATTCCTGGTCAGCAGTGCCAGTGCAGTGGCCGCAATGCCGACGAGGAAGCAGGCGACGAACAGGGACGAGAAGTCGGAGTAGAACACGAGGGCGCCGCCGATCACCGGGCTGATCACATACCCCAGGCCCTTTATGGCATTGTATACGCCCATGGGGCCCGCGAGGTCGTCCTTGAAATATTCGGCTACCATCGATATGGACGCTACCGAGAACGCGGCCGCTCCCATGCCCTGCAGCAGACGTACGACGAACAGCAGCCGCGCGTCCACTATCAGGAACAGCAGCGACGACAGCGAGAAGAGCAGCAGGCCTGCGATCATCGTCGCCTTCATGCCTTTCCGGTCGGCGATAAACCCGAACACGGGCTTGGCGAAGATTTCCGCCAGGTCGTATAACGCTATGAGTATGCCGATGCCGAGGAACCCGGTGCCGACCTCTTCCGCGTATATCGGGAGGTTGACGGCGATGATGTGGGCGCCGAAGGACGTGACGAAGCCAGCCAGGCTCAGGATGATCAGGTATAATGTCAGCCGCTTTCTGGATATTTTGACGGAAGCTAATCCCATATTCAACACCACAATTTCCGTTTATGAGCTGTCATCGGCCGCGTCGAGCCCTTCTTTCCGATACACGGCCTTCTCGAACGTCTGTAGCTCATTGCGACAGCGTTCGAGGGCCTCGATGGCATTGGCCGACCGGCTGCTTCCGAAAAAGTCTCGCGCCCTGATCTTCCTCAGCCAGCTTGTCAGCTTCTGCAGATCTTCCTCATTTTCGTCCAGCTCGGCGAAAGTGAACTTTTCCTGCCCGGATTCCCTCCGGATTTCCTCCATCAGGCTAAGGCATCTTTCGTCGAACTCGGCGTATTCCTCGTCCGTGGCAGCGATGAACCTCTTCACGATGTCTTCGTCCGATTCCTCTCCTTGCGATTTTCCACTGATAATGGCCCCCTTTCCATCCTGTGACTTTACATACGAAAGGCAATCATCCATTACCTGCTGGTTTTTCGGGGAAAGCGGCAGCACCCATGCGCCACTGTGTAGCATTACAGCTCCGGCGGCACGCATGCGTCTCCAGACCGTCACCCGCAGGCTGGAAGGAGTAGAAGGCAGCCGGGCGAGGAGTAAGAGCCATTCATGGTTACCCATGTTTTGTAACATTTGTTACAAGAGGTATATAACAGTTTAGTCAGCCATCGGCCGGTCCGACGGGGCATGTAAAAAAGATCATAATCTGCAATAATCATTCGACTGCAGTAGCCTGTTTTTTAAAAAAAGAGCGGGTTACTTTATAGTAACCTGCTTTTTGTTTTCCCAGATACCATGCAGGTTGCATGACTCCCGGGCTACCAGCATCGTATCCTTATCGATCGCGATCCTGAAGGTGACCCTCGGATAGGAGTACTTCGGCTGCAGGTACTCGCGCACGGTGCCCAGTTCGCCCCTGTTCAGGTCGATCCACTCGATGAAGTGAGCCAGCTCGCTCGGATGGTCGATGCCCACGCCGATGTTCACGGTCACATCGAAAGGCTTGTTTGCCTCCACGACATCCGGGCACTCGATCCTCGGCCAGTGCTTTTTCTCGAGGTCCGACATGTTGTTCGGGTCCTTCGGATAATTGATCTGCTTGAATAGCTCTTCGCCTGCGCCTGGTGGCATTTTCATCATAACGTTCACCGCCTTAAGGAGACAGCGCTTCCCCTGTGACTGCCTCTGACTGAAACGTTGTCGATGTAACTATAAATATAATTCTGAAAAATATGCCATCCCTGCCGGTGTTTCCCACGTTCAGCACGATGGCACGGGAAAATATTTAGGCACAGCCCCGGTATCAATTGCTAATTATGTCCCGGTATGGCTTTGCGTTACTGGCTGTGACGGCCTTTGTCTCACTGCTGATGATCGCCCCGAATATGGCGTCAGGACAGGAGTATACGCCCAACGTCACGCTCGTAGGCAGTAGCACGATGCTGTCAGTCCAGGATGCCAACCGGTCTGAGGTAAACTATTCGGCGTACGATTACCTGTACGGCACGTCGGTGCACGTCTCGGTCATCACGGCCCAGCTGTTCCTGAACGAGAAGCCATATAGCATGTCAGGCATCCCGATTACCTTCTCGTCCGACAACGACTCCATCGCCGTGCTGGAGCCCCTGAACCGGACACGGCCCAGCGACGAGCACGGGCAGGCAAAAATCCTGCTCATCTCGAATAACACCGTCGGATACGTCCATATCACTGCCCGCGCGAACCCGCCGCCATACTGGGAGATCAGCGACACCTGTACCGTCCATGTCGTCGGCTGGGGCACCGTGTCCGGGTTTGTCACCGACAAGAACCAGAACGGCGTGCCATACGCAAAAATGACGCTGTGGCAATGGAAATGGGAAGGCCAGCCCAACGAAGTCATGCTCCGCTCGCCCGATAACCCGCAATGGACTAACGACGGCAGGACCGCCACCATCGGTACCTATACCTTCACATACGTCCCGGCAGGCCTGTATAACCTGACGGCAGAAAAAGACGGCCACGAGTATTTCGCAATGGTAAACGTGACGGCCGGGACTTATACCGCTAACGTGGTGCTACCCGACTACGTTTACATCGTGCCTGTCACGCCGACGCCAACGCCGGAACCGGCGGCGACATCTTCTAACCCGTCCGCCTCGCCCTCAGCGACGCCCGCACCGGGCTTTGAGTCGATCGTGTCATTATCGGCAATAGGGCTCGGGCTGCTGGTTGTCACAGTGAGACGGGGCAGAAAGTAACTGAATACCTGGTGGTTTCACTACCTGGCAGTTCGCGCGAGCGCCCGCCCGGTAGCAGTATTTACATATCTTTTTTAGCCATTCGTGTAATGTTGTTTAGAGCTGAGAAGGTAAATTCAACGTACAGAGTTCACAGAGTATACGACGTCTAATAATAAGGCTTCGCAGGCCATTACCTGAAAAACGTCGTGTGTACGTTGTGGCCGTTGTGTTTAGTGCCGGCTGAGCTTACAAAAGAATCGGGTGTGACCATTATTGCGACTTAAAGAAGTAATGTAAAAAAGCAGCAGGATTATTCATCCATCGCTGACCCGCAGCGGGTGCATTTGCCTGCCTGTCGCTGGTTGATTTCGCCGCATTTGCGGCAGCGTATCTTCGGGTCCTTCAGGTCTGAGCCGCAGATGGCACAGCGCTGGCTGTCGTCCGGCATCTTTGTGTTGCAGGAGTGACAAATGACATATCCCTGATTGTTGCCGTCCGTCTTTATCTCCGGGGCACCGGTCGCGGGATGCTGCCTCGGCACAGTATTCTTTAATACGTCAACAGGCGGCTTGCTCAGCGGCTTGATGTGCGGCTTGATCGAAATCTTGGCCGGAGCGGGCTTCTTCGACTTCGACTGGTCGACGGACTTGAACTTCATCGCAGAGATCCTGACGCCCACGGGCACAATGGGCGGCCTGGCGCGTTTCTCCTGCTCCTCCGTGCGTCCTGCCGGTATCTGCTTCTCCGGCTTCTCGACCTCTACCGGACTCTTTACCTGCGGTTTCTCGGCAATGTCTACCGGCGGTAAAACGTCTTTCACGGGCATCAGGTCGACTTCTTTTGGCGCGGGTGCGATGTCTGCTACTGCCGTCACTGGTGTAACAGGTGCTATAGCCGTGTCCTGTGGCGTTTCTGGCTGAGGATTATCAATATCGTTGATGATGCTCTCGATGGACGCGATGAACTCTTTCGGGCTGATCTCCTCTTCGACTTCCTTTACCGGGGGCTTCTCCGGGACGTGGGTAGTCCAGATCAAGTCCGGCCTTCTCGCGCGCTTCGGGCGCTCGGGTGCAGAGACCTCTTTATGTGCGGGCTTGACATCGTCCATCATGGCCTTTTTCGCGAGGTGGCCCATGCCGATGGCGTCGAGGATGCTGCCTGCAGTGATCGAGAAGTCGTCCTGGACTTTCTCCATCATCAAACGCAACTCCGCCTCCTCAGGCGTATCCCCCCCGTCTGCCGCCACCTGTGTCGCAGGAGCTTCCGCAGGCCCGGCTTCCGCCTTGATCGACTCGGCGATCTCGGAGAAGTCGTCTATCACCCTGGACATGGCCGCCGTTTCGTTCTCCTCGTACGCCGCCTGCGACTCCCCGTCGATCTTGTAGGCGCGATCGGCCTTCCGGGCAAAGTTGGTCGCCAGCGACAGCAGCCGTTTGTCGATGCGGCTGTCGTAGGTTACCTTCTTATCATTGCCCATCTTGCTGCGCATGATCTCGGCCAGGCCGCCTGACTGTTCTTCCTTGTAGCGGTTGCGTCTGGCGCTGTCGTCATACGGCCTCTTCTCGTCGGGGTGCAGCCTGCCGGAGAGAATCTGGTGTGCCTCCGATGCGGCGTTCTTCAGTTCCCCGTCCGGGTTGAAGGACGATATATGGAGCAATATCTTCTCGGCGTCCGCCACGTACTCCGGATGGCTCAAAGACAGTACTGCGATGATCTTGGACGTCTCGATACGGGTGACTTTATTGATGCTGCCCAGCATCCTGACGAGCGGCGCGGTCTGCCCGTCGAAATATTCGGGCTGGTTCGCCGCCACGATCATGAGCGTGTTATACGCCACCGTGCCCACTCTGCCCGTCCGCTCGTCGAGGAAGCGGACCAGCATGCCGATGAACGGCCGGGCGCACTCGGCGCGCTCGCTGACCCGGATATAAAGCAGCTCGGCCAGGGCCTCCTGGAGCGGTTTCGTCGCAAGGAAGCCTGGGTTCAAGGCCATCTCCCGCGCGCGGTTCTCGAGGTCGTCCTCGAGGCCGGCAGTCAACGGACGGAATGCGAGGAGCGTCTTGATCGCATAGGCCACCGATACAGGGTTGCCCGATTTCAGGGCGATGTCCAGCAGGCCCGTCACCACGCCCTCCATCTCGGCCGGGTCGTCGGATTCAGAAGCGGCTACCTTAAGCTCGCTGACCACGAGATCGTCGCACTTGCCAGTGCTTATCCGTTCGATCAGCATTTCTGTTTTTTTCTGGGGCTTCTTCCTGGAGTAGAATCTCATGCGAAATCCCGTACCGTCCCTGCCATAGCATGCCGTCACCAACAACGTTATCAGGTATGGCGATCAACCTGTGTTGATACCGCGTACTAGCTATGACAAATTAAAGCCGGCATAGACAATTTGATGCTTAGCTAGCATAATTACGCGCAATATGATAATATATTTGCCGGTTGGGGAACAATCGTGAGAATATTGGGCATCGATCCGGGTATCGCGCTGGTAGGGTTCGGGGTGGTGGATGTCGGCAGAGACGGCATCGTCGCCGGGAACTACGGCCACATTTCGACGGAAAGCGGCACGCCCTTCCCCGATCGCCTAAAGATTTTATACGATGACATGAGTACAGTAATCGGGGAATATAAGCCGGATGTCGTGGCCATCGAGGAGCTGTTCTTCAACAAGAACGTGAAGACCGCCATCATGGCCAGCCACGCCAGAGGCGTGATCATCCTGGCGGCGGTTAACGTAGGGATCGACGTTGCCGAATACACTCCCCTGCAGGTGAAACAGGCCGTAACCGGCTACGGCCGGGCCAGCAAACAGCAGGTGCAGATAATGGTGACGCAGCTGCTGCGTCTCAAAGAGATCCCTAAACCGGATGACACGGCCGACGCCCTCGCGGTGGCCATCTGCCACGCGAACTCCATGGAGATGGAGAAGAGGAAATTACGATGATATCGCACATAGACGGAACGATCGAGTCGCGGACGACCGACGTAATAGTCATCGAGGCCGGCGGGATCGGCTACGAGATCCACGTGCCCTCCAACATAGGAGACTTACTGCCGCCCGATGGCGAGCGGTGCAAGCTGTTCATTCACACTAACTTCCGGGAGGAGGACGGCACCTCGCTCTACGGGTTCATGACGATAGAGGACCGGACCCTGTTCCGGCTGCTCATGACAGTGTCCGGCATCGGCCCCAAGGTCGGGTTAAGCATATTATCCAGCGTGACCGCCGAGGATATCGCCGAGGCCATCATCCATGAAGATCTCAAAGCGTTGACGCATATAAACGGCGTCGGCAAGAAGACCGCCCAGCGGCTCGTGCTGGAGCTGAAAGACAAGGTCGCCGACATGCGCATCATGCTCCACGTCAAGAAACCCCTTGGCGACATGGTATCCGACGACGCCGTCGACGCGCTGCAGGCGCTCGGCTACAGCCGGACGGTGGCAGTCGACGCGGTAGAAAAGGCAAGGGCGACATTCGCGACACAGCCGAAAGTCGAAGATCTCATTAAAGTCTCACTAAGGTATCTATGACCATCAACCTGAACGAAGTGAAAAAGCAGGAACCAAAAGAAGAGCGTATAGTCACCCCGGAGGAGCTGCAGAGCGAGCCGTCCGAGGAGCGGGTCTTCGAGGGCCTCCGCCCCAGGACGCTGGACGACTTCATCGGCCAGCGGAAGATCAAGGAAAATTTAAGGGTGTTTATAGACGCCGCCCGCATGCGCAAGGAGCCGCTGGACCACGTCTTACTGTCCGGCCCGCCCGGCCTGGGCAAGACGACGTTAGCGCATATCATCGCCCGGGAACTGGGCGCTAATATCCGTATTACTTCAGGTCCGGCCATAGAGCGGCCCGGCGACCTGGCGGCTATATTGACCAATCTTAAAGAAGGCGACGTTATCTTCATCGATGAGATACACCGGTTGAGTCATGTTGTAGAGGAGATACTCTACTCGGCCATGGAAGACTTCGAGATCGACATCATCATCGGCAAAGGGCCCAGCGCGCGGTCGATTCGTCTTGAGCTGCCGCGGTTTACGCTGATTGGTGCGACCACTCGTCAGGGCCTATTGACCTCTCCGCTCAGGGACCGGTTCGGCATCTCCATGCGGTTCGAGTTCTACGACCCGGAGGAGCTGAAGACGATCGTCGACCGGTCGTCGAAGATTCTGGGGATGGATTTGACCGACCATGCAGCCCTGGAGATTGCGAGCAGGTCTAGAGGGACGCCGCGTATTGCGAATCGGCTGTTGAGGCGTGTGAGGGACTTCTCGCACGTGGAGCACCAGGAGACGGTAGACCGGGATATTGCGAGGAAGTCGCTGGATAAGCTGGACGTGGATGCGCTCGGGCTGGATAATATGGATCGTCGGATTTTGAAGACGATTATTAAGGATTACAGTGGTGGGCCTGTTGGGGCAGAGACGTTGGCTGTTAGTGTCAGCGAGGAGACCGAGACCATCGAGGATGTGTATGAGCCGTATCTGATTCAGATTGGGTTTATCAATCGGACGCCTCGGGGCGGGTTACTACGCCAGCGGCGAAAGAGCATATGCAGAAGATGGGATTGGTATAAATATTTTGCATATTAAGGTGGTATTACGGATAATTTTAAAGATATCAATGCAAAAGGTCTAGAATTTTTTGAAAAAAATGACTCTTCTCCTGGTTTAGGATGATGGTTTGTATCCACAGGCTTGTATAATTTTAAGTTTAAAATATTCGAGGTCGTGAAACCCGTAGGCTCTTCTTTTTACAAGTCCTATCTTGTTGTTGAAGCCTTCGCTGCCCGCGTTTGTCAAATGATATTTGAACATGTTCTTGATACCGTACCAGTAGTGTTTTAACGTTTTAAGAACGGTCTGGAACTCTTGTATGCCTGAATCTACAATGTTCTTCGCCCATACGGTGAACCGTAGAATAGCATCGAGAGGGCTCGGTTCATCCAGGATGTCTAACAGTTCTTCTTTCAATATGTAACATTTAAACAACGTCTCGTTAGCCTGTAGCAAGCTTTCAAGTTCTTCCCGCCGATCGTCCGGCACATTGTGTTTCCGGCGCAAGATGAGAAACCGTTTATGCTTCATCAACCGCCTGACTGCCGGGTCTTTATCCATGAACTCTTTCTTCCTCACACCGTCTAACGCTTCGTTCATCTTCTTCGCGATATGGAACTTGTCAAACACAATGTCAGCGCTGGTCCATTCTCTGACGCTGGCAATAAACGGATCCCACATGTCCATACAACAAACCATTATGTCGTCACGTTTAACGCCCAGCTCTATGAAGAACCGGTCCATCGTCTCTTTACTCCTGCCTACGCCCACCCATATGACACAGCCCAGATCAATATCCCGCACAACAGTGAGATAACGATGGCCTTTTTCGTAGGCCACCTCGTCAACGCCGATACGCATAGGCGAAAACATGGTGAGATCATGGAGGCCTTCCCGTATACTTTGTTTATCGATCTCTTTAACAGTCTTCCAATCAAGATGGAATTGCCGGGATACTTCCCGTATGCTCAACTCCCGGCAAAACCCGGCGACCACCCGCTCAAAGTCCCTTGTGCAACGACTGTATGGACGGACGAAACCCAGTTTTTCTCAGTCCGCGATAACCGCACCTGCAACGTATTTTACGTTCAACGAACTGGACATAACACCAGGTTCCTTGTACATCAAGATCCCGGACCTGCCGCTCGTACTCTTCCTCGATCGTTTTAACACGCCCGCCGCACCGGGGACAATCACAAGTCTTCCGAGTTTGCCGAAGAGAAACAAGCACATAACAATCAACACCATCTTCAGTTTCTTCTTCGCAGTACCAGGCCTCATCAAGCTTGAAACCGGAAATATTATATCTCTTCTTGAATAAGTCCAATATGGAATACTGTTTACAGTTCATTTTGCTCAAACTTGATCGGCAAACGGTATTCTAATAATCTACCTTTTGAAAAAAAGAATCCCATCCTACTTCAGGAGAAGAACCAAAAAAATTTATTTTTAGAGGCAATTGGATTTTTTAAAAAATCAATCTCTCTTCAGCCTAATAATGTTGATGCCCACTTTTATCTTGGACTATGTTATAAAAAAATTTCTAAATGGTATGACGCACAAGTGGAATTTAAGATAGCCAGGGAGCTTAATCCTAATAATTTTAATATTAATAATGAATACATTGAAATGTTTTTTAAATTTGGAATTTCTCCGCAAAATTTCGAGGAAATGTTATCGGTATTAAATGATAACATCCGATTGAAACCAGAGTATGCTAATACATACTACTTGATGGCGAGGCTCTATCAACATAATGGAAATACCTTCGAAGCTATTGATTATTATAAAAAAGCTATCGGTTTAGATTCTTCGAATATCTTATATAAAGGTGAATTCGCCTCATATTTATCAATGAATGGCTTTTATGGGGAGGCAGAGATCGAATATAAACGGCTTTTAAATATTGATCAGAAAAATGAACTTGCACTCAAATCAATAACGGATATCTACAAAGCCCTAGACAGATATGAAGATTTACACTCTTCATTGAAGCTTTATCTTTGTGCCTATCCGGAAAACTCGCAATACATTTTTTCCAAAATGGACGTCTATCGAAAGTACAATAAAATTGATGATGTTATTTCAATGTTGGAAGACCTTGCAATAAATTTTCCTGCGGTTTATCAGATAAATGAAACGCTCGCCGATATCCATATTCAAATCGGCCAGCCTAATAAGGCGATCGAAGAATATAGGAAAGCTATACAGATAGAGGACAATAATTTTTTATTACATTATAAGATCGCCGATGTCCTAGTAAGAATCGGTCGTTTAAAAGAGGCGCGCGAAGAATATGGAGAAGCTTATGTTCTGAATCCGAAAGATCCAGATGTGAGTACGAAGTTAGATGCTATCCAGAAAATATTAGCATCCCACGGAAGCCCTGGCGATGATGATGTCAATGGTATTTTAAAAGTAAAACCGATTTTTAAAGCGCGTAATCGGCCCATGGCTGATAATTATTGTTTCGTTTTGATGCCGTTTAACGAGCAATTACAAGATATTTATAATAATCATATTCGGCCTATGGCCACGAAGCTCGATCTGATCTGCTATAGGGCAGATGACATCAATCATAATGAAGCAATAATGGAAAAGATATGGGAACAGATATTAAGCTCAACATTAATCATCGCAGAATTAACAGGGCGGAATTCCAATGTATTCTATGAGCTTGGGCTTGCGCATACGGTAGGAAAAGAAGTGATTCTGCTATCCCAAAAAAGGGAAGATATCCCCTTTGATATTCAACATATTAACGTTATCATTTATGATACGTCCCCAAAAGGGCTCCAAGAATTAGATGACCGTTTATATAAAACAACCAACGCGATATTAAAAAAGATCCGATAACAATTGTACCGTTATTTGATAGAATTGTTAAAGAGGCCAGCGATGTATAGATAATGAAAAAACTGCCAAACTGCTATTCACTTGAGGGATGATGGCCTGGTTAGCGCAAGTACCCATGTCAGAGTCGAGCATTAATAGCTATACTCGCCCCTGGCCATAATATCACAGTAATACAGAATACATCGTGAATTTTTTTACTTCAGTGTGTTTAGGGTGAATAGCCAAAATTTATAGCCCAATATATAAACTATCGGATTATGCTTACTATTTTGCATTAACCGTTCATATTTGCCAAGGGCGATGGAGGTCATGGGTTCCAAGAATTTTATTAGAGTGCTATGCGGCCGATTGCACGCGGTTGTGTGTATATTGTCATTCTCATAACTTTTTAGACTTTAAAGCTTGGTACACTTCATAACTATCCGTTAGTCCTGGCGCTCTTGGCGCCCGTCTTGGCGCTCCTGGCGAGAATTCCGTTCTGCGTGTGCCTTTACAGGGCAACGATACCAGCTCGGTCAGTGCTATGTGTACCGGGAACCAAAGAACCGTTTTATTCTCGCCAAGGTCGCCAAGACGGGCGCCAAGAGCGCCAAGACGGATATTAACCGGGCCAAAATGTGTACAAAATGTTATAGGAATGACTATACCTGGTCGGGCATGCATCACACGGCCCGCCCCTTTTTAATCTACCTTTTAGACCAAGGAGGACAAGGAGCTCAGGGTGCTTGAGACGATGGAGGATATCGAGTTTAAGGAGACGGACGGGAAAAAGGGAGCTTAAGGAGCTAAGGAGTTCTAAGGAGCTTTTTTTAGCAAACGTCCTCCTTAGGCTCCTTATCTCCTTAGGCTCCGTTTTAGAAATTCGTCTCCCTATACTCCTTTTTCCTCCATAGACTCAAGCACCTTAGGCTCTGCGTACTCCTTGCTCTCCATATCGCGAATCGGATGTTGAGACTGTGGGGGACTTCGCGCACGTGGAGCACCAGGAGACGGTGGACAGGGATATTGCCAGGAAGTCGCTGGATAAGCTGGATGTGGATGCGCTCGGGCTGGATAATATGGATCGTCGGATATTGAAGACGATTATTAAGGATTACAGCGGTGGGCCTGTTGGGGCGGAGACGTTGGCGGTGAGCGTTAGCGAGGAGACAGAGACCATCGAGGATGTGTATGAGCCTTATCTGATTCAGATCGGGTTTATTAATCGGACGCCTCGGGGTAGGGTTACGACACCGGCGGCGAAAGAGCACATGCAGAAGATGGGTTTAATTTAAAAGAAAAATCCTCTCTATATTCTATTTTTAATTTGCTTTATTTCAGTGGTGGCTATGGGTTCACTTAATTGAAATAAGAATTGGGCTCTTCCTATGCAATGTGCCTCTGTTATGCTCGCCAAGAGTGTCAAGGGCGCCAAGACTCCGATATATATGATTATTGCATAGGATGCCACAAAGTTTTAATCACATATCAAATGATATTCGTATTATCAGGCGATTATTGTGTTTGGGGTGGCTATCGACTTTAGCTTAATATTCGTAGCATTAGCTCTTTTCGGTTTCTTACTTGAGGATGCGTTTAATTGGGGGCAAAGAGTGCCCGGTATTTATGCGTCTGCTATAAAACAGTTCTTTCACTACATATCCATCTCAATAATCACACTAAGCTATTTTATAGTAATTTTTATGTTGATTGCTGTTGTACCGCAGCCGAATCCAGCTACATCATCGTTATATTTCATAGAAAGTATGGAAAAAGCAGGTATCTTTGATCAAGGTACAGCCATATCCATCTTAAAGAGTGTTGCTATGGCCTTTTTGCCAGCATTAGCCTATATTTTAATTTTCTTTATTGTTTTAATCTTTGGAGTCATATGGAGATTATCTAGGGTAGTATGGGTTAAAGTAACGTTTAATGACAATAAAATATCAAAATACCCTAGCATCCTTTACCAAGATAAGGACTTTATTATATTCGAGCAGTATGCAAAAGGGAAATATTGGAGGGCAATAAGAAAAGAGGATATAAAAATGTATGAAGAAGTATCCCATAAATCCAAATTTAGCATTATGATACATGATTTAAAAGTAGCGTTAAAACAGGGAAATAAGCAATTTTTAATTAAACTTTTGAGGGACTATTTTATTATTGCTTACGTCGGTGTAATGTTGCTCTCAATAATTATAATCTATATTGTTCAACAGATTCTTAATTTCTTCCATATTTAGACGTCGATCCATCTGGGTAGGCACGGAAACGATGGCTGTGAGCCTCATCGAGGAAATAGTAACCTTTGGGAACGTCTACGAATAATATCTGATTCAGATTTGATTTATTAGTCGGATGCCTCGGGGTAGGGTTACTACGCCGGCGGCGAATGAGTATATGCAGAAGATGGGACTAATATAGTTGAAAAAGTATTCTGCAACAATTTTTTCAACTTTTTTAGTAAGGATTGTGTTATTAAAAAAATATAGTTGAAAATTTGAATGAAACTTTTTAATCATACATATATATGCACAATAAGCTTATATATTACATTACAAAATAAATAAAGTAATAGATTGCTAAGTTTGAGCGATAATAGGAAACAAATCTATATAAGGTTAAACTATGGTATGGTTAAATTACTTACAGTTAGAAACTAATTATCAAGATAAAGAATTTATAAAAAAATTTTCTGATTTATTCATTTTACGCTCATTTTTAAGCCACTGCGTATTTTCTCCAAATTTTACTGTTCCCAAAGAAATTGATAGTATTATTACTTTAACGCCAGAAGGTGAACAATGGTTACCACTATGTAAAAAGATTAAGCCTTATAATGATTCTGATATAAATTTTGCTTTATTTATCAATTTTTATGGTCATGAATTGCTTATTGATATATATAAAACAGATTATGAGGCTTTAGTTAATATAATAACTGTAAACGTAATTAATGAAAAAATAAAATTCCCTTGGGTTTATGAAAAAGTACTATATGATCGGTTTTTTGATTTATTCCAAGTTCAGACAAAAAAATTAGTTTATGATGAGACGTCTAAACTATTAGACGGAACACCTCAAGGTGTATTCCAATTATTTGATATTGTTGTGGGACCATTTGGAATACTAAATTCGTCTTGTAAGAGATTTCTCCCTCCAGTGACAAATGCGCGTTTATGGCATTGCTTAAATCCTTCTTGTCAAGCTGAGCATATTGTTGATCTATCAAAAGGTAATTGTGATATAACTGAAATTAGTGATTTTATTTCTAGGGGAATTTCTATCCAAGGTCCAAGGTCTGAATGGACAAGTTATTATACTCATCAATTAAGTGGGCCTGTATATTATAATGATTTTGATTTAAATGATCTACCTATATTATTGGCAGATGCTTTTAGTGAAAATGAATTGCACTTAATTTTAAAAGCTATTATTGATAACTATTCAAAAGACCTATGGGATATGGTACCTAAAGATAAAATGTTTAAGACAAAGTTAACAGGTTCAAGTAATCAAATAACTAATAAACTAAGAAAAAACGAATGCTTTCAACTTATATTATTAATGCCTAATGAGGTTATTATAACCTGTATTGAAAGCCTTATTGATAATAAATTATTAAATATTCCCCCAACTGAAGTAAGAAAGGGAAAATATCATTTTGCCCAAATAACAGCATTAGATTTAATATGTGAATGTTCTCAATCAGGGGTAAGATGTATTCCCAATTCAGATATTCCTATTGACTGTTTAAGATTGAAAAGTCTAATAAAAGAGCTTTATAAAGGAAAAGATTTAGATGAATTAAAATTTAAACTAAGATACGTTAATGGAGTTACAATTGATGAGAAAATTATAAATTATATTCACAATGAAGACCCTAAACGAATTATTAATACTTTAATTATTAGCAATGAAAAAATGTTACGACGTACCTTTATTTATCTAAAATTTGGTCGTTATCTTATTCCTGAAAATATTGATGAAGAGGATCGATTAGTTGATAAAATATTATGGAAATTAGGTTTTAATATTAGACAATATCCGCTAACTCAAAATATTTTTTGGGAGCGGTTTAATAAATTCCTTGATTCAACGAAAACATATTCGCCTTATGATGAACGAGATAAAGAGCTTATAAGAAGCGCGGCTGTTAACTTTTTTGTATCTCTTGAGGAGATATTAGATCAAAGTTTATCATTTATTACCTGGGTTTTACTATCAGATCACTATGATAAAACTAAATTTAAATATAATTTAGTAGAAGCTCGAAAATTTATGGCTTCACACCTAAATGGAATACAATTAGGTACAGATGAACCTTTGGTTTTTGATATATCAGGAAAAAACACACTTTATCCTTTAATCAAAGGGTTCTCAGCTCTTGCTTTGGTGTGCAATAAGAGCTATAGAAAAAGGAATATGTTTAAACGTCGAGAAGATGATTTGCCTCACTTTCATGGAAAATCCGTTTTAGTAGAATTCCCATTTTTCTACAGTGAATTAATACTAGACCTAAGAGAAGAAGAAAGGAAATGGATAATTAGCTATCTAATCGAAATATCTAATACTTTTGAATCCGCAGGAATACATTCAATCCGTAATAGAATTGAGCATAAAAGAGATAATTTTCCGACCAAAGAAGAAATCGAACACGCTTGCAATGTGATACAAAAAATCGTTAATGAAATGGAAGTATATGGTATATACCCAATGTTTTATAATTATGTTGGAGAAGAAACTGATCAGTATTGGAGGAGTTGCGCTAAATATAATGATTATAAAGGGCGTATTGTTAAAATAAATGGTCCATTTAATCATAATGTATTGGATTTACCAAGTTTAAAAGAGGCTCAAATAATCATCCCTCGTTTACATGTAGGTAATTCATATGATTTACTACGATTTCGTATGAAAGAAGATTCTGATTACACAAAATTATGGGCTGGATATCCTAAAAGGAAATTAAGATATTCTAAAACTGTTCCCTCTGAAGAAACTGTCCAATAACATCACAAATTCTTTTATGAATTAAAAATAAAAAAATGTAAATTATATGATGACTTAATAATTCAAGAAATAAAATTATTGTTATAATATGGATTCATAATGACAACGTTCTTCTGCGCTTTCTTTGGGTAATCAATAACTCCCCACCCTCAAATAAATCCTTAGCTATACAGCTTTCGAGTAGTTGGCGCCCTGTGAAGAAGAGTCTTTTAGTCATAGTGCCATGCCTGGCACTCGTCACCCTCGCTTTCCTCGTGTGGGTGGCCATGACGTTAAACGCGAACGCTCCCGCCATTACCGGCGGCGACCTGATAGCCGCAAGCCCGTCTACAAACACAAAAAACGAGACCGACTGGCCCATGGTCAACTACGACTATACCATGTTCCTGCAGAGCTGCAGATGGTGATCCCTTAATAATTTTATATTAGCATTCATCAAACACAGCGTACCCAATGTTTTCTTTTATAGATATCCTCCACAGCCTCTTGACCTCCGTCCCTCCGTTTTAAAAAGTCTCTTTTACCTCCTTTACCTCCATTACCACGTCTCCGTACCTCTATGCACTCCTTAAACTCCCCGGGCGGACTATACACGATAATCCTTCCTCGTACAGTGCGACGATACAATTCAGAACCGGGAGGTCAGGGGGGTACAAGAGGTACGGAGAAGAGGTTACCGAGGTGATGGAGGTTACAGAGACTTTTTTTAGATTGGAGGGACAGAGGTTAAGAGGCCGCGAAGGTTTATTAAAAATTACAAAGTTTATGTTCTAGCACCCTAAGCTCAGTCCGCTCCTCGATCTCCCATATAAGACATGGTTCACCAACCAGATGCCAAGAATTCGTATAACGACGCGTGGAAGAACGAGCTTATATAGAAAATGGGATATATATAAAAAAAATTATATTATAAAAAACAAATATTTATAAAAAAATTAAAATTAAAAAAGGGCAATAAATTTAATGATACTTATTAATGATAATAAATCTTCATTGCCCGATTTAAGTTCATTATAGCTTGTTCTTACATCATTTTCATTTTTCAATAGAATTGTTTCAGTTTGGGATAACTGATTATACTCGTTACTCCCAAATGCGTAGAACTGTTGTAGGTTTCTCCCTTCAGATACAGCTTGATCGCAAGCAGCTGTATAGGTGTCTACTTTTTGACCATATCCATTGATCCAATCTGGTGTTAATGATGAGAGTGATCCAGCAGAATTAATATAATTATTTAGGTCTTTTTGTGCGCTATTAACTGCAGCAATTTTGCCGTTATAAATGCTTGCGGCATTAGCGATAGACCTTTTCTTATTGTAATCAGCCAAAAGCTGATTGTAAGTATTGGTATAAGTATTAATATTATTATTTAATGCATCTTCATTACTTATTACTCTACTATATTCGCTACTTCCAACTTCGAGATAGGTTTTATATTTCTGGCCTGCAGCGATCTCTTCATAGCATTTAGATGTGTAAGAATCAAGCCTTTGTTTATATCCATCAATCCAAGATTTATACTCATCAACACTTACATAACTACCTGCAGTTCCGCCATAACTCTTTAGTGAATTTTGCTCAATACTTGCTATACTGATTTTTGCTTCATAATCGCTTAATGCAGATTGTTTATTACTTGAAGTATCATCAATTATTGGTGGAGCATTTTGGGTATTTTGGCTGCTTGTACTCACTCTTCGATCAACCACTGTAGAACCTAAGCATCCAGATATTGTAATACAAAAAATTAGTAAAATAATAATTACCATGGGTTTCATTACTTCAGCCTCCGATAATTAGTAATTACCTGTTATATATTGCCATACTGTCACAGTCTTATTACTGTATACATCTTGGTTCTCAGTTCTGTATTTTGTTACAACCTTCGTCTGTTCTTCAGTCCGATATTTAGTTACAGATTCGGTCCTATATTCTGTCTTGTATTTAGTTTCAGAAGATGTTACAGTCCGTTGTCCGGGGGTGATTGAAACCTGTACATTATAGCGGCTATCCCAGTCAAATGTATACTCAAAACTATCATCTCTAAAAATAATATCCTGTTTTTGACCCGACTGTAAGGTTACAGGTTTACTTTGTGAATTTTTTAAAATATTTCCATCATAATAATTTACGTTTCCAGTAAATGTTCCTGCTTCGATGTCTATGTTTGTGATTGATACAGTTACATCAATTCCCCAATCAAGAATTCCACTGCCATCCCACGCATATGTTGAATCATATTTCAAATTCACAGTATTTTGTGTTGTATCTTGATAAGGAACTTGATATGGTACTTGTGTTGTTTCTTGGTAGGCTACCTGTACTGGAGCAGTTACTGTTTCTTGATAAGGTATTTGTTTTTGCTCTTGGGTTATCGTAGTAACCTGCATTGCAGGAATTGAAAAAGCTCCGACAGATACAAGGATAACTCCAATGATAATAACGAATCCAACTATGGGGATTGTTAATCCCAATCCCATTATTCCTGTTTTCTTTTTACTGATACTACTTGTTTTTTCTTGTAATGGTTTTACCAGATCATTTTCAGGTTTTACAATCGAAGTCCCTATGGGATCTTGGTTTGGTGTATCAATTATTGGTTTGTTTATACTGTTTCCACAATTACTACAAAACTTAGATTCATCAGGAACATCGGAACCGCATTTATCGCATTTCACAATACACACCGCTTACTAAGTAAGTGATATTATAGTAGCATTATCATTAATTTATCGATTACATATTGATAAAAAATACATTTTATTCAAAAATTATATAGTCTACGTTCAAAAAATAATATCTAAATTTACCAATAAATTTTACATTCATACCTTGTTTGGGCTGTAATAAGATTTCCTTACAATATTACTCCTCACTTTTTAGTGCTCTTGATTCTGTTGCATCCTGTCTTCGGCATAGGATACCCTCGTCCCAGAAAAAAATATGCAAATGTGCGTGAGGCTTCTTGGCTGATAATATAAATATTCATCATTCTTCACTATTCTGCACTTTCTTTGAGTAGCCATTAACTCCCCGACCTCAAATAAATCCTTAGTTATACAGCTTTCGAGTAGTTGGTGCCCTGTGAAGAAGAGACTTTTAATCCTAGTGCAGTGCCTGGCGCTTGTCACCATCGTAATACTCGTATGGGTATCAATGACGTTAAACACGAACGCTCCCGTCATTACCCGCGGCGACGTGATAGCTGCAAGCCTGTCTACAGACACAAAAAACGGGACCGACTGGCCCATGGTCAACTACGACTATGCTATCTCCTGACAGAGCCCACATTATGATCCAGGAAATTATGTATCAAAAAATCACTGTCATATATACCAATAAATATATGTAGTGATAATTTTTAGAATAATATAAGAGGTTGGTTAATGTTCGGAGATGATCTATTCGGTTCGAAAGATAGCGGTAGAGATAAAAGAAGGTCTTTCACTACAACTCAGAAAAAGGAAATCTTCGATAGACAAAAAGGTAAATGTGCATTATGTAAAAAACCCCTAAAACTTGCCTCTACACAGTATGATCATGTGAAACCATGGTCGGAAAATGGTATTACCAATGTAAAAAATGGTCGAGCTATTTGTTCTAATTGCCACGACGAAACGACACATAAAGCTCGTCTTAAAAAAGTTGAAAAGAACTATAGAAAGAAACCTTCAACAAATCCATTTGATGTTAGTCTCCCAGATGTTAAACTCCCGAAAGTTAAAATGCCAAAAAACAAAGGGGGCTTTGGGCTTTTCTAAATAATTTAAAGGAGGTGAGAGATATGGCTAAAGAACGGATTAATAACCCTAAAACTCACAGCGATTCAAGAATACGTCAACGAACAACAAGCAAAGGTAGAAAGGGTCAAATAATGGGTAAATACCATAAAGATTGAATAATTTTAAGTTTATTTTTTCTATCCTTGAATAGTATTTGACATTTCTAATATTCGCCTTGGCGCCCTTGGCGAGCGTGACAGGGGTCGTATAGCATGTACAACAACAGCGGCGATGCATACCGGAAATGCAAGATCCGTTTATTCTCGCAGAGACCGCGGAGACGGCGCGGAGAGCGCAGAGACTGGTTTAACTAATAATGGGCCTACTTTCTTAGCCTCCGCGCCCTCTGCGCCGTCTCTGCGCTCTCAGCGAGAATAAAACGGTTCTCTGGTGCCTGTATGCATAGCCCTAACCAGTCAATAGCCACAGTCCTGTACGGGCATGCGACTCCTGTCATGCTCGCCAAGAGCGCCAGGTAGCAAAGAGCGCCAAGTTTGTATATTTGTAAAAATGCCCATGATGCGATAATTGTTCTGGCTGTCCGGTATGGGGGCAGCCAAACCCGTAGCCGCCGCTGAAATAAAACAAATAATTAATAATATTTTGCTTTTGGTTCCCTAGTGCTTTTTCTCATTATAAAAAGATGCCTGAAGCCCGGGGACTGACTGGTCAGTCAGTGGTTTGAGGTGATTGACCGGTCAGTCCTGGCAGGCATGACAAAGTGTCCCCCGGCCCTTCGCAAAGAGAAACAGGTGGGTAGTCAGGCTCATGTCGCAGAGCCCATATTTTCCCTGTACTTCACAGTCTACTCAAGCATGTTCTTCCTGTAGAGTCGCGACCTTTATTTTGTCTTCCTGTCCACGGTTCCATCTCGTAACGCCCAATGCACACAGCGCCGCGATCGCAGCTGTACCTAAATACAGCACGATCACGCTGAACATGTACACCAGCCCGCCCACCGTCGGCCCCATGACGCGGCCCAGGCTGTTGAACGACCCGAGCACGCCCATGGCCGAGCCCTGGCTGCCGGGGTCCGTCAGCTTGGAGACCATCGTATTCACGCACGGGTTGACGAAGCTCCTGCCGATACTGATCAGGCACGTGGCCAGCAGCAGTGTGGTCAGGTCGAATATCGCCAGCAGCATGACCATCCCGGCCGCCACCAATCCGATGCCGGCCACAATAGTGCGCTTCTCGCCGAACCGCCGGGCAATCGGTTCGATGAGCATGCCCTGGCACACGATCATGATGATGCCCATGCAGGTGAACATGATACCCGTGACGTTCGGGCCGGTGAGCGTCAGGCTGCCCAGGAGTACCGGCATGCTTGACGGGGCGCCGGACATCCCGAACCGGTCCATGATGTAGTATGCCATCGTCCCGTCCACGCACGCCATCGCGAAGCTGACGAACAGCATCAGGAACAATAGCCCCCCGATCCGGGTCCGGATGGCGGATGTCATTGATAGCTTCGGATGGCTCGCACTTTTTGCGATCCGCCGGTCCCGGGACTCGGGCAGGAAGAGCAGCGCGAAGGCGAAGGTGACGATAGCCGCCCCGGCTGCGAACAGGAACGGCACACGAAGCCCCCAGATCGCGCAGACGCTGGAGATGGCGGGGCCGATGATCATGCCGAGGCCCATCATAGCGCCCATCATGCCCAGCATCTTCATCCGCTCCTCGTGCGTGGTGATGTCGGCCACATAGGCCTGGGAAGCGGGGAATATCCCGGCGGCGAAGACACCCGCAAGCGTCTGGGTGAGATAGACCATCCACAGCTCGGTGGAAATGCCCGTCAGCGCGAAGAACACGCCGAAGCCCAGCAGCCCGGTAAGCATGATCGGCTTGCGCCCGACCCGGTCCGACATCCGGCCCCACAGGGGCGCGAACACGAACTCCATAGCGGAGAATAGTGACATCAGGATACCCACGTCGAAGGACGTCGCTCCCATGTCCTTCGTGAAGTAGGCGATCACCGGTATGACAATGCCGAAGCCCAGCGTGAAGATGAACATCGACGTGAGCAGCACGAGCACCTGGGTATTTTTGACTTGCGTAATAACCACCTGTGATTTTTGGTCAATCTGACTGTAGTTTACGAATTTCCTTGCAGCGTCCCCGGCCCTGTGCCATCCGGATGATATAAGCTCGATAGACGGGTATTCCATGACCTGCGTATCTTTGATAATCTTATCGTTCGTGTGGCAGGTCAGATGCGTATAATGGCTTCGTGGCATTTATACCTTTTCAATTATAATTTAAATTTAATTTTAATTTCTAAAAAGCCTGTATGTAGCGGCCGATGAGCTTATGCGCGGGAGTAATCAGGAGTGCGCTGCCGGGGCCATTAGTTTTATCTTTCATCTTACTTTCAGTATCCTCTACACCAGTCTATTTAACGGTATATTGTAAATTTACTAAGTATGCCTCACTGGCGATCCCTGCTTAACGATGACCCGATCGAATGGCTGCTGGGAGAGGATAATCCCTCGGTGCATTATTTCGCCTTGCGCGATATTCTTGAAAAGCCCGGGAACGATTCCAAAGTGCTAAAAGCCAGAGCGGATATCATGACCGCTCGGCCCCGTCCCCGCTATCCTCGCCGCCCAGGACAAGGCTGGTTTCCGGGGCAATCCTAAGTCTTTCTACAAAGCCAAATACAAGGGCACCGTCTGGCAGCTCATCACCCTCGCCGAGCTCGGCGCCGACGGCAACGATCCCCACATCCGAAACGCCTGCGAGTTCATCCTCGACAACTCCCAGGACAAGGAAAGCGGCGGCTTCTCCGAGGATACTGCTGTCAGGACCGGCGGAGGTCGTCACAGCAGTGTCTACCCGTGCCTGACAGGTAACATGGTCTTCAGCCTGATCCGCCTCGGGTACCTCGACGATCCCCGTCTGCAACGGGGCATCGAGTGGATGACGAAGTACCAGCGCTTCGACGATGGCGACACCGTGGCGCCGCCTGGCTGGCCTTACGATAAGTATCGAGATGTGCTGGGGCCGGCACACGTGCCACATGGGAGTCGTCAAGATGCTGAAAGCACTGGCGGAAATCCCTGCGGACAAACGCACCGCCGACGTGAAGAATGCCATCGAGGCCGGGGCAGAATACATGCTCATTCATCATGTATACAAGCGAAGCCACAACCTCAAGCGTCTCTCGAAGCCCGGCTGGAAGAAGTTCGGGTTTCCGCTCATGTACCAGACGGACGTCCTGGAGATCCTGGGCATATTGACCCGCCTCGGATTCCGCGATGAGCGGATGCAGGAGGCTGTCGACCTGATGGTCTCGAAGCAGGACAAGCAGGGCCGGTGGATGCTTGAGAATGCCTTAAACGGAAAGTTCATTGTCGATATCGAAGAGAACGACAGGCCGAGCAAATGGGTTACGCTCAACGCGATCAGGGTGCTGAAGCGGTTTTACAGGTAAATTTTCTTCTGGATAACAAAACGTGACCTCACCGGCCTTCGCTGTTTTTTACAATACCATTGTATTAATATAATACTCTTGTGATAATATATATTGAATGTCGTTGTTCGAGCAGTGAGGTTATGTCTGATCAGTGTGAGGCGTACCGGTTCAGTGGCGTGGACACATACCGCCTTATCGTCGACCTGTCGGAAGAGGGTATCTGGATTCTCAACCCCGACGACGCCGTCGTCTTTACGAATAAAAAACTACATAGCATGCTTGGCTATTCGGCGGAGGAGCTGCTATGCCATAGTGTGTTTGATATCGTCGCCGACGAGGACCAAGAGACCGTTAAAAAAGCCCTGGAACGCAGGCGCAAGGGCGTCAGGGAGACGTATACGGCAAGGCTGAAGAGAAAAGACTCCAGCCGCATCTGGGTGGCCGTGGCCGCCGCCCCCATCATGGACGAGCAGGGGGATTACAATGGTGTAGTATCGCTGGCGTCAGATATATCCATGGTGAAGCAGGGCGAAGAGGACCTGAAAAAGGAAAAGTCGCTGGCGAACATGTACCTGGACCTCATGGCCCACGACATCAACAACCTTAACCAGGTCGCCATCGGCAATCTTGAGATCGCCATCGCAAAGCTGCAGAGCGAAAAGCCTGGCAATCAAGAACTTTTAGATTTTTTGGAAAAGTCTCTGGATACCATGGGCCAGCAAACCGCGCTAATTCACAACGTTAAAACGCTCCAGCAACTGAAGTCTGATCAGCTGCGTTACAATAATGTCGACCTGGGGGAAATCATAGCAAAGGCAGTGAGGGATTACCCGAAAGTCCCGGGCCGTAATGTCGCCATAGAATTTAGCAAGCCCGATCATTGTATAGTCCGGACAAACGGACTGCTGCGAGAAGTCTTCGCTAACCTGATCGGAAATTCTGTCAAGCATTCCCGCGGGCCTGTCAGGATATGGATCACGGTCGACTCGGCCATGACGGATGGCAAAAAGTATTACGAGGTATCGGTCGCCGATGACGGGCCCGGTATACCGGACGATATGAAAAGGCAAATGTTCCGGCGCTTCAAGGGCGAAGGTGCAAAAGCCAGCGGCCATGGCCTGGGGCTTTATCTCGTGAAGACGATCCTCGAGGACTTCGGGGGCAGTGCCCGGGTCGAGGACCGGGTACCCGGCGATTATACGAGGGGCGCGAAGTTCGTGGTTTTGCTGCCGGCTGTGACCTGACGGAATGTTAGTTTTTTAAAATTGAACCTCTGCTTACGTGAAACTATTTTAAGTACATATTAATCTAATTATAATCTTGAAATTTATGGGACCCGTCGAGAGTTTTGCCTGCCCGGAGGATCAAAAGACCCGTGAGCAGGTAGTCGCTGAATTAAACGAGGCCATACGCATACTGGAAAAATCCGGGGAAGAGGGCGAAGGCGGGCAGTCGATCATCTTTACCGCGGAAAACACCCGGCGTCTGCTGGAAGAGTCTTTTGATGGCGTGTGGATCAACGTCGGGGGTAAAATTGCTTACATCAACGGCGTAGGGGCCCGGATTCTCGGTGCAAAGGACCCGGCGGAGATCGCCGGCAGATCGATAGTACAGATCATCCATCCGGACTATCAAAAGATGGCGGCCGATCGAATCAGGCTCATGTGCGAGCAAAACCGCCCCGTCCCGGTGATTGAAGAGCAGCTCATGCGGCTTGACGGCAGCAGCGTAGACGTGGAAGCGATGGCCATCAAGGTATACTACGAGGGCAAGCCGGCCATCCGGGTCGTCTTTCGCGACATCGGCGAGCGTAAAGCCATGGAAAAGGCGGTGCGTGAGAGCGAGCGGAAGTTCCGGGGCATCTACGAGCAGGCCCCGCTCGGTATCGCCCTGATCGATTCCGTCACGGGCCGGTTCCTGCACGTCAACCCGAAATATTGCGACATCCTGGGCCGCCCGGAATCGGAAATGAAAACGCTCACCTTCATGGACACCACCTATCCCGGGGACCTGCAGGCGGACCTGGATAATATGGCCCGGCTGCTGTCGGGCGAGATCCGGGGTTTCCAGATGGAGAAACGGCTTTATCGCGGCGACGGCTCCATCGCCTGGGTAAAGCTGACGGTCGTGCCGCTATGGGAAGGGGACGAGTCCGGTCTGCCGAAATTCCATATCGCCATGGTGGAGGACGTCACCGAGCGCAGGTTGGCCGACGAAGCCTTGCGGGACAGCGAGGAACGCTTCCGGGCTCTCGCCGAGACGTCCGGCGCCGCCATACTCGTCTACCAGGAGGACCGCTATATCTATGCCAATCCCGCAGCGCAAAAGCTGACTGGATACAGCGCGGAAGAGCTGCTTTCCATGAAGTTCTGGGATCTGATATCTCCCGAGTTCCTGGAGCAGATCAAAGCGATCGGGCAAAAGAGGCAGATGGGCAAAGATGTCCCGATGAGATACGAGACGAAAGTACGGACGAAGGCCGGAGGTGAGAAATGGGCGGACATCTCTGCTGGTTCCTTTACTTATCAAAATAAGCCGACGGTGATCATCACCGGGATGGACATCACCGACCGCAAGCACGCCGAAGAAGCGCTTAAAGATGCAAAAGCTCAAGCTGAGCTCTACCTGGACCTGATGGGCCACGACATCAACAACATGAACCAGATCGCTATGGGGTTCCTGGAGATCGCGATCGGGTCGTTCCCCCTGAAAGACGAGGAGCGGAAGTTCCTCGAAAAACCGCTGGACACGCTCAAGAATAGCGCTATGTTGATCGAGAACGTGCGCAAGCTGCAAAAATTAGAGGCGGGGAGCCTGAAGTACCGGGACTTCGATCTGTGCGCCACTCTGAAGCAGGTGATCGCCGATTACTCGCACATCCCCGGCCGGGACGTGACTATTCGTTTCAAGCCTTTGCCTGCCTGCTACATCGTCGCGAACGACTTGATAAAAGATGTGTTCTCCAACCTGATCGGGAATGCCGTCAAGCATTCTGACCCGCAGCAGCCCCTGACCATAGATGTCGGCCTGGAACCGGTGATGAAGGGGGGAAAGAAGTGTTACCGGGTCACAATTGAGGACGACGGCCCGGGCATTCCCGACGAGTTGAAAAGCCAGCTGTTCATGCGGTTCCAGAGTGGGCAGGGTAAAGCCCTCGGAAAAGGCCTGGGCCTGTACCTCGTCCGAACGCTGGTTCACGACTTCCGTGGTACAATCCTGGTTGAGGACCGGGTACCCGGCGACTACGCGAAGGGCGCGAAGTTCGTGGTATTACTTCCCGCTGTGACCTGAGATAAAGTATGTCTCTCCTATTGTTAGCAGGCCTGGATCGCCGCTCCTACTTGAGCTGACATGGCCGGCTGTTCACCGGGTCCTGCTTTACCTGCACCAGCATTAGCACGCAGGGCTGATCGCCTGATGCCCCTGAACGGTGTCCTGTGCGTCCCCGGGCATCCGGTTTTGTGTTCTGGTCGTTGCCGAAGGATAGTTCGCCTGTCCCCATCTCCACGCGCTTACCGTCCATGGTCTCCACGAACCAGCGGCCGGAGAGCGGTACGATCCATTGCGGCTCGGGGTTTTCGTGCCACTCGCCTACCCAGCCTGCGGGCAGGTACAGGATGACGACGCGGGAGCCCGGGGTACTCAGCCTGTCGATCCATGAAGGCGCTGCACCACTCGATATGCTCGCGAATTCGAAGTTGCTCAGCTTGCACTGATCCTGGTGGCTCACCCCGTTCTCGTCGGTCCAGACGTGCCAGTATGGTACGTCGGGCTTTTCGGTCTCTCTGTGGCTGCTGTGGCTGCTGCCGCTGGCCGGTCTGCCGCGTCACTTGAGCAGATACGCCCGCTGGCAATGCCATTAATACCATGATGGCGCATGTCAGGAATAGCATGAACATGGCCAGCATGCTTCTTTTCGATTGTTTTTCCATGTCATATCACCTGAGGGCTGAACATTTGCATGTAATTATCAAGTTCAGGCTACTCCCCTGGCAGGGGCCTCTGCCGGATTTTTCTTGCGTAGCAGCGGGAGTACGTTTTGCCCGTAATTCCTGATAAAGTCGAGCTGGTCCGGGCCGGACGAGTGGACGTACAGCTGGTTGAAACCTGCGTCGATGAAGCGCTGCGCGAACCGTGCGTGCTCATCCGGGTCGGTGGAAATACACATGTGGCTACGGATCGTGTCGTCCCCGACCATGGCGCCGTTCGTTGCGGACATTTCCGGGGTATAGATCTTTTCCAGATACATGGCGCGGAGGACCGTACTGGCCCAGTACTTCTTGTGTATCTTCACTGCAGCATCCGCATCGTCGGTATATGCCGCGTTGTACAGCACTATTTTAGGCATTTGTCCGGGGTCTTTTCCCTCTGCCCTGGCGCCGTCGCTGAAGTTGGCGATGATCTCGCGCATCACATCCGGCGGATTCGCGACCGAGATCAGGCCGTCGCCGTGCTGTCCTGCGAAATAGGCGCTGCCGGGAACGAGCGATGAGATGTAGATCGGTATGTCCCTCCGCGGTGGCGTGTATAGCCTCGCTTTTCTCAAGGCGAAGTAGTCGCCGTCGAAAGTGACTTCGGCGCCGGTCCACAGGGCCCGGATCAGCTCGATCGCCTCGCGCAGCATGTCCTGGCGCGTGTCATAGTCCGGCCACTCGCCCGTGGTCGGGTACTCGTTGAGCGATTCGCCCGTGCCCACTCCCAGGTACACCGGGCCGGGACTCATCCGGTCGATGGTCGCCGCTGCCTGGGCTATTATCGCCGGGTTGTACCGCAGTATGGGACAGGTGACGCCGGTACCCATCTCGATGCCGTTCAGGCGGGCCGCCGCGGCGCCCAGCCACGACCAGGTGTAACACGACTGGCCGACCGGGTCCCACGGGTGAAAGTGGTCGTCCACGAGTAGCGTCTCGAAGCCCGCCTGTTCTGCCGCCACGGACTGGTCGAGCAGCTCGAGCGGATCGTTCTGTTCCGGGCCTAACTGTAATCCTAATTTTACCATTTTTATCCTCCTTGTATACACCGAATTTCCATTACACTATCAAATCGTGCGTTGAAAAACGATGCCGCCCGATCTAATGTTGAAACGGCAGAAGTGGGGTTTACTGGAGATATAAATCGTCCCGTGAGCGGGACGATCAGGTATCGGGAGTCCTGCTGATCGGCAAAGCCATTACGATGTGCCCGATCACAAGATTAGACCACCGGTCGGCTGGCGTACGTTCTTCTCACGCTCCGGCATTTCCGGCCGCCTATTTCGCAACAACCTCTGTCTTCTCCGATTTGAGCAGCTGCTCATACCTCTCGGGATTGAAACCGATGACCACGGTATCCCCGATTCTGACAAAGGGGAAGGAGATGTGGCCGGTGTACTTCATCATTTCCGTCGCAATTTTGTTTTGCTCATCCTCTTTGGCGAGGTCGTAATCGACGAAATCGAACGGTATGCCCCTGTCCCGGAAAAATTTCTTGGTCTTGCGGCACCACGGGCAGGTGCTTAAGGTGTACATTGATATTTTGTTCATGCATGTCCCTACATCAATACATTCCTGTTCCCTTTAAGCTGACTCGCATAATTCCAGTATCTAATACTCGATGAGCACGTTGATGTCCCCGCTCTTCTTGGACACGTTGACCAGCGTCTCGCCCTCGACGCGCCGGAAGTCCAGATCGGTCAGTGTGTTGCCAACCTTCAGGTTGTTTAATTGCACGTTGTCCAGCCACGCCGGCAAATGGGGCTTGTTGATAATCAGCCGGTTGTTCAGGGCGTCGGGGGCTATTCCCAGGCTGGCGGTGAACATGAACGGTATCGCTCCCGACGACCATGCCTGCGGACTGCAGGCTACCGGGTATTTCACGGGGGTGCTGTATTCCGCGCGTGGCAGCCCGCCAAAGCACTCCGGCAGCCGGTAGTTCTCGAACATCTTTACCGCTTCGTACATGCCTGTGAACAGTATGGACATCTCGTTGACAAACCCGTATTTTCTCAAGCCCATGGTGATGATCGCGTTGTCGTGCGGCCATACCGTGCCGTTGTGGTAGCCGAGCGGGTTGTACCGCTTCTCCCCCGAGGACAGTGTCCGTATGCCCCATTCGGTGAACATGTCGTCCCTGAAGAGCCGGTCGACCAGGCCTTTTGCATACTTGCGATCGACGATCCCTGTCCACAGGCATTGCGCCGGGTTCGATGATATCACGTCGCAGAGGCCGTCAGCATCCAGTGCCTGGGCAAAATATTTTTTATCCTCCATCCAGAATCGCCGGTTAAACCTGCCTTTCAGGGCTTCCGCCTCCCTGTCCAGTCTGGCTGCATCCTGTTCCCGGCCCAGCAGCTTGAATAATGGCGCAAGGCGCTTTTTGGCCATGTACACGTAGCCCTGTACTTCGGCCAGAGCTACCGGTTTTTTCGCCAGCGTGCCATCGGAGTGGCTGACCGAGTCGAACGAGTCCTTCCAGCCCTGGTTGTATATTCCCGAGGTGGATTTTACCGCATAGGACGTGAAGCCCCTTTTGCCGATGTCGGCATAGTCGTCGATCCATTTCAAGGCTGCGTCTACATTGCTTTCCAGCCGCTTGAGCAATTCCATATCGCCCGTCCAGCTGATGTATTCGGACAGGAGTATCAGGAACAGGGGCGTGGCATCGACGGTGCCGTAGTACGGCGTCTGGGGGATCAGGTTCAGGTTGGCCAGCTCGCCTGTCCTTAGCTCATGTAGCATTTTACCGGGCTCTTCGTCTCGCCAGTCGTCTGTCTTTCCGCTCTGGTATTTTGCGTTCACCAGCAGCGTACTCCTCGCGACTCCTGCCTCGAAGGGCAACAGCTGGAGCGCAGAAATAATACTGTCCCTCCCGAACAGCGTATCGTACCACGGCACACCGGCAGAATGGTACATATCGCCGTCGAGGCTCATGCGCATCATGTTCAGGTCGGCCAGCGAGCGCACGATTATGCTGTCGAAAATGTTGTTGCTGGTCGGTATATTGTTACAGCACTCAAGGGCTGCCACATAGGACCGCAGGATTTTGTTCATTCTCTGCTCGACGTTAGCGACCGGCCCCTCGGGACGCTGGCCCGGCCTGATATCCTCAACGGAAATGTACACATTAACTGTCCGGGACTCATGTGGCTCAATGTTCAGCTCAAAGGTGCACGATTTGCCTTCTACCTTCGTGGGTGCCGGATCGAAGGCAATAATCGTGTTGCGGTTGTGCCTGTCCTCTCCTTCATAAGATAAATAAATTTTCTTGCCGTCGAATCTGGCCGGCAATACTTTACCGTTGGTCGGCGGGGCAATGCCCCGGATTGTAAACATGTCCGCAAAATCCGCGTCGAACTCATATGTCAGGTTCATTGTCGTTGCGAACGTGTTGAAGTTATGGATGGTCTGGTTGTGTTCCAGACGGCCCGGGATGGTCGCGATAAGGCTGCCCAGGATGGTTTCTTTTTCGATCAGCTTGCCTTTGCAATCCTTGATTTCGGGGTTGGTGGCCACGAGCGTCGACCTGAATCCCCGCTCGTCGCTGGACAAAATCCTGGTCGGGGGCGCGTCCATTAATTTGATGAGAAATCCACTCAGGTATCTGCAATCGTGGTAATAGAGGCCATAGCCGTAATTATCCGTGACAGGAACCTCGCCATTCTGCAGGGTCACGAACGTCAGCTCGTCATCTCGTATGACAAGCTGATTGGTAATGTTATTCGACCTGGTATGCCTTTTGTAAATGTCCCACGCTTCACGTATTTCCGATCGTCTGGAAGGCTCAAGCACACGAATCACCCATCGAGTCCTGATCTGATTTTATGCCAGGGCCGCGACATGCGGCCGATTTCTTTCTCTGATGACCGGGAGCACGTCCCGCCCGTAGCCGCTGATGAACTCGTACTGGTCCGGGCCCGCGCAGTGGAAGTAAACACGGTTGAAGCCTATGTCGATAAACTGCTGTGCGAACTTCGCATGTACGTCTGCGTCCCGGGAAATGCACACCCTGCTCTTGATCGTGTCAGTCCCTGCTATCGACCCGTTCATGGCCGACATCTCCGGTGTATACAGGTTCTGGAGATACATCGCCATGACCATCGTGCCAGCCCAGTACTGTTTATATGCCTTGATCGCAGCGTCCTCGTCGTCCGTATATGCCACGAAGCACTCGACCTGCTTCGGCATGTTCGCCGGGTCCTTTCCCGCCTCCTTTGCTCCCGCGTCGAAGTTGGCGATGATCGCTTTCATCACCTCGGGCGTGCTGGCGCCGGTAACAAGGCCGTCGCCATAATAGCCGGCGAAGAACGCGCTCTCCGGGACGAGCGACGAGATGTAAATGGGGATATCCCGCCGGGGCGCCGTGTACAGCCGGGCTTTCTTCGTGACGTAATAGTTCCCGTCGAAGGTCGTCTCGGCGCCGGTCCATAGCAACCGTATGAGATCGATAGATTCTTTCATCATGTCCTGGCGCTCTTTGTAGTCCGGCCATAGTCCCGTGGATGGATACTCATTCAACGCTTCTCCGGTGCCTACGCCCAGGTATACCGGCCCCTTATTCATTCGTTCTACCGTGGCTGCCGACTGGGCGATGACCGCCGGGTTATACCGTAATATGGGACAGGTCACGCCGGTGCCCATCTCGATGCCGTTCAGCCTTGCCGCTGCCGCGCCCATCCACGTCCATGTATTGCATGCATTCCCTGCCGGGTCCCAGGGGTGAAAGTGATCGCTCATGTTAATCGATTCGAAGCCCGCCTGCTCCGCGGCGATCGCCTGGTCCAGCAATTCGAGCGGATCGTACTGCTCCGGGCCCGCTTTCCATCCTAACATCACCATCTTTTACCACCTCTATACGCCAGATTTCAAATATACCATAAAATTGCGGAAAGAAAAACGATGCCGCCAAATCGGACGACGTAGCGGCAGGATTGGCGATTAGCCTCTATCCGCTTCCCTTTCGAATTTGGTTTTGCTTAATCGCTTGCCTTCAACACGATCTTTCCTCGCACGTGGCCCGTTTCGCTAAGCTCGTGGGCCTTCGCCACGTCTTTCAGTGGCATCACCTTGTTAATCTCCGGCCTCACTTTTCCCTCGTCCACGAGCCGGGCGATCTCTCTAAGCTCTCTGCCGTTAGGCTGTGCCATGAATCCGGTCGCCCTGACGCCATACTTCGACGCCAGCCCCGGGTCCTCGATACCTAACGTAGAGACCAGGACACCACCTTTCTTCAAAACCTGGTACGACCTGCGTTGCGTATCCCCTGCCTGTGTATCAAGCACTACGTCGGCGTCATGCACCACATCCTCGAACCGTGTCGTGTGGTAGTCGATCACCTGGTCAGCGCCTATGCTTTTTACAAAATCCGCGTTCCCGGCTGATGCCGTGCCAATCACCTTTGCACCCTTCCATTTCGCCAGCTGCACCGCCATGTGGCCCACGCCGCCCGATGCGCCATGGATAAGCACGGTCTGGCCGGGAGCAAGCCCGGCCACGTCGAACAGCGTCTGCCACCCTACCAGCGACACGAGCGGAAGCGCTGCCGCATGTAAGAAGTCCGTCGACGCTGGCTTGGGCGAGAGCGCCGATGCATCCGCATCTACGTACTGAGCGTATGTGCCGCGCCCGACGCCCAGAAAGCCGTATACTGCATCGCCCGGCTTGAAATCGGTGACCCCGTCTCCGACCGCCTCGACCACACCTGCCATGTCCACTCCCAGGATCAACGGGAGCATGTTCTGGAACAGTTCTTTCATATAGCCCACGCGAACTTTCCAGTCAATAGGGTTGACTCCCGCGGCCTTGATCTGTACCAGGGCCTGCCCCGCACCGGCCTGCGGCTTCGGCACGTCCTCACACTTTAAAACATCCGGGCCGCCGAAATCGTGAATCCTCACGGCCTTCATCGTCGTCGCCTGTGGTTTCTGCCTCTCTGTCTGCATCGATGCCATTCTATCCCCGCATTATGATCGGCACAACGTGTGCAAAAACGAATCCCGAATTTTTATTACATTTAAAATGTAAGCCTGGCAAAGATACTGATAAAAAGAATGAGGCATATCCGGAACGAGTGTCTGGATATGCCATGCCTTATTTAAAAACCAAACATATCCGCCTAATTCTGCAGGTCGAGCAGCCCATGGCCACTCAGGTTAAAGACGATGGTCTTTGCTTCGCCGGTCTTCTTGCACGCGAGCGCATGGTTGATCGCAGAGCAGATGGCGTGTGACGACTCGGGCGCAGGAATGATGCCCTCCGTCCGGGCGAACAGCTGTCCCGCCCTGAAGGTGGCGTCCTGCCCTACCTGGGTACCCGCAGGAGAAGAAAAAATCAGAGGATTTAAGCTCCTGCATTGGGACCGGGGGGCACACTGGTAGACGCCAGTGATCTTCATGATCAGGAAGTCTCCTTGCGGATGCGAACCAGTCCTGAAACAGGCAATAAATAACGTCTCCGGGCCATTCCGGCAAGCTTCGCTGATACTGTGAATTATTTTTAAGATCAGATAATCAGACCCTATAACATATGCCGGATTCTCCGAAGAGATCGTTGAAAGTCCTGGGCCTCACATCATCCATAATTTTTTACCTGGTCACTATATCGTTCGTCCTTATTTCGATCATGCTCATTTGCCTCGCTTTTTATCGGCTGTGGCAGGCGGTCACCTCGTGGCCGAACGTCGTGATCACCACGCTGTTCGAAAGTATCGGCTTTACCACGATAGCCGCCGCCGTCTTCGAGCTGGCGAAGACCATCTACGACGAGGAGATCGCGAGCATGATAAAGATGGACCACCCGGGCAAGATCCGGCATTTCATGTCACGCTTTTTGACCGTGATCATTATCTCGCTTTGCATAGAGTTCCTCACGATGGTCTTCCGCTTCAGCCATAATCCGGTAGAATACGTCTACATGTTCGAATCAGCGGCGGTCGCGGTCGGCATCGCGCTGATCTTCGCCTCGTGGGCGTACTTCAACAAAATATCCGAGGGCACGGAGAAGTGGGAGAGGAAAATTGTCGCATCGGGGAAAAAGGAAGAACTCGATTAGAGGCAGAAAAATATATCCTCGCTTTAATATAATTTTGAAATATGAATGCTGCAGTGGTGACCCCGGGAAAAAGGACTCCATCAGGGTTGTTGACATGGCGAGGCCAGACTTTTCGGACGACGAGGTCCTGGTGCGGGTCGGCGAGCCGGGCACGGGCCATTACGTGAAGCTGGTGCACAACGGCATCGAGTTCGGGATGAACCACGCCATCGGCGACGGCGTGGAACTGCTCCGCCACGGCGGCTTTAAGCTCGACCTGGAGAAGATCTTCGAGAACTGGTCCCACGGCTCGGTCATCCGGGGCTGGCTGGTCGAGCTGATGGCGCAGGGATTGAGGGAACGGGACTTCGACAGCATACCGCCGTACGTGGAGGACACGGGAGAGGTGAACTGGCTGGTGCAGGACGCCATCGACAAGGAATTGTACATTCCCGTGATATCGCTGTCCGTGATGGAGCTGTTTGCCTCCCGTGGCAGCGGGATGGACGCCCGGAAGGCGGTCGCCCTCTTGAGGCACGGATACGGGCGGCACCCGTTCGGAAAAAACGCAAAGGTCGCGAAGGAAATGGAAACGAGCAGGATAGCGAAAATATGAGAGTGACCCCCTCACCCGTTTGCGAGTGGGGGATTGGCCTGTTTTGTCGTCGGGCAAGCCAGTCGCTGCCATAATTTCAGGATTACATTTATATATTTAATTTTAATTTGTTATGTTTGATGATCATTCAAATGGGGGCCGGGCAACCGGTACATCTGATCATTGGACACGGTGATGAACATGATGAAGACAACCGAAACCACTCCCGATTTGTTTAGCCAGGTCAATTATCCCGGGGACCTGAAAAATATGACATACCTCGAAAAGGCGCACTGGCCCCGGATCGAGTGCCCGGACACGGTGGAGGCGAACAAGCCGTTCGAAGTAGCCGTTAATATCGGTGTGGACATCGACCACCCGAGCGAGCTGGCGCACTTCATCGAGTGGATAAGCCTTGGCCGGAGCGATAGTAACCTGGAGATTTGCCGGGAAGAGCTCGAGCCCAAATTCTCTTACCCCCGGGTCACGTTCAAGGTAGCCCTGGACAAGAGCACGACGCTGGTCGCCCGGGAGAGCTGTAACCTGCACGGCATCTGGGAGAACAAGAAGCAGGTAAACGTCCGATGAGCGAGAATGGGCAGTGAGGACGGGCGTTATCTTGCCTCTGCTCACGTATCCTTGAGATTACATTAACGAACTATGTCACGTGTAGCAGCGCCAGCCATCGCATTCAAGTCGGAGCTTCCGCCATCCCGGGACTTTCGGCGGGGGCTTTCCGTGGTTCCAGGCTGGAGAACGCTTTTGCAATGACCTCGCTGATCGTCGGGTGTATCACCTGTGACCGTTTCATCGTCCTCAGGCCCTGGCCGTCGGTGTTCATGAGATATTCGACCTGCTGAACGAGGTTGGGAGCATCCTTGCCCACGACGGAGCAGCCAAGGATCTGATTAGTGTCCGCATTGACGATGACTTTGACGAGCCCGTCTTCCTCAGCCATGGCATAGCCCTTCCAGACGTCAATGTACCTGGCACGGCCAACGAGAATGTTATGGCCCGCCCTGACGGCCTCCGATTCCAGCAGTCCGACCCCGCCCACCTGTGGGTGCGTGAACACTGCGTGCGGGATCGCGTGCGTGTCGAACACCTGCGAGTCGCCATGCAGGATGTTCGCCGTGACGACGAACGCCTCGTGGATCGCGGTGTGCCGGAACATGTACCTGCCCGTAGCATCGCCAAGGGCGTAGATGCCGGGCTTGTTCGTCCTGAGGTGCTCGTCCACCTTGATCCAGCCTTTTTTGTCCATTTCCACGCCGGCATTCTCCGGCTCCAGCATGTCCGCGTTTGACTTTCGTCCGGATGCGAGGAATATCTCATCAGCTTCATACCGGTACTCTTTACCGTCGGCGAGGTTTTTCGCATAAACCGCCTTTTTTCCGCCTTCGACGGCGATGCGGCTGGCCTCATGGCTTGTATTGACCTTCATGTGCCTGGACAGGGCTTTCATGACGATGTTACTTATCTCGGGGTCTTCGTGTTCCAGCAACAATGGAGCCCTCCCCAAAATCGTCACATCGGTGCCGATCGCCGAAAAGAAGTGGCCGTACTCGCAGCCGATAAACCCGCCGCCAATCATGATGAGGCTTTTAGGCTGCTTCTCCAGCTTCAGGACGGAGACGTTGTCCAAAAATCCGGCTTCCGTGAGGCCGGGTATGCGCGGTATGGCCGGCCGGGCGCCCGACGCTATTACGATCCGGGGCGCAGTGATCGTTTCATCGCCCGCTTTTAAAGTATGGTCGCCCGTGAATACCCCCGTCTCTTTATACCATGTCACATTATCAAACCGATTGATGAGGTCCTCTGAATCCCTTCGTCCCTTGTTGACGATGTACCTCATCCTTTCCATTATCAGATTAAAGTCCACGCTGTCTATGGTGCCGTTGACCCCGACGGCCCTGGCGTCCTGAAAGTCCCTGATCGCGTCGGCCGGATAGATCAGCGTCTTCGACGGTATGCAACCCGTATTACGGCAGGTGCCTCCCGCCGGCCCGTGCTCGACCAGGGCCGTTTTCATCCCTGCTTCAGCGGCGCCCGCGACCACGTGATTCCCGCCGCCCGAGCCAATAACTATCACATCATATTTTTCCAATGTATCTCCTCACTTCAACGATGAAGTATAAAATGCGTTAATCATTATCCATGGATAAATTCGGATAAATGGCGTAGTCCACTAAAAAATGAAGAGCTTACGTACGTCTGTTCTTGCTCAATACGATACGAGCACTTCCAGGCCTCTGCCCTTGTTGATAACGTCTACTAGCGTTTCGCCGTCCTGGCGCGAGAACCGGATACCGACCGGCGTGCCGCCGGCTGTGATATTATTCATGCGTACCCGGTTGAGCCAGGATGGCAGGCGGGGCTTCACCAGTCTCAGGCGCCGGTTCAACGCATCGGGCGTGAAGCCCAGGCACGGGGACCATGGTCAGGGTCGTCGGGACCGCCTAATTTTTTTACCCCCATATTTTTAACTAAGGCGCCAGTGTGCATACTGCCTCACCGGCCCGTTAGTCACTAATCGCTCACCGTGAGGACGATCTTTCCCCGCGTGTGCCAGGTCTCGCTCAGCGTGTGAGCCTTCGCGGCATCCTTGAGCGGCAGCACCTTCGAAACCTCCGGCCGGATTACGTTCTGGTCTGCGAGCCGCGCGATCTCCCGCAGCTCGCTGCCGTTGGGCTGGGCCAGGTAGCCGGTCGCCCTTACGCCGTACTTTGCCGCCAGGCCCGGGTCCTCGATGCCGACGAGTGTGGAGACCAGTATGCCTCCCTTCTTCAGGCACTGGTACGATCGCCGCTGGGTGTCGCCGCCCTGCGTGTCGAGCACCACGTCGACATCATGCACAACGTCCTCGAACCGCGTCGTATGATAGTCGATCACCTGGTCGGCGCCGAGGCTTTTCACGAAGTCCGCATTCTTTGCCGATGCCGTACCGATCACCTTTGCACCCTTCCATTTGGCTAGCTGCACGGCCATGTGGCCGACGCCGCCGGAGGCACCGTGGATGAGCAAGGACTGGCCCGGCTGAAGATTGGCAATATCGAAGAGCGTCTGCCAACCGACTATGGCGGCGAGTGGTATGGCCGCCGACTGTACGAAGTCCAGCTTCTGCGGCTTCGGGGCGAGCGCCGCCGCATCCGCGGCAACATACTGGGCGTAGGTGCCGTCGGCCCAGGTGCCGTCGGCCCCCGCGCCCAGGAAGCCGTAGACCGCGTCGCCCTTCCTGAAGCTTGAAACGCCGTCTCCGACTGTGTCTACGATACCGGCCACGTCCACGCCCGGTATCATTGGCAGCCTGGCCGGTAACATATCTCTCAAGTATCCCGCGCGGACCTCCCAGTCGATCGGGTTCACGCCCGCCGCCTTGTTCCTGATCAGGATTTCTCCGGCCCTCGCCTCCGGCTTCGGCACGTCTTCACAGCGTAAGACGTCCGGGCCGCCGAACGCGTGGAACCGTATCGCTTTCATGGTCGCAGCCAGCTTTTTTGGCCGCTCTGCCTGCATTGTCGCCATTCTATCCCCGCTTGACACTGTGCGGACGTGCGCAAATACAAAACCCACATTTATCGTGCAGCCCTCCCGCAGGAAACATGTAAAAATTAGCCTTCCATGACGGAAAAATAAAAAGGGAGAATGGGGCAGGTAGACGAAAAAGCCTAGAATCCCAGCATATCAGCGTAGTTCTGTAAGTCCAGCAGCCCGTGGCCGCTTAGGTTGAACACGATGACTTTCTCTTCGTTGGCCTTCTTTGCCGCCAGCGCGTGGTTGATCGCGGAACAGATGGCGTGCGACGACTCGGGTGCAGGGATAATCCCTTCGGTCTTCGCGAAGAGCTGTCCCGCTTTGAAGGTCGCGTCCTGCCCTACTGTCTCACACTCGATGCTCCCTGCCTGGTGAAGCAGAGAGACGGTCGGCGCCATAGCGTGATACCTCAAGCCGCCCGCATGGATTGCCTGTGGCATGAAATCGTGCCCCAGCGTGCACATCTTGAGCAGCGGCGTCATGCCGGCCGTGTCCCCGAAGTCGTACTCGTACCGGGCTTTCCCCGAGGCGACGCCGGTCATGGACGGCACGCTCTCCGGCTCGACCGCGATGAAGCGGGTATCGACTTTGCCTTTCTTTTTCTCGTAGATATACGGGAACGTGAACCCTGCGAAGTTGCTGCCGCCGCCGACGCAGGCAATCATGATATCCGGCTTTTCGTCGATCTTGTTCATCTGGGCCTTGACCTCTTCGCCGATCACGGTCTGGTGGAGCATGACGTGGTTCAGGACGCTGCCCAGCGAGTACTTCGCCTTCTGGCTCGTGACTGCCGTCTCGATCGCTTCGCTGATCGCGATGCCGAGGCTGCCGCCGCACGCGGGGTCCTTCGCCAGCGTCTGCTGGCCGAACTTCGTCTTGATGCTGGGCGAGGCGGAGACGTTGGCGCCATACATCTTCATGACGTACTTTCGGTATGGCTTGCTGTCGTAGCTGGAGCGCACCATGAACACGGTGCATTTGAGCCCGAACAGGGCGCAGGCGGCGCTCAAGGCAGAGCCCCACTGTCCTGCGCCCGTTTCGGTCGTAAGGTGCTCCACGCCTTCCTTATAGTTGTAGTAGGCCTGGGCTATGGCTGTGTTGGGTTTATGAGAGCCGGCGGGTGACATGTCCTCCCGCTTGAAGTAGATGCGGGCCGGGGTGCCGAGATACTTCTCCAGGCGCCTTGCCCGGTGCAGCGGTGTCGGGCGACCGATGGCGATCAGGGCTTCCCTGACCTCTTCCGGGATGGTGATATATCGCTCCTCTGAATACTCCTGCCTGATCAGGCCTTTCGGGAACAGCGGCTCCCAGTCCTTTTGTGTTACCGGCTCGCGCGTCGCCGGATGCAACGCGGGCGGCAGCTTTTCGGGCAGGTCCGGGAGGATGTTATACCACTGTTTCGGCACTTCGTCAACATCAAGAGTTACTTTGGTCACGTCTTTAACCATCTGATCACCTTAAGCAATTATGCACTAATTGATACTATGATGTACATGTTTGTACATGTTAATAAAGCCTTGCATAACGAAAAAAAGTTATCCGAATAAAATGGGCGCGGCTGAAGCCGCCGGTGGCGGCCTTACGCCTAAAGCCACTCCTCTATCGTGTACTTATCCCGGGACTTGAGGGTACAGAGCAGGCTTTCGCCCACGAAGCACTCGTCTTCCCCGGACAGCAGCGCGATCCGGGCTAACATCTCGTTAAACGAAAACGATATGCGCAGCTCTTTGCCGGTGTCAGTGATGGTGGAATAGCTGAGCACCCGGTCGCCATCCTGGATGGCCTCCTCTATGTTCCAGTCGTCGAATTGCGGGACAATCTCGTCATTGTTGGCCAGCATCGCATACGCTGCGTTGAGCACCGTGTCGAGCGAAGCCTCCGAAATCGTATCCCCGTTAAGGCGGTAGGCCCTGGTTGTACTGTCCAGCACTATCATTAATAATAATTGTCACCATCTGAATATATAAATTTAATCCTTCCGGTAAAATTATTTTGATATTATTGGATATATTCTGGATGTATTATAGCGACAATATATACAAATGTACATTTTGTATAATCACGGCTTAAGTGTGGTTAGTGCAGACCTGCCACATAAAACGTAGGACCTAAAATAAAAAAGGGCGGCTCAATACGAGCCGAAGAACTTCCAGCCGTCCGCCGTCTTTACCGCGGCGAACTGGGAGATGCCCGATGTGTTCTTGCCGTAGTAGGCCACATCGGTCTGTACGATGACTGACTCGACCGCGCTGAAGTTACCCTGGAATGTGTCCGGGTCAATCGTGGTGTTGCCGATCACAGTGAAGTTGTATACTTTGAGGTTAGTGCCATTGTCGCCCCACATGGCCCTGTGCTCGTTGATCCACATGTCTCTGGAAATGTTCTGCACATGATAGGTGATATCGTAAGCTGCGCTATAGTCACCACTGTCAATATCCTTCCAGAAGTTGATGACAACGTCCTTTGGAGTATCGTTCTTCGCCTGTGGTGCCGCCGGCCCTGCGCATCCGCTGACAGCCAGCGCGACCACCAATATCATAGCCGCAAGGAGGGCCCATTGTTTGTATAGCATTCTTTCTCTCCCATTACCGTACGGACTGTAGTATCTACATTAGTCCTATAATATATTTGTGGATAAGGATAAAAAGCGCTTGTAATAAAAAAAGAAGGGCCAGGGGCGTTTGCCCCTGTTTAGCGCACTTTGTGTACTGCTTCTGCAGGCACGATTACATCATGCCGGGAGCGCCGCCCGCCGGGTTCCTGACCTCGGCCGCGGCCAGGATGTCGTCGATGCGCAGGATCATGCAAGCCGCCTCGGTGGCGCTCTTGATCGCCTGCGTCTTGATCCGCAGCGGCTCTACGACACCTGCTTCGAGCATGTTGATGGCCTTGCCTTCGTACACGTTCAGGCCGTAGTTGACGCCTTTCTTGCTGTCGTGCTTGTGCTTGAGGGCGATAGTCATGTCGATCACGTCCAGCCCGGCGTTGTTCGCCAGCGCCTTGGGGATGATCTCAAGCGCGTTCGCGTAGGCCTCGATGGCCATCTGCTCTTTGCCCTTGACTGTGGACGCATACTGCTTGAGCCTCATGCCCAGCTCTACCTCGACCGCCGCGCCGCCCGGCACGATCTTGCCGTCGATAATCGCGTTCTGGACTGCGTGCAGCGCATCGTCGATGCCCCGCTCGTACTCGTCCAGGATGTGAGACGTGGTTCCGCGCAGGATGATAGAGATGACCTTCTGGTCCTTGCACTTGCTGACGAGCATCATCTCGTCGTCGCCGACCTTGAGCTCTTCGATCAGGCCTGCGGTGCCGATGTAATCCTTCGTGATGGCATCCAGGTTGGTCACGAGGCTGCCGCC